>NZ_AP024648.1:0-1349533 GCF_019977255.1 Arthrobacter sp. StoSoilB13 | reverse complement strand
ATGGGGTCGAGTTGCAGACCCCAATCCGAACTGAGACCGGCTTTTTGGGATTAGCTCCACCTCACAGTATCGCAACCCTTTGTACCGGCCATTGTAGCATGCGTGAAGCCCAAGACATAAGGGGCATGATGATTTGACGTCGTCCCCACCTTCCTCCGAGTTGACCCCGGCAGTCTCCTATGAGTCCCCGCCATAACGCGCTGGCAACATAGAACGAGGGTTGCGCTCGTTGCGGGACTTAACCCAACATCTCACGACACGAGCTGACGACAACCATGCACCACCTGTAAACCGACCGCAAGCGGGGCACCTGTTTCCAGGTCTTTCCGGTTCATGTCAAGCCTTGGTAAGGTTCTTCGCGTTGCATCGAATTAATCCGCATGCTCCGCCGCTTGTGCGGGCCCCCGTCAATTCCTTTGAGTTTTAGCCTTGCGGCCGTACTCCCCAGGCGGGGCACTTAATGCGTTAGCTACGGCGCGGAAAACGTGGAATGTCCCCCACACCTAGTGCCCAACGTTTACGGCATGGACTACCAGGGTATCTAATCCTGTTCGCTCCCCATGCTTTCGCTCCTCAGCGTCAGTTACAGCCCAGAGACCTGCCTTCGCCATCGGTGTTCCTCCTGATATCTGCGCATTTCACCGCTACACCAGGAATTCCAGTCTCCCCTACTGCACTCTAGTCTGCCCGTACCCACTGCAGAACCGGAGTTGAGCCCCGGTCTTTCACAGCAGACGCGACAAACCGCCTACGAGCTCTTTACGCCCAATAATTCCGGATAACGCTTGCGCCCTACGTATTACCGCGGCTGCTGGCACGTAGTTAGCCGGCGCTTCTTCTGCAGGTACCGTCACTTTCGCTTCTTCCCTACTGAAAGAGGTTTACAACCCGAAGGCCGTCATCCCTCACGCGGCGTCGCTGCATCAGGCTTTCGCCCATTGTGCAATATTCCCCACTGCTGCCTCCCGTAGGAGTCTGGGCCGTGTCTCAGTCCCAGTGTGGCCGGTCACCCTCTCAGGCCGGCTACCCGTCGTCGCCTTGGTAGGCCATTACCCCACCAACAAGCTGATAGGCCGCGAGTCCATCCAAAACCACAAAAGCTTTACCACCATGACATGCGCCAGATGGTCATATCCGGTATTAGACCCAGTTTCCCAGGCTTATCCCAGAGTCAAGGGCAGGTTACTCACGTGTTACTCACCCGTTCGCCACTAATCCCCCCAGCAAGCCAGGGATCATCGTTCGACTTGCATGTGTTAAGCACGCCGCCAGCGTTCATCCTGAGCCAGGATCAAACTCTCCGTTGAAAACAAAAAATCAAACAGACACAACCACACCCACCGGAAATAACGGCGAACACGGCTGCACAAAATTCGAAACCAGCTGAAAACCAAACCACCACACACGGGGGTGCGCAGCAGCCTGGCCATAATTTCAACCAATCAAAAAAACAATCGGCATCAACAAACTTGGCACACTATTGAGTTCTCAAACAACAGGTCACTATTCCAAAGCAGTACCACCAGCCTTCGCTGGATCGCTCCGGAGCAACTTTTCAAACTTACCCGATCAACCCGATCTTGGCAAATCAACGTTTCCGCGATTCCCGATCCAGGTCCCGGCCCCACCCGGCAACCAGCACGCCCAAAAGCGCACCATATTCCAGGCTGTTATCAAAGGGGGTCGGCCCCGCAGTTCCCAGCACCAGGCTGTCTCACTCGCGGCGACTCAGAAGACATTACACGCCCACCAGCCCCCACACAAATCCACCCCAACACCACCCAAAAACCGGCCAAAACCGCCCAAACACAGGCCAAACAACCCCACAGACCCGCCAAAACCACCCCAAAACCCCAAAAACCAACCCCAGTGAAGCCCGTCACACCAACCACACCCCACCACCCCGCCGCCAAACACCCAAGCCAACCACCGCCGTCGAAACACCACCCCCCAACCCACCAAAACCCCGCACGATCTGAGAGAACGATCCGCCAAAGACGTCGCGATGTGAGAGAACGATCCCCCAAACCCCGCACGATCTGAGAGAACGATCCCCCAAACCCCGCACGATCTGAGAGAACATCCGAAGAAGGCGGCGCTCATCCGGCAACGCGCGTCCAAGGGAGGAACGACCGAGCGCGCAGAGGAAGACCGCCACCTTCGCGCCCACCCACGCACAAACACCCTTAAACGCAGAAAAGACCGGCAACCACAACGGTTGCCGGCCCTTTCAGGTATTGCGATGTACGGCGAACTAGGCCGAAACCTCAATCGTCGCCAGGTTCTTCTTGCCCCGGCGAAGGAGCAGGTACCGGCCATGAAGCAGTTCATCCTGCGCGATAACGGCATCGGGATCGGACACCTTGGTGTTGTTCACGTAAGCTCCGCCCTCCCCGATGGTCCGGCGGGCTGCCGACTTGCTGTCGGACAAACCGGCGGCCACCAACAAGTCGATAATTCCAAGACCGTCGGCGCTGATCTTCGCGGAGGGAAGTTCCGCGGTCGCTGCTTCCAGGGTGCGCTCGTCCAGGACGGTGAGGTCGCCGTTGCCGAAGAGTGCTGCCGAAGCGGCGATGACCTTTTCAGTCGCATCGATGCCATGCACCAAGGACGTGACTTCGAACGCAAGCTTCTTCTGGCCTTCCCGTGCAAAGGGACGCTCCGCAACAGCCTGGCCAAGCTCTTCAATTTCCGCACGTGAAAGGAACGTGAAGACTTTGAGCCGGTCCACCACGTCAGCGTCGGCCGTGTTCAGCCAGAACTGGTAGAACGCGTACGGGCTGCACATTTCGGGGTCCAGCCAGATGGCGTTGCCCTCGCTCTTGCCGAACTTGGTACCGTCCGAGTTGGTGATGAGCGGCGTACCCAGGGCGTGGACGCTCTTGCCTTCCACCTTGCGGATGAGTTCGGTACCGCTGGTGAGGTTGCCCCACTGGTCCGAGCCACCGGTCTGCAGTGCACAGCCGTAGTCGCGGAACAGTTGGAGGTAGTCCATGCCCTGCAGGATCTGGTAACTGAACTCGGTGTAGCTAATGCCCTCTTCGGAACTCAAACGGGAGGCGACAGCATCCTTGCGAAGCATGGTGCCCACCCGGTAGTGCTTTCCGATCTCACGGAGGAAGTCGATGGCACTCAGCGGCGCCGTCCAGTCCAGGTTGTTGACCATGCGTGCCGCGTTATCGCCCTCGAAACTGAGGAAACGGCGCACCTGCCCCTGGAGGTAGCCGACCCACTCCGCAACCGTGTCCTTGGTGTTCAAGGTGCGCTCCGCCGTCGGACGCGGATCACCGATAAGGCCGTGGATCCGCCAACCAGGCCGAGCGGCTTGTGGCCAGCCAACTGCAGGCGCCGCATCAGCAGGAGCTGCACCAAGTTACCCAGGTGAAGGGACGGAGCGGTGGGGTCAAAGCCACAGTAATACGTGATCGGGTCCCCGGCGAGCAGCTTTTCCAGTTCCGTTTCGTCGGTGGAAACGTGGATCAGGCCGCGCCATTTGAGCTCCTGCCAGATGTTGGCAAAGGCGGGATCGTTGTGCTGGTACTCGATGTTGTTTACGTGTGACACGAGTTCTAAGTTAGCAGGATTGTTGGGTTCACTTTTCCTAGCGTTCGATGCCGGCGGGCAGCGGTGCCGCGGCGATGAGCCTGAGCCGCTGCGTGGGTCGGGTCATAGCGACGTAGAGGTCGCCCACCTTGCCATGCTCGTGATTGAGCATGGCAGCCGGCTCCAGGACAATGACGCCATCAAATTCCAGGCCCTTCGCCTCCTTGGGGCTGATGACCACGATGTCCTGCTCATAGCTTCCGGCTCCCGAGCCGATGCGGCGGCCGTAGATCCCGCGCAGCGCGCAGCCGCCTGCGGCAGCAGTGGGCCGTCGGCGATGACAGCCAGCAGGCCGCCGTCGATTGCTTCCACTTCCTCAGGCAGGACCTCGACCAGGCGGGAGACAATTCCGTCCGCTTCGACGCGGTCCACGATGGGCGACCATTTGCCTTCGCGCACGGCCTTCGGAGCCGAGACCACGAGGCCTGCGCGGTTGGCCATCCGAACAGCGGCTTCCGCGATCTGGGACGGCGTGCGGTAGTTGACGGTGAGTTCTTCGAGCTGCCAGCGGTCACCGAACGACGGCGCGAGCGCGCTTTGCCACGAATTGGCGCCTGCCGCTGCACTCGTTTGGGCGATGTCCCCCACGATCGTGAAGGACTTCAGCGGGCAGCGACGCACGAGGAGCCGCCACTGCATGGCCGAAAGTTCCTGTGCCTCATCAACCACGATGTGGCCGAAAGCCCAGGAACGATCGCTCGTGGCGCGCTCGGCTGCGGTGAGCCGGTTCTCGCGTTCCTGGTTCTGGTCTGCCAGTTCTTCGGCGCTCACCAGGACATCCACGCCCATGGCTTCCATGTTGGCCAGGGTCTGCCTGGCGTTGGCCAGATCGCGGGCGCGGTCGGCTTCCTGCTGGGCCAGTCCCCTGCCCGCGGCAGGATCCAGCTCACCGAGCAGTTCGGCAGCTTCGTCAAGGAGCGGCACGTCCGCCTCGGTCCAGGGCGCATCCGCTGGCCGTTGCAGAAGGGATCGCTGTTCCGGTGTGAGGTGTGGCGTGCAGGCTTCCAGGATGGCGGGCTTGCTGAAGAGCTCGGAGATCAGCTTCTCCGGAGTCATCGGCATCCAGCACAGGTTCAAGGCGATGCGGACGTCCCGCGCAGACCGGACGTCTTCGGCGAGGTAGGCGCGATCGGCGTTATTGCCGATGTTCGACTCCTCGACGAGGTCCGTTAGTTGCTCCGTGAGCTCACGCAGAAGGATCTTGACGAACGTCAGCCGCGCTTCGTTGTGCGGCTTGCCCGTGGCCCGGGCCTTTTCCCGTGCGCGGCGGACCTGGCGGACGGTCAGCGTCAGCTTGCGGGAATCGACTTCGAGAATGCGGTCTTCTACAGGCGTGCGCTGCCGGTTCGCCACGGCGTTGGCCACCACCGTGGCCATATCGAGCTTGCCTTTGAGCGCAGCAACGTCCGGATCTTCCTCGGGAACAGCGTGGATTCCGGGCATAAGCCGGCCAAGACTGGCCATGACGACGCCGGTCTCGCCCAGCGAGGGCAGTACACGCTCGATGTAGTGCATAAACGACGACGACGGTCCCACCAGCAGAACGCCGGCACTCTTGAGCCGATCACGGTGCGTGTAAAGGAGGTAGGCGGCGCGGTGCAGTGCCACTGCGGTCTTACCCGTGCCTGGACCACCTTGTACGACGAGCGCGCCCGAGATCGAGGAACGGATGATCCTGTCCTGCTCCGACTGGATGGTTCCCACGATGTCCGACATGCGGCCCGTGCGCTTGGAATTCAGGGCCGCAAGGAGCGCGCCCTCGCCTTGCAGGGAATCGTTGTCCGCGAGCATGCCGGCATCCAGGACATCGTCCTCGATCGCCTTCACGTCCCGGCCTTGCAGGATCAGGTGTCGACGGCGGCGCACGCCTTGGCGGTCGAAAGCGGTGGCCTGGTAAAAGTGGCCGGCTTCCGGGGCGCGCCAGTCAACCATGAGCCGTTGGAGATCGGCGGTAGACAACCCGATACGGCCAATGTACTGGGCCTCCCCCGAGTCCAGATCGAGGCGCCCGAAGACCAAACGGTCATCGACGGCGTCGAGCTGGGCAAGGCGGTCCTCATACAGCGCGGCGAACGCGTCACGTTCGGACACGTTTTGCATGGTTCCCACTGCACCGGCCTTGCGCACCTGGGCCAGCTGGGCACGCTTTTCTTCGCGCAGCTCATCGAGCCGGGCGTACAGCCCAGCAACGTATTCCTGCTCGTGGACCAAATCAGCGTCGTGCATCGAACCGTAACCCCTATCGCAAAAGACAGACCGTCCATTCTACAGCGATTTTGGTAAACGTGTTGGGTCCAGGTCATATGGCGGACCAGCAGCCAAAGTTCACGCCCGGTTGCGTGGCCGCGCTGCTTTGTACCGTGACACCGTTGGATCATCTTCGATCCAGAAGCGCCACGGATATTCCGTACTTCCACCGGGACCAGCTACCCCAACCCGCGGTCCGCTGGCCACGGCCGCTACCGGCGTCTTAGGCAGCCAAAAGCTGAACGGTGAGGCGAGCGCGTCACGGCCCGTGTCCGCCGTCGTAAGTCCCAACGCCGATGCCAGGCGTGCAGGTCCACTGGCCAAGTCCTTGTGTGTTTTGGAGGCAGGCCGCCTTACGGTGGCAAGCCCCTCGCCTTCTACAATATCGCCGGCCCGCAGAAGCAACGCCGACGGGGAGCCTGCTGGACCGCAGACGATGTTGGCGCAGTAGTGCATGCCGTAGGTGAAGTACACGTACAGGAAACCCGGTGGTCCGAACATCGGCGCGTTACGGGCCGTGGGACCGCCGAAAGTGTGCGATCCGGGATCGGGGTGTTCGGAATCGCGGGGGCCCATATAGGCCTCCACTTCAGTGAGTCTCACCGCGACTGGACCGGCTTCGGAGTAGTGGGTGAGCACCGCGCCAAGGACCAGTGGAGCGATGACACGGGGGTCGCCTTCGAGGAACTTACGCACTTTTTCGGGATCGCTGACTCCCTTCTCCATGGACGAGCTCATGCCCAGACCCTAGCAAAAATCGTGAAACGGCTATGTCCGATTTCCGCTAGCAGCGGACGTGCACTCCTGACAGGATGAAGGAATGGACTTCTGGCAGCGCTACAGGGCAATTGACGCCCGCGACACCCGCTTCGACGGACAATTCTTCACGGCCGTCAGCTCGACTGGTATCTACTGCCGGCCGTCCTGCCCAGCCCGTACGCCGAAGGCCGAGAATGTCACGTTCTACGAGACGTCGGCCGCTGCCCACGAAGCCGGGTACCGGGCTTGCAAGCGATGCCTGCCCGAGGCCGTCCCCGGAACACCGGCCTGGAACATCCGATCCGACGTTGCCGGCCGTGCAATGCGCCTAATCAACGACGGCGTTATCACCCGCGAGGGGGTCGACGGCCTTGCGCACCGCCTTGGCTACTCCGCGCGCCAGCTCAACCGCATCCTTAGCCACGAACTTGGCGCCGGCCCGCTCTCACTGGCACGGGCCAGCAGGGCGCAGACAGCAAGGACGCTGTTGGTCTCAACGAAGATGCTCCTCGCCGATGTCGCCTTTGCCTCGGGGTTCAATAGCGTGAGGCAATTCAACGACACCATCGGCGAGGTTTTTGCGATGACCCCGACGGCGCTGCGAACCACCGGTGCGAAATCGGGAGTTCGCAGGGGTGCCGGGGAGGCAAGCGACGGGACACCAGCCGCTCTGACGTTGAATCTGCCATATCGGGAGCCCTTCGACCCGGGAATCTTCGATTTCCTGGCGGTTCGTGCTGTGCCGGGCATCGAGTCGGCAAGCACCGGACACGACGGAACCAGGACCTATGCCCGAACCCTCCGCCTCCCGCGCGGCAACGCCACGTTCTCGGTGGCCTACAGCCCCTCAAGGCAGGGCAAGCCCTTGCAGTTGTCGGCTACGGTGGTGGACCTCCACGACCTCCCGGTGTTGTTGAGTCGTGTCCGCAGGTTGTTCGATCTGGACGCCGACCCAGAAGCGATCGACGACGCCTTGGCGATGGACCCCCGGCTCAAAGGGAGCATCAAGGAGGTTCCCGGAATTCGCGTGCCAGGAGCAGTCGACCCCCAGGAATTGCTGGTCAGGGCGCTGATCGGCCAGCAAATCACCGTTGCTGCTGCCCGGACGGCACTGACCCAATTATCAGCCCTCGGCTCCCCGATCGACGGCGGTGTCCCCGGTCTGGATCGCCTGTTTCCGACCGCGGCGGAACTCGCCGAAGACGCGTGCACCCTGCTGCGGGGACCCCAGCGCCGCATCGAGTCAGTGGTTGCCGTGGCCGAAGCGATGGCCACAGGGACCCTCGAGTTCGGCTACGGCGACGACGTTGCAGGACTGGAGCGAAAGTTGCTGCCATTACAAGGAATTGGGCCTTGGACCGTAGGGTATGTCGCCATGCGCGTGCTGGGAGCGCCCGACGTTTTCCTGAGCAATGACGCGGCCGTTCGAAACGGGTTGCGGATCCTCCCTCCTGGTCCCGGCCTCACCCCTGAATTCCGGGAAGTCAGTCCTTGGCGGTCCTACGCCACCATGCATTTGTGGCGGGCGGCAACGAAGCCCAAACACTCGTAGCTCCCGTTTCCGCTCTCACATCCCGGCGCCCTTCCGCGATCCTTCTCTCACATCCCCACGCCCTTCCGCGATCCTTCACTCACATCCCAACGCCCTTCCGCGATCCTTCACACACATCCCAACGCCTTTCGCCGTTTCCTCTCTCACATCTCAACGCGGCAGGAAGTGAGAGAGGAAAGGGGAAAACGCCGCGGGAAGTGAGAGAGCGTCGCCGGAAAAGCCTCAGGATCTGAGAGAACATCCCCAAGGGACAAGGACTCGCAGCTCCCTTTCGTCTCCCATAACCCCGCGTCGGCATTCAGCCGGGTGCCGACGTCGTACCGCTCCCCCGATGCATCAGGACGTTAGCGACCACGACCCAAAAAACGGCAGGAAGTGAGAGAAGGACGGCCGAAACACGTCAGGAAGTGCGAGAGCATCCACCGAAGCACGTCAGGAAGTGAGAGAGCACCGGCCGAAACACGTCAGGAAGTGAGAGAACATCCGCCGAAACACGTCAGGAAGTGAGAGAAGGACGGCCTAGCGGGCTGCAGGTTGTGCCGCCGGCCATGGGAGCAGCTCGGGCAGGTCGACGCCGTCGGCCGCCGCGGTAGCTCGCAGGCTTCCCAAGCTCGGTTCGCGGCCGGCGAGCCATGCCGCGATGTCCGTGAGCATGCCCGTAATGGCAATCGAGGTGCCCCCGTGGCCAATGACCCGCTGCGGCAGTCCTGTGGGCTGCAGGACAAATTTGTACTTCTCCGGAACGCGTGCTTCGAGGAAAGTGAACAGGTGCTCGCAGAAGGGCCGGCTCCAGGTTTCAGGCCCATATCCCAGTCCAAGATCCGATGCATGGATGGTGAGTTCGCGCCACAGTGCCAGACCGCCGTCGAGGACTGTTCCGTCCCGGTAGCTGATGCGCGCCTCCCAGTCGGCTGGTTCCAGTGCGTCAAACGCCGCCAAGGCACGAGACAGCGCGGTGTCAACGGACTCCTTATGGTCTGCGAGGCTGTGTCCGGCGGCCAGCTCGATGGCCTTGTTGCGGCCGTCCATGCCGCCGTCGTACAGTTCCACGGCCTCACCGCGCCGGGCGTACTCGAGCTGGCGGGCCATGGCGCGCGAAATCCCGGCAATATGGGCAAGGACGTGGCCACGGGTCCAGCCCGGGAGCTCGGACGGTTGCGGGACGGATGCCTCGTCCATTTTGGTGAGGAGGCGGGTAACGATGTCGGCGGCTTTGTGAAGCTCTGCGGGCAGCGCCCCAGTGGTGATCTGAGTCATAGCGCCATGCTAACGCACCCCTTAAAGCCCTGTGGGACGGCACGTGATGTGCCATCCCACAGGATTGATGGTGCGTTTAGCCGGCGTAGCTGCGTGCTGCATCCAGTTCTGCCGTGAGCGCCACCAATTGACGTTCGACGGCGGCCGGTGCAGTTCCGCCCTGGGAGTTGCGGCTGTTGAGCGAACCCTCAGTGCTGAGCACGCTGCGGACCTCGGGAGTCAAGTGCTCCGAGATCGCTGAATACTCTTCATCCGTCAGGTCCCACAGCTCAACCCCACGGCTTTCAGCCTGCTTGACCGCGGCCCCCGAAAGCTCGTGTGCTTCACGGAAGGGAACGCCCTGGCGGACGAGCCATTCTGCGATGTCCGTGGCCAGCGCAAAGCCCTGGGGAGCCAGGGACTCCATGCGCTCCGTGTTGAACTTCAGCGTGGCGATCATGCCGGACACGGCGGGAAGCAACAGCTCCAGGGTGTCGGCGGCGTCGAAGACCGGTTCCTTGTCCTCCTGCAGATCGCGGTTGTACGCGAGCGGCAGGCCCTTGAGCGTTGCCAGCAGTCCGGTCAGGTTGCCGATGAGGCGCCCTGCCTTGCCGCGCGCGAGCTCGGCAACGTCCGGGTTCTTCTTCTGCGGCATGATCGAGGACCCGGTGGAGTACGAGTCGTGCAGGGTCACGAAGGAGAATTCCTTGGTGGCCCAGAAGATGACTTCCTCGGAGATCCGGGACAGGTCCACTCCGATCATGGAGCACACCCATGCGAACTCGGCGAAGACATCGCGGGAGGCGGTGCCATCAATCGAGTTGTGGACAGCCGAGAAGAAGCCAAGATCAGCTGCAACGGCCTCGGGATCCAGCCCCAACGACGAACCGGCCAAGGCACCAGAACCATACGGCGAAACTCCAGCACGCTTGTCCCAGTCCTGGAGTCGCTGCACGTCGCGAAGCAGTGCCCAGGCATGTGCCAGAAGGTGATGGCTCAGCAATACCGGCTGGGCGTGCTGAAGGTGCGTCCGGCCAGGCATCGCAACACCCTGGTGGGCCTTTGCCTGCTCCACGAGTGCGTCGATGGTGGCGAGGACGCCAGCAGCGATGATCCGGGCATGATCGCGCAGGAACATGCGGCCGAGCGTTGCCACTTGATCGTTGCGGGAACGGCCCGCACGGAGCTTGCCGCCCAATTGTGTTCCGGCACGCTCGATCAGGCCACGCTCAAGTGAACCGTGAACATCCTCATCGCTCTCGGCCGGGAGGTAGGCACCGCTGGCGACGTCCTCGTCCAGCTGATTGAGGGCGGCAAGCATGCCTTCAAGTTCGGCGTCGTCCAGCAATCCGGCCTTCGCCAGCACGCGGGCGTGCGCCTTGGAGCCGGCGATGTCATAGCGGGCCAGCCGCCAGTCAAAGTGCGTGGACTTGCTCAATGCTGCCAGCGCATCCGCGGGGGCCGCCGGCGAACCGACCGCCCCACAGTGCGCCTTCGTTTGTTGCGGACGTCATTACTCGCCCGAGACCCGCAGGTCGCGGCCGGAGGCAACCTTGGAGGACATGCCCCACAGCTCGATGAAGCCGCGCGCCATGGACTGGTCGAAGGTGTCGCCGGTGTCGTAGGTAGCGAGGTCGAAGTCGTACAGCGAAGTCTCGGAGCGACGACCGTTGACGATTGCCTGGCCGCCGTGGAGGACCATGCGGATGTCGCCGGAGACGTACTTCTGGGTGTCCTCGATGAACGCGTCCAGGGAGCGCTTCAGCGGGGAGAACCACTGGCCGTCGTAGACCAGCTCGGCCCAGCGCTGGCCAACGGTGGCCTTGAAGCGGGCCTGCTCGCGCTCGATTGTGACATCTTCGAGGTGCTTGTGGGCGGTGATCAGCGCCATTGCACCCGGTGCCTCGTAGATTTCGCGGGACTTGATGCCAACGAGGCGGTCCTCGACGACGTCGATGCGGCCAACGCCCTGCGCGCCGGCACGGCGGTTCAGTTCCTGGATGGCCTGCAGCGGGGTGACCTTCACGCCGTCGATGGCTACCGGCACGCCGGCTTCGAAGGAAATGGTGACCTCGTCCGGCGCCGGCGGGAATTCCGGCGTGGCGGTGTAGTCGTAGATGTCCTTGGTAGGTGCGTTCCAGATGTCCTCAAGGTAGCCGGTCTCGACGGCGCGTCCCCAGACGTTCTGGTCGATCGAGTACGGGTTCTTCTTGGTGGTCTCGATCGGCAGTCCCTTTTCCTCGGCGAAGGCAATCGCCTTGTCGCGGGTCAGGGCGAGGTCGCGGACCGGTGCGATGCACTTCAGGTCCGGGCCGAGCGTCTGGATGCCAACTTCGAAGCGGACCTGGTCATTGCCCTTGCCGGTGCAGCCGTGGGCGACGGTGGTGGCACCGAATTCGCGGGCAGCCTTCACGAGGTGCTTGACGATCACCGGACGCGAAATGGCAGACACCAGCGGGTAGTGGCCCTGGTAGAGGGCGTTGGCCTTCAGTGTCGGCATGGCGTATTCGTTGGCGAATTCGTCGCGGGCGTCGGCAACATAGGCCTCGACGGCGCCGCAACCGAGGGCGCGCTGGCGGATGGTCTCCAGGGACTCGCCGCCCTGTCCGACGTCGACGGCCACGGCGATGACCTCGGCGCCGGTGGCTTCACCGATCCAGCCGATGGCTACGGACGTATCGAGGCCACCGGAGTAGGCCAGAACAATGCGCTCAGTCACGAGAGTGCTCCTTTGTTGTTGCTTGGTTCATTTGAAATCAATGCTGCGTAAATCAGTTGTTGCCACCGCGGGCTAGTTTCCCGGTCCGGCTTCCTCGGCCATTCGCAGGAAACGGGCCGCCAGTTCGGCTCCGCCGTCGGGATCCCTGGCAACCAACAGCAGAGTGTCGTCGCCTGCGATCGTACCCAATACCGACGGCATTACGGAGTGGTCGATGGCCAGTGCCAGGAAGTTCGCTGCCCCCGGAGGTGTTCGCAGGACAACAATGTTGCCCGAAGCCTCGGCAGTTACAAGCAACTCACCACACAGCCGGGAGAGCCGCGCGTCCAGGATTTCCTGCGTGACGCCGCTTTTAGCGTTGCGGTCACCGCCCTCCCCCGGAACGGCATAGACCAGTGCGCCTTCCTTGCCGCGAACCCTCACCGCGCCAAGTTCCACAAGGTCGCGGGACAGCGTGGCTTGGGTGACCTGAACGCCGTCGTCCGCCAGCAGGGCTGCAAGCTCTGCCTGGGAACGCACGGACTCACCCGTCAGGATCGCGGTGATACGCGCCTGGCGGGCAGTCTTGGTGGCCGGGCTGGCGCCCGGAACCGACGGATTCGTGGACACTAGAACGTGCTCTCCCCAGTGCCCTCGACGGGAGAAAGACCTTCCACGAACGCAAGTCCGGAACGGTGCATCAGCCAGGCCATGAGTGCCTTCTGGGCATGGAGTCGGTTCTCAGCTTCGTCCCAGACGATCGACTGCGGGCCGTCGATGACGCCAGCGGAAATTTCATAGCCGCGGTAAGCAGGAAGGCAGTGAAGAACGACGGCGTCCGGCGCGGCCTGCGCCATGGCGGCCTCATCCACGGAGTAGTCGCGGAAGAGCTGCAGCCGGGCTTCCTTCTCGGCTTCCTGACCCATGGATACCCAGGTGTCCGTTGCCACGACGTCAGCGCCTTTAAGGGCTTCGGCAGCATCGCTGGTGATGAGCACAGAGCCGCCCGTCTCGGCGGCACGCTCTTGTGCAGCAGCGACAATCTCCGGGGCCGGCCAGTAGCCAACGGGACCGGAAATACGGACGTGCATTCCAGCTGTGACGCCAGCCAGAAGGTAGGAATTGGCCATGTTGTTGGCCGCATCACCGAGGTAGGCCATGCTCAGGCCCTTCAGTTCGCCTTTGTGCTCCTTGACCGCCAGGAGATCCGCGAGGAGCTGGCAGGGGTGGTAGTCGTCGCAGAGGGCGTTGATGACCGGGACCTTGGAGTTCTCCGCCATGGCAACCAGGCCCGAGTGGGCCCCGGTCCGCCACACGATGGTGGAGACCATGCGCTCAAGGACCTTGGCGGTGTCCTCCACGGATTCCTTATGCCCGATCTGTGCTTCGCCGGGGTTGATGATGAGCGCGTTGCCGCCCATGTCCGCGATGCCGGTGGCGAAGGAAACACGGGTACGGGTGGAGGTCTTGTCGAAGATGACGGCGACGGTCTTCCGGCCATTGCCATCGGCCGCGAAAGGTTGGACGCTGTACGGCGCCGCTTTCATGCGGGCTGCGAGCTCAAGAACCTCGGCCTGCTCAGCAGCGCTCAGGTCGGTGTCCTTGAGGAAGTGACGGGTGGTGGATGTAGTCACTGTGCGTCCTTAGCAGTTTGGGCGGTAGCCGTTGTAATGAGCTCAGGCAGCGCAGCCAGGAAACGGTCTGCCTGCTCGATGGTGAGGATCAGCGGCGGTGCCAGCCGGATGGTCTTTGGCCCCGGGCTGTTGATGATGAACCCGGCGTCAAGGCCTGCAGTAACCATGGCAGGAGCTACATCGGCATTGACGTCGAATCCGATAAGGAGACCTTCACCGCGGACCTCAGTCACGGCGTCCACTCGGGCAAGACCCTCGCGTAGGTGTGCCCCGACACTCAGGACGTTCTGGAGGACACTTTGGCTCTCGATCGCGTGGAGCGTGGCAAGGGCAGCAGCCGTGGCCACGGGATTTCCACCGAAAGTGGTTCCGTGCTGCCCGGCGGTGAGCAGGGCCGACGTCGTGCTTCCGAAAGTAATCAACGCACCGACCGGGAAGCCGCCGCCAAGTCCCTTGGCAAGCGTGATGGCGTCGGGGACAATCCCCGCGTCTTCGCTGGCCAGCCATTTGCCGGTCCGGCCGATGCCGGTCTGGACCTCGTCCAAAATCAACAGGGCGCCGGCCGCCGTGGTGGCTTCGCGGGCTGCCTGCAGATATTCGGCGCTCAGCGGCCGGACGCCCGCTTCGCCTTGGATTGGTTCCAGGAAGACGGCTGCCGTGGATTCGTCGACGGCGGAGCGCAGGGCTTCGATGTCACCGAACGGAATGTGGACCACGCCGCCGGGCAGGGGCTCGAACGGTGTCCGGTAGGCCTCTTTTGCCGTGAGTGCGAGCGCACCCATGGTGCGGCCGTGGAAAGCGCCTTCGAGGGCAACAATCTTGGTGCGCTCGGCGTCGCTGTTCCGGCGGGCCAGCTTGAACGCTGCCTCGTTGGCTTCCGTGCCGGAGTTGGCAAAGAAAACCTTGGATCCCGCGGGAGCATTGGTGATGGCCAGCAGCTTTTCTGCCAGAGCGATCTGCGTGGGGCTCGTGAAGAAGTTGGAAACGTGTCCAAGCGTGGCGAGCTGGCTGGAGATCACCGAGGTGACGAAGGGGTGGGCGTGGCCCAGCGCGTTCACGGCGATGCCACCGAGGAGATCCAGGTACTCCTTGCCGTCGGCGTCCCACACGAGGCAACCCGCGCCGCGGACCAGGACCCGCTGGGGCGTGCCGAAGACACCCATCAGCGACGAGTTGTAGCGGGCCAGCCAGTCAGCGCCTGAGCTGTGGCCAGTAATGGCGTCTGTTGGGGATTCCACCAGTTCTGCTTCGTTCGCGGTCATGCGTTCACTTCCTCGTCAGGGACAACTTGGGTGCCGATGCCCGCGGTCGTAAAGGTTTCCAGCAGCATTGAGTGCGGCAGCCGGCCATCCACGATGTGCGCGCGTTCCACGCCTTCGTCGATCGCCTTCAGGCATGCAGCCATCTTGGGGATCATTCCCGACTCGAGCTTGGGCAGCATCTCGCGGAGTTCGGAGGCAGTCAGCGAAGAGATCAGCGACGATTTGTCCGGCCAGTTCGCGTAGAGGCCCTCGACGTCGGTCAGGATGACCAGCTTGGAGGCGCCCAGCGCAGAAGCGACAGCTGCAGCCGCGGTGTCTGCGTTGACGTTCAGGACCTGGCCGGTAGTGGGACCGGAACCGTTGCCGTCGTCGAGGATTTCCGGGGCGACCGTCGAGATCACCGGGATGCGGCCGGCGTCGAGGATGTCCGTGATCCCGGCGGGGTCCACGCCTACAACTTCGCCCACCAGGCCGAGGTCAACTTCCTCGCCGTCCACCACGGTTCCGGTGCGGACTGCGCGCAGCAGGCCGCCATCCTCGCCGGACATGCCAACCGCATACGGACCATGGGAATTGATGAGGCCCACAAGTTCACGACCCACCTGGCCGGTGAGGACCATGCGCACCACGTCCATGGCTTCCGGAGTGGTGACGCGCAGCCCACCCTTGAACTCGGACTCGATGCCAAGCCGGCCCAGCATGGAGTTGATCTGCGGACCGCCGCCGTGCACCACCACAGGGTGGATGCCCACGTGGTGGAGGAACACGATGTCCTCGGCGAAGGCACGCCGAAGGTCATCGTTGACCATGGCGTTCCCGCCGTACTTGATCACCATGGTGGTTCCAGCGAAACGCTGGATCCAGGGCAAGGCCTCGATCAGCGTGCCCGCTTTGTCCTGGGCTGCTTCGGCCGAGACGTGGCTCGCGGACGTGGTTTCCCGGGTGTGCGCAGTCATAGTCATCCGCTCAGCTCGAGTATGCACTGTTCTCATGCACGTAGTCGTGCGTGAGGTCATTGGTCCAGATGGTTGCCTCGGCGTCGCCGGCCTGCAGGTCGATGTCGACGCGCACCTCACGCGGTTCAAGGTCCACCATGTTACGGTCCTCGCCGATGCTGCCGTTGCGGCAGATCTGCACGCCGTTCATGGACACGTTGAGCTGGTCCGGCTCGAACACGGCATCGGTGGTGCCCACGGCAGAGAGTACCCGCCCCCAGTTGGGGTCCTTGCCGAAGATGGCCGCTTTGAAGAGGTTGGAGCGCGCAACAGCGCGGCTAACGATCTCGGCGTCGCGTTCGCTTGCCGCGTTGAAGGTACGGATGGCGATGTCGTGGCTTGCACCTTCGGCGTCGCCGATAAGCTTACGGGCCAACTCGGCGCAGACCTTCGTAATGGCCTCGCTCAGCTGTTCCGCAGAGGGCAGTGCTTCGGAGGCACCCGAGGCCATCAGCACCACGGTGTCGTTGGTGGACATGCAACCGTCAGAGTCCGCGCGGTCAAACGTGACACGCGTGGCATCGCGGAGGACGACGTCGAGCTCGTCCGCCGGTACCTCGGCGTCGGTGGTGAGGACAACAAGCATGGTTGCCAGACCGGGGGCCAGCATGCCGGCACCCTTGGCGATGCCGCCAACTGTGAACTGCTTGCCTTCGGCGTCGGTTCCTGTGAAGACGGCCTCCTTGGAGACGCTGTCCGTGGTCATGATCGCCGTGGCAGCGGCCGAACCGCCGTCTGCCGAAAGCTCGCCGAACGCGGTTTCAACGCCCGGAAGGATCTTGTCCATGGGCAGTTGCTCGCCGATCAGGCCAGTGGAGCAAACCACGACGTCGGAAGCTGAGACTCCCAGCACTTCGGCCACTTTCTCGGCCGTGGCATGCGTGTTCTGGAATCCCTGCGGGCCAGTGCAGGCGTTGGCTCCGCCGGAGTTCAGGATCACGGCGTCCACACGGCCATCGCTGACCACCTGGCGTGACCAGTGAACTGGAGCAGCGGCGACGCGGTTTGAGGTGAAGACGGCGGCAGCGGACTTTCGCGGACCGTCGTTGACGACGAGGGCCAGGTCCGGGTTGCCGGAAGCTTTAATGCCGGCTTTGATGCCGGAAGCCCGGAATCCCTTGGGTGCGGTAATGGTCACGGTGCAACTCCCTGCAGGTTCAGGCCGGCGGTTTCGTCCAGGCCGAGGGCTATGTTCATGGACTGCACGGCTCCGCCGGCGGTTCCCTTGGTGAGGTTGTCGATAGCGCACGTGACAATGACGCGGCCGGTGTGTTGGTCGAAGGCCACCTGCATGACTGCGTGGTTGGAACCTTGCACTGACTTGGTGCTGGGCCACTGGCCCTCGGGGAGAAGGTGGACGAACGGCTCGTCGTCATAAGCTTCCGCCCAGGGCCCTGGCGCAGTTCGGCGTAGGTAACTCCGTGCCCGACTTTCGCAGTGGCCGTAGTGAGGATACCGCGGCTCATCGGAGCCAGGGTTGGAGTAAAGGACACCGTCACCGGCTCGCCGGCGGCATTGGAAAGCCCCTGCTCGATTTCCGGCGTGTGGCGGTGCCCGCCGCCAACTCCATAGGGGCTCATGGATCCCATGACTTCGGAACCGATCAGGTTGACCTTTGCCGCCTTGCCCGCACCGGAGGTACCAGAGGCCGAGACAATTACGACGTCGTCCGTCAGGAGGAGGTTATTGTCGAACCCCGGCGTCAAGGCGAGCAGGGCCGACGTCGGGTAGCAGCCCGGGACCGCAATGCGCTTGGCACCCTTGAGGGCGTCGCGCTGTCCCGGCAGTTCAGGGAGCCCATACGGCCAGGTCCCGGCGTGGGCCGAGCCGTAAAACTTTTCCCAGGCAGCCGGATCCTGCAGGCGGTGGTCCGCTCCGGCGTCGATGACTACTGTGCCTTCCGGCAATTGGGCAGCGATCTCCGCAGAAGCGCCGTGCGGGAGGGCCAGGAAGACGACATCATGCCCGGACAGGTTCTCCACAGTGGTGTCTTCAAGAATCCGGCTCGCCAAACCGTGGAGATGAGGCTGCAACTCCCCTAGTCTGGAACCGGCGTTGCTGTGCGCAGTGATCGCACCGATAGTGACGTTCGGATGGCCCGCAAGCAGGCGCAGCACTTCTCCCCCGGCGTAGCCGCTGGCACCGGAGACGGCAACAGAAATAGTCATAGCTCCACTGTACAGCAAAACTATTCATGGGTGCCGATATTTATGCATGCCGTCTTCTGGCGAGTGCACGGCGTCACATAAGTTAGTGCGGACGGCGTATGCTTAGTGGAGGGTGATCCAGACCGTGCAGTCCGAACGTCGGCTGCAGCGTTGCCCGTTAGCGATACGGGGCACATATATGGCACCCACGTCCACCGCTGAGCGCCCCAAGACACGCGCAATTCAGCCAAACCCCGTTGTTCAAAGCTATTCGGAGCTCCTTAAGAGCGTGAAAGCTGCCGGTCTTCTCGAACGGCGCAGCGGGTTCTACATCTGGCTCTTCGTAGCCCTCATGATCCTCATGGCCGCCACCTGGACAGGCTTCGCCCTGTTGGGTGATTCCTGGTTCCAGCTCTTGATCGCTGCCGCCGTGGGTATCTTCTGCACACAATTGAGCTTCCTGGCCCACGAGGCCGGACACAAGCAGATCTTCGCGTCCCGTCGCGCCAACGACTGGTCAGCCCGCCTCCTGGCAACAGGAATCGCAGGCATCAGCTACTCCTGGTGGGAGCAAAAGCACGGTGCCCACCACAACCACCCCAACGTCATTTCCAAGGACCCTGACATCCGGAACAACGCGCTGGTCTTCTACGAAGATGCGGCCGCCGAACGCAAGGGGCGCCTGGCCTTCCTGACCAGGAAGCAGGGCTGGTTTTTCTTCCCGCTCCTCACGCTCCTTGGCCTGAGCCTGCAATTCGACTCGCTTCGCTTTGTCTTCGGCAAGCAGAAGGTGCGCCACCGCTGGGTGGAGACGCCTATCCTGGTGGCCCGTCTTGCCGCCCTCCCGGTTCTCGCTTTCACCTTCCTGCCCATCGGTATGGCGTTTGCGTTCCTCGGTGTCCAGATCATGGTCTACGGCTTCTACATGGGTGCCTCTTTTGCCCCCAACCACAAGGGCATGCCTGTCCTTCCCAAGGACAGCCGAGTCGACTTCCTCAACCGGCAGATCCTTACCTCCCGCAACATCTCAGGCGGACGCTTCATGGACTTCCTGCTGGGCGGGCTGAACCGCCAGGTGGAACACCATTTGTTCCCTGACATGGCCCGGCCCCACCTTCACAAGGCAGCAGGAATCGTCCGCGAGTTCTGCACGAAGCACTCCATCCCGTACACGGAAACCACGCTGATTCAGTCCTACGGGATAGTGGTCAGCTACCTCAACGAGGTAGGCCTGGCAGCTGGTCGTGGCTTCGACTGCCCCGTCGCTTCGACGCACGGACGCTTCTAGGCCTCCACAACCAAAGGCGTCATCCTTCATAGGATGGGTTCTGGAACCGGGCACCGGAAGGACCGTCCCGGAGTAAGGAGCCACCATGACGCACGCGATTGTTGCCAAGGAGCCGGGAGGACCTGAAGTCCTCGAATATGCTTCCGTGGAGCCACCCGTACCTGGTCCCGGGCAGCTGTTGATCAAGGTCGCAGCTGCCGGGGTCAATTTCATTGAGACCTACCAGCGCCGCGGCACCTACAAGGTTGAGTACCCCTTCACCCCCGGCGCGGAAGCCGCCGGAACCATCGAAGCAATCGGTGAGGGTGTAGAGGACTTCTCTGTAGGTGACAGGATCGCCACTGCCGAAGGTTCCAGGACCTACGCTGACTACGCACTCGTGGACGCTGCGAGGGCGCTCCCCGTGCCGGCCGGCGTCGATGATCACACCGCAGCCGCCCTGCCACTGCAGGGAATAACCGCCCACTACCTGATGAACTCCTCCTTCCGTGTGGAACCTGGCCACACGGTGCTGCTGCACGCGGGAGCCGGCGGTGTGGGACTGCTTCTAACCCAACTGTTGAAGGCGCGTGGGGCACGGGTCATCACCACAGTTTCCTCAGACGAAAAGGCCGACCTCTCCAAACTCGCCGGCGCCGATGAAGTCCTCCGCTATGAAGGCTTCGCGGACAAGGTCCGCGAACTTACCAACGGCGAGGGCGTCAATGTGGTGTACGACGGCGTGGGCAAGGATACGTTCGACGACTCCCTGCGGAGCCTGCGCATCAGGGGTTCCATGGTGCTCTTCGGCGCCGCTTCAGGTCCCGTCCCCCCGTTCGATCCCCAACGCCTGAACTCCGGCGGCTCACTGACATTGACCCGCCCCACGATGGGCCATTTCGTCCAGAACACGCACGAGCGGCGTTGGCGCTCAGCCGAGATCTTCGAGGCCGCAGCGAACGGCACGCTGGCGGTTCGGGTCGGCGCTACCTACCCCTTGGCCGAAGCGGCCCAGGCACACAGGGATCTCGAAGGACGCCTCACCACGGGGAAGGTCCTGCTGCTGCCGTAACGGCAAAGCGATCATTCGTGCAACAAACCGTGAACGGCAGGAAGCCGCCGACACCTTTTGTTCACCTTTCTGGGCAAAGCTGACTGCGTGAGCACAGAACAATCTGCCGTGGCCGGGAACTTGGATGCCTTGGCCACCTACCGCCCCCAGTTTCCGGGGGCGTCTGCAGCACCTCCTCAGCGGACCCTGGTGGATATCCTCGAAGCGACTGCGGCAGCTTTTCCGGAATCCTCGGCATTGGACGATGGCCGGAAGTCACTGAGCTACACCGAACTGCTTGGAGCAGTCCGCGCGTTCGCGCGGGTCCTGAACGCCGCTGGTCTTGGCCGAGGGGACAAGGTCGGCGTCCGCATCCCATCCGGCACCGGTGATCTTTACGTCGCCATCCTGGGAATCCTCATAGCGGGGGCAGCCTACGTCCCCGTGGATGCCGACGACCCCGAGGAGCGCGCCCGGCTGGTTTTTGGCGAAGCCAAGGTGGCCGCCGTCGTTGGTGCCGGCCTGTCCGTTGAAGTGGCAGGCGAGGCGCGGAAGGCCGTGACGGAGCCGCAGAAACCTGGGCTGGATGACGACTCGTGGATCATCTTTACCTCCGGTTCCACGGGTACGCCGAAGGGCGTTGCCGTCAAGCACAGCTCGTCAGCCGCTTTCGTGGACGCCGAAGCCCGTCTCTTCCTGCAATCCGATCCCATCGGCCCGCAGGACAGGGTCCTGGCCGGCCTTTCGGTCGCGTTCGATGCTTCCTGCGAGGAGATGTGGCTGGCCTGGAGGCACGGCGCCTGCCTGGTACCGGCTCCGCGCGCCCTTGTACGGACCGGCATGGATCTGGGCCCATGGCTCATCAACCACGGCATCACCGTTGTTTCGACAGTGCCAACCCTGGCTGCTTTGTGGCCAGTCGAAGCCCTCGAGAATGTGCGTCTACTCATCTTTGGTGGGGAGGCCTGCCCGCCTGAACTCGCCGAACGGCTCGCCGTCGACGGCCGGGAAGTGTGGAACACGTACGGACCCACCGAGGCCACGGTGGTCGCCTGCGCGGCTCCCCTGGGCGGACCTGGCCCTGTTCGCATCGGACTGCCGCTGGACGGCTGGGACCTCGCCGTCGTCGATTCCGCCGGCGTGCCCGTGGCTGAGGGTGAAATTGGGGAATTGATTATCGGCGGAGTGGGCCTGGCCCGATACCTGGATCCGGCCAAGGATGCTGAGAAGTATGCAGCCATGCCGACCCTGGCCTGGGAACGCGCCTACCGGTCCGGTGACCTTGTGCGCTTCGAAGCCGAGGGCCTGGTCTTCATCGGGAGGGCCGACGAACAGGTCAAACTGGGTGGGCGACGGATCGAACTGGGCGAAGTCGATGCCGCACTGCAGTCTCTGCCTGGGGTGGGAGGTGCGGCCGCCGCGGTGCAAACGACGTCTGCAGGTAACCAGATCCTCGTCGGATACCTGGCGCCCACCGAGGGCTGCGTACTGGACCTGGACGAGGCCCGCAGACAGTTGGGCGAGAGCCTTCCTGCAGCATTGGTCCCCCTCCTGACGGTTGTTGGTTCGCTGCCGACAAAGACCAGCGGCAAGGTGGATCGTCACTCGCTTCCGTGGCCTCTTGCCGGCGTTGCAGCCAAGGAGGCGGGCAAAGCACCGCTGAATCTGCCGGACGACGCCCGATGGATTGTGGAGCAGTGGGAATCGGTCCTCGGCAGCCCTGTCAGCTCCCTTGACGCGGACTTCTTCGCCTACGGTGGCGGCTCGCTGGCGGCCGCGCAGCTTGTTTCCGCATTGCGTGTTCGGTACCCGACCATCACGGTGGCGGACATCTATGCGACGCCGCGGGTTGGCGCACTCATAGAGGCTGCGCGGCAGTCGCTTCCCGACGGCGGCATGCCGGGTCCCGCTGCGGAGCGCACCGTACGGCCCACAGCCCTTAAGTCGCAGGTCTTCCAGGTCCTCATGGGCGTACCCCTGCACATCCTGGTGGGCATGCGGTGGTTGACCTACCTCATGGCTGCCAACAGGCTGTTGGCCGATTTCGCTGGATTCACCGCAGCCCCCGTGGTTTCCTGGTGGTGGATCGGGGCTTCCTGGCTGATTTTTGTCAGTCCGCTGGGCCGCATGGCGATCTCGGTGATGGCTGCCCGCATCCTGCTGGGCAAGGTTGAACCCGGAACATATCCGCGGTCCGGCAAGACGCACCTGCGGCTTTGGCTGGCTGAGCAGATACAGGACCTCTCCGGTGCCATTGGCCTGGCCAGCGCACCGTTCGTTCCCTACTACGCACGGGCCCTCGGCGCAAAGATCGGAAGGGACGTCCACCTGCATTCATTGCCGCCGGTCACCGGTCTGCTGTCCTTGGGAACCAGGGCCAATATCGAGCCGGAAGTGGACCTCTCCGGCTGGTGGGTGGACGGCGATTCTGTTCACATCGGCCAAATCCATGTTGGCGCAGGAGCAGTGGTGGGCTCCCGAAGTACCCTCATGCCCGGAGCCACCATCGGCGCTGGCGCGCGCGTCGAGGCAGGGTCCGCAGTGCTGGGCAAGGTGAAGGCCGGGCACCTGGTGTCGGGCTCCCCGGCCCGACGCCGGGGAAAAGCAAAACACGACTGGCCTGAGTCCAGCAGCCGAAGCCCCATCGCGGCCCCGCTTGTGGTTCTCGGCATTCGCCACCGGCTCCGCCGTTCTGGCCCTGATCCCATATGTGTCCGCCTTCGCCGGTGCTTTGGTCATCTTCGCATTTGTCGGTGGGCATGAGTCTCTCGGAGAAGCCCTGCCGCAGATCAGCATGGCGTTGCCGCTTGCCGCCCTAGCATGGTTCTTCAGCAACCTCATCCTGATCCTTGTTGTTGCCCGGCTTCTGGGCTTGGGACTCAAGGAAGGCTACTACCGTGTGCGGAGTCGCATCGGTTGGCAGGTTTGGGCTACTGAGCGGTTGCTGGACATGGCAAGGGACCTGCTCTTCCCCATCTATGCGAGCCTGTTTACCCCCGTGTGGCTCCGTCTTCTGGGAGCCAAGGTTGGACGGAACGTGGAGGCATCGACTGTGCTGTTGGTGCCCAGGATGACGACGATCGGCGACGGCGCATTCCTCGCCGACGACACGATGGTGGCCTCTTACGAACTCGGCGGCGGCTGGATGAAAATCGCCCCTGCCAAGATCGGGAAGCGTTCGTTCCTGGGCAACTCGGGTATGACGGCAGCGGGCCGCAACGTGCCCAAGAACTCTCTCGTCGCCGTGCTGTCCGCTACGCCGGCCAAAGCCAAGTCCGGCACCTCCTGGCTCGGCAGCCCACCTGTCAGGTTGCGCCGCACCGCCGTCGACGCCGATCAGAGCCTCACGTTCCAGCCGCCCTTGAAGCTGAAGCTGGCAAGGGGTCTCTGGGAACTGTGCCGCCTGGTGCCTGTCATCCTCACGGTGGCAATCGGCGTCGGGGTCATGCTGGTTCTGGACGCGATCGCCCGAGGCTGGAGTTACTGGTTGGCCGCACTTCTAGGCGGTGTGGTGGTCCTGGCTGCCGGAGCGGTGGCGGCATTGAGTTCCATCATTGCCAAGTGGGTCCTCGTGGGCACCATTCGCGCCGGTGAGCACCCTTTGTGGAGCTCGTTCATTTGGCGCAATGAGGTGGTGGACACCTTCATTGAAATGGTCAGCGCTCCATGGTTCGCCCGTTCAGCCGCTGGAACTCCCGCTTTGGTGTGGTGGCTCCGCGGCCTGGGCGCGAAGATCGGGCATGGAACGTGGTGCGAAAGCTACTGGCTCCCTGAAGCGGACCTCGTGACGCTCGGCGAGAACTCAACCGTCAACCGCGGCTGCGTGGTCCAGACGCACCTATTCCACGACCGCGTCATGAGCATCGATACTGTGACGTTGGGCAACGGGGCAACCATGGGACCCCACGGCGTCATCCTTCCTGCCGCAAGCATTGGCGACGGCGGCACCGTTGGTCCGGCGTCGTTGGTAATGCGCGGCGAAACCGTGCCGGCAGGGACCTATTGGATGGGAAACCCCGTGAGTCCTTGGGAGGGTCCGGCAGCACCGGCCGCCCGACTCAAGTAGATTGGGGCAGACCATGACGGCACCGATAATTACTACTGCGACCAACGCCGACCCATACACCTTGGACCACGGCAGCACCAGCTACCGTGTGGATCGGTACGAATTGGACCTCGATGTCAGGCTGGGCAGCAACAAGCTGATCGGCAAAGCGGTGCTGCGTTGCACGGCCCGTGAGCCGGCTTCGCAGATAGTCCTGGACCTGGTGGGCCTGCGGGCGTCCAAGATCCAGTTGGATGGCAGGAAGGTCCAAAAGTTCAGCCAACGGGCCGAGCACCTTGTGGTCACTGCTGTGTCCCCGTTGAAGGCCGGTCAGCCCTTCGTCCTTGAGATCCGCTACGAGGGTAACCCGCAACCACGTCGCGGCTTGTGGGGCGAAGTCGGCTGGGAAGAACTGAACGACGGCGTCCTGGTGGCCGGCCAGCCCAACGGCGCGGCGTCGTGGTTCCCCTGCAACGATCATCCGCGCAATAAATCATCGTTCCGGATCTCCGTGACCACGGATGACAACTACCGGCCGGTGTGCAACGGCCAGCTAGTGTCCCGGTCACGAAAATCGAGCCGCGAGACCTGGGTCTACGAGCATTCCGAACCCATGGCCACATATCTCGCCACGATGCAGATCGGCCGGTATGTCATGGTGCCGCTCAACCCTGCAGACACCCATCACCGAGTTCCGCAGTTCGCCGCGGTTACTGCGGACATGGCTGACGACGCCCGCCAGGGGCTTCAACGCCAGCCGGACATGATGAAGACCTTCGAGGACTGCTTCGGCCCCTACCCGTTCAGCGACTACACCTCGGTTGTCACCGAAGATGAGTTGGAAATCCCGTTGGAAGCCCAGACCGTCTCCATTTTTGGCCGCAACCACATGCGTGATGCCTGGGATGCGCAGCGATTGATCGCTCACGAGCTGTCCCACCAGTGGTTTGGTAACTCCCTGACCGTCAGCAATTGGAAGGACATCTGGCTCCACGAGGGATTCGCCTGCTACGCCGAGTGGTTGTGGTCCGAGGAGTCCGGAACCATGCCGGTTGCTGCCCGTGCCCTCGCCGCCTGGAAAAAGCTCGACGCCGGGCCGCAGGACCTGCTCGTTGGCGATCCCGGTCCGGAGCTCATGTTCGATGACCGCGTCTACAAACGAGGCGCCCTGGCGCTCCACTCCGTCCGGTTGGCAGCCGGTGACGAAGCGTTCTTCGGTCTCCTCCAGCACTGGACATCGGTCAACCGCCACGGCTCAATTTCCACAGCGTCCTTTATCGAAGCCGCCGACTCTTTCATTCCGGGGTTCAATGCCGGTGCGATTCTCCGGCCTTGGTTGTACGAGGTTGCCCTCCCGCCGCTGCCGCAGGGCTAGGAAATAGCCACCGCCGCCACGAATCCCTCCGGCAGTTCCTGGCGTTCGCCGTTGATGCTGGTGATGTCCCATAGGCCGGGCCGGTCCAATACGTCCACTTCCGCGGGGTTCCTCCGCAGGCCCTCCCCGGTCATCTTCAGCCAGGCTTCCTTGCGTGCCCACAAGCGTGCCCGCTGTACGGTCTTTTGATTTCCCGGCACACTCTTCAGGAAGTGCTTCTCCCCCGGGGTCAAGGCAACATCATCAAAGCCCTGGAACGCTGCTTGGTCAATAGCTTCAAGGTCCACTCCCAGCCGGGCGCCCTCGGGTGGATGCACGACGCCGGCCAGCAGCACCCAGCCCTGGGCTTTGGATGCGCTTAGCGCGAGAGGCGCGGGGACGCCGTCGAGCATGAAACCGGGACGGCCGTGGTCCTGGGCCGGCCCGCACTGTGGGCAGCTGTAGTCGGGCACTAGCCGGGCCGGATCCACGTCGAGGAGCGAGGCAGCGAAGTGCCATAACGCCAGTCGGCCCGCGATGAATTCTTGCCGGTCCTTGGCGCTGGCGAAACGGAGCGCCCGGTCCTGGGCGGGCCGCCCGAGCTCCTGAAGGCGGGCGCCCGCAACAAGCACTTCGTCGAGTCTGAGCAACTCGAACACGGGGCTCTGCACTAAGGTCACGCTGACCTGAATCGGGCGGCCACCGCTTCCCGCACAGCCGCCACATCAACATCGCCGGCTGTCTCCGCTGCAAGCACCTTGGCTAGGCGTTTCGGCCACAGCACGTGAACGCCACGAATGGAGAACCCACCCCCGATGAGGGGCCAATCGGCCTCTATGAAGCACAACGCGCCGGTGACCGGGACATCCCCTACGAAGTCTCGGACGAGATCGACTTGTTTGAGCACCCCATCGACCAGTTTCGTGCAATTGCGCCGGCCGACCAGCAGCTTCTCCACGCGTGGGCGAAGGATGCCACCCTCGATCTCCAGTTCGGGCCGTCCCTTGTACCGCTTGGCGTCGATCACCCAGATTCCACCCGGAGTGATGGCAATGTGGTCGATGTTGGCCTTCGAGCCGGGGATGCGGCGGTCATGAAGGACGGCCAAACCATCGGTGGCAAGGGCACTTAGCCTGGCGCCGAGTCGTTCTTCACCGACCGCGCCCCGATCCCAGGACTTGGTGTGCGGTCGCTCGTCGGAGAGCGCGACGGCGAGGCCACCGAAACGACCCCACTTCCCGCGCAGCCTTTCCTCGTCCTTCGCCTTTCGGCGAACGTACTCACGTCGGGCCGATGAACCGGCTACTCCGGGATCGGCGACCGCACGCTCCGTACCAGGCGGTTCCGTGTCGGAGGACATAGCTTCCGTAGCCTCGGTGGCACACTCCAAGCAGAGGACAGTCTTGGTCTCGCTCTCGTAGATTGCCGCTGTCCCGGCCGGAAGAGATGCACCGCACTCCCGGCACACTCCGGCGTACCGGAGCCGCATCTGCTTCACGAGGTTACCTGGTTCATCGTCGGCACGGACCGAACCGGTTGATAAATCACGGCGGTTAGACCGCGGATACGCTTTGCCATGGCTCAATCCTCCCCAAAGTATTCCGAGCCTCCATTGTCTGGCCAAACGGACCGAGCTGTCGCTGATTGCGGAGGCAACTGAAAAAAATCCCCGGAACCAGGAGGTTCCGGGGATTTCATCGCATGCGAAGGCGCTACCGTTGCACTGCACCAAAACGCTCTGCAGCAACAGCCACAGCGCCGGCGCGGGCCTCCGAAGCTTCGTCGGCAGTCAGCGTGCGGTCAGCTGCACGGAAACGGAGGCCGAACGCGAGAGACTTCTTGCCTTCCTCTATGCCCGGGCCAACGTAGACGTCGAACAATGCGACGTCTTCGAGGAGTTCCCCGGCACCTTCACGCAACGCGGCAAGCACCTGGTCAGCCGGAACATCCTGCGGAACCACCAAGGCGACATCCTGCGTCGCCACGGGGAACCCGGAGATGTGCTTGGCCACAATGACGTCGGCGGCTGCTTCGAACAGCGCCTCAACATTGACCTCAACCGCCACAGAGCGTGCCGGCATGTCGTGGGCTGCGAGGAGCTTCGGGTGGAGCTCACCGGCGTAGCCCACAACGTCGCCGGACCGCAGCGCGAGCTGTGCAGCACGTCCGGGATGGAAGGCCTGGTGGCTCCCCTGGCTGACTACAAGTTCAACGCCGAGAACATCCGCGATGAGCCGCGCGACATCCAAAGCGTCGGCCCAGTCCCAGGCACGCGGCGTGTGCGTCGCCGCAGCCGGAGAATCGTGGCCGGTCAAGATAGCCGCGATGTGCAGCGGCTGGTGCGGGACGCCGTCGTACAGTGCATCCAGTACCTCATCGGAAGGCTTGACGCCCAGCGGCGGGATGGATTCAGTACCGAGCTTTTCGCCGGGAAGGAACACCGAGCCGGCCTCATAGAGTGCCAGGTCACGGAAACCGCGGGAGTGGTTCCGGCGGGCAACCTCGATCAGTCCCGGCAGGATGGACGTACGTAGGTAACCGTGCTCCTCGCTGATGGGGTTGGCCAGCTTCAAGGCCGGACGTTCTTCGCCTTCCGCTGGCACGCCGAAGGTCTCGTTGGATGCCTTGGAGACGAACGGATAGGACAGGACCTCCGTCAGTCCGGCGTCCGCCAGAGCTTGCACGACGCGGCGCTTCTGCTGCTGGCTGCGGCTCAGGCCACGGCCCGGAGGCGCCACGGGCAGCGTTGCCGGGATGTTGTCATAGCCAACCAAGCGGGCTATTTCCTCGGACAGGTCTTCCTTGGTTTCGAGGTCGTTGCGCCAGCTCGGAGCCGTCACCAGATAGCCGGTGGAAGTCTTCTCCACAGCAGCACCAAGATCCACCAGGGACGTTGTGATCTGCTCTGCCGTGAAGTCGATACCGATACGGGCGGCGGCGAACTCTGCAGGCAAGTCAATGGTGACGGCGTCAGGAGCGGTTCCGACGTCGGTACCTGTCTCGTCCGCAGTACCTCCGGCAAGTTCAACCAAGAGGTCCACCACGCGCTGCGCGGCGACATTCGCAACGTGCCAGTCAACCCCGCGCTCGAAGCGCTTGGATGCTTCGGACGGAAGCTTATGGCGGCGACGGGAACGTGCAATCGATACTTCGTCGAAGTGCGCGGCTTCCACCAGAATGTTCGTGGTGGAATCCGAAACCTCGGTGTGGGCACCGCCCATGACCCCGGCGATGCCGATAGCTCCGGAGTCATCGGTGATCAGCAGGTCTTCGACATCGAGCGTGCGCTCTTTGTCGTCCAGCGTGGTGATCTTTTCCCCCGCCACAGCGCGGCGAACCACGATGTCGCCCGCAAGCTTGTCGAGGTCGTAGCAGTGGTTCGGCTGGCCGAGCTCAAGCATGACGTAGTTGGAAATATCAACCGGCAGGGAGATGGAACGGACGCCGGCCAGACGAAGACGTGCAGACATCCACGGCGGGGTGGGACGGGAAGCGTCCACGCCACGCACTGTACGTGCCACGAAGCGGTCACAGCCCGGCTTGCCATAGATGGGGGCGTCGTCGTTGAGCTTTACGCCGTACCCGCCTTGGAGGCTGGCCGGAGCGTTGACCTTGGAGGCCGGGTCAACGAAGGATGTTCCGGTGGCGTGGGCGTATTCGCGTGCCACACCACGGATGGAGAAGGCGTAGCCGCGGTCCGGCGTGACGTTGATTTCCGCAGCCTGGTCATAGAGACCAAGGAGTTTCATAGCGTCCGTGCCGATTTCCGGATCCAACCCGATCCGTGAGAGAACCAAAATTCCATCATGGTCATCGCCGATGCCCAGTTCGCGAACCGAAGCGATCATGCCCGCAGACAGGTGACCGTAAGTTTTCCGCGCCGAAATCCGGAAGTTGCCGGGCAGCACAGCTCCGGGAAGCGTGACAACAACTTTGTCGCCTTCCACGAAGTTGTGGGCACCACAAATGATGCCCTGCACACCGGAAGGATCGATTCCCTCGCCAGTCAGGGTCTGTTCCTGCCCTTCAGGGACAACACGGACCTGGCACCAGTTGATGGTCTTGCCATTGGACTGCCGCTCCTTGACCAGGCTCAGCACCTGGCCAACCACAATGGGACCCGTGAGTTCATCCGTGGGACGGTGGACTTCCTCTTCTTCAAAACCGACCTTGACCAGGTCCGCCATGACGTCTTCGGCCGTGGCATCGGCCGGAACCTGCGCAAATTCACGCAGCCAGGAAAGTGGGATACGCACTGTTAGATCTCCATCCCGAAGTGCTCGCTGAAACGTACATCGCCCTCGATCATGTCGCGCATGTCGCCGACCTCGTTGCGGAACATGAGCGTGCGCTCGATGCCCATGCCGAAGGCAAAACCTGAATAGACGTCCGGATCGATGCCGGCAGCCCGGAGGACGTTGGGGTTGACCATGCCGCAGCCACCCCATTCGATCCAGCGCGGACCGCCCTTGGCACCGGGGTGCCAAATGTCGAGTTCGGCTGACGGCTCGGTGAACGGGAAGTAGTTCGGGCGCAGGCGAATGGAGGCTTCGTCGCCAAACATCTGGCGGGCGAAGTGCTCCAGCGTTCCACGGAGGTCTGCCATGCTCAGGTTCTTGTCGATCGCCAGACCCTCGAACTGGTGGAAGACCGGGGTGTGCGTTGCGTCGAGCTCGTCCGTGCGGAACACCTTGCCCGGGCACAGGACGTAGATGGGCACTTCGCGCTCCAGCATGGAACGGACCTGAACCGGAGAGGTGTGGGTGCGCATGAGCAGGTGTGCCTCGGGAGGTTCCACGAAGAACGTGTCCTGCATTTCGCGGGCCGGGTGGTCCGGCTTGAAATTCAGGGCGTCGAAGTTGAACCACTCGGACTCCACCTCGGGACCTTCGGCAATTTCCCAGCCCATGCCCACGAAGATGTCCGAAACACGGTCCTGCAGCGTGGACAGCGGATGGCGCGCTCCCGCACGGCGTCGACGCGGCGCCGCCGTGACATCAACGGTTTCCTCCACCAGGATCCGGGCGTCGTTCTCGGCTTCGAGTACTTCGGTCCGGGCGGCGAGCGCCTGGTTGACCCGGCCCCGTGAGGATCCCATGAGCTTTCCGGCGGCAGCCTTGTGCTCCTTGGCGAGGCCACCGATTTCACGGTTGGCCAGGCTCAGGGGCGACTTCTCGCCTGTGTGGGCGAGGCGGACAGCCTTGAGTTCTTCGAGGGAGGAGGCAGCCGCTATCGCGGCGATCGCATCCTCAACGGCGGCGTTGATGGCGGCTTCATCCAGCGGATTCGGGATGGCAGCGCCTGGCAAAGTGTCAGTCATCTACTGTTCTTAGCTACGAGTCGGGAGCGGCCGGCATGGCTGGCCTGCAAAACGAAAGGGCAGTGCTCACCGCGGACGGCAGGCACTACCCTTCAGTCTAGTTGAAGCTCACAGGCGCCATTTAACTCCACAGGTCTAGCATGTCTTCATGACTCCCGGGCAGCGACTAAGGCAAGTCGCCAACTTCCTGAACCTGACAACACCCTTGGGGCTGTTGGTCGCGCGCGCCTCCCGATCACGCATTTCGCGTGGACCCCGGGGCCTGCTGATAGCGGCAGGGTATGCGTGGAAGCTTCCACACGCCGGAGCGTTCACGGTGGGGAACGTCGTCCTCTACCGTGCAGCGCACGACGTGGCAGGACGCAATGAGCTGCTCCTTGCCCACGAGGAACGGCACAGCACCCAGTACGCCTACTGCCTGGGGTTGCCGTTCCTCGTTTTCTACGGTGTCGCCGCCGGCTGGTCCATGCTGCGCGCGGGCAATCCGGCGTCGAGGAATTTCTTTGAACGGCAGGCTGGACTCGCAGCAGGCGGCTACATTGACCATGGAATCGAGGCCGACGCATGAAACGCACCATTACCGTTACGGGAACGGCGAGCGCCAAGGCAGTGCCGGACCTGGTGATACTGACGCTGGGCGTCGAGACGCGAAGGGAGACTGCGTCCAAGGCATACGACGACGCCGGCAAGGCGGCCTCCGCCGTCGCCACCAGTCTGCGGGCGGCTGGCGTGCAGGATGCGGATCTGCGCACCAGCGGCTTAAACCTTCGGGCAGACCTGGTGTGGGTGGAGGGGCAAGGACAGAAGGTCGCCGCCTATGTGGCATCCACCAATGTGCACGTCGGCATCCGCTCACACACGGAAGCCCCCGCCACCATTGCTGCGGCGGTGGCCGCCGGTGGGGACGACATCCGGATCAACGGGATCGAGCAGGGCTTTGCGGACGGCTCCCAGGTCACGAGGCAGGCGCAGGAAGCGGCGTGGCAGGACGCGCTTCAGCGGGCGGAGCAGTACGCCTCCTTGGCGTCCGCCCGGTTGGGCTCCGTGGTTTCGATTTCCCAGCAGCCCCTGCCGGGCTCCCCTATCCCGATGGGCGGACTGGTCAGGGCCGCTGCTGTTGAAGCACTTCCCCTTGAGGCCGGCGAGTCGTCCGTGGCGGCAAGCGTCACCGTGGAATGGGAACTTTTGAAGCCTTAGGTCCATCCACCGGCGCCTGGACTGCCGTCCGCACCACCACTGCGATGCCGGCAGCCATGGCATCGAGCGGCATGGACGGCGTCGCGCTCCCCTCGGGCACCTGCTCCGGAAGGAAGGGAAGATGGACAAATCCTCCCCGCACCCCGTCCCTGGTTGCGAGGGCATGCATCAGTGCATAGAACACATGGTTGCAGACGTAGGTTCCGGCAGACTGTGAGATCTCACCCTTGATGCCGGCGATCTGCAGGTTCCGTAGGGAGGCTTTGATCGGCAACGTCGAGAAGTAAGCTGCCGGGCCACCAGGAACCACTTCCTCATCGATGGGCCGCTTGCCCTTGTTATCCGGGATGCGGGCGTCATCGCAGTTGATGGCTACGCGCTCCAAGGAGAGCCTCTCCCTTCCTCCAGCCAACCCCGCGCACAGTACGACGTCCGGCGCCAGGGATTCGACGGCGGCCAGCAGGACAGACGCTGACTCACCGAACACGCAGGGAAGCTCTACTGCTTCAACCTTGTATCCCTCGGAGCGAAGGATGTCCCGTGCACGCAGGGCAGCCGTCCAAGATGGATTGACACTTTGATCGCCAAACGGTTCGAACCCAGTCAGCAGAATCATGGGCCAACCTTAGCAAGGTCCTGAATCGGCATTCGTGGTCCTTGACATTGGTTCGAACATACATTCGAATAGAGTGCATGAGATGGGACGCACAAGCACTTTCGCCAACGCGTGGACCGGCGTCCGAAAGCCTTGACAGTATGGCTCCTGGCCCTGCCCCGGCCTTGGACGCCCTGCTGCCCTTGGCCGGGCTTGTGCGCTCCATCTCAACACCCGAATTCTCCGGAGTCACCTTCCATGAGGTCACCGCAAAGTCAGTGCTCAACAAGGTGCCTTCCGGTTCCAATATGCCTTTCGAATGGACAGTGAATCCCTACAGGGGTTGCAGCCATGCCTGTGTTTATTGCTTCGCCCGGAAGACGCACACCTACCTGGAGTTCGACGCCGGGCGCGACTTCGACTCCCAAGTGGTGGTCAAGATCAACGCGGCAGAGGTCCTGCGGAAGGAACTGGCCAAACCCTCCTGGGAGCGGCACCAGGTTGCCTTGGGAACCAACACAGACCCCTACCAGCGCGCCGAAGGCCGATATACGCTGATGCCAGGGATCATCCGGGCCCTGGCAGATTCAGGCACCCCGTTTTCCATCCTGACCAAAGGCACGTTGCTTGCCCGGGACATTCCCCTGCTCAAGCATGCGGCCACCCAGGTCCCAGTGGACCTGGGCATCTCACTGGCCATGACCAATGAGGATCTTGCTGGGATTGTTGAACCCGGCACCCCTTCCCCGAGGGCCCGCCTCAAGCTTATTGCGCGGCTCCGTGAGGCAGGTCTGGGTTGCGGAGTGATGGCCATGCCTATCCTGCCTTGGCTCACGGATTCAGACGAGGCCCTTGAATCCTTGTTCTCAGAACTCTCCAAGGCCGGCGCCACAGGCATCACTGCAGGAGCCCTCTACCTGAAGCCGGGTACGCGTGAGTGGTACATGAAGTGGCTCGCCGCCCACCATCCCGAACTCGTAGGACGGTACCGTCGCCTGTACGGGCAGGGTTCTTATGCCTCCAAGGAATACCGGACCTGGTTATCAGGGAGGATTAATCACTTTAAAGCCAAGCATGGCTTTACCGGGACGCATGGCTTCAGCCACCGCAATGCCCGGCCAGCCACCGCTCCAGCTTCGGGCACGGAGCCTGCGGTCAGGACGCCCCTGCCAGGGCAAGAACCACTTTTCTGAACTGACGCCTATGAAGAGGCCTAGGCCCTTGCAGTCACTCTTTCCAGCAACGCCCGGACTATCGGGAAGTCAGCCGGGATCCACGCAAGCCCAAGAGCTTCTTCGTCATCAAGCAGGGATACCCAGCGCAGCTCGTCGTGATCCTCAAGGGCACGAGGTGTGCCTTCAGCGAGTTCCGCCAACCAGACACGCATAGCCGCGCGCTCATTGAGGGGCCACCCCGCGACCTCACCGGACTCCAGCTCCGCCCCGAGCTGAACCGTAACTCCCAACTCCTCCGCGAGCTCCCGATGAAGGGCAGCTTCGGCCGACTCGCCGTCTTCTACTTTGCCGCCGGGAAATTCCCACATTCCGGCGAACTGCGGGGGCGCAGTGCGACGTGCTACAAGGAGTCGGGCCGGGGCGTCCAGGGAGTCGACGACGGCGGCGCCCACAACGTTTATCAGTCCAGTCACTGAAACAGTCTATGGGTGCCGCGCATCATGGGCATCGTCACATAGCGACGTCAAGTCGGGGTTACGGGTCTAAGCTTGTTATCGGATTTTCTCCACCTTTTCCCAGCCCTCAAGGCACCTCACGAAGCAGGCTCATGACTATCACCGTGTCCCCACCCGCCGCCTCCACAACAGCAAGGCGCCACCTGGGCCTGGCCATCCTCGCGCTTGCCACGGGCGGGTTCGCCATCGGCACCACAGAATTCGCGATGATGGGACTTCTCAAGGAAATCGAGGAAGGACTGGGCATCAGCACGCCCGAGGCCGGCAACCTCATCTCCGCCTATGCCTTGGGCGTTGTCATCGGAGCCCCCATCTTCGCTGCATTCGGAGCCAAACTTCCCAGGAAGCGCTTGGCCCTGGGGTTGATGCTGTTCCTCTCCATCGCCAACCTGACCTCCTTCATTGCTCCCGACTACGGTTTCATGCTGCTCTCCCGCTTCGCGTCCGGGCTCCCCCATGGCGCGTTCTTCGGTGTGGCTGCCGTTATTGCCGCCGGCTTGGTGGCGCCCACAAAACGGGGTTGGGCCATCTCCATGGTCATGGCTGGCCTCACAGTTTCCAACGTCATCGGAGTGCCACTCGCCACCTGGGTGGGGCAGACCTTCGGCTGGCGCCTCCTCTTCATCATCGTGGGGGCCATCGGCCTGCTGACCGTGGCCATGGTCTGGAAATTCGTCCCCTTCGAAGCAGCGCACCCTGAAGCGAGTATTCGACGCGAACTCGGTGCACTCAAGCGTCTTCAGGTATGGCTTGCTTTGCTGATCGGCATCATCGGCTTTGGTGGGTTCTTCGCCGTCTACACCTACATCGCGCACACCATGACCGGCGTGGCCGGCATACCCAAAACCCTCATTCCGGCAGTGGTGGCGCTATACGGGCTAGGCATGGTTGCGGGCAACATCATCGGGGGCCGCATCGCCGATAAGTCCGTCATGGGAACCATCTACTGGGTCATGCCCGGCATCGCCGCAGCATTGGTGGTTTACGCCATTGCCGCCCACTGGGCCTGGTCCGCCTTCATCATGGCTTTCGTCGTCGGCGGCATAGGCTCCATGCTCACGCCAGCGTTGCAGACCCGTCTCCTGGATGCCGCTCCCGGCGCCGCCTCGCTCGCTTCGTCACTGAACCACTCCGCCCTCAACATTGCCAATGCCTTGGGAGCCTTCCTCGGCGGGACCGTGATTGCCTGGGGTTGGGGCTACGTGGCTCCGGCCCTTGTGGGCGCAGTCCTCGCCATCCTCGGGCTGGGAGTTGCCATCATCAGCGGGCTGCTGGAACGCAAGAAGCCGCTGGCTACCCCATGAATCGCTAGCGGATAATCCAACTGCTCGAAACCGCAACAAAAAAGATGGGCTCCTCGGTTTGAGGAGCCCATCTTTTGGTTAATGCTGACCTGACTAAGCCTGGACGCGCTCAACATCGGGTTCAAGGTAGATGACCCGCGCGATCGGAACGGCCGCCCGGATCCGTTGCTCGGCGTCGTCAATCACACGGGCAATTGCTTGACCGGTATCGGCTGCACCCATGGTGATCTTGGCGGCAACCAGCAGTTCTTCCGGCCCCAGGTGCATGGTCTTGAGATGGATGATCCGGGTGCCATCCGCCTGCAGTGCCTCGGTGATGCGTGCGACGTCGTCTTTAGTGGCCGATTCACCCAGCAGGAGCGATTTGGTCTCCACAGCAAGGATGACAGCGATGGCGACAAGCAGCAGGCCGATCATGGCCGTACCCAAGGCGTCCCACACGCCGTCGCCGGTTACGAGGGTCATGCTGACGCCGAACAGGGCGAACACCAAGCCCAGCAAGGCGCCGAAGTCTTCAAGGAGGATGACCGGCAGTTCGGGCTGCTTGGCATTGCGGATGAACTTGGCCCACGTCTGCTTGCCACGGATATGGTTCGATTCCACGATGGCGGTTCGGAAAGAGAACGACTCGGCAATGATGGCGCCAACCAGGACGGCCAACGGCACCCACCAGAAGTCGCCTTCGATGCCGTGTGGGTGCTGGAACTTCTCCCATGCCTCGTACAGGGCGAAGAGGCCACCCACGCTGAAGAGGACGATGGACACGATGAACGCGTAGATGTACCGTTCGCGGCCGTAGCCAAAGGGGTGCTCGGGGCTTGCCGCACGCTGTGCGCGCTTGCCTCCTACCAGGAGAAGGATCTGGTTGCCGGAGTCAGCAACTGAGTGAATGGCCTCAGCGAGCATGGACGATGACATCGTCAGGACGAACGCAACGAACTTCAGGACAGCGATGGTCAGGTTCGCGGCGAGGGCCGCCACGATCGCTTTGGTACCGCCACTTGCAGCCACGAAAGCTTCACCTCTTCGGTTTTGGGAAAGATTGGAAATGGGCCAAGAAGAGTCGTCATCGTGACGATCTTGCAAGAAACACCGTACCGGGCGTCAGGCTATTTCTGCATTCCCGACCCGGGCGCCTTGCTGCGAACGGGCGCTTGCATAGAGGCAAACGGTGGCCGCTGTACCCAGGTTCAAGCTCTCCGCCGCCCCATAGACAGGAACGGCTACGCGGTGATCCGCAAGCGCCAATTCGGCGTCGGACAATCCTTGTGCCTCATTGCCGAACAACCAGGCGGTGGGGGCTTCAAGGGCATAATCAGAGGCGACATCGCCGTTTCCGAGCCTCCGGGCAGCATTCTCGTCCTGGAGCTGATCAAGGTTTACCGTCCCATATCCGTCGGCGGCCAGGATCCCAATACCCAGTGCCCGGCAACGCGCGACGAGATCTTCAACATCAGCCCCCAGGACCACCGGCAGGTGGAACAACGAACCGGCCGTGGACCGTACCGCCTTGGGATTATAGATATCCACGCTGGAACCCGTCAGGATCACGGCATCGGCACCAGCGGCGTCGGCCGCGCGCAAAACTGTGCCCGCATTGCCGGGGTCCCGGACCTGGCACATGACCGCAAGAAGGCGAGGACCGGCGTCGAGCACTGATTCAAGGCTGACATCCACAAAACTGCAGACAGCAACGATGCCCTGCGGGTTGACGGTGTCCGCCATGGCGGCCAGGACGTCGTCGCTGGCCAGCCGAAGCTGTGTACCTTCTGCAAGGTCTGCGAGTTCCGGGAGCCGCTCCAGGCATGCCTCGCTCGCAAAGACTTCATGCACGACGGCGGAACCCCCTGCCGCAATGCGCTCCCGGTGAAGGGTCAAAGCCTCGCGAACCGCCTGTGGACCCTCAGCCAGGAAACGGCCGCGCTTTAAACGGGGCCGGGCGCCCGGCAAGCTTGGCAACGTCCCTTACCCGATCTGCTCGGGGGTTGGTCATCGAAAAGTCTTGCGGGCGCCCGGTTTGGTTCATATAAAGAACTTTAGTGGCAGTTGCGACTAGTTCTTGATCTGCTGGCGGGCTTCGCCGCCGGCCGGCTCGAAGCCGGCAGCCTTTGCAGCCTCAACCGTGGAGAACCAGTATTCAGCAGCAGTGTTCTCGTACCAAGTGGAACCCGGTACGTGGTACTTCTTGGACTCAGCGTTGCCCTTGATGGCGTGGCCTTCCGGGGCACCTTCGCCTTCAACGGCAGCAATAGCGCCATCGATGGCCGGCTTCTCGGAGACAGAAGCCTTGACAGCCGTTGCGGTAGCAGCAGCCGGAGCAACCTTGGCAGCCTTCGGTGCAGCAACCTCGGCCTTGGCAGCCGGAGCAGACGTGTCGGCAGGCAGGGAGGCCTTGGCAATGTTCACCAGAGCGGCGAATGCGTTGGCGTCCGAAACAGCCAGTTCGGCCAGCATGCGGCGGTCAACCTCAACCTCAGCGGCCTTCAGGCCCTGGATCAGGCGGTTGTAGGTGAGGCCGTTGGCGCGGGATGCAGCGTTGATGCGCTGGATCCAGAGGCGACGGAAGTCGCCCTTCTTCTTACGGCGGTCGCCGTAGCTGTACACAAACGAGTGCAGCAGCTGCTCTTTGGCCTTGCGGTACAGGCGCGAACGCTGACCGCGGTAACCCTTGGCGCGTTCGAGGATAACCCGGCGCTTCTTGTGGGCGTTTACCGCCCGCTTCACACGTGCCACGTGCGTACTCCTTCAGAAATCTTTATCCCAAGCTGCTACTGCCGGAAACCCGGCCGGCCCTGAGAAGGCTTTTGGTGTAGTCGGCCGCTACCGGATGGCAGCAACCAAAGAACTTGGAACTTAGACGCCGAGCATCTTCTTGATGACCTTGGCATCGCCCTTGAAGACGATCTTGTCGCCGGCGAGGCGACGGGTCAGCGTGGAGGACTTGTGCTCCAGGTAGTGGCGGCGGTTGGCCTGCTGACGCTTCAGCTTGCCGGTGCCGGTCAGCTTGAAGCGCTTCTTAGCACCGCTGTGGGTCTTCATCTTCGGCATGGGAACCGATCTCCTTACGTATCCACGGACAAAGTCCGCAGTTCTTTCGTGCAGCCGGCCTACAAGGGCTGGCGTGCTGGTTGCTTGCCGTTGGAGGCCAGGGCCTCCGGGGCGTTGAACTAGTTGGTCTTGCGTGATGCAGGCTTCGGCGCAGCCTTGGGGGCTGCGGGCCGAGCTGCCGGCTTGGGAGCTGCCGGCTTGGCGACGGGCTTCGGAGCCGAGGGAACTGCAGGCTTCGGGGCAGCTGCCGGAACAGCTGGCTTCGGAGCTGCGGGTGCAGGGGCTGCTGCCTTGGGGGCCGGTGCTTTCTCCGCTGGTGCAGCCTTCACAGCCGGGGCTTCCTCAACCACGGGTGCTTCTTCGACTACAGGAGCTTCCTCAACAACCGGAGCCTCCTCGACTACGGGAGCTTCTTCAGCTACGGGCGCTTCCTCGGCTTCTTCAACAACCGGTGCCTCTTCAGCAACGGGGGTTTCAGCTGCGGGAGCCTCGACAGCCTCCTGCTTGGGCTCTTCTTCGGAAGCAAGCAGGCCTGCCGGAAGAAGGTCGCCCAAGGTCTGCGTCAACGGAGCCTGGTCACCTGTCGTGTCCACGCGCCCGGATGCCTTGGCCTCATTCTGGGCCTTGGCTTCTGCACGCTGGGCTGCACGCCGGGCTTCAGCCTTGGCTTCGGCCTTGTTCTTCAGCGGACCGATCACCATGACCATGTTGCGGCCATCGATGCGTGGGCTGGACTCAACAATGCCCACCTCTGCGACGTCTTCAGCAAACTTCTGAAGCAGGCGGATGCCCATCTCCGGACGCTGCTGTTCGCGGCCGCGGAACTGGATCATTGCCTTGACCTTGTCACCGGCGCCGAGGAAGCGAAGTGCATGTCCGCGCTTGGTTTCGTAGTCGTGCTTGTCGATCTTGAGGCGGAAACGGATTTCCTTCAGAACCGTGTTGGTCTGGTTCTTGCGGGCCTCACGCGCCTTCACGGCAGCTTCGTACTTGTACTTGCCGAAGTCCATCAACTTGCAAACAGGAGGCTTAGCCTGCGGGGCAACTTCAACGAGATCGAGATCGGATTCGGCAGCAAGACGCAGGGCGTCCTCGATGCGGACGATTCCTACCTGTTCGCCGGCAGGGCCGACCAGCCGCACCTCGGGGACGCGGATACGCTCATTGATTCTTGGCTCGCTAATGTTAAAGCTCCTGTGGTTGTGGTGAGTTTCACCGGCAAATAGAGAAGGCCTCCAATTGCTGGTGCAATCGAAGGCCTCAAGGATCGGGTGTGCTCCCTTGAAGGGGGCACGCACTCCAGAGGCTACGCCTCGGTGTGTCCGACCAGTACCCGGCAACCTCTTGTTCCGTGAAGGAATCCTGTTCCCCGGAGGGAAAACGGCTGACGCGGGTGGGAGAGAACTCCGCTTGCAAACTGAAAATCAATTCTACAGAAATAACCCGCCAAGCGCACATTGCACGGGGCGGGAGCATTTAATGCGAATAACGACTTCCAGTCGGTCTGTGACAAGCTTACCAGTATGAGCACTGAAGACAGCAATTCGCGCAATTCCTACTCCAAGGACGCCGACACAACCACAGCTGCGGCCCCCGCGGCCAATTCCGGGGTCTCCCAGCAGATCCGTGACATCGCGGAAGTTCCGGCTGTAGAAGTCATCACCACCGGCGCGGTCCACCTGATGAGCGCCGCCGCTGTGAAGGTCGGCCTCGCCGATGACCCCAACGCAGAAGACCTCAAAGACCTTGACGAGGCCCGCAAGCTCATCACTGCATTGGCCGGCCTCGTAACGGCGGCCGCCCCCGAAATCGGTTCGCAGCATGCCGGGCCCTTGCGTGATGGACTGCGCTCCCTCCAGTTGGCATTCCGCGAAGCTTCCCTTATCCCTGACGCGCCAGGCAAAGGCCCGGGTGAGAAGTTCACCGGGCCGGTGAACTAGCCAGGAACTGCCCAAAGTACCTACAACGGCGGCCCGACCACATATGTGGCCGGGCCGCCGTCGTCGTTAATGCCGCCGACACAGGGATTACGGCGAACATTTAGCGATGCTGGAGCTACACCTGGCAATACAGGAGCTAGACCCTGGCAATGCTGGAGCTACACCCGGGCGCGGCGGCGCCGGGACATGAGGGCGAAGCCCGCGATGCAGAGTACGACTCCGGCGAAGCCGACGGAAGCAAAACCTCCGGACGGCCCTACATGGTCAATAAATATCCCGGCAAGGGGTGCGCCGAACGCAATCCCGGCCGTCAGCGCGGATCCGTACCACCCCATGGCCTCGCCGCGGCGTTCCTCATCGACAAGGTCCGCCACCTTCTCCGATGACGCAGACAGCACTGGAGCGCAAAGAAGGCCGGGGAGAATCGAGAGCACCGCCAGCGTCCAGGTATCGTGTGCGAAACCCATTGGGATGGTGAGCGCGGCCATGCCCAACAACAGCAGCATGGGAGAGACCGGACGATTCATGGCACCGTAGATGAGGCCGCCCACAACCGATGCCGCACACCAGAAAAAGAAGACGATGCCAATCTCGTTCTGGTGTCCGCCGCGCTCCAACAGGCCAACAATGCTGACGTCCGAACCGCTAAGTACCATCCCCGATCCCGCAGCTACGGCGAAAAGCGCTGCAACGGAAACCGTAAACCAGGTGAAATTGCGGGCCACGCGGTTCCGAAGTCCGGCTGTACGGGAGATGGCTGCCGGTGCCATTTCAGACGCCGCCTCCTGCACGTGGCCCGGTGCGGAGGCGACCATGGCTGCCTCGGCGGCGGCAAGGTCCGCAGCGGCCCCGTGCCGCGGATTCCTCCGGAGTGCACTTGGCATCACTGCGGGTCGGAGGGTTGAACCAGATCAAGAACAGGCCGGCCACGGAGACAGAGATGCCCACCGCGGTAAGTCCCACGGCCGAGAAGCCGCTCGTTGCGACGATCGCGCCAACAGCGGGACCTATCATGAACACGAGCTCAGTGGCGATGGAATCAAGCGCAAACGCGGAGCGTCGCTGGTCTCCGTCCACCATGACGCCCAACGATTGACGCACCACGCTGAAGATAGGCAATGTGAACAAGCCCCCCACGAAGACCAAGGGAAGCAGCCAGGCGTACGGGACATGCGGAACAAGAGACCAGATCACTGTTTCCGAGATGACGGAAGGGATCAGCGCCTTACGCAGGCCCACCATGTCAACGCGCCGACCACGCCAAGGCGCCCCCAAGGCAATACCTATGGTCATGACGGCGGCAGCAGCGCCCGCGGCGGCGTAGCCCTGCCCCAGCGACAGGACAATGTGCAGCGTCAGGAGCACGCCAGCCGCTGAATGCGGAATACGGGCGACCATGCCCACCAGCAGGAGCCGCCGGACAGGGCGGATGGAAAGCATCTCCTTGTAGAGAGCGAAGTTCACGGGCTAATTCCTCTTGTTCCCCCGGGGCAGTCCCCGGTGGACGGGTACTGCCGTTAGTGCCGCCCAGGCTCCTGCGCCGCACGTTGCAGTTTTACTTCAATGGAATCGACGCCCTCGGCAAAGGATTCCAGCTGCGCCCACGCCTCGTTCAGGTCAGCCACCAGCGATTGGACGGCAGCGGCGTCGAGTCCGTCCTCAAGGAACAGCACTATCCGCAGTTCCGGGCCAGCGCCTCCGCCCGGGACCGTGCGGCCGTCCGCAGTCAGGGAGGCGACGCCACCACCGGCCTGTGTTTCGAGCCGGCGCACCGCCGGAAACGACTCGGCCTGTGAAGCGAGAGCAAACTCCAGTTGATCATCAAGGTATGACGGCGTCCAGTCCCGCTGCTGAGCCAACGCCCACATGGCTGGCCGCCGAACCACGAAAGTGAACGTTGAACCGGGGTCCAACACCAGCAATTGAGCGCCTTCGGAAACGGCCGAAAGGGCCGCCCTTGCCGCATAAACAGCTACGGGCCGGGCCTCTGCATGCCACGATTCAAGAGCGGCGGCCGTGGTGAAGACCGGCATTGCCTTCCGGCCATCAGGCGCCTTAAGTGTGACTAATGCCATATCCGCCTGCTTGTCCGCGTGCAGCCCGCCAACGCCTTCGGCTTCCTCGGCGAGCTGGGCTATCACGGGAACAAAGACCCTGGCGGTAGCGAGTGAAGCCAGGACGTCTGCCTCACTGCCCGTACCGTTCAGCAGTGCAGCAACGGCCGCGAGGTAACCGGCATCAGCCGTGCCGTCGTCGTCTTCGAAATTGTGGATCCTGGCATCGTCACCACTCAGGCTCCGGCCTTCCCAAGGTTGCCCCGCGGAGTCGGTGGCTCCCCCGGCGCCAGCCAAGGCAGCAGCAATGTGGCCCGGAAGTTCGCGTCGTCCGGCATCGCGGTTGCCCGGGTGGTTCTCCGGGCCGGAATCTGTGGGACGTGAAGCAGCCATCAGCGGCGACCGGCTACATCCAGGGCTTCGGGCAGAGTGAAAGCACCTGCATAAAGGGCCTTGCCAACAATGGCACCCTCGACGCCCAAGGGCACGAGTTCGCGGAGCACGCGAAGATCCTCAAGGCTGGAGATACCGCCTGAAGCCACCACGGGCTTACCCGTTTTCTGCACCATCTGGCGCAGCAAATCAACGTTCGGGCCCTGCAGCGTTCCGTCTTTGGTGACGTCGGTGACCACGTAGCGTGCGCAGCCAGCGTCCTCCAGGCGGACAAGAACTTCCCAGAGGTCGCCGCCTTCTTTGGTCCAGCCGCGACCAGCCAGGGTGGTACCACGGACATCGAGGCCGACGGCGATCTTGTCACCGAAGCGGTCAATGGCACGCCGTGTCCACTCAGGGTTCTCCAGTGCTGCCGTACCGAGGTTTACCCGCTCCACGCCCAAATCCAGGGCGCGTTCCAGCGACTCGTCATCCCTCAGACCGCCGGACAACTCAACCTTTACGTTGAGCTGGGAGACGACCTCGCTGATGAGGTCCGCGTTGTTGCCACGGCCAAAAGCGGCGTCGAGGTCCACCATGTGCACCCACTCAGCACCGGCGTTCTGCCAGTTCAAGGCAGCTTCCAGAGGCGTACCGTAGCTGGTTTCCGAGCCTGCCTCGCCTTGCAGCAGGCGGACTGCCTGGCCATCAACGATGTCGACGGCGGGGAGGAGTTCCAGAACGGACTGGGCAGAGGTGGTCATGTGTGTCCTAGGAGTTGATGGGGACGCGAGGCGTTCAGTTGCCCGGCAGCGTCAGGAGATAGGCGGCAAGCAGGGACATCCCCGCCAGCACATAAAAGGAAACGGAAACCCACAGTGGCTTCTTCTGCTGGTGGAAGGAGATACCTCCACCCACCAGCACGCCGGCAAGGCCCATAAGCACTACCGACCACACTTAGGCTGCACCACGATCGTCCGCTGCCGGACCTTGTGCCACCTTGGCTTCAGGTTTGCGAAGCCCGTCCACCCAGTTGCGCAGGAGGCGTGCCCCGGCATCTCCGGATTTCTCGGGGTGGAATTGGGTGGCGCACAGGGGGCCATTTTCAACAGCAGCGATAAAGGGGGCTCCGTGCTCGGACCACGTCACCAAAGGTGGAGCCATCCGGGGCTGGACGACGTCGAAGTTCCACTCCTGCACGCCGTATGAGTGCACGAAGTAGAAACGTTCCTGTTCGACGCCCGCGAATAGCTTGGATCCTTCAGGCACGTCCACCGTGTTCCAACCCATGTGGGGAACCACGGGGGCGGGAAGGAGCTCAACTTTGCCCGGCCATTCGGCCATCCCCTCGGACTCGGTTCCGTGTTCGACTCCGGCCTCGAAGAGGACCTGCAACCCAACGCAGATCGCCAGGACAGGCCGTCCACCCGCGACACGGCGGCCAATCATGCGGATGGCATCGACGGCCTTGAGTTCCCTCATCACCGTTTCAAAGGCACCCACGCCGGGGACCAGCAGCCCGTCGGCATTCAGTACGTCCTCAGGCTTGGAGCTAAGAACCACCTGGGCGCCTGCACGCTCAAGGGCGCGAACAGCCGAACGGACGTTGCCTGAACCGTAATCCAGCACCGTAACCGTGGGCTTGCCTTCGGGAGACTCCGGCTTGACGGTAGCCGAAGCGTCAATAACCGCACCGTCCTTCAGGATTTGCCCGCTCATAGCGCCCCCTTGGTGGATGGAATGCCCTCCACGCGGGGATCCGACTCCACTGCAGAACGAAGAGCCCGGGCAAAGGCTTTGAACTGGGCCTCGACGATGTGGTGGGGATCCCGGCCTGCGAGGACGTTCATGTGCAGGCAGATACCGGCGTGCAACGTGATGGCCTCAAAGACGTGACGGGTCAGCGAGCCTGTGAAGTGGCCACCGATCAGGTGGTACTCCTGCCCTGCAGGTTCTCCTCCGTGCACCAGATACGGGCGTCCCGAAACATCCACGACAGCGTGCGCCAAGGCCTCGTCCAGAGGAACCGTTGCTTCGCCGAAGCGGCGGATTCCGGCTTTGTTGCCCAGGGCAGTACGCAAAACCTCACCAAAGGTAATGGCCACATCCTCCACCGTGTGGTGGGCATCAATGTGGGTGTCACCCGTGGCCTTGACGGTCATGTCAATCAGGGAGTGCTTGCACAACGCCGTCAGCATGTGGTCATAAAAGGGAACCGTGGTGCTGATGTCCGAGACACCGGTGCCATCCAGGTTGATCTCCACCAGGACGGAGGATTCGCTGGTGGTGCGCTCCATGCGCGCAGTGCGGTCAGCGGACGGCTTGGCGCCGGTTTCGCTCATTGGGACGTCCTTATACACGAAGAATGGGGTGGGTCTATTGACAAGTTTAGTTGGGCTGGGACGCAGCGCTGTCCAGAAGGGCTTCCAGGGCCTCAAGGAAGGCCGTTGTTTCCTTTTCTGTTCCCGCAGTCACCCGCAGGTGCCCTGGAATACCGACGTCGCGGATCAGGACTCCCGCATCCAGCAAGCCCTGCCAGACTGCGTGCGGGTTCGAAAGCCCACCGAAGAACACGTAGTTTGAGTCCGAGGCCGCAGGCTTGAGTCCCATTCGGAGGAGCTCGGTCACAATGCGGTCCCGCTGGACCTTGATGTCTTCGACGTCGGCCATGAGCGCTTCGCGGTGGTTCAGGGCGGCCAGGGCCGTGGCTTGTGTGACGGCTGAAAGGTGGTAGGGCAGCCGAACGAGCCTGATGGCATCGGTGACCTCAGGCGCGGCAGCCATGTAGCCCAACCGGGCACCTGCCAAGGCAAAGGCCTTGCTCATGGTGCGCGAGACGATCAAACGCTCCCGCCCGGGAAGCAGCGTCAGTGCGCTCGGGGTGTTGTCGTGCGCGAACTCGTGGTAGGCCTCGTCCACGATGACGATTGCCTGGCTGGCCTCGCCGGCTTCGTACACGGCTTCGACCACGTCCAGGCCCAGTCCCGTTCCCGTGGGGTTGTTCGGCGAGCACAGGAAGACGATATTTGCGCCGGTCTCCCGCACCTGGGCAGCCGCAGAAGCCGCATCCAGGCCATAGTCATCAGCCCGCACCCCACGGACATACTCAGTGTCCGTGCCACTGGCAAGCAACGGGTACATGGAATACGTGGGAGGGAATCCCAGCGCCTTACGCCCCGGACCTCCAAAAGCCTGCAAAATCTGCTGCAGGACCTCGTTGGAGCCGTTGGCTGCCCAGATATTCTCCGCGGAAAGCCCGTGTCCGAGGTAATCGGCAAGGGATTCACGGAGTTCGGTGAATTCGCGGTCAGGATACCGGTTCAGGCCAGTGGCCGCGGCGGCAACAGCCTGGGTAATCGCCGCTTGCACATCTGCCGGAACGCCATGGGTGTTCTCGTTGACGTTGAGCAAAATGGGGACGTCAAGCTGCGGCGCGCCATAGGGGCTCAATCCACGCAGGTTGGTCCGAAGGGGAAGTCGGTCAAGTCGCTCAAGCTGGTCACTCACCAAGACAGTTTAAGGTGCCGGTGCGACTGCGGAGTAACTGTGACGCCAGAGACGCTGGCCCCTCGCCCCTGGCCGCTCAATTGGCGGGAACGAACAGCTGCTGGCCGGGCTGGATGCGTCCCCCGCGGAGATCGTTCAACTGGATGATTTCCGCGATGACATCACGGGGGTCCCGCTCCGGCGCGGGCCGCACCGGCGATGCCCCACAGGGACTGCCCTGGCTGGACGGTAACCGTAACTGCCACCGGCGGCTGCAGCTGGGCTTGGGAATCAGAAGCTTTGGCCGGGGAGTTGATGAAGCCGGCAAGGCTCAGCAGCGCGGCAAGGAGCAGCATGACGGGAATTCCAAAGAAGACGATCCTGCCGCGTTGGGTAAGCCGGAGACGCGCAGGAGCCGGAGTGTTGCGGAATTCGTGGAACGTAGAGATTGCGGACATGAGCTGAGCCCTTCTGAGCGATTGCCTGCATCGGATGCCCGTTGCCGGCTGCCAATTCCTTGTGTTCGCCGAGCCCGGCGCCGAATGTTCGAACACTTTCTTCGAACATCCGAACCGCGCTCAACTTTTATAGAACACATATTCGAACCTTGCTATGACATTTTTAGCACTTATCAACGAACGGTGTCGAGACTCGCTAGAACGAATGTTTGATAAACGCGTGTGCCTGGCCTAGGTTTGAGTGAAGAAACAGGCACTGTTTCAGTGGAACAGGAGGGTCTGACATTTTTTCGGATCCCACATCCCCGGGCACACTTCAGACCGTGACCGGGCGGAACGGAAGGGCATTGGCGAACATGGCAGCGAAAGCCACCGGCGGCGGGGCACCCCTGCGGAGCCAGCAGCCTCAAAAGAGTCCCAAAAGCCTGACTGTCCGGCAGAAGAAAATCCTGGAAACCATCCAGCGGTCTGTCAATGACAACGGGTATCCGCCCAGCATGCGCGAAATTGGCGACACCGTTGGTCTCGCGAGCCTCTCCAGCGTCACGCACCAGCTCTCCCAGTTGGAGAAGCTCGGCTACTTGCGCAGAGATCCCAAGCGCCCCCGCGCCATGGAAGTACTCATGCCTTTGACCCTTGACGGCGGGACAATTCCCGGAGTGGAAGCAGCTACTACACTCCGCAGCGCAGGCGGACTCGCCGTGACGGAACTGGCCAGCGCCAGCGACACCGCGATGGTACCCCTGGTGGGACGCATCGCTGCAGGTGGGCCCATCCTCGCCGACCAGACTATTGAGGATGTCCTGCCCCTGCCCCGGCAGCTGGTGGGCCACGGCGAACTGTTCATGCTGAAGGTCGCTGGTGACTCAATGATCGATGCCGCAATCTGTGACGGTGACTGGGTGGTTGTCCGTCGCCAGAATGACGCCATCAACGGTGACATCGTGGCAGCACTCCTGGATGACGAAGCCACGGTAAAAACCTTCCGCCAGCGGGACGGCCACACATGGCTGCTCCCGCAAAACACGCAGTACGAACCGATACTTGGAGACCAGGCCACCATCATGGGCAAGGTCGTCTCGGTCCTGCGCTCCCTCTAGGTACTGCGCTCCCTCTAGGGAGTTCGCCTACGTTCTCTTTGCGCCCAGGCGTTCCAGGACGCCGCGCACCACGTTGCGGTCCGTCGTTGCCCAAAATGGCGGCAAAGCGGCACGCAGGAACCCGCCGTACCGTTCGGTGGAAAGCCGTGAGTCCAGGACGGCCACCACGCCTTTGTCGCCGGTGGAACGAATGAGGCGTCCTGCTCCCTGCGCAAGACGAATTGCCGCATGCGTAGCCGACACCGCCATGAACCCGTTGCCCCCGGACTGTGCAACGGCCCGTGAGCGTGCGGTCATTAGCGGGTCATCGGGCCTCGGGAATGGAATGCGGTCAATCACCACAAGGCGGCATGAACCGCCAGGGACGTCGACGCCCTGCCACAGGGACATGGTGCCGAAGAGGCAGGTGTCCGGTTCATCGGCAAATTGCTTCACCAGTGCTGCCATGGTGGATTCCCCCTGGCAGAGGATGTCCACATCCAGCCGCGGGCGCATGGCATCTGCAGCTTCTTCGGCCGCCCGACGCGATGAGAACAGGCACAGGGCTCCCCCACCGGATGCACGGATGAGGTCCTCAAGCTCATCCAGGGCCTCGGGTGAAGTGCCCCTGCCGGGCTTGGGCAGGTGCTTGGCCACGTAGAGCACACCCTGCTTCGGATAATCAAAAGGTGACCCGACGTCCAACCCGGTCCAGCTTGGCGCCCCATCTCCAATAAGCCCCAGGCCACCGGCTGCGGGTTCAAAGGCAGATCCAATGGCCAGCGTGGCAGAAGTAAGCACCACTGTGTGCCCTGCGAAAAGGCCCTCCCGCAGGCGGCCGGCAACGCTAAGCGGGGCGATGTTGATCAGTGCGGGCGCGGTCTCGTCCGGGTGTGAGTATCCCTGCTGGGGATCGAAGGTGCTGTTCCTGGAGAACCACACCACTTCACGGTTCTCCTTGGCTGCGAGCATCCGCTCGCACAGTTCCAGAATGAGCATGAGCCGTGAGCGCGCAAGCTGCCTCCCGCCGTCGACCGCGTTTGAAGAGTCGCTCTTCGAGTCGGACAATGCGGCGCGTGTAGCATCGCGCAGCTGGTCCAGGCAGTCCAGTTGTTCGTCGTTGAGCCCATTGGGCAGCAGGCCGTTGGGGACACCGGCAATGGCCATGTCCAGTCGATCGGCGGCCGCGTTCAGGGCGTCTACGGTAATAGCGGTGTGTTTGCGCGCGCTCGAAGCCGCAGCATGCACCATTGCCACGGACAGCTGACCTGTCACGGCTCCCGTGACCCGGTCCTGCAGCTCATGTGCTTCGTCAACCACAACGACGTCGTACTCGGGCAGGACAGCAAGGCCTTCGAAGGCACTGACGGCCAGCATGGCATGGTTGGTCACCACGACGTCAGCCTCAGCCGCCCGGGCCCGGGCCTGCTCGCTGAAGCATTCCTCGGCAAGCGGACATTTTTGCGCTCCCAGGCACTCCATGGACGTCACGGAGACCTGCCTCCAGGCGCGGTCGGTGACACCCGGCATCAGTTCATCGCGGTCGCCAGTGGCCGTCTTTTCGGCCCATTCACGGAGCCGGACCACTTCCTTGCCCAATTGCGACGACGGGCCGCCAACCGCCGCTGCAAAATGCGGCACGCTGGTGTCCTCACCCAGGGAAAAAAGTTGCCCCTCGGACGGCTCTTCGCTGGGGAAGCCGCCCTCCAGCTTTTGCAGGCAAACATAATTTGCCCGGCCCTTAACGAGTGCCACGTTCACGGGACGCTCAAGGGCCGGGCTTATGGTCTCCAACAGCCGGGGCAGGTCCCTGCCAACAATCTGCGTTTGCAGGGCCAAGGTAGCGGTGGACACAAGCGTTGGTTTGTCGCTGTCCATGGAATGGGCGATCAACGGAATCAGGTACGCCAAGGACTTACCCGTACCCGTTCCCGCCTGGACCAACAAATGTTCACCGGACTCGATGGCCCTGGTGACTTGCCTGGCCATCTCGTGCTGGCCTGAACGGCTTTGACCGCCCATCCCGGCAACAGCTTTGTCCAACAGTTCGAGGGTGAACTTCTCCGCCACCGACTCGACGACGTCCGCCGCCACCTTCTCAACCATTGCTGACGAATGACTCCAGTTCGGCCGCCAATCCCTCACGGACCATGGCCACCACGCGGGTTCCGTTTTCCTCGTGCTCGAGGCTCAGGATTTCCGAATCGGAGTTGTGCAGCTTGTTGACCATGTCACCGCGGTCGTACGGGATCAGCACTTCGAGGCGGACTCCCGGCCGGGGAATGGACCGGCTGATCTCTTCCAGGAGCTCAGGAATGCCCTGGCCTGTGCGCGTGGAAACCACGGCGTGCCGCGGCTCCTTCTGCTTAAGGCGTTCCACTACGAAAGGATCAGCCACGTCCACTTTGTTCAGGACGATGATTTCCGGGACCTTGCGGGCGTCGACCTCGGTGAAGACAGCACGCACTGCCGCGATTTGCCCTTCCGGGTCAGGATGGGAGGCGTCCACGACATGCAGGATCAGGTCTGCGTCCGCTACTTCCTCCAGCGTGGAACGGAAGGCTTCCACCAGCTGCGTAGGCAGCGAGCGGACGAACCCAACGGTGTCGGCCAGCGTGTAGCCGATGCCGTCCGGCGTTTGCGCCTTCCTGACCGTCGGGTCCAGGGTGGCGAACAGGGCGTTTTCCACCAGCACTCCAGCATCGGTCAGCCGGTTCAGGAGCGAGGACTTACCAGCGTTGGTATAGCCGGCAATGGCAACCGAAGGTACGGCATTACGACGGCGGTTGGCCCGCTTGGTCTCGCGCGCAGGCTTCATGGCGGCAATCTCCCGGCGAAGCTTGGCCATGCGCGTCCGGATTCTGCGGCGATCGAGCTCGATCTTTGTTTCACCGGGACCACGGGAACCCATACCGGCGCCGGCTCCACCCACCTGGCCACCGGCCTGGCGGGACATGGAGTCACCCCAACCACGAAGCCTGGGGAGCAGGTACTCAAGCTGTGCGAGCTCAACTTGTGCCTTGCCTTCACGGCTCTTTGCATGCTGCGCGAAGATATCCAGGATCAGCGTGGTCCTGTCCACCACCTTGACCTTGACGATGTCCTCAAGTCCGCGTCGCTGCGAGGGGGAAAGCTCGGTGTCGACCACAACGGTATCGGCTCCCGTGGCAGCCACGATGTCCTTGAGTTCCTGGGCCTTGCCCGACCCCAGGAACGTTCCGGGATCCGGTTTCGTACGGCGCTGAACCAGTCCGTCAAGGACCTCTGATCCGGCAGTCTCTGCCAGTGCTGCGAGTTCGCGAAGCGAATTCTCGGCGTCAGCCAAGGTGCCTTCTGTCCACAGGCCGGCCAGGACGACGCGTTCCAGGCGCAGCTGCCGGTATTCGACCTCTGTGACGTCTTCGAGTTCGGTGGAAAGGCCCGCTGTACGGCGAAGTGCACGACGCTCGGCCAGGTCTTCCTGGTCGCCGTCGTAAATGCTGTGTTCGTGGTCAAGCGTGGAGATCGCTTGTGCCCTGCCGAAAACGCCCTTGGCATCATTGTCATCGGATGCCTGTGCGGGTACATCCTTGGAAAGAATCCGGTCAATGACGGCCTGGATTTGTTCAGGACTCATGTCCTGGGCGTCGGAATCGGATCCGGAGTGCTTCTGGGTGGTCATGGTCTCCTTAGACTGTTCGGCATATCCAGAATAGTGCTGTTTGGTGTCCAATGGGACGGTATTCGCGGTGGGCTGACGGGCTTCGGCCATATAGGGCCTCCTGTGGTGCTTGAATCGAGCGGGTTGGTCCGCGGGAGGTCCTGTCCTGCAGGAGAATTCATCGCCAATCCATAAGCCAGGCCTAACGGCAGATGGCTGGGCCACTGCTTTCGCGACAGCTGGGTGGGACATGTTCTACTGAGCAACCGCGATCCACCAACAACGGGAGGTGCGGAGTCTGCCGGACGGAACCTGCGGGCGGAATGGCCATGCGCCGGGCTGATGTGCCAAGCGGGCCTGCATCGCGGGCAGGTGCCTTGCCGACTGTTTGGCCGGCTCGGGCTGATTACTCAAAGATCAAGAACATGCCTTCCACATTAGCAGCACTGTCAAACCGTCCCGGCCCGAGGGCAGTTTCCCAAGCCGCCGGAAGCCAACTAATCTGGCAAATTATGGAGTCTGCACACTATTTCAGCGCCCAACCGGCCGGTCCGTTTACCCGCAAGCCCCTCACTGTGGAACTGGCTGGAGCTACCCGTCATGTGCAGACCTCGTCGGGCATCTTCAGCCCCGACGGTGTGGACAAAGGCACCAAGGTCCTTCTGGCCGAGGTTCCACCGCCCTCGCCCCGGGGCAACCTGCTGGATATCGGGTGCGGTTGGGGCCCTATTGCCCTCACCATGGGGCTCATGGCGCCCCTGGCACAGGTCTATGCCGTGGACGTCAACGAGCGCTGCATCGCCCTGACCAATGAAAACGCCGTTTCCCTGGGCTTGAACAACGTGAAGGCCAGCCTCCCGCAGGAGGTAGATCCCGGCGTCGAATTCGACACGATCTGGTCCAACCCGCCCATCCGCATCGGCAAGGACGAGCTGCACTCGCTTCTCCTGACGTGGCTGCCCCGGCTGGCACCGGGCGGCAACGCATGGATGGTGGTCCAGAAGAACCTGGGCTCGGACTCACTCCAACGCTGGCTGGCCAACGAACTGGACAAGTCCTACACAGTCTCCCGGGAAAGCACTTCCAAGTCCTTCAGGATCCTTCGGGTCAGGAAAGCGTCCCACTAGCCACAATGACCGCCGGCCCGCTGAGCTCAACGTGTTCGCGGCCGTCCTCGCCGGGGAAGAACTTCACTTCCACTACGCCGCCGGGAACGTTGACGTGCCAGGCATTGGGGGCGCTGCTGCCAGCCCAGTGACGTATTGCGACGGCAGCCGCACACGCACCGGTGCCACACGATTGCGTCTCGCCTACGCCGCGCTCGTGGACGCGCATGGTGATACTTCCCACACCGTCGTGGACCAGCGGTTCAGCGGGCACCACGAACTCGACGTTGGTGCCATTGGCAGGCTTGGGATCCACGACCGGAGCTGTGAACAGCTTCGTGGCGGCGAGCTCACTGAGCTCAGCAAGTGCTACCACCGTGTGCGGGTTGCCCATGCTGACCGACAGCCCGGGCCGGGCCACCTCCAGACCATCTGCGCTGACCAAAGCATCCATGGCTTTGCTTTGTGCTTCTGCAGGGAAGATGAATTCCCATGGGCCCATATCCACGGCATAACCGCCGGACGTGCGCACAATCTTCTTGATGCCGCCACGTGTTCCGATGGTCAAGGACTGACCCGGCCCGAGCTCAACCAGGCCTTGGTCGATCAGGAAGTGCACGAACACTCGAACACCGTTGCCGCACATCTCGGAGAGCGAACCATCGCCGTTCCGGTAGTCCATGAACCATTCGGCAGAGGCGTCCTGCTCAAGCAGGATGCGGCCTTCGGGCAAATACCGCGAGGGGACAGCCCGGATAAGACCGTCACCACCAATTCCCCGATGCCTGTCGCACAGCTGTGCTACCTGCTCTGGTGAGATCTCGTGGACAGCACCCGGATCAGCAATCAGGACGAAGTCATTACCCGTTCCATGGCCCTTGGAAAACGCCAAACCGGAAAGGCTGGCAGTGGACACGGTGGCACCGGCAGCGGCGGACTGCTGGGCGGGAACTGCGGCGGTTTGATCCATGGGACTAGGCTACCCGCCGGGCAGGTTCGGTCAGAAATTGCTGTATGGGAGTGGCAGCCCGGCTAGGCCAGCGCCAATGCCTTGGACACAAGGTCCGGGTCCTGCCAATCAAGCCAGGCGATGCGGGGATCGGCCCGAAACCAGGTCAATTGCCGCCGGGCGAACTGCCGCGTGGCCACAATGGTTTCCTCAGCTGCCTCCGGGACACTGGCTTCGGCGTCGAGCACCCTGAGGAACTGCGCATATCCCAGGGCACGCGAGGCCGTCTTGCCGCGCCGCAGCCCAGCCGCATCAAGGCGTTCCACTTCCTGGAGCAACCCCGCATCCACCATCCGGTGTACGCGGAGCGCCAGCCTCTCCCGCAGAACCTCCCGTTCCACAGCCAGGCCAATCTGTATGGCCGGCTGGAAGTACTCGCGTTGCGGCATGAACGAGCTGAACGGCCGTCCCGTCATTTCGTAGACCTCCAAGGCCCTGATCACCCGCCGGGCATCCCCCAGACGCCCCGCCGAGATGGGATCCACCTTTTCAAGCCGGGCCCGCAACGGCGCCAGACCGAACGTTTCCCATTCGTCCTCAAGCCGTTTTCGCAAGACAGGGTCCGTGCCGGGAAACTCCAGAACATCCAGGGCGGCCCGCACATAGAGGCCAGAACCCCCCACCATGATGGCGCGCTTGCCGCGGGCGTGCACGTCACTAATGACGGCGCGGCATTCCGCCTGGAAGTCCGCCACGCTGGCTTCCTCCGTGACATCCTTTGTGTCCAGCAGATGGTGTGGCACACCCCTGCGCTCGTCCACAGTGATCTTGGCCGTCCCGATGTCCATGCCCCGATAGAACTGCAAGGCATCAGCGTTGATGACCTCACCATCGAGGGCAAGGGCCAGCTCGACGCCCAGGTCCGATTTACCGGAACCGGTGGGGCCGACGACTGCGATGACCGGCGGCGCGGCATGGGAGGGAGCCATTCGACCTCGAATAATGGGCGTCAGGCGCCGCGAACAGGCAGCGACGGCATGCCCAAAGACACGCCTTTCCTGTCCGACGCCGCACCCGCGCTCGGAACACCGCAGGAATCTGCCTGCGAACGATCCCAGGCGTCACCAGCCCTTGACCGGCGCAACATGTAATCGTCCAGGCCGGCAGGATCGGCAACCAGGTGGAATGCCGCTGCTTCGGTAATGGTCACGGTGACAAAGTCACCTGGGCGGGGGGTTTCCGCACCATCAGGTACCGAGAAGTGAACGAGTCGCTGATCCTTGGACCGGCCGGACAACCGGTGCGTTTCCTCTGCTTTGCGGCCCGACTGCGCTGTCACCAGAATCTCCACACGGCGACCCAGCTGCTTTGCGTTCTCCTCCGCGGCGATTCGGTCCTGAAGGGCGGTCAGCCTTTCGAAACGCTCCTGGACCACTGCTTTGGGAAGTTGCTCCGGGAGCTCGGCAGCAGGCGTACCAGGCCGTTTGGAGTACTGGAAGGTGAAGGCTGAGGCAAACCGCGATTTCTCGACGACGTCGAGCGTCGCTTGGAAATCCTCTTCGGTTTCTCCGGGGAAGCCAACAATGATGTCCGTAGTGATGGCCGCATTGGGAATCCGCTCACGCACCTTGTCCAGGATGCCAAGGAACTTGCTGGAACGGTACGAGCGCCTCATATCCTTGAGCACCTTGTCCGAGCCCGATTGCAGGGGCATGTGCAACTGCGGCATCACGTTGGGTGTCTCGGCCATCGCCTCAATGACGTCGTCCGTAAACGCTGCCGGATGCGGGCTGGTGAAGCGTACGCGTTCAAGGCCTTCGATCTCACCACAGGCACGCAGAAGCTTTGAGAAGGCCAGGCGGTCACCGAACTCAACCCCGTAGGAGTTCACGTTCTGGCCCAACAACGTAACTTCCACGGCGCCGTCGTCCACCAAGGCCTGAATTTCGGCCAGGATTTCCCCGGGACGCCGATCCTTCTCCTTGCCGCGGAGCGATGGCACGATGCAGAACGTGCAGGTGTTGTTGCAGCCCACTGAAATCGAAACCCAGCCGGAATAGACGGAGTCGCGCTTGGTGGGGAGGGTAGACGGGAAGACGTCCAGGGATTCCAGGATTTCGAGCTGGGCCTCGTTGTTGTGCCGCGCCCGCTTCAGCAGTGCCGGAAGTGCTCCTACATTGTGGGTGCCAAACACAGCGTCCACCCAAGGAGCCTTCTTGACGATGGTTTCCCGGTCCTTCTGGGCGAGGCAACCGCCGACGGCGATCTGCATGCCAGGGTTGGCTGCCTTGACCTGCCGAAGCTGGCCAAGGTTTCCATAGAGCTTGTTGTCGGCATTTTCCCGAACGGCGCACGTGTTGAACACCACGATGTCCGCAACCTCACCCTCCGCGGGCACGTAACCAGCATCCTCAAGGAGGCCGGCCATACGCTCGGAATCGTGGACGTTCATCTGGCAGCCGAAAGTACGGACCTGATACGTCCTCGGTTCAAACGGGGCAGATTCAGACGGCGCAGGTTCAAACGTGGCAGATTCCATCGGGGCACGGACATCCGTCACTTGGGCATCAGCATTGGTTGCCAATGCTACAGCCGAAGGCGTGGTTTCTGCTGAGGGGGAAGGAATGGTCAAACTCACTACTCAAGGGTATCGGCTTGGGCAAGTACCTCACCGACGATCCGGAAGGCCATCGAAGGGGCATAGCCCTTCCGGGCCAGCATGGATGCCAGCCTACGGGTGTACTTGTCACGTTCTGCACGATCGGAGAGATCCACGCCTGGCCTCAGTTTGCGCTCAACGAGCTCACGAGCGGCGATTTCCTCGTCTTCATCGCTGAGCTGTGAGAGTGCTTCCTCGGCATCATCGAGCTCGATACCCTTCTCCGTCAGCTCACGGCGAATGGCACCTTTGGCCAGTTTTCTGCTTTGGGAGCGGCTGCGCACCCACATTCTGGCAAACTCAGCGTCGTCAATGAGCTGGACTTCCTCGAAGCGGTCCAGCACAGCCTCAGCAACATCCGGAGGGACATTCCGCTCGGCCAGCTTGCGGGACAGCTGCAGCCGACTCCGTGGCGCCATCGTCAATTGCCGCAAGACGATGGCGCGGGCCACGGATTCGGGATCAGGCTCAGGATCGCCGGAGACGGAGGACTCCGGGTCCGGCCCGGTTCTAGCCGTCAACGGCCTTCAGCTTTGGGGAATCTGCCTCCGGCTTGACACCCACGCCAAGCTTTTCCTTGATGAGACGCTCAAGTTCCTGTGCCAGCTCCGGATTATCACGCAGGAAGCGCCGTGAATTCTCCATGCCTTGGCCCAGCTGATCGCCGTCGTAAGTGAACCACGAGCCGGACTTCTTGATGATGCCGTGCTCTACGCCCATGTCAATGATGCCTCCCTCGCGGGAGATGCCCTGGCCGTAGATGATGTCGAATTCAGCAATCTTGAAGGGCGGGGCCATCTTGTTCTTGACGATCTTGGCCTTGGTCCGGTTACCGACGGAGTCGGCACCTTCCTTCAGCGTCTGAATGCGACGGACGTCGATGCGCACTGAGGCGTAGAACTTCAGGGCCTTACCACCGGTGGTGGTTTCGGGCGATCCAAAGAAGACGCCGATCTTCTCACGCAACTGGTTGATGAAGATGGCGGTGGTCTTGGTCTGGCTCAGGCGACCAGTGATCTTTCGCAGGGCCTGGCTCATGAGCCTCGCCTGAAGGCCGACGTGGGAGTCGCCCATCTCGCCCTCAATTTCAGCACGTGGGACCAAGGCAGCCACGGAGTCAATGACGATAATGTCCAGGGAGCCGGAGCCCACGAGCATGTCCATGATTTCCAGGGGCCTGCTCACCAGTGTCCGGCTGCGACACGAGGAGTGCGTCCGTGTCCACCCCAAGTTTGGCGGCGTAATCGGGGTCAAGGGCGTGCTCGGCGTCGATGAAGGCCGCGATGCCACCGTTACGTTGCGCGTTGGCTACAGCGTGCAGCGCCACTGTGGTCTTACCAGAGGATTCCGGGCCGTAGATCTCCACGACGCGGCCACGGGGCAGGCCGCCAATGCCAAGGGCGACATCCAGTGCGATGGATCCAGTAGGAATGACTTCGATCGGGGCGCGGGTGTCATCACCCAAGCGCATGATGGAGCCTTTGCCGAACTGCTTGTCGATCTGGGCAAGCGCTGCTTCGAGCGCCTTTTCACGATCCGGGGTTGCCGCCATGGTTCACACCTCTGATGCTTTCTCGCTGTGGAGTGGCCTGAATGGCCGCTTTCCTGTCATCTCAGACGCTATTACGGCTCCCTGACATTTTTTGAAGCCGATGTGGGCTATGTGGATAACCAACCCTCGGATTGCCTGTGGAATGCGTCCTTCGGGAACAATTTTCCTCTCACAGGAGCATATCCCTATCCGAACAGATATTCGAACAACGCGCGCGGGCGTGTCACCACCAGAGGGCTGGAAGTCCCCCGGCAAACATGGCCGGAGACTTCAGTTGGCCGCAGGCTTGATATCCCTGCCGAGCCTGCGCTCCAAAGGGACATCCTGGACTTCGCATATCGCCAGCCAGACTTCCCGCGGCTGGTAGCCGGCAGCCAGCGCCTCTACGGCAGTCCGCCCTCCCACCCCGGCCAGCACCAGGGAATTGGCCAGGACGCGGGAATAGCCTGCCCCAAATTCATCGTCCATTAATCGCCAAAAGTCACTTGCCCTCACGGATAGAGTCTCTCACGACGCCGGACTCTAGAATGGTTGCCATGAGCAATCCTCTCCAGAGCACGCCCCCCGAGGCCGTGCCAGGCGAAACCATAGACGACGCCCTTCAGCAGGTGGAACACCAGCTGAGCCTGCTCTGGCGCCGTGCCCGTTCCATATCGCATCAGTTGTCCCGCCAGGTCCATCCCGACATGGAGCCTGCCGCGTACGGACTGCTGACGATCATTCGCCGCGAAGGCCCCATCCGCCTGACGGACCTTGCCTCGTGCATCGGAGTGGGCAAGCCCTCAGTGAGCCGCCAGATCGCATTTCTGGAAAGTATCGGCTTGGTTTACAAGGAGGCAGATCCGCAGGACGGACGCGCCCAGTCCATTCGCCTGACGGAAAAAGGCGAAGAGAAGATGCACCAGGTCCAGGACGCCCGCCGGCAGGTGTTCCGTGAGCGACTCGGTGAGTGGCCGCTGGAGGATGTCCAAACCCTGGCCGACTACATGGGCCGGCTCAACGCCGTCTACGGTGAAAGCATCATCAGGGACGCCACCCTGAAGGAGACCGGGTCCGGGGAGACCGCCAATCCCACGGAGGACTAACGCACCTCCAAACGCGGCTTTAGGCCGCGCAGCAGCACATGCGAAATGTCGCCGGACGCGAAAGGTCCCCAGCCGTAGGCTGGGGACCTTTCGTGCTAATTCCTGATGTGGGTGTGACCGTTACCGGGCTCCGGAGAGCATGCCCTGCGGGAAGTCGTCGGTCAGGTCAAGATCGCGACCGTAACGCTGGGAGAATTCCTGCGGAACGGTGTCCGGAACAGCTACGCCCTCCGCAACAGCCACGCGGTCACTGACTTCGCGGAGCATGCTGGACAACGGAACGTCCAGGGCGGTGCAGATAGAGGACAGGAGCTCGGAAGAAGCCTCCTTTTGGCCGCGTTCAACCTCACTCAGGTATCCAAGTGAGACACGGGCGCTGTGCGAGACCTCGCGGAGGGTACGGCCCTGACGCTGGCGGACATCGCGCAGTACATCACCGATTTCGTGGCGTAGTACAACCATTTTGCGCTCCTTCTGTTCGCTCTGTGCCTGCTTAGCCAAGCCCACATCCTTCCAGCGGACAACGCCGTTTACGGATACGGGCTGCTTTACCATCTGTATCGCCTTGCTCCCTCGTTCATCCGGTTCGCTGGCTGGCGGACCGGTGTGGTTTTCTACATCCTAGGCGCCCCGGCTGTTCCGAAGCGACACAATGACACAACTATTGGCAATGAGTTTTTGTTCCCGGCTACTTTACGAACGGTAACCAACCCCTTCCAGCGCATCAAGCAGGCGCGCCAGCGCAGCTTCACAGGCTTGTTGCCTGATACTCTGCCTGTCCCCCGAAAAGCTGAATTCAAACGACCCCGTGCCGGTACCCGTAGCGACGCCAACAAAAACAGTTCCCACTGGTTTGCCGTCATGGGGCTCCGGACCGGCCACGCCGGTGGTGGATATTCCGACGTCGGCCATGCAGGCCCCGCCTGGCGCCCTCGGCCATCGCCTCAGCTACTGCGCCGTCCACTGAACCAACCGCGTCAAGCAGTTCCGTTGAAACACCGAGGACGGAGGCCTTCACGGAGTTCTGATAGGCAACCACACCGCCCTGCAACATTCCGGATGCACCGGGAGTGTTGGCCAGGCTTGCCGCCACCATTCCGGCTGTCAGCGACTCCGCCGTCGCCACGGTCAGGCTCTTTCCCAGCGACAGGGCCACTGCCGCCGTCGCCAGCGCTGCCGCTTCGGCAGCGTCTCCGGGGTGACTCATGCTCCGCGGCCAGCGGCACGAAGCCGGAGCGCCTGGACGACGTATTCCGCTCCGGTCCATAGCGTGATGGCAAGGGCGGCCATCATGACCCAGAAGGCCACAATGACCAACCACGGTGCGATCGCCTCAAGCGGCAGGATGTACAGGAAGATGGCCACTGTCTGGATGACTGTTTTCAGCTTTCCGCCGCGTGAGGCCGGCATGACGCCGTAGCGGATCACAAAGAACCTCAGTGCCGTGATGCCCCACTCGCGGACCAGGATGAGGATAGTCACCCACCAGGGCAGTTCCCCGAGGATGGACAAGAGCACCAGCGCTGAACCGATGAGCAGTTTGTCCGCAATGGGGTCCGCGATCTTGCCGAAGTTGGTGATAAGGCCACGCGCGCGGGCGATATCGCCGTCGAGCTTGTCGGTATAGATCGCTACGGCGAAGGCCACGACTGCCGCCCACCGCCAAATACCTTGATGGCTGTCATCTGCCACGAGGAACCAAACGAAAAACGGAACCAGGACGATGCGGAGCATCGTGAGGATATTGGGAAGGTTCCAGACGTCGGAGCTGCTGGAAGAGGCGTTGTCACCTTCGGCTGTAGTCACCCCTCTAGGCTACCGTCCGGTGAGCGACCAGGCGTCCTCGCCATCCTCGTCATCGTCATCGGAGCCGTCGGCGCTGTCGAAATATTCAACAGCCTGGGTCCGGTTGTCCAGATCCGCTGCCACCAGGTCCTCGGCATAACCGCCGACGGCGATGTTGGAGTTCGCGTTATCGCTCAGGGCCGCAGTGTGGGCGTCAGGCGCAGCCGGGGATTCCTGTCCCTTCATGGCAGCAAGCACGGCAGCGAGGTCATCCGGCTTGACCAGGACATCACGGGCCTTGGACCCCTCGGAGGGACCCACGACGCCGCGGGACTCCAGGAGGTCCATAAGGCGTCCGGCCTTGGCAAAACCGACACGAAGCTTGCGCTGCAACATGGAGGTGGAACCGAACTGGGTGGTGACCACCAATTCGGTGGCCTGGAGCAGCACCTCGAGGTCGTCTCCGATGTCGTCGTCGATCTGTTTCTTGGGAGCCTCGGCGGCGACGTCGTCGCGGTACACGGCCTGCAACTGGCCTTTGACGTGTTCCACAACTTTATGGATTTCGGATTCCGTCACCCAGGCACCCTGCACACGCATGGCCTTGGAAGCGCCCATCGGCAAGAAGAGCGCATCACCCTGGCCAATAAGTTTTTCGGCGCCCGGCTGGTCCAGCACCACTCGGGAGTCCGTAACGGACGAGGTGGCGAACGCCATGCGGGAGGGCACGTTGGCTTTGATGAGGCCCGTAACAACGTCCACGGAAGGTCGCTGCGTAGCCAGCACCAGGTGGATGCCCGCGGCACGGGCCAGCTGGGTGATGCGGACGATCGAATCTTCGACGTCGCGAGGCGCCACCATCATGAGGTCCGCGAGCTCGTCCACGATGACCAGCAAATACGGGTAGGGCTTGATGACACGCTTGGAGTCAACCGGCGGAGTGACCTTTCCTGCCCTGACCGCCTTGTTGAAGTCGTCGATGTGCTTGTAACCGTAGTTGGCGAGATCGTCATAGCGGGCGTCCATCTCGCGAACCACCCATTGCAGGGCTTCGGCAGCCTTCTTGGGATTGGTGATGATGGGTGTGATCAGGTGTGGAACGCCTTCATAGGCAGTCAGTTCAACGCGCTTTGGGTCCACCATGACCATGCGGACTTCGTCAGGCGTAGCGCGCATCAGGATCGAGGTGATCATGGAGTTCACGAAGCTTGATTTACCAGCACCTGTAGCACCGGCCACCAGGAGGTGGGGCATCTTGGCAAGGTTGGCCACTACATAACCACCCTCGACGTCCTTGCCGACACCCATGACCATGGGGTGGTCGGTCCGGCGTGCGTTCTGGCTGCGCAGCACATCACCCAGGGAGACCGTTTCGCGGTCCGTGTTCGGAATCTCGATGCCGATTGCGGACTTGCCGGGAATGGGGCTCAGGATGCGTACGTCGCTGGATGCCACCGCGTAGGAGATGTTCTTCGAGAGCGCCGTTACGCGCTCCACCTTGGTGCCGGGAGACAGCTCGATTTCATAGCGCGTCACTGTGGGGCCGCGACTGAAGCCGGTCACGGCGGCATCGACATTGAACTGCGTCAACGTGTCCGTCAGGGCGGCCACGACGGCGTCATTGGCCTCGGTGCGCTCCTTCGGAATGGAACCTGGAGTAAGGAAGTCCGAAGCCGGCAGGGTATACGTGACGTCCCCTGCCAGGGACAGTTGCTCCGTGCGCTGGGGAATCGGCGTGGGCGGCGGAGGCGGCGTTGCCGGCCTGGCCGGAACCTGCGCCACGGTGGGTGCGGTCATCTCCGGGGTGAGGACAGGAATGGCCTCGGTGGGGTTGTCGATGCCGGGAGCAGCACCCAGGCCCTGGGCAGCCTTGATCTTACCCACGGCTATCTCGGCCTGGGTGGGGCGGCGTACGCCCGGCGGAACGCGGGGTGCAGACGGTTGGGGAGTTTCGTCGTCGTCGACTATTGCGTGCTCAAAGGCCTCGTCACCGACGTAGCCTTCCAAACCGGCATCGGTGTCCTCATCCTTGCCGAAGAGACGCATTCGCTTCTTCTTCTTGGGCTGTGCAACAGCCCCGTTTTCATAGAGGTAACTGCGATCATGGGCATCTTTGCCGGACTCGGCGTCCATGAGGTCCACGCCCATGAGGTGCTCGTAGGCAGAGCGGATCCTGGAGGGGATCGCCCCGAACGGCGTGGCCGTGACGATCAGCACCGATACGAAGGCCAACAGGCTGTAGACGATCACCGGGACAATGGCATGGATGGCAGCCAGCGGAGACGCTGCAAGGAAGCCCAGCATTCCACCCGCCCTGCGCAGACCATCAAAGCCATCAGCCACGGTGGGCTGGCCACCAATAATGTGGGCCAAGCCGGAGCCGGCAAAAGTCATGATCATGAAGCCGATGCCAACGCGGTTGTTGCCGCGGCCATCCTGCGGTTTGCGGAAGAGGCGGAAAGAGCAGATGAAAAGCATGAAAGGCAAAACAAGCGACATCCAGCCGAACGTGCCGTTGACCACGCTGTAGACGGCGTCAGGCAGCCATCCTGTCAGACCCCACCAGGCGAACGTTGCAATGCCGATTCCCAGCACCAGGTTGAACAGGGCTGCGCCGTCGCGGCGATCGGCGGGATCGAGGTCGCTAACGTCGTACCCGATCCGGCGGACTCCTGCGCCCACAACGTGGCCAATACCCTGCCAGGCGCCTGCGAGCATGCGCAACGGCAGCGGCGCGTGGGGCTCGACGGCGGCCGGCTGCTTGGAGCGTGCACTGCTGCCCCGGCCGTTCCTGGACGTGGCTGCACTGCTTTTGGATGCAGCTGCGCCCCGGCCCTGTGCCGCCGGATTTACTGCTGGAGCTGCCTCGTGGCGTGGAGGAAGTACGGGTCGCCATGGTTGCCACGCTACCCCAAGGGGGCCCGAAATCCGCGGATTTCAGGCCCCCTGGGATGCATGTTGCCGGTGGACTACGCTTCCAGGACCACCGGAATGATCATGGGACGGCGACGAAGCTTCCGGTTCACCCACGTTCCGATGATCCTGCGCACGACCTGCTGCAGCTGGTGGTTGGTGTGGTCTGCGTGGTTGAGCACGGCTTCTTCCAACGCAGCGTTGATCTTGGGGATGATTTCGTCGAAGACGGCGTCGTCCTCCGCCACACCGCGTGCATGGATCTCCGGTCCGGAGACGATCTTGCCGGTGGTCCGGTTAATGACCGTGATGATGGAGATGAAGCCTTCGTCGCCCAGGATACGGCGGTCCTTCAGATCCGCATCGGTGATTTCACCAACGCTGGAACCGTCCACATAGACGAAGCCGACCTCTACCTGGCCAACGATGTTGGCTTTGTGGTCCTTCAGGTCAATGACAGTGCCGTTATCGCTGAGGATGATGCCTTCGGAAGGCACGCCGGACTCTTCGGCAATATTTCCGTTGGCAATCAGGTGCCGGGTTTCACCGTGGACAGGCATGGCGTTGAGGGGCTCAAGGATGTTGTAGCAGTACAACAATTCGCCGGCAGCTGCGTGCCCGGACACGTGAACCTTGGCCGTCCCCTTGTGGATGACATCGGCACCGAGCTTCAACAATCCGTTGATGATGCGGAACACGGCATTCTCGTTGCCTGGAATAAGGCTCGAGGCCAGGATCACGGTGTCGCCCTGGCCAACAACCACACGGTGGTCCCCGTTTGCCATGCGTGAGAGTGCTGCCATGGGCTCGCCCTGGGAACCGGTGGACATCAGGACCACCCGGTCATCGGGGAGATTGTCAATGTTCTTGATGTCCACCAGGATCCCGTTGGGCACGTCAAGGTACCCCAGTTTGGCTGCGATAGCCATGTTCCGGACCATGGAACGGCCGACGAACGCAACGTTGCGGCCGTGCTTGGCTGCGGCGTCGAGGACCTGCTGGACGCGGTGAACGTGGGATGAGAAGGAAGCCACGATGATGCGCTTCTTCGCCTGCCCGAACAAGCGGTCAAGGGTGGGGCCGATTTCCTTCTCGGCGGTGGTGAACCCGGGAACGTCGGCATTGGTGGAGTCCGCCATGAAGAGGTCCACTCCTTCTTCGCCCAGGCGGGCGAAGTGGCGGAGGTCCGTGATGCGGCCGTCCAAAGGCAGTTGATCCATCTTGAAGTCGCCCGTATGCAGGACAGTGCCGCCCGCTGTGCGAATGAAGACGGCCAACGCGTCCGGGATCGAGTGGTTCACTGCGATGAATTCGCATTCGAACGGGCCGAACTGCTCCACCTGGCCCTCGCTGACGGTCAGCGTGTACGGCTTGATCCGATGCTCCTGCAGCTTCGCCTCCACCAAGGCCAGCGTCAACTGGGAGCCGATCAACGGGATGTCAGCTTTGAGGCGCAGCAGATACGGAACAGCACCGATGTGGTCTTCGTGGCCATGCGTGAGCACCACCCCAACAACATCCTGCAGCCGGTCCTCGATGTAAGAGAAGTCGGGAAGGATCAAATCAACGCCGGGCTGCGTTTCCTCGGGGAAAAGTACGCCGCAGTCAACGATCAGCAACTTGCCGTCGATTTCGAAGACCGCCATGTTGCGGCCTATCTCCCCCAGTCCACCTAGCGGAACAATCCGCAGTGTGCCTTGCGGCAGTTTCGGCGGAGTAACCAGTCCAGGAAGGGCTGTTTGGGTCATATTGTGCTTCTTTCCGGCGGTGCCGTCCTAGACGTTGAAGTCCATTCCGGCTTCCGCCAAATCCCCGCGGATGGTTTTGATCTCGGCCTCGTCCGGCTCCACGAGGGGCAAACGGACAACCGAGTTGGGCAGGACTCCCTGCCACTTGAGAATCTGCTTGGCGGCTACAGCGCCTTGGACCCGCGTCATGGTTGCGCGCACCACGGGTTCCAGTTCAAAGTTGATGGCCCGCGCCGTGGCAAGGTCATTGGCATTGACAGCGTCAATGAGTTCGCGGAATCGGCGGGTAGCCACGTGCGTGGTCACGCCCACGAGGGCCTGCTGCCCCCAGCGCCATCCACTGCAGCGTGAGGCCGTCGTCGCCTGAGTAAAAGACCAAATCAGTCTCGGCCATGACGCGGGTGGCTGCGGCGAAGTCCGCCTTGGCGTCCTTGACGGCCACGATGTTCGGGTGCTTGGCAAGCCCGATCATGGTCTCGGGCGCGATGGCAATGGACGAGCGGCCGGGGATGTCATAGAGCATGACCGGCAGGTCCGTAGAGGACGCAATGGTCTCGAAGTGGGCGCGAACGCCGGCCTGGCTGGGCTTGTTGTAGTAAGGAGTGACGATCAGAAGGCCGTCGATGCCAATCTGGGCCGCGCGCTGGGACAGATGCACGGAGTGCGCGGTGTCGTTGGTGCCGGTTCCGGCAATGATGGCAGCTTTGCCCCCCACGGCTTCCTTGACCGCACGGAACATGCCGAGGTTTTCTTCGTCAGTAAGGGTTGAGGTCTCTCCAGTGGTACCGGTGACCACGAGTCCGTCGCAACCATCCTGGACCAGCTTCTCCGCCAACGCCGCGGCTTGGTCGTAGTCGACCTTGCCATCCTCGGTGAACGGGGTGACCATGGCGGTCAGCAGGGTACCAAGTGCGGGAATGTGGGCGCGGGAGTCAGACATAAGAAAAACGTTACCCTGTCACAGCCATGTTCCGGGAATGGGTTCCGCGTGATGGTCGTCATCGGCCCTGCTGACTATGCGGGCTTGGGCGTCCTCGCAGTGCCCTCAGAGCAATATTGCGCCACCGCTTTTTCCTTCAATTGTTCCGCCCAGGCAACCAAACGCTGGGACGCGCGAACGTAGTCGAAGAGTTCCCTTGGCGTGAGGGCCTCAAGGTCCGTTTCAGCCAGGCGACGTGCAAGCTCAGCACCTGGCGCCTGCTCGGCAAGGACCGTTCCCTCGCTGCGCCACTGGACATCTTCCGGCGGTTCACCTGCCACGAGTTGCCTGAAAAGGAAGTCGACAACACCTGGACTCATCGCCCTCATGGGTCCCTGGAGGCCTTCCGGAGGCTTTGGAGCATCGTTCATGAAGGCCATGTTATTCGAACATATATTCGAAGACAAGGCCTGTGGCCCGGCAGCGTGTGTCCTTCATACTGGTTCCATGCGGGTGACGACTGTGTTGGTGGAGGGCGAAAGTGACCGGCTTGCGGTGGAGACACTGGCCGTTCGCCTTGGCCATGACCTGAAGGCTGAGCGCGTCACTGTGGTGCCGATGGGAGGCGCGACCAACATCGTTCGCTTCCTTGACCGCTACGGCCCGAAAGGCACGGACCACCGGTTACTCGGACTTTGCGATGCAGGCGAAGCACAGGGCATCGCCCGCGCACTCAGCCGGGCAGGCCTTGGTTCCGGCTCCTTGTCCGGGAGCGGCTTCCACGTTTGCCAAGCGGATCTGGAGGACGAACTCATCCGCTGCCTTGGCGTCGATGCCGTGCTCAACGTCATTGCGGCCCAAGGTGAGCTTGCCTCGTTCCGGCTCCTCCAACGCCAGCCCTCACAGCGCGGCAAGCCGGCACCGGCACAGCTGCGCCGTTTCTTCGGGGGACGCAGCGGCAACAAAATCCGGTACGCCTCCCTGCTCGTCGACGCACTGCCGGCGGGACAGGCACCCCCACCGCTCGCCCGTCTCGTGGAATCATTTCCGCAATGAGCCATCTGCTGCCACGATGCTTCCAGCCCGCTTCACAGCAGGGCCACAGTCCCTTGTGAGACGATCGCAGCATGACTTCGCAAGAGACGGCGCCAGCCCGGAAGGTGCCCAGGGGACGCAAAGTCTCCACCCGCCTTACGGGCATAGATGCCGCCCGCGGCCTGGCCTTGCTCGGAATGATGGCCACCCATCTGATGCCGACGTTCGGCCCCTCGCCCCAGTGGGAACCCACGTGGGTCGGACTGGTTTTCTCGGGCAGGTCCGCTGCGCTTTTCGCAGTCCTCGCCGGAATCGGGTTGGCACTCACCACCGGAAAGCAGGAGCCGCGCCAGGGCCTTGACCTCTGGGCGGCGAGAAGCGGTGTCGCGATGCGCGCCTTGGTGATTGCCGTCGTCGGGCTGACGCTTGGGGGTCTGGACGTCAACGTCGCGGTCATCCTGGTGCACTATGCCGTCTTGTTCCTGTGCATCCTGCCGTTTCTGGGATTGCGACTGAAAGCACTCTGCTTGTGGGCGCTCGGCTGGGTACTGGTCTCACCCCTGATCGCCTACCTCGTCCGGCCCTGGCTGCTCGACGCCAACCCTCCCCTGCAGTTGGGGCACAACCCAAACAGCGAGGACCTTGAGACACCGGGACGCTTGGTCGCCGACTTGTTCTTCACGGGCTACTACCCGGTGTTCCAATGGATCGCCTATTTGCTGATCGGACTGGCGATCGGCCGTTTGGCGCTCACGACGGCGAACGTCCAGTTGCTGCTGTTCACCTGCGGATTCGCGGTGGCCGCTTTGGCGAAAATCGTAGGAACCCTGGCCATGGAGGTATGGGGCGGCCGCGCCGCACTGGAAGCACTGCCGGGAACACGGGGATACCCGCTGGAGAGCATGCTCCAAGTGAACCTGACAGGCTTGCAGCAGGTGGACTCGTGGTGGTGGCTGGCAAGCGCGGCACCGCATGCCGGCACCACCCTGGATCTGCTTCACACCGGTGGCGTGGCTGCCGCCGTCGTCGGCTTGTTCCTGATGCTGGGCACCCTTGCCCAACGCATCAAGGTCAACTTCCTCATACTCCTCAGCGGTCCGGGCGCCATGACCCTCACGCTGTATTCACTCCATGTCTGGGTGGTATCCGGTTTCCACAACAAGCCACTGCCAGCGGGGTGGACCGACGAAGGAATGTATTGGACGCAGGCCCTGGCCGCTGTAGGCATCGGCATCTGCTTTGCCCTCCTGCGCTGGCGCGGACCGCTGGAGTGGCTGGCCCACCAGGCGTCGCGCCTGGGCAGTTACCGCCCGGCCACCGTGGGCTGAGAGCGGAAGAGCTTCACGGCGTCGCGCATTGAAGCGCGGGCACGTTTGCGATCGCCGGAGGCGTCGTAGGCGCAGCTCAGCCGGAACCAGGAACGCCAATCCCCGGGTGCTGCCTCGGCCTCAGCACGATACTTTTCGAACTCGGCATCAGCGGCAGCCCGGACAATCCGGCCACCGGGCGTGCGCGGCAAGGTGTCCACAGGAAGGCCTCCCTCGGCCTCCAGGACCTTGGCCATCTGTTCGGTCCGCGCCCCAAACAAGAGCTCACGAATGAGCGCCCAAGCGCCAATCACAGGCAAAACGAGGTAAGCCGCGCCGATACCTTTTGCCACCGGATTGGGATCACCAAGCAACAGGATGGAACGCTGGAGGGACACCACCAGATACAACACCAAGAGCAGGGTGATGGCACCAACCCAGATTTTGGTGCGGTTTTTCTTCACAGACTCCCAAAAAGTTCCCATGATCCTAAAGCCCCAGGTCCAGGTAGCCATCCAGGCCCACGGTCAAACCTGGGTGCTCCGCAACTTTGCGAAGCCCGAGCAGCACACCTGGCATGAACGAGGCACGATCGAAGGAGTCATGGCGCAGCGTCAGCTGTTCACCAGGCCCGCCGAACAGCACTTCCTGATGCGCCACCAGCCCGCGGAGCCGCACGCTGTGGACACGCACACCTTCCACATCGCAGCCCCGGGCGCCGTCCAAGGACGTTTCCGTGGCGTCAGGACTTGCCGGCACACCCGCTTCCTGCCTGGCCTGGGCAATCAGCTGTGCAGTACGCACGGCCGTACCTGAAGGAGCGTCAACCTTGTTCGGGTGATGCAGTTCAATGATCTCCACGGACTCGAAGTACTGCGACGCCTTCGCCGCAAACGCCGACGCCAGCACGGAACCCAAAGCAAAGTTCGGGGCGATCAGAACGCCTGTTTCCGGCTTCTGCTCCAAAAGCGTCCGCAACGACCCAAGGCGCTGCCCATCCCAACCGGTGGTCCCGACCACTGCATGAATGCCATGTTCAACCGCGAAACGGACGTTGGCCTCGGTAGTGTCCGGAACAGTCAGGTCCACAACATACTTGGCACCTGCATCGAGCAGCGTCTGCAGGGAATCGCCGCGACCGAGAGCCGCTACCAGCTTCATATCGTCGGCTGCTTCAACAGCCTTCACGGCTTCAATTCCCATGCGCCCGTAGGCGCCCAGCACTGCAACAGCAAGTTGTTCGGTCATGCCTTTAACCCTACCGCCGGGCCGGGGTACGGCAGGAACCGTGACTTCGCAGCCACTCCCCCGGGCCGTTCCCCCTACTCCCCGGGCCGTACCCTCTTACTCCCCGGCCCCGACCCATTCCACGGTGCCGTCGCTGAAGAACTGTTCCTTCCAAATAGGCACCTGTTCTTTGACCCGGTCCACAAGTTCCGAACAAACGGCAAACGCCTGGCCCCGATGGGCGGCAGCCACGGCACACACCAACGCGGGATCACCTATCTCCAGCATCCCGATCCTGTGTGCGGCCCAAATCCTGACGGGCTGCGCTGCTTCGCCGGAGTGCTCGGCCACCAACTGCGCGACTACGTCGGCCATGATCCGGTGCGCTGTGGGATGCGCGCTGTAGCTCAGGCGGTCCACGGGCTTGCCCGAATCGTGGTTGCGTACCACGCCGCTGAAGCTGACTACTGCCCCGGCGGTGTCGGACTCCACCGCGGCAATTGCCTGGTCCACGGAGATGGGCTCGGCGCTCAGGACCGCGCTAACAACTTCAAAGTCTGTTTCAGTGCCCATGGCTTCCTTCCAATTGATCGCAAAGGTGCCCGATCACCGGATCCAGGACAGTCAAGCCGTCCATGACGCCCTTCGGGGAACCGGGCAAGTTAATGATGAATGTCTTTCCTGCTGCTCCTGCGTGCCCACGGCTCAGCATTGCCATGGGCGTCTTTGCAGCGCCCGCCCGCCGAATGCCTTCCATAATGCCTGGGATCTCACGATCCAGCAGCGGCAAGGTTACTTCCGGCGTCCTGTCGTCCGGGCTCAGGCCCGTTCCGCCACTGGTGATGACGACTGCGGGCTGCTGGGTCAGGAGCGCCCTCAAAGCCGCACCAACGGGCTCGCCATCCGGCACCACCATGGTGGGAAAGGCATCAAAGCCGTGCTCCTTGAGCCAGTCCAGGATGACGGGGCCTGTTTCGTCGGCGTAGATTCCCGCCGCCGCACGCGTGGACGCTATGACGACGCCGGCTTTCCGCGGCCCGTGGGCGTTTGGTTCGCACGCACTCATGCTTGGGCTCTTTCCGGCGCCGAACTGCCCCGGTTCCAGTCACCGTGCTTCCAATCCCCACTTTTGCCACCGCTTTTTGCCAGCACCTGAATATCCGTCAGGACTGCGTGCTTATCCACGGCCTTGATCATGTCGTAGACGCTCAGGGCCGCTACGGAGGCAGCGGTGAGAGCTTCCATTTCGACGCCGGTGACACCACGCGTCTTCACAGTAGCCAGTACTTCGATCGAGTCGGCTCCCAGCTCAAAATCGACCGTGACCTTGGAAATCGGCAACGGGTGGCACAGCGGGATCAGTTCGGGTGTCTTCTTGGCAGCCATGATCCCTGCCACGCGCGCCACTGCGAGCGCGTCGCCCTTGGGAAGTTCGCCGGCGCCGAGAAGGGCCAGGACTTCGGCAGTACTGCGGACCGTGGCCGTGGCTGTCGCCTCACGGGTGGTGACTGCTTTCTCTGAGACATCCACCATCTGGGCAGTACCGTCTTGACGGAGATGGGTCAGGCCGCCGGTGTTGCCGGACGTGTTCGTGGGAGTTTCATTCACAGCATCCATACTTCCACTTCGCTTCCCTCAGCGAGTTCCGTGACGTCGCTGGGGATCTGCACCAATGCGTTCGAGCGTGCCAAGGCATGCACCAGGTGGCTTCCCGCGCCACCCTCCATGCGGACGGAGCCGTCAGGCAGCACCGTTCCGCGGCGGACTTGATGCTTGCCCTCTGGTGAATGCAGCGGTTCCACCAAACGCGCCCGCTGTACCGGCCTCATTGCCGGGACGCCGTGGATCAGCGAAAGGGCAGGGCGCAGGAACATCTCATAGGAAACGAGGCAGCTGACAGGGTTGCCCGGAAAGCCGAGGAACGGAACGCCTTCAAAGCGGCCGATTCCTTGTGGGCCTCCTGGCTGCATGGCCACGGGCAGGAACTCCACGTGCTGGGCGGCCATGGCTTGCCGGACGACCTCGTATGCCCCCTTGCTGACGCCGCCGGTGGTCACTATCAGGTCTACCGGGCGCCGGCCGTCATCGCTGCCAAGGTGGCTGCGAAGCAGTTCGAGCAATTGCGCGGGATCATCATCGGAGATCCGGCTTCGCACGACGTCAAGGCCTGCTTGGCGCATGGATGCTTCCAGGAGGGTTCCGTTGGAGTCGTAGATCTTGCCGGGCGTAAGATTCCGGCCCGGTTCCAGGACTTCATCGCCCGTGGTGACCAGCAGGACATGACATGGCCTGCGGACTTCGACGGCGGTCAACCCCAGCGCGGCCAACAGGCCAAGCTGAGCGGGTCCTAGACAGGTACCTGCGGGAAGAGCCAGGTCCCCTTCTTTGATGTCGCTGCCCGCGTGCCGAACATAGGTATTGGGAGCAACGGCGGGGAGTTCAACCTCAACATCCCTTGCCTCGGGATTCGGGAAGGTGCTGGGGCGTGCCCGCTCAATGGGGACTACGGCGTCGGCGCCCTCGGGGATCATGGCGCCGGTCATGATGGGCGCCGCAAAGCCCGGCTTCAACACCTCAGGAGCCGCCCCCGCCGGAACAGGTGCCGCCACCCGTAGCTTCGCGCCGCCGTCGGGAATCCCGGCAGAGTTGACGGCAAAGCCGTCCATTTGGGAGTTGGCGAATGGCGGCAGGGAAAGTGGCGCGTGGAGGTCCACGGCCAGCACCTTGCCCAGCGCGTCAAGCAGTGGCAGCTTTTCAGTGGCCATGGTGGCGGCAGGACCGCTCAGTAGTTCCACCACGGCGTCGCGATGGGCAGCAACGGATCTGGGCAAGGACATCCTCCTGTGTGGTCACGCTCCTGTCCGGAGATTATCAGGACGTACCCAGAGTAGGGCCTTTATGTGACCTTGACGTTGATGGTGTGATAGCCGGTGGCGCCGTCGGGAGCTACGGGGGTCCGGTCTTCGGTTTGTGGTTTGCCTGTAGAGTCCGTGGCACGCACTTGGACTTCATAGTCGCCGGGTGAGAGGTCAACCCCCAGCTGCCACTGGTACCAGGTATCCGCGGATATCCCTGGTGCAAGCATCACCTGTCGCCAGGGGCCACGGTTGATGCGGAGCTCCACATGGTCCACCCCACGATGCTGGGCCCAGGCCACACCGCCAAATTGCACTTTGCCTGCTTTGACCGTGCGCCCACTACGCGGTACATCGATGCGGGACTGCGTCTTGATGGGGCCGTGATCGCTCCAGCCACGGGGAGTCCAGTAAGCGGTGTCGTCCGCAAACCGGGTGACCTTGAGTTCGGTGAGCCATTTGGTTGCCGAGACGAAGCCGTAGAGTCCCGGCACGATCATCCGCACCGGGAATCCGTGTTCCAGAGGCAGCGGCTCGCCGTTCATGCCAACGGCAAGGAGGGCGTCGCGGTCGTCCGTGAGCGCTTCCAGGGGCGTACTTGCCGTCCAGCCATCGTTGCTGGTGGAAAGCACCATGTCTGCCCCTGGTTTGGGACCGGCCATGGCCAGGAGTTCCCGTACAGGCCAGCCAAGCCACAGGGCATTACCGATGAGGTCGCCGCCCACTTCATTGGACACGCACGCGATGGTGATGTGCCGCTCCGTCATGGGCTTTGTGAGGAGCGTCGCGAAGTCGAGTTCGACCTCGCGATCCACCATTCCGGTCACTTTCAGTTTCCACTGTGGAGGATCGATGGCCGGCACAGTCAAAGCGGTGTCGATCCGGTAGAAGTCAGGGTTCGGTGTCACCAGGGGGCTGATCCCTTCCAGGGGCAGCGATGCCCCTGCAGGGATAGCCTGCTGCGTCGTCGATGGAGCCGGCAGCGTTAAAGAGCCCCTGAAACCGGAAGCCACGGTGGTGGCCCGCGTAAGGATACTGGTGACCACTCCGCCTACGGCTGCCGCAAGCGATGTGGCCGCCACGGCGTTCAGGAAGCTCCGCCGTGCCAGAGGGGCAGGTTCCGGCGGAGGTGAGGCACTGGCCGGATCTGACGGCACCACGCCGGATGACGCTTCACGTAGCGGGACCCACGTGCCTAGGCGGCGAATCAACGTGCGGAGCAGCAGCATGGTGACGACGGCGGCCACGATGGGTGCGATGGCGGCCTGCGGTGTTGTTTGGGCCCGGGTCAGGACAGCGCTGAGGCCCGCCGCACCGGCCAACGCCGCCAGAACAAGTCCGAGTCCGGTTCGACGGCGCTCCAGAATCCCGGCCAGAGCGGCCAGAACCACAGCCACAACCAGGATGGAAGCGACCAGCACGATCTTGTCCGCCGTCCCGAAGAGCTGCACGGCGAGGTCCTTCACTCCGGGAGGAACGGAATCGATGACGGCGCCGCCCAGTGCCGTCACGGGCGAAACGAGGGGGCTAAGGAAGCCGGCGCTCAGCTCGCCTGCCGCAATGCCTGCTCCCCCGGCCGCCACACCGGCAACCGCAGCCCAGAATCCGGGCTTTCTCATGCTGCGCCTCCTTGGCGATCCACAACAGATCCTGTTTGAACAGAGCCCGCCGGAAGGGAACCAGAAGGAAGCGAACCAGCCGGAAGTGACAGCGCAAACCGACAACCGCCGTCGACGTTTTCCACCTTCACAGCTCCCCCGTGCGCCTTGACAATGCCAGCCACCATGCTCAATCCGATTCCTGCTCCGCTGTAGCTTCCCTGCGATCCCGCCGGGTTCCCCCGTGAAGGGTCCTTCTGCCAGCCGGTTTCGAACAGGTGGGGAAGGTCCTCCTCCGGGATGCCCCCGCAGTGGTCCTGAACTGCGACCACGGCGTTTCCGTTGTCGCGCCCCACGCTTGTGTGAACGTCCGTGTCCGGCCTGCTGTAAATGATCGCGTTGAGCAGCACGTTCCGGATCGCACTGGCCATGCTGGGTCCGTCGGCCACGGCCATGCACTCGCGGTCTCCTCCGCCGGTGAGCGTAATACCGCGTTGGGCGGCCAGCGGCGCCAGATCGGACAGAGCATCACTGACAAGGTCATAGAGGTCCAGGGACTCGGCGCGCAAGCGAAGGCTTCCAGCCTGGATCTTGGACAACTCCAGAAGGTCGTTGACCATGGCAGTCATTTGTTCGGTCTGCCCGATGATCTTCCGGTAGTACTCCGGGATATCGGCCACCATGCCGTCCTCAAGGGCTTCGGTCATGGCGCGCATGCTGGCAAGTGGAGTACGGAGGTCATGTGAAATCCACGAGACGAGCTCGCGCCGCGCGGTTTCAATGGCGGCTTCCCTGGCCCGCGACTCCGCAAGGTTACGGCTGCTGGCCTCCAGTTCCTGGGCCAGTTCAGCGAGTTCCGAGGTCATGGCAGGTCCGGTCCGCCTTCCGTTTTTAGTGCTGTGGTCCAGGGTTTCGCCCCGGCCGAGTCTCCTGGCCGCCGCCACAAGGCGCGCCGCGTTCCGGGATACCCCGGCTCCCAGCACGAGCGATAAGGCCACTGCTACTGCCGAAGCCATGGCCAGGATGTACCACATGACCTCAAGGTCCCTGGCAGAAATGAACATGGCATTGAACGCACTGACCATGCCTGCCACAAGGACAGCCACGGTAGCCACCACAACCAGGCAGATCTGGGCCAACACCGAAGCGCGGCGAAGGACACGTAGCAGCACAAGCGTGATGGCACCGATGACCACTGCCCACAGGAGCACCCAGGCAAGGATGGTTGCAAGCTCAGTGCCCTCCATGGCCATCCCCCTTGGCGTCGAACCTGTAGCCAACGCCCCAAACCGTCTTAAGGAGCTCAGGCTTGGTGGGGTTGACTTCGATCTTCTCGCGGAGGCGCCGCACATGGACGGTCACAGTGGAAAGATCGCCGAAGTCCCAGCCCCAGACTGCCTTGATGAGTTCTTCCCGGCTGAAGACCTGGTTTGGCCTGCGCAGCATGAAGGCCAGGAGGTCGAACTCACGCACCGTCAAAGTCAGCGGCGTTCCACGGTGCGTGACGGTCCGGGATGCGGGATCCAGTTCAAAGCCTGCCAATTCGACAGGTGGTTCGGGGGAGAATTCCTTCACGCTGCGGCGAAGGACGGACTTGACGCGAAGGACAAGCTCCCGCGGCGAGAACGGCTTGGTGACGTAATCGTCCGCGCCCATCTCCAAACCAAGGATGCGGTCATCTTCGGTTCCCAGTGCCGTAACCATGATGACCGGCACGCTCATGCTCTGGCGGAGCCGGCGACACACTTCCACACCGTCCAGCCCGGGCAACATGCGGTCCAGAATCACAAGGTCCGGCTGTCGGGTTGCTGCGAGCCTGAGCGCCGAGAACCCATCCCCGGCCACGTCAACCTGGAACCCGGCTTGCAGGAGATAGTCGCGGACGACATCAGCGATGGTCTGCTCGTCTTCGACGAGAAGGATGCGGCGATTGCCGGGCTCTGCCGCTGTTGATGCCGATTGCATGCTCACGCTTTCAGCATAGGTACGCCGAAGCTGCCCGGCATCGGATACGGGTCACTTCCGGGTGAATGTCCGCATTCCGTAAGAACTGCGAGGGCACCGGACATGGCCGCGGCCTTTTCAGGATCAGCCGAACCAATGTCCGCTGAGTGAAACGAAATGTAGCCGGTATCACTGTTCAGCCCACGGTGGCGTAGCCTGAATTCATGAGTGTTCAGCTTGGCATGCCTGTGCCTCCTTTGGGCAGCGCTGCAGGCGGCCCGGTTCCGCCGCCGCGTCCAGCTGGCACGCCCACCGGTTTGTGGGACCGCTATGGACGCCGCGCGACTGATATGCGCCTTTCCCTGACAGACAAGTGCAATCTGCGGTGTACGTACTGCATGCCTGCGGAAGGGTTGGAATGGCTCTCCAAGCAGGCGGTGATGACCAAAGACGAAATCATTCGCATTGTGCGTGTAGGCGTTGGCGCCCTGGGCGTGCGGGAACTGCGCCTCACTGGTGGTGAGCCGTTGGTCCGGGCTGATCTGGTTGACGTCATTGCAGGCATCCGGAACGAGCACCCTGACCTTCCCATTTCGATGACCACCAATGGCGTGGGCCCTGGACAAGAAAGCGGCCGCCCTCAAAGCCGCAGGACTCACCCGGATCAACGTCTCCCTGGATTCGCTCCACGAGGAAACCTTCACCAAGCTCACGCGCCGGCCTTTCCTGGACCGTGTCCTCGCCGGCGTGGACGCCGCATGGGCTGCCGGTCTTGGTCCGGTCAAGTTGAATGCCGTGCTGATGAGGGGCATCAACGATGCCGAGTCTCCTGACCTCCTCGCCTGGGCCTTGGACCGTGGCTACGAACTTCGCTTCATCGAACAGATGCCGCTGGATGCCGACCACGGGTGGACCCGGCGCAACATGATCACTGCGGCTGAAATCCGGGATTTGCTGTCAAAGGACTTTGTCCTCGGTCCGGACCCGCGGGAACGCGACGGCGCCCCTGCCGAACGATTTGAAGTACGACGCCGGAACCAGGCAACGGGTGAAGCTGAAGGGGCGGTCCTCGGTACAGTCGGGATCATCGCATCGGTTACCGAACCGTTCTGTTCAGACTGCCGCCGCACCCGCATTACGGCTGAAGGCAAGATCATGAGCTGCCTGTTCTCCCGTGAGGAGTTCGATCTCCTCGGACTGCTTCGGGAAGGCGCAACGGATGAGGAGCTTGCCCAACGTTGGCAGGACGCCATGTGGGTCAAACCCAAAGCCCACGGCATGGACCACACTGGCCTCGGCGCACCGGACTTCGTGCAGCCGGACCGCAGCATGAGCGCAATCGGAGGCTGAACCCTTGCTTGTACGTTACTTCGCTGCCGCACGCGCCGCTGCAGGTGTCGAAGAGGAAATCCATCCACTCCCGGAAGGATCCAGCCTCGAGGCCTTGCTGGAAGCTGCCCTCGCCGTCGAACGTCCTTTGCCTCCGGAGGGGACACCAACGCTTGCCCGCATCGTGGCCCGCAGCAGCTTCCTCAGGAATGAGGTAGCGGTTCGAGACCCTTCTGCTCCCCTGGGCGCCGAGGATGTTATCGACGTCCTTCCTCCGTTCGCAGGCGGCTAAGGGCAGAAGCAACAAACCCGGATTCATAAGCCGTCAGGTTTTCCGGAACACACTCTTGAGCAAAGGAGTGAACTCGGCCGTGCCCTCGAGCCGCAGTTCCGCGGTGTGCACCAGGACGCCATCTTCAACACGGAACGCGTTCCGTGCTACGCCCTCCGGCGTTCGCCGGTCCACCGTCAGCGTCCCTGCATGCCATGTACCGCGCACCGGGGCAGTTGGTGGCCGGCCCATGCTGTCCACGTAATACCAGAGCGTATCCCCATGGGCCGGATCCACTGTGAACATCCCGTGCCCTTCGAAGTGCGTTCCATCCGGCTCGCGGTGTCGGTAGCTCTGCACAACGGCGTAGCCCCCCGCAGCTTGCGTGAATACGGCTTCGGCCTCTGCGGTCCGCGCTGCGCCCCATGGAGACTGTGCTATCTCGGTGATCCCCCGCCAGTGTCCAATAAAGTCCCTCAGCAGTTCTGCGGCATGTCCTTTTGGCGGCACATCCATCACGACTCCAATGTGAGCAGGGCAGCATGATCGTGTGATCATGCTGCCCTGTTTACAGTGCGGGAGTCCAGAGATGGAGGACCAGCTGAATGCGCTGGGTCCTAAAGACCGAAGGTCTCGCTTTCTTCAAACGGCCCGACGACGGTGATGGTGCGGGGAGCTGCGGCAAGTTCCCGGGCGAGTTCCTGGACTTCGTCCACAGTGACTGCCTTGATCCGGGCCAGTGTCTCGTCAATATCCTGGAACTCCCCGGATACGAGTTCCGCCCGGCCGAGCCGGGACATACGTGAGCCCGTGTCCTCGAGGGCGAGGACAATGCCGCCGCTGAGTTGTCCCACGGCCTTCCGGAGTTCCTCCTCTGTGATGCCCTCCTTGGCGAGCTTGTCCAACTCAACACCAAGAAGATCGAGCACTTGGCGCACTTTTGACGGCGTGCACCCTGCATACATGCCGAAATAGCCGGCATCGGCGTACGCGGCGGTGAAAGAGTAGGTGGAGTAGACCAGGCCGCGCTTCTCACGGATCTCCTGGAAAAGCCTGGAGGACATTCCCCCACCGAGCACGGCATTGAGCACGCTCATGACGAATCGGCGATCATCCGTTGCCACGATAGTGGGGCAACCCATAATGATGTTTGCCTGCTCCACGGGACGCTTGACCACGTGAAGGCCGGATGTGCCGGTGATCACGGCTCGGTTGGTGGCCCGACGATCTACCGGAGCTGCTTCCGGATCCAGCTGCCAGCCTGCTGCTTCCAACGCCTTCTGCACGAGATCGCAGACGACGTCATGGTCCAAGCCGCCAGCCGCGGTGATAACCAGTTCTTCCGGACGGTAGTAGCGCTGGTAGTGCTCCCAGACCGAGTCCCTTGCAACGGCCTTGATGGCGTCCGGAGTTCCGCCAATAGGACGCGCGAGCGGGTGGCTGCCGAGCACGGCTGCAACAAATTTTTCGTGGGCCACGTCTGTTGGGTCATCGCTGTCCATGGCGATTTCTTCAAGAATGACGTCCCGTTCCTGTTCCAGCTCCGCCGGATCCAGGACAGCACCGGTGATCATGTCAGCGATGACATCGATGGCCATGGGCAGATCCGTGTCCAGGACCCGGGCAAAGTAACAGGTACTCTCCTTGGCAGTCGCAGCGTTGGACTCGCCACCCACCTCATCAAAGGCTGAAGCAATTTCCAAGGCGGTACGGCGCTTGGTGCCCTTGAACAGGAGATGTTCCAGGAAGTGCGTGGAACCATGCTGACCATCGGCCTCGTCGCGGGAACCGACTGCCACCCAGAATCCGATGGTGGCCGAACGCTGCCCGGGCATTGCCTCGGTGAGGACGCGGACGCCGCCGGGCAGGACCGAACGCCGTACGACGGAACCGCCCTCGGCACCATGGATGAGGTCGCCGCCGGGAAGTGTCTGCTCCAACGGCAAGGGTACGACAGTCATTAAGACCTTTCGGGTAAAGCCAGAGGGGCCCGTGGACCTTTCAGCCCACCGGCCCCTCCGGGTACTGCTTACAGACTACTCTGCGGAAACTTCGGCTTCTTCTGCAGCTTCCTCGGAGGCTGCGCCTTCTTCCTCGGCAACAACCGGGGAGAGGGAAAGCTTTCCGCGGTCGTCGATCTTGGTGATCTCGACCTGGACCTTCTGGCCCACCGAGACGACGTCATCAACGTTGTCCACGCGCTTGCCGTTGGCGAGCTTGCGGAGCTCGGAGATGTGCAGCAGGCCGTCCTTGCCCGGGGTAAGGGAAACGAAAGCGCCGAACGTGGTGGTCTTGACGACCGTGCCCAAGTAGCGCTCACCGATTTCCGGTACCTGCGGGTTGGCGATGGCGTTGATGGCGGAACGTGCTGCATCAGCAGACGGACCGTTGGTGGCGCCAATGTAGACCGTGCCGTCATCTTCGATGGAGATGTCCGCGCCCGTGTCTTCCTGGATCTGGTTGATCATCTTGCCCTTGGGGCCAATGACCTCGCCGATCTTGTCTACGGGGATCTTCACGGCGATGACGCGGGGGGCGAACTCGGAGAGCTCATCCGGGGTGTCGATCGCTGCGTTGATGACCTCAAGAATGTGGAGGCGGGCTTCGCGGGCCCTGCTTCAGCGCTGCTGCCAGCACGGAAGCGGGGATGCCGTCGAGCTTGGTGTCCAGCTGGATGGCCGTGACGAACTCGGACGTACCGGCAACCTTGAAGTCCATGTCGCCGAAGGCGTCTTCGGCGCCGAGGATGTCGGTCAGGGCTGCGTAGCGGGTCTGACCGTCAACCTGGTCGGAAACCAGGCCCATGGCGATACCGGCAACAGCTGCCTTCAGCGGGACACCTGCGTTGAGCATCGAGAGCGTCGAAGCACACACCGAACCCATGGACGTCGAACCGTTGGAACCGAGGGCCTCGGATACCTGGCGGATGGCGTAAGGGAACTCTTCACGGGTAGGCAGAACCGGTACCAGGGCGCGCTCAGCGAGGGCACCGTGGCCGATTTCGCGGCGCTTCGGGGAACCGACGCGGCCGGTTTCACCGGTGGAGTACGGCGGGAAGTTGTAGTTGTGCATGTAGCGCTTGCGCGTTACCGGCGACAACGAGTCGATCTGCTGCTCCATCTTGAGCATGTTCAGCGTGGTGACGCCCATGATCTGGGTCTCGCCACGTTCGAAGATGGCCGAACCGTGAACGCGGGGCAGAACTTCGACCTCTGCGGTGAGCTGGCGGATATCCGTCAGGCCACGGCCGTCGATGCGGACCTGGTCCTTGAGGATGCGCTGGCGCACAACGTGCTTGGTGACCGAGCGGAAAGCTGCGGACAGCTCCTTCTCGCGGCCTTCGAACTGGCCGGCAAGTGAGCCAAGGACCTCATCCTTGAGCTCGTCGGAGGCGTTGTCGCGGTCCTGCTTGTCAGCGATCTGGAAGACAGCAGCCAGCTTGTCAGCGGCAGCGGCCTCAACGGCAGCGTAGACGTCGTCCTGGTAGTCCAGGAAGACCGGGAACTCGACGGTCGGCTTCGCTGCACGGGCAGCAAGATCGGCCTGGGCTTCGCAGAGAGCCTTGATGAATGGCTTTGCGGCTTCGAGGCCCTCGGAAACAACTTCTTCGGTGGGAGCAGTTGCGCCCTGTTCCGTGATGAGGTTCCAGGAGTTGTCGGTTGCTTCGGCTTCAACCATCATGATGGCGACGTCGTCGCCTGCGATGCGGCCGGCAACAACCATGTTGAACACGGCGTTCTCAAGCTGGGAGTGCTTGGGGAAGGCAACCCACTGTGAGCCCTGTTCGTCGGCGATGAGGGCAACGCGGACGCCACCGATCGGGCCGGAGAACGGGAGGCCGGAGAGCTGCGTGGACATGGAAGACGCGTTGATGGCCACGACGTCGTAGAGCTCGTCCGGGTTGATCGCCAGGACGGTCACAACGATCTGGACCTCGTTGCGCAGGCCCTTCACGAAGGCCGGTCGCAGCGGGCGGTCCATCAGGCGGCAAGCCAGGATGGCTTCCGTGGAGGGGCGGCCTTCACGGCGGAAGAACGAGCCCGGGATACGGCCGGCAGCATACATACGCTCTTCGACGTCAACCGTCAGCGGGAAGAAGTCGAAGCCTTCGCGCGGCTGCTTGCCTGCGGTGGTTGCCGAGAGGAGTGCGGTGTCTTCGTCGATGTAGACCATCGAAGCGCCGGCAGCCTGCTTGGCAAGGCGGCCGGTTTCAAAGCGGATGACACGCTTGCCAAAACGGCCGTTGTCAATAATCGCTTCGGAGAACTGGATTTCGGGACCCTCCATGAGAGTCACCTCCGTTTCTGATTTAGCGGAAGTCCGCCGCATCAACCCAGGCCTCTTCTTCATTCCTGGCCTGTACGACACCCGGTCATCGATCGAGATCCACGGGCAAATCGTCGCCGATTTCTTCCCGGGAATCACTACCGAGGACCGCGAATGCGCGATGCGGTTGATTCCTTTTTTTAGTTGTTTTTGAAGAAGGCGGCCCGTTCCGCGAGGGATCGGGCCGCCCCCAAAGGCAGACTAGCGGCGCAGGCCGAGGCGCTCAATGAGCGAACGGTAGCGGGCGATGTCAGTGTTCTTCAGGTAGGAAAGCATGCGCTTGCGACGACCAACCATGGCCAGCAGACCGCGCTGGGTGTGGAAGTCGTGCTTGTGCTCCTTCATGTGCTCAGTCAGATCCTTGATCCGCTGGGTCAGGACTGCAACCTGGACCTCGGGCGAACCGGTGTCGCCTTCAGAGGTTGCGTATTCCTTGATGATGGACTGCTTTACAGCGGCGTCAAGTGCCACGTGAACTCCTAGAGTTGTGCCGTGCCTCCCGGTGCAGCGCCTCGCTGACGGGTTGCTTCAGATGCGTCTCCGCACACAAAAACAGGTCCAGCCGCCACGGACTGCAGCCGGATCCACTAATAGTTTACCGGCAGGTCAGCATTGTTGTCGAAATACCGCTAGCGCCGGGTCAGCAGCTCGTGTGCCTGGGCTACATCCAGGCACATCTGCTCCACCAGGGCCTCGGGCCCGCGATATGCCACCATTCCGCGGAGGCGCTGGGTAAATTCGACCGCCACAGTCTGGCCGTAGAGGTCAAAGTCCTCCACGTTCTCCTCGGGACGGTCAATAACGTGGGCCTCCACTTGTCGGCTCACACCGTCGAACGTGGGGTTGGAGCCAACAGAGATGGCGGCGGGCCACCGCGTTCCGGACTGGTCTATCAACCAGCCTGCATAGATACCGTCGGCTGGTACGTACCCTGTGGAATCATGCGAAAGGTTGGCGGTGGGAAAACCGAGGTTCCTCCCGCGGGCAGCTCCATGTACCACCTCGCCGCGCATGCGGTGGGGACGTCCCAGGACGGCGGCTGCCGTTACGACGTCGCCTTCGGACAAAGCTTCCCGCACCCAGGTGGAGGAGCAACGGCGGTCGGTATCCCCGTCTTCGTGTACCGGGAAGCCTCCTGCGCCATACTCATTGACAACCTGGACGCCAAAGCCCAACTGCTCGCCGAGTTCCTGCATGGTGACGACGTCTCCCACATTCCCTGCGCCGAAGCGGAGATCGTGGCCAACCACGACGTGCGCAGCGTGAAGGGACTCGAGGAGGACCTGACGGACGAACTCGATGGGCGTCATGGACGCGAGGTCCAGCGTGTATTTCATGACCAGGACAGCGTCCACCCCTGTTTCGCCCAGGGCGTCCAGTTTGTCCTGGAGGCCCATGATCAGCTCCGGGGCCGACTCCGGGCGGTGGACCTGGGCGGGGTGGGGATCGAAGGTCACGGCCACTGACGGGATGTGGTGACGCTTGGCGGTGTTCGTCAGTTGCGCGAGAACATGCTGGTGGCCACGATGGACGCCGTCAAAGTTCCCGATGGTAACGACTGTTGGTCCGAAGTCCCTGGGGACTTCGGTGGGATCGTTCCAGATGTGGACCATCAACCTCGCCTTTTACTGCAGATATTCGTTCCGCCCGGCAACCTCCCGGCGCCGGAACATTCTAAGGTTACCCGCTGTGGCTATTCGCTTTGGACGGCCGCCTCTTGTTCAACCACAGGAGTCCGAGGACGGGCAGCACGAGCGGGACAAAACCATAACCGCGTCCAAACAGCGACCACACAGTGTCATGCGGGAAAGCCACAGGATCGAAGAGGCTTATGGCTCCAACCACCAGCACGCCGAGCAGTTCCACAAGTACCGCGGCCAACGACACTTTGAACCAGGTGCGGCCCGGTTTTGCCAGCGAGATGGTGGCTACGACATAGACGACGGCGGCGAACGCAGAGAGGATATGCGCCAGCGGAGCTTCGGCAAACTTGGTGGCAATCTGATATCCGGCCCGGGCAGTGGCTGAGAGTGCGAAGACGGCATAGACCGCGATCAGCAAGCGCCCAGGGCCGGTGTTCCGTGTGTCTTTTTGGGGTGTCCGGCCGGCGTTTGCCTCAGTCTCGGTTCCAGTCATGTTTCGTTTTTCCTTCAAGGTCAGTACCAGATCTGATTCATGCGGGCAGCCATGACGAGCGCTGTGACGCCCACCGCCGCCAGGACGAAGTTGCTCCAGCGGGTCCGCTCAAGGATGGCCCAGTACACGGCCCCCAACGGGATCATCAACGCTGTGATCAGGTATCCCCAGAACTCCCAGGCTTCACCGGCCATCCGTTCACCCACGGCAACCCGGACAATCGAACCAACCAGGTAGACCAGCAGGGCCAGCTCTACGGCCAGCACGGAGAAGATGGTGACGTCGTTTGGGGCCTTCTTCATCAAACCTGCCACGACGCACGCGATCGTGGATACCAAACCAACAATAAGGATGGAGTAGAAATAGCCGTCCATGCCTACTTTTCCTCGCCGACCGTGGCGGTTCCGGTTCCGGGGGCAAAGACCAGTACAGGCTTCGCGAAGCTCCCGGTATCGGCCAGCAGGGCTACCAGCTCTCCCGACGGCGCGAACGCTGCGGCAGGCTTTTCGGCCGTGGCGGCGTCCGGCGTTCCTGCTCCTGGCCCCGCGGCGATGCGCCGGCCGAAGGAGATCTCGGTAGTTTCTTCTTCGGTGAGCTCCCGGTTGGGCATCAGCGAGCGTGCTGCCAGGGACATCTCCAGAACCTCGAGCTCTTCTGCGAGCTCCTCCAGCGTCCGGGCCTGGTCAAGGGAGTACGGGCCAACCTGCGTCCTGCGCAGGGCCGTGAGGTGTCCACCGACGCCCAAGGCGTTGCCGAGGTCGCGGGCCAGGGCCCGGATGTACGTACCGGAGGAACATTCCACCGTGACGTCGACGTCGACCACCCTTCCGCCGTCGATCCTGTTGATGGCGTGGATGTCGAAGCGGTGGATGGTTACGGGCCGGGCCGCAAGCTTGACCTCTTCGCCGGAGCGGACACGGGCGTAGGAGCGTTCGCCGTTGACCTTGATGGCGCTGACGCTGCTGGGAACCTGCTGGATGGGCCCGGTGAGGGCGGCAACGCCGGCGGCAACGGCGTCGTCGGTAATGTCCACTGCGCTGCGCGCCTCCGTGACTTCGCCTTCTGCGTCATCGGTGATGGTGGTCTCGCCGAGCCTGATGGTAGCTGTGTACGTCTTGGACGTTCCCACAATGTAGGTCAGGAGCCGTGTGGCCTTGTTGATCCCAAGGACCAGCACTCCGGTGGCCATGGGATCGAGCGTGCCCGCATGCCCCACTTTCCGGGTGCCGGCCAGCCGCCGCATCCGGCCAACCACATCATGGCTGGTCCATCCCTGCGGTTTGTCAACGATTACCAGTCCAGAAAGCACGCTTACCAGTATATGGGTGGCTAGGATAGCTCCCATGCCTGAGCTTGCCGCGCACGTCCGCGACGTCCCCGTGAACCAGATCCGTGAAATCACCGAGGCCGCCTGGAGGACCCCGGGAGCGATCGTGCTGAGCATCGGCGAACCAGGCTTTGCTCTCCCACGGCACGTCCTCGACGCCGGAATAGCGTGCCTTGAGCGGGACGAAACCAACTACACCCCAAACGCAGGTATCCCCGCGCTCCGCGAAGCCTTCGCCAAGAGGTTCCGTGAGCATCATGACGTGGAAGTCGGTGCCGAGCGGGTCTACGTGGTGGACGGAGCGCAGCAGGGCCTGCACTTCGCCATGAGCCTGCTACTCTCCCCCGGCGACGAAATCCTGATTCCCAACCCCGGCTATCCCACGTTCGCCATGACCAGCCGGCTCCTGAACGCAGTGCCCGTCCGGTATCCCCTGTACCCACATAACGGGTTCCTGCCGGACATTGCGGACATCGAAGCTCTCATCACGCCGCAGACCCGCGTTCTCGTGCTGAACTCGCCGTCCAACCCCCTGGGCGCCGTCATCAGCGAGGATGCCGTCCGCCAACTTGTGGAACTGGCCGTCCGGCACGATCTCTGGATCCTCTCGGACGAGTGCTATGAAGCCTTCACCTTTGACGTCCCGCATGTCAGCCCGGCCCGGTTCGATAGCGACATCCCCGGCGAGTCGCGCGTCTTCACGTCCCTGACGCTGTCCAAGACGTACGGGCTCACAGGCCTACGGATCGGAGCCTTGATCTGCCCGCCGGGCTTGGAAAAGAAAATGAACAATGTCATGGAAGCGATCGTTTCCTGCGTTGCCTCGCCATCGCAGTATGCCGCCTTGGGTGCCTTGACCGGCCCCCAGGACTACGTGACGGATGCGCGAAACCACTATAGGAGCAACCGTGATGCCGCCTCCGCCGTCCTGGAAGGCAAGGGCATTCCGTTCCTTGGCGCGCAAGGAGCCTTCTACCTGTGGGCTGATGTCTCCCACGTCAGTGGCGGCGATGTCCGGGCCTGGGTCCACGCGTTCCTGGCCGATTCGGGAGTTGCGTTCGCGCCCGGCACTGCATTTGGGTCCATCGGCGAAGGCTGGATCCGGATTGCGCTGTGCGGCGATCAGCAGGAACTGCTCGACGGCGTGCATCGGCTTCCTGCCCGGGCCCACGTACTCCCGCCGCAACCGGCGCAGCGATGGGAGCGTCAGTAGTCGGTGCGTTCCGCGTTGTTGCGCCAAGCCTCGAAAGGCGTCTCGGAAGCGGCAACCGGCGCGTGTTCTACGGGAAGCAGCTCAGGCCTCCCGCCGGCAAAGTACTCGTAGAACACCGCATCATCGAAGCCGGCCCCTGGCGGCTCCGTGCCTGTCCGCGGCGAAGTACACCCGGCCGATCCTGGCCCAGAGCGTGGCCGAGAGGCACAACGGGCATGGCTCGCAGCTGGCATAGAGCACTGAGCCGTTGAGATCGAAATTGCCGATGTCGGCTGCGGCCCGGCGAATGGCCACCACTTCCGCATGCGCGGTGGGATCGTTGTCCCGTGTGACCCGGTTGACCCCCTCATGGATTCGCCCATCCGGGGTGACGACGACAGCGCCAAACGGCCCCCCGCCGTCGGAGACGTTCTGCACCGCGAGCCGAATCGCATGGTTCAGGAATTCATCACGCTGCTGAGCACTGTGCGCCGACATGCTCCGATCTTAGCGAGCATGGACGGCAGAAAGGCCGGTTCCTCAGGAGGAACCGGCCTTTCTGCAAGAAAACTTCTAGCGGTTGGCGTCTTCGTCGAGTTCGTCATCGTCCGCGAGGTCGATGTCTTCTTCGTCGAAGTCGTCTTCGTCGATTTCTTCGGAGCCTTCGGGGCCCTCGCCCTTGTAGGGGTCAGCCTCGCCTGCGTGCTTGGCGCCGGCAGCCAAAGCGGCTACCTCGGCGTCGCGACGCTTTGCTTCACGGAGCAGCTCCTCAAGGTTGGATGCGTTGACCGGAATCTGGTCAGCAACGAACTCAAGGGTGGGAGTAAGCCGTACGGTGATATTGCGGCCGACTTCCTGTCGGAGCACACCCTTGGCCTTCTCCAATGCCCTGGCGGCATCGGCGTGGGCTATGTCGTCACCAAAGACGGTGTAGTAGATGGTGGCGTGCTGAAGGTCGTTGGTGACGCGGGCGTCGGTGATCGTGATGGACTCGACGCGCGGGTCCTTGACCCTGCGGCCGAGGGCCTCGGCCACGACGACCTTTATCCGCTGCGCCAACTTGGCAGCGCGTGCCGGATCGGCCATGACTTCCTCCTGGAAAGTAGAAACGGGTACGGAACGGGTCCGCCGGGGCTACCCGACGGACCCGCTCCAAGCGGAACCTAGACGCGCGGCTTTTCGCGCATCTCGAAGGTCTCGATGATGTCGCCTTCGGAGATGTCGTTGAACGAGCCAAGACCGATACCACACTCGAAGTCAGTACGGACTTCGGTTGCGTCATCCTTGAAGCGCTTGAGCGTCTCAACGGTGAGGTTGTCACCGATGACCTTGCCGTCGCGGCTAACGCGTGCCTTGGTGTTACGGCGGATGATGCCCGTGCGGACGATCGAACCGGCGATGTTTCCGAACTTGGAGGAACGGAAGACTTCGCGGACTTCGGCAGTACCGAGCTGGACTTCTTCGTACTCCGGCTTGAGCATGCCCTTGAGGGCCATCTCGATGTCATCGATTGCTGCGTAGATGACGGAGTAGAAGCGCATGTCCACGCCTTCACGGTCAGCCAGTTCAGCGACGCGCTCAGCCGGCTTGACGTTGAAGCCGATGATGATGGCGTTGTCCACCGTTGCCAGGTTGACGTCGTTCTGCGTGATGGCACCCACACCGCGGTGGATGACACGGAGCTGAACGTCGTCGTCTCCGACATCGATCTTGAGCAAGGCATCTTCGAGGGCTTCCACGGCACCGGAGACGTCACCCTTGAGGATGAGGTTGAGGGTGTCGATCTTGCCTTCTGCAACGGCTTGGTCGAAGTCTTCCAGGCTGATGCGCTTGCGACGCTTGGCCAGTGCGGCGTTGCGGTCGGCAGCTTCACGCTTCTCGGCGATCTGGCGGGCCGTACGCTCGTCCGGCGTCACCAGGAAGGTGTCACCTGCACGCGGTACGTTGGACAGGCCGAGGACCTGGACCGGACGCGACGGCAGTGCGACATCGAGGGCCTCGCCGTTCTCGTCGAACATGGCACGGACGCGGCCGTGGGCCGTACCGGCCACGATCGTGTCACCCACGGCCAAGGTACCGGACTGCACCAGGACGGTGGCCACGGAACCGCGGCCCTTGTCCAGGTTCGCTTCGATGGCAATGCCTCGGGCGTCCTTGTCCGGGTTGGCGCGCAGATCCAGTGCGGCATCGGCCGTCAGCAGGACGGCGTCGATCAGTTCGTCGATGTTGAGGTTCTGGCGGGCAGAAACCTCAACGAACATGGTGTCGCCACCGTATTCCTCGGGAACCAGGCCGTACTCGGTGAGCTGACCCTTGACCTTGTCAGGGTTGGCGCCTTCCTTGTCGATCTTGTTCACTGCGACGACGATCGGCACGTTGGCTGCCTGGGCGTGGTTGAGTGCTTCAACCGTCTGCGGCATAACGCCGTCGTCGGCTGCAACAACCAGGATCGCGATGTCGGTGACCTTGGCACCACGTGCACGCATGGCCGTGAAGGCCTCGTGACCGGGGGTGTCAATGAACGTGATGTCGCGGGCCGTGCCCTCGTGGATGTGGCTGATCTGGTAAGCACCGATGTGCTGGGTGATTCCACCGTGCTCGCCGGCCACAACGTTGGAGTTGCGGATGGCGTCAAGCAGGCGGGTCTTACCGTGGTCAACGTGACCCATGACGGTGACAACCGGCGGACGTGCCTCAAGGACATCGTCACCTTCGGCGTCAAGCTCGTCCTGGATGTTGATGTCGAACTGGTCCAGCAGCTCGCGCTCTTCGTCTTCCGGCGAAACAACCTGGAGCTTGTAGCCAAGTTCGGCGCCGAGCAATCCAAAGGTGTCTTCGTCGAGGGACTGCGTAGCCGTTGCCATCTCACCGAGGTGGAAGAGAACGGTCACGAGCGATGCGGGGTTCGCATCGATCTTCTCTGCAAAGTCCGTGATGGAGGAACCACGGCGCAAACGGATGATGGTCTCGCCATCGCCGCGGGGTACGGATACGCCGCCCAGCGACGGAGCACTCATCTGCTCCAGTTCCTGGCGCTTTGCACGCTTCGACTTGCGCTGCTTGCCACGACCGGCGCCGCCCTTGCCGAAGGCACCCTGGGTACCACCGCGACCGCGGCCACCCTTGCCGAAGCCACCGCCGGCGGGAGCGCCGCCACCGGTACCTGCACCTGGTGCGCCACCGGGACGTCCCGGTCCGCCACCCGGACGGCCTGCGCCACCGGGACGACCTGCGCCACCCGGAGCCGGACGCTCAGTGCGGTTGGGCATCATGCCCGGAGTAGGCCGGTTTCCACCGGGGCCACCAGCCGGACGCGGAGCACCACCGGGACGGGGCGCACCGGGACGCGGAGCACCCGGACGGGGACCACCGCTGCCTGCTGCGGGACGGGGACCACCCGCACCTGCTGCGGGACGGGGACCACCGGGGCGTTCGCCATCATTGCGGCCACCTGCGCGGGGCATGCCCTGTGAGGTTGCAAACGGGTTGTTTCCCGGACGCGGCGGACGTTCGCCGTCGCCACCACGGCCGCGGGGCATGCCCTGGGACGTGGCGAAGGGGTTGTTGCCCGGACGGGGACCGCCGGGACGCGGGGCCTGGCCGCCTTGGCGGGACGGAGCCGGAGTCTCTGCCTTGGGAGCAGGACGGGCACCGGGCTTTGCCGAAAACGGCGTGGATGCAACGGGAGCCGATGGCGCTGCCGGAGCAGGCGCCGCGGGAGCTGGTGCTGCGGGGGCAGGTGCCGCCGCGGCCGGTGCTGCCGGAGCCGGGGCCTTGGGTGCAGCGGGGCCCGGAGCCGGCGCTGCCGGACGGGATGCTGCGGGAGCAGCCGGAGCCTTGGGGGCGGCTGCAGGTGCGGGGGCAGCTGCCTTTGCAGCGCCTGCACCGGGGTAGGCGTCGCGAAGCTTCTTCACGACGGGGGCCTCAATGGTGGAAGAGGCGGAGCGAACGAATTCGCCCAATTCCTGCAGTTTTGTTACTGCATCTTTGGAAGTAATACCGAGCTCTTTGGCGAGCTCATGTACGCGGACCTTGGCCACATTTCTCCTGTCTCGGTCCGCACCGAGCCAGGCACGAACCGTCTACTTCTTACTGCGGGCCCCTGCCGCTAGCGCGACTGAAAGGCCCATTGCAGAGCGCAACAAAGTTGTCATCGTTACGCACTCATCGCTGGGAACTCATCGGGTTTCCATCAGTTTTCTGACCCGCTTTCAGGTTTGGACGGTTTTCCTGTGGCAGCCGGAGCCTCCACAAGTGGCGCGCCTGACATGAAGTAGCTTTCGACGGCGGTTGTTTCAGCAGCGCCCGCGAGGGCCCTTCCGAAAGCACGCCGCTTGATTGCCAATGCCAAGCACTTTTCGCTGGGATGCAGCCACGCACCCCTGCCGGCCATCCGGCGTCGAACATCGACAAGGACAGTGGACGAACCACCACCTTGGGCGACCAGCCGGACAAGCTCGGACCGGGAGCCTTGCTTCCGGCATCCGATGCACGTACGAACAGGGCCATGGCCGCGTTCAAGCAGTTCAGCCACGACGTGTCCTTACCTGCCTCTGCAAACTTGCGCTGACGACCGACACTGCACATGCAGATAAGGCACGTCAAAGCGCGCGGATACCGGACGTAAGCCCGGTTCCATCTATTCTAGCCCCCCGGCCCCGGACAGCCGAAACCGGCCGCACTGTAAGCGCGGCGCGGTTCCGTCGGCCAAGCCGCCGGAACGATCGCTATTCGGTCTTGGCCGGGGCGGCGTCGGACACGATATCGATCCGCCATCCGGTCAGCTTCGCAGCGAGGCGTGCGTTCTGGCCTTCCTTGCCAATCGCCAAGGAGAGCTGGTAGTCCGGCACAACTACCCGGGCCGAGCGCGTTGCCTCGTCCGTAATAGTGACCGAATTCACCCGGGACGGTGACAAGGAGTTGGCGATGAAGGTCGCAGGATCCTCACTGAAGTCCACGATGTCGATCTTTTCGTCGTTGAGCTCAGTCATGACTGCACGGACCCGGGAGCCCATTTCGCCGATGCAGGCGCCCTTGGCGTTGACACCCGGGGTGTTCGCCTTGACGGCAATCTTGGTGCGGTGGCCGGCTTCCCTGGCGAGTGCCACGATCTCGACGGAACGATCCGCGATTTCCGGAACTTCCATTTCGAACAACTTGCGGACCAGGCCCGGGTGCGAACGCGACAACGTAATGGACGGGCCCTTCGCCCCACGGTGGACATCCACCACGAAGGCACGAAGCCTGCTGCCGTGAATGTACTTTTCGCCAGGAACCTGCTCCGGCGGCGGCAACAGGGCCTCCACCGATCCGAGGTTTACCTGGATCATGTGCGGGTTGTTGCCCTGCTGGATCATGCCGGCGACCAGTTCGCCTTCGCGACCCTTGAATTCGCCCAATACGTTATCGTCCTCGACGTCACGAAGACGCTGCAGGATGATCTGGCGTGCCGTGCTTGCGGCGATGCGGCCAAAACCGGCCGGGGTGTCCTCGAACTCCCCGATCGCCTCGCCGTCGTCGTCGATTTCCGTTGCCCAGATGGTCACGTGGCCGCTCTTGCGGTCCAGCTCGGCGCGGGCCTTCTCGAAGGCACCGGGCGTCTTGTGATAGGCCACCAGGAGCGCTTGCTCGATGGTGGGAATCAGGAGGTCCAGCGGGATTTCACGCTCACGCTCCAGGAGTCTCAGTGCGCTCATGTCAATATCCATTAGGCCTCCTCGGAAGGTCCATTGTGTTCGTCTGCCAGCCCGGCCTCGTGGAGGTGGCTGAATTCAATCTCGACTTTTCCGTGGCGGATCCTGTCGAAAGGAATAGTGATGGGGTCGCCCTGTTTGGGCTTCATGCCCTTCTTGACCTCGTGCTCCGGAATGAGGGTCACGCCGGCGTCATCTACTGACGCAATCCGGCCAAGGACGTTCTCACCCTGGATGACGTTGACCCTGACCATGCGGCCGCGCGCCCTGTGCCAGTGGCGCGGTTCCGTCAGAGGACGGCCTACTCCAGGCGAAGAAACTTCGAGGTCGTAGGGACGGCCGTCGTCGTGGGGATCGTTGTCCAGAATATCGGACAACCCACGCGAGACATCTGCGATGGCGTCAAGGCTGACGCCCCCGGTCTCCTCCTGCGGAAGATCCACGACGACGTGGACCGTGCGGTGTGAACCGGCGACGTGGATGGAAACATCCTCGAGGTAGAGCCTGTTGGCAAGGACTGCCGGTTCGAGCAGTGCCTTTAGCCTGCGCTCTTCCGGGTTGTGGATGGTGGCCGTTGAATTCGACTCAGTACGGTCTGTTGAAGTCGTGGCTTCCGAGTCACTCACGTTGCCCGCCGCCTCCCGATAGATGTTGTTGTGACTACTAGCCTAACGATTTTCGGCAGCACATGGTGCACGGCTTTTCCCTTGTCCGCCCGTCCACGTGACACCATGGTGTGTTGTGGACGAGCAGACAAGTGAAAAACGACGATCACCAGCGTGGGGCCGGCTCCTTCTCATTTCCGTGGTTGCGCTGCTCGTTGCGGGCACGGGAATCGTCCTTCTACCGCGGGATTCCGGGACTCCTCCTACAGTTTCGTTCTCCGTATCTGCCCTCGCCGACGCTTTCGCCGATACCAGGAAGCTGCAGGAATCTGCTGCTGGACTGATGGCAGCTGCAGGATCCGGTTCCCAAACGGCCGCCCTGGACGATGCTGTGACATTGCTGACAACACAGTCCCGGGCCCTCCTTCCGCCTTCTCCCGCAGCTTCAACGACAAGCGACAAAAAAGACACGGCCACGGAAGCTACGCCTGCCTCGGTCGTGGCCGGCCTGATCGCCAGCGGCCGGCAACGGCTGGACGACGCATGCGAGGCCGACGGCGGGACCGCCCGGTTGCTGGCCGCCGTCGGATCCGCCCAACTTCTCCAGGGCGAAAAACTGGCTGCTGCGTGGCAGGTGCCGGTGCCGTTGCCGACGTCGAGCGGTAACCCGTCTGCCACAACACCTGCCGTAACAACACCGGCTCCGCACCAGTGCCCTTCAGTCAGCCCCACCCCGGATGCAACCGCTGCCACTACCGATGCCGCTCTTGCGGCGACTGTCCGTTCCGAACAGGAAGCCATTTACGTCTACCAGGTGGCGCTGAAGCGATTGGACGCTGGCGCAACTGCCCAAGCCGCCAAGTACCTTGCAGTACACGAGCGGCTCCTTCAACAAGCAGAAGCCCTGACCCGCCGTAATTGTGGCGACGTCCCCACCCGCGAGGCCGGATACAGGCTGCCTGCACAGTTCGCTGAAGACCCGGCTGCCGGCTTGGGGGCCTTGGAGTCGGACTCCCTGCAGGGATTTGGCGACCTCATCGCGCTTTCAACAGGAGAGACCCGGGACTGGGCTGCCAGCAGCCTGCTGGCCGCCGTCCGCAGGAGCCTGGATTGGGGTGCCACGCTTGCGGCGTTGCCGGGTTTGGAGGTCGATGACGATGACTTGCCTCCGCTGCCGACGCCCACCCCCCAATGAGTAAATCCCACACCCCCAGTAGTGAGTAAAGCGGCGCATGGGATAGGCGAGCCTAGCCATGCTGGTCAAGGCGGCCCGCCGGTGCTTGGCTTGAAGCATGGCTTCCGCAGAAACTGCCACCACACATGAGAACGAACCGCATCGTGATGACCTTGCCCATCGGCTGAACTGGCTGCGCGCCGGCGTTTTGGGTGCGAACGACGGCATTGTCTCCGTCGCAGCAATCGTCGTCGGCGTGGCCGGTGCCACGACCAACACCGGCAGCATCCTTGCTGCGGGAACGGCGGGCTTGGTGGGTGGAGCCATTTCCATGGCGTTGGGCGAATATGTATCCGTCAGCAGCCAGAGCGACACGCAAAAGTCGCTCATTGAGAAGGAACGCAGGGAGCTCGCCGAGCAGCCGGAGGAAGAACTCGAAGAGCTCACCTCGATCTACCAGGCGAAGGGGCTCAGCGCGCGTACCGCCCGGACAGTGGCCGAAGAACTGACGAAGCATGATGCCCTTGCCGCCCATCTGTCCGCGGAGCTCAATATCCACGAGGACGACATCGTCAGTCCGTGGAACGCCGCCCTTGCATCGGCAGTGGCGTTTACCCTTGGCGCCGTGCTCCCCATGCTGGCCATCCTGCTCCCTCCCCCGGCGATGCGCGTTCCGCTGACGTTCGTTGCCGTCCTGCTGGCTCTCGCGATCACGGGAGCCGTGGGGGCTTGGATTGGTGCGGCGCCCAGGTTCCGCGCCGCAGCCCGGGTGGTGTTAGGCGGAGCGTTGGCGCTTGCAGCCACGTTCTCGATCGGAAGCCTCTTGGGCGCCAGCGGCGTTTTCTGAGGGTACTGCCGCCGGGCAGAGCTAGGCTGATGGCGTGACCCTTCACGCCATGATTCCGATTCCGGGCGACCTGCACGCCCGATACAACCGCGATTCCGCGGGGCGGGACTGGCTGGCGAGCCTTCCGGGGCTTATCCGTGAGGCTTTGGACCGTTGGCAGTTGTCCGTGGACCTCGCACCCGGTGAAGAGCCGTGGAACGGACATGGAGCCTTGGTTGTGCCCGTTCTCCAGCACAGCAGGCAGGCTGCGCTGAAGATCGCCTATCCGCATGAGGAAGCCCTTGTAGAGCGCCATGCCCTGGCCCTGTGGGGTGGCCACGGAGCTGTCCGGCTCCTGGCTGCCGACGCCGCCAGTTGCTCCATGCTGCTGGAACGCCTTGACGCGTCCCGTTGGCTGCAGGATGCCCCCATGGATGAAGCCCGGCAGGTCTGGGGTGACATCATGCGCGGGCTTTCCATTGCGCCGGATGATCGTCCCGAGTGGCGGGGCTTCGATCACATCGCCGCCACGGCCGAGCGCTGGAGCGACGAAATGCCTTTGGAGTGGGAGCAGCAGGACCGCCCCTTCCCGCGATGGTTACTGGAGGGCCGCGTTGGAAGTGTGCCAGACCCGCGGTGCTGTTGGCCGACGATCCGGCAGGGACGTCCTGGTGCATACCGATCTCCACTTCATGAACATCCTCGCCACCTTGGACGCGGACCGTCGAGGCTACCTGGCCATCGACCCCCAGCCGCAGATCGGTGAAGCCGAATTTGCGGTGGCACCTGTTCTGTGGAACCGGATCAAGGATTTGCCGGATCGCGATCCGGGGGCTGCCCTGCGGGAGCGATGCCGGGACTTCAGCCTCGCCGCCGGCCTTGATCCGGAGGTCGCGCGACAATGGAGCATCGCCCGCGAAGTGAACAATGCCCTGTGGTCCGCGGGAAAGCGGGGTCATGAAGGCGATGTGGCCCGTTCCCTATGGGTGGCGAGCACACTGGCGGGCAGGACGCTCGAAGGACTTCCAGCAGCAAGGGATTTGCCCGAGCCCGGGGACGCAGTCAGCTGACGTTGTCGTTCCAGACGTCCACGCCGAGCTTGATGATCAGTGCCGCGACGACGATCAGGAACACGATCCGCACAAAGCTGCTCCCCCTGGCTACAGCTGTGCGGGCGCCAAGGTATCCGCCCGCCATGTTTGCCAGGCCCAGCACCAGGCCCACTCCCCACAACAAGGAGCCGTGGGGGAGGAAGAAAATGAGGGCACCGGCGTTGGTGGCCATGTTGACGATCTTGGCCTTCGCGCTGGCTTCAAGGAACGCGTAGCCCATGGCCGAGACCAAGGCGATCACCAGGAAGGATCCTGTACCGGGCCCGATCAGGCCATCGTAAAAACCGATCACGGCACCGATCAGGCAGGCCACCACGTAGTGCTTGTGCCCGTCGTGCCGCAGAGCAGTCAGCTCGCCCGCGCTGGGGCGCAGTGCCGTGAAAATCGCGACGGCGATCAGCGCCAGGACAATGATGGGCTTGAAGACGCTGGCCGGCAACGATGCAGCGAGGATGGCACCGCCAAAGCTCCCCGCCAGCGCAATCACCGCCATGGGTATTGCCGTCTTGAGGTCCGGTCCCACCCGCCGGTAATAGGTGGTGGCACTGGCGGTGGTGCCGAAGATGGAACCCATCTTGTTCGTTGCCAGAGCCTGGACGGGCGTGATGCCGGGCACCAGCAGCAGTGCGGGGAGCTGGATCAGCCCCCCGCCACCTACTACCGCGTCAACCCAGCCGGCTGCGAATCCAGCCACCACAATCAGGATGATGGTGGTGAGCTGGATAGTCTCGAAGCCGGAAATCACCGGTTACGGACAGCGTTGACCACGTAATCCACGGCCTTTTCCACCGAGATGTTCTCGGCTTCACCGCTGCGGCGGTCCTTGATCTCCACAACGCCGTCCACGAGCCCACGTCCGACGGCCAGGATGGTGGGCACTCCGACGAGCTCGGCATCGCCAAACTTGACGCCGGGAGAAACCTTGGGCCGGTCATCAAAGATGACGTCGAGGCCTGCAGCCTCTAGTTCCGCCGATAGCTTCTCTGCGGCTTCGAAAATTTCGTCACCGCGGCCCACAGCCACAACGTGTACGTCGGCAGGGGCCACCGTGCGTGGCCACACGAGGCCGCGGTCGTCATGGTTGGCCTCCGCAAGGGCTGCGACAGCACGGGTGACACCAACACCGTAGGAGCCCATGGTGACAACAACCTGCTTGCCGTTCTGGTCAAGTACCTTCAGGTCCAGCGCCTCGGCGTACTTGCGTCCGAGCTGGAAGATGTGGCCCATTTCGATGCCGCGGGCAGTTTCAAGCGGCCCGGAGCCGTCAGGCGCCGGATCCCCTGCCCGGACGTCTGTGCATTCGATGACGCCGTCCCACGTGAAGTCGCGGCCCGCTACCAGTCCGAAGACGTGCTTGCCATCAATATTGGCGCCCGTCACCCAGGTTGTGCCGGAGACGACGCGGGGATCCACGAGGTACAGCAGCTTGGAAGACCCTTCCAGGCCCAGAACTGCTTCATCCAGGGACAAACCAGGCCCGATGTAGCCCTTGACCAGCCACGGCAGCTTCTTGAGGTCTTCCTCGTTGGCTGCCTCCAGGCCGATCTCGCCCGCGATGGGAAGGAACGAACCAATGTTGGCTTCCACCCGCTTGAGATCCACGGCGCGGTCACCTGGAACGCCGAGGACGACGATCTGGCGTTCACCGGTGGGCAGCGTCACGGCGAGGACGACGTTCTTCAACGTGTCAGCGGCAGTCCAGGCGCCGCCGTCGGCCTCGCTGCGGGGTGCCAGCTGGTTGGCTGCGTCAACCAGGGTCTCGATGGTGGGGGTGTTCGGTGTGTCCAGAACCTGGGCAGCCGGCGCGTCCGTGAAGTCAATATCCTCAGGGACAACCGTGGTGACTGCTTCGACGTTGGCGTAATAGCCCCCTGCCGAGCGAACAAAGGTGTCCTCGCCGATCTCCGTGGGGAAGAGGAATTCTTCGCTCTTGGAGCCGCCCATGGCCCCTGCCGTGGCAGCAACCGGAATGACTTCCAGACCCAGGCGGTCGAAAATCTTCAGGTAGGCAGCACGGTGGGCGGCGTAGCTTGCGTCCAGGCCGGCGTCGTCAACGTCGAACGAGTAGGAGTCCTTCATGATGAACTCGCGGCCACGGAGGAGGCCTGCACGGGGTCGCGCTTCATCGCGGTACTTGTTCTGGATCTGGTACAGGCTCAACGGCAGGTCCTTGTACGAGGAGTACAGGTCCTTGACCAGGAGGGTGAACATTTCCTCGTGCGTCGGAGCCAGGAGGTAATCGGCACCCTTGCGGTCCTGAAGCCTGAACAGGCCCTCTCCGTACTCCGTCCAGCGGTTGGTGGCCTCGTAGGGCTCGCGCGGGAGCAGTGCCGGGAAGTGGACTTCCTGCGCGCCAATGGCGGACATTTCCTGCCGGATGATTTCCTCCACCTTGCGCAGGACGCTGAGTCCCAGCGGCAGCCACGTGTAGATGCCCGGCGCGGCACGGCGGATGTAACCGGCCCGGACCAGGAGCTTGTGGCTGGCGACCTCGGCGTCGACGGGATCTTCACGCAGGGTGCGCAGGAACAACTGTGAAAGGCGAAGGACCACGGGTACGTATCCGTTTCTATGGCAGATGTGGCAAAAACAACTGTCTACTAATCTACCGGCTGCCAGCGCGCCGCTCCGCACAGTGCCGCTTCGCACAGAACGGCCAGCACAGAGAAGAGCCACGCCGTCGCGTCTGGAAGCCCCTGGCCAAAGATCGGCTGGTCATCCTGCGATGGCGTGGCTCAGCGGCCGGCCGGCCGCAGACTCTGTCCGGGGACTAGTCCCCCGTTCCCTCCAGCGGAACGGGATCGCCTGCGACTGGGAAGCATTGGTGACTGCCGAGCTCACGGATGGTGCGGCTGCCGGAAGCAGCCTTCAAGGTCTTTGCCATAATTCCCCCTGTAACCACCCGTGCCCCATCGACACGGCTTGGGAAAAACCTATGTGATAGCGGACACGTTTTCAAGGATTTTGATGGCAAAGGCCTATTGACCGCACCGTTTACCAGACTTAGCGTTAATTCATCACTTGGTGAATTACTCGGTGGCGCCGGAGGCAGCCATGTCACAAGCAGCAATAGAAGTCACGGACCTGCACATCTCCCGGGGCCCGAACAAGAATTTTGCGGGGCCTGGACTTCGCCGTGGACAGCGGGCGCATCACGGGACTGCTCGGCCCGTCAGGTAGCGGCAAGACAACACTCATGCGCGGCATTGTGGGGGTCCAGCGAATCACGCGCGGATCCATCAGCGTCCTCGGCCGCCCGGCGGGCAGCGCACCGTTAAGGCACGACGTCGGGTATGTCACCCAAGGCGCCAGCGTCTACGCGGACCTCAGCGTCGAAGCCAACGTCAAGTACTTCGGTGCCATGCACAAGGCAACGGCGACGGACGTAGCGGAGTCGATCGCCGCCGTCGGGCTCGAATCGTTTGCAAAGCAGAAAGCCGGGAACCTCTCGGGCGGGGAGTTCAGCCGCGTGTCCCTCGCATGCGCGCTGGTGGCGCACCCCAAGCTGCTGGTCCTGGACGAACCGACAGTGGGCCTGGATCCGGTACTGCGTGCGGAGTTGTGGGAGCGGTTCGTTGACATGGCAGCTGGCGGAACAACGCTTTTGGTTTCCAGCCATGTGATGGAGGAAGCGTCGCATTGTTCCTCGTTGCTGCTCCTGCGGGACGGCCTGCTGCTGGCGCAGCTCACACCGGCCGAGCTTGCCAGGCGGGGACGCAGCAATGACCTTGAGCGCGCGTTCCTGAACATGATCAAAGACGCCGAACGTGGTCCGGACAGCGGTCAGCCAGCAAAGAAAAGCCAGGTGGCATCATGAATCTTCGGATGACCTTTGCCACCACAGCCCGGGTCCTTGGTCAACTGCGGCACGATCACCGCAGCGTGGCGCTCATTATGGTGGTCCCGGCGCTGCTGCTCACCGCCGTCTACTATCTTTTCGAGAACGAAACACTGCCCCCGGGTTTTCCACGCACTTTCGACCGCGTGGGCCTGATGATGCTGGCGATCTTCCCGTTCGTCGTCATGTTTCTGGTCACGTCCATCACCATGCTGCGGGAACGAACCTCCGGGACCTTGGAGCGGCTCCTCACCACACCCATCCATAAAGCAGACCTCTTGTTCGGCTACGCCATTGCGTTCTCCATCATGGCCGCGTTGCAGTCCCTGGTGGCGACGGCAGTTGCATATTGGATCTTCAATCTCGACATCAAAGGAAGTCCAGGGTTCGTCGTGATGATCGCGGTGATCAACGCTGTCCTTGGAGTGGCCTTGGGGCTGCTGTGTTCGGCCTTTGCACGCACCGAGTTCCAGGCTGTCCAGTTCATGCCCGTAGTGGTGGTGCCGCAGATCCTGCTCTGCGGACTGTTCGTTGCCCGGGAGCAGATGAACGACGTCCTCGAGGCCATCTCCGGTGTCCTTCCCCTGACGTTTTCTGTTGATGCCCTTCAGGAGATCGCAGGAAACATCGATGCGACTGACGCCCTGTGGCAGGACACCCTGGTGATGGGCGGAATCGTGGTGGGAGTCCTTGTCCTTGCCTCGTTGACGCTGAGGCGGCAGACCTCATGAGCCTGGAACCCCTGCGCCGCGGCCGTCGAAGCGGAAGCGACCATTCGCGCGAAGCCATTCTGGTGGCGGCCCGGAAGTTGTTCGCAGAGCAAGGGTTCGACGGCACGAGTCTTCGCCAGGTGGCGCGGGAAGCCTCAGTGGATCCGGCGATGGTCCATCACTTCTTCAAAGGCAAAGACGAATTGTTCGCCTCCAGCGTGGAGTTGCCTGCCGATCCTGAACAGGTCCTGGCAGGCGTTGAAACCCTGGAACCGGAGGCGAGGGCAGAAGCACTTGTCCGTGCGGTTGTCCGGTTGTGGGAGGGCCCGGCGCAACCCGGCTTGGTGGCATTCGTTCGCGGCACCATCGGATCGAAGGCCAAAACGGCACTGCTGCGGGAGACCGTGAGCCGGACCATCCTGTCCCGGGTCATGGTGGGCGTGCAGGGCCCCTGCTGAGGAAGTCCGCCTGCGTGGCAATCTGGTGGCCACACAGGTGGTGGGACTGATGCTGCTCCGCTACGTGATCCGGCTCGAACCCTTGGCGAGTGCTGACCAGGAGGAAGTAGTGAGCCTGGTGGCACCGACCATCCAGCGGTATCTCACCGGAAACCTGAACCCGCCCAAGTAAGTAGCAGCTGATGCCGTTTAGAGCCGGCAAAACGGCATCAGCTGCTACTTGGATTGCTAAAACAAGACCGTCGCGAATGTACCGACTTGCTCGAAGCCGACTCTTTCGTAGGTGGCGCGCGCTTTGGCGTTGTAGTCGTTGACGTACAGGCTCGTTATTGGCGCAAAGGTACGTGAGAGATTTACGACGGCGGCCATGTAGCCGGCGCTCTGGTGGTGTCCACGCATGTCCGGATTCATCCATACGCCCTGGACCTGCGTGACGTCCTGGGTAACTGCCCCCAACTCTGCCTTGAAGACAACTGTCCCGGCAGCGTCGATGTGGACCAGGGAATGCCCTTGGCGGATGAGCCCCGCAACGCGCCTGCTGTAGAAGTCCTGGCCTCCCAGGAAGGGCGAATAGCCAACTTCTTCTTCGAACATGGCGGCGCAGGCAGGCAGAATGCGTTCGAAGTCCGCCATCGTGCCGAAGGTCAGCAACGGATTGGCTTCGATGGCCGGGCCACCGGAAATGGTCAAGAGGGGCTGCCTGGAACGGACTTCGTGCGCGAAGTGGCCCAACTGCTCAAAGCGGGAGTAAAGCGCCAGCACTGTTTCCGCCGGCCCGAAGATGGAGGCGTACCGCCTGCCGGACTGGTGGGCCGCCGTAGCCACATATCCGGTCAGCCCGGGGTCGAGTTGCACCGGGACCAGATTGGCCCCGGCCCAACAGGCTCCAAGGAGGGTGTCGTCGTCGAACACGCCAAAGACGCTGGCGCCGCCGCTGGTGGGCGCTGCCGTTCCCACGCTGTCCAGATGCGCCAGGATGAAGACGTTGGCAACGGGATCTTCGCTCGCAAGCGCGCGAAGGGCCAAGGTGTCGGCACTGCCGAGCACCCTGACCCCCAGGCCTGTCTCGTTACGAGACGCTAACCACGGGGCTACCCTTGACAGCATCTTCGCCATCGGCCTCCCCCATCTCTTCAGCGATACGCATGGCCTCTTCGATCAGTGTCTCAACAATTTCGCTTTCAGGCACTGTCTTGATGACTTCGCCCTTCACGAAAATCTGGCCTTTACCGTTTCCGGAGGCCACACCGAGGTCCGCTTCGCGGGCTTCGCCCGGACCGTTGACTACACAACCCATGACAGCAACGCGGAGAGGGATTTCCATCCCCTCAAGGCCGGCGGTTACTTGCTCAGCCAACGTGTACACGTCCACCTGGGCACGGCCACAGGACGGGCAGGACACAATCTCAAGCTTGCGTGGACGCAGGTTCAATGACTGCAGGATCTGGTTGCCTACCTTGATTTCCTCCACGGGCGGCGCCGAGAGGGAAACGCGGATCGTGTCGCCGATCCCGCGGGACAGCAAAGCCCCGAAAGCAGTTGCGGACTTGATGGTTCCCTGGAAGGCCGGACCCGCTTCAGTCACGCCGAGGTGCAGGGGCCAGTCGCCCTTTTCGGCGAGCATCTCGTAGGCGGCCACCATGATCACGGGGTCGTTGTGCTTCACGGAGATCTTGAAGTCGTGGAAACCGTGCTCCTCGAAGAGCGAGGCTTCCCAGACCGCAGACTCCACCAGCGCTTCAGGGGTGGCCTTGCCGTACTTCTTCATGATGCCCGGTTCCAGGGAGCCGGCGTTGACGCCAATGCGGATGGACGTCCCATGGTCTTTCGCGGCTGCGGCGATTTCCTTGACCTGGTCATCGAACTTCCGGATATTGCCGGGGTTCACACGGACCGCTGCGCATCCCGCTTCAATGGCCGCGAAAACATACTTCGGCTGGAAGTGGATATCGGCAATCACGGGGATCTGGGATTTGCGGGCAATGATCGGCAACGCCTCGGCGTCGTCGGCTGACGGACAGGCAACACGGACGATGTCGCAGCCGGAGGCCGTCAGTTCAGCGATCTGTTGAAGCGTGGCGTTGATATCCGTGGTGGGCGTCGTAGTCATGGACTGCACGCTGATGGGTGAATCAGAACCAACGCCAACGGACCCAACCTTGATCTGCCGCGTCTTGCGGCGAGGGGCAAGGACGGGGGGTGGGGCTGCTGGCATTCCCAGGCTGACCGAGGTCACGTGGACTCCTTGGGTTTGGGGTGGATCGTTGTGGTGGAGGACGCGGGAGCTAGGATGCGTAGGCAGCCAGGACGCCGATAATGGGGTCCCATTCCGTGGTGCGGATGCCGGCTATGACTCCGGCTTCGGCGAACGGATCCTGCTTCAGGAGGTCGTTGAGTTCGGCTTCATCAGCCGACTTGAAGATGAGCAGGGCGCCGGCGCCGTCACCGTAGGGGCCGCTGGCAAGCAGGGTGCCGTCCTCTGCGAGGTCGCCGAGCCAGGCGCGGTGCGCCGGGCGGGCTTCGTCGCGGAGGGCGCCGGATTCGGCGACGTATACATACTCAACAGCGAAAACAGTCATGGAGCTAGCCTATCCCGCCGCGTCCGATGATCCGCCATCCATTCCAGCCCACTGAGTGGTCCCTGCGGGAATCTCAGCCAAAGATATTCACTGGCTTGACGATGTCCGCGTAAATCAGCAGGGCTCCCATGGCCATCAGCAGCGCGGCCACCACATACGTGGCGGGAAGGAGCTTTGCGATATCGAACGCACCCGGATCCGGCTTTCCCCTCAGCCTGGCCACCTGGCGCCGGGCCCCCTCATACAGGGCACCCGCCACGTGGCCGCCGTCGAGAGGCAGCAGGGGCACAAGGTTGAAGATGGCCAGCGCGAAGTTCAGGCCCGCAAGCAGCCCTACCAACGTTCCAATGCGCGCCTGGAGGGGGACCTCTTCCATCGCAGCGACCTCGCCGGCCACACGGCCGACGCCAACCACACTGATGGGGCCGTTGGGATCCCTGGGTTCCTCGCTGAAGGCGGCCTTCGCCACACCAACCACACGGGCGGGCAGGTTAAGGATCACTCCGGATATCTGCTTGATGTTCTCCCCCGCCATGGGAAGAACGGACGACGCCGGCTGGGGAACCAAGGCGCTCTGCGGGCCGATTCCCAGGAAGCCCACCTCCTGGTACTTCAGCGTGCCGTTGGCGTCCTGCTCCTGGCGTCCATCGGCACCCACAACCGGCCGCGAGGACAAAACCGGAGTAACTGTGGTGGAAACTTCCGAGCCGTTGCGCTCGACGGTGACGGGTACTGCTTTGCCGGCGGAGGCCCCGGATCCAGCCGGTGAGTTCATCCCAGCTGGTGACAGCCTTGCCGTCGAAAGTCTTGACGACGTCGTTCGGCTGCAGCCCGGCGGCCGCAGCAGGTGTTGGCTTGCAGTCCGCCGAGTCCGGGTCCACCGTTTTCCCCGCAGCCACCTGGCACTTTGAGACGTCCGCGATGGTTGTGGTGGGCGTGGCAACGCCAAAACCCATGAGCAGGATGGCGAGGAGAACCAAACCGATCAGCATGTTCATGGCCGGACCGCCGAGCATGACGATGATCTTCTTCCAGACCGGAAGCTTGTAAAAGACCCTGCCTTCGTCCCCGGGGCCAACTTCTTCGTGGGCGACGGAACGGGCTTCGCTTGCGAGTGTCTGGAACATGCCCGTGCTGGAGGGACGTACCCCGCCATCTTCTTTGTTGGGCGGGTACATGCCGATCATGGCCACATAGCCGCCCAAAGGAAGGGCCTTGAAGCCGTACTCGGTTTCGCCCTTCTTCCTGGACCACAAGGTGGGCCCGAAACCAATCATGTACTTGGTCACGCGCACCTTAAAGAGCTTCGCGGGGACCAGGTGGCCAACCTCATGCAAAGCGATGGACACTGCGACGCCAATGGCGACGAAGACGACTCCGAGGATGAAAAGAAGGACGGGACTCATGCCGACGGGACTGCTTCCATAGGGGTTTCTTTACCGGTATCTCTGCTATACGGAGCTGTTGGCTAAACGATCATGGGTGCGCGTGCGTGCCCAGCTCTCAGCATCCAGCACGGACTCCACCGTAAGCTCCGAAGAACCTGAATGTTCGCTGAGGACGGACTCCACCGTGTCCACGATGTCCGTGAAGCGGATGCGGCCAGCGTGGAAAGCCTCCACGGCTTCCTCGTTGGCCGCGTTGAAGACGGCAGGATAGGTGCTGCCCTGCTTCGCGGCCTCCTTGGCGAGCTCCACCGCCGGAAAGGCAACCGAGTCCAATGGTTCGAACGTCCAACTTGTGGCCTGTGTCCAGTCACATGCCTGGGCGGCACGTGGAACGCGTCCGGGCCAACCCAGCCCCAGCGCTATGGGAAGGCGCATGTCAGGCGGCGACGCCTGGGCAATGATGGACCCATCCACGAACTGGACCATGGAATGGACCACCGACTGTGGATGGACCACCACCTCGATCCTGTCCAGTGGCACATCGAACAGCAGATGTGCCTCGATCACTTCAAGGCCCTTATTGACGAGGCTCGCCGAGTTGGTGGTGACCATCAGGCCCATATCCCATGTTGGATGCGCCAAAGCCTCGGCGGGTGTGACGTTGTGAAGCTGCTCTCGGCTGCGGCCACGGAAAGGTCCGCCGGACGCGGTGAGAATCAACTTCTCGACCTCCTGCTCGGTACCTGAACGCAAGCACTGGGCAATGGCCGAATGTTCGGAATCGACAGGCACGATCTGGCCGGGGCCGGCAGCTGCTTTCACCAGGGCACCACCGACGATCAGCGACTCTTTATTGGCGAGCGCCAAGATGGCACCTGACGCCAGCGCGGCCAGGGTTGGCGCCAAGCCAATGGAACCGGTGATGCCGTTGAGAACGACGTCGCATTCCACTTCCGCGATGCGGGTGGACGCGTCCGGTCCAACGAAAATTTCCGGGGCAAAGTTGCGCAAGCCGCTTCGGGCCGCTGCGGCGTCAATCAGGTTCTGCAATACTCCCGGATCGCCATGGGCGATGCCGATTGCCTGCGCCCGCGTGTGCACAGCCTGATGTGCAAGCAACTCCGGATTGCCGCCGCCGGCGCTCAGTGCCACAACTTCGAAAAGGTGCGGGGCGCCGTCGACGACGTCAATCGCCTGTGTGCCGATGGAACCGGTGGACCCGAGGATGACGATCTTGCGCGGCTGCATTGCTTAAGTATCCCAGCAGCTGCAGAAGCCTGCGAACGGAGCGTAAGGCTAAGTGGAAAACCCTGTTTGACCACTTCTTCCCCGGGCGTAACGTGGAATTTGTGGAGTGGCTGGCCTGGTTTGACGCGCAGGACTGGTTTAACGCGCAGGACTACGAATTTGCGCGCCAGGTATTGCAACGCGGAACTGCCGCCCTTTATCTGGTTGCGTTCCTCTCCACCCTTAACCAGTTTCCTGCACTCCTTGGCGAGCACGGCCTGCTTCCGGTTCCGTCATTCCTTGAGATGGCGCGCCGTCTCGCCCGGCCCACTCTTTTCCAGTGGCGGTACTCCGATGCCCTGCTGCGCGCAGTTTGTTGGGTAGGAATCGCTGTGTCCGCGATGCTGGTGGTCGGCCTGCCGCAGCTGGGACCACCGTGGCTTCCGATGCTGGCGTTCCTCAGCCTCTGGTTCCTGTACATGTCGATTGTGAATGTGGGCCAGACGTTCTACGGCTTTGGTTGGGAGATCCTGCTGCTGGAGGCCGGTTTCACCGTAGCTTTCCTTGGCTCGGACCAGGTTCCACCGCCCACCACCATCCTGGTCCTGATTGTTTGGCTGGTGTTCCGGCTCGAGTTCGGCGCGGGAATGATCAAAATCAGGGGCGGCCGAGAGTGGCGCGACCTCACCGCGATGCTCTACCACCACGAGACGCAGCCGATGCCCGGGCCGCTGAGCCGGCAGTTCCATCTCCTCCCCCGCCCCCTGCACAAAGTGGAAGTGGTTGGAAACCACTTCGCTCAGTTGGTGGTTCCGTTCTTCCTGTTCGCGCCGCAACCGCTGGCCAGTATCGCGGCAGGAATCATCGTCGTGACGCAGCTTTGGTTGGTGGGCAGCGGCAATTTTGCCTGGCTGAACTGGATGGCAATCGTCCTTGCCTTCGCTGCAGTGAGTGATCCGGTGGCGCATGCGGTTCTTCCCGTCATCCCGCTCCAGTGGCATGCAGGTGCCGAAACCCCGGCGTGGTGGTTCGTCGTCGTACTTGCCGTGACGGTCCTGTTGCTGGTCCTCAGCTACCGGCCGCTTCTGAACCTGTTCTCGCGCCAGCAACTCATGAATGCGAGCTTCAACCGCTGGCGCCTCGTGAACGCCTATGGTGCGTTCGGTACGGTGACGAAGCAGCGGATCGAGGTCGTCGTCGAAGGCACCATGGCTGAAGAGCCCGATGCAGCTGACGAGCAGTGGCTGGAGTACGGCTTCAAAGGCAAACCCGGGGACGTGCGCCGCCTCCCGCGGCAGTGGGCGCCATACCACCTCAGGCTTGATTGGCTCATGTGGTTCCTGCCCCTGCGGACCGTCCACGAAGGGTGGTTCTACGCCTTCCTGGAGAAGCTGTTGGAGGCAGACAAGCCCACGCTTGGGCTGCTTCGCCATGACCCGTTCGACGGCGAACGCCCGCGTTGGGTGCGTGCGCGCAGCTATCTTTACCGTTTCGCCAGCCGTGCGGAGTTCCGTGAGACGGGTGGGCGTTGGGTGCGGGTGTTCCTGTATGACGCCATTCCGCCGGTCTCACTTACGCCTCGACGGCGGCGGCTCCTTTAGTGTTGTCTGGCCTGGCCTCGGATGCGGGCACGGCGGATTTGGCTGGGGGCGCGGGCGGTGGTGCTGTGGACTCACGGACCACCAGATGCGTTGCCAGCTCCACGCGGCGGGAGTCGATGTCCTCGCCACGGACCTGGCGCAGGATGAACCGCAGGGCAGAGCGGCCCATCTCCTGCAATGGCTGTGACACGGACGTCAGGGGTGGAACGGATTCTTCCGCTTGGTGTGTGCCGTCGAAACCGACGAGGCTCATGTCCTCCGGGATCCGGATGTTCTGCCTTCGCGCTTCTGCCAGGACACCCAGCGCGATGCTGTCACTTCCAGCGAATACTGCCGTGGGCGGATCCTCAAGTGCAAGCAGGGCCCTTCATGCCCCGCACACCGTTCTCGGGCCGGAACGGGCCGGAGGAGACATAGTCGTCGTCCACGGCAATTCCCTCTGCCATGAGTGCCGCCATATAGCCGTGGAGCCGCGCCTGGCTGCACTCTGCCGTGGCAGGTCCGCCTATATAGGCGATTTTGCGGTGTCCCAACCCGAGCAGATGGGTAGCCGCGGCCTTGCCTCCGGCCCAGTTGCTTGCGCCAACGCTGAAGACGTCTGCCGGTGGCGGGTTGAGGGGGTCCACCACCACGATGGGGATCCGGCGGCGTTGGAACGCTTCCAGCTGTGCGGAGCCAAAGGCGGAAGTGACCACGATCATTCCGCTGCGGCCTTCGTCGATAATGCGCTGGGCCCGCTCCTCGGGTCCCAAGGGTGACGCTGTTTGCTTGCTGGTCACCGAGAGGATGACCTCCATGTCCGAGACCGCCGCATGCTCCATGACCCCGTTGAGGACTTCCACGGAATAGGCCGAGTTCAGGGAGTCGAAAACCACTTCAACTGACTGCCGGAGCGGAAGGCTTTTGCGTTGGAGGGGCGATTTGTATCCGGTTCGTTGCAAGGCCTCAAGCACGCGCGCCCGGGTTTCCTCGGCCACGTCCTCCCTGCCGTTCACCACCTTGGAAACCGTAGGCGCTGAAACCCCCACCTCTTTGGCCACGGCAGCCAGTGTGAGTTTGAGCGGACGTTGCTCGCGTTTCATAGTCCCCCTGCTTTCGAAATATTTCGGTTTGGTTCGAGTATGCGGGATGCCCGCGGAAAGCTCAAGACCGCCGCAACAGCAGGCGACTCGTCGCAAAAGTAAGCCTTGACGTGTGATCGAATGCACTTTAGTTTAGACCGTGACCTAAACAGCATTCGCGAAATATTTCGGTATTTTTCGGGACACGGTCACTCCTTTGGGAGATGGGCACCGCAGTGCCCAACGAGGCGACTACACATGGAGAAGCAATGAAGCAGTTCCAATCATCACGGCGTTCTTTTCTGGCTCTGGCGGCAGTTACACCATTCGCAGTCATGGCAACCAGTGCCTGCGGTACGTCCGGACCGGGCAGCGCGAGCGGAGGAGGAGCCAGCATGTGGTTCCTCTCCGGTGAGCCGAACCAGACCACCATCCAGAAGGCCGTCGATGCTTTTGGTTCGTCGAATCCCGACAACAAGATTGCTGTGACGTACTTCCAGAACGATGCTTACAAGACGAAGATCAAAACCGCGATCGGCGCCGGCCAGGCCCCAACCATTGTTTATGGATGGGGCGGCGGAACGTTGAAGACCTACGCCGAGGCCAACCAGGTGGAAGACCTGACCAGCTGGTTCGAGGCCAACCCGGACCTGAAAAACAAGTTCTTCCCCGCTTCGTTCGGTGCAGCCACCGTCAACGGCAAGATCTACGCCCTCCCCAACCAGTACGTGGCCCCTGTTGTCCTGTTCTACAACAAAGAGCTCTTTGAAAAGGCCGGGGTGCAGCCACCCAAGACCTGGGATGACGTCATGTCATTGGTCAAGACCTTCAACGACATGGGCGTAGCTCCGTTCTCCTTGGGCGGTCAATCCCGCTGGACCTCGATGATGTGGCTGGAATACCTGCTGGACCGCATCGGAGGGGCCGAGGTGTTCAAGGCGATCTTCGAAGGCAAGCCCAACGCCTGGATGGATCCGGCCGTGATCGAAACGGGAACAAAGATCCAGGAACTGGTATCCGCCGACGGCTTCATCAAGGGCTTCTCCTCCATCACGGCAGATTCGAAGGCAGACCAGGCGCTGTTGTTCACCGGCAAAGCCGCCATGTTGCTTCAAGGTTCCTGGGTCTACGGACCTATGAAGAAGGAAGGCCAGAACTTCGTCCAGAACGGAAAACTGGGCTTCGTCACCTTCCCGACCATCCCGGGAGGCAAGGGAGATCCTAAGAATGGCGTAGGCAACCCTGCCCAGTACATGTCGATTTCGGCCAAGGCCACCGACAAAGAAAAGGAAACGGCCAAGAAGTTCTTCAAGGACGGCATCATGACCGATACGGTCATCGACGCCTACATCAACTCCGGTTCGGTCCCGATCGTCAACGGAATTGAAGACAAGCTCGCAACGTCGCCGGACAAGGACTTCCTGAACTTCGTCTACGACATGGCCAAGAATGCCCCGAACTTCCAGCAGTCCTGGGATCAAGCCCTGAGCCCGACCGCGGCCGAGGCCCTGCTTAACAACATCGACCAACTGTTCCTCAAGTCGATCACGCCACAGCAGTTCGCCGAGAACATGAATGCCACCCTGGGCAAATGAGTTCAACAACCACTCACAGGGCTGCCACTGGATCGCGGAAAGTCGAGCAGGCCGGGCAGCAAAAATCCGCACTCGCCTGGCTGACAGTGCCGGCTTTGATCTTCTTCGTGGTGTTTGCGCTCGTGCCGCTGGTAGGTGTCCTGGTGCTGAGCTTCGCCAACTGGGACGGCATCGGGGCCATCGGAGCGGCCGGCCTGGAGAACTGGTCCTCAGTACTCACCGACCCCGGACTGTACAACGCACTGGGCCTGACTTTCCTGATCATGATTGTCTCCTGGCTGGTTCAGACTCCCATCAGCCTTCTCCTGGGAGTCTTCACGGCAGGTACACAGCGTTACAGGGCTGCCTTGGCAGTGTTGTACTTCTTGCCGCTTCTCCTCTCCTCCGCGGCAGTTGCCATCGCATACAAGGCACTGTTGGACCCTAACTTTGGCCTGGCCATGGGACTGGGATTGCCCATCCTGGCCCAGGACTGGCTGGGCGTCCCGCAGTTGGCATTGGGCCTGGTCATCTTCGTGATCGCCTGGCAGTTCGTGCCCTTCCACACACTCATCTATCAAGGTGGCGTGCGGCAAATCCCCAAATCCCTGTACGAGGCAGCTCAGATCGATGGTGCGGGAATCATTAAGCAGTTCTTCCACATCACGCTTCCGCAGCTGAAATACACCATCATCACCTCGTCCACCCTGATGGTCGTAGGATCGCTGACGTACTTCGACCTCATCTTCGTCCTCACCGGTGGCGGGCCTGGTAATTCCACCCGCATCCTGGCCTTGGACATGTACTTGCGCGGCTTCCGGGCCAACCTCATGGGCCCGGCAAGTGTCATCGCCGTCATCCTCGTCGTTATAGGCCTTGTCCTTGCCTTGTTCCTCCAGCGCCTTGGAGGCAAGGACAAGCAGGGCAGCCAATTGGAAGGTTTGTAAGGTGAGCACTGTCCTTCAAAGCGATTCGAAAACCGCTCCGGCCACTCCCCCGGGCCATTCCATGAAGGCCAAGCAGAGCCTTGGTTCACGGGTCAGGCGGCTGAACATTCCCGGCGGCCTCGGCGGTTGGATATGGCTGGCCATCATCATTGTGCCGATCTATTACATCGTCATCACCAGCCTGAAGACCTCCGAAGGGTACTTTGGGCAGAATCCGCTGGCCCTCCCGACGGCTCCTACGTTGGAGAACTATCAACTGGTTCTCGAGGCCAACTTCACGACGTACTTCATGAACAGCGTGATCGTCACACTTGGCTCCGTGATCCCCACGGTGTTGATCTCATTCATGGCTGCCTTCGCGATCGTTCGTGGTCGCGGCCGATACCTGAAGTTTGTCAACGGCATGTTCCTGATGGGCCTGGCGATTCCGCTCCAGGCGACCATCATTCCGATCTACCTGATGATCATCCGGCTGAATCTGTATGACAGCCTCCTTGCCATCATGCTTCCCTCCGTAGCGTTCGCCATTCCGTTGACGGTCCTGATCCTGTCCAACTTCATCCGCGATGTGCCGAACGAATTGTTCGAGTCAATGCGCCTGGACGGCTGCAGTGATTGGCAGACGATGTGGAGGTTGGCGCTGCCCTTGACCCGCCCGGCGATAGTAACCGTGGCAATTTACAACGGCTTGCATGTCTGGAACGGATTCCTGCTGCCCTTGGTGCTCACCCAAAGCCCCGGACTCCGTGTCCTCCCCTTGGGGCTGTGGACTTTCCAAGGCGAGTTCAGCGTCAACATCCCCGCCGTACTGGCCTCTGTCGTCCTGAGCACCCTGCCAATCCTGGTGATTTACGTCCTTGGACGCCGTCAGCTGGTCAGTGGCCTGACCGCTGGCTTCAGCAAGTAGCAGCTGCCCCAGGTGCGAATTCAGACAAGAAAGGACTTTCACATGTCAGAACCGAAACCCCTGCGCGTAGGCATGGTGGGCTACGCCTTCATGGGTGCCGCCCACTCGCACGCTTGGCGGACTGCTCCGCGGTTCTTCGACCTTCCGCTCGCCCCGGAATTGGCTGCCGTCGCCGGCCGCAACGAAGAAGGCGTCCGTGCTGCGGCACGCAAGTACGGTTGGGATTCCGTGGAAACCGACTGGCGCCGGCTGATCGAGCGCGATGATATTGACCTCATCGATATCTGCACCCCCGGAAACACGCATGCCGAGATCGCCATCGCCGCCTTGGAAGCGGGCAAGCACGTGCTCTGCGAAAAGCCACTGGCCAATTCAGTGGAAGAGGCGGAGAAAATGACAGCCGTCGCCCAGGCGGCAGCAGAGCGCGGCGTGTTATCCATGTGCGGCTTCAGCTACCGCCGCACTCCCGCGTTGGCGTTGGCAAAGCGGATGGTGGAGGAAGGGCGCCTTGGCGATATCCGCCACGTCCGGGCGCAATACCTGCAGGACTGGCTCAGTGACGCGGATGCGCCGCTCACGTGGCGCCTGGACAAGTCCAAGTCCGGCTCCGGTTCCCTTGGCGATATCGGTGCCCACAGCATTGACGCCGCGCAGTGGATCACGGGTTCCACAATCACCGGGGTCTCGGCGCTGCTGGAAACCTTCGTGAAGGAACGGCCTGTGGGCGGTGACTTCGTGGGCCTCGGTGGCCGCGGCGGTTCGGACGCTCCCAAGGGCCCGGTCACGGTGGACGACGCCGCGCTGTTCACCGCCCGTTTTGCCGGAAAGCACGACGACGGCGCTGCCGCCACCACCGCCACGGAAGGCACCGCCGTCGGGACTCCTTCCGGCACTGGTTCCAGCGCTGTGGCAGGGCCCATCGGCATCTTCGAAGCCACTCGCTTTGCCCTTGGCCGCAAGAACGCCATGCGCCTGGAGCTCAACGGGACCAAGGGCTCGCTGGCCTTCGACTTCGAGGACATGAACTCGCTACAGGTCTACGATTCGGCGCTGGAACCTGACGCCGGATTCCGGAAGATCATCGTCACCGAACCATCCCATCCGTATACAGGCAATTGGTGGCCCACCGGGCACGGTCTTGGCTACGAGCACGGATTCACCCACCAGGTGGTGGACCTGGTGAATGCCATCGGCGCTGGGGAGCAGCCCTCGCCGTCGTTCTCTGATGCCTTGCAGGTTCAAAAGGTGCTGGCCGCCGTTGAGGCGAGCGCGGGCAACGCGAGCCGCTGGCAGAACGTCTGAGAGGAACCAACATGACCCGACCCATCACCCTTTTTACCGGCCAGTGGGCCGACCTGCCGTTTGAGGAAGTAGCGCGCCTGGCTGGCGAATGGGGCTTTGACGGCCTGGAGATAGCCTGCTGGGGCGATCACCTGGACCCGCAGCGCATCGTCGAGGACGACGCGTATCTTCAAGGCAGGCTGGACATCCTGGAGAAGCACCACCTATCGGTCCACGCGATCGCCAACCACCTCACCGGGCAGGCAGTTTGCGATGACCCCATCGATGAACGTCACCGGGACATCCTGGCACCGGACGTGTGGGGCGACGGCGATCCTGAGGGCGTCCGACAGCGTGCTGCTGAAGCCATGAAGACCACTGCGCTTGCGGCGGCAAAGCTTGGCGTCAAGACCGTCACGGGGTTCACGGGCTCGTCCATATGGAAGTGCGTCGCAATGTTCCCGCCGGCTTCCGAAGCCATGATCGAGCGCGGCTACCAGGACTTCGCAGACCGTTGGAATCCCATCCTGGATGTCTTTGACGAGGTAGGAGTCCGATTTGCCTTGGAAGTCCATCCTTCGGAGATCGCCTACGACTACTGGACCGCCAAACGCACCCTTGAGGCCATCGGGCACCGGGAGAACTTCGGCCTGAACTTCGACCCCTCCCACTTCATCTGGCAGGACCTTGACCCCGTGATGTTCCTCCAGGACTTCGCGGACAAGATCTTCCACGTGCATGTCAAGGAATCCGTACGCCAACTCAACGGACGCAACGGCCGCCTTGGATCCCACCTGCCGTGGGCGGATCCCCGCCGCGGCTGGGACTTCGTCACCGCAGGCCATGGCGACGTGGACTGGGAACCCATTTTCCGCATGCTCAACTCGATCGGGTACGCCGGACCCACCAGCATCGAATGGGAAGACGCCGGAATGGACCGGCTGATCGGCGCTCCGGAAGCGTTGGACATGGTCCGCCGGTTGGCTGCCATCCGTCCCCCGGCTGCGGCTTTCGATGCCGCCTTCGCCGCCCGCTGAACCCGCTTACGAACACCCAACAGACTCACCCGGACGTAAAGAAATACAAAGGAAAACATGACAACCAAGAGTAAGACCGCACTTGTGGTTCGGGGCGGCTGGGACGGACACCAGCCGGTGGAAGCCACCGAACTGTTCCTCCCCTTCCTCAAAGAGAACGGCTATGAGGTCAGGGTGGAGGAATCCCCCAAAATTTACGCGGACGCTGAATACATGGCCGGAGTAGACCTCATCGTGCAGTGCATGACGATGTCCACCATCGAAAAGGACGAGTTCGAGGGGCTCCGCGCCGCCGTCGAAAATGGCACGGGGCTTGCCGGATGGCATGGCGGGATCGCCGATTCCTACCGCAACACTTCGGACTACCTGCACTTGATCGGGGGCCAGTTCGCCTGCCACCCGGGCAAGCATGAAGACGAACGGACCGGGGAACAGCCGGACAACTATGTTCCCTACACGGTGAACATGCTCCCAGCCGCAGCAGAGCATCCCATTACCCAGGGAATCGCAGACTTTGACCTCGTCACCGAGCAGTATTGGGTTCTGGCCGACGACTACATCGATGTCCTGGCGACCACTACGCAAAAAGTACGCGAATGGGACCCTTGGAACCGTGAAGTGACCTCCCCCGCCATCTGGACCAGGCAATGGGGCAAGGGAAGAATCTTCGTTTCCACCCCCGGCCACCGAGTCGAAATCCTCCAGGACAGCAACGTCCGCACCATCATCGAAAGGGGCATGCTGTGGGCATCCCGCTAAATGTAGGAATCATTGGCTGTGGCGCCATCATCGCCCAGTACCTGACGAACTTCCGCAGACTGGATGCGATCAACCTCGTGGCCGTCGCGGACCTTGATCCCGCCCGGGCCCAAGCAGTTGCCGACTCTTACGACGGCGTCCGTGCTCTGACGGTGGACGAGCTGCTGGCCGCAGACGACGTCGAGCTCGTCCTGAACCTGACAATTCCGGCAGCGCATGCCGACGTCGCGCTCAAGGCCATTGCCGCGGGCAAGTCCGTGTACGGCGAGAAGCCGCTGGCAGCGACCACCGCCGAGGCCCCGGCAAGTACTCGACGCCGCCGCCGCGGCAGGCGTGGCTGTCGGCTGCGCTCCCGACACCGTGCTGGGTACCGGCATCCAGACAGCGCGCAAAGCGATCGACGACGGCCTGATTGGCGCTCCGGTTTCGGCGACCGCCACCATGGCTACGCCCGGGCATGAGCGCTGGCACCCCAACCCCGATTTCTACTACCAGCCCGGCGGGGGTCCGCTGCTGGACATGGGCCCCTACTACGTATCCGCTCTGGTCACGCTGCTTGGCCCCATAGTGTCCGTGGTGGGCGCGGCCAGCCACACGCGCAGCGAACGAACCATTGGCTCCGGTCCCCGCGAGGGGCAAAAAGTGCCGGTGGAGATCGATTCCCATGTCACAGGTGTACTGGTGCACGCATCCGGCGCCCTGTCGACGCTGTTCATGAGCTTCGACGCCGTCAAGACCAAGAGCCCCAACATCGAAATCCATGGGGAGAAGGGGTCGCTCGTTGTTCCGGATCCCAACCACTTCGACGGCGACGTGCAGTTGTTCGAGTTGGGAGCCGACGACTGGAAAACCCTCCCCGTATCCGCGGGTTACGTCGACGCCGGCCGCGGCTTCGGCATCGCCGATTTGTCAGCAACTCCGGCGGGACAAGAGCCCCGCGCGGGTGGCCAACTCGCCTTCCATGCCCTTGAGGTCATGGAGTCTGTGCTGGAATCCGCCAAGACCGGACAGGCGGTAGCCATCCAGAGCACCGTCAAGCGTCCGGACATGGTGGAACTGGCAGAACTCACGACGCCGGTACGCGCCTAGCGCTGAGGCACGCCGAGGTGACAGTTGAACCCACGGTTCGGTTTTCCCGCGAACGCGTGGGTTCAACTGTCACTTCACGTGGCGGGCCCGGCGCAGTGTTGCCTCGGCGTGCTTAAGAATAGGGCCGTCGATCATCTTGCCCTTGAACTGGAAGACGCCCGTTCCCGCAGCAGATGCTGCATCTAGAAGCTCGGCGGCCTCGGTCACGGCTTCGGGCGTGGGCGCGTAGGCTTCCCGTACGGTTGCGACCTGGCTGGGGTGGATGCACGCCTTGGCACCGAAACCACTGGCCACGGCGTCCAGGGATTCAACAGACAGGCCCTGGAGATCGGGGATGTTCACATACACGGAGTCGATGGCTTCCTTGCCGGCGGCTTTTGCAGCAAGCAGCACAGCGGACCGTGAGTGCAGTGCCACGGCCCGGTAGCCGCCGTCGTCGTTCCTGCTGGAGAGGCCACCCAGGGAAGCCAGCAGGTCCTCCGCGCCCCACATCAGGGCAACCACGTTGGGTTCCGCGGCGATGGCTGCAGCATTGACGATGCCGGCCGCTGTTTCGCAGAGCGCAATCACGCGGTAGCCCTCAAGCGCCCTGAGCTGCTCAGCACTCTCCGCTTTGGCGAGCATGACGGTGCGGTAGGGAGTGTGCGCAAGGCTGTGCAGGTCCTTCTCGAATTCTGCGGAGCCCGCCGGGTTGACGCGGATAATCGTCCGGCTGGGGTCCAGCTCAGCAGTCTCTCCTTCGGATCCGAGCTGCGCGAGGATCGCGCCCCGGGCCCGCTGCTTGTCCCCTGGAGCCACGGCATCTTCGAGGTCAAGGATCACGGCATCCGAGCGCTCCGCCGCCTTGCCGAAACGCTCTGGCCGGTCAGCTGGGCAAAACAGGAGTGCCGGCCCCATGGTGAACGGCGTAACGGCTCCGTGGAGTGACGAGTCGGAAGAAGGCATGAACGGTTCCTTGCTGCTGGAATGCTGACAAATGTGGAAAACAGCCTAGGACTGTGCGGCGTGTGCTTCCTGGGTCCACATCAAGCAGGTACGCGTGGCAAGCGCCACCACCACTCCGTCCTGGTTCCTGCCAGTATGTTGCATGGTCACCACACCTTGGCCAGGACGCGAGGACGACAACCTTTTGGCGGTGATCACCGTTTCCGTGTACAGGGTATCCCCGTGATAGAGCGGGTGGGGAAAGGTGACATCCGTCAGCCCCAGCTGGGCGATGATGGTGCCCTGCGTCAGTTGGGTCACTGACTGCCCCACCATCGTGGACAAGGTGAACATCGAGTTCATCAGCCGCTGCCCGAAAGGCTGGGCGGAACTCCAGGCTGCATCCAGGTGCAGCGCCTGGGTGTTCATGGTCAAAGTAGTGAACAGGACGTTATCCGTCTCCGTCACGGTTCGTCCAGGCTTGTGGGCGTAGATCACGCCCTCTTCAAGCTCATCGAAGTACAGTCCACGCTGCTCAACAACACGCGTCATACGGTGAGTTCCTGGTCCTCTTCGAAGAGTTCAGCCCCGGTGGCAGCCACTACATCGTCCAAAGTGACGTTGGGGGCGAGCTCACGAAGTACCAGCCGCGGCTCGCCTTCGTCCTTGACGACGTCGATCACGGCAAGGTCGGTGATGATCCGGTCCACGCAGCCTTTGCCCGTCAAGGGCAGGGTGCAGTCCTTGACGATTTTGGGCCTGCCGTTGCGGTCCACGTGCTCCATCATGACGATCACCTTCTTGGCGCCGAACACGAGGTCCATGGCCCCACCCATGCCCTTGACCATTTTTCCGGGGATCATCCAGTTGGCAAGATCACCGTTGGCGGCCACTTCCATGGCCCCCAGGACCGCCACATCCACGTGGGCCGCCCCGGATCATGCCAAAGGACGAGGCCGAGTCGAAGAATGCAGCCCCCGGTTTAGTCGTGACAGTTTCCTTGCCGGCGTTGATGAGGTCCGGGTCAACCTGGTCCTCGGCGGGGTACGGGCCAACGCCCAGAATGCCGTTCTCGGAATGGAGGATCACTTCCACACCCGCGGGAATGTAGTTGGGGATCAGGGTGGGCATCCCGATCCCCAGGTTCACGTACTGACCGTTGGTGAGTTCCTGGGCTACCCGTGCGGCAAGTTCGTTGCGGCTCCAGCCTTTGGCCTCGTGGTGGTCGACGTCGGCACGCCGGTACTCGTGCCGCACGGCTTCGGGGCGGGGCGGGATGTCATGATACGAGTTGTCGTTCACTGTGCTGCTCCTGCCTGCCCGGTTGCCTGGCTGGTGGTCAGGGCCACCGTCCGTTTCTCAATCCGCTTCTCCGTTGTGGGAGCCACCACCACCCGCTGGACGAAAATGCCAGGGGTATGGATGTGCTCCGGATCCAGCTCGCCGGTTTCCACGAGTTCTTCGACCTCGGCGATTGTTGTCCTGGCAGCCATGGCACAGAGGGGGTTGAAGTTCATGGCTGTTGCATGGAAAACGAGGTTTCCGTGGCGGTCCCCCTTCCACGCATGGACCAAGCCGAAGTCCGGAGTCAGCGACTCTTCCAGCACATAGTCGGCGTCATTGAAGGTGCGCACCTCCTTCGGCGCGGAGGCGATCGCAACGTTCCCCTCGGCGTCGTACTTTTGCGGCAAGCCGCCCTCGGAAACCTGGGTGCCCACACCGGCCTTCGTATAGAAAGCGGGAATGCCTGCACCGCCGGCCCGCAGTTTCTCGGCGAGGGTTCCCTGCGGCGTGAGGACCACCTCCAGTTCACCGGCGAGGTACTGCCTGGCGAATTCCTTATTCTCACCCACGTACGAGCTGATGGTACGGCGGATACGTCCGTCCCTGAGGAGGATGCCCAGGCCCCAGTCGTCCACTCCGCAGTTGTTGCTGACGGTTTCGAGGTCCGTGGTGCCTTGGCTGTGGAGTGCGTCGATGAGTGACACGGGGATACCGCATAAGCCAAAACCGCCAACGGCGAGCGAGGCGCCGTCGGGTATGTCCTTCACCGCTTCCGCGGCGCTGGCAACAACCTTGTCAATCATCCTTGATCCTTCCCGTACGGTTACAGACCCAGCTCGCGGGCGATGAGCATCAGCTGAACCTCGGTGGTGCCCTCCCCGACTTCAAGGATCTTGGAGTCGCGGTAATGGCGCGCCACCGTAAATTCGTTGATGAAGCCATAGCCACCGAACACCTGGGTGGCGTCCCGTGCGTTGTCCATGGCTGCCTCGCCTGCGACCATCTTAGCGATGGCCGCTTCAGTCTTGAACGGCTTGCCGGCCAGCATCCTTGCCGCGGCATCGTAATAGGCCAAACGAGCCGTATGGGCCCTGGCCTGCATCCTTGCGATCTTGAATTGGATGGCCTGGTACTTGCCGATGTTCTGGCCAAATGCGGTGCGTTCCTTGGCATACTTCACCGAAAGGTCCACACAACCCTGGGCCGCGCCCGTGCCCAAAGCGGCAATGGCAATGCGGCCCTCGTCAAGGATCGACAGGAAGTTGGCATACCCCCTGCCCCGCTGGCCCAGGAGGTTCGCCTCAGGAACCCGGACGTTGTCCAACGTCAGCGGATGCGTGTCCGACGCATTCCAGCCCACCTTGTTGTAGGCCCGCTCTGCCTTAAATCCTGGGGTTTCGGTGGGAACCAGGATGGTGGAGATCTCTTTCCTGGTGCTGCCGTCCGCGTTTTCCGTCTTGCCCGTGACGGCGGTGACTGTGACCAAGGTGGTGATGTCGGTGCCGGAGTTCGTGATGAACTCCTTGTTGCCGTTGATGACCCATTCCCCGTTGTCCACGTGGGCGTGGGTCTTGGTACCGCCCGCATCGGAACCTGCTTCCCGCTCAGTCAACCCGAACCCGGCCAGGGATCGTCCGGATGCCAGCTCCGGAAGCCAGCGCTCCTTCTGTTCCTGCGTGCCGAACCGGTACACCGGCATGGCGCCCAGGGACACGCCGGCCTCGAGGGTGATTGCCACGGACTGGTCAACCCGGCCCAACTGCTCCAAAGCCAGCGCCAGGGCAAAATAGTCCCCGCCCATTCCACCGAACTCCTCCGGGAACGGCAGGCCAAACAGCCCCATCTCCCCCATCTGCTTGATGACTTCATAGGGAAAGCTGTGTTCTTCATCGTGTTTGGCAGATACGGGTGCCACCACTTCGTCGGCGAATTCGCGGACGGAATCACTGAGGTCCTGGTACTCCTCGTTGAGGTCAAAACTGCTCATAGCTGGACTTCCTTGTCTGTTTCTGCGGGCTTTTCAGTCTCTGCGGGCCCCTCAAGAGGGGCCGCCGCGTGGATAGTTGCGAGCACCTGGTCGGCTTTGACCAGGTCGCCCGGTTTGCTGGTGAGGTGGACGGTTCCGGCAACCGATGCCACCAGTTGGTGCTCCATTTTCATGGCTTCGACCGACAGGAGCGGCTGTCCCTCCTGGACCATGTCTCCGTTGGCCACTGCCACGGAAACCACCGTTCCGGGCATCGGCGATCGCACCTCCGGGTCCGCAGCACCTTCTTCGCGCTGGATGCCTGCCAGCATCCTCTGAAGACGTTCGGCGCGGTCCAGGACTTCCAGACGGCAGGACCAGCCATCGTTGCCAAGGTAGATGTCCCGGGTCCCGCTGGCCCCCTCGGTCGCTGTGCCAACCGCGTAGGTGACCCGGCCGCCGTCGAGCTCCAGGACGATGCCGTCACCGGTGCGCTCCACCACCGTGACCTTGGCGGCCCGGCCGGCTTCAGGGCCGTCGTCGATGATTGCCGCGAAAGTGCCGGAGTCCTCCGTCAACGCCACTGTGGCGGTGCCGGTTCCGGGCAGTCCAAAGCTGGCTCGCCAAGCGGCCCGCCGGCCGATACGCCACGAGTCCGGCGACCTCCAGGCGCTACCAGCGAGCATGGAAGCACCGGAGTTTTCCTTCTTTTCGAGCCACAGCGCCAGGGCTGCAGCGATCAACTCGTTGGCGCCGACGTGCCTGAATTCCATGGACGGCAGCTTGCGTTCGATCAGCCCCGTGTCCAGGTGGCCGTCGCGGACGTCAGGATCATTGATCAGCAGCCGGAGATATTCCACATTCGTGTCCAAGCCCAGGAGCGTGTACCTGCCCAGGGCGGCGTCCAAGGTGTCCAGCGCAGCGGCGCGGTTGTCGCCCCAGGCGATGACCTTGGCCAGCATGGGATCGTAGTCGCCGGTGATCTCAAGGTCCTCGCGCATAGCGGAGTCGATCCGGACGTTAGCGTTGGAGCGTTGCTCTCCGAGCACCTTGGGATCCGCCCCGCCATTCTCGGCGAGCGCAACGACGCGCCCCATCGAGGGCATGAAGTTCCGTTCCGGTACTTCTGCATAGACGCGCGCCTCTACGGCGTGGCCTTCAAGAACGACGTCGGACTGCGCAACGGTGAGCACCTCACCGGCGGCGATCCGCACCTGCCATTCAACGAGGTCTATCCCGGTGACCATTTCGGTGACGGGGTGCTCCACCTGCAAGCGCGTGTTCATCTCCATGAAGAAGAACTCATCGGGATGTTCGTCGGACACCAGGAATTCCACGGTGCCGGCACCGCTGTATTTGACCGAGCGTGCTGCGTTGCAGGCTGCTTCTCCAATGCGGGCCCGTTCGTCCGGGCCGTCCGCCAGCGATTCGAAGAGTGCCGAAGGAGCTTCCTCGATCACTTTCTGATGGCGGCGTTGGAGGGAACATTCGCGCTCGCCCAGGTGGATGACGTTGCCGTGGTTATCCGCGAGGACCTGGACCTCAATGTGGCGGGGTGCCTTGATGAGCCGCTCCAGGAACAGGGTGTCATCGCCGAACGCCGAAGCTGCCACGCGCCGTGCTGTCTGCAGTGTTGCGGCCATGTCTTCAGGCCGCTCCACGATGTGCATCCCTTTGCCGCCGCCGCCTGCCGAAGGCTTGATGAGCAAAGGAAAACCTACGGACGGCGCAGCGTCGATTAGTTCCTGGTCCGTGAGTCCGGGTACTGCGATTCCGGGTACGCATGGGACGTCGTAGGCCATGACGTGGTTTTTGGAACGGATCTTGTCACCCATGACCTCGATCGCGTCAATGCCCGGTCCGATGAACGTTATCCCCGCCGCGTCAAGGGCTTTGGCGAACTCCACATTCTCGGACAGGAAGCCGTATCCGGGGTGGACGGCCTCCGCACCGCTGCGGCGGCAGGCATCGATGATGGCCTCGATTTTCAAGTAGCTCTCCGAGGGCGCCGTGCCCCCGATCGCCACTGCGGTATCGGCAAGGGCCACGTGCTTGGCGTGCTTGTCCGCGTCCGAATAGACGGCAATGGAGCGGATGCCCATGTCCCTCAGGGTCCGGATCACGCGGCAGGCGATCTCACCGCGGTTGGCAACGAGGACGGCGCTGAACGGACGGGATGCCGCAGTGGCGGCCGGTGCGGTGGTGGTTGGCAGAGTCATGGTCACATCCTGAAGAGACCGAAGGAGGTCTCGGGCAGTTGCTGGCGGGAGACGACGTCCAAAGCCAAGCCCAGGACCCGTCGGGTGTCTGCGGGATCGATGATGCCGTCATCCCAAAGCCGGGCGGTGGAGTAATAAGGGCTGCCTTGTTCCTCGTACTGCTGCCTAATGGGAGCTTTGAAGGCTTCTTCTTCCTCGGCAGACCATTCCTGGCCGGCGGCCTCGTACTGGTCGCGTTTTACCGTTGCAAGGACACTGGATGCCTGGTTTCCGCCCATCACTGAAATGCGGGCAGCTGGCCACATCCACAGGAAACGCGGCGAGTAGGCCCGCCCGCACATGGAGTAGTTTCCGGCGCCGAAGGAGCCGCCGATGACAACTGTCAGCTTGGGGACACTCGCTGTTGCGACCGCCGTGACCATCTTTGCGCCGTTCTTGGCGATGCCGCCTTGCTCGTAGTCCTTGCCCACCATGAAACCCGAGAGGTTCTGCAGGAAAATCAGCGGGACCCCGCGTTGATCGCAGAGTTCGATGAAGTGGGCGCCCTTGAGCGAGGACTCACTGAACAGGACCCCGTTGTTGGCAACGATGCCAACCGGGTGCCCATGAAGATGGGCGAATCCAGTCACCAGCGTGGTGCCATAGTTCTTTTTGAACTCATGGAATTGGGAACCGTCCACGAGCCGGGCAATTACTTCGCGGACATCGTATTGGGCGTTGACGTCTGTGGGGACCACGCCATAAATGCCGGAGGGGTCGACGACGGGCGGCAGGACGACGTCGAGCACGTCCCACGCCGGTTTCGCCGGCTTTGGCAACGTCGCCACGATGTCCCGAACGATCTCCAGCGCGTGCTGGTCGTTCTCGGCGAGGTGGTCCGTAACGCCCGAAATCCGGGAGTGAACGTCGCCGCCTCCCAGTTCCTCGGCGGTGACGATCTCGCCGATCGCTGCCTTCACCAGGGGCGGGCCGCCGAGGAAGATGGTGCCCTGATTTCTTACGATGACAGTCTCATCGCTCATGGCCGGGACATAGGCACCGCCGGCCGTGCACGAGCCCATCACCGAGGCAATTTGAGGAATCTTGGCCGCTGACATTTTGGCTTGGTTGTAGAAGATCCGGCCAAAGTGCTCTTTGTCGGGGAAAACCTCGTCCTGCTTGGGCAGGAATGCTCCCCCGGAATCCACGAGGTAGATGCAGGGAAGCTTGTTTTCCAGGGCAATTTCCTGAGCTCTGAGGTGCTTTTTTACCGTCATGGGGTAGTAAGTGCCGCCCTTGACCGTGGCATCGTTGGAAATCACCAGGACGTGCCGGCCATGAACCAACCCAATACCGGCAATCACTCCTGCGCCCGGCGAATCGTCGTTGTACATGCCGTTGGCGGCCAGGGGCGCTATCTCCAGGAAGGGGCTGCCATCGTCCAGGAGGTAGTCGATTCGCTCGCGGGGCAGCAGTTTGCCTCGGGCGACGTGCCGCTCCCTGGATTTCGCGGGCCCCCCGAGGGCTGCCGCGGCAAGACGTTCCTTCAGCTCCCCTACGAGGGCCAGCTGCGCTTCCTGGTTGGCTTCAAAGGTGCCGCTGTGGGGTCCTGCCACGCTGGCGATTGTCTCCATTGACCACTGTTCCATTCCCGGCCCCAGGCCATTTCGGTTAGTGCCACGTAACTGAAATTTAGGTTAGTCTGTATTAACTGTGATGTCCAGCACGGTGGAACTTCACCAAGGAGGAGAACGTGACCGGAGGCCCGGAAACAGGAACTGTCCCCAGCCCAGCCCTAACTAGCAATCCAGCCCCAGCAAGCAGCCCAGCCCCAGCAACGCAGCGAGGCCAGGCCAAGGAACTCCGCAGGCTGGCATTGCTATCAGCGGCCGCGGGACTCTTTGCGGAGAATGGCTTCACACGGGTTTCGCTGGAGGATCTTGGGGCGGCGGCAGGCGTCAGCGGGCCTGCCGTGTACCGGCACTTCCCCGGCAAGCAGGCTGTCCTTGCCGAGCTTCTCCTCAGCGTCAGCCGCGATCTGCTCGACGGCGGCCTCCGCGTGGTCGCGGAAGCCGGGAACCCCATGGATGCGCTGAAGGGCTTGATCCAGTTCCAAGTGGACTTTGCGCTGAGCAACCCGGACGTCATACGTGTCCAAGACCGCGACTTCGGGAGCCTCAGCAGCACCGACCAAGGCGAAGTCCGGTCCTTGCAACGCGCCTACGTTGAAACGTGGGTGGACGTCCTGGCACGCATCCACTCCGATGCGGATGTCGCCGGCCTCCGTGTCCGGGCGCATGCGGCCTTCGGCCTTATCAACTCCACACCCCACTCTGTCCGCCATCACGGGCGGAAGATCGCGGTCAAGTCGGCCAGACCCATCCTGGAACAGATGGCCCTGGCTGCGCTGACAGCAGCCTGACTGTTTACTCTTTCCGGGAGATCGTGACCGTCTTCCAGTTTCCTCTTAAATTGTCAGACCCCGATGTAATGATTTTGATCATGGAAGACATGGGGCAGCTGGCAGCACTTCGGACGGAACCGTCCCCTGTTGTCGCTGCCCTGGCCGCGGTCCGGTCACAACGCTTCTTGAGCATGCCGGACTTGGTCAAGGCCGGGTTCAAGGATTCGACGGCGTCCATCACCGCCATCAGCCATTTCCACGCTGAACTGGGCAACAGAGCTGGGCTGGGCAACAGAGTTGGGCTGGGCAACGACGCTGGGCTGGGCAACGACGCTGCGCCGCTCAACGGCAAGGCCAAGGTCGCCCGGGCTTCAGGGCCCGCGGGCGACATAGCCACGAGTAGCGGGTCCACAGGCGCCAGATCCACGGACACCAGATCTACGGACGCTAGATCCACAGGCGCCAGATCCACGGACACCGGGTCCACAGGCGCCAGATCCACAGGCGCCAGATCCACAGGCGCCAGATCCACAGGCGCCAGATCCACAGGCGCCAGATCCACAGGCGCCAGATCCACAGGCGCCAGATCCACGGACACCGGATCCACGGGCGCTCCGATGGTAGACGCCTCGGCCCCCGCCGCCGGAAAGATCCGTGACTCAGAGGGGAAAGCTCGCACCGGCCATGGCCCGGAGCTTGCTCAGCCGAGCCCCCATTTCGAAATTAGGCATCCCAATCCTGCAGCTACCGGAGGGGATCTGGCGGCTCTTCTTGAGGACAGTGCGGCTCTTTCGGACCCCCTGCGGTTGTCCGCAGCGGCCGATGCCGCGCGGCTGTGTGGGTTTGTTGAGGCCGCTGACTTTGCCGGCAGGATCGAGGAGATCTCCCGGTCGTTGGAGTACTTGCAGGTTGTCGCGGCGCAGGCGGTGGAAAGGACGCGGAAGGAAGCACAGCAAGCGTCGCCGGGGTCGTCGGCTGGCGCGCCCGAGTGGCGGACCGGTTGGACCGAACCAGCCTCGGATGCGAGGGTTACGGGAACGGGCAGCGTCCTGGATGACGGGTACCGGAATGCCGCTGAGTTCCTTCGGGCCCGGTTGCGGATCAGCATCGGGGAAGCCCGGCGCAGGCTCGCCCTCGCACCCGACGTCCTTCCTCAGGCCGGAATGGCCGGGCAGGAGATCCCGGCCCGGCGCGAAGTGCTGGCCGAAGCCCTCTCCTCAGCTCTGGTGCCTTCCCGGTCCGCAACGATCATCAGCACCGCACTGGACAAAGTCCGTCAGCTCGCCGATGACGGCACCATCGCCCGGATGGAACACGCCCTCACCGCCACGGCTATTGAATCCGACCCGGATTTCGTCACCAAAATGGCCAAACGCTGGGTCGATTCGATCGACCAAGACGGTCCCGAACCGTCCGAAGAAGTTCTCCGCCAACTCCAAGGCGCGTTCCTCCGCCGACGACGCCGCAACGGGCTCCACCACATCGAAATCTTCGCCACCGCAGAACAATACGAAACCCTGGCCACCGCCATGAATACCGCCACCAACCCACGACTCATGGGCCACAACGCCGAGCCCGCCATCGCGCCCGACACCAGCACCAGCACCGGAACGGCCCTCCACCCCCGACCAGAACACTCGTCAGGCGGACCGGATCTGGACCGTCGCACGCGGGCCCAGAAACTGCTCAACGGCCTCGTCGGAGCCTGTGCTGTCGCGATGACCACCGGGAAACTGCCCTCCAACGGCGGACTCCGCCCCCAACTCGCCGTCACCATCGACGAACGCGACCTCTTCGAACGACTCACGGGCCACCAACGACTCACGGGCCACCAAAGACTCAGCACCGGCACAGCAACGTTCCAGGGTCCGATGCACCCCAACACCATCCGCAAAATCGCCTGCGACGCCGACATCCTCCCCGTACTGCTCGGCAGCGAATCCCGCATCCTCGACATCGGCCGCACCACCCGGATTTTCCCACCCCACATCCGCAAAGCCATCACCGCCCGGGACCAAGGCTGCGCGTTCCCCGACTGCAGCATGCCCGCCCCGTGGTGCGAAGCCCACCACATCACCTACTGGTCACACGGCGGCACCACGTCAACCAACAACGGCACCCTGCTCTGCAGCCACCACCACCACCTCATTCACAAAGAAGACTGGCGCATCGACATCACAACAGGGGTTCCGTGGTTCATTCCGCCACCCCACATCGACCCCAAACAAACACCCCGACGCAACCACCACCACACACCCCGGAGAACATAAACCTGCCCGACAACGGTGCCGGGTGCCTCCAGGGAGTGCCCCGGTAGGCGGAAGGTGCCGGGTGCGTCAGGGAGTGCCGCGGTATGCGGAAGGTGCCGGGTGCGTCAGGGAGTGCCGCGGTATGCGGAAGGTGCCGGATGCGTCCACGGGGTGCCCCGGTAGGCCGAACGTGCCGGATGCGTCCACGGGTGCCCCGGTAGGCCGAACGTGCCGGATGCGTCCAGGGAGTGCCGCGGTATGCGGAAGGTGCCGGATGCGATGTACAGATGATTGCCGGGTGCCTTCGCGCGCGCAGAGACGAGTACCAGCGCGCGTGCGCGCGTGCACAGACGGGCGCCAGGCCCCTGGCTCTACCTGCGTCAGTTGCCTGACCGCCCCTACCCGCAACCTGCTACCCGTATGTGCTTGGGCTGTTCCAGTATTCCTAGGACTCACAGGGCCAGTTTCAGGGGCTGTGCGGTCCTCTTGCGGCACATAGGCTGGAGCGGATTACATAACGCGAGGAGCGCATCATGAGGATTGCTGTCACTGGGGGAAGCGGAAAATTGGGCAGGAGCGTGGTCCGCCGGCTGACGCAGGACGGCCACCACGTGCTCAACATGGACCGCGCAGGCAAGAGGGGCCACGGCTACGTAAATGTAGACCTCCGCAACTATGGCGAGGTCCTGGACGTGGTACTTGGTTTGGACGACCAACACAGCGGCTTGGACGCGATCGTCCATTTGGCCGCCATCCCCGCACCGGGGTTGGCTCCGGACGCCGCAATTTTTGAAAACAACATGCTCTCCACCTACAACGTCTTCCAGGCAGCCCGGCGAGCGGGCATCAAGAAAGTGGTTTATGCCTCCAGCGAGACAGTCCTGGGGCTCCCTTTCGATATCGACCCTCCCTACATTCCTGTAGATGAGGAGTACGCGGCGCGGCCTGAGAGCACCTACTCCCTGGTGAAACACCTCGAGGAGCAGATGGCCATCCAGCTCACGCGCTGGGACCCGGCATTGAGCATCACCGCGCTCAGGTTCTCCAACGTGATGGACCCCGAGGATTACGACGCCTTCCCGTCCTTCGACTCGGACGCCACCCTTCGCAAGTGGAATCTGTGGGGCTATATTGATGCCCGCGACGGCGCCCAGGCAGTGGTTCGCGCCTTGGAGAAAAGTGCAGCCGGTTTCGAGACCTTCATCATCGCCGCTTCGGACACCGTGATGAGCCGAAGCAGCGCCGAACTTGCCGCCGAAGTCTTTCCCGGCGTCGAGGTTGTCAAGGAACTGGGCCAGCACGAAACCATGCTGTCCATCGACAAAGCCCGACGGCTCCTTGGCTTTGAGCCGGAACACAGCTGGCGCGATTACCACTCCAACCGGACCACGCCCACAGAGGACTGAACGCGCGGGCTTGAACGCGCAACGGCCCACCCCTTAGCCGCAGTTTCCTGCAAGCACTCGTAAAGGGGTGGGCCGGCGCAGCTTCCTACGTTCGTGAAGCTAGACCATAGTCAACACCATGGCGGGGTCGGACAGGATAGCGCCAAGGTCGGCCAGGAATCGTGAACCCTGTTCCCCATCCACCAAGCGATGGTCGAAGGATAAGCTCAGGGACATCACCTGGCGTACGGCGATCTCATCATCGACCACCCACGGCGCCTTCCTCACGGCACCCAAGGCCACAATGGCCGCCTCCCCCGGATTCAGGATGGGCGTTCCGGCGTCGATCCCAAATACTCCGATGTTGGTAATGGAGATGGTGCCACCCGAAAGATCTGACGGAGACGTCTTGCCGGCACGTGCTGTGTCCGTGAGTTCCGACAGCGCAGTGGCAAGTTCCCGTAGGCTCAGGCGATCGGCATCCTTGATGTTCGGTACCGTCAGGCCTCGCGGCGTAGCGGCCGCGATGCCAAGGTTGACGTAGTTGAACTGGATGATCTCCTGGCGCGCCTCGTCCCAACGGGAATTCAACGTTGGGTTGTTCCGTAGCGCTATCAGGACCGCCTTGGCCGCAACGGTAAGCGGAGTGAGCTTGTAGCCCTCAAACGCTTTGCTTGCCTTGAGCCGCGTGAGCAATTCCATGGTGGCTGTGACATCGATTGTCAGGAATTCCGTCACATGCGGTGCGGTGAAAGCGCTCTGCACCATGGCAGCGGCCGTGAACTTCCGGACACCCTTGATAGGTGTGCGCGTTTCACGCTCGCCGGTGGCTGCCGGCGCCGTTGGTACTGCGCTTGTGCCTTCCGGCTCACCTGTGAAGTTCTGGACGTCTTCCCGCGTGATGAGTCCCCCTGGACCAGTGCCGGGAACCAGCTGGAGGTCAATTCCAAGATCGCGCGCCAGCTTGCGGACCGGCGGTGTGGAACGTGGACGCTCTGCAGGGACATCATCGGATTTGGGCCTTGCCTGCACTGTTGTTGCCGCAGCCTGCACAAGGCCGCGGGCACGGCGGACCGGGCGCCCGGTCTCCTCGACGACGGCGCCATAGCCCACCAGGTTCGGCTCCCTCTTGGCGGGGGTCGCGTCAGCCTCAGGCGACTCGGCCTGTGACGTTTGAGATTGTGGCGTTTGAGATTGCGCCATTTCAGGTTGTGGCGCTGCAGCCTTGGTCTCGACGGCGGTCGGGTTGCCACCGTTGGAGGCCCCGGCGTCGTCCACTTCGAAGGAGACGATCGGCTTGCCGACCTCCACCACGGAACCAGGCTGCTCGTGCAGTGCCGCTACGACGCCGGCGAAAGGCGACGGCAGCTCAACGACGGCCTTGGCCGTCTCAACCTCCGCGATGACCTGATTGAGGGTGACGGTGTCCCCCACTGCGACCTTCCAGCTAAGGATTTCCGACTCGGTCAGGCCTTCGCCAAGGTCCGGCAGCCTGAATTCCTTGATCATGGTAGCGGTCATCCTTCCAGTCCACTCAGGGAGTTGTGGCGGCCCAACGTGCGGTCCACGCCATCCAGAATCCTGTCCAGATCGGGCAAATGATGCATCTCAAGCTTCGAATAGGGATAGGGAACGTCGAAGCCAGTAATGCGGACGGGTGCGGATTCCAGGTAGTTGAAGCAGCGCTCGGTAATGCTGGCCGCAATTTCCGCTCCGAGGCCACCATTTTGGCCGGGCCTCGTGCGTGATGACCAGCCGGCCTGTCTTGCGCACGGATGCCTCAACCACCGGGTAGTCAACCGGGGACAACGAGCGCAGGTCGATGACTTCCACGGAAATTCCTTCATCAGCTGCAGCCTGTGCCGCAGCCTTGGCGGTCTTTACCAGGGGGCCGTAAGCCACCAGGGTGACGTCCGATCCGGCGTTGACCACTGCCGCTTTGTCCAATGGCATCGCTTGGGAGAGCTCGATGGACTCATCGACGTCACCCTTGTCGTGGTAGCGGCGCTTGGGTTCGAAATAGAGAACAGGATCATCGGAGGCAATGGCCTGCTGGATCATTGTGTAAGCGTCCTGCGGGTTGGACACCGCCACTACCCGAAGCCCTGAAGTGTGGGTGAAGTAGGCTTCCGGCGATTCCGAGTGGTGCTCCGGCGAGCCAATGCCACCACCGAAAGGAACGCGGATGGTGATCGGCATCTTGACCCGCCCCTGCGTCCGGTAGTGCATCTTGGCCACCTGGCTGACGATCTGATCGAAGGCAGGATAGATGAAGCCGTCGAACTGGATCTCGCACACTGGGCGGTAGCCCCGGTAGGCCAGGCCCACTGCGGTTCCGATGATGCCGGACTCAGCCAGCGGCGAATCGATCACCCGGTGCTTTCCAAAGTCCTTCTGGAGTCCGTCGGTGACACGAAAGACACCACCGAGGGAACCAATGTCCTCGCCCATGAGGATGACTTTGGGATCGCTTTCCAGGGACTTGCGAAGGCCGGCGTTGATTGCCCGGGCAAATGTGAGCTTGGACATCAGAGTGCACCTTCCTCGACGGGCTGGTTGAAACTGCTCAGGTAGCGCGAATAGTGATCCTTCTGGCGTTCAATCCAGGAGTTGGGTGTGCTGTAGACGTGGTTAAAAACGTCCAACGGCTGCGGATCAGGCATGTTGACGCAGCTGGTTCGGAGCTCGGCTGCGACGGCGTCGGCCTTGGCTTTGACTCTGCCTTCCAGTTCTTCAGTGAGCAGGCCTTTGGCGTCAAGGAGCCGCCGCAGACGGAGAATTGGATCCTTGGCAGCCCAGTCCTCCAGCTCGTTCGGGTCCCGGTACCGCGTGGGATCATCGGCCGTAGTGTGCGGGCCCATGCGGTAGGTGACCGCTTCGATAAAGGTTGGGCCGCCGCCGCTGCGGGCACGGTCCAAAGCCCAGCGGGTAGCAGCCATGACGGCGAGGACATCGTTTCCGTCAACGCGCAGGCTGGGGATGCCGAACCCTGTCGGCCTGTCGGCCAGTTGAACGTGGGACTGCACGCGCACGGGTTCGGAAATAGCCCAATGGTTGTTCTGGCAGAAAAAGACCACGGGAGCCTGGAAACTTGCCGCAAACACCATGGCCTCGCTCACGTCGCCTTCGCTCGTGGCGCCGTCCCCGAAGTAGGCCAGCACCGCCGTGCTGGCGCCGTCCAACTGGACGCCCATGGCGTAACCAGTGGCGTGGAGGCTCTGGGAACCAATGATGATTTGGGGTGTCGCCATGTTGATCCGTTGGGGATCCCAGGCGTACAAGGCGTTTCCGCGCCATACCTGGGCGATCTCTGAGACGTGCGCGCCGCGGATGTACGCCACGCCGCTTTCACGGTAGCTGGGGAAGACAAAGTCGTCGTCGCGCAAGGAGCGGCTTGAGCCGATCTGGGCTGCTTCCTGCCCAAGCAGCGGCGGCCACAGGGCCAGTTCGCCCTGCCTCTGGAGGGCTGTGGCCTCGGTGTCGATGCGGCGGATGACTGTCATGTCCTCAAACAAGGAGCCCAATTGTTCATCGCCGATGTCCTTGATCCAAAGATCAAATTCCGGGTGGCTGATCCGTTCGCCTTCCGGCGACACCAACTGAAGGAGGTTGCCCCCCGTCCGCAAAGGATTTTGTGCACTTTGTCCGGGGCGCGGAGCGTCATTTTGCACTCCCTTGCCCGCCTTATCCGTTAACACAGGTGATCGCAACCTTCCGGCTAGGTTTTGCCGACCCTGCTGGACTTGTGATCCAAGCGCAGACCGGCCCCCTGGCTCCTTCGCCAGCGTTAATTGTGACCCTACTCACAAGACGCATCGGGTACAACTACCGTTGAAAAACTTGAGCATTCTGCCATGTTGGGAGTGGCCGAGCCGTGCTAATCTTGCGCATTATGCAACCTTTGGATGGCACTGACACCCGGCTCCTTTCAGCGATGGCAAAGGATCCCAGAGGGACCGTTGTGGCTCTCGCCCAGAAACTTGGTTTGTCCCGCAATACTGTTCAGGCGCGCATGGCCCAACTCGAGAAGAAGCATGCCTTCCTCTCCTTTGAACGGCGAATCAATCCGGTTGCCCTCGGCTACCCCCTTACGGCGTTCATCACCGTGCATGTCCAGCAACAGAAACTCGCCTCGCTCGCGAAGGATCTTGCGGACATCCCGGAGATCCTGGAAGGTTTCGGGCTGACCGGATCAGCCGACTTGCTCTTGCGTGTGGTGGCGCTGGACGCCGAAGACCTCTACCGGATCAACGGCAAGATCCTTGCATGCGACGGCGTTGACCGCACCGATACTGCCTTGGCGATGCGGGAAATGATTCCGTACCGGGTGCAACCCCTGCTGGGCCGGCGCTCCGAAGGCTGACACCCCCCCGTTTTCACCTGCCGTTACTACGCTTTGGCCCTTGCCTGTGGAACTGCGGATGCGATTTGATTCAGGTGGACGCATCGGGGGCCGGCCAGCGGTTCCTGGCTACGTGGTGGCGCTGCCGCAGGCTGCCGAAAGGGGCACTACAGTGAGCAACCTGCAAGAACCGAATGGTCGCGACGAAACCCGACACAGCGGAAGCGAATACGGCCAGAACCCACCACCCGTCCCACCCGGCCCCCGGGTACCCCCAACCAAACGGGACTCCAGCGCAGTGGCAACAGCCGCCGTCGTCCCCGGGTCCCCAAGGCCAGTATGCGCCGGGACAATATCCGCCTGACCAAAACCCGTACCCGCAAGGCCAGTACCCCCAGGGGCAGTATGCGCCGGGGCAGTACCCACCCGGCCAGTACGGCCAACAGCTTCCGCCGCCGGCCAAGAGCAAAAAGGTGCTTTGGATTGTCCTGGGCATTGTGGCAGGAGTGATCGTCCTGGCCGTGGTGGGCATCCTGGTGTTGGTGAACGTTGTGGGCGGCGCGACGTCGAAGGCGAGGTCTTTGGCTGACGAGTTCACCAATCTGGTGGTTTCAGGGCAAACTGAGCAGGCCTATGACAACTACCTGCACCCGGCCTTGAAGGAAGAACTGGATAAGCAGTCCTTCATCGACGGTATTGCCAGCCTGGAACTTGATGATTCCTGCAAGCCAAATTACAACTCCGTCAGCGTGAATTCGGATAACGGGAATAACAAAGCGGACATCGCGGGAACCTTGCAGTGCACCGGCAAGACCATCGATCTCAAGTACGTTTTCGAGGGCACCAACGATCTCAAAATGAGCAGCATCCGCCTCCGTCCATAAGGGCGGGAAAAAATATTCCGGTTTCCACCCATCCGCAGCAACGCATGGTCCGAATCACTGCTTGAGAGCCCCGCCCGGGGCTCCACAGGACGGCCGGGAACACCCGGCCATCACCGGAAGGTTCGGACCAATGCGTACTTCGCCCAATCGCTTGATCGCCACCATCTTCGGAGCCGTATACCTCTTGGTAGGCGTGCTCGGATTCTTCGTCACCTCAGGAACCGGCTTCTTCGCCACTGAAGGTGCCAACCTGATCATCTTCGCGGTGAACCCCCTGCACAACGTCATTCACCTGGCCATTGGTGCCGCCCTTCTTTATGCAGGCATGAACAGTGTCACGCTTTCCAAATCCGTCAACACGGCGGTGGGCGGTGTCTACCTGCTGGTAGGTATCCTCGGGCTGTTCCTCGTGGGAACTTCGCTGAACATCATCGCCCTGAACGGGGCAGATAACGTGCTGCACCTGGCCAGCGCTGTGGTGCTTCTGGGCGTTGCCCTGTCCCAGGACAAGGCCGTCGTAGCCTCAGCCCGCGCCTGATCACAGAACCCCTGATCACAGAGCCCCTGATCACAGACCCATCGAGACCGAGGACAGCGCCATGGCAGCCAAATATCACCCCACGCTGAACGCCACTGCATTGTTGTTCGTCTACTTCGCAGCCATGGCCGGCGGGATAGTGGAGCTGTCCATTGCGGCCGGCTACCTCACGGTAGCCGGCGCACCTGGCATGGTGTTTGCCGGAGTGGTGGCCCTCGCAGCCGGCCTGGCTTTCCTGGCGTGGTCTTTGTGGGGACTCCACCGGAACTCCCTTGTCTTGCGCCGGCTTGCCTTTCCAGCTTTGCTGGTTGCCGCCGCTGCCCACATCACTGTCCTTGGAGGGGGTTTGGCGGCCGGTGAAGGCTCGCTTGGAGTGAGCCATCTTGCGGCTCTGGGACTAACTCTGATGGCACTTGGCGGAGGCGGTTGGCTGGGCCGGCAGCAAAATACCAACGACGGCGGCGCCCACGGCCTGCCAAGGACCGGGCGGCTTCTGGCAGCCGCGTTCGGGGCCGCCGTCGTTGTTGCATCGGTGGCCACGCCGGGATTGGCCGCATCCATGGCCGGCCAGCACGCCGTTCCCCATGGGGAGCATGGACTGGCGCCCTCGGACGGAACACCTCCCGGACTGGTTCCAGGCGGCCACCACCAGAAGTAATGGCCCGGACCGGCGCACCATCAACATTGCCCTCTGTTGATGGTGCGCCCGGTTCGTGGATCATGGAGCCATGGATCCCGTTGAGGCGCTCGAAGAAATCTCCTTTTGGCTGGAACGCGGCCAAGCCCCTACCTTCAAGGTCCAGGCCTTCAGGAAAGCCGCCGACGCCGTGCGGCAGCTTCCACCCGACGAGCTGGCCAGGCTCGTCCGAAATGGAAGAGTCACCAGCCTGAAAGGTGTTGGGGACCGAAGCGCGGAAGTCATTACCCAGGCAATGGAAGACAGGGTGCCCGACTATCTGGCCGACCTTCGCGAGCGCGGCGCGGAATCGTTGGCATCCGGCGGCGACACGCTCAAGGCAGCGTTACGCGGCGACCTGCACAGCCACAGCAACTGGTCCGACGGCGGTTCACCGATTGAAACCATGGTGGCTGCTGCCAAAACGCTGGGCCGTGAATACCTTGCCCTCACTGACCACTCCCCCAACCTGACCATCGCCAACGGCCTCAGCGTAGAACGGCTTGAAAAGCAGCTGGGTGTGGTGGAAGGGATCAACGCCAATCAGGACGGCTTCCGGTTGCTCAAAGGCATCGAAGTGGACATCCTTGAGGACGGGACATTGGACCAATCGCCGGAAATGCTGGACCGGCTGGACGTGGTGGTGGCCAGTGTCCACTCGAAGCTGCGCTCGGACAAGAAGACCATGACCAAGCGGATGCTTGGTGGAATAAGCGATCCACACACGAACGTTCTGGGGCATTGCACCGGCCGTCTGGTCCAAGGATCCCGCGGCACCCGGCCCGAGTCCGAATTCGACGCCGCCAAGGTCTTCACCGAATGTGCCGAGTGGGGTGTCGCCGTCGAAATCAATTCACGGCCGGAGCGGCAGGACCCTCCGGACGCGCTGATCAAGATGGCGCTTGATGCCGGCTGCTTGTTCAGCATTGACAGTGATGCCCATGCCCCCGGCCAGCTCGATTTCCTTCAGTACGGCGCCGAACGTGCCGAGGCGCTTGGCGTGCCTAAGGAACGGATCGTCACCACATGGCCGTTGGAGCAGTTGAAGGAATGGCTAAGCCTCAAGAAGTGAGTTAGTGCTGGCGCGCCTGGGGGCTCCCCCGCCGTATGGCAGAGGAGCCCCCGCGTTTGGCCTGGTCCTTGGTGACCTTAGTGGTCCACTGCTTTCTCTGCACCGACACCTGTCAGCGAGCGGACTTCCATCTCCGCTTGTTTGGCTGGATCCTCACGGCGCTTGTCCAGGACGGTCCCCAGCCAGCCCAGCAGGAAGGCGAGGGGGATCGATACGATGCCCGGGTTGCTCAGCGGGAAGAACGCGAAGTTGGCTCCCTGGATCATGGACGTCTTTGCACCAGAGACCACGGGCGAGAACGTGATGAGCAGGATGGCCGAGGCCAATCCGCCGTACATGCTCCATACGGCGCCCTGCGTGGTGAACTTCCGCCAGAACAACGAGTAAACGATGGTTGGCAGGTTGGCCGAAGCTGCCACTGCGAAGGCGAGAGCCACCAGGAAGGCCACGTTCTGGCCGTTGGCGAAGATACCGCCCAGGATGGCCAGGATGCCGATCACTACTACGGTGCGCCGGGCCACCTTCACCTCTGTGGTTGCATCGGCTTTGCCCTTGGAGATGACGTTCGCGTAGATATCGTGGGCGAACGAGGCTGCCGCCGTGATGGTCAGGCCCGCAACAACGGCAAGGATGGTGGCGAAAGCAACAGCGGAGATGAAGCCGAGCAGCAGCGGCCCGCCGAGGTGGAAGGCCAGCAGGGGCGCGGCAGAGTTGACGCCGCCTGGGGCCGATTTGATGGTGTCTGCTCCAACCAAAGCTGCAGCACCGTAACCCAGCACCAGCGTGAACAGGTAGAACAGGCCGATCAGCCAGATCGACCAGACCACGGATTTGCGTGCTTCCTTGGCGGTGGGAACCGTGTAGAAACGCATCAAAACGTGTGGGAGGGCAGCTGTGCCCAGGACCAACGCCAAGCCCAGGGACATGAAATCAAGCTTGGACGTCTCCGTCTTGCCGTACTGCAGGCCTGGGTTGAGAACGGCAGGGTTGTTGGCGGCTTCGGCGGCGGAGCCGAGCAGGTTGGAGAGATTGAATCCGTAGATCGCCAGCACCCAGGCAGTCATGACTGCAGCTCCAGCGATCAGCAGGATGGCTTTGATGATCTGCACCCAGGTGGTGCCCTTCATGCCTCCGATGAGGACGTACATGATCATCAATGCGCCGACGACGATGATCACCAAAGCTTGTCCGCCCCAGTCGCTGATGCCCAGGAGGAGCGAAATCAAGCTGCCGGCTCCTGCCATTTGCGCGAGGAGGTAAAAGAAGCAAACCGCGAGTGTGGAGAGGGCAGCCGCTATGCGGACCGGCCGCTGGCGCAGCCTGAAGGACAAGACATCGGCCATGGTGAACTTGCCGGTATTGCGCAAGAGCTCGGCCACGAGGAGCAACGCCACCAACCAGGCGACAAGGAAGCCGATTGAGTAAAGGAACCCGTCATATCCGTTGATCGCAATGGCGCCAGTGATACCGAGGAACGAGGCCGCAGAAAGGTAGTCGCCCGCAATCGCGGTGCCATTCTGTGAACCGGTGAAGGAACGGCCGGCCGCATAGTAGTCGGCCGCGGTCTTGTTGTTCCTGCTTGCCCGGAAGACGATCACCATGGTGACCGCCACGAAGAGGGCGAAAATGCCCATATTGAGGAGCGTCGTATCCTTCAATGCTGCAACGTTGACCGCGGGGACAACGGTGCTGATGTGGTTCGTGTTCATTTGGCTGCCCCGCGGATCATGTTGCCATCCTTATCGAACTGGTGGCCCTCGATCTCATTGCGGATCGATGCCGCGATGGGGTCCAGCTTCCTGTTGGAGTAGCTCACGTACCAAGCCGTGATGCCGAAAGTGGTGACGAATTGGAGCAGCCCGAGGATCAGGCCGACGTTGATGTTGCCCCAAACTTTGATGGACATGAAGCCGACGGCGTAGTCGGCCAAGAGAACGTAGGCGAAATACCAGAGCAGGAACGCCACTGCCATCGGGAAGACAAAACTGCGGTGCCGCTTGCGCAGCGTCTTGAACCGTTCCGTCTGCTGGACTTCCTGGAAGTCCACGGACGCTGTTGCGTCTTGGGGTTGGGCCTCATTACCCATGGTTCCTCCTGATTGTGATGTGTCCACATCAGCTCCACACGCTTTGCCAATGTGACTGCAATCACTATCGAACGGGCTGTGCCAGCGGTTCCAGAGAACCAGCGGCCACCGTCGCCCAGCGGTCAGGATGCTGCGCCGAACGGTGGGATGTGAGAGAACGTTGGGGAAAACCCGGTGGGATGTGAGAGAACGTTGGGGGAAAACGGCGCAGGATGTGAGCGGGCATCCGGCTACGCTGGCTCTATGCCTGACTCCCCGCTCTTCACCGCAGCCGCGATCGCCGTGATCGTGCTGGCCGTCGCCGTCGTCGTGGGTGTTGGGCTGAAGGTGATCCGTTCCTTCCGGGACCTGGGCACGGATGCTGAACGGGCCACATACAACACACTCCACGCCGCCTCGCGTGCTGGGCAGCATCTGCGTGGCGGGCTGCAGGCGGCCGGCGCGGCCAAGGCGAGCAAGCAACTGCGAATGCTCCTGGGCTGCGACGCGTTGGCCATTACCGATACCGATTCGGTCCTTGCATGGGACGGGTTTGCCGAGGAGCTGCGGCCTTCCCTCATGGGCCTCGCCGCCGAAGTGCTGGCGACGGGCCGGACTGCCGTGGTGCCCCACGCCGGCCATTCGGCCTCCGCAAGATCCGAGCACGGCCACCACGATTTCAGTGCCGTCATTGCCCCCATCCGTGCCGGCTCCAAAGTTGTCGGCTCGGTGGCAGCATTGGCGCCTGCGGCCGGAGCCGGCTTGGTACGGGCCACCAGCGAAGTGGCTGACTGGATTGCCGCCCAGCTTGAGCTGGCTGAGTTGGAGGCTTCCCGGACCCTGCTGATGGAGGCCGAAGTCCGGGCTCTTCGTGCCCAAATCAGCCCGCACTTCATTTACAACTCCTTGAACGCGATCGCTTCCTTCATCAATACCGATCCGGCCCGGGCAAGGGAGCTAGTGGTGGAGTTCGCCGACTTCACCAGGTACTCCTTCCGAAGGCACGGCGACTTCACCACCGTGGCCGAGGAACTGCGCTGCATCGACCGCTACCTTCTTCTGGAACGGGCCCGGTTCGGCGAGCGCGTGCAGGTGAGCCTTCGGATCGCACCCGAGGTGCTGAGCACGGTCATACCGTTCCTTTCCCTGCAACCGCTGGTGGAGAATGCGGTCCGGCACGGTCTTGAGGCGAAGGAAGGCCCTGGACACATCACCATCTGTGCCAACGATTCCGGCGCGTTCGCTGAGGTCACTATTGAGGACGACGGGGTGGGGATGGACCCGGAGCACCTGCGGTCCGTGCTTGCCGGACATACAGACGGTGAGCACGTAGGGCTGCGGAATGTCGACGCCCGCTTGCGGCAGGTCTATGGGGACGAGCACGGCCTCGTCATCGAAACGGCCCCCGGGCGAGGGAACGCTGATCACCATGCGGGTCCCCAAATCCCAGCCCGGACATGACGCCTGACACACCGGGCTAATCTTTAATCATGATCAACGTGCTCGTCGCTGACGACGAACTGCCTGCCGTGGAGGAGCTCGCTTTCCTGCTGGGGCAGGATGCGCGCATCGGCACCATCCACCGGGCGTCGTCCGGGGCGGAGGCTTTGCGGACGTTGGAACGGGAGTCCGTTGACGCGGTGTTCCTCGACATCCATATGCCGGCCCTTTCCGGTTTGGACATCGCCCGCGCCATTGCGCGCAGCAGCAGCCCTCCCGCCGTCGTGTTTGTCACTGCTGACGAAGACTGCGCGTTGGAGGCGTTCGACCTCGCTGCCATTGACTATCTCCTCAAGCCGCTGCGTGCCGAAAGGCTGGCACGTTCCGTTGACCGGATCAGCGAGCTGATCAAGGACGGGGCTGCTGCTCCCGAAATGATCACGGTGGACCTGGGAAGCACCACCCGCATGATCCGTCGCGATGATGTCAGCTATGTGCAGGCACAGGGCGACTACGCCAGGCTGCACACGGCCGAAGCCAGCTACCTGATCCGTGTCCCCCTCAGCGATCTGGAACAGAAGTGGGCGGAAGCCGGTTTCATCCGGATCCACCGCAGCTACCTGATTGCGCTCAACCATGTGGGTCATCTGAAGCTCTCTGCCACTTCCCCCAGCGTAAGAGTTGCCGGTGCGGAACTGCCCATCAGCCGGCGCCACCTGCCATCGGTGCGGGACAAGCTGCAATCCACGCGCATCCGGCCACAAGGATGACGCGCGTTCGGGTCACAGCACCACGCCAATCAGCGAAACCGGCTCCCCTGCGCTTCCCCTACGGTGGCGAAGTCGCCGAGGATTCGGACGTGGGACGTGTTTTCGTCCGTTCCCTTATCCGCTCGCAGTTACGGCTTGCCCTGGTGGTGGCCTGCGGCTTCCTGCTGATCCTTGCTTCGTTCGCGGTGTTCCTGGTCTTCGGACCAGGGGTTGCTGAGACAAGGATCCTGGGCATTCCGCTCGACTGGCTGTTGCTGGGGGTGGGGATCTACCCTGTGATCGGCCTCAGCGCCTGGCTCTACAACCGTGCGGCCGCACGCAATGAAGCGCGCTATAAGGACCTTGTGGAGGACAAGTGAACCCTGCTGTTGGCTTGGTCGCCTTTCTGGCAGTTTCGATCACGACGGCGGTCATCGGCTTCTACGGACTGCGCATCTCACGCACCACGGGTGACTTCTACGTTGCCTCGCGGACAGTCCCGCCGTGGTGGAACGCCTCAGCGATTGGCGGCGAATACCTCTCGGCCGCGAGTTTCCTGGGAGTCGCGGGACTGATCCTGCTGTCCGGAACCGATGCCTTGTGGTTCCCTGTTGGTTACACCGCGGGCTACCTCATGCTGTTGCTTTTCGTTGCCGCTCCCCTGCGGCGCTCCGGCGCGTACACCATCCCCGACTTCACCGAGGCGCGGCTGGATTCCAGAGTGGTTCGACGCGTCACAAGCCTTGTCGTAGTGGCCGTCGGCTGGCTGTACATCGTGCCCCAGCTTCATGGCGCTGCGCTCACCATCCGCATCACCACGGGACTGCCATCGTGGGTAGGTTCGACGGCGGTGGTGCTGGTGGTGTGCCTGACGGTGGTGGCTGGTGGGATGCGTTCCATTACGTTCGTTCAGGCTTTCCAGTACTGGCTCAAACTGACTGCGTTGGCTGTTCCTGTAATCTTCGTGCTCCTGGTCCTGGCTGGAAACGGCACCCCGCAGCAAGCCCAGCTCCCGGTCAATCCCACCGGCCAACCAGCGGCCAGCGCCTATCAGAACATTTCGCTCATGGTGGCATTGCTTTTCGGGACACTGGGGCCTGCCGCACGTCCTGGTGCGCTTCTACACAAATCCCGATGGACAGTCTGCACGCCGCACCACACTGATCGTGCTGGGGCTGCTCTCCGTGTTTTACCTCTTCCCCACGCTTTCCGGTGCGGTGGGCAGAATCTTCGCCCCGGAACTTGCACAGTCCGGACAAGCCGATGCGTTGGTCCTGCTGTTGCCCGGCAAGCTCGTGGGAGGAACAGCAGGTGAACTCCTCTCAGCGCTCGTGGTCGCCGGCGCCTTCGCCGCGTTCCTCTCCACCACGTCCGGGCTGGTGGTTTCGCTCTCGGGCGTCATCAGCCAGGACCTCTTCGGAGGAAGCGTCCGGGGATTCCGCCTCGCAGCGCTGCTTGCCGCCGTCGTGCCTTTGGGTTTTGCCTTCATGACAGACACCCTGGCCCTGGCGGGGAGTGTTGGGCTCGTCTTTGCCTTTACTGCGTCCACCATTTGTCCCGTATTGCTGCTGGGAATCTGGTGGCGCGGGCTGACTGATGCCGGGGCAATTGCAGGGATGGTGACCGGCGCGCTGCTGTGCGGCGGGGCCATGGTGATCGGCACTGTCATGGGTCAGGGCAACGCTCCTGCCTGGCTGGCCCAACCGGCTGCATGGACGGTCCCTGCCGCTTTCGCAGTGACGCTGGCGGTCTCGGTCTGGACAAAGAACCGCGTGCCGGCTTCCGTGAACCGCGTGATGTCCCGCCTGCACGTTCCAGAACGGCCAGTGGCTACCGAACGGTAACGGCCAGCACCTGTTGTCCATGCATTGGGCAAGGTGGACAATGACGCCATGTCCGAAGAACCGGATGCCGCCAGCCCGGCTTCCCTTAGCATCCGGGCCCAGTTGCTGGCCACCGAACACTGGAGCCTTCTTGCTTCAAGGAGCACCACGCAAGGTGAGGTCCTCACGCGTATCAGCATGTTCCTGACCTTCACCTCGGCCAGCCTGCTGAGTGTGGCACTGGTGGGTCAGGCTACGCAATTCTCCGACGCCTTCAGGGCATTCGCGCTGACCATTCTCACCATTGACCTTATGGTGGGGCTCCTCACCCACATACGCGTCATGAGCGTCGGTATGGAGGATCTGATGTACGTCATCGCCATGAACCGGTTGCGCGCCGCATATGTGGATCTGGACCCCGGCATTGCCAGGTACCTTATGGCTGGATCCCACGATGACGAGGAAGGTTCGAAACGTACATACTACTTCTTCGGCGGCAGGAAGGACTTCAGTCAGGTTGCCGGCAGCAGCATGGTGTTCATGGCGACCGTAAACGCAGCCCTGATCGCCTTGTTGGTGGGCTCGGCGCTGTTGGTTGCAGGACTGCCGGCCGTTGTGGCGGTGAGCGTCGCCGTAGTGGCAGCACTGGCATTCTTCGTTACAGCGCTGGCCCGTGGAAGGCGCCGCTACCTCGATGCGTGGAAGAACAACCCACCCATCTCTCCAACGCCACGGTAGTTTTGCGGACTTCTTAGTCGATGGCCGCCATCAGTTCAACCACGCGGTCCAGGAATGCATCCACCTGGGCTTCCTCATAGCCTTCGTCACCCTTGGCCGCACGGAAGACTGCACGACGAACGGTGTCCACGCTGAGGGGCTGGTCGTGTTCCAGGTAACCGATAAGTTCGGCGCAGAGTGCGTCCACATCCTGGACGTTGTAGCTGCGGACTTTCTTCTTGGCCGGGCGGCGGAACCGTTCGCCGTCGGGCCGGTGCAGCCGTCCGCGAAGGATGCCGGAAAGTTTACCGATCTGGCGCAGCCAGGCTTCCTCGCCCTGCTGGCTGATGAGGTCGTCGCGTTCCCGGCGTGCGAAGGCGTCCTCAAGCCGGTCCAAGGCAGCATCGACGCTGTTGGCGTCATAACCACCCTTGACCGGGTCAAAAGCTACATCGCGCACGTCCGCGCTGGACACTTGATCGGCGGCACCCACAGGGTTCTCGAAAGAAGTCCTGGCGCGGCTAAGGAACGCATCCACTTGCTTGGCGTTGTAGCCGTACTTGCTGCGCTCAACGCGATCGAACGTTGCGGGAATCTGGCGACGAATATCCAAAACCACTAATTTTCCTTCATCGGGGTTGTCAGACGCCGCTCAGCAGCGCGAACAGAACATAGGCTACAGGAGCCGCGAAGACGATCGAGTCCAAACGGTCCATGACGCCGCCGTGGCCAGGGAGGATGCTGCTCATGTCCTTCACGCCCAGTTCGCGCTTGACCATGGACTCGGCGAGGTCTCCCGCCGTCGAAGCAGCAACCATGCCGGTAGCCAGCACCAGGCCAACCCACCACGGTTTGTCCAAAATGAGGACACACGCGAGAACGCCAATGATCATGGCGCCCGCGACAGAACCCGCAAATCCTTCCCACGACTTTTTGGGACTGATCTTCGGTGCCATGGGGTGCCTCCCGAAGGAAGCGCCAACGATGTAACCGAACGTGTCGTTCGAAACGACCAGAAGCAGCATGGTGGCAATCTGCCAGGCTCCCTCTGGAATCCCGTCCGGCCATAGGCCGACTGGAGTCGCGCCACCGCTTGCATGCAGTGGGAGCGCCGCGAAGCTGATCAGGAACGGTATCCAGGCGAGAGTGAAGACACCCGCGAAAACGCTTCGGGGAGCGCCTGCAGCACTCTCGATGGAGCGCCACAGCAGAACCGCGACGCAGCTTGCGGTCATGGTGAACAGCAAGCCTTCCAAACCGCCGAAGTAGGCGGAAACCGGCATCACCAGCGTTCCGATCATCACAGGGATGATCGGCATCCTGGTTCCCTGGGCCTCAAGGGCCCTGAAGACTTCCCAAACGCCCAGCACCGCAAACGACGTGGTGAGCAGGACGAAGCCAAGCGGAAGGAAAAGCAATCCCCCAAGAACGGCGAAAAGCATGGCTAGCCCGACGCCGATGGCGGCCGGAAGATTGCGGCCTGCCTTCGGCGTCGGGTTACCTCGCAAACGCCTGACGCGTTTGCTCGTATCGCGTGTCGGGACCCTCCCAGCGGGTGCCGGCTCTGCCTGGTTCATTAGACCTCGAGCAGCTCGGCTTCCTTGCGCTTGAGCAGTTCGTCGATGCTGTCGACGTGCTGCTTGGTGATGGCGTCGAGTTCCTTCTCGCCGCGCGAACCTTCGTCCTCGCCGGCGTCGCCATCCTTGACGAACTTGTCAATTGCGTCCTTGGCCTTGCGGCGGATGCTGCGGATGGAGACCTTGGCGTCTTCACCCTTGCCCTTGACGATCTTGACGTACTCCTTGCGGCGCTCCTTGGTGAGCTCCGGGATGGTGACACGGATGATGTTGCCGTCGTTGGAGGGGTTGGCGCCAACTTCGGAATCGCTCAAGGCTTTCTCGATGTCACGCAGAGCCGTCTTGTCGTACGGCGTGATGAGGATGGTCCGTGCGTCCGGAACTGCGAAGGATGCGAGCTGCTGCAGCGGAGTGGGAGTGCCGTAGTACTCCACGATCACCTTGTTGTAGAGCCCTGGGTTTGCCCGGGCCCGTACGGATCGAGGCGAAATCTTCCTTGGCAACCTCAACCGCCTTGTCCATCTTCTCGCCGGCTTCGAGCAAGGTCTCTTCGATCACGGGTTTCTCCTCAGAAAATAGTCGCTGCCCAACTGCGGGCGGCAATGCACGTTACAGGAATGCACAGTAAAGATCCGCCACGAGGGGCGGACGGTCCTAGAAATATCCTAGCCGCTGCTAGGGAGTAACCAGGGTTCCCAGCGTTTCACCCAGGATGGCGCGGGTAACGTTGCCCTCGCCCTCCATGCCAAAGACCACCATGGACAGGTTGTTGTCTTTGCACATGGTCATCGCTGTCTGGTCCATGACACGGATGTCCCGGCGCAGGGCGTCGTCATAGCTGAGGACATCAAGCTTTTCGGCGGATGAATCCTTCTTGGGATCTGCCGTGTAGACGCCATCCACACCACTCTTGGCCATCAGTACGACGTCGGCGTGGACTTCGAGGGCGCGCTGCGCAGCTACCGTGTCCGTGGAGAAGTACGGCAGGCCGGCTCCTGCACCGAAGATGACCACGCGGCCCTTTTCCATGTGGCGGATGGCCCTGCGCGGAATGTACGCCTCTGCCACCTGGCCCATGGTGATGGCGCTTTGGACACGGGTTTCCACGCCTGCTTGCTCCAGGAAGTCCTGCAGCGCCAGGCAGTTCATGACCGTGCCAAGCATGCCCATGTAGTCCGCACGGGACCGGTCCATGCCGCTCTGGGAGAGTTCGGCTCCGCGGAAGAAGTTTCCACCGCCAACCACAATGGCTACTTCAACGTCAGCGACGGCAGCAGCGATCTGCTTGGCAATAGCGCGGACGGTTTCAGGATCGACGCCGAGCTTGCCTCCGCCGATGACCTCGCCGGAAAGTTTCAGAAGTACACGGCGGCGGGTCTTCTCGGGCTGGATTGCAGTATTGACGGTTTCCATGGTGCCTTCCCGTTGGTGGACTCTGGCTAGATTATCGTGCTGTGGGTCCGCGCAGATACTACCCGGACGGGTGCATGAAAAAGGGGCGGCCACCGAAGTGACCACCCCTTTTCATGAATTACTAGTTTCCGACGCGGAAACGGGATACTGCGGTTGCCTTGACGCCGGCTTCTTCGAGGACCTGTGCAACGGTCTTCTTGGAATCCTTGGCGAATGCCTGGTCAACCAGGACCTCACCCTTGTAGAAGCCCGTCACGCGGCCTTCGACGATCTTGGCGAGTGCAGCTTCCGGCTTGCCTTCAGCCTTGGCGGTCTCTTCAGCAATGCGGCGCTCGGACTCGACCAGTTCGGCCGGGACGTCTTCGCGGGTCAGGTAGTTCGGAGCCATGGCTGCCACGTGGACGGCGATGTCGTGTGCTGCGGTGGCAGCGGCTTCGCCTTCGCCGTCAACAGCGAACAGGACGCCGACCTGTGCAGGAAGGTCCTTGGAGGTCTTGTGCAGGTAAGCGTCAACCGTGGTGCCCTCAACGCGGGAAATACGGCGGACAACAACCTTTTCGCCGAGGACAGCGCCCTCTTCGATGACGATCTCGGACAGCGGCTTGCCGTCGACCTCGGTGGCGAGCAGGGTTTCGAGGTCGGCAGCGCCGGACTCGACTGCAACGTTGAGGACCTTGTCAGCCAGCTGGATGAACTTGTCAGCCTTGGCGACGAAGTCGGTCTCGCAGTTGACCTCGATCATTACGCCCACGCCGTCGGTAACCTTGGCAGCAACCAGGCCCTCTGCGGTGGAGCGGCCTTCGCGCTTGGTAGCACCCTTGAGGCCCTTGATGCGGATGATCTCGATGGCCTTCTCGGCGTCACCGTTGGCCTCGTCAAGAGCCTTCTTGACGTCCATCATGCCGGCGCCGGTGCGCTCGCGCAGGGCCTTGATGTCAGCAGCAGTGTAGTTCGCCATGTGAACCCCTCTGTCTAGAAAGTTGTGTGTTTACGGACTGACAGGACGGCAGCCCACCATGTGGGCCGCCATCCTGTCAGATGCCCCCGATGCCGTTTCCGGCCTCAGGGAAGGTCCAGATTTAATTGGCTGCTTCGGCTTCGCCGGCTGCAGCTTCAGGAGCCTCGGCAGCCTCGGCGGCCGGAGCTTCTTCAGTCTTGCTGCCTTCGAGGAGCTCGCGCTCCCACTCGGCCAGCGGCTCTTCCGGAGCCTCGGTGGTGCCGGTGGCGCGCTGGTTGCGGGCGATGAGGCCCTCAGCAACGGCGTCGGCAACAACGCGGGTGAGCAGGTTGACGGAGCGGATGGCGTCGTCGTTGCCCGGGATCGGGAAGTCAACTTCGTCGGGATCGCAGTTGGTGTCCAGGATGGCAACAACCGGGATGTTCAGCTTCTTGGCTTCGTCGACAGCAAGGTGTTCCTTCTTGGTGTCAACAACCCACAGAACAGACGGGGCCCTTGGTCAGGTTGCGGATACCACCGAGGTTGGACTCAAGCTTGGTGAGTTCGCGCTTGAGGAGCAGGAGCTCCTTCTTGGTGTAACCGGAGCCGGCGACGTCCTCGAAGTTGATCTCTTCGAGTTCCTTCATGCGCTGGATACGCTTGGCGACGGTCTGGAAGTTGGTGAGCATACCGCCCAACCAACGCTGGTTGACGTACGGCTGGCCAACGCGGGTAGCCTGCTCGGCAATTGCTTCCTGAGCCTGCTTCTTGGTGCCGACGAACAGGACGGTGCCGCCGTGGGCGACAGTAGCCTTGACGAACTCGTAGGCGCGGTCGATGTAGGACAGCGACTGCTGGAGGTCGATGATGTAGATGCCGTTGCGCTCCGTGAAGATGAAGCGCTTCATCTTCGGGTTCCAACGACGGGTCTGGTGTCCAAAGTGGACGCCGCTGTCAAGCAGCTGGCGCATAGTTACGACGGGCATGCCGACGCTCCTTCCGGCAGGTCATTCATGAGAGAGCCCATGGGGCTGCTCTTACCCTGCCAATAGTTGACGGTTGTTTAGCCTTTGCCCGGACGGGCGCGGCTCCTGGCATCCATTGCGCTTCTCATCCGGAATGGAGCCGCAAAGGCTCAACCGGACCGCAAGAGGCACAATCCTCCGCAGCCTAAAGCCAAGCGGCTTCGCTGGTGGAGGGCTGGATACGCGTAGTCAGCTCTGGACCCTCACATATCTGAATGAGACATGTTCCTGAATTAGCTTGAGGGCACAGCAAACTGCTCCACCAAGTGTACTACAGCGGCACCACTCGTTTGACCTCCCGAACCCGGATGTTGTCGGGGACATTGTCCACATAGGACAGTCCAGGGATGGCACGGCAGGGCGCGAGCGGAAAGCCTTGCTACATGGCCATTTTGAAGCTTTCCATTTCCCTGCTCGTCCTCGCCGCGACTGTGGTTGGAGGCCCCGGCGCATCCGCACCCATAGGCGAGCGGTGGAGCTGGCCCCTCTCCCCCAAACCCGGAGTCGTTCGGACGTTCGATCCGCCAGACAAACCGTGGCTCAGCGGGCACCGCGGGGTTGACCTGGGGCCAGCGCTCGACGGCGCTTTGGTCGCCTCGCCTGCCGACGGCGTGGTGACCTTTGCCGGCGTCGTGGTTGACCGTCCGGTCCTCACGATCGATCATGGCGACGGACTCCGGAGCAGCTTTGAACCCATGACGAGTGACCTGAAGCCTGGAGATCACGTTCGCAAGGGCCAGTCCATTGGCTCCCTGGCGCTGGGGCACTGCAGCGGAACCCCCTGCCTTCATTGGGGCGTCCGCCGCGGCGAGGACTACGTGAACCCTTTGGGATTCGTGGAAGACCTGCGGCCTTCCATCCTGCTGCCCTTGGACCAGGTCCTCACCGACAAAGGACCACCTAGACGATCGCGGACACGCCGGTGATGGCGCGTCCGGTCACCAGGGTGTTGATCTCATGGGTGCCTTCATAGGAGTAGATGGCCTCGGCGTCGGAGAATATCTTGGCCATTTCATAATCCGTGACGATGCCGTTGCCGCCCAGGATGCCGCGGCCAAGGGCAACACTTTCGCGCATGCGTGCGGTAGTGAATGCCTTCGCCAATGCTGACTGCTCGTCCTTTGCAACCCCCGCATCCTCGAGCTGCGCCAACCGCACCATCATGCCCATTGACGCCACCGCATTGCCCAGGATCTGTACCAACTGGTTCTGCACCAGCTGGAAGGCTGCCAAGGGCCTGCCAAATTGCTGGCGCTCCACTGCATAGGCTCGGGCCACATCGAAGGCAGCGAGCTGAAGCCCCACGGCTTGCCAGGCGACGGCAAGGCGGGTGACCTTGAGGACTTTGTTGGTATCGCGGAAGCTGTTGGCATTGGCCAACTTGAAGAAGTCCGGAACCACCACGTTGTCCAGGACGATGTCCGCGTTCTGAACAGTACGCAGGGAGATCTTGTTCTCGATCTTGCGTGCCGAGTATCCGGGAAGCGAGGTGTCCACGAGGAATGCCTTGACCTGGTTGTCTTCCACATCCTTGGCGTAGATGACTACCCAATCGGAGAACGTGGCGTTGCCGATCCAGCGTTTGGCCCCGTCGAGGATCCAGTGGTCCCCCTCGCGCCGCGCCGTGGTCCGGGTACCGCCAGCCACATCTGAACCACCCAGAGGCTCAGTCAGGCCGAAAGCGCCGATCTTCTTCAGGGAGTAAATGTCCGGAAGCCAGGCATCCTTCTGCTCCTGGGAAGCCAGGGCCTCGATAGAGCCCGTGAATAGCCCATCATGCACTCCCATGAACGTCGCGATCGATGCATCGGCACGGGTCACTTCAGCGTGGAGGATGCCCGCAAACAGATTGGAGTACCCCTGCCGGCGCACCGGGCTGACCAGATCGAGTTCGGCGAGCTTGGGAATGAGGTCCATGGGGAATTCGGCGCGGTTCCAGCAGTCCACGGCGATGGGCTTGACCTCGCGTGTCAGGAACTGACGGACCTCGGCCAGACGATCCTGCTCCTTGCCCGTCAGCAATTGCTCAAAGGCGTAAAAGTCACCATCAGCATAGGGGAGGTTGTTGGCGTCAAATGCAGCGTTGGACATGTGCGCTCCTTCAAGGGTGGTGGTCACCTGCCACCACGTCACGGCCCCGGAAGTTACCGGCGAGTAGTAAGTTACTGATGAGTAACATACCGCAGCTTCATGGTTTACCGCAATGCCGGAGTCACCTCTCCCGATTCCAAATCATCTGATCGCACGGGACACTTCTGTAACGTCGCTAGTGCAACGCCGCACACAAATTTGGGGGAAGTGCAGATGATCAATCCACGGAGCGAAGCCATTTTGGTCCGCAATCGTAGCCGGAACGGCTTTGATGACAAGACCGCGGAACTGGTGGAGTACCGCACCGCGGGTGCGTTCACGTATGTAACCTTCAGTTCCGGGAAGACATACAAATACTCGGCGGACAACGTCATTATTCTTCGAAATCCCGCACCCATATTCCTCAGCCCCCACGACACCGTCATCGTGCGTGGCAAGGTTCTCCAAGCTGTCACAGAGGTCCTCCGTTTCGATTCCCCTCAGGGGCCATGGTGGCGCGTTTTTCATATGGGCGGCCCAGGGCCCTGCTTTCAAGCTTGTGGTGACAGTGAGATAGCAATCTCCCGGCCATCCGAGGAAGAAATACAAGCCCAGGTCGTGCTTGATTATTGGCGGGATGTTGCATCGAAGCTGAGCGCAGACGATCCGCTGCGCGGGCAGTACGAGAACTTTAGGAGCGTCCCCAAAGGAAGCGCGCTGGATGTGCTGCTCCAGCGCCAGCCCCTGGTTTCCCCGGAATTGGTTCAACAGCACCCGATACTGCCTTTCTCGTCAAACATCAGCCAACGAGAGGCTCTCCTGAGAGGACTCGGCCATCGAATATCGGCGATCGACGGCCCACCCGGTACGGGAAAGACCCAAACGATACTGAACCTTGTGGCCAACATCGTGACAGTTCCGGGGCAGACGGTTGGAATCGTCTCCTTCAACAACGCCGCCGTGGAAAATGTCCGGGACAAACTCGCCGAGGAAGGCTACGGATACCTCGTGGCGGACCTCGGCCGGAAAGAGAAAAGTACCGAATTCTTCGCCAAGCAGGAATCCAGGAACGCCAGGGTCGATCAATTGGTCGGCAGGCCATCCGGCGAGGCGCCGCCGTCAGAGTATGTGGCCGAACTCGACAGTCAATTGCAGACCCTGCAAGGGACCGCAAGACAGCTGGCCATATTGAAGCAGGAGCTGGACGCGTACCAACTCGAGAGGCGTCATTTCCTTCTGCGGGCAGACGCCCGTGAGGTGCCCGCCCTGGAAGGCGTCCCGCTACTGCGTGGCCCATCCGGTCGGATCCTGGAATTCCTGGCCGGGACCGCAATCACGCCCGTCGGATCGGGGCCACTCCGTAAACTTTTCCAGCGTCTTGGACTTCGCCTCCGATATGGACCACTCGGACGAATCGATCCCCACGACACCGATGTCGTGGTGCGGCTTCAGCGAGCCTATTACGACAGCAAGATACGGGAGCTTGAACAGCGTATCGATCAAGCGGAGCGGCTGCTGGCAAACAAGGACTACGGGCGTCTTGAGGAAGACCACCGGCGGGCTTCCAGACAGACCCTTGAAGCATCTCTCCACCGCCGCTACAGCCGAACCCGCAGGCGGATCCATTCAGAGGCCACCTACAAGTCAAACTTTGCAGGCTTCACCGCTGACTATCCGGTAATTCTGAGCACGTGCCACTCCCTGCGACGAAATGTTCCCACCGGCCAGCTCCTCGATTATCTGATCATTGACGAGGCCTCCCAAGTCGATCTGCTCGCCGCTGGACTGGCACTCTCCCGCGCCCGGAACGTCATCGTGGTCGGGGACCTTCAGCAACTTCAGCACATCGCCGATGAGAAGGCTTCAAGGAACTCCATGCGAGCCCCGTCCACCAGCGTGGACTACAGGAAGCACAACATTCTGTCCTCAATCATCGAGCAGTTCGGCGATGACCTTCCCCGCACTATGCTTCGGGAGCATTACCGCTGCGATCCGGCGATCATCGACTTTTGCAACAGGAAGTTCTACGGCGGGAGGCTGGTCCCCTACACGTCCAGCGGGCCGGGCGGTCAGCCGTTGGTGGTAGTCCGGACGGTGGAGGGTAACCACATGCGCCAGCACAGCAGAGGGGGGTCGGACCAACCAGCGTGAGGCGGACGTCATTGCCAAGGAGGTCCTCGGGCGATACTGCTCAGGTATCAGCAATGACCAGATCGGAATGGTGACCCCGTATCGACGGCAAGTGGACAAAGTAGCTAAAGCCCTGCTCAGTAGCATCCACGCCGACACAGTCCACAAGTTCCAAGGACGGCAGAAGGACGTGATCATCATGAGCACAGTCCTGGACGAGACAAGCAGCGGACACCAGGGCGTCAGCTTCGTCGATGACCCGCACCTCGTCAATGTCGCCGTCTCCCGGGCAGTGAAGCGGTTCATACTTGTAACGAACAATGAGATGCTGCCAAAAAGCCGGCACCTTCGAGACCTCGTGCAGTTTATTCGTTACCGAAATCCGGAGGATGGTGTTTTCGACAGCAGCGTCCTGTCCGTCTTCGACCTCCTGTACCGAGAGTATTCAGCGTTGCTACGACCCTTGGCCGGCCGACTCCGAAACGGCTCCACGTTCGCTTCGGAGAATATTGTCTGGACTGTCTTGTCGGAGGTCCTCGAGGAAGAGGAGTTCTCCGACTTGGCTGTGGCCCCACAGGTCCTGCTGAAGAATTTGCTTCGCGATCCTGCGATGCTCACATCCCAACAGGCTTCTTTTGTCCAGAACCGGGCGAGCCTGGACTTCGTGGTCTATAACCGCGTCACCAACCTGCCGGTCCTGGCCATTGAAGTTGACGGTTTCGCATTCCACGAAGACAATTCCGCTCAACACGTCCGGGATGAACTCAAAGATGCCATCTGCCATGCCCATGGGATTCGTCTCCTGCGTTTGCCTACGACGGGAAGCGGGGAGGAAGCCCGCATTCGCTCGGAATTATCAGCGGCAGTGGGATGAACAGCCGAAGCGCAAAAGAGCCGTGGCAGACGTATGAAACGCCAGCCACGGCTCCCGTGCAAAGGTAGGGCTACTCGGACTTGAACCGAGGACCTTAGGATTATGAGTCCCGCGCTCTAACCAGCTGAGCTATAGCCCCGTGACGCCCCAGGCCGCTAAAAAGCAACAGTTGGGGCAAATGCACTCTAGCAATACTAATAGCTACTTGAGAGTGCTTTTGTCACACCACCATGTCCTCGTAGGAAGCACCGCGGTAGAGGTCCTCGAATGTCTGAAGGGTGCCGTTGATGCTGTGCGGCTCCACCATCTCGCGGCTGACCTTGCCCATGGCTTTAAGTTGGTCTTCAGGAAGCTCCACCAGCTTGGTGATCTTCGCGGCGAGCTCCGTGCTGTCGTTGGGCGTGAACAAGTATCCGTTTTCGCCGTCGCGGACCAGGTGCGGCAGTGCCATGGCATTTGCCAACAGCACGGGCGTGGAGGCGGACATGGCTTCGAGCGTCACCAACGACTGAAGTTCCGCAGTGCCGGGCATGCAGAAAATATCGGCCTTGATGTAGGCCTCGCGCAGCTCTTCATCGCTTGCCAGTCCAAGGAACTTCACCCGATCCCCCAAGCCAAGCCTGGCCACCTGTGCCTCCAAGGCCGGGCGGACTTCGCCGCCACCCACGACCTCGAGGTGGACGTTGAGTTCGCGCGGGGTCTTGGCAATGGCGTCGATCAGCACATTGACGTGCTTCTCTTCCGCAAGCCGTCCGGCGAAAAGGACAGTGGGGTTGGCATGGGGCTCGATCGTCTCGCCAGGCTGAAGCTCGTACGCTGCGGAATCAATGCCGTTGGACAGGGGCAGGACTTTACGGAGGAACGCGTGCTGGTGCATGGCCTTGGCGGCAAGGGGTGTGGGTGTCGTGACGACGTCCGCCTGGCCCATCACCTTGCCCATGTCCTTCCAGGAGATGCGCCCCACGATGTCCTTGAACCACTGCGGGAACGGAAGGAACGGGTTCAGGTTTTCAGGCATGAAGTGGTTTGTGGCAATAATCCTGATGCCACGCTTCACGGCCTCGTAGAGTACGTGTTCGCCAATCATGTAGTGGCTTTGGATGTGCACCACGTCCGGTTGGACTTTGTCGAACAGGAGACTGATTTCCTTCTTGATTTCCCAGGGGAAGCAGATGCGGAAGTATTCGTGGGTGAACACCCCATGGGAGCGCAGGCGGTGGACGGTTGCCTCGTCACGGAACTCGGTGTAGCTCTTGCCCGTGTCCGGTCGGCAAGCCAACACGTGCACGTTGTGTCCGCGCGCCGTCATTCCCTTGGCCAGGCGGTAGCCGAACTGCGCAGCACCGTTTACGTGCGGCGGGTAAGTGTCCGCCGCGATCAGGATGGTAAGGGGTTTGTTGGTGTCGGGAATGGTCACGTGGAGAACTCCTGATGGTCACGGTGCGGAACAGCCTTGAACGGGTCAATGCTGCGGTGTCGCCGGGTTGCCGGACCGCTGGGAAGCGGTGGCGCAAGGATCAAACTTTGCCTAGGCCTTCCGGCTTGCAGCCGCCTTCGCGTCCTTCTTACGCTTGGTGACTTCCGGATGGTGCCGGCTCAAGGCAATAACTCCCACGATAGCAAGGGAAGCTGCGGCGGCCATGCTGATTGCCATCACGGCATGGACATCGGGACGAAGCTCACCAAGGATAACGATGCCGATGGCGATGCCCACCATGGGGTCCACCACGGTCAGTCCGGCAATAACCAGATCCGGAGGGCCACCTGAATACGCGCTCTGGACGAACCAGGAACCAAGGCCGCCGGCGGCGGCGATGGCAATGAGGGTGTACCACTGCACATTGAGCAGGAACAGGCCATTGGGGTCCAGGAGGTGCTTGCCGATGATCCGGGTCAGGACGGCCACGAAGCCAAACAGTACACCCGCTCCCAAGATGTATATGAAGGCGCTCATGCGGTGTTTGAACAGCACCGCAAGAGTGCCGAAAAGGCCCACGGCCAGGGCCAGGAGCAGCACGATTGTCAGTTCGTCTTCAGCGTTAACATGGTGGTTTTCCTGCGTGACATTAACTGCCAGGAGTACGAACAAGGCCGATCCGGTGACGCAGGCGGTAATGGCAACCACGGTGGCGCGGTTGATACTCAGGCCCTGGTCCTTGGCATTGACCACGGTGGTAATAACCAGTGCGATCGCACCAATCGGCTGCACCACCGTAAGGGGTGCCGATACAAGGGCGATTGCATTCATCACCATGCCTAGGCACAACAGCAAGAGCCCAAGCATCCATCGTGGGTTTCGCAGAAGCCGCAGGAACCCGTTGGAACTCAGGGCAAGCCCGCCGGTATCGGCTTTTACTGCGCTTCCCTGGCGTTGTGCACCGATGGCAAGGAAAAAGGCGCCAAGTACGGCAAGGAAAACCGCCAGCCACACCATCAGCCGTGTCCGCCGTCGTTGGCCCGCAGTTCTTTGCCTTTGCGCAGGATGGCCCAGTAGTAGTTGTAGGCCGCAATCCAGTGGCCCAGCAGGGCCGAGGCCAAGGAAGACCCAAGCGGCCGCGAAGTAGGCGTCGGTGTAGGGAATCGGCAATTTGGAAAGTACCAGCAACGGCGTGCCCACCAGCAGCAGCCCGGTGCGGATCTTGCCGATGATGCTGACGGGAAGGTCTGGATGGCTGCGGAAGTAAATCAGCGAGGCAATGGCCAGAATGGCGTCAGGCACCACCAGCGCGGCCAGGTACCACCACTGCACGACGCCGGCGATCGCCAAAGTGACGGCAACGGCTATGAGCGCGGCCCGGTCCGCCAGGGGGTCCAGGATCCTGCCCAACTTGGAGGTTTGGTCATAGCGGCGGGCGATATAGCCATCCACCCAGTCCGTGCTGCCCACGATGACCAGCACGAGCACAGCGAAGCCATATTCCTTCTGCCACAGGACCAACCACACAAAGAGCGGGACGCCCATGAAGCGCAGTACGGTGAGCACATTGGGAACGGTAAAGACGAGGTCGTGGTCCACCTGGGGACGGTCCGGATGCGAACCAGCACCGATGAACCTCATGGTGTCCCCCTTTCCTCTCCTCCAGTGTGTGCGGTACCGCGTCAGGCTGCTACTTCTTCAGCAGCTTCCGCAGGGCAACCACGAAGACTGCAGCCGCGGCGGCGAAAGCCACGAGGTCCTTCCACCGGGACGCAAGGCGCCCGGCGAGGTCCTCGGGGACGGCCTCCCCAAGGTCAGCGAACTTGGCCGAAGCAAAGTCCTTTCCCTCCTGGAGTTTCACGGTGGCTGCCCCAAGCAAAGCCTGGCTCTGCTTCTTGACGTCCAACTGCTCGCCAAGCTCATCGCGCACGCCGGTAAGGTGTTCGCGCCGTTTGTTCAGGCGCAGGCGGAGTTCTGCCTCCGTGGGCGCCTTGGCTGCGTCCGCTTCCTTGGCAGCTTCCTTTGCAGCCTTTTCTGCCTTCGCCTTTTCGGCGGCAGCTTCCTTGGCAGCCTTCTCCGCCTTGGCAGCGGGCGAATTGGGATCGAGGATCGATTCGTCGAAGGCCGAGCCCTCCTTCGCAATTCCAAGATCGTGCTTGAGTCCACGGATGGTGTCTTCAGGGATCAGAGGCATGGCCTTCTTGAACTTGGAGACACCGATCAACGCTCCGAGCGCGACGATCACGAGAAAGACCGCTGCAACGATCAACGCCGCAAGCCAGCCCGGCATGATGGTAGCCAAACCGAGAATCGCGGCCACCACCAAGGCGATCACCAGGAGCGACATGAAGACAAGGGCTACCCCAAAGAACGCGCCGGCCACCCCAACCTGGGTGGCCTTTCGCTTGAGTTCGACCTTGGCAAGGGCGATCTCATCGTTGAGTTGCCTGGGAGCCAAACGGGCAACGAGCTTGAGGGTCTTCGGCAAAGTACGGATGGCTGGTCTCGTGCTGGTCCGGCCGGTGTGACGTCCACTCATTGGGTTCCGCCTAACTGCTTCCTCTGGGCATCGTGTCGGGCGAACGCGGCCGGAAAAAGATCGCCGCGGGCACCTGTCCTCAAAACTATCATTCAGTTTCCGGCTCAACTTTCGCCGATGACACCGCGGCGCGCCTGACGCAGCTGCATAAATATGATGTGACGGCCATAGGATTGATGATCGTGACCAATCCAATTGCTCCGGGCGATTCCCTGAGCCGACGCGAAAAGCTTGTCTACATTGTCCTTCTCGGTGCCCTGACCGCTCTGGGGCCCTTCACGGTGGATCTCTACCTTCCTGCGTTCCCTGCGCTGGAGGAGAGTTTTGGCGTATCAGCCACGGCGATCCAACTGACGCTGACCGGCACCACGGTTGGGTTTGGCCTTGGACAGTTGGTGGTTGGTCCCTTCAGCGACAAGTTTGGCCGTCGCCTGCCCTTGATCCTCGCCACTGCCCTGCATATTGGATCGTCATTGGGCGCTGCATTGGCTACGGACATCGGGTTCCTGTCCCTTTTCCGTGTGCTCATGGGTATCGGCGCCGCGGGCGGCGGCGTTGTCGCCATGGCCATGGTCCGGGACCTGTTCCATGGCTATTCGATGGTCCGCATGTTCTCCCGGATGTCTTTGGTCAACGGGCTGGCTCCGATCCTGGCCCCCATCATCGGTTCCCAATTGCTGCTGGTGTTCCCGTGGCCCGGCATCTTCTACTTCCTGGCCTGCTATGGCACGTTGGTGATTGTGGCCGCGATCTTCTTTATTCGCGAAACCCTCCCTGCGGAAAGGCGCGGGAAATCCACAGTCACGGTGCGGCAGCGGTACAAAACGGTGCTGACGGACCGGATATTCGTGGGCATGTTGATGGTTGGCAGCCTGAACTTCGGTGGTTTGTTTGCTTACCTCTCCGCCTCCACCTTCCTGTTCCAGAACGTCTATGAATTCTCTCCCCAGGAATACGGCCTCCTCTTCGGGGTCAATTCGCTGGGCATCGTGGCGGGCGTACAGATCAGTTCGAGGTTGATCCGACGCGTCGCGCCACAGTGGATCGTGGCCGGAGCCACGGTATTCATGCTGCTTATGGCGGCCCTGATTATCGTGCTCGATCTCCTCCACGTGGGTCTGTGGGGCATCCTGATTCCGCTGTGGTTCTACATTTGCGCCACAGGCTTCCTGTTCCCCTGCGTCCAGGTCCTGTCCCTGGCGAACCATGGAGCCCAGGCGGGGACGGCGGCGTCGCTCCTGGGGGCAGCGCAATTCATGATGGCGGGCATCGTTCCCCCTGTTGTCGGCTGGCTCGGTGTCGATTCAGCGGTACCCATGGGCGCGGTCCAGGCTGTTTGCATCACCGGAGCCATTGCCGCACTGTGGCTGGTGGTCCGGCCGCGGACGGTCCCGTCAATTCATTAGGTATCTCAATCCACTAATTCGGCATTTCACCTTGACCCGACCAAAGGCAGTGACCATGACCAAGAAACCGCACCGCAACGGTAGGGGCCTTTTCCTCGGGGCCGTGCTTGGCGCCGTCGTCGGGGCGCTGTTGGGCCGTATGGCCGGGAGTGCACTGTTCGGGGCGATACTTGGCGCCGTCATTGGAGCGGCCCTGCTGTACCGGGTGAACCCGGGCCCCTGGAACAGGGACTGACCGTAACCGGGTCTATCGGCCCGTATAAGCCCTCCCCTTAGGGCGCCTGGCAGGGCAGAATGGTGGCCAGCCGGGGGTTTCCCCTGCTTCGCCGGTGAAGGGGACATCACATGAGTGCGGCTGATGGATACAGGGGCACTGTTTACGGCCTGGCGGCCATACGGCGGCTGCCCCTGACCCTGGGACTCGTGCTGTTCCTTTGGGTTGTCGGCGCAGTTACGGGCAGCCTTGTCGCCGGTCCCAACGAGTCACTCCTGGAACAAGTCGGGCTGGGTTTGGCGCTGGATCCGGGACCGGGATGGTCCATCTTCACATCATCTTTCTTTGCCTCATCCTTGCTGGACTATCTGGCATGCACGGTTCTGATCCTGGTGGGCGTGGGTATCGCCGAGCGCACCATGGGGCCATGGCTGGCGCTGGCAGCATTCATCTTTGGTTCCGCTCTGAGCGCCCTGGTGCTGATGGGGCTGGTTGCTTTTGGAACGGACAACAGCGACCAATGGCTGAGTTTCCTGGGTGGCGAGTACGTTGTGGGCGCTTACGGTGGTGCCGCCGCTGCGTTGGGATGTTCGACGGCGGCGCTGGAGGCGCTGTGGCGTCGTCGCCTCCGGACATGGTTGCTGGCCGCCACGCTCATGTTCGCGTTGTTTGTAGGCGTCGCACAAACACTCCAGGCCCTTGCCGGCGCTGTCATCGGCATTCTGGCCGGTTGGGCCGTCCAAGCCCTGGTGCTGCGGCGGCGTGCGGGCTCCCTTCATTCTTCGAGTCTTCGTGAGACCCGGTTCCTTGTGGGCACTGTGGTGGGTGTGTTCGCCTTGGGTCCCTTGCTGACGCAGCTAACGGGCACGTTGGAGGTCGGCCCGCTTTCTGTGGTTTCCGAGGTGATGCTGCAGGCAAGTCCCAGCGTGGACAAAGTCAACGAAGCATGCGACAACGACAAGAGCTGCGTCACGCTGCAAAGTGTTGTGGGCGTGCAGAGTTTCGGTGCCACCATCCTCACAGTGATCCCGGTGCTGTTGCTGCTTGTCTGTGCTGAGGGGCTGCGCCGTGGTCGCCGCCTTGCGTACAGGCTGACCCTGGTCATCCAGCTGTATCTGGCGTTCGTGACGAGCGTGGCAATCCTGCAGTACGTGACGGATCCGGAAGTGACTCTCGGCAATGACGACATCGGCTACCTCCTGCTGTATGCCGTTCCGGCTATCCTGGCGCCGCTGATCATCGCGGTCCTGCTGGTGGTCAACCGCCACAAATTCCAGGTGGAATCCAGCGACGCCGGATATCGCGTCCTGGGCAGGACAACCCTCATCATGGCTGCTGTGGCGGCGGCCCTCTATGTGGTCTTCTGGTTCCTGGAGGGCAACCCCAGCCGCTCATCCCTATGGGACCTCGCAGGCCAATTGACCCATATCCTGGTCCCCTTCCCCGTTCCGTTCGTCGTTGAACTGCCCCAGGGACTGCTGAGCACAGTTCTTTACGGACTGGGCGGGGACGTCATCTGGCTGTGCATCCTTTTGATGGTCCTGAACAATTTCCAGCGGTTCCGGGCGCTGGCGAAAGACCCTGCTGCGGATCTGGGACACACCCGTGAACTGCTTCATGACGGCGGGGGCACCTTGTCCTGGATGGCCCTGTGGGACAACAACCAGTACTGGTTCACACCGGACAGGAGGGCTGGCCTCGCCTACCAGGTGCACAACGGGGTGGCACTGACGGTGGCGGGTCCGTTCGGAGCCCGCCAACACCACACCGAGGCTGCCACAGGCTTTCTGGCACATTGCGCAGCACTGGGCCTCACACCGTGCTTCTACTCGGCCACGGCGGAGCTTGACGAAGCTCTCCTCCCCCGCGGCTTCCGCAAACTGGAGGTGGCGGAAGAAACCCTGCTGAACGTCCAGGCCATGACGTTCAAAGGCAAGGAATGGCAGAACGTCCGGACCGCGCTGAACAGGGCGGAGAAGCTGTCCATCAAGGACCACTGGTACCACTACGCGGAGATGCCTCCGGGGATCCGGGCACAACTTGCCGAAATCTCCGAAGAGTGGGTGGCGGACAAGGCCCTCCCCGAGATGGGGTTCACGCTGGGCGGACTCGATGAACTGAAGGATCCCGAAGTCATGTGTTGCGTCGCGGTGGACGACGACGGCCTGGTCCATGGGGTCACAAGCTGGCTGCCGGTCTTTACCGACGGCGTGGTGTCGGGTTGGACCTTGGACTTCATGCGCCGCCGAACCACTGGTTTCAAAGGGGTCATGGAATTCCTGATCGCCTCCGCTGTTACGCACTTCAAGGACGACGTTCCGCGCATCTCGCTGTCAGGCTCCCCGCTGGCCAACACGGGGGCAGCGACGGACGACGGTGACCACAGTGCCTTGGACCGGGTCCTGGCAATGCTGGGCAATGCACTGGAGCCCATGTACGGCTTCAAGTCCCTGGCAGCTTTCAAATCGCGGTTCCAGCCCGAGCACCGCACTCTGTACATGTATTACCGGGATCCGCTGGCCCTGCCGTCCATAGGCCTTGCCGTTGGGTCGGCGTATTTGCCGGGGTTGTCCCCCGCACAGAGCGCCGGTTTGCTACGCCAAATGGTTGCCCGGGAACCCGCCGCATGACTGCCGCCGGACGGACGCGGCAGTCATGAAGGGCCTCCTGGAAATCGAGATCAGCGGCCCTGTGGTCATGACGATAGCGGTGATTATCGGCGTCGGGCTTTTCCTGTTGCTGTTCCTCAGGCCGTCTTCGCACTGGGTCGTCACAGCGGTCGTTGGCATTGTGGTGACAGCAGCGCTGGGTTGGTTGACGGTCTGGATCGTGGAGGATGTCCTGGACGTCTTCCACGTGGGCCTGACACCCCGGGTGTGGTTCTGGGTGATCACAGGCTTCGCTGCACTTGGCCTGGCCGCGGTTAGTTTTCGCCACAGTCCCCGGTGGCGGAAGGCCGTGGCGGCGATATCGATTCCCGTGTTCCTCCTGGTCACTGCGCTGGGCGTCAACATGGAGTTCGGGCTCAACAGGACCCTGGGGTCAGCGCTGGGGATTTCCACTGAGGAAGCCATCCAACTGAGCAAGCCGGACCCGGATGCTCCTGTCCCTTCCGGGCCCCTGTGGCAGAACTGGAAACCGCCAACCAACATGCCAGCAAAAGGCGAAGTGGGAACGCAGGTCATTCCACCCACCGCCTCGGGTTTCAATGCCCGCCCTGCCGGGATCTACCTGCCGCCTGCTGCCCTGACGGAGAACCCACCCCGTTTGCCCTTGTTTGTCCTCATGATGGGCCAGCCGGGCCTGCCTGACCCCCAGTACGTTTCGGCCGCGTTGGACGAATTTGCTGCGAAGAACAATGGCTTGGCGCCCATCGCGATCGTGGCCGACCAGATCGGACCGGATCAGGACGACACTCTATGCCTGGATACGGCCAAGTACGGAAACGTGGAGAAGTACATCAACGTTGACGTGGTGAACTGGGCCAAGGCGAACCTGAACATCCTCCCGGACCGCGATCATTGGACCATCGCCGGATACTCCAACGGCGGGCAGTGCGCCATCTCCTTTGCGCTCAAATACCCGAAGATGTGGGGCAATGTGGTGGATATCTCCGGCGAGGAGTTTCCCGGGGCGGAGGACCCTGCAGGCAACCTGGCAGAGATCTTTGGCGGCAACCAGGCAGCCTATGACGCCCAGAAGCCCATCAACATCATGAAGGGCAAGCAATGTCCAGACACCACTGCCGTTTTCACCGTCGGCTCGGATGATGTGACCTATGTTGCAGCTGCGAAGGCTGTCTCGGCAGCTGCAAAAGCTTCCGGAATGACGGTTACCTATTACGAGGTGCCAAACGGCGGGCATGTAGGCATCGCATTGAACGCCGGCCTGACAAAGGGCTTTGAGGTGCTGTATCCGAGACTCGGCTTGTCCCCCTAGGCAGCCCTGTTGCCGGCCCGTCCCCGGCGATAAAGTTGAGATGTGCCACATTGGCAAGAGCTGCAGCCGCTTCCGGCACCTTGGCAGCGTCGGGATGAACGCATCCTGCCGCTGTGGTGGGACCGGCTGTGCTCCGTGACCAGTCCCCAGTCTGCTGCCCTCTATGCGGCAGGCCCTTTTCACGGATGACAGGCGCCGGCCAATCGCCCAGTGGTACAACCCCGAAGCCGACGCCGCGTTGCTGGTTGCCCCCGAGACCTCACCCGAGTGGCCGGTCCAGCGGTTTGGAATCTTCTATGCGCCCCCGGGCGGAGGTTTCACCCGCGTCTACTCCGCTCCCCATGAGTGGCATCCGCGCGAACCGCGGACACCCCCTACCGAACAGGAAGCCTTCCTGGCAGCCGTGGCCGAAGCCGCACGGTTCCTCCAGGTGGAGATGGATTTCGTGTAAAAAGTGGACCCCGCACCAGTACGAAACCGGTGCGGGGTCCTTGCGCTCCTCCGACTGGACTTGAACCAGTAACCCTTCGATTAACAGTCGAATGCTCTGCCAATTGAGCTACGGAGGAATGAAGCGGTTATGACTTTAGCAAAGGTTTTAGGCGAATGCGAATCGGACGAAGATACCCCCTGGGGGTATAAAAATACCCCCGTTCCGAAACTCCGGAACGGGGGTATTGTGCGCTCCTCCGACTGGACTTGAACCAGTAACCCTTCGATTAACAGTCGAATGCTCTGCCAATTGAGCTACGGAGGAATGAAGCGGTTACTAGCTTAACAGGGCCCCGCCGGAAAACGAAATCGAGCCTCCAGACCGCTTCCGACGGCCCTCGGCAGGGACCCTCAGGAGTCTGAACGCAGGGCTCGACGCTGCATTTCCAACACCATCAGTTCGCGGTTCAGCCGCTGGAATTCCTCGGGAAATGCAGCTGCGTCAAGGCGCTGCAGCTGGCCCATCTTGTCCGCTTTAATGCGGGTGATCTGCAGTTCGAAAAGCCTCGCCAAAATGTCCCGGCAATACCGTTGCATGGCCTCCGGGGTACTGGCCGGCAAGGGAGTTACAGCCAACTCCGAAACCAAGGGCCGAAGAGGCTCCGGGACTTCCTGCCGGATGCGCTCCACCCATGCCACCGGATCAGCCGCGTGGGCCAATCCTGTGGCACGCACAGCTGCATGCACCGCCGCGTATGCAGGAGTAGCAAAATGGGACGCCTCAAAGCGCTCCCATGCCCCGTCGCCCAGGACTGAGGGCTCTTGGAGGACGACTTCCAGCGCTTGGCGCTCCATCCCTGCCACGGGGTCCCGCGGGTCGGGACGATTGAAGACCTGACCGTTCGACGCCTGACCGTTCGACGATGCTGCCGTCGTCGTGGGTTGTTCCGCAGCACCGGACGGACTCGCGCCGGATGCCGCGCGCTTGGCTGCCGCCCCAACGTAGCGGGTGACTTCCTCAATCGGCATCCCCAACCAGCCAGCGAGTTCGCGTATGTAGGCGGGGCGGATGCCGGAGTCGCGGATTTGTGCCACAACGGGCGCCGCTTCCCGCAGCGCTGCGACCCGGCCTTCTACCGTGTCCAGGTTGTGCCTGCGGAGCGAGGCACGGATCGCGAACTCGAAGAGCGGCTTCCTGCTATCGATGAGTTCACGTACTGCGGCGTCGCCCTTGAGCTGACGAAGATCACACGGATCAGCGCCAGTGGGTTCCACCGCAACGTACGTTTGCGCGACGAACCGTTGGTCTTCCTCGAAGGCGCGGAGGGCCGCCTTCTGGCCGGCGGCGTCTCCGTCGAAGGTAAAGACAACCTCTCCCCCGGTGCCGTCGTCCGAAAGCAGGCGCCGGGCGATCTTGATGTGTTCGGTGCCGAACGCCGTGCCGCAGGTGGCGACCGCCGTCGTGACTCCTGCAAGGTGGCAGGCCATGACGTCGGTGTACCCCTCAACCACCACCAGCTGCCGGTCCTTGGCGATGTTGCGTTTGGCGATGTCGATCCCGTAGAGGACCTGGGACTTTTTGTAGAGGGTGGTTTCAGGCGTGTTCAGGTACTTTGGACCCTGATCGTCCTCGTAGAGCTTCCGGGCGCCGAACCCGATGGTGTCGCCGGCGATGTCCCGGATGGGCCAAATGAGCCTGCCACGGAAGCGATCATAGATGCCCCGGTTTCCTTCAGAAAACATGCCCGTAAGTTTGAGTTCAGCATCGGTAAACCCGCGGCCACGCAGGTGCTTAAGGAGCGAGTCCCAGCCCTGGGGCGCATAGCCCACGCCGAAGTGCTCTGCTGCCGCACGGTCAAAGCCCCTGCCAGCGAGGAAGTTGCGGCCCTCGGCCGCTCCGGGGGTCAGCAGTTGGGCACGGAAGAACTCATCGGCGATCTTATGGGCATCCAGGAGACGCTGGCGCTTGCCCACTTCTTCGCGGCTCGGACCACTGCCACCGTCCTCGTACCGAAGCTCGTAGCCAATTCTGGCGGCCAGCTTTTCCACTGCCTCGTGGAAGGAGCTGTGGTCCATTTTCTGGACGAAGGAGATGGCATCCCCGTCTTCGCCGCAACCGAAGCAGTGATATCTGCCCACTTGGGGGCGCACAGTGAAGGATGGTGAGCGTTCATCGTGGAAGGGGCACAGGCCCTTGAAACTGCCCAGGCCAGCACTCTTCAGGGTGACGTAACCGTCAACGACTTCCTTGATATCCGTGCGCTGGCGTACTTCGTCGATATCTTCACGTTTGATCAAGCCAGCCACGTGACCATCCTAGCCGCTCCGCCTTGACGGCCCTGGCTGAAGGCTGGCGGAGCAACAGGCTGATAGTGCTACCAGAGCGACGGCAGGCTCCCCACCAGGCGCTCGTACATGGCCAGCGCGGAACCATCCGTCAATGACGCCACCTGGTCAATCACTACCCGCAGCCGGGCCCCGTCATCGGCAGCGTCACGCCAGTCAGCAGCGAACATCGGCTCGAGGTGGCGGTCGCCCGTGGCATTCAGAACGCCCACGAGCGCGTGCAGGACTTCACGCTGGCGTTCGTAGACGGGCTGGCGGTGGTCCGTGGAAATGACGAACGTGGTGGCCAGGCCCTTCAGGACCGCGATTTCGGTCACGGTGTCCTCCGGGACCATCAGCTCGGCGCCATAGCGGGTCAGGTTGGCAGGGCCGAAATGGTCCCTGGTGGTTTCCATGGCGCTTTGGCAGAACCGGCCGATGAGCTGGCTGGTCATGTCCTTCAGGGCGGCCATGGATTTCCGGCTCCCGTCAGCCTCGCGGACCCACACTTTGGTGGCTTCCAGCCGGGCAAGGGCAGCATCGATGTCAGCAGGATCATTGTGTGGGAGGTACCACTGCTTGGTGTAGCCCACAACGCGGGCACGGTGGTCCGGATTCTCCATCCACTTCAGTTGGAAGTGGCCTGCGACGATTGCGTCCTCAACGTCGTGGACCGAGTAGGAAATATCGTCCGCGAGGTCCATCACCTGGGCCTCAATGCAGGAGCGGTTACCCGGAGCGCCCTCACGCAGCCATTCGAACACGGGAAGATCGTCCTCATACGCGCCAAACTTGCTGGTGCGGTGGCCATGGATGACGGGGGCGTCGACGGCGGACCACGGGTACTTGGACGCAGCATCCAGGCTGGCGCGGGTCAGGTTGAGCCCGGCGGGCCTGCCGTCCTCGGCAAGGACTTTCGGTTCCAGGCGCGTCAACAACCTCAGCGTCTGCGCGTTGCCTTCGAAGCCGCCAATAGTATGTGCTACTTCGTTCAGTGCTGACTCACCATTGTGGCCGAAGGGTGGATGGCCAAGGTCATGGCTCAGGCATGCGGTATCCACAACGTCCGGGTCGCAGCCCAGTGAACGGCCAAGTTCGCGGCCTACCTGGGCAACCTCCAGGCTGTGCGTCAGCCTGGTGCGAACGAAATCGTCCGTGTCCGGAGCAACAACCTGCGTTTTCGCGCCGAGCCGCCGCAGGGCCGAGGAATGCAGGACCCGTGCCCTGTCGCGTTCAAAGTCGGAGCGGTAGTTGGTCTTTCGCGGCTCTTCCACCCACCGCGCAGAATCCGCTTCGGTGTAGCCCGGAATTGCCTGCACGTAGTCGTGCGGCGTTCCGGTGCGTCCAAGCATCGCTTCGGTTCCCATGGGTATCTGCCTCCTTCAAGCGCCGTTGTGTGGTGCCTCTTGAGCCAGTCTTACACGTGTGAAGCTAGCCTCCTGACACGTCCAGCTCTGCTGCGGAGATTTCGGCACTCTGTTCCGCGTTCAGCTGACGGCTCATGAGCCAATCCTTGGGCAGCGCAGGCTTCTTCGGTGATCCGGCACGGCCGCGCGGGGCCCCTCGGAATCGACGCCCGGATACGGCAAATCCATGTCCAGTTCATCAAGGAGTCCGCGCAGGACCTCAAGGGTGGGAACGGTGGCCAGCTTGGCGCGAAGCTCCCCGCCAACTACGTAACCCTTGAAGTACCAGGCCATGTGCTTACGGATTTCCCGCAGTGCCTTGTACTCATCGTTGCCGAAGGTCTCCACCATGAGCTCTGCGTGACGGTAGACGCCTTCGGCGACCTCCCGCAGCCCCGGACGGTGCCGCTGATCGCTGCCTTCGAACGCCGCCTGCAGGTCACCGAACAGCCACGGGCGTCCTTGGCAACCACGGCCTACCACCACGCCGTCCACACCCGTTTCCCGGACCATACGGACAGCGTCCTCTGCGGACCAGATGTCACCGTTTCCCAGCACCGGAATGTCAGGCAGCGCCTCACGAAGGCGGGCGATGGCCGACCAGTCAGCCTGGCCGGAATAGAACTGGGCGGCGGTGCGGCCGTGAAGGGCGACGGCGGCCACTCCCGCATCGCGGGCGATGCGTCCGGCGTCGAGGTACGTCAGGTGGTCCTCGTCAATGCCCTTGCGCATCTTGATGGTGAGCGGGATGCCACCCTTGGAGGCTTCCTTCACCGCCGTCTGCACGATCGACGTGAACAGATCGATCTTCCATGGCAGCGCGGAACCACCACCGCGGCGGGTGACCTTGGGCACCGGGCAGCCGAAGTTGAGGTCAATGTGGTCAGCCCGGTCTTCCTCGACGAGCATGCGGACAGCCGCACCGACCGTTACGGGGTCAACACCATAGAGCTGCACGGAACGCACTTTCTCGTCCTCATCGTGGGAGATGATGCGCAACGATTCCGGGGTCCGTTCCACCAGCGCACGCGAGGTAACCATCTCGGCCACGTACAGGCCACCACCGTATTCACGGCAGAGCCTGCGGAAGGCCGAGTTGGTGATGCCCGCCATGGGGGCAAGGATCACGGGAGTGTCCACGGTGATCCCACCGAGCTGCAAAGGCGGAAGCTCAAGCTTTGGGGCAGGGGGCGTTGCTACTACAGTCACCCATCCATTGTTGCAAATCAGGGCAAATCGACCCTTTGCGCCCTACGGAATCGGTTTTTCCCCGTCGCCCCGGCGCTCCGCCTCACGCTGGGCACGGCGGCTCCCCGGGCGGGCAGGCTTGCCGGCCGCGCGGGAAGACCGGCCGCCGTCGAGCGTTTCGGCCCTGCCGGAACCCACGACGGCGGCCGCAGCAGCGAGCGTACCGGTATCGTCCACGTCCTCCGGATTCACGGACAGTGCGGGCGCAGGGACGGCACCCTTCACGCCTGTGGCCTTGACCACCAGGACAGCTATCAGCGTGGTAACCGGGATGGCGAGCACCAGTCCGATGGAGCCGACCAATGTCCGGATGACTTCCTCGGACAACTCCGCACTGGTCAGGGCCTCGGCAAGTGGGCGGTCGTAAAGCATCACGATGATCAGGATCGGAAGGGCGGCACCAGCGTACGCGAAGGCAATCGTGTAAACGGTCGAGGCGATGTGGTCCCGGCCAATCCGCATGGCCGAGGAGAACAGCTTCCGGGCACTGGTGTTCGGGGCCAGTTCGTAAAGTTCCCACACGGCAGATGACTGGGTAATGGTGACGTCGTTGAGGACGCCGAGGCCCTGAGATGATCAGGCCGCACAAGATGATGCCGGAGATTGAAATCTTGTCCGACATATTTATCAGCGTTGCAGCGTCATGGTCACCGACGCCTGCAAGGTTGGCAGCATCCGTGGCCCACGCCGCCAACAGCGCCGTAATGCCCAACCCGAAGATGGTTCCGAGCAGGGCCGTGGACGTCCTCGCCGAGAAACCATGGGCGAAGTACAGGACCCCGATCATGATCACCGTTGAACCCACCAAAGCCAGCATGAGTGGCGGCTTCCCCTCCACAAGCCCCGGCAGGATAAAGCTGACCAGCACGGCATAAGCGCCAACCAGGCCAAGGAGTGCCCGGAAGCCACGCCAGCGCGCCACAGCGATCACCACCACCGCATAGAGCACAGCCAGCAGGGCAATCGGCAGGCTCCGCACGAAATCCACAAAAACGTACGACGGCGAGCCGTTGGCCTGCGCCGCGCCCTGGACACCGGAAAGGTTCAGATAGCGGATCGAGTCCCCCACATTCACGCCATGGGATTTAGCGACGTCGGGGTTGATCACCACCTTGACGGCTTCCCCGCCCTTGTCCGGCTGCGTGAAGGCGAAAGTGCAGTCGGATCCGCCGGACTGGCCTGGATCGGTTTGGCCTGCACCGGTTTGGCCGGTTTGTGTGCAGCTTTCCTGCACCACGCTCTGGATCTTTCCGGTATCGAAAGTCACCCCCGGGGCAGCCTGGTAGGGACTCGCGAAGGAGATTCCCTCCCGGCTGCCCGAGGGCCACATGACCATCATGGCAATGACAGTGAGCACTCCAAGTGGAACCAGCACCGCAGCCAGGAGCCAGTTGGCGCGCTTCCGGGAGGCAATCGCCTGCGGAGTTGGCTCGGAACTTTCAGAATGACCGTGACCGTGGGAGTGCCCGTGACCCATCAGCTGCAAAACCTCATGGTTTCAAGCCTAGCCGGGTCAAACGCAAACCCTTCCCTCAGGCGGGCTTGATGTTCTGGTTCACGTGGAAAAGGTTGCCGGGATCGTACTTGCTCTTGACCTGCACCAGACGATCCCAATTGGGGCCGTAATTGTCAGTGACCCGGTTCTGGTCTTCAGCGTCCATGAAGTTGATGTACCCGCCCAGCGCCGAGTGCGGTGCAAGGGCCGCCGCATACCCTCGCGCCCAGGCGATGTTGGCTTCGTTATCCGTGGGTTCCATCCATTGGGCGGCAATGACGGGCGCAAACTTCATGTCACGGTGCGCAAAGGCTGTGTCATGGACGCCAACGCGTGAGACGGCGCCGTCGATGGGGTAGATGTGGACAGCCGTATTGACGCTGGTGACCGTCGCACCATGTTCGGCATGGGCTTGGATAGCGCCGTCGTTGAGCTCGGGGAGGAAGTTCGCCTTCCAGTAGCCCTGCATTCCTTTCTGGTTGAGCGCGTCGAAGGCAACGTTCAGGGCTGGGTACGGCATGGGAGCTACCAGTGAGCCCGCAACAGGGGCTGCGTCCAAGAAGGGCTGCCACCGCGCTTCGCCTTCTCCCAAGTCCCCCGTCCACATCCCGACCACCACACAGACGGGCTTGCCGTGCCACTCTTCGGGTAGGAACGGGACTGGCGGGCCCTGATGGAATCCCAGGAAAGCGCCGAACTCTTCGGGCGCGTTCGCGATGTAATCGCGGTAGAACCGGGCGACTGTGTCAGTATGTTCTGCGCCGTAGAGGATGACTCCGGCATGGACCATATCAACAGGATGGAGTTTGAACTCGAAGGAGGTCACGACGCCGAAGTTGCCGCCACCGCCCCGGAGCGCCCAGAACAGGTCCTCGTTCTGGTCCTCGCTGGCCACCAGGAACTTTCCATCAGCCGTGACCACATCGGCTGAAACGAGGTTGTCGCAGGAGAGACCGTACTTTCGGGCAAGGTAGCCTATTCCGCCGCCCAGGGTCAGTCCCGCAACTCCCGTGGATCCGACGATCCCACCGGTAGTCGCCAGCCCGAACGCGTGCGTTGCGTGGTTGAAATCAGCCCACGTGGTTCCGCCTTCGGCCCGCGCAGTTGCGGTCTCCGGATCAACCCGCACTCCTGTTCGGTTGACGAAGTCCAGCACCAGGGCGTCATCCGCTGTTCCAAATCCAGGAGCACTGTGTCCGCCGCCCCGAATGGCCAGGGGCATGGAATTCTCCCGTGCGAAGTTCACCCCCGCAATCACATCCGCCACCTGGGCCACCCGGACGATGCCCGCCGGACGTTTGTCGACCATGGCGTTAAAGACTGCCCGTGCCGAATCATATTCAGGGTCTTCGGGAGTGATGAGCTGTCCGCGCAGCTGATCCCGCAGCCCGTCCAAGGCCGTTCCGTTCATTGTTGTTACCGCCGATTCAGAGGAGACCGGAGCTGTTCCACAGACGCCGCTTCCCTCCGAGTGTGCCGGCGCGTGGCTTACGTCGCCTTCCTACTCCTGCGCCATGGCCGCGTCAAGGCTTTTCCACCACGAATGCGGGCTGAGCTTAAAGCGAGGATCCCGCCCTGCCCATCGGCGATGGGCAGGGCGGGATCCGGACATGCAAGTACGTGGTCAGTCGCTCACGATCAGTGTGTCAGCGCCACGAACGTGGGCCTTGCCCGACTCCAGCAAAGGTGCCAGAACGCTGCGCAGCGCCGTCATGGATTCGTCCACTTCCAACAGCACGGGGTGCTGGTACGCAATAAGCGCCAGAAGATCCCGTACGGCAGCTTCGGCGTCGTCGGCGGACAGCTTGGGATCGTGACCCAGGAAGACATCCGAGGGCTCCTCGGAGTTCCCCTGGGCGTAGCTGATGGCGAAGGCCTGGATCTTGCCTTTTCGGCTGGCCGGCACTCCCCCGCCAAAGGCGCTTGCCTTCGGAGCACGAAGCACAATGGCTCCGTGCGCTCCGGTGAGATCGTGCAGGAAGAGCCGCTGCACCGTAGCAATGCTGAGCTCGCCGGGGCTGTCCCAGTGATGGACAGCTGAGTAGTAGCGGCCCACCACTTCGCTGAGTTCCACGGATCCGGTGGCGAGGTCCTCCACGCGCTCCGAGGCAGCTTCCTCGGAACCGTCGCCGAACCGCGGGAGCTTCAGCGGCTCAGGCTCCACTACTACCAACTGGGAACGCTGGATGGGTCCCAGGCCTGCGGCCTCGGCGAAAGCGGCCCCCGGGGTGCCCGGTTCAACTTTGCTGCGGAGCCTGGAAACGCCCGACGGCGAGTTCCCGGCTTCGCGGCGCAGCATGGTCAGCAGGGTGGCACCGACGCCGTTCCGGCGATGGTCCTTGGCAACCTCGATGTAAGCCCAGAGACGTTCCGGGTGCAGGGACGCTTCGTGAACCACGCCGGCCGCAACGGGGATGCGAACGCCGTCAACGACGTCTTCGGCAACGATGCAGCGGCGCCAAGGCTGGTTGCTCGAAGGCGCCAAAGCAGCACGGAACTGTTCTGCAGGGAGGGTCTCCGGGCCGCCCCAGATTTCCAGGAGGGCGAGGTCGTCGCCTTCCTTCCACTCGCGGTATTCCAAGGCCACGGTTAGGCGCCGATCAGTCGTGCTGCCAGGTAAGCCTCAACCTTGTCCAGGGACACGCGTTCCTGGCTCATGGTGTCGCGCTCACGGATGGTCACGGCCTGGTCTTCGAGGGTATCGAAGTCCACGGTGATGCAGAACGGAGTACCGATCTCGTCCTGGCGACGGTAACGGCGGCCGATGGCGCCGGCGTCGTCGAAGTCGATGTTCCAGTTCTTGCGCAGCTGGGTGCCCAGCGCCTTTGCCTTCGGGGACAGGTCCTCGTTGCGGCTCAGGGGCAGGACAGCGGCCTTGACCGGGGCAAGCCGCGGGTCCAGCTTCAGGACCGTACGGACGTCGACGCCGCCCTTGGCGTTGGGTGCCTCGTCTTCGGTGTAGGCGTCAATCAGGAACGCCATGAAGGAACGGGTCAACCCGGCAGCCGGCTCGATCACGTATGGGGTGTAGCGCTCATTGGTGGCCTGGTTGAAGTAGCTCAGGTCCGTCCCGGAAGCCTTGGCGTGCGTGGAGAGGTCGAAGTCCGTGCGGTTCGCGATACCCTCGAGCTCGCCCCACTCGGAGCCTTGGAAACCGAAGCGGTACTCGATGTCCGTGGTGCCCTTGGAGTAGTGGCTCAGCTTCTCAAGCGGGTGCTCAAAGAAGCGGAGGTTTTCTTCACGGATGCCCAGGCTGGTGTACCAGGACATGCGCTCCTTCATCCAGTACTGGTGCCATTCCTCATCCGTGCCGGGCTCGACGAAGAATTCCATCTCCATCTGTTCGAACTCGCGGGTACGGAAGATGAAGTTGCCCGGCGTGATCTCGTTGCGGAAGGACTTGCCGATCTGGCCAATGCCGAACGGTGGCTTCTTCCGGGACGTGGTGAGGACATTGTTGAAGTTCACGAAGATGCCCTGGGCCGTTTCCGGACGCAGGTAGTGCATGCCCTCATCGTTGGCCACCGGGCCAAGGAAGGTCTTCAGGAGGCCGGAAAATTCCTGCGGCTCCGTCCATTGGCCGCGGGTGCCACAGTTGGCACAGGCAATGTCCTTCAAGCCGTTCTCGGCGGGGCGGCCCTTCTTTTCCTCGTACTCTTCCTCAAGGTGGTCGGCACGGTAGCGCTTGTGGCACGAGAGGCATTCCACCAGGGGGTCCGAGAACACCTCGACGTGGCCGGAGGCTTCCCAGACCTGGCGGGGCAGGATGACCGAGGAGTCCAGGCCTACGACGTCTTCGCGGCCGCGGACCATGCTCTGCCACCACTGGCGCTTGATGTTTTCCTTCAGTTCCGCACCCAGGGGTCCGTAATCCCACGCCGAACGGGAACCACCATAGATTTCACCGGCCTGGAAGACAAAGCCCCTCCGCTTGGAGAGGGAAATGACCTGGTCAAGGACGGATTTTGCTGCCATGGGTACTCCATTTGTTCTACAGGGCCGCTGGGTGCGGTCCGCGGTGGTTGCCCCGGATTCCGAACGAGGTTGTCCGGCGGGGTGGGCTGGGGAATTGGTGCGGATAATAACTGTGCAGAAAAGCTGCGTGTCCTAGCCTACCGGCCTTTGCCCGGGACCTTTCGTGCGAATGCTCCCCTGGGCCAGGGCAGCGTGGCCACGACGATCGCCGCGAGCGTCAATACCGTACCCAACACCGTGGGCAAGGCGACCACCGCACCGGGACTGGGGATCACGACGTCGAGCACTAAAGAACCCACCAACTGCCCGGCGATCATGCCCAGACCGGTGACCAGCACGCCAAGGCTTCGGACCAGGAACGCCGCAAGCCCAATGAAAAGGCAGCCCATGGGGCCGCCCAGGTAGAACCACCATTCACCCGGAAGCGGGTTGCCCGCGCCTGCCACGGAAAGCTTGATAAGCCAGGCAATCCAGAGGATGACGGCACCGGCGATGAAGTTGACCAGCGTGGCGGCGACAGGCGTCCCGTAGTGAACAGTGGCGGTTCCGTTCATGGCTTGCTGGAAACTCATGAGAAACCCTGCAGCCAGTGGCAACAGTACGGGCAACACCAGGGAGGCGATGTCGGTATTGCCCCCGAACCGAGGGGAAACTGCCCAGGCAACGGCGGCTACCGTCAGCACACTGCCCAGGATCCGCACTCCGGTAATGGACCGTTTGCCGCCGGGACCTATTCCCATTCGGTCCACAAGGAGGCCGCTCAGGGTCTGCCCGGTGACCACCGCCACAGTGAACAGCGCAACCCCCAGCAGGCCCACAGTGAATGTTTGCGCGATGACGAAGAGTGCACCGATCCCACCGGCCATGACGTAGAAGCGGGGAAAGCTACGGCTGCGGACCGCCGGGACGATGCGCCGAAGGCCTGCCCTGCCTTTGGGTGTGGCGAGGGAAATGGCCGCAATGAGGACGAGGCCTGTGGTGAAGCTCACCACGGCTGCGGCGATGCCATCGTCCAGCCGGGCCCCGAGAGCCCCGTTGATCCTTCCTTGAAGCGGAATGACCAGCCCAGTTGCTACTGCAACAGGGAGGCCAACGGCGAGCGGAAGGGTGGAACGACGGGAAGACTGCGGCACTGACACCACACTACGTCAGGCATCATTGCTTTATGAGCAACCCGGAAATCGAAGAGGTCCCCATCCGCGACGACATGATCCGCCTCGGTCAGCTGCTGAAGCTGGCCAACCTGGTGGAGGACGGCGTGGAGGCCACCGAGCTCATTAAGAATGGCTTGGTGAAGGTCAACGACGAGATCGACGAACGCCGGGGCCGCCAGCTGCACGCCGGCGACACCGTCACCGTCAACGGCCAGACCGTAAGGATTATCTCCGCCTGAAGCAACGCGGGGTCACTTAAGGCCCATGGTGAGGCCATTTATGGGCCGTAAGTGACCCCGCGTTGCGTTAAGATGCGAGGACTTTGTGCGTCAGGAATTCGCCTACGTGGCCGATTTCCTGCTGATTAATGCCATGCCACATGCCTGTGTAGAGCACCTTGGTGAGGTCCACGTGCTTGCGCACCCACCCCATGGTGTATTCGATCTTGTCCGGAGTAATGACGGGGTCCTGCTGGTCGCGGCCCCAGAACATCGGCAAGGTGCCGTCCAGTTCGGCATCGCGGAAGGCGGGGTCATCGCCGGCGTCCACCACGAAACCCGAAAGCCCGACGACGGCAGCGAAGTCCGCGGGACGGTACCGGAGCATGGTGGTCGCCATGGCCATGCCCATGGAGAAGCCGAGCAGCGTCACTGAAGAATGATTGGCTTTGACCGTATCCAACCATTCAAGGGCATACTCGGCGGCAAGCTTTACTGCTTCCAGGGAATAGTCGATTGACGCAGTGAGCGGGAACCAGGTGAAGCCGGGGCCCATGGGCATCGGCGCGCGCAGGGAAGCCACCACAAACCCTTCGGGAAGCAGGGCCCGCGAGGCTGAAGAGATCGTCCTCATTGGAGCCATAGCCGTGCAGCAGCACCAGAAGCGGCTTGCCCTCCCGTTCAGCTTCGTCATGGGACCACAGGACAACGGGCGCGGGGAATGCAACGGCTTCAGTCATGGGTCTATTCTTGCAGTTACTGATGAGTAACAACCTACGGTGGCGTAGGTTCGCAGATTCAAGGCAGGATGGAAAGCGTGAGTGACGTCAATTCATTGGTGAAGCCGGGCGAACCGGTTCAAACACACCCTTGGAGCCGTTACGTGGCACTGGGGGATTCGTTCACGGAAGGCATCGGCGATCCCGAGCCCCGGAACCCCGGCGGCTTCCGGGGATGGGCTGACCGTGTAGCGGAGGAACTGGGCCGCGGTCATGAGGATTTCGCTTATGCCAACCTTGCTATCCGTGGGCGGCTGCTGCAGCAGATCGTGGATGAACAAATTGGTCCTTGCCTGGAACTTCAGCCGGACCTTGTCTCGATTTCAGCGGGCGGCAATGACCTCATCCGGCCCGGTGGCGACCCGGACCTCTTGGCGGAGAAGCTGGATGCTGCTGTTCAGGAACTGGCCTCCGGTGGGGCGACTGTGGTGTTGTTCAACGGACCGGACACCGCGTCCTCGGTGTTGGGCCGCATCCGTGGCAAGGTGGCCATCTACAACGAAAACCTGAGGACTGTAGCTGCACGGCACGACGCCATCATCGCGGACATGTGGTCCCTGAGGCAGTTGGCCGATCCGCGGATGTGGGACGAAGACCGCCTGCACTTCTCACCTCTGGGACACCACACCATCGCGATGATGGTCCTTGAAGCGCTGAACGTCCAGCACACCCTTGAGCCCCTGGTGCCCAAGCCCCTGCCGGTCCGCACCTGGCGCGAGGCCCGATCCTCGGATCTGGTGTGGGCCCGCGAGTACTTTGTTCCGTGGGTTATCCGCAGGTTGCGGCATCGATCCTCCGGTGACGGCATTACCCCCAAACGCCCGACGCCGGGACCGGTCTTCGGCCCCAACGGCACCATGCTGCCGCGCGGCTGAGCTGATGGGACTGCGGCCGGGAGGATTCGATGCAGCCTAACAATGTTGTCCCCCTGCGCCTGCGCCGTCAGCAGCTGCGGGCTCCCTACGGCGAAAACGTTGATGATGTTCTGCGCAACCTCCTGGCGGTGCAGTCGCAGGAATTTCCGTATGCCAGGTGGAGCCTCGCCCAAAGGGCGGTCGGGAGCACTGCCGATGAGGTGGAGCAGGCGGTGGCTGACGGCAGGATCCTCCGGACGCATATCCTGCGGCCGACGTGGCATTTTGTGCACCGTGACGACCTCGGCTGGTTGATGGGTTTGTCTGCAGATCGCCTTCATCAAGGCAACAAGGGCATGTACCGGCAGGCGGGAGTTGATGAGCACGCAGCCGCCCGCAGTGGGCACATCCTTGCCGAAGCGGTGGCCGGTGGAGCCCACAAAACACGCGAAGAACTAGCCGGAATACTGGAAAAGGCGGGGCTCCCCGGCAAAGGCCTTGGCTTCGTTTACCACCTCATGCACGCCGAGATCAGCAAAATCCTGGTGAGCGGCAGCCCGGTCCGTTCTGCAGGGGGTGCACTGAAACAGACATACGCCTTGTTCGAGGAACGTGTGCCCGACGGCAATACGTCCCTGATGGAGGACGGCGACCGCGAATGGGCCTTGGGCCAGCTGGCCCTGCGGTACTTCAGCAGCCGGGGACCTGCCACCATCAAGGACTGTGCCGCGTGGTCCGGACTGACCATCAAGGATGTACGGCTTGGCTTGCAGGTAGCTGAAGAGTCCGTTCCGGGCGCCTTGGCAACCGTGGCGGTCGACGGCTTGGACTTCTACTTGCCAGCAGAAGATGTGGAGGCACTTGCAGCGACTCCCCCACCAGGTGACGATGGGCCAGGACTTCCCCGTGTCGATCTCATCCAGTGCTACGACGAGTACGTGATGGGCTATTCACAATCGAGGCACTACCTCGGCGGCAGGGCGCCCTATTTCCCCGAGGGCGATGCTCCAATTCACGTGGTGTTGCTCGATGGCAGGTTGACCGGATGGTGGCGCCACAGCTTCTCGGGTGGGATCTGCGAACTCGACATCAGAATGAACAGGCCACTCACAACAGCCGAACAACAAGCTTTGGAGGCAGAAGTGGAACGCTACGGGAGGTTCCTGGGCATGGAGACAAAGCTGGTGTGAAACTGCGGGACTAAGCTGGGTTAAGACCTAGGAGGCCTGCACCGTGAACAATCTGATCTTCTGGATCATCGTCTGCTCGTGGCTGATTCCCATGGGGATACGCATGTACAACAAGTCCCGGGCGCGGCGGCTCCAGGACCGCAATTTCCCGGGCCCGAATTATCCGGGCCCCGGCTATCCCCCGCAGAATCTTCCGGGACCGGGTTACCCGCAGCCGAATTATCCGGGCTATCCCACGCAGCCCACCACCATCCGCCCTGCCGATGCCCCACCGCCGCCAGGACCGGCGTCGAACGCTTCTTCACCTACGTTTCCGAGCCACCGCGGCTCTGAGCAGCAAGGCTTCCGCGCGCGCAAGCTGGCCGAACTGGACCTCAAGTTCAGCAACGGCGAAATTGCCATGGAGGATTACATGAAGCAGCGCGGCGACATCATGAACGGCTGAGCCGGCTTAGGCGAAGAAGGCCTCGCGAAGCTGCTTCGATAGTTGGCCGATTTCGGTCAGGAAGCCATCGTGGCCGATGGGGGCCTCGATCACGTGGACGGGCACATTGCCTGGCAGGTTTTGCGCCAGTTCCACTGACTGGGCCGGAAAATAGAGGCGGTCGGAATCGACGGCTGCCACAAAGAATTCAGCAGTGGCGGCAGCCAAGGCTTCCTTCAAGGTGCCCCGGCCCCGTCTGATGTCGTGGGACATCAGCGCCTCGGTGATGGCGATGTAACTGTTCGCATCGAACCGGCGCACCAGCTTGGTGCCTTGGTGGTCGAGGTAGCTTTCCACTTGGTAGCGGCCACGCTCCCCCAGGACCGCAGCGGCCAGGGGCGTCTCCTGGTGCTGGGCTTCCCGGCCGAAGCGGACATCAAGCTCCAGCGCTGACCGGTACGTGATGTGCGCTATCCGTCGGGCCAGGGCAAGGCCTGCCTCAGGAGTTGGTCCACCGTAGTAATCGCCGTTGTTGAAGTTCGGGTCCTGGCGGATGGCGAGCGTCTGCGACTGGGCGAAAGCAATTTGCTCGGCTGTGCTGTAGGCGCCCACAGAAATAACCGCGCACCGCTGAACACGCTCAGGGAAGGTGACCGCCCACTCAAGTGCCCGCGCCCCACCCATGGAACCGCCAAGGACTGCGTGCCATGCCTTGATCCCCAAGGCATCCGCGAGCCGGGCTTCAGCCACCGTGCTGTCGCGCAAGGTGATCAGTGGGAAGCGGGATCCCCAGGGCCGTCCGTCCGGCGCCTCTGACGATGGGCCCGTGCTGCCGTAACAGCCGCCGACAATGTTGATGGAGATAACGAAGAACCGGTTGGTGTCGATCGTCGCGCCGGGACCAACGAGTTGCTCCCACCAGCCTTCCTCATCAGTAGCACCGCGGGCCACATGCGTGCTGCCCGTCAGTGCGTGCTGAACCAGGACTGCGTTGGACGCATCCGCATTCAACTGCCCCCAGGTTTCGTAGGCAAGCACAACATCCGGGAGAAAACCGCCGGCTTCAAGTTCCAGTGAACCTACGCCGGCGTACTTGACCGTCCCGTCTTCTTTGCCCGGTTTGGGGGGTGCTGTAGCAGTAATGGTCATTCCTTTGACACCTAACCTCGCGCTTGCCTGCCGCCTTGCGTGCGACAGGCCAGGTCTTCACCCGGGGCACCCCACCGCGGAGGAGGGTTGCCGGCCAGCAAGCCGGGGCTGTCGCTGGCACTCATGACCTAATACGTAGAGTCTAGGAAAAATACCGCTGTCTTGGCGAAGAATGTGACAGCTGTGTGACGGTTTGGCGCCGCTTCGTTCAGGAACACGCACCGCGAAGGGCCGCCCGGCGAATTTTCGACGGCGGGCGGCCGCTCCCCCAGCAGCGCGATTAAGCGCCTTTGGCAGCCCGGAAACCGGCCTCAAGATCAGCAATAATGTCGTCCACGTGCTCTATTCCCACGGAGAGGCGGACAAGGCCTGGATTCACGCCCGCAACCAGCTGCTGTTCGACCGTGAGCTGGCTGTGGGTAGTCGACGCCGGGTGGATAACCAGCGAGCGGACGTCACCGATGTTGGCAACATGGGAGTGCAACTCCAGGCCGTCCACGAATCGCTTGCCGGCCTCGACGCCACCCTTGATGTTGAATGCCACCACTGCACCGGTACCCCTTGGCCCGTACTTACGGCCGCGGTCGTACCAAGGGCTGGACGGCAGGCCCGCAAAGGCAACCGATTCGACGTCGTCATGGGCTTCCAGCCATTCAGCCACTTTGGTGGCGTTCGAGACGTGACGCTCGACGCGCAGGCTCAGGGTTTCCAGGGCCCCTGGGCGATGAGGAAGGCGTTGAACGGGGAAACCGCCGAACCCAGATCGCGCAGCAACTGCACGCGCGCCTTGAGAATGTAGGAGAGGTTGGCTCCGAGCGCGCCATCCTTGCCAAGGTCCCGGGCGTAAACGAGTCCGTTGTAGCTGGGGTCCGGAGTATTGAATCCGGGGAAGCGCTCCGGGTCCTTGCCGAAATCAAAGTTTCCGGAGTCCACGATCACGCCGGCGATCGCCGCGCCGTGGCCGCCCAGATACTTGGTAGCCGAGTGCACCACGATGTCCGCACCCCACTCGATGGGACGGATGAGGTAGGGGGTTGAGAGCGTGTTATCCACGATGAGCGGCACGCCAGCCTCGTGCGCGGCGCGTGAAACACCCTCGATGTCCAGCACGTCCTGGCGCGGATTGGACACAACCTCGCCGAAGAACAGCTTGGTGTTGGGCTGCACGGCGTCCCGCCACTGGTCCAGGTTGTCCGGATCCTGCACGAACGTCACGGAGATGCCGAACTTCTTCAGAGTGTGCGCCAGCAGGTTGTAAGTGCCACCGTAGAGGCTGGGGCTCGCGACGACATGGTCTCCGGCCTCGGCAATGTTCAGGATAGCGAAGGTTTCCGCGGCCTGCCCTGAGCTAAGGAGCAACGCGCCCAGCCCGCCTTCGAGGCTGGCGATCCGCTGCTCCACGGCATCTTGTGTTGGGTTGCCGATACGCGTGTAGATCGGGGCGAGCTCGGCCAGTGCAAAGCGGTTGGCTGCGCTCTCTGCGCTCGGGAAAACGAAGGACGTGGTCTGGTAGATCGGAAGCGACCGCGCTCCCGTGGCAGAGTCAGGCTCCTGCCCTGCGTGGATCTGGCGGGTTTCGAAAGACCATCCTTGGGACATTGGGTTCTCCTCTTCGTGGCGCGCGGGTTTGCCGTTGATCGCTGTAGGCGTGGGCTGGGGCCAGTCTAGGAAGCGCCCGGGTACTTGGACAGCTTTGTGACGAAGGCAGTATTTTTCAGTCTTTACGCGACCCGGCGTGAAGCGTTCCGACGGCGCACAATAACATCCCATGTTAGTAAGGCTTCCCTTAGCTGAGACCCCGATCACAAAGTGCCAAGATGAAGCCATGCGCATGGATCACGTCTCTTACGCTTGTGAACGAGATGGCCTTTTGGCCACCACCGAACGAATTTCCGCAGCTCTGGGAGTGGACGCAGTCCGGGGCGGAGTGCACCCGCGCTTCGGTACCCGGAACATGATCATTCCCTTGGCGGATAACAAATACCTGGAAGTCGTAGAGGTCCTGGACCACCCTGCTTCCGACAAGGCACCCTTTGGCCAGGCAGTCCGCGCACGCTCGGCGGCTGGCGGCGGTTGGATGGGCTGGTGCGTCGCCGTTGACGACCTCGCCCCCTTCGAGGAACGCCTCGGCCGGTCCGCAGTTCCGGGCAACCGCAAGTTCCCGGATGGCCGCGAACTCGTATGGCAGCAGATCGGCATTCTCGGCTTGATCGCCGATCCCCAGGTGCCTTACCTGCTCAAGTGGGAGGGCGATCCCTCACTGCACCCGTCCAAGGTCTATGAGAGTGACGTCAAGATGTCCAGCCTCACCATTGCAGGCTCGGCGGAACGCGTTACCGAATGGCTGGGCGAGCCCGTAGAGAAGCCGCTTGAGGACGTCGCTGTCCAGTGGATGGCCCCGCACGGTACGCCTGGCATCATGTCCGTCACTTTCGAAACCGCATCCGGCGCCGTCACTATCTGACGCACACCTTCCCTGGGGCCTGGTCCCCTCCAGTCCAGCATGTTGGGTCACAGGTCCAGTGTGTCCGGTCAAGCTTCGGCCGCCATCAGCGGGTGCCAACGACGTCACCCACCGATGGCGGCCGAATTTCTCTTTAACGGTGCCCTGGTTAAGGGTCCCCTGCCTTCAAGGCTGTCTAGCCCAGGCCCTATCGCCTTGCCGAAGAGGCTGAAGCCAACGAACGCGACGATGTCCAGCAGCGCATGCGCAATGACCAAAGGCATCACCCGCTTCGTCTTGGTATAGATCCAGGCGAAGACCAAGCCCATGGCGAAGTTGCCGATGAACGGCCCGAAGCCTTGATACAAGTGGTAGCTGCCGCGAAGGGCCGCGCTCACGACAATGGCCAGCGGCGTGCTCCAACCGAATTTTCCGAAACGGTCCATGAGGTATCCCACGACGATCACTTCCTCAACGATCGCGTGGCGAATCGCGGAGAGAATCAACACAGGCACTGTCCACCAGTAAGCCTCCAGGCCGCTGGGCACAATGGCGGTGGTGATTCCCAGGGCACGGCCGGCCGCGTACAAGCCAAGTGACGGGATGCCAATGACTGCTGCGAGTCCCAATCCGTGTAAAAGGTCCTTGCCGGGGCGTGCGAAGTTGAACCCCAGCCGGGCAAGGCCACTTGCGCCTTCCCGCCCACCCTGGGCATGCGATGACAGGAAATAGAACACTAGGACCACCGGCACCAAAGCGAAGACAATGTCCAGTAGTTGATACGTGAGGTCGAAGTACTCGCGGGTGCTTTGGGACCTGTTAAGAGTGGAGGTTGCCTCGGACAGCGGCGCCCGCGTCATCTTGTCCAGGAGCTGCACCACGGAATACACAGCTGATTGGCCCAAAGACAGGCCCAGTACGATGAGTACTTCGGCGCGCAGGCGGCGGCGGGAAGCAAGGAGCATGTACCTATCTTGCCTGCAGTTCCTGCCACTTTGCCGTGAACTGTGCACGTTCCCGCTCCATCCGTAGGCAGACCCTATGCTTGGTGGGATGAGTGCCCCAGGGAGAATCTTCATGATCCGGCACGGCCAGTCCGCCGCCAATGCCGACACGTCAATCTACAACCGTGTGCCGGACTACCGCATTCCGCTGACCAAACGTGGAATTGAACAGGCGAGGATAGCTGGTGAGGCCCTCCGGCAGAAGCTCGACGGCGAGCAGGTCTGCGTTTATGTGTCCCCCTATTTGCGGGCATACCAGACTCTTGAGGCGTTGGACCTGGGACCGCTGATCGAGCGCGTCATCGAAGAACCGAGGCTGCGTGAGCAGGACTGGGCCAATTTTCAGATTGCCGGGGAAATCGAGGACCAGAAAGAGTTGCGCAACCTTTACGGCCACTTCTTCTACAGGTTCCGTGAAGGCGAGTCAGGCTCGGACGTCTACGACCGCGTGTCCTCATTCATGGAGACCCTTTACCGCCATTGGGAAAAGCCGACGTATGCCCCAAATACCCTCATGGTCACCCACGGACTGACCATGAGGCTGTTCTGCATGCGCTGGTTCCACTGGACTGTTGAGTATTTCGAATCGCTGAACAACCCGGACAATGCCGAACTCCGAACGTTGGTAAGGACCGACGACGGACAGTACAGCCTGGACAAACCGTTCAGCCAGTGGGTGCCAAGGGATGTTGACGATTCAGTGCTTCACGCGCCGAGAATGCGTTTCTAGCGGGAACGGTTGGTTGCAGGACCGGTTAGTTGGCAGGTGCGACGATAACTTCCGTGCCCTTGGCTTCAAACGCGGCCTTATCTTCAGCGCTGATCCCGGCGTCCGTGATGAGGTGCCGGAAGTCATACCCGGCCATGGCCGCAAAGGAGCGGCGGCCTACTTTCGAGGAGTCAGCCACCACGTAGGATTCGGTGGCCCGGCGCGCCATGACGGTGTTCACCATTGCTTCGCCTTCATCGGTGATCGTGGGGCCGAGGTCCGGGTCAACACCGTTGACCCCGATGAACGCAATGTCCAGGGCAACCTTCTGCATGATCACGTCGGTGTATGGCCCCACGAGCTCGTAGGAGCGCGGATTCAGGATGCCCCCGGTAACCATGATCTTGATGTTCGGACGAACGGCGAGCTGCGAGGCAATGTTGATCGCGTTGGTCACCACCGTGAGGGTTGGCCTGTTGGACGGTGCGTTGAGGTCCTCACGGGTGGACAACAGCTGCGCCAGCGCCGTGTTGGTGGTTCCCCCGCTCAAGCCGATCACGGCTCCGGGGCGGATCAGGGCCGATGCCGCCTGGGCGATCTCCTGCTTGGCCAGGGCGTGGTCGTCACGGTTATAGCGGCCCGGGAGATCGTACGCTACGGATCCGGTGGTGGCGCCACCGCGGGTACGGCTCAGCAGGCGTTGTTTCGCAAGGCTGTCCAGGTCCCGGCGTGCCGTGGCCGGTGACACGCCAAGCCGCGTCACGATGTCCTCGACTTCCACATGGCCGGATTCGGCCAGGAGGTCAAGGATGGCGGTCAGCCGATCGGTGCGGGTCATGACGAGCCTTTCGCGGGGTCTGGCTATTTCGCTTTGGCGAACAGCGTGAGCATACGTGCGGATTCCAGCGCCAGTGCGTCCCGGCCCGGCCTTGATGTACTTCCGGGAATCCACCACTGCAGGGTTGGCATCGAGGTACTCACGGACGGCACGGGTGAAGAACCCGTTCAAATGTGTGGATACGTTGATCTTAGTCATACCTGCGCCGATTGCGGCTACGAGCATGTCGTCTGTGACGCCTGAAGAGCCGTGCAGGACCAGTGGTTTTCCGACAGCAGACTTCAGCCGCGTGATTAGGTGCAGGTCCAATGCGGCGCTGCGTTCGGTCATGGCGTGGGAGGAGCCAACGGCGACGGCGAGCGCATCTACACCCGTTGCTTCAACAAACGCCTGCGCCTCCGCGGGGTCGGTCCGGACACCAGGTGCATGGGCGCCGTCCTTGCCTCCCACTTTGCCGAGTTCGGCCTCCACGTAAACTCCCCGCTCGTGGGCGTAGCGGGCTACCCGTTGTGTGACTTCGACGTTCCATTCGTAGGGCAAGTGCGCGCCGTCGAACATCACGGAGCCAAAGCCCAGGTCCACGGCCGCGATGGCGAGGTCCTCGGATTCGGCATGGTCCAGGTGAACGGCGACGGGCACTGATGCTTCGCGGGCGATCGCCAAAGCCGCCACCGCGATCGGTTCCAGTCCGCCGTGGTATTTGGCGCAGTTCTCCGAAATCTGCAGGATCAGTGGAACTCCCGCTGTCTCGGCACCCGCCACCAGTCCCTCCGCCGTTTCCACATGGATGACGTTGAACGCGCCTTGGCCCGTTCCGTTGGCCGCGGCCTTGTCCATCAATTCCCGCGTGCTGACAAGGGTCACCGGGTCTCCTTCCATGTCACGATGAGTTGTCCTTCAAGTTCCTGGTACCTGGGCGACATCTCGCCTGCTGCAGGCATGAGCACTGCCGCGGCGGACCAGGCTGTCGCCCGGAGCAGAATCTCGCGGGGTTCCGTAATGCCTTCGGCGAGGGCGACGGCGGCGGCCGCCACACCGGCGTCGCCCGCCCCTGTGGGGTTGCCGCTTAGGGGCCCGGGGAGGCGGGCACTCCAGTACCCGCCGGGTGATGCGTGGTCGAAGGCGAGCATTCCCTCCGCACCGGCGCTGACAAGGACCGTCCGGGCGCCCATGGCAATCAGCGAGAGCGCGGCGGCTTCCACGCTCAACTCCCCCGTGGCTTCCGCGAGCTCGTGGTGATTGGGTTTCAGGACATCGGCACCCGCCTGGGCTGCGGTGATGATTCCGGGTCCCGAGGTGTCAATGATGGCCGGGATGCCGGCGTCGTGTGCCAGCTTCACCAGGGACGGGTAGAAATCGGCAGGCGCATCCGGTGGCAGGCTGCCGGACCCCACCAGCACAGCGGCCGGACCTTCTCCGTCATCGCCGCGCAGGGCTTTCACGACGGCGGCGGTCAGCGAGCGCCAATCGTCCGGCAGGAGTGCCTGGCCCTCCTCGTTGAAAATGGAGGTTTCGCCGGCGAGGGTGTCCACGAGCGCGATGCTGCGGCGTGTCTCGGCGGCGACAGACACCAGCGTATGCGGCACCCCGCTCGTCCAAAGTTCAGCGGCCAGGGTCTGGCCCGCGGCTCCTCCGGTAGGAGCGATGGCCAGCACGGGATGGCCTACTTGGTGAACGACCCTGGCAACGTTGAGCCCTTTGCCCCCGGCACGGCTGATGGGTGTGGGAACCCTGTGGCTGGCGCCTTCGGTGATTCCGTGGACTGTGTAGGTCATGTCGATGGCCGGATTGGGGGTCACAGTGACAATCCGGGTTGCGGCATTTGGGGACGTGCCGTTGCGGGCCGCGTCCGGAGCGGTCATCGCGCACCATCCAGGAGCGCCCGTGCGTTCAATGCCGCTCCAAGGAGTCCGGCGTCCTGGCCAAGCTGGGCCTGGATGAGGCGTGGGCGTCGTTGGAAGTCCAGGATTTGGTCAACCCGGGCACGGAGCGGTTCGAGAAGGTCCTCGCCTGCTTCGGCCAGGCCCTCCCCCGATCACTACCGCTTCTGTGCCGATGATGTTCACGCACTGGCAGATCGTGAAGGCCAGGGCGTCCACGGCATCTGCCCACACACGGGCAGCCACGGCATCTCCCTTTTGGGACCGGAGCAGGACGTCGCGGGCACCGTCCACGGCATTCCCCGACTTCCTGCTGTACCGTTTGGCGATGGCGCCTGCCGAACCCACGGCCTCAAGGATGGTGGCCCCTGTTGCTTCAGTTCCGGCGTCGGGGTCCGGTACCTGGGCGTGGCCGAGTTCGCCGGCGAAACCACCGGCTGTGACGGCCACACCACCGGAGAAGACTGCCGCGGCGATTCCTGTGCCCACCACCATGACCACGACGTCGTTGAACTCTTTGGATCCGCCAAAGGCGTGTTCCACAGCAGCGGCGGAGCGGACATCGTGATCGAACGCCACGGGAAGCCCCAGCCTCTTCTCGGCCTCAGCAGTGAACGGGAAGTTACGCCACCCGAGGTTCGCGGAGTAGATCCCGATTCCTCCTACGGAATCCACGATGCCAGGGACGATGACGCCCGCTGCTTTGGCCGGGATGTGCGGAAACTCGGATGCGAGCTCCTCAGCGAGCCCTGCGAGCCTGTCCAGCACCGCTTCCCCTGGGTGCGCTGGATCAAGGGGCGTGGGTACCCGGCGCATGCCCAGGACGTTTCCGAAGGCATCCACGAGTCCGGCCTTGACGTCTGTACCGCCAACGTCGAAGGCCAGGACCGCTGATTCTGCCTGCCCAAGAACCATGACGGGGCCTAGGCGGAGGGGTCGAGAATGACGGAGCGCGTCAGGTTACGGGGCAGGTCCGGGTTCAGCCCACGGACGCGCGCACGTTCCAGGGTCACCTTGTGGACGCGGGCCAGTTCAGCCAGCGGGTGCTTGTCCGTGTGGATGTAAAGGGCGCCGGTAGCGGCCATGTCCTTGTCAAGGCCTTCAGGCTGTGCGCCAAACAGCCAGGTCACGCGTCCTGGCGCAGCGATGGAGATGGGACCATGGCGGTATTCCATGGCCGGGTAGGACTCGGTCCAGCCCTGCACGGCTTCGCGCATCTTAAGTCCTGCCTCGTGGGCCAGGCCAACCGTCCATCCGGTACCGAGGAAGGTGAATTGCTCAGCATCCAGGAGTTCCTGCGGCACGGGACCTGTCACTGCGTCCCTTGCGTCTTCGATAGCTTGCTTCAGGTCAATGCCAAGGCTGGCGAGCAAGTACACCAGTGCCGAGGTTGCGAAGCGGGTCTGCACCACCGATCGCTCATCTGCGTACGGGAGTCCAATCACGGTATCGGCCAGGTGAACGATTGGAGACGCCGTATCGCCAATGATGGCGACAGTGGGGACGATGCCCTTCAGCCCCGTCAGGATCTCCAGCACCTCAGTGGTGGTGCCGGACCGCGTAATGGCCACAACGGCGTCGTACTGGCGATCCGCACTGTTGCTGTTCAGGAAAGCCTCCGACGCCGCAAAGGCATCCGTCACGCCTTTGCCCGCGGATTCACGGGCGGCAGCATAGCTCTGGGCCATGAACCAGGAGGTGCCACAGCCGATGACGGCGATCCGCTGACCGTCGGCGGGAAGCAACTTCTCAGCACCGGCCTGGTCGATAGCCCGCTGCCAGACATCGGGCTGTGATACCAGCTCTTCTTCCATGAAGGCGCCCAGTGTGTTCTCGCTCATCGTGTGTTTCGCTCCTGCTCATCCAGTGACGTTTTATGATCTATAGAAACACTAAACGATCAATTTCGATCTCACAAGGATCATCTACTGGAGTGGATCAGGCAATTGGGCGCGCCAGTAGTCAGAACGCTCGTGCGGTCCGGCGAGCGGAATCAGTGAATGAAACAGTGAAGCGGAGCAGGGAAGGCCCGGCCTGTCCGTATTAGCCGATGATGGGCCGTTCTTCGGGCAGGTTGAACAGGCGGGGGCGTGAGGACAGGGCCAGTGCGGAAGCGACCGTGACGGTCCCGATACGGCCCGTAAACATCAGAACCATGAGTACCCACTCAGCCGATGGAGGAAGGTTGTACGTGATTCCTGTGCTCATGCCAACCGTGGCGAACGCCGAGATGGACTCGAACAGGACCTTCTCCAGGCTGTAGTCGGTAAACATGAGCAGCAGCATGGTTCCGGTAATGACCGCACCAATGCCGAGCAGGGCTACCGAAAGGGCCTGCCGAACCGAGGCAGGGCTAATGGACCGGTGGGCTATGGTCACATCGCCCCGGCCCCGGACTTCATTCCAGATGGCGAACGCCAGGAGGAGGAAAGTGGTGATCTTGATTCCACCCGCAGTTCCAGCGCTTCCCCCTCCGATGAACATCAGAATGTCGCTGACCATCAGCGTCTCCGGTGAGGCCACCCCGTAGTCGATGCTGTTGAATCCCGCGGTGCGCGGGAAGACACTTCCTGCGAAGGAACCGACGATCTTCCCCGGGAGGGCCAGCGGCCCCAGCGTTTCGGCCCGGTTCCATTCGAACGCGGCGAACAAAACGAAGCCGGCAATGAGCAAGAAGATCGTACCGAAGACTGTAAGGCGCAAATGAACCGTCCAGTTACGGACCCGCAGTCCCCCGCCGTTGAGCAAATGGATGAGGACGGGGAAGCCGAGACCACCTGAAATGATGGCCAGGCAGATGGGGACCAGGATGTAAGGGTCTTCGCGGAAACTGATCAGGTTGTCGCTGTAGAGCGCGAACCCGGCGTTGTTGAAGGCAGACACTGCGTGGAAGACGCCATGCCATAGCGCAACAGCTGGGTTGGAGTCGTAGGCGAACCAGAACCGGACAGCCAGGACTGCAGCCGTTACCGCCTCAAAAACGACCATGATACGGGCAACCCGGAACAGCACCGAGCGGACATCCCCGAGGTTGAGGGTGTGCGTTTCCGACTGCACAACAAGCTGGCCGCGCAAGCCGATGCTTTTGCGCACGAGCAGGGCCAGCAGGGTCGCGAGGGTCATAATGCCGAACCCGCCAACCTGGATCAATGCCAGAATCACGACATGCCCGAAAGGGGTCCAATAGGTTGCCGTGTCAACGGTAATCAGGCCCGTGACACACGTCGCGGACACGGCGGTGAACAGGGCCGTCATGAGCGAGGCTGGATCAGTGCCGTTGCGGGAAACGGGCAGCATCAGCAGGGCTGCGCCGAGGAGGATGACCGCCAGGAAGGCGAGGGGTACTGAGCGGACTGGGTGCGAAAGGGCACGCCCAAACACGTTTTCACGCCGCGTCTGTGGGTCCCGGTGCTTCCACCGCAGGCGTGCGTTGCCATTCCCGGCTCGCGGTGGTCCAGGGGTCCGGGTCGGCTTTGGTTTAGCCGACGGCTTGGGGTTAGCCGACATGGATGCCTGGCCGAAGGTCGGGGTCGGGTTCGTTTTCGCGGATGATTTCCCGGACCACAGGAGCGGTGTCGCCGCGGCCCAGCAGCAGGTAGCGCATCAGGTGTGCCAGGGGGTTGCCTTCGGACCATTCGAAATAGGCGTGGGGACGAACGCCTGTGGCGTTGCGGAGAGCCAGGAGGATCGCAGCGATCGCGTTCGGCGCGGCGGGGCTTTGGGCGCGCAGGACGCGGTGACCGGCAACTTCGACGCCGGTAACGGTGAGGGTATCGCTGAAGCTGGACGGGTCACTAACGTCGATTTCGAGGAAGATGACGTCGGCGGAGCCAGGTACCGGGTTCAATTCGCGCTGGTCGGTTTCCTTGGCCGCGTATTCGGCAGCGTCCCGTGCTTGAGGGCGATTGGCAATGAGGTTGAGCCGGCCGTCATAGTCGAGGGAATCTGCGATGAAACGACGCGCATTCTCGTCGAATTGGATTCGATCCACCCGCAACTCGGTCGTCCGGCTGACCCTGGAAACGAGGGACACCACGATGATGCCCAGGATGAAGAAGCCGGAGATGGTGAGTCCGTCAGGTTTCTCAATGACGTTCGCTATCAGGGCGTAAAGCAAAATGAGAGTCAGGACTACGAAGCCGCTGGCGGCCCGCCGTCGTTTTCGGCGAAGGGCGGAGATCGTCACAGCAGCCGATCCGGAAACCATCATGGCGAGGATCCCCGTGGCATAAGCTCCTGCCTGGGCGTTCACGTCTGCTTTGAAGCCGATGGTGATCAGGATGCTTACGGCTGTGTAGACGAGGACGACGGGGCGCACTGCCCGGGTCCAATCCGGCGCCATGCCATAGGACGGAAGATAGCGCGGGACGATGTTGACCAGTCCCGCCATGGCCGATGCCCCGGCAAACCAGAGGATGAGGATACTGCTGATGTCGTATACCGATCCGAATCCTTCACCGAGCCTTTGGTGTGCCAGGTAGGCCAAGGCACGGCCATTTGCTGCCCCGCCTTCCCGGAAAGCTTCTGCGGGTATCAGAACGGTCGTGACGAAGCTGCTGCCGATCAGATAGACGCTCATGATGACAGCAGCGGTCGTAAGGAGTTTGCGGGTGTTCCTGATACGGACGGCGAGCCGTTCCCCGGGTGTCGTATTCGCCGAGACCAGTGGCATCATGCTGACGCCGGTCTCGAATCCTGAAAGGCCCAGTACGAGGAGTGGGAAGGCGACAAGGGCAGGCAGGACCAGCCCACCCAAGCCTCCACCGGACGCGGCAGTCAGTGCTTCGGACCAGGAGGACAACAGAGCCGGAGAAGCTGCGATGTCCACGATCCCAACGCCGATGATGATGGCGTTCAGTCCCAAAAACACGGCTACGAGCGGGATCGCCACGGCCACGGCCCTCGCTGAAGCCCATCAGGAACACCCCGCCCAGGATCAGCAGGAGAACCACCGTCACGGCGACTGCTTGGCCTTCAAGGAAAGGCGGAACGAACGGGTTCTCCAGAAGGTGTACTGTTGCGTCGGCCGCGGACAGTGTGATGGTGATGATCCACGATGTCGCAACAAAGCCGAGAAGGACGAGTACGAAAATCTTGCCGCGCCAGAAAGGCAGCAGGTTCTCCAGCATGGCCACGGATCCCTGTCCGTGGGGACTTTCCTTTGCCACCCTTCGGTACATCGGCAGCATGCCCAGCAATGTCAGAGCAACGATTAACAGGGTCGCCAGCGGCGAAAGCGCACCCGCTGCCAGGGCTGCTATGCCGGGTAGGTAGGACAACGTTGAGAAGTAGTCGACACCCGTCAGGCACATGACCTTCCACCAGCTTTGTTGGGTGGCATGGTCCTCAACGGATTCAGGACCGACGGGCTGATGGACACGGTGTTCCAACAACCATCGCACCAGCGGATTTCCTGATTGCCGTTTGCGTTCAGGGTTTGGGATGCTGTCCGGAATGTCCTTCCGGGCCGATGTTGTCACTGCCTCGTCTTCCTGTCTGCCGACGTGATCCCGGGGAGCGTAGCACCGGAGAAAACGTGGAAACAGGAAAATCGGGGATCCTTTACGGTTCCTTTACGCCCCGCCCCCTTCACGCCGGAATTGTGTTCCAGCACGCGGGATGCCCGCGGCAACATTTGCAGCCTCCTCATAGCTGGAGGGTAACTTTTGGCGGAAGGCGGCATCAGCGTCCACACGGAGCACGTCGGCGGCCAGCACCCGTACGTGAACAAGCTCCTCGTAGGATTCGCTGCAGCCGAGGACGTCTCCACGAACGTTGGGTCCGTGAGAAGCCGGGTCAGAGGATACCTGGAAAATGATCCACCAGGTATCGCCGGCATTGTCCCTGAAGAGGTAGCCCCCCGGAGGGCGATACGCTGCGCCGTCTACACCGCGTCCTCCGTAACCCTCCACTGAGTCCGGCGGTGCAGCGAACCTCACTCCGCCGTCGGTATCGCCTTGATGCGGGCCCATGCGGGAACACCTCCTTGGTCAGCCGACGTGGACCCACGGGCGTTGGGTGACATCGGGCACTGCCTCACGCAGCACTTCCCTTGTGACGGGAGCGATTTCGCCCTCGCCCAGGAACAGGAAGCGCAGGAGATTGGTGAAAGGATTTCCTTCGGTCCACCGGAAGTAGATATGTGGCATGAGCCCGGTGACGTCCCGGATATGGAGCAGGACGGACGCGATCGTGTTAGGTACCACGGGGCCGTGGACCTCCAGGATCCGGTACCCGTGCCGCGTCACGCCGTGTACTTGTAGTTCCGTTTCGAAGTCAGATGAATCGTCGACGATCACTTCGAGGAAGATGGCTTGCTGTTCCAGCGGCAGGTGGCTGACCTCGATCGCTGAAGTGAGCTTGTCCCGGTACGCTTCGGCGGTGAGCCGCAGCGGTTCGTGGGCGATGATTGCGATGGGGCCTTCGAGGGTGTCGGACATGAATTCCAGGGCCTGGCGGTCCAGATGGACGCGTGTGGCGTGGAGTTCGAAGGAGCGGCGGATGCGCGAGAGCAGGGAAATCACGATGATGCCCAGAATGAAGACTCCGGCGATCCTGATGCCCTCGGGCCGTTCGAAGATATTGGCGATCGTGGTGTATGTGAACACCAGGGAGATGATGCCAAAGCCCATGGTGCGTTTTCGCTGCCTGCGCCGGCGTGCAGAGAGCGTGACGGCAACAGCTGCCGAGGTCATGAGCACAAGCACGCCGGTGGCGTAGGCGCCGCCCTGGGCATCGACGTCGGCTTCAAAGAGGAAGGTAATGAGGAAACCGACGAGGGTGAAGACGAGCACCAGGGGGCGGACGGCTTTGGCCCAGCCTGGGGCCATGCCGTATCGGGGCAGGTATCGCGGGACGAGGTTCAGCAGTCCGGCCATGGCGGAGGCTCCGGCGAACCATAGGATCGCGATGGTGCTGATGTCATAGATGCTGCCGAATCCCACGCCGAGGTACTCGTGGGCGAGGAAGGCCAGGGCGCGGCCGTTGGCTTGTCCGCCGGGTTGGAATTCCTGTTCCGGGATCAGTACGACGGTGATGAAACTGGTGGTGACCAGGAATCCGCTCATGATGACAGCTGCGGTGGTGAGCATTTTGCGGGTTCCGCGGATGCGGCCTTCGGGGTTTTCCTCTGTGTCGGTGTCGTCTCCGCGGACCTGGGGCATGACGGCGACGCCTGTTTCGAAGCCTGACAGGCCGAGGGCAAGTTTGGGAAAGACGAGCAGGGCGATTCCCACCACCATGACCGGGTCCCCGTGCGAGGTCCAGAGCGCGTTCCACCAGCCGCCCATGGCGACCGGGTGCGTGAACACCTGGGCGAGGGTTACGGCCACGACCACGGCATTCAGGCCCAGGTAAAGGACGACGAGGACGACGGCCACTCCGATGGCTTCCTTGAAACCGCGGAGGAAGACGGCAGCCAGCAGAGCCAGAAGGAAGAGCGTGACGAGGATGTTCTGGCCCTGCAACCAACCTGGGGCCACAGGGTTCTGAATCAGGTGTGCACTTGCGTCTGCGGCGGAGAGGGTCATGGTGATCATGAAGTCGGTGGCGGCGAATCCGAGCAGGATGAGGACGAAGAGCTTGCCGCCCCAGCGTGGCAGGAGGCGTTCAAGCATGGCAATGGAGCCTTCGCCGCGATGACTTTCCCGGGCCACGCGGCGGTAGACGGGCAGGGCGCCGAACAGGGTGACGACGATGAGCACCATGGTAGCCAATGGTGAGATCACACCGGCGGCCAGCGCCGCGATTGCCGGCTGGTAACCCAAGGTGGAGAAGTAATCGACGCCGGTCAGGCACATGACCTGCCACCACGGATGCTTCTTCTCATTGGCCGCAGTTAGTCCGCCGGGACCCTGGTGCGTGCCTTTGCTGTCCTGGAGCCCGAACAACAACCAGTTTTTCAGCGCGGCTTTGCCGCCCGGCTTGGGCGCCGACGGGTCAGCCGGGGGCCTGCTCAACGTGGTCATGGTTTCCCTTCCGCGCGGTCAATGCACCGCGGTCACAGCCGAAGCTAACACCGACAGAAGGCATTGAAACGGGAAAGGCATTTCTATTTACGAATCATTTACACCCCTCCGGAACGCCCCGGCTGTCCCTTGAAGACTTGCCCGTCGCTGCCGGTTATGGCTCGAAGCGGTAACCCATTCCGGCCTCGGTGAGCAGATGCCTGGGACGGGCAGGGTCGGCTTCAAGTTTGCGTCGCAGCTGTCCCATATAGACGCGGAGGTAATGCGTTTCTCCGTCGTAACCCGGCCCCCAGATCCTGGCAAGCATCTGCTGCTGGGTGATGAGCCGTCCCGGGTTGCAGACCAGCAGTTGCAGGATGGCCCATTCCCGCGGGGTCAGCCGTACTGGTGAGCCATCGCGTGTCACTTTCTTCTTTTCGAGGTCCACTGCGAAGTCCCCGACGTCGACAATCACAACTTGTTCGCCGCCGTCGGACGTGCCCAGACGGCGTTCGGCGACGCGCAACCGTGCCAGTAGCTCATCCAGGCCAAACGGTTTCGTGACGTAGTCATCCGCGCCGGCATCCAAAGCGCGGACTTTGTCCACGGACCCTTGCCGGGCAGACAGGACAATGATCGGGGTACTGCTGGAACGGCGGATCGCAGTGATGACGTCAACGCCATTAATGTCCGGAAGTCCAAGATCCAGAACGATGAGGTCCGGGTGGTTGGCCGTGGCCTGCTGCAGAGCAGCGGTGCCGTCCAGTGCCGTCAGCACTTGATATCCCTCAGCACGCAGATTTACCTGCAAAGCGCGCAGCAGTTGGGGTTCGTCGTCTACGACGAGTACAGTCCTCATGGCTCCCTTCGTTCCGGGGTGCCGGGTGCGTGATGTGGGTTTCCGTCCCCGGTGGAAAGAGGAAGGCGGATGACAACGGTCAGTCCCCCTCCTGGTGTCGGTTCCGCCCTTAGTTGGCCGCCCATCGCTTCGGTAAATCCTTTCGCAACGGCCAGTCCGAGTCCTATTCCCAGGCCCGCCGGCGCGTCGTCCAGCCGCTGGAACGGCTCAAACATCGCGATCACATCCGCGGCGGCCACCCCCTGGCCGTGGTCCACAATCCTCAGTTCTCCACAGGGGCGTCCTTCAATCGTGGCAACCCCTGGCCTATTGGCTGGTCCATTGGCAGGTCCCACGATGGCGATATCCGAGCCCGCCGCGTATTTCAGGGCATTCTCGACGATATTGGCAATGACGCGTTCCAGCATGCCGAGGTCGGCATCAATGGCTGGCGTGTCAGGAGCCAGATCGATCCGGATCGCTCCTGCCGGCAGACCCCGCAGCGCATCTTCGATGGCATCACGCCAGGTCACCGAAGATGTGAGCGGGGCGGTGGATCCGCTGGAGATCCGCGACATGTCCAACAGATTGCCCACCAAGGAGTCAAGACGGTCCGCATAGGAGTCGATGGTATGGAGCATCTCGTCCTGTACGTCTTCGGCAAGCCGTCCCTTCTGGCGCTGCAAGGCGGTCACGGCCAGCTTGATTCCGGCCAATGGCGTCCGCAAGTCGTGGCTGACGGCATTCAGAATGGACGTCCGTATGCTGTTGCCCTCAGCCATTTTCGTGGTCGCCTTCAGCCGGAGCTGGAGTGCATGACGTTGCCGGAGTAAAAGCAGGTGGGTCGCGTGTGCCGCCAGCAGCCGCCGCTCTCCGGCGGTGAGGGTCCTGCCGGAAACCACAAGGGCCGTCCCGGTATCTGCCATCTCGCAAGCACCGCCGCCTGATTCAGCCGAGCCCGGAGGCTTTGGCTGCGGTTCACCCGACTGGGCCTGGAGTTCCCAGCCCTCGCCTGTTCCGGGGGTCCTGGTAAACAAGCCCACCGAGCGGACCTGGAAGGTCTCCCGGACCTTATCCAGAAATGCCGCAATGGTGTCGTTCTCGATCAGGGCGTCCCTCGCCAACTCCAACAGTGTCCCTGCCTCGGCACGGGCATGAATAGCCTCCTGGGCCCGCTTGGCCGAGAGGCCTACGACCAAGGACACAGCAATCCCCGCCCCCAAAAACACGAACAAGGCAAACAGAATCTGCGGGTCATTGATTCTGAAAGTTCCGACCGGTTCGGTCTCGAAATAATTCAGCAACAACGAGTCCAGAATCGCGGCCAGCACGGCAGGCCAGAGACCACCGATGAACGCCACCGCCATCACTCCGGTCAAATGCACCAGTACATGGGTGGCAAAGTTCAGATCCGGGGCAAAGGACATCACCGCCGTGGCCAGAACGGGGATGAGTACCGCCAAAACAAACCCCGCCGTGGTCCTGGCCCGGCCCAGCCCTCCTGAACGTATCCGAACAATTCCCGTTGCCATGTCCACAGTCTGTCAGCTGTGCCAGCGTTCTGGCTGAATGCTGAAGCAGAAAGGGCGACGTCCCCACCGGAACGCCGCCCTACCTTGCTTACAACCTGCCTTAGACGGCGCGAACGCCCGCCCGCCACACAGAATGCGTCAAGGGAATCCCTGGCCGGTACGCCAAGTGCGTTGCCGACGGCGCCTTCAGCATGTGAAGGTCCGCGCGATGACCGACGGCGAGCGAACCCACCGCCCGTTCGCCGTCGACGTCGTTCCCTGACTCCCGACCCAACGCCAGCGCGCCGCCGTACGTCGCCGCCCGGACCGCTTCATGGACGCTGAGGTGCATCTGCAGGACCGCCGTGGTCACACAGAAGGCAATGGAACTCGTGTAGGAGGTGCCAGGGTTGCAGTTGGCGGCCAGGGCGATCTGGACGCCCGCATCAATCAGTTCCCGGCCTGGCGCGAGCGGCTGTCGCGTGGACAAGTCACAGGCAGGCAAGCACGTTGCGACGGTTCCACGGACTCCACTGCCCGTGGCCGGGTCCCAACCCGCCCAGGTTCCCGCGAGCGCGTCAACGTCCTTGTCCGAAAGATAGTTCACGTGGTCCACGCTGGCGGCCGCGAACTCCACGGCCAACGCCACACCTGGCCCCTCGCCCAGCTGGTTGCCATGCACGCGCAGTCCCAACCCGGCATCCCGGGCAGCCGTCAGGACCCGGCGCGACTGCTCCTCCGTGAAGGCACCGCGCTCGCAGAACACGTCCGCCCAGCGCACGTGCGGCCGGACGGCGTCGAGCATTTCACCGCAGACCAGGTCCGTGTACTCCTCCGGATCGGACCCGGCCGGCACCAGGTGCGCGCCGAGATAGGTGACCTCGTCTACCAGGGCCGCGGCGATGCGTGCACTCCGGGCCTCGTTCTCCACGTCCAAGCCGTAGCCGGTCTTGCTCTCAAGGTAAGTAGTTCCCTGCGAGACGGCTTCCTCCACCCGCTCCTGCACCAGGCGGGCGAGGTCTTCGTCGCTGACGCTGCGCGTGGCACCCGTGGTGACGGCAATCCCGCCGGCGCTATAGCTCTGCCCGGCCATCCGGGCCTCAAACTCGGCTGTGCGGTCACCGGCGAAAACGAGGTGGGAGTGCGAGTCGACCCAGCCGGGCAGGACGGCGCGGCCTTCGGCGTCGATCTTTGTATCGGCCACGGGAGCATCCTTGCTGGGCCCGATCCAGGCAATGCGCTCGCCTTCGAACACGATCGCGGCGTCCTTGAGGACACGATGCTCCAGGTCCTGGGTCATCAGCTCGCCGATGTTGGTGATGAGAGTGCTGTTTTGTCCTGGACTGCTGATTCCGCTCATGTCCCTATTGTTCAGCGCCGGATGGACCAGCGGACGGCCGCAAGCTGCTCAGCTGTCCGGGATTCCGGACTGTCGGCCTCTACGTTTCCCAGGATGAGGTCTGCGGCAAGTTCAGCGATGGCCGAGGACGTCTGGAATCCATAGCCGCCCTGCCCTGCCAGCCAGAAGAAGCCCTTCGCTTCGGCGTCGAAACCAACCACGGGGATTCCGTCCGCAGCTTCCGTGCGCAACCCCGTCCACGCCCGGTCCACTGAACGGATGCCCAAGGACGTCACTGAGTTGAGCCTGCTGATGAGTTTGTCCACATCGCCGGCATAGGGTTTGGCGTCTTCGGCCCCGCTGGGCACGGTTTCCGACGGAGAGATGAGCACCTGGTCACCCTCGGCGCGGAAGTAGAACGAGTGATCGGCCGCAGCCACCATTGGCGTTTGCCGCGTCAACGATTGCTCGACGTTAACAATCGCCGCAGTCCTCCGATACGGCTGCAGTCCCAACTTCTCCACGCCGCTGATAACGGCCAACTCATCCGCCCACGCACCTGCGGCGTTAACCACGACGGCGGACTGGAAACCTTCCGTTCCGGCACCCACCTGCCAGCCGCTTCCGAGCCGCTGGGCCGAGTGAACGCGCGCACCGGTGATGATGTCGGCCCCGGCGGCCCTCGGCCCTCGTCCGGTGATCTTCCAACAAGGCGGGTGCATCGCAACCAAACGAGCCATTGTCCAATCCTGCCGCCGTGAACGAGTCCGGTTTCAGGACCGGGCAGAGCTGCATGGCTTCTGCGTGGGTGATTGTGTGCATGTTGCCGCTGGCCTCTGCCTGGACAGTTTCCTCATCGCCCACCAGCATGAAGCCGCGCGGGGTAAGGACGGGCTCAGGAAGTTCGGCGTCGCGCGCCCTCATCATTTCCAAGGTCCGGACAGTCAACTCCTGCACCACGGGCGGACCGTAGCTTGGGATCAACTGGCGGGCCGACCTCGAAGAAGTATGGAAGGCCAACGACTGCTCCGCCTCCACCAGTGCAACCGTGCACTTCCCTGCAAGCGCGGACGCCAGGGAAAGCCCCGCAATGCCGCCGCCAACGATTACCACGTCATAATTCGAAGCCATGGCTCCATCCTGTCAGAAGGCATGACGGGTGCCCAGATCGATGCGCTCTCACATCCAACCCCCAAACGGCCCGATCTTCTCTCACATCCACCCCCCAAACGGCCCGATGTTCTCTCACATCCACCCCCCAAACGGCCCGATGTTCTCTCACATCCACCCCCCAAACGGCCCGATCTTCTCTCACATCCACCCCACACCGGCCCGATGCTCTCTCCCATCCACCCCCCAACGGCCCGATGCTCTCTCCCTTGCCTCAAGAAAGTGAGAGAACATGCGGCCGTATGGTTTTCTGAGACAGCTTGATGGGAGATTCGTTTCAGATGACCACGCCCAGAAGAAAATATGATGCCGCTTTCCGTGAGGAAGCGGTGCGGCTGGTGCTGTCCACGAACCGTTCGGTGAAGCAGGTCGCCGAGGAGATCGGGGTGAAGGAAAGCACGCTGGGGAACTGGCTTCACCGACATCGGGAACGTCAACCAAATGCCCCTGTCCCGTCCGAGGACAGGGGGCCCCGGTTGCCTGGGAAGAACACCAAAAGGCCTTGGCCGAGAACGCCAGGTTGAAGGCCGAGGTCGAGTTCCTGGGAAAAGTCAGCGCCTTCTTTGCCGCGAAGCAAAAGTAGAGGATTTCTACGAGTTCATCGAAGCGGAGAAGGCCAACCATTCAGTGGTGTGGCTGTGCCGGGCATTGAAGGTCTCACGGGCCTCGTTCTATCGGTGGCGCAACCCCGCCGGGCCCTCACCACGTGCCGTGCGGCATGAGGATCTGGTCACCGCGGTCACCGACCTCTATACGAAGGAGGAAGGCCGTGCCGGACGGGACCAGTTGGCCTTGTTGCTGAACGCGGCCGGGACCAAGGTCTCCGCCCCAACCGTCGGAGCCATCATGCGCGAGACCGGTCTGCGTGCCATCCGAACTCGGGCCTGGAAACAGACCACGGTCCAGGACCCGCAGGCCAAGACCGCCCACATCGAGAACCACATGCTCGACACCGACGGCAAACGCGACTTCACCTCCACCGTGCCCGGGACCCGTCTGGTCGGCGATATCACCTACCTGCGCACCGGCGAAGGCTGGCTCTACCTGGCCACCGTCATCGATCTGTTCTCCGGCATGGTCATTGGCTGGTCCATGGCCGGACACATGCGTGCGAGCCTGTGCACCGCGGCCCTGCAGATGGCCCGGAACCACGGGCGCTTCGCCGAGGATTCTGTGGTCTTCCACTCCGACCGCGGCGCCCAGTACACCTCTGAGGAATTCCAGCAATGGTGCGGCACGAACGCGGTCACTCAGTCCATGGGCAAGGTAGGGGTGTGCTGGGACAACGCGGTCGCCGAGAACTTCTTCTCCCACCTCAAAACCGAGTTCTACCACCACCACCGCTTCGGTTCCAGGCTCGCCGCCCGGACCGCCGTGATGGACTACATCGAGGGCTGGTACAACCGCCGCCGACCCAACCGCCGGGCCGGCGGCGCACCACCCGTAACAGCCCACACCGCTTACCAAACCACCGTTCAGGGACCCCTGGCCGCCTAACCAACAACAACGAGAACTGTCTCAAAAACTTGACGAGCGCAACATCCGCCGGGAGCCCGCAGGATGTGAGAGCGGATCCGGTCAAAAGGGGCAGGATGTGAGAGCGGATCCGGTCAAAAGGGGCAGGATGTGAGAGAAGATCCGGTCAAAAGGGGCAGGATGTGAGAGAACATCGGGGGCAGGGCAGCTTACGCAACCGCTGCGCGACTCTTCACGAACGCCTGAACGCAAGCTTCGACGTCGTCCGCGCTGTGTGCGGCGGAAAGCTGGACGCGGATGCGGGCCGCTCCCTTCGGCACCACCGGGTAGCTGAAGGCGGTGACGAACACACCGTGACCGAGCATCTCGTCGGCCACCTTTGCGGCCACGACGGCATCCCCGAACATGACGGGAATGATGGCGTGTTCGCCGTCGAGCAGCTCGAAGCCTTCCTCGCTCATGCGGCGGCGGAAGAGGGCAGCGTTTTCGAACAGGCGGGTGCGGAGTTCACCGGATTCCTGCACGAGCTCGATCGCCTTGATGGTGGCGGCCACGATGGCGGGTGCCAGGGAGTTGGAGAACAGGTAGGGGCGCGCCTTCTGGCGCAGCATCGCTACGATCTCGCCACGTCCGGAAACATAACCGCCGGAGGCGCCACCGAGGGCCTTGCCGAAGGTACCCGTGAAAATGTCCACGCGATCCGAAACACCAGCGTGTTCGGGAGTGCCGGCACCCGTGGGGCCCATAAACCCGACGGCATGGGAATCGTCCACCATGACAAGGGCATCGTGCTTTTCGGCGAGGTCACAGATGGCTTCAAGCGGCGCGAGGTAGCCGTCCATGGAGAACACACCATCGGTGACGATGATCTTCCGACGGGACCCCTCGGCCTCAACGAGCTTGGCCTCAAGGTCAGCCATGTCCTGGTTGGCATAGCGGAAGCGCTTGGCCTTGCTCAGCCGAATGCCGTCGATGATGGATGCGTGGTTGAGGGAGTCCGAGATGATCGCGTCTTCAGGGCCGAAGAGTGACTCAAACACGCCGCCGTTGGCATCGAAGCAGCTGGAGAACAGAATCGTGTCCTCGGTGCCCAAAAACGCCGAGACACGCGCCTCGAGTTCCAGGTGAAGATCCTGGGTGCCGCAAATGAAGCGCACAGAGGCCATGCCAAAGCCGCGCTCGTCCATCGCGGACTTGGCTGCGGCGATGATGTCAGGGTGGTCGGCAAGGCCAAGGTAGTTGTTGGCGCAGAAGTTCAGCACGGTGTTGGCTGGCTGGCCGAGTTGGCCTGCGGCGATGTGGCTGGCCTGCGGGGAATCGATGTGGCGTTCGGTCTTGAAGAGGCCTGCGCTGCGGATCTCGTCGAGTTCGCCCTGGAGTTGGTCTTTGATGGCTGAGTACATGGGGTGCTCCTGAATACGTCGGGAAGGGTTCGGTGGCGGCAGCGGGGTTACAGTTCGGTCCAGTCGAGGACCACTTTGCCGCCGGTGCCGGCGCGGGCGATCTCGAAGCCCTTTTCCCAGTCCGCCGCAGACAGCTTGTCGGTGACGACTGCGGAGATGTTCCGGTGCAACACGGGGTTGGAAGAAAGCATGGCGCTCATCGCGTACCAGGTCTCGAACATCTCGCGGCCGTATATGCCCTTGAGCGTGAGCATGTGGGTGACCACCTTGCCCCAGTCGATGTCGATGGACTGGCTGGGAAGTCCCAGCATGGCGATCCGCCCGCCGTGGTTCATGTTGTCGATCATCTCAGGCAGGGCGGTGGGGTGTCCGGACATTTCCAGGCCGATATCGAATCCTTCGCGCATACCCAGCTCCCGCTGTGCATCGCGGACGCGCATCCTGGAAACGTCGACGGCGAGGTCAACACCCATTTGACGGGCCAGTTCCAAGCGCGGAGCGGATACGTCAGTGATGGCGATCTTGCGGGCGCCTGCGTGGCGGGCGACGGCGATGGCCATCAGCCCGATGGGTCCCGCACCGGTAATGAGGACGTCTTCGCCCACCAAGGGGAAGCTAAGCGCGGTGTGGACGGCATTGCCGAAGGGGTCAAAGATGGCGCCGAGTTCCGGCGTGACGGATTCGTCGTGGTGGACCCAGACGTTGGTCTCCGGAATGACCACATATTCGGCGAAAGCACCATCGCGTTGCACTCCAACGGAGACGGTGTGGATGCACATCTGGCGGCGCCCTGCACGGCAGTTGCGGCAGATTCCGCAGACGACGTGGCCTTCGCCGGAGACGCGGTCCCCTACTTTGACGTCACGGACGTCCTCGCCGACTTCCACCACTTCACCGTAGAACTCGTGGCCCGCGATGAGCGGCGTTTCGATGATGCTTTGAGCCCAGGCATCCCAGCTCTGGATGTGGAGGTCGGTACCGCAGATGCCCGTGGTCATGACACGGATCTTGACGTCGCTGGGTCCCGTTTCGGGCTCGGGGCGGTCAACGAGTTCGAACCCTGCGTGTGGTCCGGATTTGTAGAGAGCCTTCATGGGATTCCTCACTGCTGGGGCTGCTTCGCTGCTGCTGACTCCATTAGAGCGCCGCCAACGATTTAGCACAACTAGATTCTTCTCAATCAACGATTTAGGATTTACTAATGGAAATACATCAGTTGCAGATGCTCCGTGAACTCGGTGACCTCGGGAGTGTAAAAGCTGTGGCTGAGACTCTTATGGTCACCCCATCGGCCGTTTCGCAACAGCTCGCACTCCTGCAGAAATCGGTGGACGTTCCACTGACGCGCAAGGAAGGCCGCGCCCTGGTGCTGACCGACGCCGGAAAGGTCCTCGCCGAGGCCGGGGCCGCCGTCGTGAACGCCATGGCGGATGCGCGGGCAGCGATCGGCGCCTATCACGACGCTCCCGACGCGCCTGTGAGCGTCAGCGCCTTCCACAGCGCGGGACAGGCGCTGTTTGCGCCGTTGGCAGCGCTTTTGGCGTCCGACGGCGGAAGGTCGCCAAGGCTTCGACTCTCGGATGAGGATGTGGCGCAGGAGGATTTCCCGGGGCTGGTTGCACGCTACGACCTCGTCCTGGCACACAGGATGGACAACAGCCCACCGTGGCCCGAAGACAAAGTGGCCGTGATCCCGCTGGCGGACGAGCCCCTGGACGTCGCCCTGCCCGCGGACCACCCGCTGGCGTCCCGGCGCGAACTGAAGCCGTCCGACGTCGTGGGTGAAACCTGGGTGACCAGCCGCGACGGCTACTCCCCCGCGGACGTGCTCGCCGCCGTCGTTGCCGTGAGTGGACGGCCCGCCGAAGTGCTGCACCGCATCAACGACTACTCAACTGTTGCCGCGCTTGTTGCGGCTGGTGGTGCAATCGGACTCCTGCCAAGGTTCACGGCACGGCGCGTCCTGGATGCCGGTGTTGTGCTGAGGCCCCTTTCCGGCGTGAACTCGGTGCGCAAGATCGACATTCTCGCACGCCCGGAAACGCTGAAACGGAAATCGGTCATGACGGTTTGCGAGTCACTTCAAACCGTCATGACCGAACTTATCGAGCTATCCAGCCCCGCTGGCTAGTCGCGGACCAGGGCGGGTTGGCCGGCGTCGAAGTATGCCACGAGCCCGGCAGGCAGGGCAGGGACTTCCCGCGCGCAGCCGTCGCCGCGCAGCGATTCGGTGGCGAGGATGCCAGCCGCCACTGCTTGCCGTGCGGCCACCGGGCTGGTTTGTGTGGGGCCGCCCTGGGAGGCGAAGCGCAGGAATTCCTCAATCAGGCGCGGGTCTGCGCCCCCATGGCCTCCGTCACCGTCCTGGATCGTGTGCACCTCGTCCGGTGGAGCGTAGCCGGAAGTCCGGCTGGTCCAGACGTTGATGGTCTGCCCTGGCCCGTCGCCAAAGTTCTCGATTCTGCCTTTGGTGCCGATGATCGTGTAATTGCGCCAGTAATCGGGTGTGAAGTGGCACTGCTGGTAGGAGGCCAGCCCCCCGTTGTCCAGGACCATGTTCATCATGGAAATGTCCTCGACGTCGATCACCTCCGCCAGATCCTTCTGCTCCGTGGGGGGCCAGTTTTCCACGGAGAACCATTCGCCCATGCGCTTTCCGGAGTTGTTGCTGCGCCTGCTGACGTTGCCATAGACCGCAAGATCGCCGACGGCGGAGACCCGCTTGGTGTACCCGCCGGCAAGCCAGTGGATCACGTCGATATCGTGCGCGCCCTTTTGGAGGAGCAACGAGGTGACATTGGCGCGCTGGGCATGCCAGTCCTTGAAGTAGTAGTCCCCACCATCGCCAACAAAGTGCCGGCACCAGACGGCCTTGACCTCACCGATCCTGCCCTCCTGTATGATGTGGCGCATCTGTACTACAACCGGCATGTGCCGCATGTTGTGCCCAACGTAGAGGCGCGTTCCGGTCTCATACGCCGTCTTCAGGATCAGGTCCGCTGACTCCAAAGTGATATCCAGCGGCTTTTCGCAGAAGGTCGCAATGCCGGCCTTAAGCGTACGGACCGCGACGGCGGCATGCTGGTTATCGGGCGTTAACACCAGGACGGCGTCCAGGTCGCTGGCGAGCACTTCTTCGAGGTCGCTGGTGATGCGGGCCGGGGGAATGGCCGCCGCGGCATCCGCCCGTCCCCTCTCGCTCACGTCGCAGACGATGGTGACTTCAGAGCCCTTGCCCGGCTTGTGGGCGTGTCTCCACAACCCGGAGCGCAGACCGAAACCCACGATGCCGACCTTCAAATCCTTTTCCATGAGGTGCAATTTCCTTCTGCTGGTTCGTCTAATAAAGTCTGGTTGCGGAGCTGCGGTGGGGTGCCGATTCGCGCACGAACAGGTGCCATGGGAAGTCCAGGACCGCAGGCTCACGCCTGGCGTCAGGCGCAGCGGGTGACGTTGCCCTCTGCAAAAGAAGCCTGGCAAGCTTGCCGAAGAAATCCACGGGGCCCACCGTGCTGAGCGACGGCGACATGCGCTCCCCCTCCACCGTGTTGCCCACACCGATGATGTCCACGTCCACGCCAACGGCGAGCCCGATCCGTTGAGCCGCATTGATGGCTGCGACGGCGGCGAAGTCCGTGGTGGCGTAGATGGCGGTAGGCCGGTCCGGCAGGCTGAGCAGCCGCGTTGTCGCAGCATACGCACCGGCAGATGTGCCATCGAAGAGGCCCACGTAATCCTCGTTATCCGGGATGCCCACTTCCGCCAAGGCATCTGCGTAGGCCCGGTAGCGGGTGCCGCCAGGGGCGCCGGCGGCCGTGGCCGGGGTGAGGCAGGCGATCCTTCGATGGCCGTGGAGGAGGTGCTCCACGGCCATGCGGCAACCCGGGCCCCGCAATGGACCTGATGACGTCAAAGCCATCGGGTTCAAGCCCTTCGTCGAAAACCACCAGCGTGGTCCCGTGCTCCGCGAGCTTCCGCAAGGCATCCCGCTGGTCGGGACGGACTGCATCCACGAAGACGGCATCGGCGTTATGAGTGCCAAGGACCTTCACCCAGTCGGCGTCGCCGAGGATCATCGGTGTGATTCCCAAGGGAGCTGCCGCCTTTTGCACGGCCTCGATGACGGATAACGACCAAGGATCGGAGAGCATCGTCAATGACAGGATGACGGTGTTCGTCCGCCCTGTCCGGATAGCCCGGGCAGCCTGGTTGGGGCGGTAGCCCAGGCGCTCCGCAACAGCCTTGACCTTCTCCGCCGTCGGGTCCGAAACTCCGGGTCCCGCATCACCGCGGCGACCCGACAACACATAGGAAACCGTGGCCGTGGAAACGCCCGCGAGTTCGGCCACCATACGGATGGTGGGCCGGACACCTGTGTTACCCGCTTTTGCCATGAGTTCCCCCTGCTTGTTCGTTTCTGATGCCGTCTTGTTTTTTGAGGCTAACTCCTGAATACGGGAGCAGCGGGATCCAACGCGGCCTGGTATTCGTCGCGCATCTTGTCACCACCTTCGCTCTTCCAGCGCTTGACCGCATCCTTGAGTTCATCGATCCTGGCCCGTCCGGTGATGATGTCCACCACCTTGTCGCGGAGCTGTTTGGTGATCTTCGCCCCCACCTTGGCGTTCGTATCCGAGTAGGAACCATTGGTGGGGTTGCGCCATGCGAGCTCCAGCAATTTTTCTTCCTGCTGGCTGACATAGCGGGTGTCGTCGTCGAATCCCGGATTGAAAATGACGTTCTCCGGGCTGGACATGATGTTCAATGCTGAAACCAGACCGGGGGCATTGGTGGTTCCAGTCTCCGTACGCACAGGGTTGCCCGAGCCGTCCAGTGTGTAGTCCTGGCCGAGCTCGCCGAAGTTCTTCTGCATGTACTCCACCGTGCCGAACGGTGCCGACAGGTAATTGATGAGGGCAAGGAGTTCACGGATCTTGCCTTCCCCGGCCTTCTTGAACGGCGTGAAACCCACCGTCCCATAGCCCATGTCGTAGGTTGGCTTGACCTTCCCGTCGGCGCTGAACGGAATAAGGATGTCGAACTTTGCGGTCTTGTTCAGTGCCCGGTAGCTACGGAGGTCATGGGGACCCACCACCACCTGTGCCGCAACACTGCCATTGGCAACCCGGGAGCGAATGTCCGTGGCCTTGGAATCCGGGTAGAAAACACCGGCTGCGAACATCCTGGCCGTGAATTCAACGCCGGCCATGTACTCGTCCGTTTCGTACAAATGCGTGAGCGTACGGTCCTTGTTGACGGCCCAGCTGTTCGGAGCGCCAAACCACTCGGTAACCATGTGCAAGGCATTGATATAGGCCGGCTCAAGGGCATACTTCTGATCGCCTGGACGCGTCAGTTCCTTTGCCTTGTCCAGGAACTCGTCCGCGCTCGCGGCCTCAAAACCACCTACTTGCGCCCATACGTCGTGGTTGCCCAGGTAAACCTGGCCGAACGGGGTGCTCGGGATGGGCGCTCCCCAAATCTTGCCGTTCACGACGGCGGTCTTCCAGGAATCGGGCTTGAGCGCCGCCAGGTTGGGGTACTCAAGCACTGCGTCACCGGAGAGGTAGGGCGTCAGGTCCTGGAACTTCGCCTCGAGCATGGGGCCAACGTTGGGAATTCCCTGGTTCGGTGGCACCCACATCATGTCCGGCAGCTCATTGCTGGCCAGGACGGTGGCAAACTTGGCCGGATAGCCGTCTCCGATGTCCTCGGCAATCTGCAGTTCCAGATCGCCGCCGAGCTTGGAGTTGAGCCGTTGCCAGAAGGGGTTGTCCTTCAGACCGGGACTCATGGTGTCGAAGGTTTCCGTCAGACCGGTCACCTTGCCCTTAAGCGGCGGAGCCTTCACGGACTGCACGGCGGTGGGCAGCTTGAAGTATCCGGCTTGCAGGCCTTTGGCGTTGCCGGCAAGGTCTGGAGTCACGCCGGTGAATTCCTTGTAGGTGGGCAGCTTGACCGAAGCGGAGGCTGCGGCGCCTCCAGTGCCTGCGGCTCCGCCACCACCGCAGGCGGACAAGCCGACGGCGGTCACGGCCAGGCCCGCGAGGCCAAGGAAACCGCGGCGGCTGAATCCAGCCTGTGAGGTAGTGCTCGTCATGGCATAAGCCTTTCTGGTTGTTTGCTGGTAGTTGATGCTGTGCTTGTTGCAGGCGTGCCGCGGGAACGGCTAACCCTTCACGGCGCCGGTGATGACGCCCTTGGCGAAGTGCTTTTGAAGGAACGGGTAAACCATCAGGATGGGAACCAGGGCCACCACTACTACGGCCATCTGGATGGATTGCGGAGGCGGTGTGGTGGTAATTCCGAGCTGGTCTGCCGCCCCGCTGCCCTGTACTACGAAGTTGCGGAGCAGCAACTGGATGGGCCATTTACTGTGGTCATTGATGTAGAGCAGTGCGTTGAAGAACGAGTTCCAGAATCCAACGGCATAGAACAAGCCGACGACGGCGATGACGGCCTTGGACAGTGGCATGACGATCCGCCAGAGGATCTGCCAGTCGTTGGCGCCATCGATCCTGGCGCTTTCGATCAATTCGCCCGGGATGTTCATGAAGAACGAGCGCATCACCACGAAGTTGAAGGCGCCAAATATGCCCGGGAGGATCAGCGACCACAGGGAATCCAGCAGCCCCAGCTGTCGAATCATGAGGAAGGACGGGATGAGGCCCGGCGCGAACAACAGCGTGAACAACACCGCAAGCACCACGGGGCGGCCGAAGAGGACTGACCGGCTGGTGGCGTATGCCATGGTGATGGTGACGAACAGCGCCAGGATGGTGCCCACGGCGGTGATGAGCATGCTCACCCCCAGGGATTGCAGGACCATGGGGCCTTTGAAGATCGTGGCGTAAGCCTCCAAGGTGGGACGTTCCGGCCAGAGCACGAATCCACCGGCCTGTACGAGTTGTTCGGTGTCCGCCAGGGACGTGGACACCACCAGGAGGATAGGGGTCAGGATGGAAAGGCTGAAAAGGACGAGGACCACGGCCTTTACCGTTTGGTACAGAGGAGAAGGGCGTTCCTTCCAGACGGGTCGTTTAGGGCTGTAGGTCAATTCCCGCGGTTTCCTCGTGAAAAATGTTGTTGCCATAGGGTTCTCCTTGTGCAGCAGCCGCGTGGGCTCAGCGTGCTTGCTTTGCAAAAATTCCGTCTTCGCCGAAGCGGTGGGCAAGTTTGTTGGCGCCGTAGATCAGCAGGGCACTGACCACACCCTTCGCCAGGCCCGCTGCGGCACCTGAACTCCAGCCGCCACCGACCACGCCCGTGTAGTAGGTAAAGGTGTCCAGCACTTCCGCCGCCCCGGCACCCACGGCATCGCGTTGGAGGATGAACTGCTCAAAACCGACAGAGAGAATGTCGCCAATGCGCAGGATCAGGAGGAGCACGATCACCGGCCTTAGCCCAGGCAGGGTGATGTGCCACATCCGGCGCCAACGTCCCGCGCCGTCAGCGGCCGCTGCTTCATACAAGGAGGCATCGATGCTTGCCAGGGCGGCGAGGAAAATGATCATGGCCCAGCCGGCGTCCTTCCAGATCATCTGGACAACCACCATCAGGGGGAAGGTTTCTGGATTGGTCATGAACGGAATCGGATCCATGCCCATATCGCGGAGCAGGTTATTGACGAAGCCCGCACCGCCCAACATCTGCTGGAAGAATGCGATCACCAGGACCCAGGACAGGAAGTGGGGCAGGTAGGCAATGCTCTGGAAAATCCTGCGGATCCGCGTGCTGATCAGGGAGTCAACAATCAGTGCAAGCACCAACGGCACCGGGAAAAGGAAAACCAACTGCCAGGCCGCCAGGTAGAGCGTGTTCCAGAAGGCATGGATGAAGTCGGGATTGCCGAACAGGTCCACGAAGTTCTGCCAGCCAACAAAGAGGCTGTCCCCGATGCCGAGGTAGGGCTGGTAGTCCTGGAACGCGATGACGTTGCCCAGGATGGGGATGTAGAAGAACAGCAGCAGGAAAGCGATGCCCGGGAGCATCATCAGGAGCATCTGCTTGTCGCGCCTCAGCCTTGAACGGAAGCTTTGTTGAGGTGCCCTGTTGCCCTTGCGCCTCCCCGTGCCGGATTTTCCCGGCAATGGCTCCGGGACGCGGCGCGCTTCCGGCAAAGCCGGAGCTTGTTGCGTCGTCGAGTTCATGCTGTCTCCTCAGTGCTGGGGCAAGGGTTATCAGTGTTGATTGAAGAGTGTGATTCAAAACACTCCCGTTAACCGTTTAACAAACGATAAACGACGACCAACATGTTTGCAAGATCATGATTGAAACTAAGGATAGAAATCAGTTTTGATCATTCTTGGCGGTGTGGCCCACCCCACTAAGATTGATGGAGAACCGCAGAGGGAAGGCTGACATGGCAGATTGCTGCAGCCCGGGCGCCGGCGCCCGGGAACACACCACACCCGGACTGACGCTCCCACTACGCGCGGCGGGCGGACACCGGAACCCGACGACCGGCGTCGTACGTTCGGGCCACGACGCCGCGGCAGCGGGTCATGGCGACGTCCAGATCCCGTCCGGGACCTTCGCCATGGGCGATCCTTTCGGTGAAGGGTACGACGGAGACGGCGAGACTCCAGTCCACGAGGTGTCCGTATCCGAATTCACCATCAGCGCCACCGCGGTCACAAACACGGAGTTTGCGGCGTTCGTGGATGCCACAGGGCACCGCACGGAGTCTGAAGAGTTCGGGACCTCTGCCGTGTTCCATCTTGCAGTCAAGGCCGAGCCGCACGACATCCTGAACAGAGTCAACAACGTCCCTTGGTGGCTCAATGTCCGTGGCGCCGACTGGGCCCACCCGGCCGGACCCCTCTCGCACTGGAAGGACATCCCTGACCATCCTGTGACGCACGTGTCCTTCAACGACGCCTTGGCCTACTGCGCATGGGCTGGCCGACGACTGCCCACCGAAGCGGAATGGGAGTATGCAGCCCGGGGCGGCGCGGCCGGGCAGCGCTATCCATGGGGCAACGAACTTCACAATGACAGCGTCGAAGGCAGCGCCCGGCACAACTGCAACATCTGGCAGGGCGAGTTCCCCGTGCGTAACGACGTCGAGGACGGCTACCTCACTACAGCGCCGGCCAGGTCCTTCGCCCCCAACGGCTATGGGCTCTACCAGACCAGCGGCAACGTCTGGGAATGGTGCAACGATTGGTTCCTGCCCAAGTACTACAAGACGTGCCTGAGCGCCGGAACCGTAAAGGACCCGCAGGGCCCAACAATTGGCCGCGGAAGGGTCATGCGCGGCGGCTCATACCTATGCCACGACTCCTACTGCAACCGTTACCGGCTGGCCGCACGGAGTTCCAACACGCCTGACTCCGCCAGCGCCAACCTCGGATTCAGGACCGTAGCGCTCTAAAGCCCCCGGTCCGGCGAGGGTCCCCGGTCCGGCGAGGGTCCCTGGATCCGGCAGAGATCTCAGTCAGTTGATGATTTCGCCGCGCTCGTCAGCCAGAATTGCTGCCAGGCGTTCTTTCCACGCCCGCAGCGCCCCGGGCTCCAGTCGCGTCCAATCGGTGACTTCGCCGAGGACCCTGAGCGGGGCCGCGCTGCGGTATGACCGGGTGGGATTGCCTGGGAATTTCTTGTCGGTCACGTTGGGATCGTCCTCGAATGCGCCGGTCGGCTCGACGACGTAAACGCGCGGCTCCGTGTCCCCGGCCGCGAGTTCGGCAGCCAGTCCCGCGCCATCCCGCAGAGCTGTGAAGTAGATGTGGTTCATCACGACCTCGGGACGGTAATTCGACCTGAAGCCAGCGCTCAGGAGATCACCTTCCCGAAGGTCGGCCTTCGTGCCATGAAAGAACGGACCCTCGTCCAGCGGTTGATTCACAGTTACACCCTAAACGCAGAACGCGAGGGGCGACTGGTCATAGTCCCTGATGTCCGCGCCCCTTGGGGCCGTGGCCTTTGAGGGCTGCCGGAAGCTCACCGGCTACAATGCGCTGCGCCGTCACGGTGTCGCCGTCTTTGGACCCGGCTATCCTGACGGTGTCTCCGGCTTTAAGGTCCGATGCGGCAGCTGAAGGCAGCGTAGGCTTGCCCTTGCCGTTCCGGAGCTCCGAAAGTTTAGTGGGCATCCGTGAGATGCGCGTATCTGAAGTGATCGCGTAGCTCTGCGTGAAGCCATCATCGCTCTTCACCGTGATCGAGGTGCTGTTCACGGACTCGATCTTGCCTGTCTGTGTGACCACAGTGCGGAATGTGCCGTCCGGCTCTTTCACAACGTGCTCGCCATGGATCCCATGGGCTCGCCCTTCAGGGCGCTTGGCGCCGTCAGTCGTGGTGGGACTTGGTGATGCGGTAGCGCTCGACGGCGATGGGCTGGGTTGGGTGCCTGCCCACACTGCGGCTGCCGCGCCGCCGGTCAGGGCGACGGCAATGCCGCTGGCGATAAAGGCCTTGCGAAGGCCCGGTGTAATGGTGGCCATGCATCCATTCTGCTCCTGGCCGGACAAAAAAGTAGCTGGCAGTTGCGGTTGTTCTGAGCCTTCAAAACAACGACAACTGCCAGCTACTTGGGTACTTAGGCCTGTACGCCGAGCTTTTCCAGGATCAGTTCGCGTACACGGCCGGCGTCGGCCTGGCCACGAGTGGCCTTCATGACACCGCCCACGATCGCACCGATGGCCTGGACCTTGCCACCACGGATCTTCTCCGCGACGTCAGGCTGTGCTGCCAGTGCGGCATCGATGGCTTCCAGAAGGGGACCGTCGTCGGAAACCACCGCAAGGCCGCGCTTTTCAACGATCTCGGCGGGTGTACCCTCGCCTGCAAGTACGCCGTCCAGGACCTGGGTGGCCATCTTGTTGTTGATCTTGCCGTCCTCGACCAGCTTGTTCAGCTCAACGATGACCTGCGGCGTGACACCGAGAGCGGAAGGATCGACGTCGGCAACCTTGGCGCGGCCAACGATCTCACCCATCCACCACTTCCGGGCAACATCTGCGCTGGCACCGGCCGCGATAGTTTCCTCGATCGAGTCCATGACTCCGGCGTTGACCACATCGCGGAACTCCAGATCCGAGTAGCCCCATTCTTCCTTGAGCCGCTTGCGGCGCTCGGCCGGCGGCTCCGGAAGGGTGGCGCGAAGCTCCTCCACCCACTCACGGGAGGCGACGACGGGAACCAGGTCCGGCTCAGGGAAGTAGCGGTAGTCGTCGGCGTCGGACTTGGCGCGGCCCGACGTCGTCGAACGCGTGTCCTCGTGCCAGTGGCGCGTCTCCTGGATCACCGGCTGGCCGGAGTCCAGGACGGCAGCGTGGCGCTGGATCTCGTAACGAACGGCGTGCTCGACGGCGCGCAGCGAGTTTACGTTCTTCGTCTCCGAACGGATGCCGAAGCGTTCCTGGCCGTGCGGGCGCAGGGAAACGTTGGCGTCGCAGCGGACGTTGCCGCGTTCCATCCTGGCGTCCGAAACACCAAGGTTCTTCACGATTTCGCGGACCGCGGCAACGTAGGCCTTGGCCAGTTCAGGGGCACGGCTTCCCGCACCCTGGATGGGCTTGGTGACGATCTCAACGAGCGGCACACCCGAGCGGTTGTAGTCCACCAGCGAGTAGTCGGCGCCCTGGATGCGACCTGCGGAGCCACCCATGTGGGTGAGCTTTCCGGCGTCCTCTTCCATGTGGGCACGCTCGATCTCGACGCGGAAGACGGTGCCGTCTTCGAGCTCGATGTCGAGGTAGCCGTCGTACGCGATCGGCTCGTCGTACTGCGAGGTCTGGAAGTTCTTCGGGGTGTCCGGGTAGAAGTAGTTCTTCCGGGCGAAACGGCAGTACTCGGCGATCTTGCAGTTCAGGGCAAGGCCGATCTTGATGGAGGACTCCACAGCGGTCTTGTTCACCACAGGGAGGACGCCGGGCATGCCGAGATCCACCTCGTTGACGTTGGTGTTCGGCTCATCGCCGAAGACGTTCGGGGCGGAGGAGAACATCTTGGTCTTGGTGTTGAGCTCCACATGGACCTCGAAACCCAGAACAGGATCGTACTTCTCCATGGCCTCTTCGAAGCTCAGGGTTGCGTCGACGGACATTAGTTTGAACCTCCGGCGGAGTTGGAAGCGGCCCCGAGAGCGGGTGTCTTCAATTCGGGAGCCTGGGCAAGAAGCGGGCCGCCCCACTTTTCTTCCAGAATGGACTCAAGCACAGCACCCACACGGTACAGGCGGGCGTCCTGGCGGGCAGGGGCCAGCAGCTGTACGCCGACGGGCAGACCGTCCTCGTCAGCCAGGCCGCCGGGCAGCGACAAGCCCGGGATCCCAGCCATATTGGCCGGAATGGTGGCGACATCGTTCAGGTACATGGCCAGGGGATCGTTCGCCTTCTCCCCCAGTTTGAACGCTGTGGTGGGAGCCGTAGGCGAAATGAGGACATCCGCCTTCGAGAACGCGGCGTCGAAGTCGCGCTGAATGAGCGTGCGGACCTTCTGCGCCGAACCGTAGTAGGCGTCGTAATAACCAGCGCTCAGGGCATAGGTGCCCAGGATGATGCGGCGCTTGACCTCATCACCAAAGCCAGCGGCACGGGTTGCACCCATGACGCGCTCGATCGTCAGGGGGCCGTCCTTGGGCAGGGCACGCAAGCCATACCGAACGCCGTCGAACTTGGCCAGGTTGCTGGACGCCTCGGACGGCATGATGAGGTAGTAAGCGCCCAGGGCGTACTTCAGGTTGGGGCAGGAAACCTCAACGATTTCCGCGCCGGCATCCTTGAGCAGCTGAAGGGACTCGTTGAAGCGGTTCTCGACGCCGGCCCCTGGTAGCCCTCGCCGTGCAGTTCCTTGATGATGCCGATCTTCATGCCGGCAACATTGCCTACGCGGGCAGCAGCAGCCAGGTTGTCGAACGGATCGGTCAGGGACGTGGAATCGAACGGATCATGGCCGCCGATAACTTCCTGCAACAGAGCCGCGTCCAGCACCGTGCGGGACACCGGGCCAATCTGGTCCAGCGAGGACGCCATGGCAATCGCGCCGTAACGGGAAACTGCACCATATGTCGGCTTGACGCCGACGGTTCCGGTGACAGCACCGGGCTGGCGGATGGATCCACCGGTGTCAGTGCCCAGCGCCAGCGGCGCTTCAAAAGCGGCGACGGCGGCAGCCGAGCCACCGCCCGAACCACCAGGAATGCGGTCCAGGTCCCACGGGTTCCGGGTGGGCCCGTACGCCGAATGCTCCGTGGAGGAACCCATGGCGAACTCGTCAAGGTTGGTCTTGCCAAGAATCGGCATCTTCGCAGCACGGAGCTTCTTGATCACCGTGGCGTCGTACGGGCTGTGCCAGCCCTCAAGGATCTTCGAACCAGCCGTCGTCGGCTGGCCAATCGTCACGATCAAGTCCTTCACAGCGATCGGCACACCGGCCAGGGCATGAAGCTCCCCGGCAGCGGCGCCACCAGCGGCGCGCGCAGCGTCAACCTCGGCCGCAACAGCCAGGGCTTCCTCGGTATTAACATGCAGGAACGCGTTAATCTGGCCGTCCACGTCAGCAATACGGTCAAGGTGCGCCTGCGTCACTTCAACAGCGGAAACCTCGCGGGCGGCAAGCTTCGCAGCAAGATCGGCAGCGGAGTGGCGAATGAGTTCGTTCTTCAGCTCAGTCATGGTAATTAGTCCTCATCCAGGATTGCCGGGACCTTGAAACGGTTCTCGTAAGCATCCGGAGCGCCGGACAACGCCTGCTCAGCCGTAAACGTGTGGCCCACGACGTCCTCGCGGAACACGTTGGTCAGCGGAATCGGGTGGGACGTGGCCGGGACATCTTCCCCGGCGGCTTCGCTGACGGACTTCACCGAATCCACGATGACGGCAAGCTCGACCGCCATCCTGTCCAGCTCTTCGGCACTCATTTCAATGTGAGCGAGACGCGCAAGATGCGCGACGTCGTCACGGTTGATCGCAGCCATGGATCTCCCCTGCAAAGTTCAAATGGTTTTCCGAACCAGTCTACTTGGCTTGGGTGAGCCGCCGTACGCCGAAGCACAACAACGCGGGGTCACTTACGGCCCATCCAAGGTGCCTGGATGGGCCGTAAGTGACTCCGCGTTGCTTGATGGGGTTGTTTAGCCGATGCCGATTGCTCCGGTCAGGACTCCGACAGCCAGCATGACGATCGAGATGACTGCCGTGCGCCAGAGGACCTTCTTGTGGTGGTCGCCCAGGTCTACCTTGGCCAGCGACACCAAGAGCAGGATGGCGGGGACCAGCGGGCTCTGGAGGTGGAAGGGCTGGCCGGTGATGGAAGCGCGGGCCATGTCCGCTGCTCCGACACCATAGTGGGCTGCGGTTTCACTGAGGACCGGAAGTACGCCGAAGTAGAAGGCGTCGTTGCTCATGAAGAAGGTCATGGGGATGCTCAGCACGCCGGTGATGACTGCCATGAAGGGACCCATGTCCGCAGGGATGATCTGGACGAGCCATTCGGACATTGCCTTGACCATGCCGGTGCCGTTGAGGACACCGGTGAGGACTGCAGCGGCCATGACCATGCTGACGACGGCGACGATCGACGGCGCGTGTGCGATCAGCTGGGCACCCTGGTCCTTGACCTTGGGGAAGTTGACCAGCAGTGCGATGGCCGAGCCCACCATGAAGACGAACGGGAGCGGGACGATGTTCGCTACCAAAGTGACCATGACGGCGACCGTGAGTCCAAGGTTGAACCAGAACAGTTTGGGACGCAGCGTGGTGCGGTTGGGATCCAGCGCGGTATCAGCCATGGCGGTGTCCTGATCGTCCACCAGCTCTTCAGTACGTTCAAGAACTGCGACGCCGGCGCCTCCGCCGGTTACCGGCTTGGGCGCGGTTGTGGTTGAGCCGGCGCGGCCAAAGCCGCCGCGGCCCTTGCCGCCGTCGAACGCGTCGGAAGGATCGGCGACGTCGCCCCAGATTTCGGGGGCGGTGGTGCGGAGGCGGTTACGTTCCTGCAGACCAAGCAGCCAGGAGAAGACGAGCACGACGATGAGGCCAACGATGAGGGACGGGACCATGGGGACGAAGACGTCGTTGACGTCCAGCTTCAGTGCTGTAGCGGCGCGGGCTGTGGGCCCACCCCACGGCAGGATGTTCATGGTGCCGTTCGCGAGGCCGGCCACGCAGGTGAGGACCACGGGGCTCATCTTCAGGCGCAGGTAGACCGGCAGCATGGCGGCGGTGGTGAGGATGAAGGTGGTTGAGCCGTCGCCGTCCAGGGAGACTGCCGCAGCGAGGATCGCCGTACCGAGGACTACCTTGGCGGGGTCGTTGCCAAGCTTGCGCAGGATGAACTTGACCAGGGGGTCGAAGAGCCCGACGTCGATCATCAGGCCGAAGTAGATGATGGCGAACATGAGGAGCGCGGCCGTGGAGGTCATGGACTTCATCGAGTCCATGACCATGGGACCGATGCCCAAGCCGGCCCCCGCGAAGAGACCGAACATGGTGGGGACGATGATCAGCGCCAAGACGGGCGTCAATTTTTTGGTCATGATCAGGACCATGAATACCGCAATCATTGCGAATCCAAGCAAAACCAGCACGGCCGGCTCCTTACTACTGTGAAGGGCACCACTTCGATGTGATGCGCACTACAGACGTTATAGTGGCGCCCGTCACGGGCTGGGGTTTCCGGGAATTGTCGGGAATACTGATCATTGCGAGCGTTTTGCGCATTGTGCTCAGTGCTTCAATGGAGCTGGAGGAAAGGAGTAACGGTGCCGCGCTTTAGCAGGGTCAGTATGCGTTTCTCCACCCAGACGCTCCTCCTCCAACTGGGGGTAGTTCTGCTTGTAGTGCTGCTGAGCGGTGCCGTCCACGCTTGGCTGGTTTACGAACGGATCGGCGACGAAGCCGAAAACCAGGCACTCACCCTCGCCCGCACAGTTGCGGCGGATCCCGACATCAGGGAAGACGTCCAGGCCATCAGCAAAGAAGAAGGAACCCCGCCAGCCAGCGTTCTGGCGGCCGGCCCCTTGCAGGCAGCAGCGGAAGCGGCCCGGGTCCGCACCGGGGCCCTCTTCGTAGTCATCACGGACGAAACCGGACTCCGGTTGGCCCACCCGGACATTGCGCGGCTCGGTGAACGCGTCAGCACAGACCCCTCAGTAGCGTTGGCAGGCCGGGAAATCACCACCCGCAACACGGGCACTCTGGGTCCATCAGCGGGCGCCAAGGTGCCGGTGTACGCACCCTCGGCTGACGGCCAAGGTACTGAGGGCACAGGTACTGAGGGCGCAGGCACGGCTGGATCAATCGTGGGCGAAGTCAGTGTGGGCTACTCCATGGAGTCCCTCAGCAAGAGCCTGGCACAGGACATTGTGCCCATTGCCCTGACCGCCGGCGGCGCACTCCTGGCTGGCGTCCTGGCTTCATTCCTGCTCCGGCGCCGCTTGCAGCGCCTCACGTTGGGCTTGGAACCAGAGGAGATCAGCACCCTGGTCCACGATCAAGTGGCAGTACTCCAGGGCGTGGACGAGGGCGTGATCGGCATCGCGGCCGATGGACGCATCTCCGTGTTCAACGCCGCTGCCGCCAGGCTCCTGGACCTGCCCGACGCCACCGGCCAGGACTGGGCTACAGCCAACGTTCCCGCTCAACTCAAGCAGCTCACCCAGCCGGCAGCCCGTGACGCCGAAGCCGTGGAACTGGTAGCCGGTGGACGGGTCCTGGTGGCCAGCGCCCGAAAAGCCTGGCACCGCAAGGAAGACCTCGGCTGGGTGGTCATGCTCCGCGACCGCACCGAACTGCAGCAATTGACCCGCCAGCTGGACGCCGTGGGAACCATGTCCACCGCCCTGCGTGCCCAGCGCCACGAATTCGCCAACCAACTCCACACCATTGCCGGCTTCATGAGCATCGGCCAACACGAGCAGGCCAAGGAATACCTGGCAAGGATCTCCGCCACCGGCCCCCTCAAGTTCCCTGTGGAGCAGGCGGAACTCCTTCAGGACACGTATTTGCAGGCTTTTGTCGGCGCCAAGAGCGTGGAGGCCTCCGAACGCGGAGTGGCGCTGAGGATCGGACCGGAAACGTTGGTCCGGGGACACGTGGCCGATCCGCAGGACGTCACCACAGTGCTCGGCAACCTGATCGACAACGCCGTGAGTGCCGCCGTCGCCGGTTCCGCTTCGGAGCGTTGGGTGGAAGTTGAGTTGCTTGACGATGCCGGCCAGGACAACGGAACCCTGCATATCGTCGTGGGCGATTCCGGAGACGGTTTGGGAAACCTGGAACCTGAGGAAGTCTTCGCTGAAGGATTCACGACGTCGGAACAACCGGTGCGTCAGGGGGCCGGACAAGGTTTGGGCTTGGCTTTGGTTCGGCAGTTGGCCCGGCGCAGGGGTGGGGACGTCCGCGTCCTGGAGGCCGGCAGGAAAGGCGGCCCTGGAGCTGTCTTCATGGCCACAATTCCTGGCGTGATGGGACGATCGGCCGACGTCGGCGCTGAAGCCCCAACCGGCACGGGGGCTGGAAGGGAAGCTGACAGGACAATGCAGGAGGACAGCAGTGGCTGAGGATTTGAGGGTGCTCATTGTGGACGATGACTTCCACGTTGCCAGGCTGCACGCGGCTTACGTGGACTCAGTAGCCGGATTCATGGCGCTCGCTCCGGCCGGTTCCGCGTCGCAGGCTTTGCAGGCGATCCACAGCCTGCGTCCTGACCTGGTGTTGCTGGACGTGTACCTGCCGGACGGTTCAGGTCTTGATTTGCTGGGCCAGCTGGACATCGATGCCATCATGCTGACAGCGGCCTCTGATGCCCCGTCCATCAGGGTTGCCATGCGGCGCGGCGCCCTGGGGTACCTGCTAAAGCCCTTCACCGCGGAATCCTTGTCCCAGCAGCTGAGGTCCTATGCACGGTATCGCCGGATCCTTGGACAGCAAACGGGCGTTGACCAGACCACGATTGAACGTGCCAAACGGGCACTGATCCCAGGTGACGTGACGCCCGCTCAAAAACCACGCTCGGCAACCGAAGCGGCAGTCCTGGAATCGCTGCTTCCCGGCGAACAGTACTCAGCCGCTGAAGTCGCAGACCGGGTGGGCGTTTCCCGGGCGACGGCGCAGAGGTACCTGTCCTCGCTTGCCGACGATGGCGCCGTCGAAATCCAATTACGCTACGGAAGCACGGGCCGCCCGGAACACCGCTACGGCATCCCGGGCTAACCCAAGCGGCGCCTTACGCGGACTTCTGCGCGACGAGCTCGATTTCCACCAGCATCCTGGAATCCAGGAAGGGCAGCACGTGCACCAGTGCCAGGGTGGGACGAATCTCGCCGAAAACCTCGCCGTGGGCGCGGCCGGCGTCTTCCCACTTGCTGATGTCCGTCAGGTACAGCTTGGACTGAACGACGTCCTCGTAGGAGAACCCCGCTTCTTCCAGGACCGCTCCGAGCTTCTCAAGGATGTATTTGGTCTGCGAGTAGAAGTCATCGCCGACGATTGCATCCTGCCCATCAACGACGCCGGAAGCCGCCGTAGCAGAAATGAAGAGTGTGTTGTCCACCTGGACCGCGCGGGAGTACCCCAGGGTCTGTTCCCAGACGGAACCCGTGCCATATGTCTTGCGCATGCCGCGCCTTTCCTGATCGCTGTGCCCGTTCCGGTTGTACAAACCCGGCGGGGTTTACGAAAGGAAACTTTAGGGCTGCGGGAGGTCCAGCCTGTAAACGAACAGCTTTATGTCGGTGCCGGGCACGAACCAGTCGCGGTGCGGAGCGCGGGCAAAACCGGTCCGGGCGTAGAGGGCATTGGCGCTCTCCCACGTGGCTCCCGTAGTGAGGGAGACAGCACCGATGCCGTCCATCGCTTTGGCTTGCTCGACGACGGCCCTGCACCAAAGCCCGTCCGGCACCGGAACGCTGTACAGCGGGATCTACCACCAGGGTGCGCAGTTCCAGTTCGTCTTCCAGACCGATGTCAGAGAATCCGCCACCGGCCGGTGCTGCCGTGACGGAACCGATCACCTGGCCATTGCGTTCCGCGACGAAGATTTCGGCGTGCTCCGCGCGCGCTGCCACGTCCTGGAGTTGCTGCAGGTACGGGTGGTCCGCGCTGCCGTAGTACCCCGCGGTGACGTATGAATCCTGCGTGATGCGGGCAACGTCGTCATAGTCTTCGGGCAGGGCTGGGCGGACAGTAATCGACGAATGCACTTATCAATGGTAGTGGCGCGGTCACCGCACAATACGCCAAACAGCCCTTTCCGTGACCGAACTATCAGTCAGCCGCAGAATTTCCGACGGCGGATTGTTGCGTCACGTTGTCCCCTTGCCAGTCCTTGGGCACCCTTTTGTGTTGCTTTCCATGGCCCTGGATTGCGTCCTGTGGCGTGCCGTGAAGCCCGGTTTCCCGCTGTTGCGGGCACGTGTCGAAGAGCTGGCGAAGGGTGCGGGGACCGTGCTTGAGTTGCCACACGGCAACCGCACATTGCCCTTCACCGCGCTAAACAAGCTGCGGATTGGAGATCACTGGGGAATACCGATCACCAGGAAATACCGATCCCTAAGAAATACAGAACAGGAGGAACGATGCCCCAGGCCCATTTCAGCGCGACGCAGGCTCGCACCTGCTGTCCGTCCTGCCTTCAGAAATAAGCGATCCGCACCACCGCCGCCCGTTTGAGCCCTTGGCTCCGGGCTGCGGCGACCCACCCGCACCTGAAAGGCTTTACATGTCCGCGTCCCCCCGCGTTCGAACACGGATCAACACAAATCATCAACGCACTGCACCCAACCGCCGCCAAGTCCTCGGCGCCTTCATCGCCCTCCCCGCCCTCGGCCTATTGACTGCCTGCGGCGGTTCGGCCACGGCTGGTGGCGACGCCACACAGGCCGCGCAGGTCACGGCACCGCTGGCCACCTCCGTCCCGGAAGGGACCACGCTGGTGGTGGGCGACCCCACGGTACAGGTCGCCTTGGAACTCTCCGGCCTGGACAAGAAGCTCAGCTTCCCGGTGAAGTTTGCCAACATATCCGGCGGCCCGGCCACCACCGAAGCGTTCCGGGCCAACGCGCTGGATGTCGGTTCCGTGGCCGACATACCTCCCATCCATGCCACGTGGACCGGCCTGGATGTCCGGATCATTGCGGGCGTTTTTCGCAAAGACGCCGTGAACCACCCACTTTATGAATTGGGTGTGGCCCCGGGCGCCGGGATTACGGAACTCCAGGGCCTTCGTGGCAAGAAGATCGCCTACAGTCCCGGCCAGGCGCAGGGCGCGCTCGTCCTGCGCATTCTGGAAAAGGCAGGCTTGGAACAAAAAGACGTCAAGCTCGTGGAACTGCCCAGCACCGGGGACACGTATTCCACCGCCCTGTCCAGCAAGCAGGTTGATGCTGCCCCACTGGGAGGCGTCCAAATCAAGCGATACCTGGCCAAGTACGGCGCGGACGGCGGAACCACTCTCCGGCACGGCCTCCGCGACGATCCCGGTCATCTGTACGCGCCGGCAAAGGTCTTGGAGGATCCGGCCAAGGCTGCCGCACTTGCGGAGTATGTGAAGCTCTGGGGACAGGCACAGCGGTGGATCCAAGACCACCCCAGGGAATGGCTTGAGGGCTACTACGTCAAGAACCAGGGGCTCTCCCGCGAGGACGGCCAGTACCTGATCGATGCCGCCGGCGAGCGCGATCTCCCTGCCTCGTGGACGGAGGCCATTGCCCGCCACCAGCAAACCATCGACCTGCTGGCACGCGAGCAGAAGAAGCCCAAATTGGACGCTGCAAAGCTGTACGACCTGCGCTTCGAAGCTATAGCCGGCACGGCCTACGCTGCGACAGGGGGCGCCTAGCCATGACAACAACTGCTGCCCAGCACGCGAATGCCGCTACCGCGCGAGCCCGCACGGCTCCCCCGCAGACGCGCGACGTCGGCACCCAACCGGGCGCCGTCGTCGAACCTCACCTCGACCCGGCATTGACAGGCCGCCCCGATGTCAGGCCCGGCAGCCGCCGCCTGGGTCCTGGACCAAGACGCCGCCTGGCCGGTTTGGTGGGCCCCGCCGCCCTGATCCTGCTCTGGGTGGTTTCGTCCGCTACAGGCCTCCTGGATCCCCGGATCCTGTCCGAGCCGTGGACCGTGGTGTCTACGGCGGGCGAGCTGATCGCGGACGGCCGACTCCAGGAGAACCTTGCAATCTCTGCCCAGCGTGCAGGCTTCGGGCTGTTGTTCGGGATTGTGGTGGGAGCCGTCCTGGCTCTCCTGGCTGGACTGAGCCGGGTGGGTGAGGCCTTGATCGATGGTCCTGTGCAAATCAAGCGCGCCATCCCCGGCCTGGCCCTGATCCCCTTGCTGATCCTTTGGTTCGGCATCGATGAAACCATGAAGGTCCTCACCATCACGTTGGGGGTGTTCGTGCCGATCTACCTGCAAACGCACGCCGGACTGCGCGGAATCGACCTGCGATATGTCGAGTTGGCACAGACAGTTGGGCTAACCCGGTCCGGGTTCATCCGCCGCGTGGTGCTCCCCGGGGCGCTGCCCGGATTCTTCCTGGGGCTCCGCTTCGCCGTCACTGGCGCTTGGGTGTCCTTGGTGGTGGTGGAGCAGATCAATTCCACCAGCGGCATCGGCTACATGATGGAGCTCGCCCGCACGTACGGCCAAACCAACATCATCGTCCTGGGCCTTGCCGTCTACGGCGTCCTGGGCCTGCTTTCCGACGCAGCCGTCCGGCTCCTGGAACGAAAGGCATTGTCATGGCAACGCACGTTGGCGGGCTGAGTGCCTCGCAGGGAGTCGGGCCGCGCACGGCACCTTCCCACGAGGTCTCCGTGCGCAACCTCATCCGAAGCTTCGGTCCCAAGGGCGTGCTCAACGGCGTGGACCTGGACATCGCTCCGGGCGAATTCGTCGCCCTGCTCGGCCCCAGCGGCTGCGGTAAGAGCACGCTGCTCCGTGCCCTTGCCGGCCTGGACCGCGACGTCCGCGGGAGTGGGATCGTCAAGGTCCCGGACCAGGTGTCAGTGGTGTTCCAGGACTCGAGGCTCCTTCCCTGGGACACCGTCCTGGGCAACGTCACGTTGGGCCTCAGGGATGACGACGCCGATGCCCGCGGACGCCGTGCACTCGCCGAGGTGGGACTCGCCGGCCGCGAAAAAGCCTGGCCGCACGAGCTGTCCGGAGGTGAGCAACAGCGCGTTGCCTTGGCGAGGTCGCTGGTGCGGGAGCCCCGGCTGCTTCTTGCCGATGAACCCTTCGGTGCCCTCGACGCCCTGACCCGCCTGAAGATGCACGCGCTCTTGAAGGAACTGGTTGCCGCGCATCGCCCCGCCGTCCTGCTCGTCACCCACGACGTCGACGAGGCCATCACCTTGGCCGACCGCGTGATCGTCCTTCAAGACGGCCGTGTGGCCCTCGAGCGCCAGGCCGGAACCGGCGTCGGGCATTCATCGCTGAGGGGCGAGCTGCTCGCTGCCCTCGGCGTCCACGTTGGTGCCTGAAACCCAACCCACACCAGAAATAACCCCTCACCAGAATCAAGGAGAAACCCATGCCCGCCCCACAACGCCAACTCCACCTCAACGCCTTCCTGATGAGCACTGGCCACCATGAGGCCTCCTGGCGCCTGCCGGAAAGTGATCCTTTCGCCTCCACCAAGGTGGAGCACTACCAGCATCTGGCCCGCACGGCGGAACGCGGAAAACTCGACTCCATCTTCTTCGCGGACTCCCCCGTCCTCTTCGGCGAGGTGGGCCGTCGCCCTGCCGGCAAGCTGGAACCCACGGTGCTGCTGACCGCCATCGCGGCGGCAACCCGGAACATCGGCCTGATCGCCACAGCCTCCACCACCTACAACGACCCCTTCAACCTGGCACGGCGCTTCGCGTCGGTGGACTGGGTCAGCGGTGGTCGCGCCGGTTGGAACGTCGTCACGACGGCGGGGCCGGACGCTGCGCGAAACTTCGGCGTCGATGACCAGCCTGCGCATGCCGTCCGTTACGAGCGGGCGGCCGAATTCATCGAAGTAGCCCAGAAGCTGTGGGACAGCTGGGAAGACGACGCCGTGCTGGCCGACAAGGCTGAGGGAGTCTGGGGTGATGACACCAAGATCCGCACCATCGAGCACGAAGGCAAGCATTTCCGCGTACGTGGTCCCCTGAACGTCCCCCGTTCCCCGCAGGGCCACCCGCTGATCGTGCAGGCGGGGTCCTCCGAAGACGGTAAGAAGCTCGCCGCCCAGTACGCCGAGGCCGTGTTCACAGCCCACCAGACAGTGGAGGATGCGCAGGCTTTCTACGCCGATTTGAAGGCCCGCACCCTGGCCGTGGGGCGCGATCCCGAGGGCATCAAGATCCTGCCCGGCATCGTCCCGGTCATTGGTTCCACGGAGGCAGAAGCGCTGAAGCTTGAGCGTGAACTCGACGAGCTGATCAAGCCTGAATACGCCCGCGAACAGCTGGCAAGGACCCTGCGGGTGGCCCCCGCGGACCTTCCGCTGGACCAGCAATTGCCTGCGGACCTCCCCTCCGAGGACGAGATTGAGGGAGCCAAGAGCCGGTACACGCTGATCGTGGAGCTTGCCCGCCGTGAACAGCTTACGGTCCGGCAACTGATCGGCCGTTTGGGCGGCGGACGCGGGCACCGCACCTTCTCAGGGACGCCGGAGCAAGTGGCCGATGCCATCCAGGACGGGTTCCAGGCAGGCGCCGCCGATGGCTTCAACATCATGCCGCCCGTCCTGCCGTCCGGGCTGGAGGTCTTCGTGGACCAGGTAGTGCCGATCCTTCAGCAGCGTGGCCTGTTCCGCACCGAATACACGGCGTCGACGCTGCGCGGACACTACGGGCTGGCACGCCCTGGGAACCGCTTCTCCGGCTCCGCGGCGCAGCAGCTCACATCCATCGGTTCGGCCTTCTGATGACTGGCTGGCCCCGGCCGCGTGCCTGGCGCTGTGGTTCGAGGTCAGCGTTTGGGCCAACTCCACAACGGGCCTTCCAGCGATCCGAGTCCCTTGATCCTGGTCTCGCCCAGATCCTTGTAAAGCTCGTGCTCATGGGCCGCTCCGCTTTCCCGGAGCGCCCTGAGCAGCGCTTCGGAGTGTGTCACCACGATGATCTGGCTGTTGGCACTGGCTTGGATGATGAGTCCAGCCAGTGCCGGCATCAGGTCGATGTGGAGGCTCGTCTCGGGTTCGTTGAGAACCATCAATTCCGGAGGCCGCGGAGTGAGCAACGCGGCGGTCAGGAGCAGGAAGCGTAACGTACCATCCGAGAGTTCGGCCGCTTTCATGGGCCGCAGCATCCCAGGCTGCCGCAACTCAACGCTGAAGCGGCCGTCGCTTACGGCTATTTCGAGGCGGCTTCCCGGAAAGGCGTGATCGATCGCTGCGTCCAGCTGCCGTTCAAATCCCACTTCACGCAGGGTCTGCAGCGCCGCCGCCAGGTCCTTCCCGCTGTGGTGCAGCACGGGAGTGCGGGTGCCGAGTTGCGCTTGCCGGGCTGGGGCTTCTGCATCTGTCCGGAAGTGATCGTAGAACCGCCAGGAACGCACGGAGTCCCGGACCCGCAGTACTTCAGGAGCCTGGTCCTGGTCCGAAACTTCCGTCAGCATGCTCTGGAAAGTATCCAGTCGGCGCGAGAGTTCAGTCCATTCGCCGTCAGGCCCACGGAGCTTCGCAAGGCTTCCTTTGCGATCCACCAACAGGCAACCTGGCCTTGCTACCGGTCCGGAAAAGATCTGCTCGCGCTTGACCTCGGGATCCAGGCTAAAGGCCGAAGGGCGGGGCCTGCCTGTTTCCTGGTCAAACCCGGCGCCACTGGACACGGGCATGCCCAAGTCCACAAGGTAACCGAAGTCGTCACCCGAATACCCCAGTTTCAGGTTGACGGAATCCCGGCGGACGGTACCTTGGACCGGAACTTCGCCCCGCCGCATTGCCTCGCTGATTGATTCAGGACCGGCCCACAGCGTCGATGCCAGCCCGCCATCCCTGGCCAACGATCCCACCACGTTTCCGGAGTCGCCACCGGCGCATTCGGCCAGCAGGCGCAGCGCACGGTACAGGGAGGATTTGCCACTGCCGTTGGCCCCTGTCACCACGTCCAGGCCATGCAGCTCAATCGCGAGATCGCGGATGGAGCGGTAGTTGGCGATGGCGAGGGTCTTGATCATGGCGAGGGGATGCTGGTCATGGGTACAGGAAGGTCACAGGGGAAATTTGCCGGACAGCTCCAAGGCCCCTGCGCACGTCCACGCGGCCAGGCGATCCTCAAGTGTTGGACCGCCGTCGAGTGGGCTCGCGAGCCGTGGCCTTCGCACCCAACAGCCCGCTTCTTCGGCGATCAGGGCGCCGGCAGAGAAATCATGCTCGTTCAATCCGCGCTCCCCAAAGGCGTCGTAGGTGCCATCTGCCACCAGGCACAGATCCAACGCCGCGGACCCCAGCCTCCGAACATCCGCGAAGCCGTTCATCAGTTCGGCGAGGCCTTCTGCCTGATTGGCACGGGTATCGGGATCGTAACTGAATCCCGTGGCAAGGATGAGGCCGGTGCGTCCGGGAACGGGGCCCGCCAAACGGGTAGTCTCCCCCGCGACTTCCAACCAGGCGCCCCCGCCCCGGGCGGCCGAGTAGACCCGACCCAGGGCCGGCGCATGAACTACTCCCGCCAGCCAGACGCCGTCGGCATCCGCCACGGCCACCGACGTGGCGTAATAGACGATGTTGCGGATGAAGTTGGTAGTGCCATCAAGCGGATCAATGGACCAGCGGTAACCCGAGGCTCGCTGGGGCCGGGTGGTGCCGTGCTCCTCCCCCGTGATGGCGTCGTTCGGCCGGGCCGCAAGGATAGCCTCGCGGACTGCGTTCTCTGCTGCGACGTCGAACTCGGTCACCCAATCGCCGGCATCGCCTTTGTTGGATATTCCCAATCCCACGCCGCCTGTGCCCGCGGAAGCTCTCCGGGACAGGACAGCCGCGCCCGCAGCAGCAGCGCGTTTCGCTACGGCGAGCAGCTCGATGGCGTCGGTCATTCTGCTTCTGCTTTCACTGTCTCTGCAGCATCGGCCCTCGGCTGCAGCGTCAGCGTCGGCCTCGGTGTTCCCCGGGCCCTTCTCCAACAACTCGCGGAAGCCGTCCTCATCCAAAATCGGAACACCGAGCTGCTCGGCTTTATCCAGCTTGGTCCCGGCACTTTCACCAGCCACGAGGTAGCTCGTGTTCTTGGACACCGAGCCGGAGGCCTTCCCGCCTCGAATGATGATGGCTTCTTTGGCTTCGTCCCGGCTGAAGTTTGGCAGGGTCCCCGTAACCACGATGGTGAGGCCCTCAAGGGTTCGCGGCACGCTGGTATCGCGTTCGTCTTCCATCCGCACGCCGGCAGCTGCCCAGCTGTCCACGATCTCGTTATGCCAGTCCACGGCGAACCATTCCTTCAGGGCCGCCGCGATGGTAGGTCCGACGCCGTCAACATGCGCAAGCTGCTCTTCAGTGGCGTTGCGGATCGCGTCCATGCTGCCGAAGGCCGTCGCAAGGGCACGGGAGGCTGTGGGTCCCACATGGCGAATGGACAATGCCACGAGGACACGCCACAGAGGCTGCTTCTTCGCTTTCTCCAGCTCGGCAAAGAGTTTTTCCGTGGTTGCCGTTGGCTTTGAAGGCGACTTGGCCGTTCCCCTTGAGTAGAAGTACGGAACAAGCTCATACTGGCCCGTGCCTACACCCTTGGACCTCTTCTCCCGGCGGATCATGACATTCGCCAGATCCTCAGGCTTCAAAGTGAACAGCACGGCTTCGCTGGTCAACGGAGGAGTCTCCGGCTCTGCCGGCTGCGTCAAGGCGATCGCTGCTTCCCAGCCCAGGGCCTCGATATCGAACGCACCGCGGCCAGCCAGATGGAAAACACGCTCACGCAGCTGCGACGGGCAGGACTTGGCATTGGGGCAACGGATGTCCACGTCGCTTTCTTTTGCCGGTGCCAATGGCGTACCGCAGGACGGGCACTCGGTGGGCATCACGAATTCGCGCACGGGCGGGTCCTGTTGGTCTCGCAGCGCCAGCACGGGTCCAACGATCTCGGGGATCACGTCACCGGCCTTGCGGAGAATCACGATGTCGCCGATCATGACGCCTTTGGCCTTGACCACGTCCTGGTTGTGCAGAGTGGCCATTCCCACGGTGGAACCCGCGACCTTCACCGGCTCCATCATTCCAAACGGCGTGACGCGCCCCGTGCGGCCCACGTTGACGAGGATGTCCAAAAGCTTGGTGTGGACTTCCTCCGGCGGGTATTTGTAAGCGGCTGCCCATCTGGGGACGCGGGAAGTGTAGCCGAGGGCGCGTTGTGTGGCGAAGTCATCAATTTTGACCACGATGCCATCGATTTCATGAAGGAGGTCGTGCCGGTGCTCGCCATAATGGGCGATGAATTTCAGGACGCCTTCAAAGGAATCCAGAACCTTGAAATAGGGGCTGACAGGCAGTCCCCAGTCAGCCAGCAACTTATAGGTTTCGGATTGGCTCATGGCATTCAGGCCCTCCCGGGCACCGATGCCGTGAACGAACATGCTCAGTGGACGCTTTGCTGTTTCTGCCGGGTCCTTCTGGCGGAGCGAGCCCGCAGCCGCATTGCGTGGATTGGCGAGGGGGGCCTTGCCTGCCGCAACCAAGGCTTCGTTGAACTCAACGAACGCCTTGGAAGGAATGAATACTTCCCCACGGATTTCAACTTCCGAAGGATAACCCGAGCCGCTGAGTTGACGCGGGATCTCCTTGATGGTGAGCACGTTATGAGTGATGTCCTCACCTGTTGTGCCGTCACCCCGGGTGGCAGCGCGCACCAATTTTCCGTCCCTGTACAGCAGGTTGACGGCGAGTCCATCGATTTTCAGTTCAGTCAGCCAGGCAATGGGCGGGACGCTGTCCCCGAGCTTGGCCACGGAAGCTTCAGCCTTACGTACCCAGGCTTCGAGCTCCTCGAGGGAAAAGACGTCGTCCAGGCTGTACATCCGCTGTAGGTGCGCGACGGCAGTAAAGGCGGCAGAGACTTCGCCGCCGACTTCCTGCGTAGGCGAGTCATTGGAAACGAGTTCCGGATGCAGCGCTTCGATTTCTTCCAGGCGACGGTAGAGTTCATCGAACTCGGCGTCGGAAACCGTGGGCGCGTCCTCTTGGTAATAGGCATACCGGTACTTGCGAACGAGGTCCGCAAGTTGCTCATACTCATCCCGCAGGCTCTCCGACGGAGGTGCTCCCTCTTCTGCGACGATGGCCGCAGCGGCATCCTGGGTTGTGGTGTCGACCGGATCTGGATTCTCTGGTGTGCTCACAGGTCTATCTTGCCGCAAGCCGCGGACATTATTGTCCTGGCGGAGCGGGGGCCCGTACCAGCCAGTTCCTAGCTACGGTTCTCCGGCGGCATGGCGACCTGCAGCTTGCGTACCTTTCCACGTCCCACGATGTACCCGCGGCCAGGGATGAAGTCCTTGCTGATCCGGCCCAGCGAGGTGTTAAGGAGGGTATCCCCTTCCACATCCCCAGGGTTGAGCAACAGTCCACGCCTGCCCGATTTGAAGGGCTGGGCCAAGGACCATGCCTGGGACCACGTGGACGTTTCGGATTCGCCAACAACCCATTGATCGGCCTTGATGGCAGCCGTGACCAACCGTCCCACGCCCGATTCCGCCAACGTGTCCGTGAACTCCGTCAGGCCTTCGATGAAGATGGCCATGGTGCCCGGGTTGTCCGTGGCTTTGTCGATGAGATCATCCACCACGTCCGAGACCTCGTCAGGCCCCACCAGGGACCTGCTCCAGATGTTCAGGGAGGCAACCGCGGAGCGGCGGGAGCCGATGTAGATAAGGTCCGTCCGCGGGTTGGACCGCCGCAGGGCGTACGCCAACGTGACCAACGCAACTGTGCGTCCGGCACCCGGCGGCCCCGCGAGCAGGAGCGAACCCTTTGCAGCGATGGTGGCCGAACCCAAGGTCTCATCGTCCACGCCAATAACAGGATTGTCCGGGGCACCCGAAGGCAGGATATCCAAATCCACGAGTTCCGGAAGCCGCTGTATCTTTGGCGCCTGCTCCAGGCCCTGGCGCACCATGGCCTGGCTGAGTTTGGACACTTCGCGGGCCTGCAGCGCCAGGTTCGAGTTGCCACCCAGCACGGCCAGTTGGACTTCCAGGCCATCGAGCAAACCGCGGCCGGGGGGCGAGGCTGAGTTGAGGACGTCCTTGGGCACATCGAGCGTCATGTAGTCGTCTTCGGAGCTAAGACGCAGGACCAGGCGTTTTTGGATCGAGGCAAGGAGCGACGCCGGCACAGAGTTGGTTCGGTCACCGCTCACTACCAGGTGGATACCCAGGGGACGTCCATCCGTTGCCAGCTGGAGGAAGATGTCCCACAGCGCGGACAGGTTGCTGTACTCATAGCCTTCACGGAAGGCGGACATGCCGTCCACCAGGATGAAGATACGCTTTTCGTCCGGACGGTTTGCGAGCTGCCGGTATTCAACAATGGTGGAGGCCCGGACCTCGGCGAACCGGGCGGCGCGGTCATCGGCAACCTCCTTGAGCCACCGCAGAAGGCGGCCAACCCGCTCCACATCGTCCCCGCTGATGACCTCCCCCACGTGCGGGAGTCCCTCCAGCATCTTCAAACCTGAAGAACCACAGTCGATGCCATACACGTGGACGGGCCCACCACGAGGTGTGACGGCGGCGGCGATCGCGATTCCGCGCAGCGCCGCCGACTTGCCCGAACCACCCGTACCGTAGACGGCCATGTTGCCGTCCTTGTCCGGTTCATAGAACACGGTGGGCTGGTCCTGGTGTGCGGGGTCATCGGCCACGCCTAGCAAGAGCCGCTCGTCCGTGCGCGGGTTTGGCAATTTGGAGAAGTCGTAGGTCATGGCGAGTTCGTTCAACCACGGCTTGCGTGGTGGCTCAATCGCCAGGAAGTCCGCGGCCCGGATAATGTTGCCTGTCATTCTGGCGATGTCGTTGGGGCCCGCAGGTTCTTCCTCCACAGCTGTGGCAGGCGGCGGCTCCCAGGAGGGACCGGATCCGAAGGCCATCTCCACGATGTCGATCCGGGGGCGCTGCGGCTTCTCGGTGGTCCAGCCACCCGCGTATCCGGTCTGGAACCCCTGGATGCGGCCCGGGCCGGTTTTCGCAGCACCACGGCCCTGGAATGGACGGGTCGAAGTATGCCGCCGTGGGGACGCCAAGAATGTCCACGGCATCCACTTCATCAGCCATCCGCAACGCGACCCGGAGGTTCGTGTTTGCACGCAGGTTGTCCTTGATGACACCCGCGGGGCGCTGGGTGGCGAGGATCAGGTGCAAACCCAGCGAACGTCCACGGGCAGCAACGTCCACCACGCCGTCAACGAACTCGGGGACTTCGGTGGCAAGCGCCGCGAATTCGTCCACGATGATGATGAGGTACGGCGGCGCCTCGGGGTCTGCTTCACGCTGCAGTGCCAGCAGGTCCTTGGCCTTTTTACGGTTCAGCAGGCGTTCCCGATAGTGAAGTTCGGCCCGCAACGAGGTCAGGGCCCTGCGTACCAGGTGCGGAGACAGGTCGGTGACGAGCCCCACGGTGTGGGGCAGGTGCAGGCAGTCCGCAAAGGCCGCACCACCCTTGTAGTCCACGAACAGGAAGCTGACGCGGTCCGGGCTGTAGGCCGCTGCCATTCCCATCACCCACGACTGAAGGAACTCCGATTTACCTGCGCCGGTGGTTCCGCCCACGAGCGCGTGGGGTCCTTCGTTCTTAAGGTCCAGGTAGAACGGTTCAACGCCCTTGGAGCCCACCAAGGCACGCAGGCTTCCGTTGTCCTTGCGGTTGGGCACCGCCGTGGCATGGACTGAATTGTTCTCCTGCCAGCGTTCGGCAACGGCCTGCGGGTTGTCCATGAGTTCCTTGCCGATCAAAGTGGCATAGGAAACGGCACGCGGGAGGTCCGAATCGTCCTCGAGCGGATTTCCGACATCCACCAACGGCGACATCATGCGCGCCAGCTGCGTGGCGAGACCGGCGTCGAGGCTTTCGCAGCTCACGGGGTAGGTGTGGCGGCCAAGCCGTACCTGGCCGGTAGTGGTGCCGTGATCGCCGTCGACGGAGAGGAAGTCCCGGCAAGCGGCAGGCAAGGACTGCACATTCGCTGCCACCCACATGACGTGCACCCCGAAGTCCGGGCCGCGTTCCACCAGCCGCGTCAGCCGTCCCCGGTCCACAGGTGCATCGTCCTCAACGACCACCAGGACAGCAGGTACCACGGGACCGGGAATCTCTTCATGCTCGTCCTTGAGCGCGGGGCGTGGCTGCGGACCAGGCTCATTGGCCTGGGCCTCGCGCTGCTCCACCAGGTCCTCCAGGCGCGAGAGCAGCGAGGCACCAGCAGCAGGGCCGGCGGCCAGATGGTCGCCGGAGAGCGGGCTGTGACCGGAACCAACGTGCGGGAGCCACTGCAACCAGTCCCAGCGCTCACGCGAGCGGGCCGAGGTCAATGCAGTCAGCACCACCTCCGCAGGCGAGTGGAGGCCCACCAACTGAAGCACCATGCCCCGGGCGACATCGTCCACCACGTTGCGGTCCCCTGCCACGCCGAACGAACCCGAAGTGCGCAGCTGGGACACGATCGGCACGCCATCAATGACACGGACCTGCTGCAGGCATTCCTGGATTTCCCTCATGTACCGGGGTTCGGTTTCGTTGGCGCCGGGTTCTTCGAACTGAATCCGCGACGGCGAAGATCCGAGTCCGAACCGGACACCAAGGAAATGCTGATGCTCAGGACGGTTGGTCCACAGGAGGGGGCCGAGTTTGTAGATCGCATCCACGGTATCGCTGACCGATGGTGCTTCCTGGAGCCGCACGGCCCGTTCAATGTTCTGTTGCCGGTCAATGTCCTCCCGGAACGCAAGCATGGAAGCCTGGAACTGCTTATGGCCTTCCTTCGCCTGGCGTTTGCCCTGCATCTTGTGGTCCACATAGTGGCCAACGATGAACAGCGGCATCATGGCCATGAAAAGCACCGAGAGCAGGTTCTGGGTGAAGGCGAAGAGGACGCCGCCCATCAGAAGCGGTGCGATCAACATGATGTACGGGAATGGTTGGTGTTCAGGCCGTTTCGGCCCGGCCGGCGGCACACGTTTGGGAGACTCAAACCTCGGCAGCACACGAGGCGAGCGGTTGAAGTCCACCAGCGGCGATGATGGGCCGCCGCCATGGTTCCGCGACAGTGACACAACCCCAACGGTGGTATCGCCCAAGGTCACCGTATCGGAGGATTCAAGCGTTGCCCGTGTGACCGGCAAACCTTCCATGAGGAGTCCGTTGGCCGAGTTCGTGTCCACGATCTCCACGGTCTCGCCAACTGTGATGCGTGCGTGGCGCTTGGACGTCAGCGGATCCGAGAGACGGATGTCGGCGTCCCTGTCCCGGCCGATGTAGCTGGTGCCGAAAGGCAGCGAAAATTCGCGTCCGACGTCGGGCCCTGACATGACGCGCAACGTCGCCGCGGCTGGTCCCCGGTTTTGGCCGTTGGTACCACCGTTGCCGTTCGACGCGAACTGCTCGCCCACCTGCGCGAGCGAAACCTTGGAGCCAGGCCGCAGTCCGGACTCGAGCAGGTTGTCCGAGGGCCTGAGGACATGGCCGGAAAGCCCGCCGCCCACGAACGCTTCGTCCACGCTGATGGACAGGTTCGACGGCGGTTCGGTGCCCTTGCGCGCGGGGTCGGCAACCCAAAGTTCAGTGGCGATGTCCGCCACGGTGGCGCGACCATCCACCGTAACGGCGAGGTCCTTCGCTTCCGCGGGGTCTCGCCGCAGGGTCAAGCGGAACTTCATGCTTCGTCTACTCCAGACATGGATTCCAGAAGGTACAGGTCCGCGGCTGTTACCAGGTGCGAGGTCACGGCGTGCTCCACCAGGCGGGCGCGGCGGTTGGTGGCGAGTTTGCCGGCGCCACCACGCAGGCCCACGACGCCCACGCGGTCCAACTTGTCGCAGACGTTGTCCAGCTTGCGATTGAAGCGGGTCAGGGCCCAACCAAGCCTCTTGGCCGCCTCCGCCGACGACGGAATAGCGCTGAAGCCGGTGCCATCGCGGCGCAGCATGGGCTCGGCGAGGGCGACGATCAGGGCTTTCTGCGAGTCGGTAAAGACCACAGGCCCGATAGTGGTGTCCCCCGCTTGGTCCTCGTCCCTGGCTTCATGCCGGAAGGACGGCGTCTTCAAATGCACGGCGAACTCGTACGTGGTGGGCCCCGCAGTGAAGATGACGTTGGTGTGGCTGAAAACGAGTGGAATCCGGGCACCGGGAGCCAGCCAGGCCTGCATGCCGCCCGATCCGTCCGCGACCGTAGCAGAGAGCATGCTGCCTACGTTGCTGAGCCACCACATGCCGTCATACCGTGCAATCTGCAAAAAACGCCGGTGCAGGTACGGGTTGTCGTCAACCTCCAGGTCGCCTTCCCTGCCGATGTCAAAGACGTCTTCGTCGGATGGTTCGTACCATTCGCCACAGAAATCTATTGCTAGATCCCCCATGATCTGTGCCTCCTCAGTCGGCTGTAAATGTGTGTCATGCGGCCGCTTCTAGTCCACGCAGGCGACAGAACCCTCGCCCCCGGACGAGGCACTGCCGTCAACACGGACAATGATCACCTGAATACAGAGCGGCGACTCCGTACCATAGGCCAGTGCACGTGGTTCCAGTTCGGAGTTGCTGTATTCACTTTCGCTGAGGACAACCGTCTTGTAGCGCCATTTGTAAGTGTCGCCCTCCTTGGGCTGCGGGTTCTTCCACTCGAAATCTGCGAAGTCGGGTTTGCCCGGCCTGCGTTTGCCGACCAAGCCTTCCACGTCCGGAACCCCACCATCGCCCAAGGCGTCGACCGCCGGCTTACTCGCCGTCTCCGTGGGCGCAACCTTCGGCTGCGCCTGGGCACCCAGGACCACGCCCACCACAATAGCGACCACCAAAACCGTGGCACCCGTCGCCGCCAGCCACAGATTGCGCTTGCCATGATCCGCGCCGGGAGCAGCGGCTTGGGACGCCGGCGATGCCCCTGCAGGCGCCTGGGAACGCCGGACTGTTGCGCCCACGTCGTCCTGTGGACGTGAAGGCTGCCAGCCTCGGAGTACCGTCGACTCCGCCACGTCCGGTTGCCCAACCTGCCGGTAGTCCCAAACCGGCGCTTGGAATTGCGCTGGGGCTTGCTGGGCAGGAGCTTGGGCTGGCCGGGCAGGAGCCTGGCCTGGCTGGGGAGGAGTCTGGGTGGCGCCGGGCACAGTGGACGGGAAGGTCCGTGCCGGGAACGTGGGTGCCGAACCAGTAGTAGCGGTTCCCGAAGCGTCCGGATCGATTGAAGCGATACTGCGGACGCGCGTTTCCTCGAAGTTGTCGTCCGGGTGTTGCTCGTCTCCGTGACCCGGTTCCTCGAGCACCTCGAAGGGAGTCACGGACAAATTCAGCTCGGTCTGGATCCGCTGCAACGCCAAGGCAAAAGCGTGGGCCGACGAGTAGCGGGATTCCGGTGACTTCGCCATGGATGTAGACAGGACGAGTTCCAGCGACTCCGGAACATCGGCACGGCCGAGCCTGGGCAGGGGCGAGTTGGTGATGCGGGAGATCAGTTCCCGCTGCGAGTTGTCCTGGCCGGGAAGAACAAACGGTGAACGGCCAGCAAGGAGCGTGTACAGGGTGGCACCGAGGGCCCAAATGTCCACCGGAACGCCGTCAACTGCCCCGCCCCGGAATTGCTCCGGCGGTGACCACGGGATGGACATTCCGGCGTCGTCCTCGGTATCGGCCCCAATGGTCCCGGAAATGCCGAAGTCGGTGAGGGCGGGACGGTTGTAATCGGTGACCAGGATGTTGGCGGGCTTAATATCGCGATGCACGATGCCGGCCCTGTGGGCGGTCTCGACGGCGGATGCCACCTGGATGCCGACGGCCAGGACCTCATCGACGCTGAAGCGCTGACGGCGGTAGCGGACATCGAGGCTGGGCCGGGAGCAGTATTCCATCGCCAAATAGGAATGGCCGCTCTCCGTGATTTCCGCCTCGAAAATCGTCACGATGTACGGGTGCGAGGACAACTGTGCCATCAGGTTCGCTTCGGACTCGAAACGGCGGCGTGCCCCTTCGGTCTTCAAGTCGGACAGCAGCACTTTGACTGCTACTTTACGGCGCGGCCTGTCCTGCTCGTACAGGTATACGTCGGAGAAACCACCGGAGCCCAGCAGGCTGATGTACTTGAAACCGGGAATGGGTGGAGGCGGCGCGGGGGGCCTCTTGGAACTCAAAGAATCTCCTCGAAACGCAATGAAATGTCGTCGCCCAACTCAGCTATGTCGCCGTCCAAAAGGATGGCCATCTCGTTTTGGGCGAGTCTGCGGGGTGCTTGGCCTTCTCGAATGAGCACGGTTCCGTTCGTCGCTTTGAGGTCGCACAGCATGACGTGCCAACCCTCCAACCGAACCTCGACGTGTGAGCGGGAAATGTCCCCTCCGGGGCTCTCCACCTGCACCAGCCGCGGCATGGTGCCGCCTTGCACGCGGGACACTGACGGCTGCCTGCCAATGACGAGTGACTGGTCCAGGTCGATCAGCTCACCAGTGGATAAGCGCATTCTGCCCAGGCGGGGTCGCGGGACCTGAAGCGAATCACCGGACAGCGCGAAACCACACGTGGCACATTGAGCGTAGGTCGGCGGGTTGGCATGACCTTGGGAGCACACCCGCGCTAAAACGCTGGGACCGTTGCCGGCCCGGGCATCCTTCGGTGCAACCCCGGGCCCAGGACCCTGGGCGTCAGGGCTGGCGATGCTGCTCTTCATGATCGTCTGCCCGTCATGGTCAGCATCGTCATCCGCGGGGACACCATCCATGAACGGACCATTCGTTGGCATGCTGGGTCCAGGCGCGGGCATCGACGCCAAACCCACCGGCGTCGACTCCCATTCCGCCGGAACCTGAGGCGCTGAAGCGGGAGGGGCTTGCGGCGGAGCAATCGATTCGGCCCGTCCCCCAGAGGCAGGCACCTCGCCGGGGCTGCGCAGCCAGGGAACGGACTCGATCAGTGCAGGCACTGCCGTGGGTGTTGCCGACGGCGCTGTTTCTGATACCGAATTTTGTGGCGCAGGGGCATGGGCCGCCGGAGCATCGTGATCCTCGGATTCCTCGTCCGCGCGCACCGCAGCGTCTTCGATGTTGCGCATCACCGTCTTGTCCCACAGGTGGTCATAGTTGGTGGTGGTCTCCAGCGCAGGAACTATGGGATCCGTGGTGCTGGTGTGGACGGGCACGCCCAAGGATTCTTCAGCGCTTTCGGTATGCACATGACCTTCGGAAATTCCGGGCGCGATGGTGAGGCCCAGGTCCGCATCGTCGTAGCCAATCATGGTTTCATCGGAAACCGCAGCGGGCGCCGGAACATTCACAGCGCCGGCTTGGAGTACCACCTCGAGGGAGGCCAGGAGGACCACACCCTCCCCCAGCGGCAGGCTGCCGTCCGGCGTCGAGGTTTCACCAGGTCTTGCCGGGATACCAAGGTCTGCCGGAACGGAGGAGGAACGGGTTCCCGCGCCTATCCGCAGGACGTAGGAATCAGCCGCGGTGAGCCGGCGTTCCGTCCAGGTAGTCACGTCCCGTCCAGATAGCACCTCTTCCCCGGCGGACATCTTCACAACGAGTTCAAGGTCGCCGCGAAGGAACACGCGCAGGGCGTCCTTGGAATCGATGATGCCAAAGGGCGGAATACGGCTGAGGGAAACCCCGAAAGCCTCGGTCACTTCGTGGAGGACCTCATGGGCTTCGGGCGCGGACGCGAGAAGGTCCCACACCGAATCGATCAGGGCAGGCGGGGTATCGGGGCCGAGCAGCACCACAGTGCCCTGACGGATGACGCCGAACCAGTCACCACGCTGGTATCGGGCGTGGGGTGGCTTGTTACTGCTTTCCATCTACGCCCTCCTCCTGGTCCGTTCCTGTCACCCAGGGCCCTGGGCAGGGTGTCCTCCTCCACCTCGGATTCGGTCTCCGGGCGCGGCGCCGTGGTGGCGATGCCGGCATCGTTAAGGACGTTCTTGGCGTCCACCACAATGACCGTGACGTTGTCCCGCCCACCGCTGCGCAATGCAGCCTGGATCAAGGCATCCACCGCGTCCTGCGGATGGGCCACGGTGCTGAGGATGCGGAACAGATGGTCATCCCCCAGTTCGCCGTTCAGCCCATCGGAGCAGACCATGATCCGGTCCCCCTCCTGAATGGGCAGCAACCAGAAGTCCGCCTCGGTCTCGTCGCCAGTGCCCAAAGCGCGCGTGACCACATGCCTGCGCGGATGAACGGCCGCTTGCTCCGCCGTGATGTCACCGGAGTCCACCAGTTCCTGGACTTCTGAATGGTCCACGCTGACCTGGGCGAAATCACCCTGGCTAAGGCGATACGTCCGGGAATCCCCAATGTTCATGACCAGCCAATAGGGCACGCCCATTTGTTCCACCACCACGACGCCGGAGAGTGTGGTGCCCGCGCGCCCTCCCGTGGCTTCGCGGATGCTGGCATCGGCCTTTAACAGGCACTCCTGCAGGTCCGCTGCCGAAGCCGAACGGACCCCTGCCGCCAGGACAGGGGAACTGCCAAGGGTCCGCACACACACGCCACTGGCGATTTCGCCTGCCTCATGGCCCCCCATGCCATCGGCCACCGCGAAGACCGGATCCGATGCAATGAACGAGTCCTCGTTCAGTTCGCGACGCAGTCCACGGTCCGTCCCGTATCCGTAGCTGAGTTGAAAGGCGGATCCAGCGGCGTTGGCATCCGGGTCGGCGGGGCTGGCCGGCTGTGAGTTCATGCTTGTCCTAGGTGGAAGGAACGGTCCCCGAAGTGAACGGTGGAACCTGGTCTGACGAAAACTGCTTCCCCCGGATGAAGCCGGGTCTGGAGGCCGTCGGGCGTAGTGACAGCGCTTCCATTGGTTGAGTTGCGGTCCGTAACCCACACGCCATCGCCATCAACCCGGAGATGCAAGTGGGTCTTGGAGATGGACCTTCCGGGGTCCGAAACACTCAACAACTGCTCGGCAGCTTCCCCGGGCTGGGGTGCTGGGTTGCGGCCAACCAGGACGGTTCCACCCAGTTCGACGTCCTGGCCGTCGTCAACACGGATCCGGAGCACGGCTTCCGCCCGGGCAGTTCCGGGCCGCATCTGCGTCTTCTCGACGTCATCGTCAGGGTGTGCGGGGGCAACAGGAGCTGGCCGCGGATTGGATACCTGCCGCGGTGCGGACACGGGCTGGGCAGCCGACATTGACGGGACCGGTGACACCACCGGCTGCACGGGCGGTAGCTCCACGGGCGCGAAGCTGTAGGGCCCCTGGATACCTCCAGTGGCAACCGGGTTGCGGCCCGCGTGGACGTCGAACACCAAGGACTTCGCGGCTTTGTCATGCCATCCACGCAGCTTGCCGTTCCTGTCCCAAGCACTGGAAACAACCACCAGGACGGCCCAGACCACACCCAGGACCATAAGAGGGAGGGCGATCCACAGGACCAATCCAAGCAACCCAACGCCCAACAGCACCGCGCCGAGGATTGCCGCCAGCAGGAGGAGCCCGCCCGTGAGAATGCCACGGACAAAAACGACGCCGGCGCCGGGCGCGTAGCCGTCGGCATCGGAGCTGCGGATTCCCATCAGTTGATTACCAATGGTGTTTCCAGACCTGGCTTCGATTCCCAGCAGCACAAACATGTACAGGACGGTGACACCGAGGCCGATGCTCCCCAAGAGGACCAGCAGAGCGGTGTCATAGACGATAAAGCCGTTCCGCCGGGTTTGGGTGATACCGGCAATGCCCAGTGCGAACGCGGTTGTCAGGACGGCAACAGGTCCCAACCAGTCCAGCACTGCCGCGCCGAGGCGTTTTCCGACGGATGCCGGTACCAGCTCGAGCTGTGCAGTCATTGTGGTCCCTCCCCCTGGCCCCGGATGTACGTTTACAGCAGCTTCACGTCCCGGCTGCATCGGTGCTGTGGACGCCGGCACTACCGAGATACTACCGGGATCGGGCAGGCCTTGCCGGGTGGCGAAGTCAAGGGCGGCAGCCTGGGCACGGTTGACGTTGCGTTCCTTCCGGGCTCCACGATTGGTCAGCGGCGATCCGCAATGAGTACAAAAGGCTGCGCCGGGACGCACCGGGTGTTTGCAGGCCGGGCACAGCTCAGCTTCACTACTCATCAACGCTGCCCTTCTTCTTGAACAGGGTGCGGTTGGTGAAGATGGCACCCTTCCTGGAGACCCTGGGTGTCTGTTCGCGCCGGCGCAGTGCGGCCCGGCCATCGGAAAGCAAAGACCTCGGCGAGAACCGGGCCTGCTGCCGCTTCCAGAAACCAACGCTTCCTGTGATGTCCTGAAGCGAGGAATCCACGATCTCCCAATACTCCTTGACTTCCTCCTCGCTGGGTTGCCCTGCCCCGAAAACTGCGGCGTCAGCCCTGTGCGCCAACATTGTGGTGGTGGTTCCGGTCACCGGGAATGCATCCGCAATGACGGCAGACGATTCCCGCCGCGTGGACTTAGGGTCAATCGAGGCGCCCATGTCAGTAGCAAGGCTCAACACCTCGTTCCACCCACCGCCGACCCGCTGGGCGGGGTGGCCATCACGAAAACGTGCCTTCCGGCGTCGTGATTTCAGCAGAAGTATCAGCAACAGCGGCACTGCGAGAATTCCCAGCGGAATCATCGCCACGCCGATCGCGGCAAGCAGCGGCCCCCAGAACAGCCAGGGGTTGTTTTTCTTCTCATCGGCATCCAAGGCATCCGGGGTGGAGTCCGGCGGGAGGTCCGCAGGCTCCTGCGGCGGGGGCGGCGGCTGCAGCACCTGCGGCTTGGGCTTGGACTTGTTCTCAGGATCCGGCGGGATGGGCACGTTGTCCTTGGGCGGAGTCGGATCGAAGGACACCCAGCCGACGCGGTCGAAGGCCACTTCCACCCACGCGTGCACGTCCTTACCCATGATCTTGACGTCCCCTGCACCGTTTTCCGGGCTCTTGGGATCCGGATAGAACCCCATGACAACGCGCGAAGGGATGCCGAGGTGACGCAGCATGAGTGACATCGCGACGGCGTACTGTTCGTCATCACCCAGCATTTGCTTGGCGGAGAGCAGGCTGCGAACGCGTGCTGCACTGTGGCCAGGCAAACTGGGCAACTGGCCGTCAGCAACCAGGGCCGTTGCTGAACGCCCCGCTCTTCTGGAAATGGGCCTCTATCTGCCGTACACGGTCGATGGCCGTGGGAGCGTCAGCCGAGAGCTCGTTCGCCTGCGAGGCGACGATCGGCGGTACTTCCTGGGCTTCGGGCAACGTGAGCTTGGCGAAGTCGTACTGCGTCAGCTGGCCATGTTCAAGGGTTCCCGGATCAGAAACCTGGACTGTGTAGTTGTCGCCTTTTGCCAGGCCCTTGGTGGTCACTGCCGTATCGGTGCCGGCATTGAAGTACAGTCCCGACGCCGCACCGGAGCTCTGCAGGAAGCTCATGCCCGTGGTGTGGCGGCCTCCCGGGACAAAATATCCCTGGTAATCCTCGATGTTGATTTCCAGCGTGTAATTGGTGCCGGCTACCGGGCTTCCCGTATCGGCCAGCGTGTTAAGCGAACGGGCATCACCCACCTTGCTGAAGTTGCCGGAACTGTTGGGATCCATGGTGTAGTTCAGGCCGTTAAAGGCATCCAGCGCCGCGAGTCGTACGCGTGCATCCTTGGGTAGGCCCTTCACTGTGAACAGCGTGTGGTCTTTCTCGTCCTTCACGAAATTCCGGAAGCTTGCAAGGGGCGTGATGTAGTCGCGGGGATCGAACGGCGGAACGATCGTGTTGCGCAGTACCTTCCGGTCGTCGCTGGCTGTCACCAGCGGCGAAGCGACTGCAGTGATCCCGACTGCCGCGACCACCACGGCAGCAGCAGTCCCCAGGCGCCGGAGCTTCCCGCGGCGGGCCGCACCGGCGTCGAACTGCGCCCTGTTGGCCGAAACGGTCTTGGTGCTGCTCTGCCGGAGTGCGTCGCGTCGGAACGCCGCCCAGGCGATCGAGACAATGGTCAAGGAAACGCCGCGCTCCACATTTAGGAACCCCGCGCTGGTGCTGAAGGCGACGCCGGTAACGAAAAGGACCAGTACCGGCAACAGCGGCCAATATGGACTCTTCAGGCGCCACGTCAACAAACCCGCAGCCAGCGCAGTGATCATGGAACTGAGGAAGGGCACAATGAGCATGCCGTTGGCCGTGCCCACGGGCACGCCGACGGTCAGCATATCCTTCCATGCAAAGACGATCCCCAGCAGCAAAGTCCGCAGCGATTCCAGGCTCGGCAGGAACCCGAAGACGGCTGGGTCGGGCACTGCCAAGGCAGAACCGAACAGCATGTAGGCACCGAATCCCAGTGCGGTGGTGATCAGCAGTCCCAAGCGAAGGTGCGCGTTCAGGATCGCTATGCCGAGTCCCAGGAAAATGCCGCCCAGCCCGGCGATGATGTAATGCGGATCGCCACCGAAGCTCAGGCTGAAGCCAAGCACACCCAGGAACAGCAGGACCACCAGGGCGCTGCAGTCCACCGCAAAATGCCAAAGGGGCCGGGCGTCGGCAAATATCGAGCCAGCGCTGGCGCGCCCGGCGCCGCGGTTGGTGTCCCTGCGGTTGGTTTCCCTGCGGCGTGCGCGAAGATTTGGTGCGGTGCTCATGCTGCCGCCTTTCTCAGCACGATTGCCAGGTCATCGAGGTCGCCAACGGTGAGGACCGTCAGGTCTGCAATATTGGCCCTCGACGGCGCCGCTCCGGGTTGGACGCGGACGGCCAGGCTGCGAACGCCCGGCGGAACGGACGCGGCCGCGGTGCGGAGCTGGGTAGCCGTGACGTGGCTCCCTACCACGAGGAACACCACCGATGCGTTGGGAACCGTGTCCGAGAGGTTCCGGGCGAGGTCGACGGCGGTCTTCCGCAGGGATGTCCCCACAATCCTGGTCATGTCGTCCAGCAGGTTGCGGCCCGTTTCACAGCGGAGCGGTCCCTTTTGGGTCAGGACGTCCAGCTCACGCTGCTCTTTGATAGCCTGGCGGCCGATTGACGCGGCGACGGAAATCGCCATCTCGAACTCGCCATCGGAGTCGTATTCATCCGTATTGATGGACAGGGAAATAGCCAGGTGCGCACGGCGGGTTTCCTCGAACTGCCGGACCATGAGTTTGTTGGTGCGGGCCGTGGTCTTCCAGTGAATGTGACGGCGGTCGTCCCCGGGAACGTAGTCGCGCAGTGCGTGGAAGGACACATCGGCACTGGATAGTTCCGTGGTGGGCATGCCTTCAAGGTCGCGGATGAAGCCGGCAGCCGAGCCTCCCAACGGTACGGTGCGCGGGTGGACGAAAAGGTCCACCGGCTCAGTCCAGAGCACGCGCCGCCGCAGCAGATGGAGCGGATCTGCACGCACGGAGCGTACGGGACCGACAACAATCACAGCACGCCGCGCCGTCGGAATGGTGAAAAGGTCCTCATGTACCTGGGCCGGCTTCATGCGGGGCAAATGGAAGACAGCCGTCGCGGCGCCCACCGGCAACTCCAATGCGGCAGGCAACAGCGGCCTGGCCGAAACGTTGGACACTGCGATGCTGCCCACTGCGTCGTCCCCCACCGCCACACGGGTCCGGGCCAGATCCAGGACCACGCCATAAGCCGAGCGGCCCACGATGAAGCCCACGGCCAACACAAACAGCAGGAAAGCAACCATCGCGGCAGACTTCGCCTCCTGCCAACCCCAGGACTGCCCGGCGATCCATAGTCCAATGGCCGCAGCAAGGACTACCCAGCCGAGCACACTCACCACGGAAAGGACAGGCCAGGCGAAGCGAAGCCACAGGTCCCGCACCTTGGTCCATGCCGGTGCGACAAACTCGCCTGCCATTCCCACAGCTTCAGCCCATACGGCCGAGGGATGGAGTTTGCCAGTCTTCTGGATGCCTGGTTTGCGCTGCCAGGCACCGGCTACTTTGCTAAGCGTCCGCACAGCCCTATGCGCTCGCGCGTTGCTGCGGGGCCGCGACCTCGGCCAGGACACGCGCGAGGACCACTTCCGGCGTCGCACCGGAGAATTCAGCCTCGGGATCCATCACCAAACGGTGTGTCCAGACCACGGGGGCAAGTTCCTTGATGTCGTCTGGAAGAACAAAGTTGCGTCCCTGCCCGGCGGCCCAAACCTTCGCCGCGCGAACCATGGCCAAAGCACCACGGACGGAGACGCCAAGGCGGGTCTCGGAAGCGTTGCGTGTCTCTTCGCAGAGCCGAGAAATGTATTCCAGCACTGCAGTGTCCACATGGGTGGTGGCGGCGAGGTCCGCCATGTCAGCCACGGCCTGGGTGGTGATGATGGGAGTGAGGTCCTTGGAACGGTCCTTCAAGTTGGCCCCTCCCAGGAGCCTCACGGTGGAAGCGTGGTCCGGGTAGCCTATGGACGTCTTGATCAGGAACCGGTCCAGCTGCGCTTCGGGCAGGCGGTACGTGCCGGCCTGTTCAATCGGGTTCTGCGTAGCCAGGACCATGAACGGACGGCCTGCCTCGTACGTGGTGCCATCCACGGTGACGCGGGATTCTTCCATGACCTCCAGCAACGCCGACTGGGTCTTCGGCGAGGCACGGTTGATCTCATCGGCCAGGACAATGTTGTTGAAGACCGGGCCCTTGTGGAACTCGAATTTCTGGGTCTTCTGGTCATAGATGGTCACACCCGTGACGTCCGAAGGCAGGAGGTCGGGAGTGAACTGGATGCGGTTGTGGGAACCCTGGACTGTCGCGGCCAAGGCACGGGCAAGCGAGGTCTTGCCAGTACCAGGGGCATCTTCGAACAGGACGTGGCCTTCAGCCAGCATCGCCGTAAAGGTGAGGCGGATCACATGGTCCTTGCCCAGAACGGCCTGGCCCACGTTGGCAACGAGCTTCTCGAACGTTTCTGCAAACCACGCGGCCTGCTCGTTTGTCATGGTCATCGATTGATCCTGTTCCTTATGGGCGGGGCGTTTGGGTGTTGGGAAGAGCGTGGTGGGAGTGCCGCGCGTCAGCAGCGGCCGACGTCCGGGCCATTGACATCAATGGTGGCCAGCTTGACGTACCAACCGGGGTGGGGTCCGTTTTCCATGCGGTACCACTTGTAATAGGACTCAGGGTTGGATGTTTCGCTGGAGCCGTAGATGTTCATCCAGCACGCAGAGGTGATCCAGCCGTCAGAGTACGAAACCCAGTTGGCATCGCTGCTGCCGCAACGGGCGTCGCCATTGACATTGCTGTACCGGTCCGGGACGCCCGGCTTGCCGGGGCAGCTGTTGTTGTCCGCACGCTTGACACGAACCGTAGTGACTGGCGGCGTCGGATCGTCCCCACTCGTTGAGTTGGCACTGCCTGCAGGACCGGCCACGACAGTCACTGCCCTGACCTTCAGGTTGCGTGTGTTGTTCCAGCCGCCGCCCGCGGCGTCATAGCTGTTTGCCTTGCCTACGCCCGTCCAGCCGCCACCGTCCAGGCTGACCTCGTAGTGATCCAAAGGCCGGCCGTTCATTGATGGGTTGTTCCACGTCCAGTGCACCTGGCCATCACCCTTGGCGGACTTTCCACCATTGACATTCGGCGCGTTCGGAGGCCCATAGGGGTTCCCCGTTCCGATTGCCTTGGCATCACCGGACATGCCGTTCTTCACTGAAGTGGCAATGATGTTGACCACCACGTTGTCGCCGTTTGGCTGGCCGCCGATGTCTCCGCCGCCGCGGCCAATCGGGCCCGAACCGTAGGCGGTCTGCCAGCGGTAGGTGATTTCGTTGTCCTGCGAACCATTGCGTTCCGCGGCGGTCAGCGGGGTAAACGTCACCCGTAGCTGTCCACTGGTGCCGGTTGCAGTGACCGAACCGCTTCCCACCGTGCCGGGTTTGCCCGCAGCACGAATCGCCGCCGACTGCTGGCTGACACCGCTGACGCCGGCCTTGTTGGTTGCCGAAACCGTAAAGGTGTAGTCAGCTTCCGCGTTTGCCACGGTGACATTCTGCGATGTGGCGGCTACGGATTGGGAACCCACGACGGCGCCACCCCGGTAGGTGGTTAGCGTGTAGGCAGACACAGGGTCACCGTTGTTGTTCGGAGCTGCCCAACTGACCTTCAACTGGCTCTGGGTGCCCACCGATCCTGCGCCGGAAACAGATGGTGCGGCCGGCGTTGCAGGCACGCCTGCCGGAGTTTCCGCGGCGGAGTAGGGACTCCACTCCGAGGGTTCTTTGGCGTCGTTCCTGGCCAGGACACGGACCTTGTAAGCAACGCCGTTCGTCAGGCCTTTCCAGACATAGGTTGCGCCGGTGAGGTTCTGGATCTGGGGATTCTGGCCCGCAGGAGCCGGGGAGATCTCAAGATCGTATGACTTGATGGGCGAGCCCTTGCTGGCAGGCGGGACCCAGGCTACGGACAACTGCTTGTCCCCGAACTTGAGTGTGGGCGCCACGGGGGTGTCCGGTTTGACGTCGGGTCGAACCTCCGCGGACACTGGCGAGCGATCGGACTCATTGATGGCGTTGGTGGCCGTCACTGCGAAGTGGTACTTCACGTTGTTGGTCAGGCCCGTCAGGGTGCAGGTGTTGGCAGGGCAGTCCTGTTTGAAGCCACCTTCGCCGTACACCGTGTATTTGGTGATGGGCGAACCACGGTCGGCAGGGGCATTCCAGGTCAGCAAGGCTGTCTGGTCGCCGACACTCTGCGAAAGCGGAGTCGTGGGAGCAGCCGGCTTGTCCTTCACCGTGAGCCGGATGCGGGCGGTGGCGTAACGCGACGTCTCTCCCGTCTTATCCTCCACCGTGTACGCAACAACCATCGTCCCCGTAAAGCCCGGAGCGGGCGTGACGGTCACGCTGTCGCCGCCGGCATCAGCCGTGCCTTGGCCGGTCTCCGTGACAACCGAGACGATCTTCAGGGGCGTCTCGGGGAACGGGTTCGAATCGTTCGCCAGCACGTTCACCGTGACAGGCTTGCCGGACTGGGCGTCCGGTTCCACGTCGTCGTTGGCAACAGGTTTGGGCCGGTTGGATGCTGAGAGCGAAAGCTTGTACGTTGCCAGCGCTTCCAGTCCACGGCGGTCCTTGGCCTTTACCTGAACGGTGCCACCCTGTCCGATACGGACGGAATCATCCGCTGAAACCCTGAGCTTCTTGCCATCCAAGTTCACCCGGAAACCGCCGGGTGCCGCGCCCACCAGTTCGTAGCTCATGTTCTGGACGTCGTCGGCATCAGGATCCGAGGTCAGCTTCTCCAGGTCCAGGCTCGCCGAGTCCCCCTTGGGAACCTCAACCTGGCTGCCAAGCAGCGTGGGCGGATTGTTCTTGTTGGGGTCCGGGAGCACCTTGGTACGGATGCTGAGCGTGGACTTCAAGCCGTTGGGATCGTCAGGGCCGGTTCCATCCGTGACTTCAAAGCTGATGGATCCAGGGCCCACGTATTCTGCGCCTGCCGTGTACTTGATCGCAGTACCACCGTTGGCAATGGGGTCGCTGCCATCGGCGCCGATCAGCTTGATGCGGTCTGCCTGCGTCAGCCGGGGGGAACGTCCATCACGGACCTTGACCCAGTCGGCCAAATTTACGGTGACGGACTGGCCCGATACCAACTCCACCACCTCATCCTTGGCCAAGGTGGGAACCTGCTGGCCGATGCCCGGCACCCAGATGATGGCCGTGGACTTCTGTCCGTCCACGTCCTCCACCGTGTAGGGAACCAGTTGCGGCTGCTCCGTGAGGTCAACGATGACGTTGCCCTCAGACCCAGGCCGGGCCGTCTCCAATCCGGTACTTATTTTGAGGTTCTCCCCCACACCATCAGGGTCTTCGTCATTCTTCAGGACGGGGACGTCCACGGCTGTCTTCCCGAGAGTCTGGGCCGATGTCACGCGGTCATCGCGGGCAATCGGGGCCTGCAGGGGGATATCGTTCTTGACGATCACCCGGATGCTGGCCTGGCCCACGGCGTCGCGGTCGTCGGCCACAGAATAGCGGACGTTGACCGTCCCTTCGGCAGCAGGCGCCGTAATAAGGATGCGCCCACTGGTCTTGCTCACATGGGCATCCAAACCGGCGTCAGCTTCAATACCATCGGCCACGATCCGGATCAGGTCACCATCCGGATCAGTGTCGTTGGCAGTAGCATCCACGGCAATCTGCCGCCCCGGACGGACCTTGACTTCGTCATCCACCGGAGCCGGCTTCTGGTTGTCTTCACCGCGCGGCGCAACCCCGACAGTGACAGTTCCCGTGTTGACGGCTCCCTGGCGGTCAATCACCTTGTATCGGAACGTATCGGTACCTGCGCCGTCGCCTGCGCCGACGAAATCGATGAAGTTGCTTCCCGCCGTCGCGGTTCCCATGCTGGGTGTGCTGTCGATGCCGGTGAGCTGGACCGAGTCGCCGTCGGGGTCTATGCCATCCAACGGAACCGGAATGCGGACGCTGCCGCCCGCCACTACGCGCGCCGTTAGGTTTTTGGGCTGTGGCCGCGAATTCTGGGCGCCTTCCAACGGGAGGATATGGATGGTCACTGCAGCGGCGCTTTTCTGCCCCTGCGGATCCACGGCGTTGTAGATGGCGCGCACCGTCTTGGGGACAGGACCAGCGATGAAGCGGAGCGTGTCTTCGGAAACGAACGCCTTGCCGTCTTCTTCGGCAACGGGCTGGGCCAACACAGGATCAACAGAGAGCTTTTCGCCCTGCGGATGTGTGTCGTTGTCCAGGACAGGAATGGTGACGACGTCGTTGACGCGTACGTTCACCTCGTCGGGTTTCGGCTGGGGAGCCTCGACGACGGCGGGGGCCGGCACTGGGACCACACCCACCGTTCCGGTGGCCGAGGCGCGGCCGTTGGACATGGTGTAGCTGAACACAAAAGGTTCCTTGGCCCCGAGGACGTCGGTGATGCGAAGGACGCTATGGTCGATCACACTGACCGATGCCGAGGAGCCGTCGGGAACCGTAACCGACTGGAGGACGAGGACCCCGCCGGAAGGATCGGAGTCGTTGGCCAGCGGATCAACCAACACGCTTCCACCCACAGGCAGCAGGGCGACGTCGTGGACGGCAACCGGGGCCCCGGCGTCCTTCCCGGACTCCACATCCACGCGGATCAAGCCCTGGCTGCTTTGTGGTCCGTTGCTGGCGATGTAACTCAAATACACGGGGCCGGGGGTGTTGCTGCGGAACGTAAAGGTTCCGCCGTCGGTGACGGGGCCCAGCTCTGCCGGGCCTGCAGCCTCAACATGGGCCACGCGCAAGGCGCCACCGTTGGGGTCGACGTCGTTCTTCAACGGGGAAATGACCAGGTCCTGGCCGACCACCGCTGTGACGTGGTCCGCGTTTACCACCGGCGCCAGGGCTCCCGGCGGCTGCACGTTCACCACCACCCGGCCTGTGATGGTGGCGCGGCCATCCCAGACGGTGATGGTGACGTTCTTTTTTCCGGGCGCCGCGCCGGAATCCTGGTACGTGAGCAACCCATCCCGGCGGACCTTGACCTGGTCCTGGTCATTGTCAGCCTTGGCGTCCAGCAGGACGAGGTCATCGCCGTCGGGGTCCATCCAGTCCGTAAGGATGTTTTGGCTAACGGATTTGCCTTGCTCCACGAGCATCGTGGTGGGCTCGGCACGTTTGAACAGTGGAGGCTTGTTCTCTTCCGGAGCGACGACGTGCAACGTCACCTTCCCGCCGGCTGACAAACCCCGGCCATCCGAGGCGTTGTAGTCGAATACCTCCGTGCCAGGCTTCGCGGTGGGAGGGACCTTGATCTGGAACGCTGAGCCGCCGTAAATGCTCTCCAGCGCACCCGACTTGGGGCCGTTGGCGCCAACCGAGGCGGTCAGGACATCGCCGTCGGGATCCGAATCGTTGTCCAGGACGCCCAGGACGGAAGTACGGCCGGGACGTACGCCGAACTCATCGGGTTTGGTCTCGGGCGGACGGTTCGGCTTGGTACGGTCCGGGAGGACGTTGATGGTGTTGTTGTCCGCGGATTCCTGGTCCTGGTCATCGGATTGGTTCTTTGGCGGGACAACATCGTCCCAGTTGTTCACGAGCTGCATGTTCTGGTTGACCAGCCACACACTGCCGGAGTTGATGTCGTTGAGGACCACGAGGTCCCGGTTCACGCGGAAGACATAGCTGGGCGAGGCACTGGCCTTGGGTACGTCGTTTTTCTTATCGTCTGCGTCGTTATCGCAATCGCGGACATATTTGTTGGCCCCTGCCCACGCTGCGTGCACACATTTGCTGACCTGCACTGGCGCGGCGGGAACTCCCTCACCGTCCACATTGACGGTGGCTGCCGTGGACCCGTCCAGAGGCTGCTTCAGGAGGGCTTTGCGCGTAGCGATGGCCACGTAGCCGCTGTCTTCGCTGCTCTGCTGGAGCTTGGCTTCCCGGGCGTCCTGTAGCTGGAGCTTGCGGCCACCGGGAAGGAAGAGGTTTCCGGACGCGGCATCGAGCACCACTGGTTTGTCGCCCACAACAGCAATCTGCAGGTCACCGGCGCCCTTGAGCTCGTCCACCTTGGTTACTTCCGAGGCAGTCCGTTCGCCGTTGGCGTCCACGGTGGTGATGGTGATTTCGCCCTTGCCCGGGTCCGCCGTGTAAATGCGGTTGTCCTGTCCGACGGCCGACACCATGTTCTGCGAGCCGGTGAGGACGGGTTCGGTGGATTCTTCGTCGAAGCCGTTCACGGTGGATGGCGAAAGCGCCCACACTTTTCCACGGGCGGGGTCCGTGACTGAGAGGACGCTGGAACCGTAGCTGACTTGCGAGGACGAGGGCAGTTGTTTGTCGCCGCCCAGCTTCAGGTTCGCCGCAGAGACCTGGTTGATGGTGGAGCCGGACTCATCGTCCACAAAAACATTGCCGTCATGCTGCAGGACATCGAAGGTGGTGGTGGCCGGTGTCACAGCTCCATCAAGAACCCGGGAGGGATAATTCAACCGTCCCACGGCGTTCTTGGTCTTGCTCACAACCCACACGCCGCCATCGTTCAGATCGACCTCGGCCGTCTTGAACCCCGGATAGAGGACTGCGCCCGCTACCAGCAAGGCACCGGCCGCAGTCACGGCAGTTGCAGATACGAGTTTCCTGTTTCGACGCTTTTTCAGCCCCAGCTTGCCGAAGAAAGATGTCACAGCCCCAAAATTCCCTTGTTGTACAGCCGCCCCCAGGCGGCGTCCAGACCAACCGGCATGTGCCGGCAGCCTTGCATTCCGCAGTACCCCCATACGGCGGCGGAATTTTCAGTCCCTAAGACTATCCCACGCACCGAACGAGGAGCCAAGGGAACCCGAGATTGGACTCTCCATTGGCTTTGACAGCCTATGGCCTTCCCCGGGGACGCGGCGATGGGGAGAACTCCCCTCGACCGCTCTTCAGAATTCTAGGTTATTCCATCGAATTGTGAAATCCACCCGATGCTCGCTCACATCCCACCCGCTTCTGCCCGATGCTCGCTCACATCGTGTCCTCTTCTGCCCGATGCTCGCTCACATCGTGTCCTCTTCTGCCCGATGCTCGCTCACATCGTGTCCTCTTCGGGGAAGGCCGCGCAGCAGTAGCTCGACGCCGGGCACCCACGGCAAGTGCCGACGTCGGGCCTCATCGTGCGGCCACAATCCCACGATCAGCGCACTACGTGAGAGAACGATCACCAAAAACCCGCACAACGTGAGAGAACGATCACCAAAAACCCGCACAACGTGAGAGAACGATCACCAAGAACCCGCAGGATGTGGGAGAGGGTTTAGTCCAGCACCAAGCCCTTGCCGCGGCCACGTGCGAGCATCACGGGGTGGATCTCACCGAAACCACGGACGTTCTCGGACTTTTGCGGGACCAGCACGAAGCGTTCGTCCTGCCCGAGTGCGGCAGCGGTCATCGCATCAACCAGGACCGTCCCCGGCTGGGCAAGGGTGGTCAGCCGCGCAGCAAGGTTCACGGTTGGGCCATAGATGTCGCCGAGTCGGGACAGGATGCGACCCCACACCATGGACACGCGCGCCTGGGGCAGGATCTCGTCTTCCGTGAAGGCCTGCGCCAAGGCGAGGGAGATTTCCGCGCCAGCCGCCGGGGTCTCGGCAATGTAGAGAACTTCGTCGCCCACGGTCTTCACCAGGCGCCCACCGCCCACGGAAATGATCTCGGCGCATTTGTTCTCGAAGCGCTGGACCATTTGGGCGAGGGTTTTCTCGTTCATGCGCCGCGAGAGGCTTGTGTAGGAGACGAGGTCGGCGAACCCTACGGCACGGGCCAAAGGCAAGGGGGAATCGTCTTCGTCCCCTTCGCGTCCTTCTTCGCTCGCTTGCAAGCCCGCCTCGGCACGGACGGCAAGCCGCTGAACGCCGGCATTGAGTTGGCGGCGGTACGAGTAGACCAGGATCTCTTCCAGGGAATCCACCAGCGCCGGCAGCTGACCCACAAGCTGTTTGCGGGCCACGGCATCCGGAATTCCCTGCTCCTGGACCATGTCCTCAACCAGTGCTTCGATCTGCCACACCACCATGCGGTCCGTCATCTGGCCGATCGATCGGGTGACGGATATCGCCGCTTCCTCGGTGAGGATCCCGGCACGGACAAGGTCAAGGATGGTGGACAATGCTGCTTGGTCACGCTCAGTAAATGCAACGTCGTCGTCGCCGAAATTGGGGAAGCCCAAAGCCCTCCACAACTTCCGTGCGGAAAGAATGGAGACACCGGCACCTGCGGCAACTTCACGACGGCGGAGCTTGCGTTCGCCCCCAAGCAGCCTCGCCTCAAGCGCTTTGATGGCCAGGCGCTCTGCGGACATCACGCCGGTCGGCGGGCCGGTGGTCACCGGCGCCTGGGCGGGCGCGGGTTCCGTGTCCTCGTCCACTGAAGGTTCGGGTACGGCGTCGAACTCCTCGTCCAGGTCCTCGCCGGACTGCTGATCCTCAACGCTCATCTCTTCCACCTTCTCTCAATTCCCACGGCAACCCATCAACGTCCTGCAGGACTTCACCCTCAAAAATCCCACCGTTGGCCTCTAAAGTTCCAGCACTGGGCAGTTCATCCATGGCGTCAAGAATGTAGCCCCTGAATTTTCCGACCTCCGGTACGTCTGTCAAGACCGCTTCGCCAGAGGGCCCGGTATCCAAGGATATATTCCCTGAGTGCAATGTCCGCTGCAGCAGGTTCTGGTGGACCCCCACGCTGCGGACCGCCATCAACGACACCTGCCAGTCGCCGCGACGAAACATTCCGTACTTGGCAATTATCCGGCGGCTTGTCAGGATGAACCTGACTGAACGCCACTTCAACACCCGCTTGAGGCTGTAGGCCACTAGCACGAACCCTGCTACGGCCACACAGGCGCCGACAAGCCAAGGCGTCCATTCCACTGTAATGAATGGGGCCAGGCGTTGCGGATTTCCTTTGATGATCCACGCACACGCGTAGGCTGCCAGGGCAGGAACCACTATGAAGGCCAGCGTTGGCAAGAACAGCGAGCGGGCCTGTTGCCGCGTGATGGTGATGACCTGCTCCCCCGGAAGCAACTCTTTACGCATAACCGCTTTCCGTAGCCCGCAAATGGACCACATCACCAGCCGTCACAACATGTTCCCGGCCGCCGTGGTCCACCACAAGGAGCGAGCCGTGCTCGTCCAACCGGGAGGCATGGCCCACCACTTCATGATCACCGGGAAGGTGCGCGCGCACCTCGCGTCCCAACGTGACCATTGCCGACTCAACGCGCTTATGCAGCGAGGGCCCGCCTGCCAACCCTGCCGCGGGGTCGCCTTCCGAATTGCAGAAGCTGCGGTAAAGCCGGCTGAAGCGTGAAAGGTAGCTCTTCAGCAGCGCGGTGCGGTCCGTCGTCGTGGCCCCCTCCAACGCCAAGGATGTAGCGGTTGGTACCGGCAATTCATCCTGTGACAGCGAGACGTTGAGCCCAACGCCCAGGATCACTGCGGGGACCGACCCGTCACCCAGTGGCGTCATTTGGGCCAGGATTCCGGCGATCTTCCGTCCATTAACCAGGACGTCGTTGGGCCACTTGATTTCTGCCGTAACGCCAGCCGTTTCCTGCAAGGCTTCGCACAGGGCAACGGCGGCGAGCAGTGAGAGCCACGAGTAACTCTGCGTCGGCACGGGCATGCCTTCGGCTGTGACGGGACGCAGCACCATTGACACTGAAACGGCAGAGCGCTCCGGAGATTCCCAGTGCCTGTCCAGCCGTCCGCGTGCCGCCGTCTGGTGTTCGGCCGTCAAGACGGCGAGATCAGCCCATTTCTTAGGCTCCACGGTTACGGCGCGGACGAGGTCCTGATTGGTGGATCCCGTGGACTCGACAATATTCAATTGCGAAATGCCGGTTGCCGACAGGAAATCAGGCTCAAGCAATGCCTCGCGGTCCAGCGCCTCACGGTCCAGCGCCTCGCGGTCCAGTGAGGGCCGGTCCGCCCCGGGCCTGGGGACGAGGGGTTCGCTGCTGGCAGGCTGTTCGGCATCCATAGCTGAATCCTATCCAGTTGCGGCGCACAGAACCTGCCCGAAACATGGGAATCCGCTTAGAGGAAGATGTCCGGCACCAGACGGTCTTCAGGCGCGCCGAGGCTGTATGGCGCAAACTCCTTCACGCCAGCAGCCCTGAGGACTTCTTCGTCAGTGTAGAAGTTCCCCGAACCCGTGACACCGTCGGCAAGGTTGGCGCCAGTCAGAACAGCGTGGGCAGCATCGGCCATGATCTCCGGTCCGCGGGCGGCCTTCACGATCTGCTGCCCACCAGGCATGTTCCGGATCGCCGCGGTGTCGATCAGCGTGCAAGGCCAGAGCGAGTTGACCGAAACGCCGTCGTCCTTAAGCTCTTCGGCGAGCCCCAGGGTGGTGAGGCTCATTCCATACTTGGCCATGGTGTAGGCCAGATGCATCCCGGCCCATTTTGGATCGAGGTTCAGGGGTGGAGACAGTGTGAGGATGTGCCCGTTCCCGGATTCCCGCAGTGCAGGGAGGGACAGCTTGGAGAGCAGGAAGGTTCCCCGGACGTTAATGTCCTGCATGAGGTCGTAGCGCTTCATGTCAATCGCGTCCGTGCGCGAGAGGTCGATGGCTGACGCGTTGTTGATGACGACGTCGATTCCCCCAAAGCGCTCGACGGCGGCACTCACGGCTGCGGCGACGTCGTCGTCATTGCGGACATCGCCCACGAGGGGCAGCGCCTGGCCACCTGCGGCGACGAGTTGATCGGCAGCGGTGAAGACGGTCCCCTCAAGTTTCGGGTGGGGTTCCCCGGTCTTGGCCATGAGTACGATGTTGGCGCCGTCGCGGGCCCGCGCGGGTGGCGATGGCCAATCCGATGCCACGGCTGCCGCCGGACATGATGACGGTGCGGCCTTTGAGCGAACCGCTGGCTACATAAGGGGTGCTGCCCTTCGGCTTACTCTCTTCGGAAGCTGGGAAAGCATCGTTGCTTGGAGTCATGGAGACACTCTAACCCAAGTATGTTACTGACCGGTAACATACTGGCAGCTTTGGCTTGGGCGCTGAAAATTGTAGGGTTTCTACAGCGGTTCGCGGCAATGGCGTCACTAGACTGGCCAGCGGGGCCTGTTCTTTGTACGGAAGCTACTTAAGTCAGCTACTTGTTTGCACCAGAACTGCGCCAGCGAAAATCAGCTACAGAGCCGGAGACACTTGATGAGCCACGATCTGACAACGACAGCGGGAAAGATTGCAGACTTCCGCGACCGCCAGGCCCGTGCAGAACAGCCTTCCGGCCCGGAAGCGATCGAAAAGCAACACGCGCGCGGTAAGAACACTGCGCGCGAACGCATCGACCTTCTGGTCGATCCCGAATCCTTCGTTGAGTTCGACGCCTTGGCCGTCCACCGCTCCACCGCCTTCGGCATGGAGAAAAAGAAGCCCTTGGGCGACGGCGTCGTCTCCGGTTACGGCACAGTGGACGGGCGCCTCGTTGCCATCTACAGCCAGGACTTCAGCGTCTACGGCGGCTCCTTGAGCCAGGTCAACGGCGAGAAGATCGTCAAGGTCCAGGAATTCGCCCTCCGCAATGGCTGCCCGGTAGTCGGCATCAACGACGGCGGTGGCGCGCGCATCCAGGAAGGCGTGGCTTCCCTTGCCATGTTCGCGGATATCTTCCGCAACAACGTCCACGCATCCGGCGTAGTCCCCCAGATCTCGCTCATCATGGGCCCGTGCGCCGGCGGCGCTGCCTACTCCCCCGCCCTGACCGACTACGTCGTCATGGTGGACAAGACTTCGCACATGTTCATCACCGGCCCGGATGTCATCAAGACCGTCACGGGCGAGGACGTGGATATGGAAACGCTGGGCGGTGCTCGCCAGCACAATGCCACCACCGGAACGTCCACGTACCTTGCCTCCGACGAAGCCGACGCGATCGAATTCGTCCGCGAACTCCTGGATTTCCTGCCTTCCAACAACCTCTCGGAGGCCCCGGTTGTAGAACACGACCAGGAATTGGAGCTCGACGACGACGACCTCGCCCTGGATGGACTGATCCCGGATTCGGCCAATCAGCCCTACGACATGCGCAAGGTCATTGAGCAGATCGTGGATGACGCCCACTTCCTTGAAATGCAGTCGCTTTACGCGCCCAACGTCATCATTGGCTACGGTCGGGTCGAAGGCCACACGGTGGGCATCGTTGCGAACCAGCCCATGCAGTTCGCAGGAACCCTGGACATCTCCGCGTCCGAGAAGGCCGCCCGGTTCGTTCGGCACTGCGACGCTTTCAACATCCCCATCATCACGTTGGTTGACGTGCCCGGCTTCCTCCCCGGCAAGGACCAGGAATTCCAGGGAATCATCCGCCGAGGCGCCAAACTCCTTTATGCCTACGCTGAGGCCACGGTGCCCAAGCTCACCGTCATCACCCGCAAGGCCTACGGTGGCGCCTACATCGTGATGGGCTCCAAGAAGCTGGGCGCGGACCTGAACCTCGCCTGGCCCACCGCCCAGATCGGTGTCATGGGCGCACAGGGCGCGGTGAACATCCTTTACCGTCGCGACCTCGCAGCGGTTGCCGAGGCCGGCGGCGACGTCGAGGCCAAGCGTGCCGAGATCATCCAAGGCTATGAGGAAGAGCTCCTCAATCCTTACCAGGCAGCTCAGCTGGGCTATGTGGACGCAGTCATTGCACCCTCCGACACTCGCCTCCAGATCATCCGCGGCCTGCGCGCCCTCCGCGACAAGCGCGCCAGCCTGCCCACCAAGAAGCACGGAAACATCCCGCTGTGAGCAAGGCAAACGAGAGCGCTGCGGCGCCCGAACCTGTTGCTCCCATGTTCTCCGTGGTCAAGGGAGAACCCACCGCCGAAGAGCTCGCGGCGCTTGCCGCCGTCGTCGCTTCCGTGGGAGTACCCCAAACGTCGGCGCCTGCAAAGCCGAATGTTCGTCATTGGGTGCGCCGTCAACAGTTGCGCCTTGACCCCACACCGGGTCCGGGCGCGTGGAAGCGCAGCCGCGGATAGCTTCGCTTCTCCCGGGAGGGGGAAGAAAGTGCAACAACCCTTTCACGTGAGCCGACTCCCGGTTAGGCTCTGTGGGTGACTACTGCAAACACGCCTGCACGACCCAAGACCGCCATCGATTCCGTTGCTGATGCGTACACGGAAAAGCTGATCGAACTCAATCCCAGCTTTGCCACCACGCTGGGGTTGCCGGGGCACGAGACTGAATATCAGGACTACTCGCCGGCGGGTGCCGAGGCCCATGCGCAGGCCACCCGGCAGGCGCTGGAATCGCTGGCGGCCTTGGAACCGACCGACGAATCCGACGTCGTCACACTGGACGCAATGCGCGAGCGGCTCGGCCTGGAGCTGGAGATCCATGAAACCGGCTGGGATGCTGCAGACCTCAACAACATCGCCTCGCCCGCGCAGGATATCCGCGCCATCTTCGACCTCATGCCGACGGACACTGTTGAGCAGTGGGAACACATCGCAGGCCGTGCCGCCAACGTTCCCGGTGCAATCGAAGGCTACATTTCCTCGATTCGCGCCGCCAAAGAAGACGGCAAGGTAGCCGCCGCCCGCCAGGTTCGGATTGTCATCGAGCAAACCGGCCGGTACGCCGCCAAGGACGGCTTCTTCGCCAAGATGGCGGCCGGAGCCACACTGGCTGGTTCGCCGCTTCCGGCGGACCTTCAGTCCAAGCTCGACGCCGGAGCCTCCGCCGCGCGATCAGCCTACGAATCGTTGGGTACTTTCCTCCAGGACGAGCTTCTCCCCGTTGCCCCGGAAAAGGACGCGGTGGGACGGGAACGGTATGCCCTGGCTTCCCGTTCGTTCCTGGGCGCGGCCGTAGACCTCGAGGAAACCTACGCCTGGGGCGTCCAGGAGCTGGAACGGCTCATCAGCGAACAGCAAAAGGTAGCCGCGCAGATCAAGCCCGGCGCCAGCATCGAAGAAGCCAAAAGCATCCTCAACAACGATCCGGCCCGCCAAATCAAGGGAACGGACGCCCTGAAGGCGTGGATGCAGGAGCTCTCGGACCGCGCAGTATCCGAGCTCGCCGACGTCCATTTCGACATCCCGGACGTCATGAAAACCCTCGAATGCATGATCGCCCCCACCGACGAAGGGGGCATCTACTACACCGGCCCGTCCGACGACTTCTCCCGGCCCGGCCGCATGTGGTGGTCCGTTCCCGCCGGCGAAGACACCTTCACCACCTGGTCCGAAACGACCACGGTTTACCACGAAGGCGTGCCCGGCCACCACCTGCAGGTCGCCACCGCCACCTACCGCCGCGAACTCCTGAACAACTGGCGCCGCAACGCCTGCTGGGTCTCCGGACACGGCGAAGGTTGGGCACTCTACGCTGAGCAGCTCATGCTGGAACTGGGCTACCTCAAAGACCCCGGCGACCACATGGGCATGCTGGACGGGCAACGCATGCGCGCCGCCCGCGTTGTGTTCGACATTGGCGTCCATCTGGAACTACCGGTCCCCGAACGCTGGGGCACCGGAACCTGGACTCCCGAGAAGGGCTTTGGCTTCCTCAAATCCAACCTCGACATCAGCGAAGGCCAGCTCCAGTTCGAATTCACCCGCTACCTCGGGTGGCCCGGGCAGGCACCGTCGTACAAGGTGGGCCAGCGGCTCTGGGAGCAGATCCGGGCCGAGCTTGAAACCCGCGAAGGGTTTGACCTGAAATCGTTCCACAGCAAGGCACTAAATATTGGCTCGGTCGGCTTGGACGTGCTGCGGCGGGCGTTGCTCGGGTGAGTCTTCGAGACGCACGCCACACCGGGTTCGGGAATAACTTCACAGCTAGGTAACATTTCTAAACGTTCGTTAGGTATGTTATTTGAAGTGCACCTAGCGTGTTCCCGTGAGCACCTCAACCAACACTTCCCCATCAGCTGGAAAGACCGGCTTCCGGCTCCCCAAGTGGGCAGGATCCTTCGGCGTCCAGATCATCGCGGCCCTCATCATTGGCCTCGTACTTGGCCTCATCGCAAAGTACACTGGCAGCACCAAGGCCGCCCCGAACGGGCTCGGCGCAACTCTTCAAACGATTGGCTCCAGCTACGTCTCATTGCTGCAGACCGCCGTCGTTCCTTTGATCTTCACCGCGGTGGTGAGCTCCATCGCGAACCTTCGCCAGGTTTCCAACGCCGCCCGCCTGGCCTGGAACACGCTGCTCTGGTTTGCCATCACTTCGCTGGTTTCTGTGCTCATCGGCATCGGCCTGGGTGTGCTCCTCCAGCCTGGTGCAGCTACCGGGATCACGCAGAAGGCCGAGTACGCCGGCAAAACCGGTGACTGGTGGGCATTCCTGATCGGGCTGTTCCCCAAGAACTTCCTCGGACTCGGCGCAAGCTCCACTGTCACGGAGAGCGCCAACGCTGCCACCACGGTCAGCACCTCCGTCAGCTTCAACGTGCTCCAAATCCTGGTGGTCGCGATCGCCGTAGGCATCGCTGCCCTTAAGGTCGGCAAGCAGGCAGAAGCGTTCCTGACCTTCAACGCCTCCGCGCTGGCCGTCATCCAGAAGGTCCTGTGGTGGATCATCCGCATCGCTCCGCTGGGCACTATCGGCCTGATCGGTAACGCCGTTGCCATCTACGGCTGGGACACCATCGGCTCCCTGGGCAGGTTCACTGCCGCCATCTACATCGGCCTGGCCCTGGTGCTCTTCGTGCTGTACCCCATTCTGGTCCGCGTTCACGGCCTGTCCATCAAGCAGTACTTCTCCGGTGTATGGCCGGCCGTGCAGTTGGCCTTCGTTTCCCGTTCCTCGATCGGTACGCTGCCGCTCACGCAGCGCGTCGCCGAGCGCAACCTTGGCGTCCCGTCCGGCTATGCTTCATTCGCCGTGCCGCTCGGTGCCACCACCAAAATGGACGGTTGCGCGGCGATCTACCCCGCCATCGCAGCGATCTTCGTGGCCCAGTTCTTCGGTATCAACCTGGACTTCAGCCAGTACCTGCTGATCGTCCTGGTCTCCGTGCTTGGTTCCGCTGCCACGGCAGGTACCACTGGCGCCGTCGTCATGCTCACGCTGACCCTGTCCACGCTGGGACTGCCGCTGGCCGGCGTCGGACTCCTGCTGGCAATCGACCCCATCCTGGACATGGGCCGGACGGCCGTCAACGTGGCAGGCCAGGCCCTGGTCCCCGCCATCGTGGCCAAGCGCCAGGGCATCCTGGACGAGTCGCTTTACAACGCGCCCCGCAATGGTGCCGCGTTCGCTGACGAGTTCGCCAACGACACCGCTGCTGCCGCAACAGAGGCGCGCGAACTGGCCGACTCCAAGGCCTGATCCGCACACTGGCCGGTTCATCACCGCCTCACGGACAAATCCCCCGGGAATCCCCGGGGGATTTGTCCGTTTAAGGGTGAAATTCTGGGTAGGCTCGGGTCCATGTTGATCGTCACCTCCAATGAGATACCCGGCCACCGCATTGATGCCGTCTTCGGCGAAGTCATGGGCCTGACCGTCCGCTCGCGGGATATTGGCTCGCAGATGCTCGCCGGCTTCCGCTCCCTCGGTGGCGGCGAGCTGCCTGAAATGACCAGGGCACTCTACGAAAGCCGTCAGGAAGTCATGGCGCGCATGGTCAACGAGGCACAACAGCGCGGCGCCAACGCAATTGTCGCCATGCGCTTTGACACCTCCGAAATGGGGACCAACTGGACGGAAGTCTGCGCCTATGGCACGGCCGTCTACGTACTTCCGCTCGGCGAGGGCGAGCCCGGCGCCACGGGACAGTCGGCGTACCTGACAAAGAACGCAGGCCAACAGGCCGCCCAGCCGCAGCAGAACACTCCCCCGGCTCCCCCGCAGCAGCAGCCCACACCTCCGCACCAGTTCTGACCCTGACTCGATCTTGTTCGGGATCCTTACTGCCAACGCCGTTCCCGTGCGTGCCCCGGCAGGGGCGGGGCCTTGGACCGGTATCTGTGCCCGGTAGGCGTAATGATTTCCAGTGTGTGCACGCCGGGCTTCCCCGCCAGCGGCTTTGCCGTCCAGCCGGGGTTTTCCTTGGTGTGGTTGCACTGTTCGCAGAGTCCAGCCCCATTTGCCAGATCGGTTGGTCCACGATTTTGCCACGGAACGATGTGGTCGATATGCCGAATGGGCGCGTCACAATATGGTGTTCGGCAGGTATTGTCCCTTGCTTCGATGAAGCGCCGCATTCCGGCAGGGAAGAGGCGCGCCTTTGAGTCCGTCGACACAAGTTCACCGGTACCAGGTGCTGTGAACAGCCTGCGAAGCCACACGTCAATGCCCGGTTCTTGAGAAGTCTGCCCGCGAGGGTCCTGCCCGCTGGCCGTAGCCACGCCCTCACCTGCTTCGATGAGTGACCGCGCCCAGCCGGCAGGAACAATCCCGTATCCCTTGAGCCGTGCGGGCTCAGTGTCGCCTTGGAAGAGGGTGCGGTCGGTCATAATGAGCTGGACCTCCACCTTGGAAATGCCGCCAGCGGTACCGGTAAGCCGATCAACCAAAGTATCGGCCATGACTTGACCACGGGAGCGGTCATCTCCGCTGGATTTGGCAGTGTCAGCGGATTGGCTGAGGGCTGCGTAAGCTGCAACGCCTTGGGCTACGGGCAGCAGTGCGGTGAGGTAGGTCATCGTATCCGGTGCAGGGCGCAGGCTGACGTGCCGCTCCGTGGCTGCGCGGGCTGCGCGCTGGGTGACGGAACGGGGGTCACGGCGGTAAGCGGCTGCTTTGACTGCAGCGATGATGGCGCGGTCTCCGGCGCAGTCGAAGGTTCCGGTGTCGGCGGCGAGTTCTTCGTCGACCGCGCAGCGGTCTTCCGAGGAGAGGCAGGCTGTTTCCTTTACCAGCAGCGTCGCCCGCCACTCGTTGAGCTGGCCAGCCTCCACCGCAGCCAGGGTGCGTGGCATCTCAATCAGCAAAGCCTTTGCCAGGCCCAGCAACCGGGATCCTCGGTTCGGCGACTCCCGCCTGGCCAACGCCACCTGCGCGGCCACTCCCTTGCCCTGCTCCGAGGCGGGAACGCCGGCCTCCGCCTGCGCCTGACGCTGGGCCCGATCAAAGGCCACAGCAATCCTGGCCTGCAGACCGGAGATGGCGGACTTCATGTCCTCCAACACACGCAGTTGGTCAATCAGGTCACTTGCAATCGTGCCTGCCCGGACAGCGTTGCCCGGGTGAACAGGCGGGAGCGCCGCGACTGTACTCCCGCGCTGCTCCTGCATCTTGTCCATGCCTCAACTCTCCCCAAGGGGTACGACAATTTTTAGTAAAGACCGGCAAGCCCGATGAAATATTGCGCAGAGTGCAAACTTGCACTTAGTGTAAGTATGTGACTTCAATCAGCAGCGAGCCGGGCACCGTGGAGTCGGCCGAACCCGCCGGACCTTCACGGCGCGAGCTCAACAAGGCGGCAACCCGGGCCTCCATCACCACCGCAGCCCTTGACCTTTTGCGCACCAACGGCCCGGGCAATTTCACGGTGGAGGACATCACTGCCAGCGCTGGCGTTTCGCGGCGCACGTTTTTCAACTACTTTTCGAGCCTCGAGGCTGCCCTCGCATCCGTGGCCGACGGCTTCATGGATCGCGCCCTCGAGCAATTCCGCCTGAGGCCAGCGAACGAGTCGATCCTCGAATCCGCACAGGCCGCGCTGATGGCCCTCGCTGACCCCATGTCCGTAGCACCCATGGCCGAACTCTTCAGCCTCACCCACGAGAACCGTTCCCTGGCCCGTTCCGAACTCGAAGCATGGGAGTACTGCACGGGGCAGATTATCGACGCCGCCCGCGGCAGGCTTGGCCCGGACACCAGCGAGCTCTACCTGCATGCCCTGGCCGGATCCGTCATCTCGTGCGGCAAGGCAGCCATGACAGTTTGGTTCGCCGAACGTGGTCCTGACCTATCGGCCGAATCGCTGGCGGTTCTGCGCCAGTACCTCATCGACGCCATGGGCCTGCTGGGAGCCGGCTTCGCGCCGTCGTCGGAAGCCACTCCGCAAGCGGCGTCAGCTGCACAAGCATCATCCTCCTCCTCCACAGATCGGTTCTGACATGGCCTCGTTCCTCTACCGTCTCGGCAAGTTTTCCTACCGCCGCCGCTGGCTGGTCATCTCGCTGTGGCTGGCGGTCCTCCTGGCCGTGGGAGGTTCGGCCGCCGCGTTCCACGGCACCATGTCCAACAACTTCAGCATCCCCGGCACGGAAACGCAGAGGATGGCCGACAAACTCAAAGAAGCCCTGCCCGACGCGTCCGGCGGCTCGGCGAGCGTGGCCTTCGACGCCGGCGACTCCGGTTTTGACCAAGCCAAGAAGGACGCCGTCGCCACTGCGCTCACCAAGCTTGAAGCCATGCCGGACGTGCAGGGAACCGTGAATCCGTTCACTACGCAGGAGCAGCTGGACAAAGCCGCGGCCGAAATCGCCGATGGCGAAGCGAAGGCTGCCGAAGGCAAGACCCAGCTGGACGCAGCCCGTGCCCAGCTGGAAGCGGGCGAAGCCCAGCTTGCCGGTGCGGAACAGCAGATGACCGCAACAGGCCTCACGCCGGCACAAATCGAAGCCCAACTTGCGCCTCAGCGTGCCGAACTCGCCGCCAACAAAGCAAAGCTCGACGCCGGTGCCAAGGAAGCAGCGGACGGAGCCACCGCGTTGGCCTTGGGAAAGCGCCAGCTGGAGGCCTCCCAAGGGATGCGCTTCGTGTCCACTGACAACAAGGCCGCCATCGCCCAGGTCCAATTCAAGACCTCCATCAATGCCGTTGATCCCGCCGTCCGCAAGCAAGTTCAGGACATTGTTCAGGGCGTCTCCTCGGCCGGTGTCACGGCATATGCCAGCAAGGAAATCACCGAGGACGTCTCCCAGATCTTCGGAGTGGCGGAGATCGTCGGTGTCGCAGTGGCAGCCCTCGTTCTGATCCTCATGCTGGGCACGCTCATCGCAGCCGGCCTGCCCCTCGTCATGGCCCTCATCGGAGTGGCTGTGGGCGTCGGCGGAACATTCGCGCTAACCGGCGTGATCAACATGAGCTCCATCTCCCCGATGCTTGCCCTGATGCTCGGGCTTGCAGTCGGCATCGACTACTCCCTGTTCATCGTCAACCGCCACCGCAACCAGCTCCTCGCCGGAATGGACGGCGAGGAATCCGCAGCCCTCGCCACCGGAACATCAGGCAACGCCGTACTGTTCGCGGGTCTCACTGTCATCATCGCGCTGGCGGCACTCGTGGTCCCGGGGCTGCCCTTCCTGGCTGTCATGGGTGTTGCCGCCGCAGCGACAGTTGCCGTCGCCGTCGTCGTTGCTTTGACCTTGACGCCCGCCGTTCTGGCTTTGATCGGCCCCAAACTCATCTCCAAGCGAGCATGGGCCAAAGCCGCCAAGCACAATGCCGAGCCGGGCCACGAAGCCGCGGACCGGGCCCTGGAAGAAAAGCGCAGCAGCAGCGGCTGGGGCGGCTTGGTCACACGGCATCCTTGGGTTTCCCTTGTAGCCAGCGTGGTGCTGTTGGGCGCCCTGGCGCTGCCGGCTTCCCAGCTTCGTCTGGCACTTCCCGACGGCGGATCCGAGCCAGTCGATTCGCAAGCCTTCAAAGCGTACGACCTCACACGCAGCAGCTTCGGCGAAGGCGTCACGGGGCCGATCGTCGTCGTCGCCGAATTCCCCGAGGGGCTCAGCGAAACCGATGCCAAGAACAAGCAGTTCGACGTCGCGGAGCAGCTGCGTAGCGTGGAAAACGTCACGGCGGCCGTGCCTGTGGCCCTGAGCGAAGATCGCCGCACGGCCGTCTTCCAGGTCATTCCCAAAGAAGGTCCAGCCAGCGCCAGCACAGTCCAGGTAGTTTCCGACATCCGGGACAAGGGCACTCAAATCCGCGAGAACCTCGACGTCAGCATCGGCCTCACCGGCCAGACTGCCGGCAACATCGACGTCTCCGCAAAGCTCGGGGCTGCACTGCCGCCGTACTTGGCGATCGTCGTCGGACTTTCGCTGATCCTGTTGCTGCTCGTCTTCCGCTCGATTGTGGTTCCTCTGCTCGCCACCGGCGGGTTCCTCTTGTCACTGGCCGCCGCATTCGGCGCCGTCGTGGCCGTCTATCAATGGGGCTGGTTGGGAGCAATTTTCGACGTCGCCAACCCGGGCGCCGTCCTGAGCTTCCTGCCGATCATCCTGATCGGCGTGCTGTTTGGCCTCGCGATGGACTATCAGGTGTTCATAACATCGGGCATGCGTGAATCCTTTATGCATGGTGAGAACGCCAAACACGCTGTTCGCACCGGTTTCAGCCACGCCGCAGCAGTGGTCACGGCGGCTGCGATCATCATGGTCAGTGTGTTCTCCGGCTTCATTTTCAGCCACCTCACCATGGTCCGGCCGTTGGGCTTCGCGATGGCGTTCGGTGTGCTGATCGATGCGTTCGTCGTCCGCATGACCATCGTTCCCGCCGTCATGTACCTGCTTGGCGAGAAGGCCTGGTGGTTGCCCAAGTGGTTGCAGCACATCCTGCCGGATGTGGACGTCGAAGGCGCCAAACTGAACCGGAGCGACCGCCGCAAGGCCGGCTCCGAGGAACTGGTCCACTGATCCGCTCTCACATCCACCACCAATCTGACCGTCCCTCTCTCACATCCACCCCCAATCTGACCGTCCCTCTCTCACATCCACCCCCAATCTGACCGGTCCTCTCTCACATCCACCCCCGATCTGACCGGTCCTCTCTCACATCCTGCAGAACGTCCGACGTCGGCGCTCAACCTTGGCGCCGACGTCGGGCGTTTCTGGCGTCGATCCGAATCAGAGCATCGATAACCTCGGCAGCCGTGCGGCGAGTGAGGGTCGGCGGCGGCACGTCGTTGGGCCATTCCTGCCCGCGGGAGACCCAACCGGTCTTTAATCGCGCCGCGCGTCCACCCGAGATATCGGCGATGGGATGATCTCCCACCATCCAGCCATCGGTCAGATCGCAACCCCATTCCTGCGCCGCCAGCCGAAAAATCCCAGCATCAGGCTTCTTCATGCCAACAGCCTCGGAAATCACGACGCAATCGACGTAGGGTTCAATTCCTAGGTGTTCGATCTTCTGTGTCTGCTGCGCCGTCGCCCCATTCGTGACGATGCCAATCCTCCATCCGGCCTCCCGCGCCTCCCTCAATGCGATGCGCGTACGCGGATCCATGGTCATCAGTTCCACATGCTCAAAGAGCAAGGTGTCTACCAGGGCTTCGATTCCACGGTCCATGCGAAAACGCTGTTTGATGGCGAGAGCCAAGGATCCCCGCGGCTCATAACCATCCCGGTCTGCAGTGATGAGCCATGCTGCATCAGAATGCGGCCTGCCAAGCGAGCGCACGAAATTCGTAGCCCAGCAAGCAAAGGCCGAAGTCCTGTCGACCAAGGTGTTGTCCAGGTCCACGAGCAGCAGCATTCGACCAGCGTAGGCGATGTGAGAGAACATCCCCCCAAAACCGGCAGGAAGTGAGAGAACAACGTATTAGGCTGGGACGGTGACCCGATTGATCCTTGCCTCGCAATCCCCTGCCCGCACCAAGTTGCTGAGGGAAGCGGGAATCCAGCACGACATCCTCGTCTCCGACGTGGATGAGGACGCGGTGCAGGCGCACTACGGCGTCACGGACGCGCACGACACTGCGCTGCTGCTGGCCAGAGCAAAGGCTGAAGCCGTGGCCGCACTCCCCGAAGCCGAGGGCGCCCTGGTGATCGGCTGCGATTCGGTTTTCGAGTTCGACGGCGAGTCCCACGGCAAGCCCTACACGGCGGAGGTCGCCCGCGAGCGGATGCTGCGCATGAGCGGCTCCAAGGGTGTGCTGCACACGGGTCACTGGCTTGTTGATTGCCGGGACACCGCAGCCGACGTGGACGAGGACGAGCCCGCGGACGGAACGGGAGCCACGGTCGGCTCTGTGTCGAGTGCCGAGGTTCACTTCGTTGAGATGACGGCGGACGACATCGACGCCTACATTGCCACCGGAGAACCGCTGCACTGCGCGGGCTCGTTCACCATCGACGGCCTCGGCGGCGCATTTATCCGCAAGGTGGACGGCGACCCGCACGCCGTCGTCGGTCTTTCCATCTCTACCCTGCGCGAACTGCTGGTCCACGCGAACGTTGGGATCACCGAACTGTGGGACGCGCACGAGTAGAAGCGATTTGTAGCAACCCTACAAAGGAACATCTCCTCACACACGGAATCCCCCATCAATATGGGCGGAACCCTCACAATCACGCTAGGCTCCTCAAGGACAGAAGGAGTCAACAACTTGTCAGCTAACCCGGCGCAGCCCATTTCCAGCCCTCTTACCAAGGTCTTGATTGCCAACCGCGGCGAAATCGCGGTCCGCATCATCCGAGCCGCCCGGGACGAAGGCATCGCCTCCGTAGCCGTCTACGCAGACCCGGACCGTGACGCCCTGCATGTCCGCCTCGCCGACGAAGCGTATGCCCTTGGCGGCAACACCGCAGCTGAGTCGTACCTGGTCATGGACAAGATCATTGACGTCGCCAAGCAGGCCGGCGCTGATGGGATCCACCCTGGGTACGGTTTCCTCGCCGAAAACGCAGAGTTCGCTGCCAAAGTGATCGAGGCAGGCATCACCTGGATCGGTCCCTCCCCCGAGGCAATCTCCGCCTTGGGCGACAAGGTGCAGGCGCGCCACATCGCCGAAAAGGTGGGCGCCCCGTTGGTTCCCGGCACCGCCGACCCCGTCCAGGACGCGGATGAGATCCTGAAGTTTGCCGAGGAATTCGGCTTGCCCATCGCCATTAAGGCTGCTTTTGGCGGTGGCGGACGCGGCATCAAGGTTGCCCGCACCATGGAAGAAATTCCCGAGCTGTACGAATCCGCAGTCCGTGAGGCGATCGCAGCTTTCGGCCGCGGCGAGTGCTTTATCGAGCGCTTCCTGGACGCCCCGCGCCACGTCGAGACGCAGTGCCTGGCGGATGCTTACGGCAACGTCGTCGTCGTCTCCACCCGCGACTGCTCACTGCAACGCCGCAACCAGAAACTCGTCGAGGAAGCCCCGGCTCCGTACCTCAGCGAGGAGCAGAACAAGCGGCTCTACGAATCCTCGAAGGCCATTCTGAAAGAAGCCAACTACCTCGGCGCCGGAACCTGCGAGTTCCTCGTGGGCCAGGACGGCACCATCTCCTTCCTCGAGGTCAACACCCGCCTCCAGGTGGAGCATTGTGTTTCCGAGGAAGTTACGGGCATCGACCTCGTTCGCGAACAATTCCGCATTGCGCGCGGCGAAGTACTTGGCTACGAGGACCCCGAGGTCCGCGGCCACTCCTTCGAGTTCCGCATCACCGGCGAAGACCCGGGCCGCAACTTCATGCCGGCGCCCGGCACGGTCAGCACGTTGAAGAACCCCACTGGCCCGGGCATCCGCGTGGACTCCGGCATTGAGCAGGGCGACGTCATCAGCGGAAACTTCGACTCCATGCTGTCCAAACTGATCGTCACCGGCGCCACCCGTGAGCAAGCCCTCCAGCGTTCGCGCCGTGCCCTCGAGGAGATGGTGGTGGAAGGCATTCCCACCGTCATCCCCTTCGACCTCGCAGTGGTCACCGATCCCGACTTCGCACCGGCAGATGGCCCATTCAAGGTCCACACCCGCTGGATCGAGACCGAGTTCGTCAACAACATCCCCGCATGGACGGCCAGCGGCGCAGGTGCGGAAACGCCCGACGCCGGTGAGCGCCAGCGCGTCGTCGTCGAGGTTGGCGGCAAGCGGCTTGAGGTCGTTCTGCCGTCCGGCTTGGGCGCCAGCGTCGCCGCTGTTTCCAGCGGCTCGGGCACCAAATCGGGCAAGTCCAAGAAGCGTTCCCGCTCGGCAGGCGCTGCAGCCGCTGCCGCCGGCGGTGATGCACTGACCTCGCCGATGCAGGGCACCATCGTCAAGGTCGCAGCTGCCGACGGCGACGTCGTGGCCGAGGGCGATCTGATCGTTGTCCTGGAAGCCATGAAGATGGAGCAGCCATTGACGGCCCATAAGTCCGGCACGGTCCGTGGCCTCGCGGCCAGCGCCGGTGAGACGGTCGCTGCCGGCGCAGTTATCGCCACGATTGAGGACTAAGCGAGCATCGAGGACTAAGCGAGCTTAACGACGTCGGCCCCGCACCTTCCGGTGCGGGGCCGACGTCGTTAATGTCCCGGGGTCAGGCGACGTTGTTCTCGTAGTCCATGTCCTTGGTTTCGCGGGTGAACCAGAGCGCCACGAAAGTGACTACGGCGGCGATGGCCATGTACACGCCCACCAGCCAGGTGCTGCCGTTCGCTGCCGACCACAGCGCGATGGCGACGAACGAGGCGGGGGCCGCTCCGATCATGGACGACAGGTTGTACGCCACAGCAGAACCGGTGTAACGGACATTGGCCGGGAACAGCTCGGGCAGGATGGCTGCCATGGGGCCGAAGGTCAGGCCCATGAGGGTGAAGCCCACAATGAGGCCAACCATGGCCGCCGCCTGGCCGGGGCCAAACATGGTGAACCACAGCGCACCGAATACGAAGATCCCGGCGGTGACGCCGAGCAGGAACTTGCGGCGGCCCCACTTCTCAGCCAGAGGTCCGGAAACCACGGTGAAGATACCGAAGAACACGACGCCGATGATCAGCATCCAGAGGAAGTCGGACCGGGTGATGCCCAGGCCGGGAACAAAAGCCGCAATCTGGTCCGCTGTCATGGGCTTGCCGGCCTTTTCGGCCGCGGCCTGGGCGCCGGCCAGGGTTGGCTTGGTGCCGTAGGACAGCGTGAACGTGGTCATGATGTAGAAGAGCACGTAGGTGGCGAACATGATGAAAGTGCCGGCCAGGACGGGGCGCCAGTGGCTCTTGAGGGTCGCGGCGAGGGGCAGCTTCTGAACCTTTTCCTGTTCGATCACCTTGGTGAAGGACACGCTCTCCACCAGCTTCAGGCGAACGTAGAGGCCCACGATGACCAGGACTGCGCTAAGGATGAACGGAACACGCCAACCCCAGGCGAGGAATTCTTCGGCCGACAGGGCAACGTTCATCCAGATGAAGATCACGTTGGCGATGATGAAGCCAATAGGGGCACCCAACTGCGGGAACGTTCCATAGATGGCACGCTTGCCCTCGGGGGCATTCTCGGTGGCCAGCAAAGCTGCCCCGGACCATTCACCGCCCAAAGCCAGGCCCTGGAAGAAGCGCAGGATTACCAACATGATCGGGGCCAGGATCGCCCACCCCTGCATGGATGCCGTGGGCAGGAGTCCGATCAGGAACGTTGCGATACCCATGGTCAACAGCGAGGCAACCAGGGTGCCCTTGCGGCCGATCTTGTCACCAAAGTGGCCAAAGACGACGGCGCCGATGGGACGGGCGAAGAAGGCAACACCGAAGATGGCGAACGCACTGAGCAGCGCATTGATGTCAGTGGCGTCGGGGAAGAAGAGCTTGGGGAAGACGAGCACTGACGCAGTGGCATAGGCGTAGAAGTCGTAGAACTCGATCGTCGTGCCGATCAGGCTGGCGAAGATCACTTTGCCCCGCGAGTTCACTGGCTTGGTGTACTCGCCTTCCTTGGACGTAGCAGTCGAAGACATGTAGTAGCAGCTTTCGTTCACACCGGCCGATGGCCCTGGGGGCCTGCCCGGCGAAGGATTATTCGAGAGTTCAATAATAGTTCCCGCAGTCCATTGACTGGACAACTAAGTCCACTATGCGGACTAGTCGAAAAGTCTCACACTGTGGTCCGGGCCACACTACCTCACCATTGCCTCACGCGCTGGTGACCCCGCCGATAGGGAAATGTCACAGCACGTTTACAAAGGGCGACGGTCCGCGAAACGCGTGAAACCTACCTTGGAAGAACAACGTCCCCCAAAGGAGGCACTCCGTGACTGTTGACCGCACTGCAGAAGAACTGGCCCCCACCCAGTCCACTGCTACCGCCGTTCCCACCCTTGAACACCGCCCCGGGCGCTGGATCGCCAACTGGGATGCCGAGGACAAGGGCCAGTGGGAAGCCGAAGGCCGGTCCATCGCCAAGCGCAATCTGTACTGGTCGATCTTCGCCGAATTCCTCGGCTTCGTCGTATGGCAGCTCTGGTCGATTGTTGTCGTCCAGCTCCCCGCAGCAGGATTCAAGTTCGACACCAACCAGATCTTCTGGCTCATCTCCATCCCCAGCCTCGTAGGCGCCACGCTGCGAATCCCCTACACCTTCATGGTGCCGAAGTTCGGTGGCCGCAACTGGACCATCGTCTCGGCACTGCTCCTCCTGATTCCCGCCAGCGGCCTGGCGATCTGTGTTTCCAATCCGGAAACTCCGTTCGGCGTCATGCTCCTTGTTGCAGCCCTCGCTGGCTTCGGCGGAGGCAACTTCGCCAGCTCGATGGCCAACATCACCTTCTTCTACCCGGCCCGCGAAAAGGGCTGGGCACTGGGGCTGAACGCCGCGGGCGGAAACCTGGGTGCCGCCATCGCCCAGCTTGTGGTTCCCATCGCCATCACCCTGCTTGCAGCTGGAACGGTCAACCTCCCCATGGCCGGCATCATCTGGATCCCGCTGATCCTGATCGCGGCCTTTGGTGCCTGGAAGTACATGAACAACCTCACCAGCGCCAAGGGTGACGTGGCCGGATCCGTTGCGGCCCTCAAAGAACCACACCTGTGGATCATGGCGTTCCTTTACATCGGCACGTTCGGTTCCTTCATTGGCTTCGCCGGCGTCTTCCCGAAACTGATCAAGGACTACTTCCCCGATTTCTCCTCCATCCACGTCGGTGCGGTGGCCTTGTCCTTGGCATTCCTCGGCCCGCTGGTCGGCTCCCTTGCACGTCCCTACGGCGGACGCATGGCAGACCGCATGGGCGGCGCCCGGATGACCATTACCTCGTTCGCTTCGATGGCCGTCATCACGTTGACCATGATCTGGACGCTTCCGCTGAAGAACTTCTGGCTCTTCCTGACCCTGTTCCTGCTGCTCTTCGTAGCCAGCGGATTCGGTAACGGTGCAACGTACCGCATGATCCCGGTGATCTTCGCGACCTCCAGCCGGGCAGCCCGCGCAGGTGCCCCAAGCACAACCACGGCACGGTTGGCTTCCTCCTCACTGGGCCTGATCTCGGCGATCGGTGCCTACGGCGGATTCGTGATCCCCCAGGTGCTGAACGCATCGAACACAGCAAGCGGCTCCTACACCCCGGCGTTCTACGGATTCGTTGGAGCCTACGTCCTGATGCTCACCGTCTGCTGGGCCTGCTACATCCGCCCCGCCCAGAAGCGCAACACGATCGGACACATCTAGATGCCCAACGGCGCCGATACCCACTGCCCGTACTGCGCGCTCCAGTGCGCCATGACGCTGGCCCCGGCTGCTTCGGCAGCCGGCGGCCCAGCGCCGGCGTCCTCGTCCGAGGCAGCACCGGCAAGCCCTGCCACACCCGCGATGCGCGGTGAAGTTGCCGTGCCCCTGGAAGTTTCAGGGCGCGACTTCCCCACCAACCGGGGCGGGCTGTGCCGCAAAGGCTGGACATCGGCGTCGTTGTTGCGTCACAACGGCCGCGTCACCGAACCAATGCTCAAAGGATCCGACGGCGTCCACCGGCCGATCTCCTGGGACCAGGCCCTCATGCTGGTCACCGCTGCTGTGAATGACACCCAGAAGCAGTACGGAAACGACGCCGTCGGAGTTTTCGGTGGCGGCGGCCTCACCAACGAGAAGGCGTACATGCTGGGCAAGTTCGCCCGGCTGGCACTGCGCACCTCACGCATCGATTACAACGGCCGCTTCTGCATGTCTTCGGCGGCAGCAGCAGGCAACCGCGCCTTCGGCGTTGACCGCGGCCTCCCCTTCCCCGTCACCGATCTGGACTCCGCTTCCGTGATCCTCATGCTCGGTTCCAACGTCGCCGAGACCATGCCTCCGTTCGTCCAGCACCTTCAGGGCGCGCGCGACGCCGGCGGGCTGATCGTGGTGGATCCGCGCCGTTCGGCGACGGCAGCGTTCACGGGCGACGGCGGCGGCATCCATTTGCAGCCAACGCCCGGCACAGATTTGGCCCTCCTTTTGGGCATCAGCCACGTTGTGGTCCACGAAGGCCTGGCTGACACGAGCTATATCGAGGCAAACACCAAGGGCTATGCCGCCGTGGTTCGCAGCCTCAACGCCTTCTGGCCCGAGCGCGTCCAGTCCATCACCGGCGTCCCGGCCACCCTCATCCGCGAAACCGCCCGGCGTCTGGCCCAGGGCGCCCGCAACGGCGGGAGCTATATCCTCAGCGGCCGTGGAGTGGAACAGCACGTCGATGGAACTGACACCGCAACCGCAGCCATCAACCTCAGCCTGCTCCTTGGCCTGCCCGGCTCGGCCCGCAGCGGCTACGGCACGCTGACCGGCCAAGGCAACGGCCAGGGTGGCCGTGAGCACGGCCAGAAGGCCGATCAACTCCCCGGCTACCGCAAGATCACCGACCCCGCTGCACGCGCCCACGTGGCCAAGGTCTGGGGCGTCGACGAGTCACTGATCCCGGGAGCCGGCTTGCCCGCCGTCGAGCTTCTTAAGTCCCTGGGACAGCCCGACGGCGTCCGTTGCCTTTTCGTGCATGGCGCCAACGTTGTGGTTTCGGCGCCGGATACCAACGCGGTGACCCAGGGACTTCGCAGCCTGGACTTCCTGGTGGTGTGCGACTTCTTCATGTCCGAGACGGCCGTTGAAGCCGACCTCGTTCTCCCCGTCACCCAGTGGGCCGAGGAAGAGGGCACGCTGACCAACCTCGAGGGCCGCGTGATCCGCCGCCGCCGGGCACTCACCCCTCCCCCGGGTGTTCGCAACGAACTGTGGCTCATGTCCCGGCTCGCCGGGATGCTGGAAGCACCCTCCACGTTCAGTGACGACCCCGAGACAGTGTTCGAGGAACTGCGCTTGGCCTCGGCTGGCGGTCTGGCTGATTACTCCGGTATCGACTACGACATGCTGGATCGCGGCGAGGCTGCCTACTGGCCGTACCCCGTGGGCAGCCAGGGAACGCCGCGCCTCTTCGCTGACGGATTCGCCCACGCCGATGGCCGCGCCGTGATGGTCCCGGTTACCCCCTCCAAGCGGGCTGTACGTTCGTTTGCGGACGACTCCCTGGCACTCGCCACTGGCCGCCTCCTGGAGCACTACCAGTCCGGCGCCCAGACCCGCCGCGTGAGCGAGCTGCTGGCTTCCCAGCCACAGGCCAAACTCCTGATTCACCCTGGCACGGCAGCGGCGCGTGGCATTGCCGACGGCGATTACGCAACCGTGACCAACCAGCGCGGTGAGGTCCTGTGCCGGGCGGAGCTTAGCAATTCGGTCCGCCCGGACACTGTGTTCCTGCCGTTCCATTTCCCGGGCCAGGAAAACGCCAACCGCCTCACGGAGGCGGTCACCGATCCCATTTCCGGCATGCCGGAGTTCAAGACCAGCCGGGTATGGGTCCGGCGGGCAGCGTCCACCACAGTGTCAGCGGCTCCAGCCGCTGTGCCTGCCGGATCCGGGCTGCCCCTGCACGCCAAGGAGGCATCATGAGCGAGCGCATTGTTGTTGTTGGATTCGGCCCGGTTGCTGCGCGACTGGTGGACGAACTGCTTCCCGCGGTCCGCACAGGACTCGTGCAACTTCTGGTGGTCGGACAGGAAGCTGAGGCCGCTTACAACCGCGTCATGGTTGCAGAACTCGGCGTCGGACGGACCACTCTTGAAGCCCTGGCAATGGCCGACGCTGTTGAACTGGAGGCCGACGGCGTTGACGTGCGGTTGGGTGTCAAGGTCAAGAGGATTGACCGCGCACGCCAGCAGGTGATTCTCTCCGACGGCACCAATGAACACTACGACCGTCTGGTGTTTGCCACCGGCTCCCGGCCCGTCATTCCCAACCTCACCGGGTTGAACCCCGATCCTTCTGGCCCCGTGCTTCCGCCAGGTGTCACTGCCCTGCGCGATCTTCGCGATGCCGCGGTACTCCGCGAAGCTGTGGCCGGCGGCAAGCGCGTCGTGGTCCTGGGTGGTGGCGTCCTTGGCCTGGAAACCGCCCTCGCCGCCGCGGAGGAAGGGGCCCAGGCAACCGTGGTCCACAACGGCCCCTTCCCTTTGGGCCGCAGCATTGACCGCGGCAGCGGTTCCGTCCTGACGAGCAGCCTTCGTGCGGGCGGCGTCCGGATGGCCGGCAATGCGAGGTCTACCGGCGTGGAAACCGCTGGCCCCGGCGGAAGCTTCTCTGCGCTGCTGCTGGAAGACGGCTCGGCGATCGACGGCGACCTGCTGGTCCTCTCCTGTGGAGTCCGCCCGCGGATCGAGCTGGCTGAAGGCTGTGGCCTTCCGACCGGCGCTGGGATCCTGGTGGACCACCATCTCCGCACCTACCACGAGCCGCACATGTTCGCGATCGGCGATTGTGCAGAGGTCCGCTGCCTTGACGCTTCCTGCCTTGATTGCCGGACTGCCACCGGCCCCTCCGGCTTGATAGGCCCGGGCTGGCGTCAGGCCGAGTGGCTTGCTGAATATTTGGTGGTCCTGGCACAAGACGGCCAGGAAGCCGCGGATGCGCTGGACGCCCTGCCCACGGAAAAGCCGGGCGTTGTGGTCCTGAAGGCGCGGGGCATCAACCTTGCCCTTGCCGGCGACAACCAGGCCGATCCGTGGGACGAAGAGCTGCTTGAAGCCGGGGCCGCATCCGGCCGGGCACGCCGCCAAATCTCCCAGTGGGCCGATCCCGAGCACGGCCGCTACGTCAAGATGACCACCCGTGGCGGCGTGTTGGAGGGTTTGGTGGCCGTGGGCATGCCGCGGACCGCTGCTGAGCTCGTCGTCCTTTTCGAACGTTCCTCAGAGCTACCGGCGGACCGTTCCCTGCTGCTTCGCCTGGACGGCCCTGACCAGTTGGGTTCAGGCAGCGCCACCAGCAACGATCCCCAGCGCACGGTGTGCCGTTGTGCCGGGGTCAGTGCCGCCAGCATCGAGGATTCCGTGTTGGAAGGTTGCAGCACTGTTGGCGAGGTCTCCAAGGCCACACGCGCCGGCACAGGCTGCGGAGGATGCCACGAGGACATCAAGGGGCTCATCGAAAAACATTTCCAAGCGGCTGCCGCCTGAGTAGCTCGCTCGGTTCGCGGGAAAGCTGCGGGTTCGTGGGAAGTTTCCCTGCGTGCTCGCACGCTTCCCGCGAATTCGTTGCCGGGGCTTCTAGACTTTCGGGGTGAAGATCTCCGAACCCGCGCCCGGCGTCCACTTTGTTGAAGGACCTGCGTCCAACTGGGTCATTCTCCGGGATGCCCCGGCCTCCGCGGACAGGTCCGCGTTCCTACTGATCGACAGCGGATACCCTGCCGATAGGGACCTGGTCCTCGAATCGATCACCGGGCTCGGGCTTGAGCCGGCTGATGCCAAAGCCATGCTCATCACCCACGGCCACGTGGACCACACGGGCTCGGCTGCGTACTTCTCCAGGACGTTCGGCACGCCCATCCTGTGTTCCCCCGAGGAATTGGCCCACGTGCAGGGCAAGGAAAAGCATCAGGTCACCATCGGCCAGGTGCTGGCACGGGCGTGGCGGCCACGTGTTTTCCGCTGGCTGCTCCATGTCATCCAAGCGAAAGCCCTCCAAGCCGAGCCCGCAACGCGTGCCGAGGCATGGGATGAGGACAGGCTCCGGAGCCTGCCTGGCCAACCAGAAGCGATCCTCTTGCCCGGTCACACCCCAGGCAACGTTGCCCTACTGATCCCCGGGGCGCAGGCCATCGCCGTAGGTGACACATTTGCCAGTGGCCACCCGATCAGTTCGAAGTCCGGCCCACAGATGCTGCACCGGATGTACCACTCGGATCCGGAGACCGCCCTCGCAGCGGCACGCTCACTGAGCAAGATCCAAGCCAATGTGATCCTGCCGGGGCACGGCCCAGCGCTGCGCATGTCCTTGGCGGAAGCCGTCGCCGCCCTGCGCACCTAAGAACACAGAACGCCCAAGGGGCCTGCAGCTACATGTGCACGTGCAAGCGCCGCGCTGCCTCCGAGATGGACCCTGTCAGTGACGGGTACACCGTGAAAGCGCTGGCGACGTCGTCCACGTGCAGTTTCTGCGTGACGGCCACGGAGATCGGGAAGATGAGCTCGGAAGCGTTGGGGCCAACCACCACGCCACCGATCACGGTGCCGGAACCCTTGCGGGCGATGATCTTGACGAAGCCATCCTTGGTGTTGCGCATCTTGGCGCGGGCGTTGCTGAGCAGCGAGAGCATCACGACGTCGCCCTGGTACTTGCCGGAGGCGAGGTCGGCCTCGGAAACGCCCACCGAAGCGATTTCCGGGGAGGTGAAGATGTTGGACGCCACCTGGTTGAGCTTGAGCGGCTTCACGCCATCACCCATGAAGTGGGCAACCGCGATGCGGCCCTGCATGGCAGCGACGGACGCCAACGCGAACACGCCGGTGCAGTCGCCGGCAGCGTAGATGTTGGGGGCAGTGGTGCGCGAAACACCATCCACCTTGATGTGCCCGGACTCCGTCAAGGTCACCCCGGCTTCCTCAAGCCCGATTCCCGCTGTGTTGGGGATGGAACCAACGCACACCAGGCAGTGCGAGCCCGTAACCACCGATCCATCACCAAGGGTGACCTTCACGCCGTCGTCCGTCCGCTCAACTGCGTTGGCGCGCGACCGGGACAACACGCGTACGCCCCTGCGCTCGAACACGCCTTCCAGCAGTTTGGCAGCGTCCGTGTCCTCACCGGGGAGGACCTGGTCGCGGCTGGAAATCAGCGTGACCTTGGAGCCGAGGCCGTTGTAGGCAGATGCGAACTCAGCACCGGTTACACCGGAGCCCACCACGATCAGTTCCTCGGGCAATTCGTCGAGGTTGTAGATCTGGGCCCAGTTGAGGATGCGTTCGCCGTCGGGCTTGGCGGTAGGGAGTTCGCGCGGGTGCGCCCCCACCGCCAGCAGGATGGCATCGGCGTCGATGGTGCGGACGCCTTCAAGGGTCAGCACCTCAATGGTGTTGTTGTCCAGCAACTTGCCGGAACCGATCACAATCTCAACGCCGAGGCGCTCCAGCCCCGTGCGGATGTCGTGGGACTGTCCACGGGCCAGATCCAGGACGCGATCGTTGATGTGCTTCAGGTCGGCGCGGGGCTTGGAGCCGCCACCGTCACCGTCGAATTTGACGCCCAACTCGTCCGCCTCACCGACGCGGGTCATGAGGTCGGCGGTGGCAATAAGGGTTTTGGAAGGCACGACGTCGGTCAGCACGGCGGAGCCGCCAAGGCCTGCCCGCTCGATGATGGTGACTTTTGCGCCAAGGGACGCGGCCACCATGGCGGCTTCATATCCTCCGGGACCACCTCCCAGAATCGCGATACGGGGGGAACTGAAGTCAACTTGGGTGGTCACAATCCTCAATTCTCGCTCATTGCACGGCAGGCTGCCAGTCAGCCAAGCCTCACCCGCCGGCGCGGACGGGTCCCTACCAAATTGCCGCACACGCAAGGTAGCTTGTACCAGTGAGTAACACTGAGCTGATGAACACAGACCCCTTCGAAGCTGCGCGGGCCGCGGCGGACTTCATCGCCGCCGAGACCGGCGTAGAGTCCCACGACGTAGCCTTGGTGCTCGGTTCCGGCTGGGCCGAAGCTGCCGATCTCATTGGCGAAACCACCGCCACCTTGAATGCCTCGGAGGTTCCCGGTTTCCATCAACCTTCCGTTGTGGGCCATGTTGGAACCATCCGCTCCGTCCTGACCAAGGAAGGCAAGCGCGCTCTGGTCCTCGGAGCCAGGACGCACTACTACGAAGGCAAGGGTGTCCGGTCCGTGGTCCATGGCGTGCGCACTGCCGCAGCCGCGGGCTGCAAGACGCTGGTCCTCACCAATGGCTGCGGTGGCCTCAACGAGGAATGGACCCCGGGCACGCCTGTTCTCATCAGCGACCACATCAACCTGACCGCCACCTCCCCGCTCGAGGGCGCCACGTTCGTGGACCTCACGGACCTCTACTCCTCACGCGTCCGGCAACTGGCCCGCGAGGTGGATCCCTCACTGCAGGAGGGTGTCTACGCCCAGTTCAGCGGCCCCCACTACGAGACGCCTGCCGAGGTCCAGTACGCCAAGCGCATCGGCGCTGACCTCGTGGGGATGTCCACGGCGTTGGAAGCCATCGCCGGACGCCATGCAGGCATGGAGGTCTTCGGCATCTCGCTGGTCACCAACCTTGCCGCGGGCATCAGCCCGGTTCCGCTGAGCCACGCCGAGGTCCTCGAAGCCGGCCAAGCGGCGGGCAAGCGTATTTCCACGCTGCTGGCGGAGATCATCGCGAAGCTCTAAGGCAGCGCTAGCCCTTTACCGGCCCCTGGGTCGGAATCGTTGGACCAACGCTGACCACTACCCCGTTGCTGGACACGCCTTCCACCGTGGCCGTGATGGTCACCTGACCTTGCACGGGGCCTCCCCGCACCAACCCATTGCTGACGGTGGCGATGACCGGGCGGCTTGACGCCCATGCAATGACCGGCTTCCCGGGTTTGCCGTCGCTGTACGTGACGGTGGCGGTCAGTTGGACGGTGGCGCCGGGCTCGAGTGCGTGCGGGCCAGCAGGACCCACGACGACGCGAATCACCGCATGCTCCACGGTCACCTTCGATTGCGCTTTCCATTCCTTGCCATCCGCGTCCACGTGCTTGGCTTCGATGAGCACTTGCCCTATGCCCTGCGCGGTCAGGAGTCCGGAGGCGGAGATTGTTGCGATCTTCGGGTTGCTGGTGGACCAGGTCACGTTGGACTCGGGTTTGGTGGACCCGTCCGTGTACGAGGCTACTGCGGTCATTTGGTGCGTCTGCCCTTGTTTGATCGTGAGTTCGGCGGGCTCAATCGCCAGGCCGGAGAGCTTGGCCGGCGGTGCCGGGTTGACGGTGATGCGTGCGGTGGCTTCGAACCCATCCTGCGACGCGGAGATGATGGCCGTGCCCGGCGCTGCGGCGGTGACCAGGCCGTCGCCGTCCACGGTCGCAATGCCAGGATCACGGGACGCCCAAATAGCTGTGACGTTGAGCCTTCCGAGTGACCCATCGCTGTACGTTCCCTCGGCGACGAGCGGTACCTTGCCTCCAGGATTTGTTTCAGCGTCACCCGGAGTGATGCGCAGGGCCGTGAGCGAGGCCGTTCCCGGCGGGGTGACCTTGAGCTCGAAGCGTCCGGAGACGCCGTCGAGCGTTGCTGTCAGGCCAGCGACACCCGGCGCGACCGCCGTCGCCTGGCCATCGGCAGTGGTTTCGGCCACCGCGAGGTTGTCCGAGGCCCACTCGACGCCATCCTGTAACGGGCGCCGCGTGCCGTCGCTGTAGGTCGCTTCCGCGGACAACTGAAGAATGGCCCCGGGTTGGAGGGAGCTCGCCGGAGCGCTCACCGCGATGGATTCCAGCACTGCTGGTTGCCTGTCAAGGAGCACGCGGACAGCCACCAGCCCGGCCGCCACGAGCACCGCGGCCACCATCACCACCACCCAGGTTCGCACCAGCCTTCGCCGGATCGTGGACATGCCTTCGCCCAACGCCCGGTCCAGATCGGCCGGGTGGGTCTGCGCATGAAGCGCGGCCTCGGACAACAACCGCTCCCGCAGCGCGTCCCTCACGGCCGGCCTTCTTCCAACGCCAGGCGGTTGGTTTTCTCTTCGGCGGCCGCCAAGGATTTGCCCACTTCCAGGGCGGGACGATCAGTCATCCCGGCAATCTCGCCAACGGTCAGGTTCGCGAAGACATGAAGCACGACGGCGACCCTCTCGTCGTACGGCAACCGCGCCAAGGGAGACTTGCCGGCCTTAGGCTTCTTCGTCTGGCCGGCACGACTCTGCAGCCAATGTTCGTGCTTCTTCAGCAGCTCCACGAAGACGCACAGCGTGTAGACGCGCAACTGGGGTGTCACCGGCCCCTTCCACGCATTGGTGGACTGGGACCACGCCGCCTCCAGCAAGCGGCGTGCAGTTTCCGGGTTGTCGCAGAGCAAGTGGGCACAGTACTCCATGTCTCCCCTCTGCCGTTCGAAGACGCTGCGGAGCTCGTCTTCGCGGTCTTTGAGGGCGGGCGCGAGTTTGATGCTGGGGGAAGCCCCCAGTTCGATTTCCCGGATGGCGGGCATGAGGACGGCAACGGCCAGGGTCAACAGGCCTGCCCCGATGGGGACGGCGGACAAAAGATCCGGAACCAGCCAGCCTGCCACGATCGCTGCCAACGCAAGGAGCGCGAGGACCAGCCGCAATGGAGTCAGGGAGGACCGCCAACGCCGCTTCGGTAACTCACACATGCTGCACCAGCTCACACCAGGCGGGGTCCGGCTCGCAGGGGTGGCCGGAATCGCTACCACATTTTACGTCCACCGATTGGACTTTTAGAAGGATTTTCCCGCTGGGGACTGCCGCATAAGCCAGGAAATGCGGGGCGTCAAGTCAAACGGACCCCGCGTAAACGCACAGTTAATTCTCAGAATAAGTCAGTTTTATTTCGACATATTTGATCGAGGCGCCGGGTTGTGGCAAGCGCGCGCATTGGAGAATGTAAACGCTTGCACACATATGTCTGACAAGTGATTTAAGGCCGTGAAATGTTGTTTGATTTGACCCCTCACACGTGTTTAGCGTGGGAGTCGTTCCGGTAAGTCGACGTACTGGAACCACCGCGGCGAGAACCCCATAAGGGATCGCCGCACCTCGAAACGATGGCGTCCCTCGAAGACGCCTTCAGCGGATCGACGGACGCCGGAGTTGATAGCACTCCACGAAGTCCAACACTCCGCGAGAAGAGCAAGCATGAACACGCACTCAACCCCAACACGGCCGCGCCGCCGTCTGCGACAGGCAGCCGCCCTCGCAGCCGCAGCCAGCGTTGCCGGCAGCATCCTGCTGGTGACCCCGGCCGCGCAGGCCAACCTGCCGGCCGACCCGCCGTCGAACACCATGCCGGCACCCACGCCCGGCTTCCCACTGCCCTCCGTCCACACGCAGGAGGCGTACGACCCCGCCGCCGACTTCACGTCCAAATGGACCCGGGCAGACGCCAAGCAGATCATGGCACAGAGCAACACCAACGTTGCTCCGGGCCAGAACTCCATGAGCCCGGACGTCACCATGCCGGAAATCCCCAAGGACTTCCCCGCCATGAACGACGACGTCTGGGTGTGGGACACCTGGTCCCTGACAGACGAGAACGCGAACCAGATCAGCTACAAGGGCTGGGACGTCATCTTCTCCCTGGTAGCTGACCGGCACGCCGGCTACGGCTTCGACCAGCGCCACTGGAACGCCCGTATCGGGTACTTCTTCCGCAAGACCAACGCCGATCCGGCCAAGGACAAGTGGAACTACGGCGGACACCTGTTCCTGGACAACACGTCCATCGGCAACACCGAGTGGTCCGGCTCGACGCGCCTCATGCAGGGCAACAAGATCAACGTCTTCTACACTGCAACCACGTTCTACGACGTCGCTGAGCGCAACGCCGGTGGCGGCGGCATCGCTCCGGATGCTGTCATCGCCAAGGCCCTGGGCAACATCCACGCCAACCAGGACGGCGTGACCTTCGACGGCTTCGAGCACACCAAGCTGCTGGAGCCGGACGGAAAGATGTACCAGAACAAGGCCCAGAACCCGGGCTTCGCGTTCCGTGACCCGTACACCTTCGCGGACCCGGCGCACCCGGGCAAAACCTTCATGGTCTTCGAAGGCAACACCGGCGGCAACCGCGGCGACTACAAGTGCAAGCAGGAAGACCTCGGCTACCGTCCGGGCGATCCTCACGCCGAGACCGTGAACCAGGTCAACACCACCACCGGCGCCTGGTACCAGACCGCCAACGTGGGCCTGGCAGTTGCAGACAACAAGGACCTCACCAAGTGGAGCTTCCTGCCCCCGATCCTGTCCGCCAACTGCGTCAACGACCAGACTGAGCGTCCGCAGATCTACATCCAGAACGAAAACGGCAAGAACAAGTACTACCTGTTCACCATCAGCCATCAGTTCACCTACGCAGATGGCATGCGCGGCCCCGGACGGCGTCTACGGCTTCGTGGGCAACGGCGTTCGCTCCGACTTCCAGCCGGTGAACAACAGCGGCCTGGCCCTGGGCTCCCCCACGGACCTGAACATGCCGGCCAACGCGCCGGAGGGTCCGGACCCGCGCCAGAACGGCCGTCAGTTCCAGGCTTACTCGCACTACGTACAGCCTGGCGGCCTCGTGCAGTCGTTCATCGACAACGTGGACGGCGTCCGCGGCGGCTCCCTGTCCCCCACCGTGAAGATGAACTTCCAGGGTGGCGTGACGCAGGTTGACCGCACCTTCGGCAAGAACGGCCTCGGCCCGTTCGGCTACCTGCCCACCAACCTCCGCGTTGGCGGCGAAGGCCTCTACAAGTAGGCCGCAACACCCCGGCCTTTAGGCCACGGCGGGGGTGCGGGCTCCACAAGGGCCGGCACCCCTGCCACTCCCCAACCCCAGGATCTCTCCCCATGACTTACCCCAATCCCCGCCTGTCCCGCCGTCATCTGCTGGCCGCAAGTGCCGCCGTCGTGGTCGCCTTTTCCGCCGCTGCCTGCACTGCTCCAGCACCTGAAAGCCCGACGTCGGCCCCCGTCCCGGGCGGGCACCGGCCATCCGCTTCGGATCCATGGCGGCCGGCAGCCCACCTGACTGCTGAAAAGAACTGGCTCAACGATCCCAACGGCCTCGTCTACCACAATGGGACCTACCACGCCTTCTACCAGTACAACCCTCGGGGAAACTCGTGGGGCAACATGTCCTGGGGCCACTCCACCAGCACGGACCTGGTGCACTGGGAACAGCAGGCTGTTGCCATGGAGGCAAGCCCGCAGGAGGAAATCTTCTCCGGTTCGATCGTGATGGATAAGAACAACGCGTCCGGGCTGGGGTCCGCGCAGAACCCACCCATGGTGGCCCTCTACACCAGTGCATATGGAAAGAACGGCGCACTCCCCCAAGGTGCCCAGGCACAGTCCGTGGCCTTCAGCCTGGACAACGGAAGCACCTGGCAGAAGTACAAGGGCAACCCGGTCCTGAACCTCGCGCCTACCAACAACAACTTCCGCGACCCCAAGATCACCTGGTACGAGCCCGGCCGATACTGGGTGATGACCACAGTCGTGGCGGATGCGCAGGTAGTGAAGATGTTCAAATCCACGGATCTTCTCCACTGGGACTTCCTCAGTGATTTCTCCGGGGTCGGCGCCCAGGGCGGACTCTGGGAGGTGCCGGAACTTGTCCAGATGGACGTAGAAGGCTCCACTGCGAAGAAGTGGGTCATGCTGCTGAGCATCAACCCCGGCGGCATCGCGGGCGGCTCAGGCATGCAGTACTTCGTCGGCGAATTCGACGGCACCCGTTTTACGGCTGAAAACGCCGCGCCCGCCGATGCTCCGCTCACCGAATCCCAGTGGCTGGACCATGGCGCCGACTACTACGCGGCAAACTCCATCTCCGGAGCACCTGGCGGCAAGCCCGTGCTCCTTGGCTGGATGGGCAATTGGGATTACGCCCAACACGTTCCCACCACGCCGTGGCGCGGGTCCATGGCAATCCCCCGCGAACTCACCCTGGTACGGGGCGAAAAGCGCTTGGAGCTCCGCTCGGCGATCGCCACCCAGGCCCTTAACACCATGGCTGACAGTTCCGGTGGTGAGGTGAAGAGCAAAAACCTCACCGTCGGGCCGGAGGCGCAGGATCTTGGCGCCGATTTCTCCGCCCGTACGCAGCTCATTGACCTTGAAATGGACCTTACCTCCGCGCGGGAAGCAGGTATTCTCCTTCGTCGATCGGCTGATGGCAGCGCCAGCCTGCGTATCTCCTACAACAAGGAAAAGCGCACGGTAAAGGTCGACCGTTCGAAGGCCGGGACAAGCAATTTCTCGGAGAAATTCAGCCCCTATCACGAGGTTGCCCTTCCCTCCTCCGGCAGCGACAGCAAGGTCCACCTGCGTATCCTCCTGGATTCCTCGTCCGTGGAGGTCTTCGCCCAGGATGGTGCGGCAGTCATTTCGGACATCTTCTTCCCGGACTGGGACAACACAGGATCTTCTGTGTTCAGCATGGATGGGAACACCGACTTCACTGTCCAATCCCGCTCGCTCTAAAAGCAACGCGGGGTCAGATACGGCCCATTACGACGAGATTTATGGGCCGTATCTGACCCCGCGTTGCCTTTGACGTGGGCAATGAGGATAGTTTTGTCCCTATGACATCAAGCGATGCCGCCCTTAACCAGCTGCTCACCGACGCCCGCGAATGGGCTTCCCACGATCCGGACCCCACGACGTCGGCAGCTCTCCTTGAGCTCACCGACCTCGCCAGCGGCGGTGACGCAGGAGCAGTCCAGGAACTGGGCGACAGCTTCAATGGCACCCTGCAGTTTGGCACCGCCGGCCTTCGAGCTGCCCTCGGACCAGGTCCCAACCGGATGAACAGGGTGGTGGTCCGCCGGGCGGCGGCCGGCTTGGCTGCTTTCTTGACCGAAGTGGTAGCCGCAGCTGCGCCGGGTACCCGGCCGAGCGCCGTCGTCGGCTTTGACGCCCGCTACAACTCGGACATCTTCGCGCAAGAGACGGCCGCAATCTTTACGGCAGCAGGCATTGAAACCTTCCTGATGCCGGCAGCGCTTCCGACGCCGTTGCTCGCCTACGCGGTCAGGTCACTGGATTGCGACGGCGGTGTCATGGTCACAGCGAGCCACAACCCGCCGCAGGACAACGGTTACAAGGTCTATCTGGGACGCCATGCAGTATCTGAAAGCGGGCGCGGTTCCCAGATCGTGGCGCCGTACGATGCTCAGATTGCCGAAAAGATTGAGGCCGTGGGCGCGTTGGAGTCGATCACGCTGGCAGACGATGGCTGGACTGTCCTGCCCACCTCCATCACCGCTGACTACCAAGCCGCGATGGCAGGCTTGGTGGATGCAGAGCACTTCCCCGCCCGGGACCTGAAGATCGTCCTGACCCCCATGCATGGCGTGGGTGGTGAAACAGCCGTATCCGTGCTGAACGCAGCCGGCTTCGCAAATGTCACGCTCGTGGCGGAACAGGCCGAGCCGGACCCTGATTTCCCCACGGTCGCATTCCCCAACCCGGAAGAGCCCGGCGCCCTGGACCTGGCTCTTGCGGCTGCTGCGGACCTAGGTGCGGACATCGTCCTGGCCAACGATCCCGACGCCGACCGGGCGGCGGTCGCTGCGGTTGACCCCGCAACGGGAGCCTGGCGGATGTTGCGCGGGGACGAAGTGGGTGCGCTCCTGGGCGCCCATATCGTTGCGCGTATGGCCGCCGGTGCCGGCGAAGAACCCCGGGCAGGCGTCTTCGCCAACTCAATCGTGTCCTCGCGGCTGTTGTCACGCATTGCGGCTGCGGCGGGCTATGCCCATGAGGAAACGCTCACGGGCTTCAAGTGGATTTCGCGCGTCCCGGGGCTCACCTATGGGTACGAGGAAGCGCTGGGTTATTGCGTGGCACCGGATCTGGTCCGGGACAAGGACGGCATCTCGGCGGCGGTGCTGATCGCGGAATTGGCGGCAACCGCAAAGGCCGAGGGCAAGACGATCTTCGACACCCTGGATGAGCTGTACCTGGTGCACGGGCTTCATGCGAGTGACCAGTTGAGCATCCGCGTGGCGGACCTGGGTCTCCTGGACGCCATGATGAACCGACTACGCGTCAACCCGCCGGAAGCGTTTGGAGGCTCCGCCGTCGAGGTTTTCACCGATCTTGCCGAAGGCAGCGAATCCCTGCCGCCCACGGACGGGCTTTTGTATCTCACACGGGACCAGAGCCGCGTGATCATCCGGCCCAGCGGCACCGAACCAAAGCTCAAGTGTTACCTGGAGGTGATCCAGGCTGTGGAGTCGGCGGCAGAGCTTCCTGCTGCACGCCAAGCAGCGCGGACATCCCTGGACGATGTCCTTGGGGATGTCCGCGAGGCGTTGGGTTTGTAGCCGCCGGAGTCCGGCGTTTTAGAGTTCAACCTCGATGTAGCCATCCACAAGGCGGGTGGCAAAGGTTGCGAGCTTAAGGTTGGGGTCGGTGAAGCACTCACCGGTTTCGAGGTCGTAAACCTCTTTGTGCAGCGGCGACGCAATGGTCGGCCGGCTGCCGCGGGACCCGATAATGCCGCGGGCCATGACGTTGGCCAGGGTGGCCGGGTCCTGCTGTGCGACGGCGAAGACTTCGCCGGGTGCGATGCGGAACAACGCTACCTGGCGGCCCTCGATCAATGCCGCTTCGCCCCAGGCCACTTCGAGTTCATCCACTGCGCACACACGGTGCCATTCGCCAACGGCGGTAGTAGTCAGCTCGTCGGCACGGTCCAGAATTACGGTCATTTCAGCCCCTCTCACTGTGTCCGGGCGCTGGCAATTTCCACCTTCACTCCCCCGGACCGGGCCACGCTTGCGGCCACTCTTCAAAGCTAGGGCGCGGGTGTTTCATCGGGGGTCCGCATTTGTGTCCGGTGCGTAAAAGAGACCTCACACCTTGCGAAATGCGTTCGTGATGCAGAAGTTAAGATCACGAAACAAAGGGGAAACTGAAGCGAAACTGCCCGTCCCTAGGCTGGAAGCACAAGTTGCGGAGATCCGTCTGCAACATCTGCGAAAGGCCCACCAGTGACCGGACACACTTCAAGTACAGAGAACCCGCGCCGCATCGTTGTCGTCGGAGGCGGCCCCTGCGGCCCACCGTTTCGCCGACGCAATGTACAACCGCGGTCTTGAAGGCTGGCAGGTTACGGTTCTGACGGAAGAGGCGCACCTCCCCTACGACCGCGTTGCCTTGAGCAAGGCGCTGACGGAAACCGACGTGGACCTCACCCTGGGCGATGCTGCCATGTGGGACCACGAGGCCCTGACGCTGAAGACCGGCGAGCGCGCAGTCAAGATTGATTCCGTTGCCAAGAGTGTCCTCACCGCGGCGGGCAACAAGTACGAATACGACCACCTGGTGGTTGCCTCTGGTTCCGATGCAGCCCGGCTCCCCATCCCTGGCTCCGAGCACACCCACGTCTACCGCACGCTCGAGGACGTTTGGGCGATTAACAAGGCCATTGCGGAGCTCCGCGAAAAACTGGGCCGCAAGGTTAACGCGGTCACCATCGGCGGTGGCTTGCTGGGCCTTGAATCCGCTGCAGGCACCGAGCAGCTGGGCGCCACGCCGATCGTCATCAACGGTGCGCCGTGGCTCATGAACACGCAGTTGGATGAAGGCGCCGGCCAGGCACTTGGCCGCCTGATCGAGGCGAAGGGCTTCGAAGTCCACGGCGGTGTCTTCCCGTCCGAGGTACTGACGGACGACGACGGCCAGGTCACCGGCGTCCTGATGGCAGATGGCCGCATTATTGATGCGGACCTCGTGATCGTGGCTATCGGTGTAAAGCCGCGCGATGATCTCTTCCGCGCAGCTGAGGGCGAAGAGCAGCTGTTTAGCCTGGGCCAGCGCGGCGGCGTGGTGATCAACGATTTCTGTGCCACCGAGGTGGACGGTATTTGGGCTATCGGTGAAGTGGCCAACTTCGAGGGCATGTGCCTGGGCCTCGTTGCTCCGGCAAACACCATGGCCGAGATCGTTGCGGACCGCCTGCACGGCGGCGAGGCAACCTTCCCGGGATTCGACACCGCCACCAAACTGAAGTTGTCCGGCGTGGATGTGGCGAGCTTCGGCGATGCCTTCGCCAAGACCGAGCACTCCCTCGAAATCGTCTACGCAGACCCCGCCCGTGGCGTTTACCAGAAGATCGTCACCACTGACGATGCCAAGACTCTCCTGGGCGGCATCTTCGTCGGCGATGCTTCGCCTTACATGAGCCTGCGTCCGCTGCTGGGACGTGAATTGCCTGCCGAGCCCGGCGCCTTCCTGAGCGCTGCCGGTGGCGGAGAGGCTCCGGAAACCGAGCTGCCTGACGATGCAATCCTCTGCTCCTGCAACAACGTGTCCGCCGGAACCATTCGCGACACCATCAATGGGTGCGGTGCCTGCGAAGGCAACGCACCGGTCCAGGAACTCGGTGAAGTCAAAGCCTGCACGCGTGCCGGCACCCAGTGTGGTTCCTGCGTCCCCATGCTGAAGAAGCTCCTCGAAGGCGAACTGAAGAAGTCCGGCATCGAGGTTTCCAAGGCCCTGTGCGAACACATCAGCCTGTCCCGCCAGGAGCTGTTCGACGCTATCCGTGTCCTGGAACTTACCTCCTTCGAAGACATCATGGCCAAGTACGGTACGGGTGCCGGTTGCGATATCTGCAAGCCGACCATCGCCTCCATCCTGGCCAGCCAGCACTCCGCCTACGTCCTGGACGCCGGCCGTGGTTCCCTGCAGGACACCAACGACCGCGCCTTGGCGAACATGCAGAAGGACGGCACCTACTCGGTGGTACCGCGTATTGCCGGTGGTGAAATCACCCCCAAGGGTCTCGGTGTCATCGCAGCGGTCGCGGAAAAGTACAACCTGTACACCAAGATCACCGGTGGCCAGCGCATCGATATGTTCGGCGCCCGCCTCGAGCAGCTGCCGGACATCTGGAAGGAACTGGTTGATGCCGGCTTCGAATCCGGCCAGGCCTACGGCAAGAGCCTGCGCACGGTGAAGTCCTGCGTTGGGTCCACGTGGTGCCGCTTCGGCGTCCAGGATTCCGTAGCCATGGCCATCGCCCTGGAACTGCGCTACCGGGGCCCTGCGCAGCCCGCACAAGCTGAAGATGGGCGTGTCCGGTTGCGCCCGCGAATGCGCCGAGGCCCGCGGCAAGGACGTCGGCGTCATCGCCACGGCTGACGGCTGGAACCTGTACGTCGGCGGCAACGGTGGTGCTACCCCGGCACACGCACAGTTGCTTGCCAAGGACCTGGATGACGAAACACTGCTGAAGTACATCGACCGCTACCTCATGTACTACATCCGTACCGCCGACCGCCTGCAGCGCACGGCGCGTTGGCAGGAAGAGCTCGACGGCGGCATCAAGCACGTCGAGGAAGTAGTGGTACACGACTCGCTTGGCATCGCCGAGGAGCTTGAAGCGGCCATGGCCAAGCACATCGACACCTACGAGGACGAGTGGGCTGAGACCTTGAAGGATCCGGAGCGCCTCCGCCGTTTCCGTTCCTTCGTCAACGCCCCCAACCAGAAGGACGAGTCCATCTCCTTCGTTCCGGAGCGGGGCCAGATCCGCCCTGCGACGAACGAGGAAAAGGGCGGCGTGCTCATCGCCTCCACCATCCCGGTCCGCCGCGAAACTGTCGGCGCAGAACCCGTCGGCGCAGAACCCGTCGGCGCAGAGAAGTAGGGGAACCCATGCAGCTCACCATTGATCTCACAGGCCGCGACGTCCTCGTCACGGGATCCGAAATAGCCGCCCGCCAGGCCGTCCGCCGCTACGAGGCTGCCGGGGCCAACGTTTACCGCCTCAGCACCCCTGCCGGCGCACCCGGCGACGGACCTCTGCCCGAGCGTCCGTTCCTGGTAGCAGTGGTGGACGACGGCGACGCCGGTTGGGAGCCTTTGGTTGAACGCTGCGGCGGTGCCGGTATTCCGGTAGCTTTCGAGCCGGCACCAGGCATCGAGGGGCATGTGACCCTGGTGGGCGGTGGTCCGGGCGCCCTGGATCTCCTCACGGTTGGTGCGGTGGACGCCCTCCGCGATGCCGACGTCGTGTTTTACGATCGCCTGGCCCCGTATCAGGAGCTGGCCGACCTGACGTCCGGCGAGTTGGTGGACGTTGGAAAGCAGCCCGGGCACCACAAGGTCACGCAGCGTGACATCGAGAAACTCATGGTGGAAGCTGCGCTCCTGGGCAAGAACGTGGTCCGGCTTAAGGGCGGCGATCCATACGTCTTTGGCCGCGGCGGCGAAGAAGTGGCAGCCTGCGTTGCCGCTGGCGTTCCCGTCCGCGTGATCTCCGGTGTCACCAGCGCTATCTCTGTTCCGGCTGCAGCGGGAATTCCGGTAACGCACCGCGAGGTAAGCCACATGTTCACCGTGGTTTCCGGACACGCCCCGCTGACGGAGAAGGAACACACGCACCTGGCAGGACTCGGCGGCACGATCGTTGTCCTCATGGGCATCGGAACCCTCCCGCAGCTTGCCGCCGGTTTGCGCCGGGCGGGCATGGAGGCTGACATGCCGATGGCCGTAGTGGAGCGTGGCTACCGCCCGGGCCAACGCACCACCATCGCCGATCTGGGTACGATCGAAACGGCAGCCACTGGTTGCAGCAACCCGGCCGTGCTGGTCATAGGCGAGGTGGTCCGGGTGGCTGAAGCCAACCGTAATCATGCCGAAGCATCCGCTGAACTGAGCCGACTCGCGGCTTCGCTCCTTGAAGCCTGAAAGTAAATCAATGACTGTTGCACGTGCCCTTGAAATCCAAGACGTCACAACCGCCACGGACGTTTCAGAAGCTACCGAAGCGCCGCTGGACGGGTTCCGCATCGGCGTTACCTCGCATCGCCGTTCCAGGGACCTCATCGAGGCCTTGGAACGGCGGGGTGCGAGCGTGCTCCATGCCCCGGCCTTGAAGATCGCGCCCGTGCAGGAGGACATGGTCCTCATCGAGGACACCCGCACCATCATCGCCGCCAAGCCGGATATCTGCATCGCCACCACGGCCTACGGCATGCGCCGCTGGTGCGAGGCGGCGGACTCCTTCGGCATCGGCGAGCAACTCCTGGAAACACTCTCGGCCTGCCGCATGTTCGTTCGGGGACCCAAAGCGCGCGGTGCCGTCCGCGCGGCCGGCCTTGCCGACGTCGGAATCAGCAGTGACGAAACCACAGCGACACTTGTGGACATGCTCCTGGCGGAGGGTGTCCGGGGCAAGACGGTGGCTGTTCAGCTGCACGGGTACACCGATGTACGCCAGCTGGAGCGCCTCCGGATGTCCGGCGCCACGGTCCTGACGGTGACGCCATACCGGTGGGTCAAGCCCGACGGCGAGGACAAACTCCCGCGCCTGATCGAGGCCGTGTGCAATGGCAACCTTGACGTCCTGACCTTCACCAGCGCCCCAGCAGTGGACGCGATGTGGAGCACGGCGCATGAGATGGGCCTGTACCGGCAGCTCATTGAAGCACTCAAAGGGCCCGTCACGGTTGCCGCCGTCGGGCCTGTCACGGCACAGCCACTGCTCGACGCCGGCCTGACGCCACTCATTCCCGACCGTTACCGCATGGGCGCACTCATTCGCCTGGTGACGGAGCACCTGTCCTTGAACCACGTGCGCCGCCTGGAAACCAAGAGCGCCACCATCGAACTCCGCGGACGCTGCCTGCGGATCAACGGCGAAGTAGTGGAACTCGCTCCAGCGCCCCTGCTCTTGCTCCGGGCCCTGCTGGGCGCCGGTGGTGCGGTGCTGTCCCGTGAATCGCTCTCGGACCTCCTGGACCTCCGCGGTTCCGTGCACGCCCTGGACATGACAGTCAGCCGGCTGCGCTCCTCGCTTCCTGACGGCAAGCTCATAGAAACGGTCGTGAAGCGCGGGTACCGGCTGCGGGCTTAGGTTCCCTGGGTTCGCTAGCCCGGGGCAAGCCCGCCCGCAGACCCTCGCTCAAGAAGGCACCGCAACGTCCAGGACGTTGCGGTGCCTTTCGCTTTTAAGGGCGTGCCCGTTGTCCTTGACAGTTGCAAAACGTTTTAGGTAATGTGATCCAAACAACATTCAAAACGTTTTGCAAAGGGCTGTCGATGACGACGAAGGTAGGAATCCGCGAAGTGGCGAAGGCTGCCGGCGTTTCAATCACCACTGTTTCCCATGCACTCAACGACGCCACCAGCGATCGCGTGAACCGCAAAACGCAAGAACACGTCCGGGCGGTGGCCAAGGATCTGGGCTACGCCCCCAATCGCCTGGCCAGCGGACTGCGGAACCAGCGTTCGCAGATCATTGGCCTCGTCAGTGATCAAATCACCACCACGCCCTTTGCCGGGGCCATGATCCGTGGCGCCCAGGAAACCGCGTATCAGCGGGGCTACCTGCTGATGGTGCTCAATTCGGGGCTTGACAACGATCTTGAGAAACACGAAATCCAAACCCTCCAGCAACACCAGGTGGACGGGATCGTTTACGCCCGGATGTACCATCAGGGCGTCACCGTTCCCGAGGAGCTTTACGAAGTCCCCACGGTCCTGCTGGACGCGGCCTCCGCTGACAGTTCAATCTCCTCAGTGGTCCCGGATGAAATCGCCGCCGCGGAAAGCGCGGTGGAAATCCTGGCTGCTGCAGGGCATACAAGGATCGGGATGATCAACAATATTGACGACATCCCGGCCACGCACGGACGGCTGGAGGGCTACCGAAACGCCCTCCTTCGCAACGGGCTGCCGGAAGATCCACGGCTCGTCGCCTCCGCGGTCTCGGACACTGTCGGCGGCAGGCAGGCAGCGGCACAACTGCTGTCTTTACCTGATCGGCCCACTGCCCTGTTCTGCTTCAACGACCGCATGGCCATGGGCGCCTACCAATCAGCTTCGGCAGCAGGCCTTCGCATCCCGGAAGACCTCTCAGTGGTGGGAATGGACAACCTCGAACTCATCGCAGATGCGCTGTGGCCAGGGCTGACCACTGTTGCCCTTCCGCATTACGAGATGGGGTGCTGGGCCGTTACGCGGCTCCTGGACGACATTGAAAAACCCGGCACGCCGCCGGGGCAGAAAAAACTCATCTGCCCCGTCATCGAACGGGGTTCGGTGGCACCGCCACGCTGACATAAACCACCAACCCACACGAAACACCACGTCACAACACCGGAAGTCCGCAAGAAGAGGGGCGCAGCCGTTGCAGCGGCTGCGCCCCGAAGGACCCGGGCCAATCATCCACACCCAAAATCAGCAGAAAGATTGACAATCATGAACAAACGATTCACGCGGATCCTGGCAACCAGCATAGCTGCGGCGGCCCTCGTCGGCAGCCTGGGCGCCTGCAGCAAGGGCAGTTCCTCGTCCTCAAGCGACGGCCCCAAAGAGATCACCATGTGGACCCACGCCGCCGGAAACCCGGAGGAACTGGCGGCGACCCAGGCGATCGTTGACTCCTATAACAAAAGCAGTGGCGCGAAGGCGCAGATCAAGGTGCAGGCCTTCCCGCAGGAGTCCTACAACGACTCCGTCGTAGGGGCGGCGTCAGCCGGGAAACTTCCCTGCATCGTGGACATTGACGGGCCCAACGTTCCCAACTGGGCATGGGCCAAGTACCTGGCGCCGCTGAAGCTGTCCGCGGACCTTTCCAAGAACCTCCCCAGCACTGTTGCCAAGTGGCAGGGCGAGACCTATGCGGTTGGGTACGGCGACGTCGCTTTGTCCATGTTTGCCCGCAAATCCGATCTCGCAGCGGCGGGCGTCCGCGTCGCCACCATTGAGAAGCCATGGACGAAGGACGAGTTCCAGGACGCGTTGACCAAACTCAAGGCACTGGGTAAATGGGATTACCCACTGGACATGGGTACTGCCGGAACCGGCGAATGGCTGCCCTATGCGTACTCGCCGTTCCTGCAGTCCTTCGGCGGAGACCTGATCAACCGCGAGGACTACCAGTCGGCCGACGGAGCCCTGAATGGCGATAAGGCCGTCGAATGGGCCAAGTGGTTCCGCGGGCTGGCGGATCAGGGCTTCATGGCGACGAAGAGCGGGAAAGATTCCACCCAGGACTTCCTGAACAACAAGAGCGGCCTCCTCTACACCGGTTCCTGGGCCGGGGACAAGGCCCGGGCTGCCCTGGGAGATGAGCTGGTGGTCATGCCCAGCGTGGATCTGGGCAACGGTCCCAAGATCGGCGGAGCTTCCTGGCAGTGGGGCGTCACCAGCGGCTGCAACAACATGGATGCCGCGATGGACTATCTGTCCTATTCCTTGAAGCCTGAAAACGTGGCGTCCGTCATCAAGGCAACTGGAGGCATCCCGGCCACCAATGAAGCCGCGGCCCTGATTCCCGCATTCGCCGAGGGCGGTGCCAACCGTATCTTCATGGAGTTCTCGCGTCACTACGCGGTGTTGCGGCCCGAAACCCCGGCTTACCCGTTCATCGCCACCGAATATGGCAAGGCTGTCCAGGACATCCTTGCCGGCGCGGACCCCAAGACGGCCCTGGACAAGGCGGTCAAGGCGATTGACGCCAACATCAAGTCCAACGGCGGCTACAAGAACTAGCCGACGGCAGCCGGACGGGCGACGGCGGCACTCACCCTGCCGCCGTCGTCGGACCTCCCGGCCCCCGACTGTCTACGGAGAACCCCATGACAACCACCCAAATTCCCCCAAGTCCTGGCCGCCGCGTGGCGGCCCCCCGCCCCGGCGGCACCGCCCAGCAAACCCCACCGCCGGCCGCGCTACCTGCGCGAGCAGCTGAGCGGGTGGGCAATGATTGCGCCCGCCGCAGCCCTGCTTCTGCTCTTTGTGTTCCTCCCCGCGATCCTGGGCTTCGGCCTGGCCTTCACCAATGCCCGCCTTGTGTCACCGCGACCCGTTGAGTTTGTGGGTGCGGACAATTTCGTCCGCCTCTTCACGGATCCCACGTTCTGGCGCGCACTGCTGAATGTCAGCTACTTCGCGGTTGTAGTGGTGCCCGTCCAGTCCGGCCTTGCCCTGGCGATGGCGCTCCTGATCAACAAGAAGTTCCGTGGGGTGAACTTCTTCCGCACCCTGTACTTCCTTCCGGTGGTGACGTCCATGGTGGTGGTGTCCCTGCTGTGGCTGTTCATGTACCGCAAGGACGGGCTGATCAATGAGTTCCTGTCCGCGGCCAGCTTCGGCCTGATTGACGGCCCGGACTGGCTCAACGATCCAGCCACATCCATGCCTGCCATCATCATCCTGTCCATCTGGCAGGCCGCCGGCTTCCACATGATCATCTGGCTTGCCGGCCTGCAGAGCATCTCCGGGGAACTGTATGAGGCAGCCCAGCTTGACGGGGCAAGCCGCTGGCACCAGTTCCGTTACGTGACCTGGCCGGGCCTCAGGCATACCCGAACCCTGATCCTGGTGACCATCACCATCCAGGCGCTCGGGCTCTTCGACCAAGTCAGCGTCATGACCCAGGGCGGGCCGCTCGATTCCACCACCACCATCATTTTCGAGGCGGTGCGCTCCGGCTTCAAGCAGCAGGAAACATCCTATGCATCGGCCATCTCCCTCGTATTCTTCGTCCTGGTGCTGCTGATCTCCGCAGTGCAGCGCTACCTGACCCGAGAGAAGGACTGACATGAAAGAGACACTCACATCCAAGAGTCTCAGCAGTGCAGGGACCATGCTGGTGCGGATCCTGTTCGCCGTCGTCGCCGCATTCCCCCTCGTGTTCATGCTGGTGTCTTCACTCAAGCCGGACCAGCAGATCTTCGGGGACATGTCCTCGGTGGCAGCCTTCCTTCCCATCGGCAATATCTCGTTCGACAACTACGCTGCTGTATTTGACCGAGTGCCTGCCGCCCGCTTCCTGATCAACTCCACCGGCGTTTCTGCTGTGACAGTGGTGTTGGGGATCTTCATCAACAGCCTCTGCGCCTTCGCCCTGTCCCGGATGGAGGTCCGCGGCAAGCGCATAGTGTTCACCGCGATCCTGGCCACGCTGATCGTCCCCTTCCAGACGCTGGCGCTGCCGCTGGTGTGGTGGGTGAACCAGTTGCCGTTCTTTGAGCTCAACGGGTTCAGCCTCGAGATCTCCAAGGGCTGGCTGGACACCTACCAGGTCCAGATCATCCCGTTCATCGCCAATGCGTTCTCCATCTACCTGTACCACCAGTACTTTGAGTCGATCCCGAAGGAACTGGATGAGGCTGCGAGGATTGACGGCGCTGGCTGGTTCAGAATCTACCGCCTGGTGGTGATGCCCCTGGCAGGCCCAGCGACAGCCACGGTGGCGATCCTGACGTTCCTACCCGCCTGGAACTCCTACCTTTGGCCGCTCATGGTGGTCCAGTCCGAGGAGCTCCGGCCCGTCATGATCGGCATCCAATACTTCTTCCAGCTCAACGTCTCCTGGGGCGAAGTCATGGCTTATGCCTCCCTCATTACCGTCCCGGTGGTGGTGCTGTTCATCGCGTTCCAGCGCTCCTTCATCAACAGCATCGCCTCCAGCGGCGTCAAGGGCTGACCATCTTGTCCCTCATGCGAAAGGGAAATACTCCTATGCACACAACCGCCGACCTCGACTGCCGGTACCGGCCCCAGTGGCACTACTCCGCGCAGCGCAACTGGCTCAACGACCCCAACGGACTTCTCTACTCCAAGGGCGTCTACCACCTGTTCTACCAGCACAACCCGGACGGCGATACGTGGGGCAACATGTCCTGGGGCCACGCCACCTCGGTGGACCTGCTGCGTTGGGATGAGCAGCCAGTTGCCATCCCCTGCGATGACGATGAAGCCATCTACTCCGGCTCCGCTGTGGTGGATATCCATAACACGAGCGGTCTCGGCACCGCAGACAACCCGCCCCTCGTGGCGATCTATACGAGCGCCTACACCTCCGGCTCGCCCATGGCCGGCCTCCAGGCGCAGTCCCTTGCCTACAGCACGGATGACGGCGCCACCTGGACGAAGTACTCGGGAAACCCTGTGCTGGACAGGGCCCTCCCCGGACTTCCGTGATCCGAAAGTCTTTTGGTACGACGGCGACGCCGGCAGTTACTGGGTCATGGTCGCCGTCGAGGCAGCCCGTCGTGAAGTCGTGCTCTACAGCTCACCGGACCTGCTGTCCTGGGAATACCTCAGCACCTTCGGCCCGGCGAACGCCACAGAAGGCGTGTGGGAATGTCCGGACCTGTTTGAACTTCCAGTGGACGGCGACGCCTCCAACACCCGGTGGGTTCTGGTGGTAAACCTCAGCCCGGGCGGTATCGCCGGCGGCTCCGGCGGCCAGTACTTCCTCGGAACGTTCGACGGCGTGACCTTCCATTCCGAAACAACCGTCACCGAAGGCCTCCAGGCTGACGACACCCGGATGGCCGAGTACGGCTGGCTCGACTGGGGCCGGGACTACTACGCCGCCGTGTCCTTCAGCAACGTACCCGGCGGACGCCGGCTCATGATCGGCTGGATGAACAATTGGCAGTACGCCGCTGAGACACCCTCAGACGGCTGGCGCAGCGCCATGTCGCTCGTTCGCGAAGTGAAGCTGGTTTCCCGAGGCGGGCGTCCCGTGTTGTTACAGGAGGCAATTGACCCTTTCGAAGACCATGCGACGGAGAATTTGGCACTGGGCCGGCAACGGCTGGAACCCGGCCTGACGTGGCTTCCCGAAGAGGTATCCGGGGACGTGCTAAGGATCGATGCCGAGTTCGAGCCCGGGCAGGCCGGAAGGGTCGGCATCGTGCTGCGGGCCGACCCCCGGCAAGGGGTCGCACCGGGCGGCTTTTCCGCAGGTATGGAGTGCACAGTACTGGCCTACGACCCGGCGACGGGGGAACTCAGCCTGGACCGCACCGAATCCGGCAACGTCGGATTCCACGAGGCATTTCCTTCAGTGGATCGCGTTGCTGTACCTCTGGAAGATGGCCGGATACGGCTTCGCATCTTTGTGGACCGCTGTTCCGTCGAGGTCTTCGCCCAGGATGGCAGGGCGACCATCACCGACCAAATCTTTCCGGCGGACTCCAGTACGGCCCTTGCCCTCCTTGCAGAAGGCGAGGGCGCCAACCTGGTGAGCTTCGCCGTCGTGCAGTAACGGCAGCACCAACTACACGCGGGGTGCGGAAAGCCGGGCCACCTGGGCGGGTTGGAGGGGTCGTGTCGCGTGGCCTTGAAGGAGGAAGAACAGTCGGGCTGTTTCTTCTACTTCCTCAACAGCGTCCACCGCTTGTGGCAGGGAGGGCGCGGAAACGATCGGTCCGTGGTTGGCCAGCAGCAGGGCACGGCTCGATGCCGCAGCTTTTTGGGCCGTCACGCCCAAGCCCTCGTCGCCCGGCGCGAAATACGGCAACCGGACCAGCCGTCCAACCCTCATGACAAAGTAGGCCGTCAAAGGTGGCAGAACGTCTTCGTCATCCAGGTCCGCCAGGCACGAAAGGGCGGTGGCGTAGGTGGAATGCAGATGGACGGCGGCATGGTCCTGCGGCCTTGCCTTGTACATCGCCAGGTGAAGAAAGGCCTCTTTGGAGGGGCGGCCCCCGGACAGGTGTTCTCCGGCGCCGGAGACCATGGCCAGATCTTCGGTCCTGAGTTCGCCCAGGGAGGCGTTGGTGGGGGTGACCAGCATTCCGCCGTCCACCCGTAGGCTAAGGTTTCCGGATGTTCCCCGGGTCAGCCCCCTTTGGTGGAGGGACCTGGCCAACCGGACGAGCTCCTGGCGGCTGTCCATGCCGGTCATCGACCATGGTCCCATGCATCAAGGAAGAGCCGCGGGTCTCCGAGGTTTCCGGATTTGAGCAGGATGGACAGCCCTGGGTCGGTTTCGGTTTTCAGCCATGGCACGCCGGGTGAAACTTCCTTGCCGACGCGGGCTGTCGTAATGCCGAGCCTGCGGACCACGGCGCCGGAGGTTTCTCCGCCGGCGATTATGAGTTGCCGGCAGCCCATGCCGACGAGTCCTTCGGCGATCGCGGACAGGGCGTCTTCGGCTATTTCGGCGGCCCTGGACTTGCCAAGATGCCTTTGGGCACTCAAGACTTCCTCTGGAGAAGTAGTGGAATGGATCAGGATGGGGCCGCCCGGCAGATTTTCCCGGGCGAACATCAGCGCTTCGGCCACTACGTCCCGTCCTTCGGCGATGGCGACAGGATCCACCTGGAAGCAGGGGTGCACCTGGCGGAACACTTGGATTTGGGCGTTCGTCATCTCCGAGCAACTGCCCGCGACCACTGCGGCCGGACCGGTCGGACGGCTGGCATTCCCCAAGTCCGGTGTGACACGGTGCCCACGTGCCGCCGCCAAGCCTCCCACCAGACCCGATCCGCCAGTGACGAGCGGGTGATCCAGGAGTGCAGTCCCGAGCACCGCGAGGTGGTGGTCGCTGAGTGTGTCCACGACCACGTACCCGGCACCTTGACTGCCCAGGGTTTCGAGTTCCGCTCCAACCGCGGATGCTCCTGCTTCTATAACGCCATAGCCGACGTGACCCACCGGGTTGTTGGTTTGGGCCTGGAGAAGTCGTGGCACGTTCGAATCGGTCATCGGGGTCAGCGGGTGGTGACGCATGGATGATTCCTGCAGGAGGTCCGTACCGGCGAACAGAACGCCGTTGTATACGGTCCGTCGTAATGCAGGAGTTCCTGGAGCAACGACTGTGACCATGCCGGCCGGGACTAACTCTTCGCGTAGGGCATCTGCCACTGGGCCGATGTTGCCTTCCGGAGTTGAGTCGAACGTGGAGCAGTACTTGAAGTAGAGCTGCTGCACGCCGAGGGATTTCAGGGCACGCGCCGCGGCCAGAGACTGTTCTACGGCCGCGGCGGCCGGGACGCTGCGGGTCTTCAGTGAAATGACGATGCAGTCAACATCGTGCAGCTTCGTTGATGGATCAGGCGTGCCGAAGGACTGCACTACCCGCATTCCGGCGCTGGCAAGGGTGCCGGCCACGTCCGAGGCTCCTGTGAAGTCATCGGCGATAACGCCCAGCCAAGGGGCATTGGCCTGCGTTGGTATGTCAGACATGCTTCGGATCTTTCTCGGTTACCGGCGCTGTTGATGAGTCGTGGGAAGGAAAAAGAGAGCTGAGCTGGCTCATTCCAGAATCCGGCGAAGCCAGCACAAGAGGTCCTCCCAGCTCTCCCTGGGTGTGGTCAACGACGCGGGCCATCGACGCTTGGGCGAGAACGATCACATCGCAGTCCGCTGCCAGTTCCGAGAACGCGGCGAGCACCAAGCTGTCATGCAGCTGACGGTCACCTGCTCGCAGAGCCTGGAAAGCGCCGTCGACTATTCTGGCGGTGATGTCGGGCTTTTTGTTCCGCCTTTCGGCGGAGTCCCGGACAAGGCGGGTGGTTGGTCCGAGGGTTGCGGACAGGGTCGCGAGCACTCCGATCCTGTCACCCGATTCGACGGCGACCCCGGCCATGGGAGCGTCGATACGCAGGACGGGGATGGAGACAAAGTCCTTGGCGGCGATTGCGGCCCTCGCCGATGGAGGAGCAACTCACCAACAATGCCTGGGCACCTGATTCCTCGGCGTAGCGCGCATAGTTGACCAGCCGTCGTCGAACATGCCCTGGCGTTGTTCCCATGGCAATGGTGTCCTGGAGCAGGGATTCGTCCACGTAGTGCAGGACACGAAGGCCCGGGACTAACTCGGAGGCCAGGGTTTCCATGTCCTTCACCAAGCCGGGGACGGTGTGCAACATTGCAAGTACCGGGGGGTTAGTCATGCAAATGAGCGTATGGCACAAAAAGCCAATGATTATGGGCGCCTCAGACAACCCATTCTTTCTGAAAACGAAAGAAGTGGTTCCCCTTGTAGTGAGGAAAGCTAGGACCCCAACCTCGCGGCCAGCCCCTGGCGCAGATGGTCAATGGCCGCAGTGATCCGGCGGGGTGTTTTGGCCGTGGCAGGGTAAAGGGCAAAAATATCGGCGCTTGGGGTCGGGACGTCCGGGAGGACCTGCTGGAGTACTCCCTGACGGATCAGCGGGTTGACGTGCCAGGTAGAGCGCATAATCAAGCCGAGGCCCTGGATGCACCAGTCGGTCACTACGTCTCCGTCGTCGCTGATCATGCTGCCTCTGACATCGACGTAATCCTGCCCCTGTCCGCCAAAGCGCCACAGCGAATAGTCGGCGTTGTTTTCCCGCAGGACGATGCAGTTGTGGCGCTCCAGATCCCTGATGGTCCGCAGCGGAGGGGCACCTTTCATGTAGCCCGGCGCGGCGCACACAATCCTCCGGTTCGGCGCGAGGAGTTTTCCCTTGAGCCTGGAGTCCGACAATCCTCCAACGCGGACCGCGATGTCGAAATTCGTGCCGGCTATGTTCAAAGGCAGCGGCGAAAGCTCCAGGTCTATCTGAATCAGGGGGTGCTGCCGGACGAACTCCCCCAGCAGCGGCGCAATGTGCTTGCGTCCAATGCCCAGGCTCGAGTGCACACGGAGGCGCCCCTTGAGCTCACCATGCTGCACGGACAGCGCGTCTTCGAGATCTGTTTTCTGCTGCAGGATGGCCACGGCACCTGTCGCATAACGTTGTCCCTCTTCGGTGAGGGTCAGTCGGCGGGTGCTGCGCCGGACCAGCGCTACCCCAAGCCGTGACTCCAGCGCAGCAAGCCGTTTGCTGACGGCTGACACCGACTTTCCCCAGTTCCTGGCTGCTTCCGTGAGGCTCTGGGAACGGGAGATTTGTTCAAAAAACTCCAAATCATCGATCGATGTAAGGTCCATCTCTTGCTTCTTTCGTTTTTGGAAACAATGCATTGTCTCACAGCCCCCTAATCGGCCTCTTTTTGTGTCGTACGCTCGAGTGACTGGAAGCACAGCCGACGGTGGAGCTCTTCAACTGAAACCCGAAACCGGAAAAACGGCGCGCAATAAGGGAAAGCAAGGTAAAGCATGACTGCACTCGAAACGGACGTCGTCATCGTCGGTGTCGGCTCCGTAGGAAGCATGGCAAGTTGGCAGCTCGCCTCCCGCGGTCAGCGGGTCATCGGAATTGACAGGTTTTCAATCCCGGGCCCCTTCTCCGCCTATGCCGGGGAATCCCGTATCTTCCGCAAGGTTTACGCAGAAGGCGGGCACTACACCCCTCTCCTGCAGAGGTCACAGGACCTTTGGCGTGAACTGGAGAAAGCCACCGGTACCGAGCTACTCACCACCACCGGCGCTGTCACGATTTACGACGACCACAACCCGCGGCTGGCATCCCTCCTTGCAGCGGGGAAAGACAACGGCCTTGACTACCAGCTTCTCCGGGGCGAAGAAGCAAGGGCAAAGTATCCCGAACACGTGATTAGGGACACTGACGTCACGATTCTTGATCCGGAGGGCGGTTACCTGAAGTCGGAGAAGGCCGTGACGGTGGCCCTGGCAGAGGCCGCCCGCCTTGGCGCCCGGTTCCTCGGAAACCGGAAAGCACAGAGCGTTGAGAAGCATGGTGACCGATACCTCGTGCGGACAGACCAGGAAGAAATCATTGCCTCCCGGGTGATCATCTCCCAAGGCAACGGTGCGGGAGCACTCTGCAAAGAACTCGGCGTCCACCTTTCCGTCCTGCCGCAGATCCTTACCTGGTTCCCCGCTGCGGACCCGGCAACATTCTGCAGGGAAGACATGCCGGTCTTCCTCAGGAGGGCCGAGGAAGACGGCAGGCCGGACAAAGCCCAGTTCTACGGATTCCCGAGTGCTGACGGCTGGACGGTGAAAGTCGTCGCGAGCATATTCCTGGATGAGGTTGAGTCCATGGAGAAGCCTCCTACCTGGGATCCCAGGCATTTGAACACCATCCGGGCGTGGGTCCGGGAGTTCATTCCCGGACTGGTTCCGGAACCCCTTCGGGTTGCCGTGTGCGCGGATGGTCACTTACCTGACGCGACCGGGCTGCTGGGGCTGGTTCCCGGAATGGAAGGCGTGGTGGCCGCCGCAGGCTTCTCCGGCCACGGCTTCAAGATGGCCTCCGCGCTGGGAGCCGTTGCCGCAGACCTCGTGCTGGACGGAACAACGGCCACCGACGTCAGTTTCATGAACCCCGCGAGGTTCCTCGGACCAGACGCACGGCTCTCCTCACTGGCTCTGGGTTGAGCCTAAGCATCCCCTCCTCTACCCCCAAAAAAATACAAGATCCTTAAGAACGGACGAATCATGGCAGACACGAACTTTCGGCCGAAGTACATCTCCTACGATGTCTACGGAACGCTGATCAATTTCAACATTTACCCCACCACCCAGCGCTTGCTCGCCGATCGCATCCCCGAAGAACAGTGGCTTGCCTTCAAGAAGGTATTCCGCGCGTACCGGTTCGACGAGGTCAATGGCGACTACAAGCCCTACGTCGAGATCCTTCAGAGTGCCTTTGACCGCGCGTGCAAGCGGTTTGGCATTGGACCGACCCCTGGTGCCGGCGCAGAGCTTGCTGAAGCGGTACGCAGCTCCGTCGCCCACGAGGATGTGCCGGCTGCGCTGAAGCTCCAAGGCGACAACTACAAGCTCGTGGCCCTGTCCAACGCCGACGACAGTTTCCTGGACATCAGCATTCCCAAGCTCGGTGCAGAGTGGCACGCTGTGTTTACCGCTGAGCAGGCCCGGGCCTACAAACCGCGTCTTCAAGCGTTCGAGTACATGCTCGATACCCTGGATGCCAGGCCGGAGGACTTCCTGCACGTCTCCTCGCATCCCCTGTATGACCACATCCCGATGTACAACCTGGGCTTCCGGGACCTTGTCATGCTGGACCGTGGTGCTGAACCCTTCGCCGACGGGTACAACATCGCCACTGTGAAGTCCCTGGACGAGCTCAACAGGCACCTCGGTCTATAGATATTCGCAAAAACCGCCGGAGGGGAACGACGCATTAAGCGGCGCTCCCCTGCGGCGGTCTTGGAAAGCCGGCTAGTTCTTGTGCACCAGGTAGATGGCGCCGGTGGTCACGTCCCCTTCCAGGGGCCTCCAGCGTACGTCCACGGGTTTCCGGGACCTGGGTGTAGATGAATACCAGAGCGAGAATGCCCACAACACCAAACAGGAAGAACGTTCCCGTGATCCCCATCCCGGCAACGAGTGTGGGGAAGAAGAGACCCAGCAGGGCGTTTGCGATCCAGAGGCAGAAGACGGACAGGCCGATGGCGAAGCCGCGGACGTGCAACGGGAAGATCTCGGACAGCATCACCCAGACCGCAATGTTCAGGAACGTCTGCATCGATCCCACGAACGCCACCACCAGGAAAAGGATCACGAACGGCCTGGCTGCATTGCCCACGGGGAGGACGATCGACGCGATGCCGATAAGGAAGTGGCAGACCGTGGTCAAGGTGAAACCAAGGAGCAGCGTGGTGCGGCGGTTAACGCGCTGCATCAGCGTCAGTGCAATGACACCGCCGACGACGGCGATCACACCGGGCGCGATGTTGGCGATGAGGGCGGCGTTGGAGTCGAATCCGGCCTCAACGAGTACGGATTGGCCGTAGTACATGATCGAGTTGATGCCCGTCAGCTGTTGGGCCACACCCAACCCGATGCCCACAAGAATGATGCGCAGGATCCACTTGTCCTTCAGTGCACCCCAAGAGGTAGCCCTCGATGCCCTTTCTTCCTCCGCGAGGTGCTTTACGTCTGCCATTTCTGCCTCGGCGCGATCGTCCGAACGAATGGTCTTCAGCACCGCCAAGGCCTCCGGGTTTCTGCCCTTTGAGATCAGCCAGCGAGGAGATTCCGGCATCCGCAGCATGCCAAAGAACAGTGCGATGGCGGGAAGGGCGGCAACAGCGAGCATGATCCGCCAGACCCCTTCAACTTCGCCCCAGACATTGCCGATGATGGCGTTGACAACGAACGCAGCCAGCTGGCCGATGACGATCATGAGTTCGTTCCGCCCGGCCAGGGAACCACGGATTTCGTAGGGCGCCAGCTCGGCAAGGAAGACGGGCACCACAGTGGAAGCACCGCCTACGGCCAGGCCGAGGATGATGCGCCCAATGACCATTACCTCGAAGCTCGGCGCCGAGACACAGGCCAAGGTACCAATGAGGAACAGCACGGCCAGGAGGATGATCGTCTTCCTGCGGCCCCAGCTATCGGAGAGGCGGCCACCTCCGACTGCTCCGGCAGCTGCGCCAAACAACAGCGAACTGGTGACGATCCCTTCCGTGAGTGGCGTCAGGGCGAGGTCGGCCGTCATTGGCCTCAGTGCGCCGTTGATGACACCCGTGTCGTAGCCGAACAGCAGGCCGCCGAACGTTGCCACCAAGGCAACAAGGCCCAGCCGCTTACGGTGTGGGCCATTGGTTAGCGGGGGAAGGGCGGCATTGCCGGTTCCTTTGCTCTGCGTTTGCGTAGCAGACATCAGGACTCCTTTGTCAGTGTGTTGCGGGCCATACTCGCCCGCGCTGAATCCAGACTAACGCGCGAAAGGCTTAAATGTAAGGTCAAACTAACAAATGATAAATTTACCCGCTTTGCCCGTGGGAGGATGAACTATGGCTCCTGACCCTCAACACCGCCCCGCCACGCAAAGCGACGTCGCGCGCGAAGTGGGCGTGTCCCGCACCTTGGTGTCCTTCGCCTTTCGCGGCGCGCCAGGTGTCAGCCACGAGACGAAGCAGGCCATCTTCGAGGCCGCGAAGCGTCTCGGGTACCGGCCCAACGCGGTAGCAGCCGATCTGGCACGCAAGCACCGTTCCGCCGTCGGGCTTTATCTGCTGGATATCCGCAACGAGATTTACGCTGATGTCCTCAGCGGCGTTCGCACAGCGCTCCCCCAAGACAACAACCGGCTCATCCTGAGCGTTTCGCGGTCCGTGGACGGTGTGGATCCCGGCGCGCTGGAATCGCTTATTGAGGCCCGGGTCGGAATTATCATCGCCGCGACGCTGCTGGACTCGGACGAACACGTGCAGGAGATGGCCCGGATCGTCCCGTTGGTGAGTGTGACCCGGCCGGTGCCCGGCGTGGACAGTGTCTACTCGGATGACCTTGCGGGGGCTCGGGCGGCAACTGAACATCTACTTGGCCTCGGGCATACGCGCATCGCCCATCTCTCTGGCCCGGTCTACGACGGCCACGTCGTCCGCCGCCGGAGTTACGAGCAGACAATGCACGACGCCGGACTCACGCCGCAGACGGTTGCTGCAGAGGACTTCACGCCGGACGCAGGAGAGCGGGGCCGCCGCACAAATACTGAACCAGCACCACCGGCCCACTGCAATCTTCACCCACAACGACCAGCTGGCCCTCGGCGTCCGTGAAGCGGCCTACGCACGGGGACTCTCGATTCCCGAAGATTTGTCCCTTGTGGGCTACGACAATTCCAGGACAGCACACCTGCACGGCATCGACCTCACATCCGTGGATTTGCATGCCGTTGAATTGGGCCGGACCGCCGGCACAGTAGCCCTGGAGCGGCTCAATAATCCGGATGCCCCTATCGCCGACGAACGCCTCATGCCGCAGTTGGTGGTGCGCAACTCCACGGCGCGGGTCAATCACATTTCGGGATAGTTGGCCATGTGCTGGGCGGGGCCCTGCCAAGGCGCGTTTGCTGTCGTCCTGGACGTTGCCTGTAGGAGTGTGTTGGCCCGCTGGCTTTGATCGCGGCATGGGACTCCTTCAAGAAAAGCAGCCCTTTCCCAGGGAGGGAGTACCTGCTGTGCGGTGTACTGGCAGTGCCTGTTACGGGCATTTGGCCGCACGTAGCCTTGGACGATGGACAACAACAAAGAAGTCCGCGACTTCCTCATGACACGGCGGGCCCGCATCACACCGGCCCAAGCGGGCTTGGCCGCCTACAGTGGGACGCGCCGGGTAGCGGGGCTAAAACGCGAGGAAGTAGCCATGCTGACGGGCGTCAGCACCGAATACTATGCCCGCCTGGAACGCGGAAACCTCAGGGGCGTCTCCGATTCCGTCCTTGACTCCCTGGCCAGTGCCCTTCAACTGGACGAGGCTGAACGCTCGCATTTACTGGACCTGGCCAAGGCGGCGGCGCCGCCCCGGAATTCCGGCAACCGCACACCACGGGCCGAGATCCGTCCCAGCATCGAACGGATACTCTCCGGAATGACCAGCACTCCGGCCTACGTCCGAAACGCCAGGATGGATATTGTCGCCGCCAACAGCCTCTGCTTCGCCCTCTATACCGGCATCCTTGCCCCGGCGACCCTGCCGCTGAATCTTGCCCGGTTCATGTTCCTGGATTCCCGCTCCAAGGAGTTCTTCGTCGAATGGGAGACTGTCGCGGATGATTTTGCGGCCGCCCTCCGCGTGGAGTCCGGTCGTCGTCCCCGCGACCGCTACTTGAATGGCCTGATTGGCGATCTCGCAGCCGGGAGCACTGAATTTTCCACGCGCTGGGCCCGGCATAATGTGCGTTTCCACAGGTCAGCCCACAAGAGGATGAGGAACCCGTTGGTTGGTGAAGTCGAACTGACGGGTGACGCCCTGGAGCTGCCCGGCGATGGACTGACACTGATCGCCTACACGGCTGAGCCTGCCAGCCAAGCTGAAGAACAACTGGCCTTCCTCGCCAGCTGGAGCAGCACCGCCAATCCGGTGACTGCCGCAGACGGCCGCACACAAACAGCACCGCCGGCATCGGCCGGTTAAAACAAGATGCCGTGGAAAGTGCTGCCCGTGAAACACGTTCTTACTTCTTCAATGGCCTTGTTGTGGGGCTTGCAATTTGCTTTCCTCACTCCGGCACTCGCGTTGATCCTGGTGGATCTGTTCGACGCTACGCCTGCGGATGTTGGCTGGGTTCTTGCTGTCTACAACGCTGGAGGGTTCGTTGCCTCGCTGCTCATACCGGCTTACGCGGACCGGAAAAACGACTACATACGGCCCATGCTGTTTTGTGGTGTTCTTGCACTGGCCCTTCCGGCCCCTACTGGCTCTCACCACCACCCTTCCCGTTGCCGTGACCGCCCTGATTGCGTTGGGTGGCCCCTCGGGCGTTGGCATGTCGCTTCTCTTTGCACACCTGAAACACTCGGGGGCAAGCCCTAACGATGTCGTCAACACCCGGGCAATAGTGTCCTTCGCGTGGGTAGGGGGACCCCCGCTTGCCGCGTACATCGTCGGTGTCTTCGGCAGCCGGGCGATTCTGCTGGCGCTGGCGGCAATTGCGCTCCTCAATCTCACGGCAACCGGTGCCGCGGCCCTTCACCGTAAAGCAGCCCGGGCGGCGAGCACGCTACTTCATGAGAGGGCGGGAGATGATGGGCCTATCCCGGCGAAGTTGGCCGTGATAGGCGTGGTGGTGGGCTTCATCGTGCTCCAAGCCACCGATAGTGCGGCTGTGACCATCATGGCCCTGTTCGTGAATGAGCGCATGGGGCAAGGACTCATCTGGGCCGGGGTCGCTTTGGGAGCCTCAGCAGCCCTGGAGATCCCCGCGCTACTCTTCGTCGGGCGTTTGAGCCGAAAGTATTCAGGGAAAGCCCTCATCGCTTCAGGGTGTTTGGCCGGCCTGGCGTACTACGCAGGAATGACCTTTGTGGCCGACCCCGCCACGCTCATCGCTCTTCAGGTTCTCCACGCGTGGTTCTTCGGGGTGGTGGCCGGCGTGGGCCTGACACTGTTCCAACAAATCATCCCCCGACCGGGACTGGCATCGGGCTTGTTTACCAACACCCGTCGCCTTGGCGCAATCGCATCCGGTCCGATCATCGCCGTCGGGTCCGTGTCATCCCTTGGTTACCAGGGCGTCTTTGCCGCCTGTGCGATTCTCACCCTGGCGGCCTTGGCAATCATCGAGATGACAGCACGGGGCCGAAAGCAACCACAGCTCCCCGCAGAAAGTCGGGCCCAGCTTGAGGAAGCGGAGTTACCTTAAGAGGCCTCAAAGACGAATCCGGCCCGGACACGTGTCCGGGCGGGATCTGTGTCGTGTCCAGCTGGCCCGCGACTCCTGTCGAGGTTAGTCGTGGGTGGGTTCGCCGGTTATCCGGTGATCGGCGTGATTGATGGTCTCTTGGATCAGGCGCAGCAGGTGGCCGTCGTGCAGGGAGTAGATCACGTGCCGCCCGTCTTTGCGGGTATCGACCAGTCCGCTGAGACGGAGCTTGGCCAGATGCTGGCTGACCACCGTCCGGGGAACAAGTGCTTCGTCGACGAGTTCTGTAACGGACTTCGGGCCTTGGGCGAGTTGCCAGAGCAGGTGCAGGCGGGTTGGTTCGGCCAGCATCCGCAAGGTACCGGCAGCGCTCTCGAGCAGTTCCGGGTGGGGGGTGACCAGGTGGAACAGCGAGGGCGCCTCCGAAGGGTCAGGGAACGGGCTGCTCGGCTGGCTGCTCAACGTAGCGCTCCTTCAGATCGGGTGCACCTGCTCCCCCGGCGTCATGCCGTGGCCAGGACAGGAAAGCTCCTGCACTGCCTAGTATCGCAAGAATTGTCAGCGCCCCCGCAGCCCAACCCAAACCGGCGGCAGCACCAAGCCAGCCAGCCAAGGGATAGCTGAGGATGTAGCAAGCATGCGAGAGCGAGAACTGGGCAGTGAATAGGTAGGGCCGGGTCTGCTCCGTGGATGCTTCGCGCAGCAGGCGCGAGGCCGGGGTGAGGATGGTCGAATTGCCTGCGCCCAGCAGGAACCACAATCCCAGCAACAGCCACCATCCCGCTTCAGGCTCCGCCGTAAGGGTGACGGTCGTGGCCCCAATCATCGCCGTCGGAATCAGCGTGGCACCCGTGAGCATGACCGTCCGGTCCCCGAACCGTTCCAGCATCCTGGGTGCCGAGATAGCAACAATCATTGAGCCCACTCCGAAGCAGGCGAGGGCAAATGCCAAATCTGCCTCAGGCCGGTGAAGGATTTCACGCACATAGACAACGGAGCTGACCAGTACTAGCGCTGTGGGTGCTGCCACCACTACGTTCAGGGCGAGTAGGGATCTGAGTCTCCGGTTCCGCCAAAATATCCTGGCACCCAAGGTGGTGCGGTGCCAGAGAGATCCCTGGGTGGTGGAGCCAGCCGGAGAGGGGGGAATGGCAGTCATGGCCACCAGGCCAGCGGAAACCAGGAACCCGGCGACTGTGCCCAGGAACAGGTTGTTGTAGCCGGTGATACTCAACAGCATGGCCGCCGCTGCGGGGCTGACGAGGGCTTCCATGTCGTACGCAAGCCGCGACAAAGACAAGGCCCGCGTGTAGTCTCTTGCATCCTTGAGCACAGTGGGAATCAGGGATTGGAACACCGGCGTGAATGTGGCGGATGCCGATTGCAACAGGAAAATCACGACGTAGATTTGCCAGGCTTCGGTAATGAACGGCAGGCACAGAGCCATGGCAGCCCTGACCAGGTCCGCGCTGACCAGCACCGGCTTCTTCGGAAGGCGATCCACCAAGGCGTTGATCACTGGGGCGAGACCAACATAAGCCAGCATCTTTATGGTTAGCGCCGTTCCCATCACGGCACCCGCATTGCTGCCAGCCAGGTCAAACGCCAGCAGCCCAAGAGCCACAGTCAACAAGCCAGTTCCCACCAAAGCCACGATCTGCGCAGAAAACAGCCGCTGGTACGTTGGGTTCCGCAAAACCGACAACATCGAAATCCGACCTCATCTATAAGTACACATGTGCACCCATGCGCACTTGTTGCTTAAAGACTAGGTGGTGAGGCCGTTCGGCTCAAGGTGAATGATGAATGGGCTGGATGTGGGTGCAAGCTCCAGCGCTGACGGGACGTCTTAGCGGCCGTGACGCGGCCTCTTAACGGCCCACGCTATACCGCACATGGGTGACGAGTTTGGTGCCGGCCACTTCCGTGGGTTCAAGCTTGAGATTGCCCACGCCGTCCAACAACCGCTCGCCTCCACCCAGGATCATGGGCGAAATGTGGAGCCGCAACTCGTCCATCAGCCCTGCGTCAAGGTATTGGCGGGCTGTCCGGGGCCCCCGCCGGCGATGGCTACGTCTTTGCTTCCTGCGGCCTTCCGTGCCTGGGCAAGGGCGGATTCGATCCCGTCGGTCACGAAATGGAAGGTGGTGCCGCCCTGCATCTCCAACGGCTCATGCTGATGGTGGGTCAGGACGAAAACCGGCGCGTGATAGGGCGGTTCCTCACCCCACCAGCCCCGCCATTCCTCGTCCCACATGTCCGGCCCGGGGCCCGCGAACATGTTCCGGCCCATGATGAAGGCACCGGCAGCGAGGATTTCTTCAACCTGGGCCGCGTTGGCTTCGGCCTCTTCAAACATCCATCGGTGCAGCAGCTCTCCGCCGTCGCCCAGTGGCTCCGACATTCGCTGGTTGGGACCGGCGACGAAGCCGTCCAGGGAGATGGTCAGATCGCACGTCACTCGGCTCATTTGCCCATCATGCCACTGGGAAACCCGATAGGGCGTTGCTTCCTGACCTTGTTTGGCAACGAGTACCGCCATAATCAACCTCCTTTGGGTGATTTGTGGGCCGACGCCCGTCAAAGAGGGTCAGGAAGCCAGTGGCCACCCTCGCCAAATCCCCACCCGCAGCGGAAACTGGGGCTACACATCTCAGGAGGACCACATGACATCCGTGCTGTTGGAGCGACTCAACATCCTGGTCGGCGAATGGGAGACTACTGCCCCCGGCATGGACGCTGTGGGCCGAACAACGTTCGAATGGCTGCAGGGCGGCGGTTTCCTGATCCAACGCTCCACTGTGGAGAGGCCGGAATTCCCGAATGCTATCTGCACTATCGGCGCTACAGGATCAGACGGCGCACTCCAGCAGCACTACTTTGATTCCCGAGGCGTCGCCCGCGTCCTGGACATGACCCTGGAAGGGAATGTGTGGACCCTTTTCCGGGATGGCCCCGATTGGCCGCAACGCTACATTGGCCACATCAGCGAGGACGGGAACACCATCACAGGCCGCTGGGAACGGGGAAACTACCTCGGTGCACCGCTTGAGCACGACTTCGACCTGAACTTCACCCGGATCATCGCGTGACATCCGGCCAGCCGCGCTGGATCACAGGAATAACTCCACCTCATGGACAGATCCCCGGCCCGGTGGGAACATAAGGGCGATAGTCCGGAGGCACCGCCCGGTCACGCCGGAGCTGCCTTCATGTCAGCTTTCCTCTGAGAGGAACGGCCATGGGTCGTCTGGGGACCGGGAACAGCGGGAATGCGGGTGCGGATCCCGCGCCCGATCCGGCACGCCACAGTGCACAGGACATCGAAACACACCACATCGAAAAAGTTGACGCCGTGGTGGTCGGTTCCGGGTTCGGTGGTTCGGTGGCTGCACTTCGCCTGGCCGAGGCCGGACAATCCGTGGTGCTCATGGAACGTGGCAAGCCCTATCCGCCCGGTAGTTTCGCGCGTTCGCCCGCGGAGATGGGCCGGAATTTCTGGGACCCGGACCGCGGTCTGTATGGGCTTTTTGATGCCTGGACATTCCGGGGCACGGAGGGCCTGGTGTCCAGCGGCCTGGGCGGCGGTTCGCTAATCTACGCCAACGTCCTCCTGCGCAAGGACGAGAAATGGTTCGTCAACGAGTCCCCCATCCCTGGCGGCGGTTACGAGAATTGGCCTTTCACGCGGGCGGACCTTGACCCGTACTACAAGGCCGCAGAAGACATGCTCCAACCGGTCCGTTATCCGTACCATGACACGCCCAAAACCCTGGCCATGGAGAAGACAGCCGCAACCCTCGGCCTACCCATCAGCAGGCCACCCATTGCCGTCACGTTTTCCACGCAGCCCACCAAGGAACCTCAAACCAACAGGCCACTCCCCCTCCCGGAGTACGGCAGCATCCACGGTCCAAACACCGTCCGGACCACGTGCACGCTCAGCGGTGAATGCGACATAGGCTGCAACGCCGGTGCCAAGAACACGCTGGACCACAACTACATCTCGGCAGCCGCTCATCAGGGGGCGGATATCCGCACATTCCACGATGTCCGCGGGATCAGGCCACTTGCAAGGGGAGGATACGAGGTCCGCTATGTGGTGCACGATCCTGAGCGCCAAGGCGAACTCCTCAAGGAACGAATCATTCACTGCCGCCGGCTCATCCTTGGCGCCGGCACGTTCGGCACCAACTTCCTGCTCCTGCGTAACCGAAGCTCACTGCCCGCCCTGAGCGACGCCCTGGGCACCCGTTTCAGCGGCAACGGCGATCTCCTGACGTTCATCATGGGCGCCAAAACTCCTGGCGCGAATGGTTCGCCACCGGGAGTGCGAACCCTCACCGGCAGCCGTGGGCCAGTCATCACCACAGCGATCCGGATTCCCGATTCCAACGACGACGACGGCGATGGCCGCGGCTACTACGTGGAGGACGCCGGGTATCCGGCCTTCATGAACTGGCTCATGGAGACCGCCCAGCTCAGCACCACGGTCAAGCGGACAGCCAAGGTTGCCCGTCAACTGCTGAAGGACAGATTGTTCGACGCCGGGCGGTCCAACGTTTCGGCCGACCTCGCCGCCGCACTGGGTGACGGTCGCCTATCCTCCAGTTCCGTGCCGCTGCTCGGGATGGGAAGGGATATCCCCGACGGCGTCATGACCCTTCGCGACGGAAGGCTAGCCATTGCATGGACGATGGCCACGTCCAAGGACTACTTCGGACGCGTCCGCGGAACGATGTCCGAGATCGCCAAGGACCTCGACGGGGACTTCATCGACAATCCCCTGTGGTGGGCCAAGCGCGTCATCACGGTCCACCCGATTGGAGGCGCGCCGTCCGGCCGCCATCCCGGCGAGGCGGTGTGTGACTCCTACGGTGAGGTGTTCGGTTATCCCGGCTTGTTCGTCATGGACGGGGCAGCCATGCCTGGCCCGGTGGGCGCCAACCCTTCGCTGACCATTTCCGCTTTCGCCGAACGCGCATGCCACCACATCCTGGAGGACGGCCACGTCCCTAAAGACACTCTCAATGCCGGACACAGGGGAATTTCCCCTGCCGATACTGCCGGAAGTGACGACTGGACCAGTGATGATCTGCTTGGCGCTGACGACACTGCGAACGACGTCGACGCCTCGGTTCCGCGCGAATTGGCGCCGGACGCGACCAAGGGCAAGGGTGCGCGGGAGGAGCGGCCTGCGAGCGCAGTTGAGGATGGCGCAGCTGCCACGACGGGAACCAGGAGCCGTGGTTTGGGGTTGCCGCAACCCCAAGACGTGCAACCGGCTGCAAGAGACGCGCGGACGTCTGTACGGTTCACGGAGCAGATGCACGGCTGGTTCAGCCCGGGAATCACTGACCCCGAGAAGGGGCGAAGCCTGGGCAGGGACCGGAGCCGCAGGATCATGTTCGAGCTGACGATTACCGCAGAGGACATGGACGCGTTTGTGGAGGATCCGAGCCACCCTGCGAAGGCGGAGGGGTATGTGCTCGCAGACTATTTCGGTGGCCGGATGCCTGTGGAGCGCGGCTGGTTCAACCTCTTTGTGGAGGACGCTTCCGACGACGGCAGGCCGGCCAGGCGCATGCTGTACCGGTTGTGGCTGCGGGACCCGGGCGGGACGCCGTTCACGTTCACCGGGTACAAGTTGATCCATAACGAGGCAGGGCTGGATATTTGGCAGGACACCACAACGCTGTACGCGAGAATCCTGCGTGGCCACGTTCCGCCGTCGGAAGCCTCTGACGTCCAAGAGCCCGGCGAGGAGGACGTCTTCGGCGCCGGGATTCTTTACATCCGCCCCCTGGACTTCGCCAAGCAGCTGACCACGTTCCGTGCCGAGGGTCCGGCGCCGGCGGCGGGTTTGGCGTCCTTCATGAAATTGTTCGCCGGTGAGTTGTGGCAGGTCTACGGGCGGGGCCTCAAACGGGTTCCGTTCCCGGTCCGGAGCCCACTGCGACGGCCACGCAGATGAAGAGCTGGGAGCTTGCGAGGCATCGTGCTGTCCTGGGCTTCACTCCCCAGGCAGCGGTTCGCTGGCTCTCGCCGATGTCCCTGGCACGGACGGCATTGAAGGTCATGGCAGCTACTGTGTTCGCGGACTTCGGCGACAAGAGGGAACTCGAGGGGAGCTTCCCTGGGGATCCCTTGCGCTTGGACAAACTTCCTGTCCCTGGCCAACCGGCCCAGCCGCCGGTCACAAGCCGAGGGCTTCCGTCGCCCGGGGATCTTGAGGCGTCCCGTACCGCAAAGCCCAGCGAGCCCTTGGCGCCCGCGGACCTATGGCTCGATTACACCGCCGATCTTGGAGACGGCTTCGACGCAACCTACTCCGTCGCGCTGCTGCTTGCCGAGGACAAGCTTACGGTTGACGGCCATGATCTTCCCCGCGGGAGGGTCCTGGTCCTGGGGGGCGATGAGGTGTACCCCGTTGCCTCACCGGCCGCCTACGAGAACCGGATGGCAGGACCGTACCGGATGGCGCTCCCCAGTCCTGCGTTGCAGGGCCCGCTGGGCGCCCTAAAATCCGTGCCGAGCACGCAGAGTGGGCCCCACAACGAGACACCCATCATGCTCGCGCTCCCCGGCAACCACGACTGGTACGACGGCCTCACTTCGTTCATCCGGATGTTCACCCGGCAACGGAGCATCGGGGGCTGGCGGACCATCCAGACCCGCAGCTACTTCGCGGTCCGGCTCACAGGTCAATCACCCACGGAGGCTTCCGGCGAACGGCAGGACGGTACGCCCGGCTGGTGGATCCTGGGCCTGGACAGCCAGCTCGGACAGTACATCGACGAACCACAACTGGACTACTTTTACCGGAACGTCACCCTCCAGCTCCAACCCGGAGACGCCATCATCCTGTGCGTGGCAGCTCCCTTTTGGGTTGACGCCGGGCACCCGGGACCCAATGAGTTCAGGCAGGTCAACTTTTTCGAACAGGACTACCTTCGCCGTCGGTTCAATCCCGTGACGGGCCTGTTCGAGCCCACCGGCGCAAACGTCCGGCTATGGCTCACCGGAGACCTCCACCACTACTCCCGCTACGAGGAGCAAACCTCTCCTGACGGAACGCAAATGATCACCTGCGGGCCTGGGCGGCGCGTACCTTTCAGACGCCCATTGGCTCCCGGAGCACCTCGTCCTTCCCTGCCACGACAACGCCCCGGGCCTGTCCTCCAGCGTCACCCAAGGCGGAAACGCCCACGGCGGCAAGGACCAGGAACCCCCACCCCGCCACTTCACCCGCATGCCTACCCTCTACCCGGACCAGGCAGATTCCCAGTTGCTCGGTCCCCGGCTCGCGAACCCCTTCTCGCAATATTGGCTTCCCATCCGCAACCCTGGCTTCGGTTTGTCCCTGGGCATTGTGCACGTGATCGCAGCACTAACGCTTTGGACAGTCTTCAGCGCTTTCCGCGGGGAATCCTTCGTGGACAGCCTCCGCAGCCTGACCCGTGGAAACACGCTGCTCCTCATCGTGATCCTGATCCTTGCGGTGCCGCTCCTGCTCGCAGTCCTCTCACTGGTAGCACGGCTACTTGGGCTGGCCAAGGCGGGGATCGTGGTCTTCACCCGCGGCGCGCTCTACCAGCTGTCCGCGCTCGCGGTGAGTGCCGCCGTCGTGATCCTGCTTCCTTGGCCGAACGGCTGGCCCGACGTCGTCATCCTGCTGCTGGCGCTTGCGGCGGTGTACCTGGGCGGCTGGGCGGTTGGCAGTGAGGCCTTCGCACTGTTCATCCTGGCGACGCCCAGCGGGGAGGTTTCTACCTGGAAAATGTCCGGCCAATCCATCGAAGACCATAAAGGCTTCCTACGCCTCCACCTCGCCGCCGACGGCACCCTCACTGTCTACCCGCTGGTGGTGGACACAGTCTGCCGTGATTGGCAGCTGGCCCGGAACGACGACGGCGCGCGGCTGGTTCCGCAGTCCGGCCTGCCCGCCGTGCGGCTGCTTGAAGAACCCATCACCATCACGCGGAAAGGAACCGCACCATGATCATCACCCGTGCCGAGCACCGGACCGAGGTCATCCCTTTCCGGGCCCGGGACAACACCCCGTTGAGCCTGGTCCATGTGACATCGCCCGTGGAGGTGACCAAAGGACCGGTCATGCTGGTCCATGGTTCCGGCGTCCGGGCAGAGCTGTTCAGGCCTCCGGTCCGGACCACCATCGTGGACGTGCTGCTGGAGGACGGATGGGACGTGTGGATGCTGAACTGGCGGGCATCCATCGATCTCGATCCCCTGTCCTGGACGCTCGCTGACGCCGCCGTTTATGACCACCCTGCCGCCGTCGAGCACGTGTTGAACGCCACCGGCGCGGAAACGATGAAGGCCGTTATCCACTGCCAGGGATCGACGTCGTTCACCATGTCCGCGGTGGCCGGTCTCCTGCCCCAGGTGGACACGATCGTCTCCAACGCGGTCTCCCTTCATCCCGTGGTGCCGGCGTTCTCGCGGTTGAAGATCGACTACCTGACACCGGTGGTCAAGGTGTTCACCCCCTACCTGTCTCCAGCCTGGGGTTACAAGTCGCAGGGTTACTTCACCCGCGCCATCCGCGGGCTGGTCAAGGCCACCCACCACGAGTGCGACAACACCGTCTGCAAGATGGTCAGCTTCACCTACGGCAGCGGCCGTCCGGCCCTTTGGGCGCACGAAAACCTCGACGACGCCACCCACCAATGGCTCAGCGGTGAGTTCGCCGAGGTCCCGGTAACGTTCTTCGAGGAGATGGGCCGCAGCATCAAAGCCGGCCACATGGTCGCTGCCGGAGACCATCCGGAACTGCCGGATAACTTCGTGGCCGAGGCTCCCCAAACCGATGCACGGTTCGCATTCATCGCCGGGCTGGACAACCTCTGTTTCCTTCCCGACAGCCAGCAACGCACCTTCGAATTCTTCCAACAACACCGGCCCGGAAAGGACTCCCTCCACCTCATCCCCGGCTATGGCCATCTGGACGTCTTCTTCGGCGATCATGCATGGCAGGACACCTTTCCGGTCATCGTCCAGGAGCTCAACGGAACCAAGGAGACGAACTCATGAAAACACTCACCGAATTGGTTACTCCTCTGCTCAAGCTCATGCCGTCCCCGGTTCCCCGACGCCAGGAACGGCTCCGTGGCCAGCACGCACTGGCCGATGGCATCAAGTACGTCATGCCGGTCAATTCCGACGACTCCCCCGTGCTCATGGCCGCTTTCCCCATCAACAAGAAAGCCGCGGCGGCAGCACTCCCGGGCACGGAGATGCGGCCCTTCAGCCTGGGCGGCAAAGGGCTGCTGGTGGTCACGGTGGTCAACTACAAGTCAACGGACATCGGCAAGTACATCGAATACTCCCTGGCCATCGCCATCACGCACGGCAGCAGGCCGGCCCCACCCATCCTCCCGCTGATCTTCCAGAAAACCTTCAAGCTGGGCCAGTTCGTGGTGGACCTCCCCGTCAGTTCCGAGGTTTCCGTCAAGGGTGGCAAGGGAATCTGGGGCATGCCGAAGCATCAGGCCAACCTGGACTTCGTGGTCACTGATTCCACCGTGTCAGCACAATATGACAAGGACGGCCAACTGGGTTGCTACATCGAAATTGAACGTCCTGAACCCCTGGCGTTGCCGCTGAAACTGGCAGCCTCAAACTATTGCGTCTTCCGGAACATGCTCTGGAAATCCGATATCTACTTCGAAGCCACCGGAGACATCGCCCTGGGCGCCCAGGCCAAGGCGCGCCTCATCCTGGGTGACGCGCCCGGCGTCGAGCCTTTGAAGAACCTGCAGGTTGAGAGTAAGCCGGTCTTCACCGCCTGGCTGCCGCAGGCCCACGGTGTCCTTGACGACCACTACGAAGCCTGGTTCCTCACGGCACCCTCAGAATCCGCTGCAGCCGCCCTTCGGGGAGGCGACATGCTGGACAGCGTCGTGAACCTGGGCCAGAGCCAGGACTGGCTGGCACCGCCGGACCGGAGCAGGACCGCAGGCACGGCACCAGGCTCCGGCGCCATCCCCCGCGCTACTCCGGGAAGCATCCAATGAACTGGCTACTCCTCATAAACGCGCTCTACTTCCTGTTCGGCGCAACCATGTACGTGGGCACCATGTGGGTCCTCAAATTCTTCCTGTACCCCACATGGCGCTCGCTGGCCCGCGAAAACGTAGACATGCACTTCGGTATCCCCACCCGCGCAGCCACCAAGTTCTTCACCATCGTTGTGCCCATCATGTTCATTTCCGGCGGCATCCTGGTGTGGTCCGAGTGGGGCACCATCCGCGTCATACCAGCCATCATTTGCCTGGTGGGCATCATCGTCCTGACCTGGGTGGGCCAGGGCATCATCATCCCCATCAACAAGCGCATCCGCGGCGGCGACTTCGCAGACGACGCCGAACTCCGCTCCCTGCTGAAACGCTGGATGATGCTCAACGACATCCGCTTCTACGTCTCCACGCTGACATGGGGCCGCGATGGTGTGGCTGCTCGTTGACCGCGGACGCCTGCTGGAGTCCTTCGCATGACCGCCCACCAGCCGGCACAGCCGGCGCCTCACCACGAGCCCCATAACCAGCCCCACCACCCGGCCCGGCGCCCCGGCCTGATGGCCTGGGCCACCGCCGATCCACTGCGCGCCGTCCTGGCAGCGATTGCTGTCATCACGGTCCTGACCGGTGCCGTGCAGGTTCCCTTTGGCGGCACGGTCCTGCAACTGATCGGGGCCGACTCCACACCCGGAATGCGGCAACTCTTCGGCACAGTGGGCATGTTCATGGTGGTGGTGGGCGGACTGCTCCTCCACACCCTGCTCAACGCCGTGCCCTCCCCCGAGGTGGTGCTCTGGTCCGGGCTGCAGAAAACCGGGGCATTCGGAGCCGTCGGAATCGGGGTACTGAACGGCGTCTTCTCACCCATCGCGCTACTGGTGGCTTTCTTTGACCTCGCGACGGCGGTGCTCCTGTTCCTCTATTGGCGCAGGATCAGTGGAGCCATGGCAGCAGGAACCGAACTGTGAAGCGTTCTTTGGTGCTCGCCGGTGGCGGAATGCGCGTAGCCTGGCAGGCCGGCGTTATGCGGGCGCTCGCCGAGGAAGGCCTGGAGTTCCAGCATGTTGACGGCAGTTCCGGAGGGATCCTGACGGCGGGGATGCTGCTGTCCGGGGTGACGCCCAAGGAAATGTGCACGCGCTGGTCCGGCGTGGACGTTAAGGACTTCGGCTCGGCACTGCCGATCGGTGACTACCTCAAGGGCCCATGGGCGCTGCCCGCTATTGGTGACGCGGACGGCATCCTGAACAAGGTCTTTCCCGCCCTGGGGATCAACGACGCGACTATCCGTGGCCGCGCGGCGGAACAGGGCGCCGTCGAAGGTTCCTTCAACGTGGTGGAGTTCACCGGGAAGCAATGCCACGCCATCGACGCCACCGCGATTGACGCGGAGCTCATGGCCGCAGGAATGTCGCTTCCCCTCTTCCTGACACCGCTGCGGCGGGACGGGAAGATCTGGACGGATGCGGTCTGGATGCGTGACGCCAATGTAGCCGAAGCCCTGCGCCGGGGAGCCGAGGAAGTGTGGCTGATTTGGTGCATCGGCAACTCGCCATATTGGGGTGACGGACCCCTGGAGCAGTACGTCCACATGATCGAAATGAGCGCCATGGGAGCCCTCCTCGCAGATTTCGAGGTTGCAAGCGCGGGTGGACGCGAGTTTGTCCTGCATGTGGTGCGTCCTGAACATCCGCTCCCGCTTGACCCTGAGTTCTATCTGGGCAGGATCGACGCCGACACCCTGATCGGCATGGGTTACCGTGACGCCCGGGCGTACCTGGACACCATGACACCAGCCGGCGTACCGAAAGACGCGAGTTGCACCGCCATGACAGAACCGGCTGCGGGCGTCCGTTTCAACGACACTTTGCGTGGAGAACTGGAGGGTTCACCCCTGACGTTCAAAGCCACTGTCATGCTGCCCACGGCCGGGTCCGGTGCGCCCGCGCAGTTCACGGGATACCTGGAGAACCCGCTCTTCGGCGGCCGCGTCTTTTTCGCGGATGGACGCGTTGAAACGGAAGGCCACGACGTCACCTACCGTGCACGGATCAGGCTCGACGGCGGGTGGCAGGATGTGTCCCTGACGCGCACCTTGCGGGACGATCCCGGTCCGGATGCCTGGACCGACTCGCGCCAGGCAGTATTGCACGTTCACGGCCCGCAAGTGGACAAACTGACTGCCGGACTAACCATGAGCCTGGCCGACGCCGCAGGGCTTCTGGCCTCGGTAGAGCCCGTGGGTGCCCACGGCTTCGTTGACCGGGCAGAGGCCGTGGCCAGCTTCGCCGCCAACGGTTTACGGGAGTTGTTGGCACGGTACTGACGGCCACTGTGATCCACGTTATTACCGGCGGGTAAACAGCGCACTACGGATCTGCAAAAGATGGCAACAACGGGGAAACACCCGCGAAAAACCGGGACTCTACGCTGATGATCAACAAGTCACGCCAGCGAAAGGGCCAAACATGTCCTCCACCCCCGTTCACATTGTCATTGCAGGCGCAGGTCCGGCCGCCCAGGCTTTGGTGCGGCGGCTGGCCGGTGATGGATCAGACTCCCGGCAACGCCCCTTCGATGGCACCATCACCGTGCTCAGCAACCGCGACGAATGCCCCGACGCGCTCCTGGAACTGGCAGAACTGCCGCAGGTCTCGGTCCGGTTCGGGCAGGCCGCAAGTTTCATTGACCCAGAAGCGAAGATCGTCACCACCGTGGATGGCATGGAGTTCTCCTACGACCAACTGGTGATCGCCACGGGGTCGGCTCCCAGCCTCCCGCCGGTTGTCGGAGCCGAAGCCAGCCTCAGCTACTCCACTATCGACGACGCCACGGACATCGGCGAAGCGGTCAAGAACGTCACCAGAATCGTTGGCCGGCGGCCGTTGGGAATCCTCGTGGGCAATGGTCCCGCAGCGGGCCAGGCAGAGGCCGTGCTCCGGGCCCGCGGAGTCCGTCCCGTCCGCACCACCCTCCGCCCTGCCGCCGTCGTTTCTTCCAACGTAGACACGCTTGTATCCGATTCCGCCGTGCCTGCCACCCGGATAGTCTTCGAAGACGGCAGCAGCATGAACGGCGACCTCGTGGTCCTCGCCGAAGAACGTACGGCGCGCGCCGAACTCGCGGAAAGCGCGGGTCTCCAGATAGCTTCCGACGGCGGCATCGCAGTAGGTCGCGACCTCGCTACCTCAGTTCCGGGCATCTGGGCGATCGGCGATGCCGCTTCCTGCGACGGCCTTCGCCTGGGCCTTCTCCTCTCTGCCGAGTCCTCCGCCATGCTGTGCGTTTCCGGGATGCTCTTGGGCGCATGGGGCAGCAGCCAGCAGGCCGCGAAGGCGGCATAGCCGTTGCCTCCAGCGTGGTGGTACCGCTGCAGTGCCACGAGGGAACATGATCGTGGCAAGATGGTCCTTTGACGGGCAGTGACAACCCTGCGGCCATCGGGCCGGCCACGCCCGGCACGGAAGGATCCCATGAGCAACGAAGCCGTCGCGCCTGCAAGCATCGCCTCGTACATCGACCACACACTGTTGAAGCCCGAGGCCAGCGAGGCCGAGGTTTTGAAGGTGTGCGCCGAGGCCGTCGAGTACAAATTCAAGTCCGTCTGCGTCAATCCGATCTGGGTCAAGACCGTCACCAAGGCCCTCAAAGGCTCGGGCGTACTGACCTGCTCCGTCATCGCTTTCCCCCTCGGCGCCACGCCCAGCGACGTCAAGGCGTTCGAAGCCCGAGGCGCAGTTTTGGACGGCGCGGATGAAATCGACATGGTGATCAACATGGCGGCCGCCCGTGCGAATGACAAAGGCGCCCTGGTGGATGACATCACCGCCGTCGCCGAAGCTGTCCACGCCGGCGAGGCAATCCTGAAGGTCATCATCGAGACGTCCATGTTGACCGATGAACAGAAGGTCATTGCCTGCGAAGCCGCCGTGGAAGCAGGAGCCGACTTCGTCAAGACCTCCACCGGATTCAATGGCGGCGGAGCCACAGTTGAGGATGTTGCCTTGATGCGCAAGACGGTAGGGCCCGATGTTGGGGTCAAAGCGTCAGGCGGAGTGCGGTCCCTGGCTGACGCACAGGCTATGATTGCTGCTGGTGCAACACGTATCGGAGCGAGTTCCGGAATAGCCATTGTCAAAGGTGAACAGGGTTCATCGGATTACTGAGGCGTCCGCGACAGCCACAGATTTTGAGCCCTGCGGGGCCGAGGAGGAATGAATGTCCAAGAACGCAACAAGCGCGCCCATTGAAAAAGAGAACAACCTCGGCGTAAGCATTGTCCTGTTCGTGATTATGATCGTGCTCTTCCTGGGCGCCATCTACTCCCTGTCCTTCCTCAGCCTGGACAACCCGTGGCCGATGGCCGTGTGCCTGGGCCTGTTCGCCCTCGCATTCTGGATTCCGCAAACCATCCTTGGTCGCTCGGACTCAGCCGGCGAAAGCTAAACTTTCACGCAACATGGGATGGCCCGGGCTAATGCCCGGGCCATCCTGTTTTCTCCGACAAGCAGGAAGTCTGCACCTTTGGCGATGGTAGCCAACGCCAGGAAGCCCGCTGCGGGCACCGATCCTACTGGTCATCAACCGCATCAGAAGGCGTGAAACCGCTCCCCGGCCCTGCCAGCAAGGTGCCCGGCCCTGCTGGGCGCAGTTCTGCGGCGACAACACCGATGCGATTCAAGAGGGCAGAGGCCTCAAATTCATCGCGCCCCTTAATCAGGACCTCTACTTCGCCCCGGACTTCCCGGATTTCATCTGTCCGCCGAAGCACGCTGCGGAGGTCTGCGCCGGCGGGAAGCTCGAAGCGTGCGAGCGTTGACATGTCCGAGCTAAAGACGCCCGGTTCGGTGCTCGTCCGGCGTTCCGCCTCCTCCAGCAGCACAGCGGCCAGCAGTTCGGAGCTGCGGTCCCAGGTGAAGCAGCGCGCCCACTCCTGGCACTGCGCAGAAACCTCAAGGGCGGTATCGGGATCGAGCAAGGCTTCAAGGGCCGTCACCAGGGCAGTGCCAAATTCCTGCGGGGTTTCCGCGAGCCAGCCCGTCCTTCCGTCCACTACCGAATCCCTGATACCTGGAACGCGCAGTGCAACACAGGGAACGCCCCAGGCCGCAGCTTCAATCACCGAGCAGCCCCACCCTTCAGAGGCCGACGTCGACACAGTGAGCCAAGCACGGTTAAGCAGGCTGTCGCGGAATGCGTTGGGCTGATATCCGTGAAACGTCACCACATGGTCCAGGCCAAGATCCATGGCCAACTGCTGCAAGCGGGGCCTCTCCGGACCGTCGCCCACAATTTCCAAGCGCAGCTTGGGAACGCTCCGTGCAGCAGCGGCGAACTGACCCAGCAGCACATCCAGCCGCTTGTGCGGCACGAGGCGGCTGACCACGGCGATGGTGGGGTCCGCATCCTTGGGTCCGATGGTCGCCGGAACGTCGATGGATCCGTTGGGCACCACGTGAATGGGTCCCGTAAATCCGAGTTTTCGCAGTTCCAGCCGCGTGGACGGCGATACGGCAACAATGGCCCGCTGGCCATACACTGCCTTGGCACCGCTGTTTTCCAGGAAGCGCCCCAAGGCCGCAAGTGGCGGCGAGAACCTGGTACTGAATTGCTCCTGGTGTACATGGTGTACCAGTTGGACTATCGGGGTCTTAGCGGACACAAACAAGGGTGCAAAGAAGGGGATTCCATTCTGGCAATCCACAATCGCATCGAAGTTCTGGCCTGTTTTCAGGAGCCTGCGGGCTGCTTGCGCGTAGATAGCCAAAGGCCCTCCCGCCCGGAGGATGCGGATACCGTCGATGACATCCTCGGCCGTTTGGCCAGGCTCCCGGCCTGTAAACCACGTGACCTTGGTCCGGCTTTCAACCCATCTCCGGGAAATCTGATGCATATATTGCTCGGCCCCGCCCGCTTGCGAATGCCTGACGTCCCGCCAGTTCAGGACAAGCACATGTTTCCCGGCGAGATCGGTGATGGCGGTTTCGGCTGCCAGTACCTCGGTCATGGCATGGTCTTCTGTAGCTGGAGAACTGACGCAAAACTCGCTATGCCGTCGTGCATGGGCCGGAAAGTGGACTCAGCCCCGTCCGTCCATGCCACGGGCAACTCGATGATCCTGGCGTTTTGGTGTTGAAGTCGAAGAAGCAGTTCGACGTCGAAGGCAAATCCGGAGGCCCGGCACTGGACCATGGCAGCGGTGAGCGCGTCCCGTTCGAAGAACTTGAAACCGCACTGGGTATCGAAAATGCCCTTGACTTTTGTTCGGGTGAGCGCGCGGAACGCTTTCCCTCCCATCCGTCTCCCAAGCTGTTGTGGCCGTACCAGGGTGGATCCAGGCGCGTGCCTGGAAGCAATGACAGCGGCCGCACCTTCCTGGAGATACGACATTGCCGATGTCAGCGTTTCCAACGGAGTAGCCATGTCAGCATCAAAGAATCCCGTGAACCGCGACGTTCCGCTGAGGAGACCCCGACGGACGGCGGCACCCTTGCCACGACGCGAACAGCCAATGACCGAAATCGGCACGGCGGTTCCTCCATCAGGGAAGAGACGACGAATTACGGCTCCCGTTTCATCCACGCTGGCGTTGTCCACTACGACGATCCGCGAGGACCACGGCTGGGCGGACAGGAAGTCGGTGGTCTGGATCAGTGTGCGGGGAATCCTCGCGGCCTCGTTATACGCCGGAATGATGACTTCAAGATCAACGTGCGAGCGCCGCAACGATGCTGCGCGCCCCTGTGTGGGCAGACTTTGCCTACTGCCGGTGTGGATGCCGTGTGAACGGACCAAATCCATCAAAACCCTCCATTTTTTCCAAACTGGGTACAAGTGCCCGTCTGGAAGTGGAGGGAGGCCGCAAGTCGTGACGCTGGTTTGATGGAAGCTTCAATCGACGTGCATGCGGACCGTGCGCCGACCGTGTCAGGGCAGCTGCAGCATCCCGCCCAGCGCCGCGAAAATACCCGGCCAGTGTTGCCCGGCCAGAGCCCAGGCAGCCACACCCATGCCCACCATGGCGTATCCGCTGACAGGAATCAGAACCAGCCACTCGCGCCGTGATCCGGCCCTGCCCAGCAGCGGAATCGAAAAGGCCCCGTTGGCCCGCCAGATGCCACTGATCAGTGATTTCCGCAGGAATTTAGGTGGCTTGATGACGATAGGCCACAGCAACGGCACACCGCCCACCGTAATCATGTCTCCCACGATGTGGACCACGACTCCCGTCAGCATTGACAGCGGCAGCCATCCCCACTGATCCGGCGCAAACCAGGTCACCAGGCCAGCCATCACCACGGCGAACACCCAGTTGGTGATCCACCCCGATTTGGGAAACAGGTTCAAAGCCTTGGCGGCAAGGTTGATCATGAACATGCACAGCAAACCCGCGCCGACGGAGAGCTTCCCCACCGGTGTGACCATCTGGAATTGAGCTGCCATGGCCGCCAGCACAACGAAGGCCGAGGCTCCCAAGAGTGAGTGCGTCCCTTGCCGGTGGCCGCCACTGGCTTTCTCGATTCCCACCGCAATCACATTGGACAGCGGCGGAAGCGAATTCGCTATGGTGCTGTGCCGGTGGTCCCAGTCGCACACCAACGCGGTGCCCGCCGTCGCCATGGCTCCGATGAGGATGCCAGTGGAGTCCAGCGGGTACCACCCCAAGGCGTAAGGGCCGGTAGAGGCAATAGCAATCCACGCCGCGGCTCCTGACGCGGCGTGGTGTCCTCCCATCATTCCTTTAGCCTGCCTTTACGGGTACATCTGAGAAGATCGCTTCGATCACGTTGTTGGCCCACTGGAGGATCTCGGCATCCTGGAGATCACGGCCGCCGATCCTGGCTGTCTTGGGCTTGGGGATCAGGACAGCATCCAAGGCAGGCTTGACCTGGGAACCCGGGTACATGCGGTTCAGCCGCATGGTTTTGGACTCAGGCAGTTGCGCCGGCGAGAAGCGGATGAAGTTGCCTTGGAGCGCGACGTCGGACAGCCCGGCTTCGCGGGCCCCTACCCTGAAGCGGGCCACGGCGATGAGGTTCTGCGCCGGCAAGGGCGGCTCACCGTAGCGGTCCACGAGTTCCGCGAGGACCTCATCGATGGCCTCGTTGGTGACAGCGGCAGCTAACTTCCGGTAGGCCTCCAGGCGCAGCCTCTCACCGGGCACATAATCATGCGGCAGGTGGGCGTTGACGGGCAGTTCGATCTTCATCTCCGCTGCCTTCTCCTCGGCCTCACCGCGGTACTCGGCAACAGCTTCACCGACGAGCCGGATGTAGAGGTCGAAGCCCACGCCCTGGATGTGGCCGGACTGCTCCCCGCCCAACAGGTTGCCTGCACCACGGATTTCGAGGTCCTTCATGGCCAGCTGCATGCCGGCGCCGAGTTCATTGTGCGCGGCCACAGCCTTGAGCCTTTCCAGCGCCACCTCGCCCAACGGCTTTTCAGAGGGGTAGAGGAAGTACGCGTAGGCGCGTTCACGGCCACGGCCAACACGGCCACGGAGCTGGTGCAGCTGCGAAAGTCCGTACTTGTCGGCACCATCCACAATCAGTGTGTTGGCGTTGGAGATGTCCAGACCGGTCTCAATGATCGTTGTACAGACCAAAACATCGAACCGTTTCTCCCAGAAGTCCACAATGATCTTCTCGAGTCGGCTCTCGGACATCTGGCCGTGCGCCACTTCCACCCTGGCCTCGGGGACCAGCTCGCGGATCTGCGCTGCAATTCGTTCGATCGAGGACACACGGTTATGCACGAAGAACACCTGCCCTTCACGCATGAGCTCACGGCGGATGGCCGCTGACGTCTGCTTGTTCGTGAAGGGACCCACATAGGTGAGTACCGGGTGGCGTTCCTCCGGCGGAGTTGCCAGGGTGGATGTCTCCCGGATGCCCGTCAAGGACATTTCCAGGGTTCGGGGAATCGGCGTGGCACTCATGGCCAGGACGTCCACGTTGGTGCGCATCTTTTTCAGCGCTTCCTTGTGTTCCACACCAAAGCGCTGCTCTTCATCCACGATCACCAAACCCAGGTCCTTGAACTCAAAGTCCTTGGACAGCAGCCGGTGCGTACCGATCACGACATCCACCGCACCGCTCTTGACGCCCTCGGCGGTTTCCTTGGCTTCCTTGCCGCTCTGGAACCGGGAAAGGGGCTTTACGCGCAGCGGGAATCCCGAGAAACGCTCAGTGAAGGTCTCGTAGTGCTGCTGGGCCAACAGCGTGGTGGGCACCAGGACAGCTACCTGCTTTCCATCCTGGACGGCTTTGAAGGCCGCCCGGACGGCGATCTCGGTTTTGCCGTATCCGACGTCGCCGGAAACCAGCCGGTCCATGGGGATTTCCCGCTCCATGTCCGCCTTGACCTCGTTGATAGTGGTCAGCTGGTCCGGGGTTTCCACATAGGGGAAGGCTTCCTCGAGCTCCCGCTGCCACGGAGTATCCGGAGCGAAGGCGTGTCCGCGGGATGCCATCCGGGCCGAGTAGAGCCGGATGAGTTCTCCGGCGATCTCCTTGACGGCTTTGCGTGCCTTGGACTTGGTACTCGCCCAGTCGGCGCCGCCCATCTTGCTGAGCGCCGGGGTATCCCCGCCGACGTAGCGCGTGACCTGGTCCAGCTGGTCCGTAGGGACAAACAAACGGTCCCCCGGAGCGCCACGCTTGGAGGCTGCATATTCCAACACCAGATACTCACGCAGCCCGGCATCGGACGACGACGTACCCGTCACCTTGCGCTGGATGAGCTCCACGAACCGGCCGATTCCATGCTGCTCATGGACCACGAAGTCGCCTGCGTGCAACTGCAACGGGTCCACGGCATTCCGTCGCTTGGACGGCATGCGCCGCATGTCCTTGGTGGAACTGGCGGTGGCGCGGCCCAGCAGGTCCGCTTCAGTCAAAAGACCCAGTTTGAGGCCGTCAAGGACAAAACCACGTCCGACGGCGGCAGTGGTCACCTCGATGATGCCCGGCTGGGGATCCTTATCCAGCGAGTCCACGCGTGCACACGGAATGTCGGCGTCGTGGAACAGCTCAACCAGGCGCTGGGCAGGTCCGGGTCCGTCCGTAACAACCACCAGGCGCCACTGCTCCCGGACACGGGAGCCAATGAAGTCCAGCATTTCCGCCACCTCGCCCTGGTACCCGCGGGGTTCCCGGGCGTGGAGGTTGAGGACGTCGATGTCCAGCACCAGGTCCTCGTCAGTTGCGAGCGAGGTGATGGACCACCATGACACCCCGTGTTCCAAGGCGGCAGACCGGGTGTCAGTCAGCGAACGGAAGCTCGCGGCGTGCAAGTCAGTGGAGGCCTGGGAGGACAGATCCAGTGGCGCGGAACCGCCGTCGGACGCCGTTGACCAAGCAGCTTCCAGGAACTCTTCGTTGGTAGCAGCGAGGTCGTGCGCACGGGTGCGCACTTTTTCCGGCTCGATGACCACGCTCAGGGAACCGGCCGGAAGCTGGTCCACGAACGGGACCATGGCATCCACCAGCACCGGGGCCAGGGATTCCATGCCCTCAACGGCGATCCCACCCGCGATTTTCTCCAGCATGTCAGCCGCCGCCGGCATATCTGCTTTGAGCTTGGCAGCACGGGACATGACGGAGGGCGTGATCAGGATTTCGCGGCACGGCGGCGCATGCAGCTCCGTCGGGTGGTGTATCCCGGGTGCAGACAGAGAGCGCTGATCGGCCACGGCAAACCAGCGCATCTGGTCAACTTCATCGCCGAAGAACTCCACACGGATGGGATGGTCCTCGGTGGGCGGGAAAACGTCCAGGATACCGCCGCGAACCGCGAATTCGCCTCGGTGCGTCACCATGTCAACCCGTGCATAGGCAGCGTCGGAAAGGGCACGGACAACATCGGTGAAGGAGCGTTCCTGCCCTACCTGCAGTGTGACGGGGACGAGGTCACCCAAACCGGCCACGATCGGCTGGACCACGGCGCGAACCGGGGCAACCACCAGACGCAGGGGTGCCGCCGTCGAGGTTTCAGGGTGGGTCAGGCGGCGCAGGACCGAGAGCCTGCGGCCCACGGTGTCCGAGCGCGGCGAGAGCCGCTCATGCGGGAGGGTTTCCCAACTGGGGAAGGTGGCCACAGACTCCGCGGGCAAGTACGAGGCGAGCGCCGCCGTCAGGTCTTCTGCCTCACGCCCGGTGGCGGTGACCGCCAGCACAACAGGCGTGCTCCCGGTTTCAGTTTCCAGGGCAGCAAGGCCATCGGCCATTTCTGCAAGCAGCACTGCCCGCATCCCGTTAGGGGCGCTGATCTGGTAGTCCGTGCTCCGGGCCGAAAAGGGCCGCTGAGCTTCCGTTCGGACGCGCGCAAAAGTCTTGTCTTCCGCCAGTGCGCGGCGCAGACCGTTGAGGCTCATGGCTGAAACTCCTAGGGTGGGTCCAAGGGCAGGCAACACAAATGCCCGGAAATTCAAATGAATGCCGGGTCATTCCAGCCTACCCCTCCCTCCAGCCCAGGAGTTCCTTTGCAGCCATCACCAAACCAGCCATCCAAGACAGTCCTCGTTACGGGCGCCACCGGTTACATTGGAGGCCGCCTGGTCCCCCGTCTTCTCGAGGCTGGCCACCGCGTGAAGGTGGTGGTCCGCTCCCCGCAGAAAATCGCCGATGTTCCATGGCACGACGACGTCGAAATCATCACGGATTCCCTGTCCGACGCCGGAAGCCTGGAGAACGCACTCCAGGGCGTGGATGTGCTCTATTACCTGGTTCACTCCATGGCTTCGGGCAGTGGATTCGAGGCGAAGGAAGATGCCATGGCACGCCTCGTGGCGGACGCAGCCACCCAGGCCCACGTCACAAGGATCGTCTACCTCGGCGGCCTGCACCCGGAGAATGCAGGGCTCTCCACGCACATGCGTTCCCGCGAGACGGTGGGACGCGTCTTCCTTGATTCCCCGGTGGATTCCATCGTGTTCCAGGCCGGAGTCGTTATCGGTTCGGGTTCGGCGTCGTTCGAAATGATCCGCCACTTGGCCGATACCCTGCCCGTCATGCCGGCGCCCAGCTGGGTTAATAACCGCATCGAAGCCATCGCAGTGCGGGATGTGCTCCACTACCTTGTGGCTGCTGCAACGCTCCCGGACGGCCTGAACCGGACGTTCGATATCGGCTCCCGGGACGTCCTGAAGTACAAGGACATGATGAACGAGTACGCCCTGGAGCGCGGCCTGCCCCGCCGTCTGGTGATCGCCCTTCCGGTTCCGGCGCCCAAACTCGCCGGGCTTTGGGTTGCCCTGGTCACGCCCATCCCGCTCTCCATGTCCTTGCCGCTGGTGCAGTCACTGCAGCACGATGCCGTGTCGCGGGAGCACGACGTCGATCATTACATTCCCCAGCCCGACGGCGGCCTGACGCCGTACCGCCGTGCCGTCGGCTTGGCTTTGGGCAAGGAACGGGACGGGCAGGTGGAGACCACCTGGGCAAATGCCGGAATCGACGCCGACCCTCTTCCCAGCGATCCCGATTGGGCCGGTTACAAGGTCTTCCTGGATGAGCGGACCTTCCACAGCGATGCGAAGCCTGAGCATGTGTGGACCATCATTGAGGGCATCGGTGGCAAGAACGGCTGGTACTCACTTCCGCTGGCATGGCGGGTACGTGGATGGCTGGACAAGCTCACCGGCGGCGCGGGCCTGTTGAGGGGCCGAAGGCATCCAAAGAGGCTGGGCAGCGGTGAGGTGGTGGACTGGTGGCGGGTGGAAGCCATAGACCGCGGACATCTGCTGCGTCTCCGGGCCGAGATGCGGGCACCCGGGCGTGCATGGCTTGAGTTGGCAGTGGAGCCCGACGGCGGCGGGAGCCTTTACAAGCAACGCGCCATCTTCTTCCCACGCGGTTTGGCGGGCAGACTTTATTGGCTGGGCGTGTACCCGTTCCACGGGATCATCTTCCCGTCCATGGCACGGAACATTTCCGCGGCAGCAACCGCGCTTCAACAGCAGGAACAGGAGCAGGGTTCCGGCGTGGCCACGGACACCCCGTAGGATGTTGGGAGCTAAAAAGCTTCACCACCAACATATCCACGGAGGACCCATGGCCCTGAGTGCATCCACCACCCTGCCCCACAGCGTTGACCGCGTTGCGGCCGTATTTGTCGACGAAGACTTCCTGCGCCACACGAGTGAACTGGTGGGCGGCTCCTTGGAATCGTTCACGATCGACGGCGACCCCGCCGGCGCTTTCAGCACCACCACGGTTCGTACGCTCCCCACTACCCGCCTGCCGGATATCGCCCGCAAGTTCGTCGGCGAGAGCCTGACTGTCACGCAGACCGAACAGTGGGAGGCACCGGCAGCCGACGGCTCCCGCGCCAGCAAGATCGCCCTTAAGGTCTCCGGCGCTCCGCTCGACGTCACGGCAGTCCAGCGCCTCGTGGCTGAAGGCGGGAACACCCGGATCGAGCTTGAGGGCAACGTTTCCTCGTCGGTTCCGTTCCTCGGCGGCAAGATCGCCGATGCTGCTGAGCCGATGGTTGGCAAGGCCCTGAACATCCAGTCGCAGCAGGCGCAGGCCTGGCTCGAAAGCCACTAGCATGCAGCTCCCCGCCATTCTGGGCTGGGTCCTGATCGTTGCCGGCGTGTGGTCCCTGGTTGTATGGCCGCAGTTCCTGAAGCGCGTCATGAAGGATCCCCGGGCCCACGACGCCGCCGGCAAGGCCACCAGGTTCCTCACTGTCCACGTCGTCCTGGTCTCCATTTCCATGGTGCTGGGACTCGCGACGGCGGCCATAGGGGTTGCAGGGCTCGTTTCCTAGCGCTCGTCCCACCCAACTGGGTCGCAGTAGCGCGCGTTTTGAGCCCTCATAACGCGCTCTACTGCGACCCAGTTGGGTAGACTGGGCTTTGGTGTGCCGGGAAGTCTGGTCGGCGGTGTCTTTGCGATGCCCGCCTTTCGACCACTCGACCCACAGGAGCTTCCGTGGCCAAACAACCCCTGACCACCACCGTTTTCAGCCGCTCCAGCTACCCCGAGTACCGCCGGATCCTCTCCATCCTCCGAACAGAGACAGTGGGCGGCGCCCTCCTTCTGGCCGCCACTGTGATTGCGCTGATTTGGGCCAACTCCCCCGCCGCTGAGGGTTACTTCGCATTACGCGATCTCAAAATAGGCTATGAACCCTGGCACCTGCAGCTGAGCCTGGGGCATTGGGCCTCCGACGGCCTGCTGGCCGTGTTCTTCTTCCTCGCGGGCCTGGAACTCAAACGGGAGTTCGTCGCCGGGGAACTCCGCAAACCTGCCCGCGCTGTTGTACCCGTTGCCGCGGCCGTCGGTGGAGTCTTGGTCCCCGCCCTGATCTACGTCCTCTTCAACCTCGGCTCCGCCTCGGAGACACTCAAGGGCTGGGCCATCCCCACGGCTACGGACATCGCTTTTGCCCTGGCCGTCCTTGCCGTGATCAACACGCACCTTCCCGCAGCCCTGCGGACCTTCCTGCTGACCCTCGCAGTAGTTGACGACCTCATCGCCATCGGCATCATCGCCTTCTTCTACTCCACGGGCATCCAGCCCCTTATGCTCCTGGCCGCCCTGGTACCGCTGGCGCTCTTCACCTTCCTGGTCCAGAAGCGGATCCGCAGTTGGTACTTCCTGCTCCCCCTTGCCCTGGCCACGTGGGGTCTCGTCCATGCGTCGGGTATCCACGCCACAGTGGCCGGGGTGCTGCTGGGCTTTGCGGTTCCGGTCTTCAACAGCGGAAGAAAGGGCGAGCCGGCCGAAGGGCTCGCCGAGCACTTCGAACACCGGCTACGCCCCTTCTCCGCCGGGTTCGCAGTACCCGTCTTCGCCTTTTTCTCCGCAGGCGTGGCGCTGGGCGGGTTGGATGGCATGCAGGCGGCGCTCAGTGATCCGGTGGCCGTGGGAATCGTTGCGGCGTTGGTGCTGGGCAAGGCCATTGGCGTCTTCGGCACCACGTTCCTGGTGACCAAAACCACCCGAGCGAGCCTTGATTCCAGCATTGCCTGGATCGACCTCTTTGGGCTGGCTTTGCTGGCCGGGATCGGATTCACCGTCTCCCTGTTGATCGGCGAGCTAAGTTTCGGCACCGGGTCTGCACATAATGACCACGCCAAGGTGGCCATCCTGGCCGGTTCCCTGATCGCGGCGCTGCTGGCCGCCGTCGTACTTAGGGCCAGGAACCGGCACTACCGCCTGGTTCAGGTGGAAGAACAACGGGACGACGACGGCGACGGCGTGCCTGACGTCTTCAGCCGCACCTAGCGTCCGGCTGCCCGGCACACTGCTCTGCGGGCTGTTAGGCCGTCGCCTGGTTCAGCGCGTCCTCTGCGGCAACCCACGAAATCATGGCGCATTTGACCCGGGCGGCGTAGCGGGCCACGCCTTCGAATGCGGCGGCGTCCCCCAGAATCTCCGGATCCGCCTGCACTTTTCCACGCGAGCGGAGGACTTCACGGAAGTTATCGATCACGGCGTGCAGTTCCTCTACGGACATTCCCTCGCCAAGGTCGGTCAACACTGAAGCCGACGCCATGGAGATGGAACAGCCTGCACCATCCCAGCTGATCTGCTTGACAGTTCCATCGGCAACAGCCAGACGGAGCGTTACCTCGTCCCCACAGACCGGGTTGAGTTGGTGGGATTGGCCGGTTGACGTGCCCGTAGGGGCTTCTGTGTCCGCGAGCCCGCTACCGTGCCGCTGCTTGGAGTGGTCCAGGATGATCTGCTGGTACAGCTGGTCAAGACTCATGGTGCTGGTTACCCGTTCGTGGAAGTGTGTGGGGAGCGCCCAAAGGCAGACGCCGTGGGTCAGGCCTGGAAATAGGCCCGGACGCCAGACACGGCGTCAAGGAAGGCATCGACGTCGTCTGTGGTGTTGTAAAGGTACGTACTGGCCCGGGTAGTAGCGGTCAGCCCCAGGCGGCGGTGCAGCGGCTGGGCGCAATGGTGGCCGACGCGGACGGCGATGCCGCGATCGTCAAGGAACTGGCCGACGTCGTGGGCATGGACACCGGCGACGTCGAAAGCAGCCAGCCCGATGCGTTCCGCGCCGGAAGCAGGACCCACCACGCGGATGCCGTCGATGCCCTCAAGTCCCTTGACCAGGCGCTGACCCAGCGTAGCCTCCCAGGCATGGATGCGGTCGATCCCGGTTTCGGACAAGTAGTTCACGGCAGTGGCAAGGGCAACCGCCTGGGAGATGCGTTGTGTCCCGGCCTCGAAGCGCTGCGGAGCAGGCAAGTATTCGGCGCGCTCCATAGTTACCGTGGTGATCATGGACCCACCGGTGAGGAACGGCGGGAGGACGTCCAGGAGTTCCTGCTTGCCGTACAGGACACCGACGCCCGTGGGAGCCAGCATCTTGTGGCCCGAGAACACCGCGAAGTCGACATCCAGGTCCTTGACGTCAATGGGCATGTGAGGCACCGACTGGCAAGCATCAAGAACCACCAATGCACCCACGCGTCGGGCGAGAGCCACCAGTTCGGCAACCGGGTTGATTGTTCCCAGGACGTTGGACGCGTGCGTGAAAGCCAGCAGGCGGGTCCGCTCCCCCACAATTTCTGCCGCGACATCGAGCCGGAGCGCGCCATCGTCCGTGATGGGAATGTACTTCAGTGTGGCACCGGTGCGGAAAGCAAGCTCCTGCCATGGGATCAGGTTGGCGTGGTGCTCCATTTCCGTGACCACGATCTCGTCCCCGGGACCGATGGCCAGCTCCTTCAACGCCGAACTGCCGCGGCCCTGGGCAGCCCACAAGGCGGCGTTGGACAAGGCATAGCTGATGAGGTTCAGGCCCTCCGTGGCGTTGGACGTCCACACGGTTTCCTCGTACTGGGCACCAACAAAATCCGCGACAGTTTGGCGGGCGTCCTCAAAGACCTCAGTCGCGCTCACCGCAAGTTGGTGTGCGCCACGGTGAACCGCGGCATTGCGTTGCTCGTAGAACTCCTGCTCGGCCTCTATGACGCTCAAAGGGTTCTGCGACGTGGCCCCGGAATCGAGATAGATCAACGATTTGCCGTTGACCAGTTGGTCCAGGACGGGGAAGTCGTTCCGGATCCGCAGCACCTCCGCATTGTCCATGGCAGGAACCACGGACTGCTGCAGCGAGGCGGGAGTTGATACGACTGTCAAGGGGCGCTCCTTGGAAATCCTTCAGGGACACTCAATTATCCCACGGCGCGACGTCCCCGGAGATGTGCCGTACAGCACGTCGGCGTCCTGCAGTATCTCAGTTCCCCGCTGTACTTCAATGTCCCGCTGTACCAGGCAGCCATCCCAGCGGCGGAGCAACATCGCTGTCGAAAGCCCCATGCAGCCGCTCCATCAAGGTCCAGGCGCGGCGGCTCGCCGCGCTGCGGGTCCTCGCTTCGTAGCCACTGGCCGCCCGGGCGTAACACAGGGCCGCTTGCGCGAACTGCCGGTCCCCGGAAAGGCTCTTGCCCGCAGATTCAAGCACCTTGGGGTCATTACCCAACAAAGCCGTTGCGAAAGTTCCCGTCGCCGCAGCGCCGGCGCCCCGCAATGAGGCGGCAAGCTCGTTAAGGCGGCGCTGCACCACAAGGTCCTCGACGGCCGACCTGCTTGCGTTGAGCATCATGAGGGTCAACGCCTCGGCTTCCATCAAAGGACTTTGCTGGTCATGGAAGGCCTCGGCTACCGCAAACAAGTGGCCGGGCTTGCGCGAAACCTTGTCCTGGGCTGCCGCCACGAACAGGGAGCTGAACTGGGACAACAGGCCATTTTCAGTTAGGCCGGCCCCTTCCTTCGCTGCCATCAAGCTCTTCCGCACCCTTGCCATTGCCTGCTCCGAATCACCGCACAGCGCCGCGGAGTACGCCAGCATCGCCGTTGCCAGCTGCAGAACCGGCGGCAGGCCGGCGTCGTGCAGTTCAGCCACAACGGGTTCAAGCGTTCGCAATGCGGCCCGGGGCAGGCCTTGGCTGAGCTGCGCATAACCCCGCGCTACATCCAGGCACCATGCCAGGTGCGCTGGCACTGCATAGGTCCACGGGCAATCCAGGACGGAGTCCAGCCTGCTCCATGACAGGTTGTGCCGCAGATGGAAAACGTGGCGAAGGAGCACCCCTGGCCGGAACATCTCCAGCGCAGGGTCGGCATCAATGGCAGCCAGGGCAGCGGAAGACTTTTCCAACGCTTGGGGAGCGTCCCCGGACAACAGGAGCTGTTCGGCCTTGTGGACATTCCACATGACCCGGGCGGCTGCATCCGACGGTTCCTGCGGCTCCTGAGCCACGCCGTCGGGCGGCATGGGAGAGGCCGCCCCCAAAAGACCCAGTGCCATCAACCGACGTGCAGCCTCCGCCTGCACATCCGCCTGCGATCCACCCACCAACTCGCGCAACTCCGGTGCTGCTTCCTTGAGCTGGCCTTCGGCAATGAGCGCCCTGGCCCGGATCATCCTGGCGTCATCCCGGTGGCCTGGACCGTTGATACCCATGGAAGCCCTGATAGCCAGCTCAGCGGTGGAGGGTTTGTCAGCGGCAGGCGCTGCGGCCAGGATGAGTTCATCGGAGAGGCTCAGCCCGCAATCGAGGGTCCACGTCATCCAGCGCAGCATGGCGGGCGCAGAATCCGCTGTGAGTCCCGGCTCCTCGATGCCAAGCCGGAGCGCCGTGCTGCGCGAGCGGGGAACGGACAGCCGGATGCCCTCGCCCCGCAGCCATGAACTCGTACGGACAAGCGGAGGCCTTCCGGGGAGGACCCTGATGTGGTGGGCGTCAAGAAGGTGTTCCACGGCCTTCTGGCCGAAGCTGTGTTCAACAACATCCAGGGCCAGAGGCTCGGCGAGCGCAATGACCTCCAACGCCTTCAGTTCCTCTGCAGCATGGTGGGAGATATCGGCCCGGACGTGCTCAACCACCCCGGGCCATTGGCAATGAGCCCGTACGTCGAGGGTCCAGTATCCGTCGCGCTGGACCAGGAGATGGGCGTTGCGTGCATCCTGGATCGCCAGGCAAAGGAGTCCCACGTTGAATCCGCACATCGCCGCCAGAAGACTGCTGGCGCGCCTTTGAACCTTTCCGCCCAGTACGTCCTCGCACAGAGCCTGTGCCTCACTGAACGTAAAGGGAGCCAGGACGTACTGTTCCAGGAAGCCCTCCTCCCACAACTGGTACAGATCCGGCGGTAGCGGGCGGCGGCTGTCGGCCGTAGCTACCAAGGTGGCTCCGAATCCCGGCATCAGCTGCAGCAAAACCGCCAGTGACGCAGGATCGACGAAGTGGATGTCGTCCACGAGGAGGACCAGTGGAGGCCGTTGGGGCCCGGGGTGGCGCTTACTTCGACGCCGGGCAACCGGGGGCGTGTACAGGTATTCTGCTGGACCGAGGCTTTGGGTGAGCGCCCGCAGGACATGAAGTCCCGGGAGGGCCGTTTGTTCGCCTGGGGGCTCCACTGCGGCGCTCAACGCACCATAGACGGTTGTCTGGAGTTCCGGTTTGCCGGCGAAAGTGCGGACATCCATGGTGTCCGGTAGTCCTGCTTTGATGGAGAGCAACAAATGGCTCTTTCCAGATCCGCTGTCGCCGATCACAACTATGCCGTTGGTGGAAGGAGAGGGTACTGCCGCGAGGATCAGATCCAGGATCTGCTTCCGGTCCGGGAATGTTGACGGCCTCAGCCTGACTGTGACAGCGTCTTCGTCCAGCCAGGGGTCCGGCAACATGCACACTCCAATAGCAGCAGTCCCTTGGTCCGGGAGAATTTAGGCTTCCGCGATTTTGCGGGATCCCTGGCCTAGAAGCCGGCGACGGCTGGGGGGAGAGTCTCGGTCTCAGAAGACTCTGTCGCCGCCGGCTTCGTCCAGGGCCGGACCGCCTTTCGGTGGCCGGAGCATCGGCTCAAAGAGACCACCGATGCGGTATTTCGATGTGGAATTCGGGGGATGCTTGGGGCTTTCCTTCCTTCCAAGATCAGTTAACCGCGTGCCGGAAATCAGAACACCAGTAATCGGTACTCGATTAGTAGGGCGGTTTCCGGGCCCCGATACTCTGTTGTACTCAGTCCCTTGGAGGGGCACTACTTGGTCCGGGCAGGGAAAGGGCGCGGGTTAGTCCATTGATTGGTGGTAATTGGTGCAATACCGCAACCACGTGGTGTTTACAGGCTCCCGGAGCTACTCAAACGCCGTGCATCAATTGCGGACAGCAGCCCCAAGGTCCTCGCGCCGGCGGATGCCCAGCTTGGCATAGCTGCGGTACAAGTGGCCCTCCACTGTGCGGACAGAGACCATGAGTTTCTCCGCGATCTGCCGGTCAGTGAGTCCGGAAACGGCCAGCGCCACAATATCCTGCTCGCGCCGGGTCAGGGGCACGGAACGGTCCACCTCGGTGTGGGGGTCGTGGAGCTGTGCGTCGCCCAGGCTGGCCTCGCTGACGTCGCGCAACACGGCTGCCTGCCGCGCCTCGGGCCGTTTGCCCTCCGCGTCAAAGGCAACGGCGGCTTTGTCGAAAGCTGTCGCCGCTGGCCCGGGCATGCCTCCGGCGGCCAGCAGGTTGCCTGCGTTGACGAACGCATCGCCGGCGCCGTCCACTTGGGCGGTGGCCAGCATGTGCCAGCCGCCTGCCCATGCCCCAGCCATTGAGGAGGCAGTTTCCTGGATGGCTTCCATGACCTGTCCGTCTCCCAGCTCTGCCCTGAGGACCAGGTTCTGGAGCAGGACGCCCGGAAGTTGATGCAGATGCGTGGAATCAGGGAGGCTCCGCAGTTTCTCCAGCCCTGTTCCTTTATTCAAAAGCTCCTTTGCGGCCAGGGTGAAGATCTCGGCCAGGGCTTCAACATAGGCGCCACCGGCAGCCGGGACCACCACGGTGTCCATGGACAGGCGTTGGGCCAGTTCATGGTTTCCTGACCGGGCCGCAACGTAAAACGCCAGCGCGTTGCCCAGGCGGCGCAACCTCTGCGGGTCCTTCACACGGAGTGCCTCCACTGCGGGAATCAACACAGCGCTGGCTTGTTCCAAACGACCCTGCCGGAGCAAGGACAATCCTTTGAGCGCCTGGATGTCGCCACCGAACGTTATCAACCCCATGGCGGAGCTGGCGGCGTAGCGGTTCAGGGCCGTCTCGGCGGCCGCCCAATCCCCCGACTCCAGCGCAGCCAAGGCATAGCGGACCAGGATGAAGTCCGTGAAGTACAGGAGGTCGTCGTGGTGTTCATCCAGCAACACCAGAGCTTCCCTGCCCATCTCCAATGCCTGCACCGCCTGGCCCTCCACCATCAGGAGCTCGCACTGCATTGCCAACAGGAAAAGCTGGTTCATGACGAAATCGGGCTCGTCCGCGGCAAGACCGGCCTGGAACGTGGCAAGTCCCTCACGAAGCTCTCCATAGCGGCCGTCATGGGCCAGCGCCGCCAATTCCAGAGCCGCCGCGTGTCGTCGGATCTGTTCGACCACAGGGTCCTGCGCGTTGCGGCCCGCCACCAGTGCGTCGGCGGCAGAGTGGACGTCAGCCAGGATGTCACCGGAGCTGTCCCCCATCGCGGACCTCGCAGCTCCCCACAGCAGTCCGGCGCCCAGGGGCCCGGACGGATCGGCGTCCAGGAACCCGGCATCTTCCTCGAGCAGCTCCACGGCACTGCGGTAGTCGCCGTCGTTGTATTTGACCATTGCCATCACGGCACGGGCGCGGGGGCGCAGCGCTTCGGAGCGAACCTTGGCAGCGGCCTCCAGCGCGAGTGGATTCTGCAGGAGTTTCGCGGCGAGGAACGCTGCCCTCAGCAGCTGTTCGTCGTCGACGTCGGCACCACAGTCCAGCGCCCAACTCACCATTCGGAGCAGGCCCTCTGCCGTTGATGGTTCCGCGGGCAGGTGCTGAACCATACGCTGGCGGATCTGGAGGCTACGCGCGGGCGAAACAATGTGGCGAAGCGCCTCACCATACATCGGGTGCCACATTTTCAGCGGACTACCAGCGCCGTTACTGGAAATCACGAGCCTGTTGTCCATCAGCGACCGCAACGTATCCCTGCCCACGAGCGCGTCGAGTACGGCGGCGGGGACGGGTTCGGACAAGGCGATGATGTACATCGCTTCCCGTTCAGCCTCGCTGGTTCGCAGGACTTTGTTCCGAACCACTTCAGAGAGGCCCTCGCCGGTGCCGGAGAGGGCCCTGGTGAGGAACCAGACGCCATTTCGACGCACCAGGTTTCCGTCAGCTTTTGAGTCTTCCAGGAGGCAACGGAGCAACAGGGGGTTGCCCTCCGAAACAGCATGCAAAACATCAGTGGTGCTTGCCATGACCGACCCGCCCAAGGTTTTCCCGGCCAGCTCGGCCACTTCTTCCTTTTCCAGGGGGTGGAGTTCGAAGCGCTCTGCCAGGCCGTCGTACCAGAGCTGAAGCAGGGCAGGAGGAAGTCCTGGCCGCGGCCTGCTGGTCGCTACTAGCCTCGCCCAGCCAGCCGTCACCAGTTCGGCCAGAATCTGTGTGCTGGCCTCATCGAGGTCATGGGCGTCGTCTACAACCAGAAGGAGCCGTGCGCCTTCGCTTCCGCGCCTTTTCTCGAACTGGGACCAAAACTCGCGAAGAATCGCCACCGGCGAGGTGGCCTGCTCCACAGGCAGGTCCAGGAGGTAGGGCGCCAGGACACCGAAAGGAACAGCGGACAGTGCCGGACTTCCATGGATCCGCATCACTACCATTTCGCCGGCCAGGCGGGCAGCGATCTCGGCGGCCATGGCCGTTTTGCCGATGCCGGGATCGGCAAGGAGCAGGACGGCGCCCGCGCCCTCCTGCCTCAATATTTCGGTCGCGAGGTCCAACTCCGCGTCCCTGCCAACAAGGTACTCAGCCTGCATGGGCACGCACCCGGTTGACGGAAACTACGCTCCTCAACTCACAGGAGACCATTGAGCTCGCCTCGGGATGAAACGCCGAGCTTGGTAAACACTTGGTACAGGTGTCCCTCAACGGTCCGCACAGACACCCCAATATCCATAGCGATTTCACGATTGCTGACACCCTTTCCGGCCAGTTTGGCAATTTGCCGTTCACGCTCGGTCAACACCGGTGCGTCGCTTCGTGGTTGGATCGGCAACGCCGCGACTGATTGTTCCAGACGCTCAAGCCTAAGCTGCGCGGTCCGGGCAGCCGTGGTTTCACCGGCATTACGGGCAAAGTCCAAGGCCATGGCAACGCACCTGGCTTCGACCACCAACAAATCCAGTGCAGCTGCGGCATCGGCGGCCGCCAGAAGGGAACGGGAACTCTTGTTCAGGGATCCGCGAGCGAGGTCGCGGGCGATCTGTGCCAAGGGGCCTTGACGGTTAGTGGCAACTTCTTCCAGCAGCTTGTACTCGGCGTCCGTGCCCTCCACAGTGGCGCCGAAAAGGCAGATGCCCGCTGTTGTGAAGCGCCTCTTGGCGATGTCCTGATGGACCCGGGCCAGCAGCCGCTGTTTGACGTCCGGGTCCCCCATCCAACGCCCTGCCATTTCAGCACAGAACTCGGCAACGGACTCGGAGAAATATGTTCCAACACCCCGGCAGGTGCGGTACAGGTCAAGGTAGCGTCCGGCTTCGAGTGAATTCCCCAACTGGGCGTAGGCAAAGGCGGTAGCTGCGTAGGCAACCTTGACCATGTTCATGGCGGGGCGGAGCTCCAGCTGCGCGGCGGCGGAACGCAACGGTTCGATCGCGCTAGCGGGTTTCCCTGCGTAAGCGTAGGCGAGGCCTACGCCCAGTTCGGTGATCGCACCCCGGTACTGCAGGCGCGAAGGCGTGGAGGGCGTCCGGCGCATGAGCTCGATGCATTTCCGCCATTGTCCGGACAGCAGCAGCACTCCGAAAGCCTGCCGCGCGAAAGACTCCTCCAACTGCGCCGGCCTGTCATTGTTCCCCAGCTGCCGGGACACGGTGCGTGCCAGTTGCTGCGCTTCCAGTTCCCGGCCCATCACGCAACGGGCTTCAATGAGGCAAAAGGCGGACTTGAGCCAGTGTTCCCGGTCCACGGCCGGGTCCTTGGCCAGTTCCTCTTCCAGGTCCTCGGCCACAGCTGTGTATTCGCCCATGTACGTCTGGTATTCGTAGTTGCAAAGCAGGAGCCGGTTCCGGGCCCGCGTGATCATCTCCGGCGTGTATTTCTCCGGAGTCGAAACGATGGACTCCAAGGTTTCATTTGCCGCCGCGATCACTCCGGGCACCATAGCCGAGCGGCCGTCAATCCATGTCATGGCCTGGCACTTGGCCGCTGTTACTTCTGCAAACTCCATTGGGTCCAAAACCGCAATGTGTGCCTCGGAAACCTCATCCAAAGCCTGGGCCGCGTGCAGGGGCAGGTCCAGCATGAGGTAGGCAGCTGACTTCAGGCGCTGCCCCGGCACCCATTCGGGATCCTTCGGATCCAGGGAGAGTGTGCATTGGATGGCAAAGTTGGGGTCGTAATCGTCCAGGGCCGCCCGGCCTGCTGCCAAGGCGTGCGCGGGCGACGGTGACGGCTCATCCTCACAGGCATGCATCCACGCGGCGTAGCTCAGCAAATCCTGTGGAGCCAACCCAGCCAGCTCCGGCTCCTTGGGTCCAAGAAGCATCAACCTCAGCTCGCGACGGCGCCGGGTACTCAGCCAGCCCCGAACAACCTCACCCACATAGGCATCCCGAAGGGACACCCAGTGCTCGCCGCTGCGGTCAACGCTCAGGAGCCCGGATTCCTCCATCTCCACAAGCACTTCCGTGCCAAAGATCGCTGCAAGATCCACCAGGGTGGCGCGCTGCGCACAGGCCAGAACCTCGACGACGGTCCGGTTGGCCTGCGGTTCGCGCGCCAGCCTGGAACGGACAAAGTCCTCAACAACTGTGGCGCCTTCAAGCTTGATCCGGTCCCTGAGCGTCCACACGGAATCGTTGAGGACGAGGTTGCCGGAATGGCGTTGCTCGTCCAGGAGCGCGTGCAGCAGCATCGGGTTCCCGCCGACAGCGGAGTGGAGTGAGCCAACCAGGGTCGAAGAAACGTAGTGGCCCAGCACCGAGCCGAGAACCTGCTTGGTCTGTTCTTCGCTCAGCGTGTTCAGATGGACTTCGCCCAGTTGCTCCTCAAGGACCAGCCGATGAAAATCAGCGGGGAGATCACTGGAGCGTTGAACAGTGGCGATCACCTTGGCCGTTCCAGTTGCCATCAGATTCAGCAGCACGCCCGTACTCATGGGATCCATACCGCCGGCATTGTCCACGATGAAGACAGTCTCGCGGCCCGCGGCTTCTTTACGGATCAGTGAGGTAATCGCGTGCAGAATGCCCGTGGGCGAGCTGACGGCCTCGGACGGCAGCCTCGCCAGGAGGAATCCGAGGCACCCGTAGGGAGTCTGGCCGTTGGCGACCGTGTTGCGCAATTGCAGGCTGTGGATTTTGGGGCCCAGCGAGGAAACTACTGCCCGGGCCAGGCCCGATTTGCCGATTCCCCGTTCGCCCGTGAGCACCACACCGTACGATTCCGGGGACTCCAGATGCTTGGTTGCCCGGGACAGATCCTGGCTCCGGGCCAACAATGACCATGTTTGCCGATCGGATGGACCGCCCACAAGGTCCGGAGCCGCAGCCCTCGCTGCGCCTCCACCGCCTTTGTTTAGCAACTCCGCCGACATTCGCATCCTTCGCTACAACATCCGCGACAGTCCCCCACCGCTTACCTGCGTACCATGCACACTACCTCCGGGCGCCGACAGTTTGTAGGGCTAAGGGCGCCTCGTATCATCAGGCTTTCCTCAGGCTTTCCTCAAGATTTGCTCAAGTTCTTGCCGCATGATGCTTCTGCTGCGCCGCAAGGAGCCCCTCACTGACCAGAAGTTCCACCGCGTCGGCCGCCTCGTCCAGCAAAAATGGCAATTCCTTCTTCTCGGGCGCTGCAAAATCCCGGAGGACAAAGTCCGCGGTATCCATACGTCCCGGAGGCCGGCCCACGCCTACCCGCACGCGCAGATAGTCCTTTGTTGCCAGCGCCTTGGAGATATCGCGGAGGCCGTTATGGCCACCCTCGCCGCCACCTATCTTGAGCTTGACCGTGTTGAAGGGGATGTCGATCTCATCGTGGACGGCAATAACGTGATCAGGCGCAATGTCGAAGAATTTGCTCAGCCCCGCGACAGGACCACCGGAAACGTTCATATAAGTCATCGGCTTGGCCAGCACTATGCGGGGCCCGCCAATCCCCAGCCGACCCTCCACCACCTGCGCCCTGGCCTTGTGGGTCTTGAACTTGCCGCCCATCCGCGACGCCAGCTCGTCAAGCACCATCTGGCCCACGTTGTGCCGGTTGTTGCTGTACTCGCTGCCGGGGTTGCCAAGGCCAACTATCAGCCAGGTGTCAGTCATGGTCTCATCCTAGGGAATCTGGTCAGGAAATCCGGTCAGCGAATCTGCTCGGCGAACTTGCCTGACCGGTATCGGAATCGCGGGGGCGCGCGGGATTACGCGGGAGTGAAAGAAGAAAGTGGCCGGGACCCAAGGGGACCCGGCCACTCAAAAGGCGTTTGCCTATGCAGTCAAAGACTACTCAGCCGCTGCTGCGGTGGTTTCTTCTTCAGCCTCAGAAGCGGTCTCGGCGATGCGGACCACAAGGGTGTCGCCTTCGGTGAGCAGGGTGGAACCCTTCGGCAGGACGAGGTCCGATGCGTGGATGTTCTCGCCGGCCTTGCGGCCTTCGATGTCAACCTCGACGGCGGTGGGCACGTGGGTTGCCTCGGCCTCAAGGGAAACCGTGGTGGCTTCGAGGCTGGCAACAGCACCCGGAGCAACTTCACCGGAAACGTGGATGGCGATGTCGACGGTAACCTTCTCGCCGGCCTGGACGGTCTGGAGGTCAACGTGCTCGATGATCTGCTTAACCGGGTCGCGCTGGATGTCCTTGACTAGCGTCAGGTGCTTCTCGCCGTCGACGTCGATTGCCAGCAGGGCGTTGGAAACGCGGACGGCCAGCGTGGTGGCGCGGCCAGGCAGGTTGATGTGGATCGGCTCTGCGCCGTGGCCGTAGATGACAGCCGGGATCTGGCCGGCCATGCGTGCACGGCGGGCAAAACCCTTACCGAATTCGGTGCGCAGTTCTGCGGTGAGCTTCTGCTCAGACATGTGTACTCCTTGATTACTGTGGCGTCCGGGAAACTCCGGACAAGTCGATCAGCAAGGGCGGAGGTCTGTGGACCTTCTACGCCCGGCGACCGTTGCTGTCCAGCAGCAGCCCGCCTGTGTCGAAGGAGATGCAGACCCAGTCGATAACGGAGACCCGCAATTCCGGTTCAAAACGCGCACCGGATGTGCTCTCCCTCGCCAAGGTATCCCCAAGAGTTTACCAGCGGATACCTTCATTACTGAAAACGGGCCATCCACACGCCCGGAGGCGGCGGATGGCCCGTCATGCCAGTAGTCCGGCGTCAGGCTTTGCCGTCGAACAGGCTGGTGACCGAACCGTCGTCGAACACTTCACGAATGGCACGCGCGATCAACGGTGCGATGGACAGCACCGTTAGCTGCGGGAAACGCTTCTCTGCGGGGATGGGCAGGGTGTTGGTGACAACCACTTCGCGTGCGCCCGAATCAGCGAGGCGCTGCGCTGCCGGGTCGGAGAAAACGGCGTGCGTGCAAGCGATGATGACATCCTTGGCGCCAGCGTTCTTCAGGACCTGGACGGCACCGGAGATGGTTCCACCGGTGTCGATCATGTCGTCAATAAGCACGCAGGTGCGGCCTTCAACCTGGCCAACCACGGTTTTGGAGACGGCCTGGTTGGGCACGGTGAGATCGCGGCTCTTGTGAACGAACGCCAGCGGGGCACCGCCAAGGCGTTCCGCCCACTGCTCGGCGACACGGACGCGGCCGGTGTCCGGCGAAACAACGGTGATGTTGTCCGCCTCCACCTTGGTGCGGATGTAGTCGGCCAGCAGCGGGATCGCCATCAGGTGGTCAACCGGGCCATCGAAGAAGCCCTGGATCTGGGAGGTGTGCAGGTCCACGGACATGATGCGGTCCGCACCGGCGGTCTTGTACAGGTCCGCAACCAGGCGGGCGGAAATGGGCTCGCGGCCGCGGCCCTTCTTGTCCTGGCGGGAGTACGGGTAGAACGGTGAAACAACCGTGATCCTCTTGGCAGAGGCGCGCTTGAGGGAGTCGATCATGATCAACTGCTCCATGAGCCAGTTGTTCAGCGGGGCCGGGTGCGCCTGGATGACGAACGCGTCGGTGCCGCGGACACTCTCAGCGGAACGGACGTAGATTTCCCCATTGGCGAAGTCATAGGCGTCGATGGGCAGGAGCTCAGTCTCCAGCTCCTTCGCGATTTCCTGCGCCAGCTCCGGATGTGCCCTTCCGGCGGCGAGAATCAATTTCTTCTCGCCGTGTGCGGTAATTTCGCTCATGCCTATTTGCCCTCTTCTGTGGTTGCTGGAGATTGTGAGGATGTGGAGGCGGGGGTCAGCATGGACTCCTGCGCGGCCTGGGCCAGCTTCGCTGAGTTGGTACCGGGGCGGTTGGCCAGTACCCAGCCTTCGGCGTTTCGCTGCGCGGCCAGGCTAATGGCGAGGGCTCCAGGCGGGACATCCTTGCGGATGACGGCACCGGCGCCGCTGTAAGCGCCATCACCCACGGTCACCGGAGCTACAAAGACGGTGTTTGAACCAGTCCGCACGCCCGAGCCGATCACCGTGCGGTGCTTCTTCTCGCCGTCGTAATTGGCCGTGATGTTGCCGCAGCCGATGTTGGTGTCCTCGCCGATTTCAGCGTCACCTGCGTACCCGAGGTGGGACAGCTTGGAACCGCGGCCGATGGTCACGTTCTTGGTTTCGTAGAAGGCGCCGATCTTGCCGATCTCTCCCAGTACCGTGCCAGGGCGGAGGTAGGTGAACGGACCAACGGTGGCCCCGGCTCCAATGATGGAAGTCGAGCCATGCGTGCGGGTAACCTTGGCACCTTCGGCAACGTTGACGTCCGTCAGCGTCGTATCAGGACCCACGACGGCGTCCCTCGCCACAGTGGTGGAACCGTGCAGTTGCGTATTGGGCAGCAACCGGACGTCTTCATCGAGCCTGACCGTGGAGTCGATCCACGTAGTGGACGGATCCACCACCGTCACGCCCGCCCGCATCCAGGACTCGACGATGCGGCGGTTAAGTTCGGCACCGAGCGCGGACAGCTGGATGCGGTCGTTGGCGCCCTCAACCTGCCACCGGTCCTGGGTGACGACGGCGGCAACCCGGCCACCGGCGTCGCGGGCCAGTCCGAGGACATCGGTGAGGTACATCTCACCCTGCGCGTTGTCAGTGGTGACCTGCGTCAGCGCGTCGCGGAGCACAGCGGCGTCGAAAGCGTAAATGCCGGAGTTGACCTCCAGGATGGTGTGCTCGGCTTCGCTTGCATCCTTGTGCTCGCGAATGCCGGTGACCGTGCCGTCTTCGGCACGAAGGATGCGGCCGTAGCCCGAGGCGTCGTCCAATATTGCTGTGAGCACCGTTACGGCGTTGCCCTGGGCTTCATGGGTGGCCACGAGTTCGCCCAGCAATTCGCCGGTCAGCAGGGGCACATCTCCATAAGTGACAACCACAGTGCCGGTGAGCTCCGCTTCGGCGTCGAGGGCGTTGAGGGCGACCTGGACAGCGCGTCCCGTGCCGGGGATCGCGTCCTGGTCAACGATCAGGGCTTCCGGATCCAGCGCGGAGACGTGTTCTGCCACGCGATCGCGCTCGTGCCGGACAACAAGGGCAAGTTTCCGCGGGTTGATGGAACGGGCGGCGAGGAGGGAGTGGCCCACCATGGAGAGGCCGCCAATTTCGTGGAGAATCTTGGGAGTCCGCGACTTCATTCGCGTCCCGGCACCTGCAGCCAAGACGATGACTGCTGCGGGACCGGTGGTTTCGGGGCTCACGTACTGGCTCTCCTTGCTCGGTTTTGTCCCGGGTAACCCGGCTTCGGAATGCTGCCATTCCAACTGTGGACCCAGGCACCGTTCGAGCTGTTCCAGGTACAGAGTGGAGCGCATTTTCCGACCGTTCCGCCCATAGGATTCGAACCTATACTCCACGGCTCCAAAGGCCGGGGTGCTGCCATTACACCAGAGCGGACCGTGCATGCTTGTACCCCCAGGCGGCAGGGCCTGACGGTATCCCGGATCACCGGGATGCACACACAAGAATCTAGTTTGCCATGACCTTTGCATGGTTCGCGACTTGACCCACTCTGACGGGTCTCCGGATGCCCTGTTACGGCCCGCCCCGATCAGCCGCGCGGCGGGTTAGGGCATGATGGACACGTGAGCAAGCGCACTGAACTTTCCCGGCCCGCAGCCGCCGTCGAGCCTCTGGGAGACCGCCCGATACGGTCAAGGATGACCGGACAACAGCGCCGCTCCCAGCTCATCGGCATTGGCCGGTCGCTCTTCGCAGCCAAAGGCCTGGACGGCACGACCATTGAAGAAATTGCCGCCAGCGCGGGCGTCTCCAAGCCGGTGATCTACGAGCATTTTGGGTCCAAGGAAGGCCTCTACCGGCAGGTTGTCGAGACCGAATTCCGGATACTCCTGGACTCCATCACCGAGGCATTGAGCACCGATGCCAAACCCCGCGTCCTGGTGGAGCGCGCTGCGCTGGCACTCCTTGGCTACATCGAGGAGCGCACAGACGGCTTCCGGATCCTCATGCGCGACGCACCACCGTCCCAGCCCGAGGGCGCCTTCTCAACCTTGCTCTCCCACGTCACAGCGCGTGTGGAACACCTGCTCTCCGACGAATTCGCCCGCCGTGGATTCAGCGCCGCAGATGGCGCCATGTACGCCCAGATGCTCGTCGGAATGGTCGCGATGACAGGCCAATGGTGGCTGGACAGTCGTGAGCCGGACAAACGCGCGGTAGCCGCCCACCTGGTGAACCTGGCCTGGAACGGACTGACCGGGCTGCAAAAGGAGCCCGGTCTCCGATCCGATCCCTGATCTTCTCTCACATCCGAGCGCCTTTCAGGCGATGCGCTCTCACTTCCCCACTGCTTCCGGGCGATGCGCTCTCACATCCCCACCGCTTCCAGGCGATGCGCTCTCACATCCCAACGCCTCTCGGGCGATGCGCGCTCACATCCCAACGCCTTCCAGGCGATGCGCGCTCACATCCCAACGGCTTCCAGGCGATGCGCGCTCACATCCCAACGCCTTCCAGGCGATGCGCGCTCACATCCCTACCGCCTCTCGGGCGATGCGCGCTCACATCCGAACGATCCGGGTCCTTAAATCAGCCCCTGACCGAAACTTCTGCGGACACTAAAAAGAGGCTGCCGGATGCCCGCCACAACGTGCTTTCACATCCCGAGCCACCAAGCGGCCCGGGTTTCCTTCAACATCGAAGGAAAAAATCAACGCCAACCCCGGATCCACCGTTGTCCAGACACTCCCGCCCGGGCGAGGGCAAGCCCTGCGGAAGTGATAGAGCAACGGCTAAAACGCTTCTGGACCTGAGAGAACGTCCCGCAAAAGCCCGCTGGATGTGAGAGAACATTCCGCAAAAGCCCGCTGGACCTGAGAGAACGTCCCGCAAAAGCCCGCTGGATGTGAGAGAACATTCCGCAAAAGCCCGCTGGACCTGAGAGAACGTCCCGCAAAAGCCCGCTGGACCTGAGAGAACATCCCGCAGATACCCGCTGGATGTGAGAGAGCGTTGCAGCAGCGGCGGGCATCCGGAAGCGTGCGTCAAAGGCGAGGAACGAGCCAGCACGCGGAGGATGCGCGCCGCTGCGCCGCCGGCTGCCACTCGCCAGCCGCTGCGCCGCCAGCCGCCAGCCGCCACTCGCCAGCCGCTGCGCCGCCAGCCGCCACTCGCGACGGCAACACCGCTGGCCGCGCCCTATTCGCCGAGGATTTCGGCGGCCTCGAGCCACTCGAGCTCCAGGGCCTTCTTTCTCCTCAAGGAGTTCCTGCAACTTGGCATTGAGTTCGCCCAGTGCGTCGAAGTCCCCGGAGTCGGACTTCGCGGCCATTTGGGTGTGAAGCTTTTCCTCCTGCTGGGCTATCTTGCCGAGCTGGCGGTCGATCCTGTTGAGGTCCTTGCGGGCTTCACGCTTTTCGGCTTCGCTGGCACCGGACGGAGCGGCACTCGACGACGTACCGCCACCCGCAGAAGTCGGCGCACCGGATCCGCCGCCAACAGCGCCGGAAGCAAGTGCCGCTTCACGCAGTTCCAGGTATTGGTCCACACCGCCGGGCAAGCCACGGAGTTTGCCATCGCCAAGGAGTGCCATCTGGTTGTCCGTGACGCGCTCAAGCAGGTACCTGTCGTGGCTCACGACAACCAGCGTTCCGGGCCAACCGTCCAGGACATCTTCGACGGCGGCCAGGGTGTCGGTATCGAGGTCGTTGGTGGGCTCGTCGAGCATCAGTACATTGGGCTCCCCTACCAGCAGGCGCAGGAGTTGGAGCCGGCGGCGCTCACCACCGGAGAGGTCCCTGACGGGTGTCCACTGCTTTTCCTTGGTGAATCCGAGCTGCTCTACGAGCTGGCCGGCGGTGAATTCCTTACCGCCTACGCTAAAGGACCGCTTTTCCCGCTCAATGACTTCAATGACGCGAAGGTCCGAGACGTCGTCGAGCTCCTTCACGTCCTGGGTGAGGACAGCCGTCACCACCGTCTTGCCGCGCTTGACCTTGCCGGAGGTGGGCTGGATTTCGCCGTTGAGGAGCTTGAGCAGCGTGGACTTGCCGGCCCCGTTGACGCCCACCAAGCCCAGCCGTTCGCCAGGTGCGAGCCGCAGGGTGATGTTGTCGAAGAGTTTCTGCCCGTCCGCTCCGTCAACAAAATCGAGGGTCACGTTCTCGAGGTCCAGCACGTCTTTGCCCAGCCGCGCGGTGGCCATCTTGCTGAGGGCTACGGAGTCGCGGGGATCCGGCACGTCGGCAATGAGGTCGTTGGCAGCTTCGATCCGGAACTTCGGCTTGGCAGTTCGTGCCGGCGCACCACGCCGGAGCCATGCCAGCTCCTTTTTGACGAGCTGCTGGCGTTTACCTTCGACGACGGCGGCCATCCGGTCCCGCTCGGCGCGAGCCAAAACGTAGGCAGCGTATCCGCCGTCGAACATGTCCACCATCGCGTCATGGACTTCCCAGGTGTAGTTGCAGACTTCATCAAGGAACCAGCGGTCGTGGGTGACCACCAGGAATGCGCCTTGGTTGGCGCGCCAGCGAGTCTTGAGGTGCTTGGCCAGCCAGGCCACGCCTTCGACGTCGAGGTGGTTGGTGGGTTCGTCCAGCATGATGACGTCGTGGTCTTCGATGAGGAGCTTGGCCAGCGCGACACGACGCTTTTGCCCACCGGAGAGTGCGTGCACGTTGGCGTGCCAGTCGACGTCACCAACCAGGCCGCCCATGACTTCGCGGATCTTGGGGTTGGCGGCCCATTCGTGGTCTGCGCGGTCGCCGACGATCGCTGCGCCGACTGTCAGGTCGCCGTCGAGCACGTCGCCTTGGTCGAGGTAGCCGACGTTGACGTCACCACGTTTGGTGACGCGGCCGGAGTCGGGCGTGGAGCGTAGGGCGAGCAAACGCATGAGGGTTGATTTTCCGTCACCGTTGCGGCCGACCATGCCGATGCGGTCGCCATCCTCCAAGCCGAGGGTGACGCCGTCGAGGACAGTGCGGGTCGCGAACGAAACGGTGAGGTTTTCGCCGCCGAGCAGGTGGGCCAATGGGTACTACTTTCTACTGCTGGAATGCGGGAGCTACTAAAGGAGGGTATCGGAGATGATCCGGGCGCCGGGCACGGGTCCGTGGACGGCAACCGCAGTGTGGCCTCGATGGGTCAGCTCTTCAGCGAGGACGCTGGCGGACACCGAGTCCCTGGCAAGCAGTGCGATGGTGGGCCCGGAGCCTGACACCATGCCTGCCAATGCGCCCCGGGCTTCGCCTAGCCCGATGGTGTCCCTCAACTGTGGGGCAAGCGCAATGGATGCCCGCTGGAGATCGTTGATCAGCACCCGGCTGAGCGCCTCGGGATCGCCGTGCCGCAGGGCCTGGAGGATGGTGGGGTCAACGTCAACGGGCTCCGGAATTTCCACGCCTTCGGAGTCGCGGAGTCCGTCCAGGGTGTGGAACACGTCAGGTGTGGAGAGCCCGTAGTCGGCAAATACCAGCACCCAGTCCATTTGTGCCTTTGCCAGTGCGGGCGACAATTTGTCGCCGACACCGAGTCCGACGGCGGTCCCGCCCAGCAGCGAGAACGGAACGTCTGCGCCCAACTCGGCTGCCAGGTGTGCGAGTTCCTCGCGGGAAAGGCCGCTGTTCCACAGGGCATCGCATGCGAGCAAGGTAGCGGCGGCGTCGGCGGAGCCCCCTCCCATACCTCCGGCGACAGGCACACGCTTGGTGATTTCAAGGTGGACGCCGGTTGGTTTCTCGGATAGCTCAGCCATGATGGCTGCCGCCTTGTAGGCCAGGTTGCGTTCGTCCAGGGGAATATCGACGCCGTCCAGGTCCAGGGTGCTGTTGGGGCTGATGCTGACGGTAATCCCTTCAGCCTCGGTGCTGGTGGCCGCCACTTCCTCGTACAGGGAAACGGCCAGGTAGACGCTTGCCACGGAGTGGTAGCCGTCGGGGCGCAGCGGACCAACACTTAGCGAGACGTTGATCTTCCCCGGCGCTTTGACCCGGACCGTCCTGGCATGGAAGCGATCGCCTACGTATGGCAGGCTGCTGGGTTTGCGGGTGTTCGGACTCATGCGTCCGCTGGGTGGCGGGCTTCGGCGATGCGGACGTAGGCAGAGATGTCCAGGACCTCGCCCCGGGCTGTGGGATCAACGCCTGCGGCGACCAGGCACCGTTCGGCCTCTGCCGCGCTGCCTGCCCATCCGGCCAACGCCGCGCGGAGGGTCTTTCTACGCTGGGCAAAAGCGGCGTCGATGACAGCAAACACCTGTTCCCGGGTGGCGTGCGTGGCGGGTGGGTCATGGCGCGTAAAGGCAACGAGTCCGGAGTGGATTTTCGGAGCTGGCCAAAACACGTTCATGCCGATCACGCCGGCCTTGCGCATGTGCCCGTACCAGGCAGCTTTGACCGACGGCACACCGTAGATCTTGCTGCCTGGAGTTGCTGCCAGGCGGTCCGCGACCTCGTCCTGCACCATGACCAGTCCGTGCTGCAGGCTCGGGAAGTGTTGCAGCAGGTGAAGCACCACGGGGACGGCCACGTTATACGGGAGGTTGGCCACCAGTGCTGTCGGTTGCACGGGCAGTTCCGTGACCCTCATGGCGTCCGAAAGGACCAGGTGGAAGTTGTCTTCAGCCTCGGGCCGCCATGCACGAACGGTCTCGGGGAGCTTCCTGGCGAGCACGGGATCAATCTCAACGGCCACAACAGTCTTGGCCGCATCCAGCAGCCCAAGCGTCAGGGAGCCAAGGCCCGGGCCCACCTCAAGCACGGTTTCGCCGGCGTCGATGTTGGCGGCTGAGACAATCCTGCGGATCGTATTACCGTCAATGACAAAGTTCTGGCCCAACGTCTTGGTGGGGCGGACACCGATTTCCTCGGCTAACCGTCGGATGTCGGTGGCGCCCATCAAAGGCACGACGGCGGCGGGTTCGGAATTCGGTTCAGTCACCTAGGTATCGTATCGCCTGTGCGGGGTCACGCTGCGTGCGCGCAGCCCCAGTCGCTGAGGCCGTTCCTGGCGTAGAGGCGGTTGGCGATATCGATCTGCTGTGCTTTGGTGGCAAGGTTTGCAGTGGGGGCGTAGGCGCCGCCGCCATTGGCCAACCAGGTGGGGCTGGAGAACTGCAGCCCGCCGTAGTAGCCGTTGCCGGTGTTGATGGACCAGTTTCCGCCGGACTCGCACTGGGCGATCCTGTCCCACATAGCTTCGTTCGGGGCGCCGGTGGGACCACTGGAAGTGGCAGCCTTGGCGGCGACGGGGCGGGCCTTCGTTCCGACCATGATCTTTTCGGTAACGGGCTGAGTGGTTACATTGCTGGATACAAGGGTGCGGGAAGCTTCACGGCCATCCACCAAGACCAGCTTGAAGGTCTTCACAACGGAACCTGCGACGCCCTTTTGGGTCACTTTCTCGTCGCCCTTGTAGAGCTCGGCACTATCGGTGCTGACGCTGTCGAACGGTACTTCCTCAGTAGCCTCGGCGGTCTTGCTGGTGTCCACGCGGGAGACCTTGATCACCATGTCCTGGATGACCGGCGCATTTCCGGGCTGGGAGACGCGATCGCTGGCGCCCAGGGTGACTCCGGCGTCCTTCAGGACGCTGGCGACGTCGGGCGCCGTCGTGGTGGTGCTGGTGTCCTTGCCGTCAGCTACCAGGCTGATCGTCTTGGGTGTGGAGATGGAAACGAAGGAGCCTGTGACAGCCAGCGAGGCGTCCTTCGGCTGGGAGATTTCGGAGGAGCTCGCGACTCCCAGTTCACTCACCAGGCCGGCGACGTCCGGTGCGTTGGTGTTGACGGTCTTGCGGGCGCCGTCCAATTCGATGGAGACGGCTTTAGCGAGATTGATGTTGACCACCGAGCCGTTTTCCACTTGGGTATCAAGATCCGGTGAAACGCGGTCTGCGTCCTTCAGCTCGACCTTGGCTGCTTTGACCACTTGGTCAACGGTGCCGCCGAAGGTCTGGATGGAGCTTACCTTGCCGTCTACGTTCAGGGTGATTGTCTTGTTGTTGCCGACGAAGGCGACTACACCGACCACCAGCGCTGCAACAACCAGCAACTGGGCACCGACTTTGAGAAAGCTGAACTTGCCATCCGTTGTGAAGAACTTGATCACGATTGCCCATAACTCTCAGACCATCCGGGCACGGGGAAAAGCGCAAAAAATAATGCCAGCCGCAAAACTGAGGGGCCAGGCAAAAAAGCCTGGTCCCACCCTCTGCTGCCGGCATCTGCGCCGCCAAATACATTCAACTAAAGAGCCCGGACGAATCCGGACCAGTTTTCCGAAGGCCTTCCCCGACCCCGGCTACTTGTTGTACACAGTAACCGATCTGTTATAAACGGACCAAGAATTCTACATACCGGGTATTCATCTCCGGCGGTCCCACAGAGCTTCGAACGCCCCCGATCAGCCCCACGATCCGTAGGCATTTACGGTATTTTCAGCCAGCCTGGCGCAAAGTTCCGAAAGGTCATCTTCTGTCACTTCAGCCATCGAGCGAACTGTGTATGGCACCATGTAGCTCGCATTTGGCCGCCCACGGTACGGGTGTGGCGTGAGGAATGGCGAATCTGTTTCCACCAGGATCCGGCTGGGCTCCGCAATGGACAACGCTGCCCTCAGGTTGCCGGCATTCTTGAACGTCATGGTGCCCGCAAAGGACATGTACCAGCCGTTCTCATTGCAAATGCGTGCCAGCTCCTCATCACCGGAGAAGCAATGGAAAACTACCCGCTCCGGGGCCCCTTCCTCCTTCAATACCTGCACTACGTCATCGTGGGCGTCGCGGTCGTGGATCTGCAGAGTGAGGGCCTAGCCGCTTGGCGATGTCGATGTGCCTTCGGAAGGAGTACCGCTGATGTGCCAGCCCTTCACCGTGGGTTCGGAAGAAGTCCAACCCTGTTTCGCCGATGGCACGGATCCGCGGGTGGGCAGCCAGTTCCTCGATCTCTGCCAGCGCCGATTCCAGCTCCCCCCGCCCCGCGTAGATGGGTGCGTCGTTGGGGTGGATGGCAACCGCTCCCAGCAAGCGGGCATCGGCCTGGACAGCTTGTACCGTGAAGCGCGACGATTCCAGGTCGCAGCCAACCTGGATCGCCCCTTGGACACCAACAGCTTCGGCGGCATCCATGGCGTCCGCAACGCCGACTTCGATCAAACCGTGCCGAAAGTCCAAGTGGGTGTGGTTGTCCATCACCGGGACGGGAAGCGGTTCCGGGGCCGGAGGGTACTCTTTGCGGGAATCCGAGGCTTCTGTTGCACCGGAGGACGCGCGGTAGGGAGCGGGGGCGAGGGAATTGCACATGTTCCCACCTTAATCGGACCGCGGTCCCCCGTGCTGCGGGACAAATTCCAGTTGGCACATAAATTCGCGGAGCACTATGTCAGGGACGGCCAAAGTCTGGGTAGTCTGGAACGGACAGACGGCCGACACCGGCGTTGGCCACGGCTGAAGGGCAATCATGGAGTCCAAGCGACAAGTCACCGTCGAGCCTTCCCCACTTCAGGGCGAGGCGTACAGTGCGCTGCCCCGGGAAGCCGCCGCACTCAATGGACACAAGCCGCAGGTCATGGACGCCGAACGTTTCCACGATGCCAGCGAGCGCATCCTGGCATCCATCGGCAAGGTCATCGACGGCAAGGCGGACGCTGCGAAGCTGGCCCTGACAGTTCTCCTGGCCCAAGGCCACCTCCTGCTGGAGGATGTGCCCGGCGTTGGCAAGACTCTGTTGGCGAAGACACTGGCCCGAACCGTGGACTGCACGGTGTCCCGTATCCAGTTCACCCCGGATCTGTTGCCATCGGACGTGACGGGCGTGTCCATCTACAACCAGTCTTCGCGGCAGTTCGAGTTCCGGCCCGGCGCGGTGTTCGCGAACATCGTGATCGGCGACGAAATCAACCGTGCCTCAGCCAAGACCCAATCCGCGCTCCTGGAGTGTATGGAAGAACACCAGGTGACGGTGGACGGGCATTCATACCAGCTGGGATTGCCGTTCATGGTGGTGGCAACGCAGAATCCCATCGAAATGGAGGGCACTTATCCGCTGCCCGAAGCCCAGCGCGACCGCTTCATGGCCAGGATTTCCATGGGCTATCCGGATCGGGATGCCGAGATCGAGATGTTGGAAACGCATCAGGCGGCCTCTCCCCTGATCAAGGTAACCCCAGTGGTCACGGCAGCCGATGTGGCAGCCATGATTGCAGCCGTCCAGCAGGTCTACGTGTCCACGGCCATCAAGGAATACACCGTTGCCATTGGCCGTGCCACGCGTGAAAGTGCCCGCCTTCGACTCGGTGCCAGCCCGCGGTCCTTGCTGCAGTTGCTGCGCGCCGCGAAGGCCACGGCAGCTTTGGATGGACGCGATTTTGTCCTTCCCGACGACGTCGTGGACGTGGCCGAATCGGTGCTCGCCCACCGCATCATCCTGGACCGCAAGGCTGCGAGTTCCGGCGACACGCCCCAAACAGTCCTGCGGGGCATCCTCGCTTCCCTCCCTGTTGCCCAGGAACCGCCTGGCGCGTGGCGCAGGGACAAGCAAAGCGCATAGGAGACAGCGGGCATGGCACTCGTGGATCGGCTCCCCAAGCATTTGTTCACCAGCCGCGGATGGGGATTGCTCGCCGCCGGGGTGGCCTCGCTGGTCTGCGCTTACATTATGGGCAGACGCGATCTCCTGACTCTTGCCGTCTTCTTGTTGATCCTTCCGTTGGTTGCCCTGGCTGGTGTCCGGGTCTGGAAACCCAAGTTCCAGGTGTACCGGGAATTCAATCCCTCCACCGTGGAAACGTCCACCGCCACCACCGTTCGCCTGGCGGTCGCCCGATCCACATTTTCCACCGGCCACGTGATCATGGAGGAGCAACTGCCTCCACGGTTCGGTGATCCGCCGGCTTTCCGCTTCCCGGCCCGGTCTGCAACAGGCGGAACCAGCCGCTACGAATACCATCTGCGATCCGGCAAGCGGGGACAGTTCCGCATAGGTCCTGTCACTGCCGAGTTCAGCGACCCGTTCGGCTTGTCGTTGCGGCGCCATGCCATCGACGACGGCGACCTCCTCACCGTGACGCCGGCCGCCGTCGAACTTCCCGTAACGGGACTCGCCGGGGCGCGTGGGAACGATGGCGTAACGGCCACCCGGATCAGGGCGAACCCCAGCGACGACGACATCATGACGCGCGAATACCGGCACGGCGATCCGATGCGGCGCGTCCACTGGCCCGCCACGGCGCGGCACGGACAGCTTATGGTCCGCCAGGAGGAATCGGTCACCACTCCGGAAGCCACCATCATCCTTGACCAACGATTCGCGGCCTTCGCCTCCGGCAGCGCCTCGGTTTTCAGCTCGCACGACGACGACTCGGACCTGGTGACCAGCCCGAATTTTGAGTGGGTTGTGACAGCGGCAATGTCCATCAGCGCGCACTTGGCCGAACGGAACTACTCGCTGCGCGTCCTGGACGCCTTCGGTAGCCCGGCCTTCATTCGCTCGCCGTCGGCACCGGATCCGGGCGTGGAAGAGTTCAGTGGCGTTGCCGGCCTTCATGCCATTGCCGAAGGTTTGGCCGCCATTGAGTTGAGCGGACCGAAGCACCACTGGGTTGACCACCACAGGGCTGAACATCACAGGGCCGGAGAAAATAGTCCGGGGCATGCCCGGCGCTCCCCCGAACCTACCGGTTCCGTGCCTAACCGCAGTGGGGCCTTGGAGGTGCCGGGCCAGGAAAGCGTTGATTCGGTCTTCGACGACCGCCTCATGGACAAGCTCGCTGCGCATCGTTTGCGCGGGCCGCTCCTTGCCTTGCTTGGCAATCTGACCCTTGCCGAGGCCAAAGCCCTTGCTCCGGCGGCCGGCTACGGTGCCAACGCCTTCGCGATAGTAGTCACGGACCCTCAAAGCAGCAACGAGTCCCGCAACCATGACTCCCGGAACCCGGACTTCCGAAACAAGGATGATGTCCTGGAAACCTTGAGGCAGGGCGGCTGGAAGGCTGTCTCCGTCACCTCGAAGACACCACTGACAGCGGCCTGGTCCGGCTTCGACGAAGGCGGCCTGCTGGTTGCTGCGAGCGCGGCAATGGACGTACGGCGCGGAGCGGCGGTGCCGCGATGACCGCAACGTCCCATCGTGGGTCCCCTGCAACATTCCAGCGGGGCGTTCCCCATCAGGGTGCCAGCGGAGACGGGCCCGCCCCCGCTTCACCTCAACAACGGCCGCAGGCTCCCGGCCTCTACCCGTGGATCATGGCTGGTTCCGTTGCCGTGGCCGTTCTTGGTGCGGCCATATCCCTGAATGGAGTGTTCAGGGGCTGGGCCTGGTTCATGCCGCTGATCACCACCGTTGTAGTGGTGGCCCTGACACTGGCCATCCTGCGGACCCTCCGGATCCAGCCCTTGGTTACCACGCTGGGTGCCTTGGCAGCATTGGCCGGCATACTCAGTTTCACGTTCTGCCGGCAGGACAGCTTCCTGGGCTTCATCCCTACCACCGGCACGTTTGCCGCGGTAGGCCGGCTCATCAAGCGGGCCGCCGAGACGGTTGTGTCCGAGAGCGCTCCGGTGGCCCCTAACGCGGGGATTGTCTTCGTCACCTGTGCGTGCCTGGGACTTCTGGTGATCCTGATCGATGCTTTGGCCGTCCCGCTATCGATGCCGGCGGCCAGTGGAATCGGACTCCTTGCGGTCATGGTGGTTCCTGCAACCATCAAGCCGCAAAGCGTAGGTGTCGCTGGATTCGTTGGGGCCACGGTGGGATATCTGCTCATTCTTGGTTGCAGCCATTGGTTCGCCCCTGACGCCAGGCTGCAGTCCGGAGCACCACGAAGTTCCGGCCAGATCAGGCGCTCCCTGGTGACGGGGGTGCTGGCACTGGGTTTGGCATTGGTTGTTCCGCTGGCCATTCCCGGGTTTGAAACAGGCACCTTCCCGCAAGGCTCGCGGTTGAGCCCTTGGGGTACCTCGAACGGCCTCAATCCGATGATCACGCTGGGTAACAGTCTTCGCAGTCCCACGGGGGCAGGACGCATCACGTACTCCACCAGTTCCAGCGCAGCCACTTACCTGAGGTCTGTCACCATTGACCACTTCGACGGCGAAACCTGGGCACCTGATGACCGCTCCGCCACACGGCGGGGCCGGGGTGGACCGGATAGAGCCGGGTTACTCCATCCAGGGAGAAGTCGTGAATGCGGTGACGTCCATCAACGCGGGCTTGTTCACCAGCCCGTACTTACCGGCGCCGTTCGCCCCCGTTTCCGTTAACGGGCTGAACGGCCGTTGGACCTGGGATCCGGCCACCCTCAGCATCATGAGTACGGAGACGAGCACGCTGGCCCAACGCTATGTGGTCTTCTCGGCGGCACCCAAGATCAGTGCGCAGGCCCTGTCCCAGGCAACAGGTAAGCCAAAATCCATTTCGGAGGACTTCCTCCGCGTTCCAGGGAACCTGCCAAGCATTGTTCGCCAGACGGCGGAGCAGGTCACGTCTTCGGCAGGCAACAACTACGCCAAGGCGCTGGCGATCCAGAAATACCTGCGTTCCAGTGAATTCACGTATTCCCTTCAAGCGCCGGTGCAAAACGGGTATGACGGCAACGGGTTGTCGGTCCTGGCGGACTTCCTGGCGGTCAAGAGCGGCTATTGCGTCCACTTCTCCTCCGCCATGGCGGTGATGGCCCGCGTGGAGGGCATCCCCAGCCGCATTGCGGTGGGATACGCACCCGGGCGGCTGACGGGCGAGACCGTGGCTTTGGTTGGCCAGGGATCGTTCCCTGAGTATGAGGTAGATGCCCGTGACGCGCACGCTTGGCCCGAGCTCTACTTCGAAGGACTGGGATGGGTGCCCTTTGAGCCGACTCCTTCCCGTGGGGTTGTTCCGGAATATGCCACCGAGTCCTCAGTCCCGGGCAGCCTGAGCACCAATGCTGACGAGAAGGACGTTCCAGGCACCGCCGTGACGCCTCCCCCCACCACCGTTCCGCTGCCGGGAGGCGACGCGCAAACTGCCGGCTCTGCGCCCCGTGACCCGCTGCCAACGGTTATTGCCACGATTGCGGCAGTGCTGTTGCTCGCTGCTTTCCTTGGCTCGCCGAGGCTGAGCAGGGTAGTCCTGCGACGCCGCCGGCTCAATCCCAAGGAACCAGCGGACCGTGGATCGCCTGACGCTTACCACGACTCTGCAGCCCTCGCATGGGCAGAGTTGCGGGACCTCGCCACTGACTATGGTGTACCGTCCACTCCCAGTGAAACGCCAAGGCACTTTTCGTCCCGGCTCCGTTCAAGTTCCATTCTGGGTGAGGCCGGGGGTCTCGACGACGCCGCACATGCCGCCGTCGCTTCACTCACCACGGACTTCGAACGGCAACGTTATGGTCGCCCGATGGAGGCAGCCTCGCCGGCTGCTGCCAGGATCGCTGTTGTTCGTGACTCGTTACGGAACAATGCCAACTGGCTGGTCCGCTTCCGTGCGAACTGGCTGCCGCCGTCGCTCATGCGCCGCTGGTTCCACGCACTCGGTGCCCCCTCCCGCGCTGTGGGGTCCCTGTTCCGGCGGACGGGGCAAGGGATTGCCGGATCATGGCGCGCGCTCAGGGGACTTCTCCCGCAACGCCGCTAAGACCGCGATCCCACGTGGGAACAGCAAAGGGCCCGACTCCGGAACTTATGGCTCCGGGGTCGGGCCCTCTGCTTGTCTCTACCGTTCTTGTTGCGAGAGCGGTGGACGGAACCCCTGGACTGGTCGGGGTACGGACCTGGTCAGGGTACGGGACTCAGTCGGGGTACAGGACCTAGTCGGCGTACGGGTCGGCGATACCTACGTACTGGGTGTAGAGGTACTCTTCGATGCCTTCGGAGCCGCCTTCGCGGCCCAGGCCGGACTGCTTGACGCCACCGAACGGTGCAGCGGCGTTGGAGATGACACCGGCGTTGAGGCCGAGCATGCCGGTCTCAAGCTTCTCGCTGACCCGCAGGCCCCGGTTGAGGTCCTTGGTGAAGACGTAGGCAACCAGGCCGTATTCGGTGTTGTTGGCCAGGCGGATGGCGTCGTCTTCGGTGGAGAACGTGACGATTGGGGCCACGGGTCCGAAGATTTCTTCCTGGAGAATGCGGGAGTCGGCGGCGACGTTCTTCAGCACAGTGGGCTGGTAGAAGTAGCCGGGACCGTCGACGGCGGCACCACCGGTGACTGCTGTTGCACCTCCTGCTACGGCTTCAGTGACGAGGGCGTGCACACCGTCGCGGGCCTTGCCGTCGATCAGCGGACCAACCTTGGACTCCGGCTCGGTACCGCGGGCTGTGGTGAGGGAACCAATCTTCGCGGCGAACTTCTCGGCGAAGGAGTCGGCGATGGACTCGTGCACGATGAAGCGGTTTGCTGCGGTGCAGGCCTCGCCCATGTTGCGCATCTTGGCCGCGATGGCACCTTCAACGGCCTTGTCCAGGTCAGCATCCTCGAAGACGACGAACGGTGCGTTGCCGCCAAGTTCCATGGACGTGCGCAGGACCTTGTCCGCGGCTTCACGGATCAGTGCCTGGCCAACCGGGGTGGAGCCGGTGAAGGAGATCTTGCGGAGGCGGTCATCCTTGATCAGCGGTCCGGTGACAGCACCGGCCGTGGAGGTCTGGATGACGTTCAGGACACCTGCGGGAAGGCCGGCTTCCTGCATCACCTGCGCGAAGAGCAGGCTTGTCAGCGGGGTGAGGTTGGCGGGCTTGAGCACCATGGTGCAGCCAGCGGCGACGGCCGGGGCTACCTTGCGGGTGGCCATGGCCAGCGGGAAGTTCCACGGCGTGATGAGCAGGCAGGGTCCAACCGGCTTCTTCTGAACGAGCAGGCGGTTCTTGCCGTCCGGGGCTGCGGAATAGCGGCCCGAAACACGGACAGCTTCCTCGGAGAACCAGCGCAGGAATTCGGCGCCATAGGTGACCTCGCCGCGGGCTTCGGCCAGGGGCTTGCCCATTTCGAGGGTCATCAGCAGCGCGAAGTCTTCGGCGCGCTCGGTGACGAGTTCGAAGGCACGGCGCAGGATCTCACCGCGTTCGCGCGGTGCCGTGCGTGCCCAGTCAGCCTGGGCGGCAGCAGCGGCGTCCAAGGCCGCGGCACCGTCTTCAGCACCGGCGTCGGAGATGCTGAGCAGGACCTTGCCCGTAGCCGGGTCCTCAACATCAAAAGTCTTTCCGGATCCCGCCGGACGCCACTGACCGTTGATCAGCAGGCCGGTGGGGACGGAAGCCAGCAGTTCGCTTTCGCGTTCAACCGTTACAGTCATGGCGACTCCTTCGTCTTGGGTGCATTGGAGGGTTGCACCACTAGGGTTCCTTGCCAGAATTGGCTTGAATTACTGCCACGGTACTGCCATGCAAGAAGCAGTGTCTACGCCTTCACGCACTGCCATGCGCCCGCCAAATTGTGCACCTGCACAGGGATGATCAGCGTGCTGCAAGCACCGCCGAATACAGCTCCCGCTTGCTGACACGGGCGTCATCGGCCACGGCGGCGACGGCTTCCTTCAACCGGATTCCCTGGGAGATGAGCTCGTTCACGGCAGCTACATGGTCTTCCGGCTTGCCGGGAGCCTGCTCGGGAGCGCCACCCACAACCACGGCAATTTCGCCGCGGACTTCATTGTTTTCTGCCCACTCCAGGAGTTCGCGCAGTGTTCCGCGGATGACTTCCTCGTAGGTCTTGGTCAATTCCCGGCAAACAGCCACCCGGCGTTCCGGTCCGAAGCGCTCGTGCAGCGCCCGAAGCATCACTTCAAGCCGGTGCGGAGCCTCAAAGAAAACCATGGTGCGGCGCTCGTCAGCCAAGTCCGCCAGGCGGGAATTCCGCTCCCCCCGACTTCCGTGGCAGGAAGCCTTCGAAGCAAAACCGGTCTGTGGGCAGTCCGGAAAGCGCAAGGGCCGTCAGCACGGCGGAAGGTCCCGGCACGGCAGTGACGGTCAGGCCCGCGGCAACGGCTCCCTCCACTAAACGGAATCCAGGGTCTGAAACCGCCGGCATCCCGGCGTCGCTGACCATCAGGATGGTCTTGCCGGCCCGCACATACTCAAGCAGTTCACCGGTCTTGGCTACCTCGTTGTGTTCGTGATAGCTGATGACGCGCCCGGACACCTCCACGCCCAAGGCCCTGGACCAGACGATGCAGGCGACGGGTGTCCTCGGCTGCGACGATGTCCGAGGTCGCCAGGAGTTCGATCAAGCGGGAGGATGCATCGCCCACGTTGCCGATGGGGGTGGCGGCAAGCACAATCCTGCCGCTTGCCGTGGTTGCGCCCGTGTCGGCACCGGCTTCGGGTTCCTGGGCCGCGTCCGGTTCATCAACCGCCGATGCATCATCAAAGGGGGCTTCGTCCGGGGTGCTGTGTTGTTCGTCCACCTGCCAAGCCTAATGCCGCGCGCACTTCAACGCCGCAGCAAGAGCGCACTTCAACGCCGCAGCAAGGATGGAACGGTAGCATGGGCGGGTGAGCCAGTCCCCCGTTCCCACCACCGATTCCGGAACCCCCGCAGTGTCGGCATTACCTTCCGGGGCCACGGACGTGGCGGCAAGCAACGGCTCCGGAGAGCCGGCCCAGGAAACAGCGGCCAGGGGAACTACCTCATGGCGGCCTCCGTCCAGGCAGGACGACCCCGCCGGCAGCAACAGCAAGCTGCCTCCCGGACGCGGGCTCGAAGGCCACCGCTGGATCGCCAGACCTGCTGCGGCCTTCTCGGTGGACGCCCTGACATCGCGTTTGATCGGCGGGATCCAAAGCTGGCGGGATTACCCGCCGTCGCTGCGTTTATGGTTCTGGTTGATTCCCGCCATTACCGCCGCCATCGGCGGAATCCTGCGTTTCTTCCGTCTTGAGGTCCCCCACAGCCTGGTCTTCGACGAAACGTATTACGTCAAAGACGCGTATTCGTACCTCGTCAGCGGATACGAACGCAGCTGGCCAGCCAACGCCAACGATTCCTTCAACGCCGGCAATCCCGAGATCCTGCTCAATACCCCGGAGTACGTGGTTCATCCTCCGGTGGGGAAATGGATGATTGCCTTCGGCATGTGGTTGTTTGGGGCTGACAATCCGTTCGGCTGGCGTTTTGGTGCCGCCCTGACCGGGACGCTCACGGTCTTCCTGCTCTCACTCATCACGCTGAAACTCTTCCGTTCCCACACGCTTGGCGCAGTGGCCGGCTTGCTGCTCGCGGTTGACGGCCACCACCTTGTGTTGTCGCGAACGTCCCTGCTGGACATCTTCCTTGCGTTTTGGATCCTTGCCGCCTTTGGTGCTTTGCTTTTGGACCGCGACGACGGCCGGCGTCGCCTTGCTTCCAGGCTGGCCGCCCGTGCGTCTGCTTCATCCGACGGCCGGCCCTCGGCCAAGCAACTGTTGGCCGGCCCCTGGTTGGGGATGCGTTGGTGGCGCCTGGTTGCCGGGATTTGCCTCGGACTGGCTGTGGGCACCAAATGGTCTGCGCTGTTTTTCGTCGCGGCGTTCGGCTTGTTGACAGTCTTCTGGGACATGAGCGCCCGCCGCATTGCCGGGATCCGCAGCTGGCCCAGTGCAGCGGTCATCAAGGATGGACTTCCGGCTTTCCTGACCATTGTCCCGATCGCGGCGGCCACGTACGTCGCCACGTGGACCGGCTGGTTCCTCTCCAAGGATGCCTACTACCGCCAGTGGGCGGCCACCAATCCGGCGCCCGGGTGGGATTGGCTGCCCAATTCCGTGCGTTCCCTGGCGCACTACCACCTTGAGGCATACAAGTTCCATCAGGGCCTCAGTGCCGACCACCCGTACGAATCCAGCCCCTGGACCTGGCTGGTCATGGGCAGGCCCACCTCGTTCTATTACCAATCGCCCAAGCAGGGCACTGCCGGCTGCATTGCCGAGACGTGTTCCTCGGCCATCCTGCCCGTCGGCAACCCCATTGTCTGGTGGGGCGGCACCATTGCCCTGGTGATCCTGCTCTTCTGGTGGGCAGGCCGGCGGGATTGGCGCGCCGGGGCCATCCTCGTTGGAGTCGGGGCTGGATACCTGCCGTGGTTCATGTATCCCGAACGCACGATGTTCATCTTCTACGCAGTTTCCTTTGAACCGTTCCTGGTGCTGGCCCTGACGTATGTCCTGGGGTTGGTGCTGGGCCGCACCACCGATCCTCCTTGGAGGCGGAGATACGGACTCTACATAGTGGGCTCGGTTGTGGTGCTGGCCGTGCTGGCAACAGCGTTTTTCTACCCCGTGCTGACCGCCGAAGTCATCAGCTACCAGGAGTGGCGGATGAGGATGTGGATGCCATCGTGGATCTAGGAGGAGGATCGTGAGGGAGGCAAGCACGGAGCTTCTGGTCGAGGCCGACGAGAATTCCAACGTGACCGATCTCCTTCTGGAACGATGCGCCAAGGACCCGTTCGGCAACCTTTACGCCCACAAGACAGCCAATGGGTGGCTCAACGTGCCTGCTGCACGCTTCCTCGCGGACGTCCAGGCACTGGCCAAGGGCCTCATTGCAGGGGGCGTCAACCCCGGCGATCCCGTGGCAGTGCTATCCCGTTCAAGTTTCGAATGGACCTTGGTGGACTTCGCCATCTGGATGGCTGGCGGAGTTACCGTACCCATTTATGAAACGTCTTCGGCAAGCCAGATCGAGTGGATCCTCGCCGATTCCGGTGCCCGGCGCATCTTTGTGGAAGACACCTCCAAAGCAGACCTGCTTCACACCCTCGTTGAGAAGTCCACAGCTTTGGGTGAGGACCCGGTGACGATCATCCGCATGGAGCACGACGGTGAGGCCCCGAACCTGACCAGCCTTGCCGCCGTCGGAATTGGCATTATGGATGCCGAACTTGAGCGCCAGCGCAGCGCCGCCAACTTGTCCGATGTAGCCTCGATCGTCTACACCTCCGGCACAACCGGCAAACCCAAGGGCTGCGAAATCACGCATGGCAACTTCGTGCTCGTTGCCCGGAACGTCATCCCGTTCCTCCCCGAACTGTTGATGCAGCACGGCTCGCGAACGTTGATGTTCCTACCGCTGGCACATGTCCTGGCAAGGGCAGTCCAGGTGGTCTGCCTCACCGCAGGCGTCACGTTGGGGCACAGCCCGGGTGCCAGCGGCCTCATGGCGGACCTGGGCGCCTTCAAACCGACCTTCCTGCTCGCAGTTCCCCGCATCTTCGAAAAGGTCTACGCCGGCGCCGGACACAAAGCGGCAATGTCAGGCAAGTCCCGGCTGTTCGCCGCTGCGTCCGCGGCCGCCGTCGAATATTCGACGGCGGTAGACCTCGCCGCCCGCGGGCAGGGGCCAGGTCCGGGTTGGTTCCTTAACCTCAAGCATTCGGCATTCAACAAGCTCCTCTACCCCAAGGTGCGGGAGGTCTTTGGCGGCGCCATCGGCTACACCGTGTCCGGGGCCAGCCCCCTCAGCCTCCGGGAAAACCATTTCTTCCACGGTGCCGGGATCCCTGTCCTTGAGGGCTATGGCCTGACCGAAACCACTGCGCCCTGTACCGTCAACACGCCAAGCATGTCCCGTATAGGGACCGTTGGCATACCGCTGCCCGGCACCACCATCCGGGTGGCCCCGGATGGCGAGGTGCTGGTCAAGGGGATCGGCGTGTTCAAGGGCTACCACCGCAATGAGGCCGCCACCGCTGAGGCCTTCGTCGACGGCTTCTTCCGCACAGGAGACCTTGGCGAGCTTGACCCGGACGGGTTCCTGACCATCACAGGCAGGAAGAAAGACCTGTTGGTCACCGCAGGGGGCAAGAACGTCGCACCCGGTCCCCTCGAAGAGAAACTGCGGGAGCACCCGCTTGTGGGACAGGGCCGTGGTGGTGGGCGACGGCAAGCCGTTCGTTGCAGCACTGGTGGCCCTGGATCCTGAAGGGCTTGAAGACTGGTGCGCCGAGAACAAGCGCGACGCCATGTCCCCCAGTGAAGCCGCCGGGGACGAGCGCGTTCGTGCAGCAGTTCAGTCTGCGGTGGACGAAGCGAACACTCTGGTGTCCTCGGCCGAATCCATCCGTAAGTTTGGCTTTATCACTGCGGATCTCAGCGTCGAGTCCGGGCACCTGACGCCGTCGCTCAAGCTGAAGCGGGCCGCGGTGGTTAAGGACTTCTCCTCGTTGGTGGAGAAGCTTTACGAAAAGTAGCGCCCCGCTCGTTTATGCGACGGTTTCGCCGGTGTCCTTGCGGACACCAGGGGTATCGCTTTCGTCGTCGATCTCCGTTGAGGATGCTTCTTCTTCGGCCGCTGACTTTGCGTCCAAACCACGACGACGACGCGTTGGCCAGGTGAGGATGAAGGTGATCGTTGCGGCCAGGAACACGAGCGCTCCAATGACGATTCCGGCATCCACCCAGAACTGTCCCGGGAAGAGACGAATGAGCGTGTCTTCCAGCGAGAATGTCCAGGTTCCATTGGCGAAGAAGATCCGGTGGAACTCCGTGAAGAACTGCTGCCAGCTCAGGGCTGCCAGCACTGCAAGGCCGATGATGATGACCAAGGTGACGATGGAGCCGGCGAAGAGCCCGCGCCGAACGCCGCCTGTACTGCGCTTACGCAAGTAGGCAATGGCGATGATGCTCAAAAGAATGAGCAGCAGGCCGGCACCGAACGAGGACAAAATGACCATCTTTACGTCCGCCATGTGCGCGACTTCGCTGTCCTTGAAAAGCTTGGCGCCGTCCTGGTTTACCAAGCCACCCAAATATCTGGGCCCGGACCAATTGCTCAGGTAGTCCACAGCATAGGAGCCGTAAGTCATGCGATCGTCCGTGCTGAACCCGTAACCGTCTCCGGGGAAACCCGGCCGGTTGTATTCAACCCAGAGGAAGAGGGGGCTGGTCACTGCGCGGACAGCCAGCACCAAGAGGATCACAGGGAAGAAGACGGCGAGCAATACCTGGAAAATGCGGGGGCCGATCGGCTTGACCTTTGCAGCCTGTTCGCGTTCCGCATTACGCCTGGCAACTTCGTCCTCCGGCGGACGAACCTGGAGGGCCGACGTCGGCAACGGTTCCGAATAGTGTGCCGGTTGGCGACTTGCGGGCGCATCTGCCACCGTCTCCGCGAAAAGCGGTGGCTCCGGCTCAACATCCGCAGCCTCGGCAGCCTTCCGGTCAGCGCGGCTCTCGGGCTGAACCGGGACCGGACCTGAGGGAGCAGCAGAAGAACCACCAGGCGCCTTGGGCTTCATCCAGTCAAAGGCCGGCTCGTCGGGGTCCTCGTGGACGTCCGTCCCCGGATCTTGTGGTTTTGGGCTCTTGTCACTCACAGCGGTTTCACTTCCGTAGGCATCCCACCGGCCTGACCATACTGCCGGCACTCTTGTCTGCATTCGAGCCTACAGTCCGGCTTTGGGCGGAGACGAGGAGCCACCCCGCGTTGGGCAAGATCGAAACGCAACTGTAAGGTGCGGGCGTGTCCGCCTAGACAGCAATCCCCCGGTAGCCGGCGTCATGGCTGTCAAGATCGCCGGTAGCGCCCGAGCGGAATGAACGTCCACCCACAACCAGGGTGTACGTCCAAAAGGCCACCAGGACCAGCGCCCCGATCGCGATCTTCATCCAGACAGGCAACGGGCTTGGTGTCACGAATGCTTCCACCAGGCCCGAGATGAGAAGAACGAGGACCAACCCGAGGGCAACCGTGATGAGCGAACGCCCTTCGTCCGCCACGGCCTGCATCCGGGTCCGGGGTCCGGGCCGGACCATCGACCAAAAAATTTTCAGCCCGGCTGCGCAGGCGATGAACACCGCGGTCAATTCCATGAGCCCGTGCGGAAGGATGTAGCTGAAGAAGACATCCAGCTTTCCCGCGGAGGCAAACACGCCGGCTGCCGCACCCACGCCCTGGGCGTTGAGGAAGAGAATCATGGGCACCCAAAACCCCGTAATTCCGAACGCAACGGCTTGGGCTGAAATCCAGGCGTTATTGGTCCAGACCGCGCCGGCAAAGGACGCAGCCGGATTCTCCGAGTAGTAGTCGATGAAGTCGTCTTCAATGTACTGACGCACCCTGTCATCGCCGCCAAACGCGGCCCGCAGCGCCTCGGGCGACGTCCCGATCCACAGGGCGTACGCCCCACTCACCAGCACGAAGAACATCCCACACCACACTGTTAGCCATCGGAGTCTGTAGAACGCCGCCGGCAAGGCGATAACGAAGAAACGGGCGAGGTCTTCCATGAAGTTCGAACGTGCCCCGGTGAACCTGGTTCGAGCCTGGGCAAGCGCGGCAGACAGCGATGAGGACAGGGCCGTCTCGGGAGCCACCGAGCGGATAAGGGACAAATGTGCGGAGACAGTCTGGTACAGGCGCAATAGTTCGTCGGCCTCGGACCCAGTGAGCCGCCGCTTATGTGCCAAAAACGTCAGCCGCGACCATTTGTCCCCATGCACGGCCGAAAAGGCATCGATGTCCACGGCACCACCCTATCCCTGCCTGCCCTATTCCTGTCTGCCCTGATGGTCGCGGCTAGACTCGTTGATGCGGGTACATGATGCGCCCGCCGCGATTGCTGGCCACCGGGGGCGGACTTGAGTTCAATCATCACAGGCGAGGCAGTGGTCCTGGAGTTGCGCCCGGCGTCCTTCGCCGCCCGCGCGCTGGGGCTCATTCTGGACGTCATTGCCAACGTCCTGCTCCTGATCCTCCTCATCATCCTGGTCCTCTCCGCCGCCCGGGATCTCGATGAAGCCGCGGTCCGGGCCATGGTCCTGGCCTGTGTCGTCTTCTCCTTCGTCATCGTTCCCGTCGGTGTGGAGACGCTCACCCGCGGCCGCTCCTTGGGGAAGCTGGCCGCGGGCCTGCGTGTGGTCAGGGACGACGGCGGCTCCATCCGGTTTCGGCACGCGGTCATCCGTGGGCTGCTCGGGTTCCTCGAGATTTACATGACTTTCGGTGGCCTCGCTATCGGAGTGGCGCTCTTCAACGACAAGTCCAAGCGCCTCGGCGACGTCGTAGCAGGCACTTACTCCCTGCGGCAGCGCGTGCCCTCCGAGCCGAGGATCTTTCCCGGCGCTCCGCCATACCTCCAACCATGGGTGGCCTTAGCGGACATAGGCCGGATCCCCGACGCCACAGCCCGCCGGGCCGGAACCTTCGTTCAGCAGGCGTACCTCATGGCACCATCCTCACGCGCCAGGATGGCCGCAGCGCTGGCCTCCGAGCTGGCCAACTACGTCGCGCCGCCACCGCCAGCGGGAACGATTCCCGAGGACTACATAGGGGCGGTCCTCGGTGAGCGACGCAACCGCGAATTTGCCCGCCTCCGCACGGCGGAACAGCGCAACGCAGCCATCGGCGAAAGGCTCCGCAAGCTGCCGTTTACCCAGGGCTGAGACAACGCCGCGGCCCTTCGCCGATACTCCTAGTGCCAATGGGCAGGCGTAGCGAGCCTTTCAGGCAGGCGCGTTTCCCGCTTTCCTTGGGCGGCGTTGATTTGCGGTTGGGTGAGGTAGAGGGACCTTGCGAGGTTGGCGCCGTGGAGACGGGTATCGCGCAGATCGGCGCCAAGGAGGTCAACGGCGGTTAAGTCACTGCGCTCCAGGTTTGCCCCTATCAGGTAGGCACCGCGGAGGTCCGAGCCGCATAGTTGCCGCTTTGCCAAATTGGCACCCATGAGGTCGGCACCCGGGTGGATTCCGGCGTCGGGCATTTCACGGCCGTCAGCCGCATATGAAGCGCGCACCTCCTCGCTGACCTCCATCAGAAGGGCACGCACCCGGGCGTGTAAATGTCCGACGTCGGCAGTCAGGACTGCGGACACCTCGCCTTGGGATGTGCTTTCGATATCTGTGAAAAGCCCGCGGGCGGTGGCCGCCAGCTCGGGATCGAAAGCGCGTTGTTCAGCTTCGGCCAAGTACCACAACATTTCGTGCAGTTGCTTGACGATCTTGAAGACAGCGAACATCGAGGCCTTGGACTCCGGATCCTGGACCCAGCTCGTACCCCCAAACGTGCGTTGGGAAACCACTTGGCCTGCGCCGAAGCAGTCAAAGACAGTACATCCGCTGAATCCGCGGGGCCGCAAACGTTGATGGATGGTGCAGGAAAAGTCGCTGGCCATGTTCGGGCAGGCTGAAGCAGCCGGTTTATCGATGGCGAAATCGGCTGAGCGGGCAAAGCCAAGGGCGGTGCAGCAAAGGGCGAAGCAATTACTGCAGTCCGGGCGAAGGGTTGGCGAAATAGTCATTAGTGCTCCAAGCGATGAAATGGAATCCGGTGGAAGGAGCCGGGAACCCTGCGCGGGTTCCCCTAGGGAAGACTCGTAATCACCACGGAGGGCAGCACAAATAACAGGTCCGGCCAGGTGCCGGAACCGGAAAGGAGAATCAAAGACCGCAAGAAATAATCACTGCCTCGATATTAACAGCAATTCTGTCCCCGGCTGGAGATGGAGGCTACCGCTGGGCGTAGCTGGCCCAGGGGATGTTCCAGTCGCCGAACCCCTCCAAGGGCTCCACAGCCGGCGCACCAGTATTCAGGATCTGCACCACATCACCGGTTTTCATGTTGTTGAAAAACCAGGCAGCATCCTCGGGCAGCAAGCCAACGCAGCCGTGGGAAACGTTCACGCGTCCAATGGCGCCCCAAGCGGACTCCAGGGCTTGGTGGACATAGACGCCGGACCACGTGAGGCGGTTGGCATAGTCCACCACCATTGGAGCGTAATAGCCCTTGTCCCCGGGTTTGAGGCCGATGCTTCCAGCGTTGAAGTTGGATTTGCGTTCTTGTTCAAGGATCACGGCATAGCCGGTGGGCGATAGCCAGTCTTCGCCACCCAGCGATACGGGTGCGGTGTGCATCAGTTGGCCATCGAAGTACACGTTCATGGTCTTGGTGTTGTCATCCACCACAGCCACGCGTTGCGGTCCGGTAGTGAAAGTGGAAACGACATCGCCGTTGCCGATCATCTTGTTGCCGAAATCGACGCCCAGGAGCTTCATATCCACTGTGACCGTGGTTCCCGACGCCCAGAAGGCCTCCGGACGAATGCGGACCTTCTTGTCCGAGTACCAATGCCACGCCACTGGCTGGCCAGATGAAACGGTGATGGCAACGCGCTTTTCCATCGCGGCCCTTGTCAACCACAGGTTCACTGAAGTTGATTTCGATCGGCTGGCCCGAGCCGGCAACTGTGCCGTTACGCGGATAAATGGAAGCATCGGCCTCGTAGGCGGCAGAAACCGTGGTGAAGGTCTGCGTCTTCTTCGTTTCCTTACCTGCGGTGTCCACAATGGTGAAGGAATAGCTGTATTGGGTCTTGAACTTCAGGACCTCAAGGGTTGTCCATGTGCTGCCATCCGCGCTGGTCTTCCCCTGCACAGGTGTACCGCCTTCAACCGGCGCCAGCACAACATCCTTGACCTTGCCGTTGACGGCCTTGATCTGCGGGCCAACCACTGGATTCCACTCCACAGCGCCATCCAGCGGTGTGATGCCCAGTTCGACGGGTTTGGCCTCCGGCGTCGGAGTGGACTGGGTTGTGGCCACGCCATTGGGGGTGGAACCGGACAGCAATCCAGGAACGGTGGCAACGCCAATACCGCCCACGACGATGGCCGCAAAGACCCCTGCAATGGCAAGGATCTTGCCCGTTTTCCGTTTGGCGACTTCCGTCATGGTTCCCGTCTTCCTGTCCCCCGGCAAGCAATACTGAACACCCAATTCTAGCCGAAAGGCCGGCCACGCTGGTCACGTGTCCGGCCTTTCACTGCGGGGTTGGGGCTACCGCTTGGAGGTTACTGGCACCGCAAAACTGAACTTGGCCTAGTAGCGGTAGTGCTCCGGCTTGTATGGGCCTGCAACATCCAGGTCCAGGTAATCCGCCTGATCCTTGCTCAGTTCCGTCAACTCCACGCCAAGCGCATCCAGGTGCAGGCGGGCTACCTTTTCATCCAGGATCTTGGGCAGGACGTAGACCTGCTTCTGGTATTCGCGTTCCCCGGCCGGCTGGTCCTTCTTGGTCCAGAGTTCAATCTGCGCGATCGTCTGGTTTGTGAATGAATTGCTCATCACGAAGGACGGGTGGCCCGTTGCGTTGCCCAGGTTCAGGAGCCTGCCTTCAGACAGCACGATGATCGACCGTTCGGAGTCGGAGCCGGCGTCGAAGACCCACTCGTGAACCTGGGGTTTGATCTCCACCTTCTTGACGCCGGGAACCTTGGCAAGACCTGCGATGTCGATCTCGTTGTCGAAGTGGCCGATGTTGCCCACGATCGCCTTGTTCTTCATGCCCAGCATGTGCTCGGCCATGATGACGTCCTTGTTGCCGGTGGTGGTGATAAAGATGTCACCCTGGGCAAGGACAGATTCCAGCTTGGCCACTTGGTAGCCGTCCATGGCGGCCTGCAGGGCACAAATGGGGTCTATCTCGGTAACCACAACGCGCGAACCCTGGCCGCGTAGTGCTTCTGCCGCACCCTTGCCGACGTCGCCATAGCCACAAACCACGGCAACCTTGCCGCCCATGAGGACGTCCGTTGCACGGTTGATGCCGTCCGGCAGCGAGTGGCGGATGCCGTATTTGTTGTCGAACTTGCTCTTGGTCACGGAGTCGTTGACGTTGATGGCCGGGAACAGTAGCTTGCCCTGTTCGGCGAGTTGGTACAGACGGTGCACGCCCGTGGTGGTTTCTTCAGTGACACCCTGGATCCGTGCCGCCACGCGTGTCCACTTCTGCGGGTCCGCGGCCAGGGTCCGGCGAAGGAGGTCCAGAATGAGGACGTACTCTTCAGGATCTTCCTCGGTGGCTGCGGGAACGGCGCCTGCAGCCTCGAAATCGACGCCCTTGTGCAGCAGCAGGGTGGCGTCGCCGCCGTCGTCCAGGATCATGTTGGGACCCAGCTCCGGGTTGGCGTCCGCTCCGGGCCAGGTAAGGATCTGCTCTGCAGTCCACCAGTATTCCTCGAGGGTCTCGCCCTTCCACGCGAACACGGGAACACCCTGCGGATCTTCCGGCGTGCCCTTACCGACGACGACGGCGGCGGCGGCTTCGTCCTGGGTGGAGAAAATGTTGCACGAGGCCCAACGAACTTCGGCGCCCAGGGCGGTGAGGGTTTCGATGAGGACGGCTGTCTGGACCGTCATGTGCAGCGAACCGGCGATGCGGGCGCCCTTGAGCGGCTGCGACGGGCCGAACTCAGCACGAAGGGACATGAGGCCCGGCATTTCGTGCTCAGCGAGACGGATCTGGTGGCGGCCTGCCTCGGCAAGGGAAATGTCAGCCACTTTGTAGTCGAAAGTCATGGAAGTCCTTATGGATGTTTAGGCGTACCGTGCGGGATTGCTGTTCTGGAAGTACTCAGGCCTTGGCGTTGTGCTGGCTGGAGCTTGCGGCGTTGGAAGCAGCCAGCAGTTCCGGCGGCAGAAGCAGGGGAATGCCGTCCTCAATCGCGTAACGGACCTTTTCACCGTTCTCGGCGGTAGCCGTTGACACAAGGTCCTCCCCCTCCTGGACCAGCGATGAACCCGTCACTGGGCAGCGCAGGATGGACAACAGTTCAGGACTGACCTTTGGCATGAATGATGCTCCCTGGATGGCGCGGGCATGGCGCCGCTGGCGGATTTATCTGCAGATTCCAGCCTACAGCGCAGGACCATCCACCAAGGAGCCGACGAAGATTTGAGTCCGGGATTGCCGTGCGTGTCCGGGGTGGTCGTACGTGTCCGGGGTCGCCGTGTGTGGCAGGGTCAGGACGGACCTAGGACGGTTCGCGCAGTATCCGCAAGTGGCCGCGGCGCGCACCTTCAACCATGGCGGGAGGCTCCACATGCGGCCGACTGGAACGCGGTGGGGTGTCCGTTGCCGCTGAAGCTGCTTCCCGCACCGCGTTGGCAAGAGCCAGCAAGTCATCGGGGCCAGGCTCCGGAGGTGTCGTTGGCATAGCCAGGCGCAGCACTTCCCAGCCCCGCGGGACTGTCAGGGATTCCGCATGCTGGGCGCAAAGATCGTACGCATGCGGTTCGGCGTACATGGCCAGCGGGCCGAGGACCGCTGTGGACTCGGCATACACGTACGTCAAAGTAGCCACCGCGGATTGGCGGCAGGCGGACCTTGAACACTGACGAATAGCACCCACAACATCCCAGATTAGCGCCCCTTGGCCCATAACCTGCGCATTGGCTGGCCGTGCCCACCCGGAAGGTGCAGTCAGCGCCGGTCACGGCGCGCTGGTCGCCATGATGTCGCGTTGGCGGTTCCTCGGGACTAAAGTCGATATATGCAGTCACAGCCACATGTTCCTGGCTTCACAATCCGGTGGACTGACGCCGCAGGCGATCAGGCAAAGGAACACACCGGCACGGATGTCCGCGGTTTCCGGCGGCGCCGGAGAAACCGTCACGGCAGAGGATTGCGTGGGGAACTCATGCTCCCAAGTCTTCCCGGCTTCCGGACCCGCGCCGAACGTTTCGATGACATGGTGCTGGACTCAGCCGAACGCCTCCAGGATATGTGGGGCAAGCAGTTGGATGGCGTGCTCTTCGCCGTCGACGAAATCCCGCCGAACCTGGAGCAATTGGTCGCCGAAGGCGCGGCAGCCCCCATGGGCTCCTACACTCCGGGCAGCCGAGGCGAAGCACCCATGATCGCTGTGTACCGCCGTGTCGTCGAACAGACAGCCGGAACACGGGAAGAGCTCCAGGACCTCGTTCACGACGTCGTGGTGGAGTACACCGCGGAAATGCTCGGGGTACCGCCGGAGACGCTGGATCCGGTGTACCGGCGTCGCTACCAGTAGCGCCCGCGGGTCCCAACCCACCTAGTAGCCCACCGTCACAGGAACTTTCTCGAGCCCCGCAGCAGCATCCTGGATGCCCAGCACCGAGACGTCGGCGCGGTCCTGCCTACCCAGGATAAGTGCCCCATACGCAGGGTCCCCGGATGCTGAAACCACGTACCCGGCAACCACTGCTTGTCCGGATTTTGCTGGAAGCTCGATCAGCGATGTTGTGCCACCGGACATGTCCACGTCCACCGACTTGCCCACCTTCCCATCGGCTGTCACCGGTGCGTAGCTAACAGTTGCGCGTCCCTCAGGAACGCCAAAGCTGAAGGAGTTCTGCCCATCACGGGGCACGGCCACCACATGCTGGCTTCCCAGCCTGGCCGAAGACGGCGACCACGCGAAATCCGTTGGATCCTCCGCTTTGGCCCCCCGTGTGATCCGGGTTGAAGCGACGAACGCGACATCGGAACTCGCACTCACGGTGTAGCTGCCGGCCGGAACGCCGTCCAGGTCCAACGTAGCTACCGTGCCGCCCTTGACCGTGACTACTCCCCCATTGGGGAGCTGGCGCTCACCGTTCGCGCCGTACAGCCGGACCTGAACCACGGCGTCCGTGGACCCGGGTACGGCTATTTGAAGCGCCGGAACGGCATCGGCAAAGCCGGATTTACTGCCAAGTGCCTTGATCGCCGCTGCATCCTGGATGTCGACGCCGGCCATCACCTGGAGGTTGGACGGCCCGGAACCCGGGGCGAGGAACTCCACCCCGCCCGGCACCAGTCCGCGCAGCACGCTCTGCTGAATGGTCCCTGCAACGGGTCCGCCCGAGCTGCGTACGTGCACTGCCAGTTGGGATTCGCCCGGGGCAAGGGCCGGCAAGGTTTACCGAACGCGTTGTCCCGGGAGCCACAAGAAGACCCCGTGCGCCCGGCGCCTGGATCTGCCCCTGGGCGCCGAAGAGGTCCAGGTTGACGGTGGCAGGCGTCTCGGATGCATTGCTGAGGTTCAGGACCGCGGTCCGGCCAAGCGCGGTGTCCGCGCCCAACAGCCAAGCATCATTTCCGGGCTGCTGGCACGGAGCCGCCGCAAGGCCACGGAGGTCGCCGTCGTTGGCTGAATAGCTCAGGTTCGCGGCCAAGGAGGCTTGTTCGTTCCCGAGCGGGTCAGCACCCACCACGGTAGGAGCTGTCACCGGGCTGATGGTCGCCGCCGCTGCCGTCAGAACCGGTGGACCGGAAGTGGGCGATGGGGTACTCGTGGGCGTCTTTGCAATTTCAGCAACTGCGCCGCCTGCCAACGACGTCACTTTACTGCCCGGAATGGTGCCTGCGGGATTGCTCAGGACCAGTGCGTTGAGCGCACTGGTGGCGGTGGTGGAAACCGGGCTGAATTCAGCATCGGTGTCCACATCGGTTCCGGTGACAAGGCGCGCTGGTTCCGGGCAGACGCCCAGGGAGCGGCCCGCCGGAACGTCGGCCTGCCGGATGTCCGCTGCAGACCCGCCTGAGGGCCCTGGAACCATGGAGGTTGCCGCAACCGCTCCGCCTCCCGCGGCAAGGATCACCGCTGCGGATAAAACCCCTGTGATGATGCCCTTGTTGGAACTGCGGGCGCCCTTGCCGGAACGGGCATCTTTGGTGGAGTTGGGTGCATCTTTGGTGGAACTGCGGGCATTCTTCGTGGAACCGCGCGTCGCGTTATCGTCCACCTGCTTCTTTGGGTCCTCAGACACTGCTGTACTCCTTACGGAGGGAGACTTCGTCCCTCGACATGCCGGTTCGCGAGCGGCGTGCGGGCATCGGAACGGCCAACAGCACGGTCAGGCCGAACACCACGGCCTGCAGGATGCCAAACCAAAGGCCCCAAGGGTTGGTGTACCGGATTTCCAGGTCGCCACCAGTGGCCGGAAGTTCGAAAGCCTGCGCCCACCCGGAGGTGGTCGACTTCAGCTGGCGCCCATCCATCCAAGCACTCCAGCCAGGATCGGACCGTTCAGCCAGGACCACCCGGCGGCCTTCGTCGCCTGCCGGCACTGCTGCGTCCACGGACACCTCTGCTGAGGGCAGGGAGCCGATGGCCTCACCCTGCGCGCTGAGAATGCGAACCCTGTGGGCCGTGTCTGCAGCGGTGGCGGCAGAGGAATTCCTCGGGGTTACGCGCCACAACCACCCGGCGTCGGTTTGTCCAACAGCAACGAGGCCCGGAACGGCGTCGATCCTGCTGGCGGTCAGCTGGGCGGCGTCATCAGCGGCCTTGAGCACAACAAAACCGGCACCGAGCTGCTCCAGATCGTTGCGGGGGTCCACACCTGTGCTCGCCACAATGGTGGCCACTGCCCTGCGGAGGGACGCGGTAGCGGCGTCGTCGGTAGCAATCTCTTCACGGCCGGGCGCCCCAATAATGGTCCTGGCCGAGGCGATGGTAGACAGGCTGTCCAACGTAGTCCCGGCACCACGCATCAGAGAGGACGTAAAGGCGCCCTGCTCGCCGCTGGTGATGACCAACGTCCGCGTACGTTCCGGTCCCTCTCCGCGGTCGACGGCGGTGGCCGGCAAGGTGCCGTTGTCCACCGGCCGCACCTGGCGTGCAGCGCCCAAGGATAGCTTCTTACCCGCCTCTGCCCCAGGGGCGTCAGGTGTATCGGCAGCGACCGGGGCCTCAGAGACGGGCCGCAGGACGTTTTGTCCCGCCCATGCCGCAATCCCGGCCAAGGGTCCGCCCAGCAGCAGCGCAAGGGCAACACCCGACGCCACGCGCCGCAAGGGCGACTTCCAGCGGGCAGCATCAGAAGTCCTGGTGGGAACTGCAAAGAGCTTATCGGCACCGAGCAACGCCGCACCGAGCAGCAGGATTCCGGCTGCAGAAACCGCCGGGCCGGTGAACGGACCAACAATCACGTTGTTGTTGACTCCGGTGGCCACATGGCCCATCAGCCAACTGCTGGCCAACGTAGCCAGCGCGGCCAACCAGAAGACGCGGACAAGGGCGGTGCGCTTGCCGGGAAGGAACAGGGCCGCTACGGCCAAGAGAAGTACAGGGACGCTCACCAGCAGAGCCAGCACCAGAGCCCAAGGCACAGCGCCCGGTCCGAACATCCCAAGACCGGTGAGGCCGCCGTCGATGTCGAAAGCCAGGGGCTGGCCCAGGAACTGCTGCCACAGTGGTGCAGCGTCGAAACTGAGCGGCAGGCCCGGATCGGCAAGCAAGGAGCGGGGGCGGTCAAGAACCGAAATGCCGTAGGGAATGAAGAGCGCGGCGCTGGGCAAAAGCGACCACCAGAGTGTCTTTCCCCGCGTTCCGAGCACCACGGCCACCAGGACGACGACCACCGTCAGTGGCCCCAGGAGCGACGGCGCGGATGCAGTGATTGCAGCCATCGCCAAGCCGGCAGCCGCCGCTGCGGTCCAGGACGGCGTGCCGTTAATTCCCGGTTTACCGAGCACGGGCGAGGGGCGACGCGTGAAAGGCGCCCTTGCGGCATTGGCCCGGCCTATCGCAGAACCGGACGCGCGTATCAGCGCCAGCAGCAGCAAAGGCATCAGCACGTGGGCCACCAAGGCTCCCGGCCTGCCTTGGTTGATGGCTACCAGCAGGGCAGGTGCCCCGGACCAGGCAAGAGCGGCAACAACCCGGAACCGGCGCCGGGCGGTCAAGGCCCCGGCAGCGAACCAGGCACCGATCGCAGAGAGTGGCATGGCCAGTATCAGCAACCACACGGTTGCCGAGTTGCCATCGCCACCCCCAAACAAGGAAAGAAGCCACAACACGTAAGCGAAGGGATCGGCGTGCCCAGGCAGTCCCGCACCGAGGGAAATCCACCATGTAGAGGCGTTGGCCCAGATATCGGAGGGTGACCCGGACAACGGGAGGAGTCCTCCTCCGGCCACGGTTCCTGTGCGAAGGAGGCCGAAGAGTCCAACGAAAGAAGCGGCGAACGTGATGAGGGCAGCAGCAACTGCACCAGTGCCAACCCACCCGCGTTCGTTGGTGGCCAGCGCCTCGAAATCGTCAGAGGCATCGCCGCTGGGTTCGGGGGCCAGAAGATCGGAGGCTACGGTAGTTTCCTCGCTTGGGCGGATGGCCTCCAGCAGGGAACGCCGGTTGGCGCGGACTTCACGCGAGGACGTTTGTAGGCCCCGGACCACCGAACGGTGAACGCGGCGGGTCCTCGCCGCAATCCGGCGGCCTCTTGCGATAGCCAAGGGCCGCACCAAGCCGGCGATAGTGGCCGTGAACTGGGAGAATCCGTAGCCCGGCTCCTTGACCAGAATGCTCAGCACCAGACGGACAAGTGCGCCCAGGAGCGCCCCCACTGCCTGGAACGGCAGGTTCCACCACGGCGTGTGTTTGAGGCGCATGTGAATTTGCGCTTTGCGCGCCGCGGAGGACGTACCAAGACCGTGCGGGCGGTGCTCCACGTGGAACATGCGCGCGCTTGGCACCACCACCACACGGTTTCCCGCAAGCCAGTTGCGCCAGCAGAAATCGACGTCGTCGCCGCTGCCGGGCAAGGCAGGGTCAAAGCCCTGCAACTGCTCCCAGACGTCCCTGCGGATCAACATTCCGGCAGAGTTCACGGCAAAAGTGTCAGAGCGGGCATCATATTGCCCTTGATCTACTTCGTCTGCGTCGATCAGTGTGAGGCGTTCGGCCCAGCGGCTGGTGGATAATCCAACGTCCACCAGATGACGGTCGTCCTGCCACCCAAGCTGCTTGCAGCCGGCAACTGTTACCGAAGTGGTCCGTTCCACTGCGTGGAGAAGCTCGGCCAAGGCATCAGGAGCAGGAGCGGCGTCGTCGTGAAGGAGCCAGATCCATGGGACAGCACCGGCCGATTCTGCGCTTTTGGCAACGTCCTCATTCCTGCCGGCATCCCTGGGAGCAAGCTCGTCCAGGCCGGCCTGGACAGCGGCGCCAAAGCCAGACTTGGGCTGGACGAATGTGGTGACGTTTGCTTGACCCAAGGCCTCACGAAGCAAGTCGAGGGAGTTGTCCGTGGATCCTGTATCAATGCCAATGGCGGCATCTGCCGAACGCGTCTGGTTCGACAGTGCCGCCAAGGTCCTGGGGAGATAGCTCCCGCCGTCGTGGGCAACCACGACGGCGGTAACGTGTACTTCCTTAAGAATTAGACTGCCCGCTTCCTTAACCGGCGACGTTCGCGCTCGGAGAGCCCGCCCCAGATGCCGAATCGTTCGTCGTTCGCGAGGGCGTACTCAAGGCACTGCGACCGGACGTTGCACGCTCCGCAGACCTTTTTTGCGTCCCTGGTTGATCCGCCCTTTTCCGGAAAGAATGCTTCCGGATCTGTCTGGGCGCACAGGGCGTCAGTCTGCCAACCGAGTTCGCCCTCGTCATCGAAGTCACTTTGGCCCGGCAGTCCGATCCACACCGGCTGTCCTGGAATTTCCTGGGGACGACGCAACTCCATGGGAGGGTCGTCCAAGTCTTCGTCCGGCCCCGGCAGGCAGGTCCCCGATCAACGCTTCGTGCGCAGCGAGGAGGGCAGTTGCTTGATCCTCCAACGACTGCTGCACGTTCTGGTTGTATCGGTCTGCCGCTTCCGGGTCCGCCGGGTCCACGTACCAGTCCCCTGGCACTTCCCGCGAACGGTATTTCACCGACGCATGTTCTGCGACGACTGCATCTTCCTGGATACGCAACGCTTGCCCCATGGCGTCCCTCCTGATTTTGCAGCTGCTGCTTGGATGTGTTTCCGATTTCCGGCGGTGTTCCGGGAATCTGTGCAGCGGCGTTGATTACTAATTACACGCGTGTAACTACCCACCAGTCAAGCCGCGCCGGGATAATAATCAAGAATCTGTAGAAACGTGGGATGCGCCACGCCCAACGTTTTCCGCCGTGGCGCGGGCTGGCTGAGGCTAAAACGGAAGCCCCGCATCACTTTGGATGAACAACTCCTGACATTCCGCGGAATTCCCAAGACCGACACAGGATGTCCATCGACTGGACTTAACGGAGGTGTGTTGCATTTCACATTCTCCTGCGGCTCGACGCCCCCACCGTGGCAGGATTGATGCATGAGCATCCCGGCAGCGAACCTGATGACCACCCTGCGATCCGGCCATTCCACATCCCCGAGGCTGACCTGGTACGGCCCTGATTCCGAGCGCGTAGAGCTCTCCGGGCGGGTTTTGGACAACTGGGTTGCAAAAACCAGCAACCTGCTGCAGGACGAACTGGACGCCGAGCCGGGCAAGGCTATCCGGCTGGACCTCCCGGCACACTGGAAATCGTTCGTGTGGGCGCTTGCCGCGTGGCAGTTGGGCATGGAGGTAGTCTTCGACGGCACTGCAGCGGACCTGCTGGTGACAGATACTCCCGACGACGGCGCCGGGGCCGGCTTTGACGCGGTCGTCGCCGTACCCCTCGCGGCACTTGCGATGCGCTGGCCCGGCGAGTTGCCGCCCGGCGTCGTGGATTTTGCTGCGGAAGTCCGGTCCCACGGTGACGTCTTCATGGCACACAACGAACCGGAAGCCGGCCTTCCGGCCGTCCGCGGCAGCGCGGGCCACACCCATGACAGCCTTCTGGACGGATTCGCCGCTCCCCAGGAACCGGGCGTCCGGCTTCTGGTTCGGGCGGCCGATGGTTTGGAGCCGGGCCCTGGCAGCAGCGTTGGGCGCGTGGAAAGAAGACGGCTCAGTGGTGCTGGTGCATCCCGACCTGGAAGTGACCGCGCACCTGCTTGAGAATGAGCGCGTCAGCCGATCCTGAGATCAGTTCTTGATGGAGGGCAATTCGCCGGTTGCAGGACCTCCGGTGCCCGCCTCGGCAACTGACTTCTCCTTGTGATGGAGCTCCAGGATCTCGTGGTCGTGGGAGTAAGCCGGCTCGGCATCCAGCTCTTCGTTGAAGACCCAGAAGCGGTATGCGAAGAACCGGAAAATGGTGCCCAGCACAAGTCCGACGACGCTCCCTGCGATAAACAGCGACGGCTTGTCATTCAAGTCCAGCACGTACTTGGCGAACCACACACAACCGGAAGCAATCAGCAGCCCGACGAAGTTCATGACGGCGAACAGAACGGCCTCACGGACCACGTTCGCCTGTTTGCGGTGGCGGAAGGTCCAGAAGCGGTTGGCTACCCAGGAGAACACGCTTGCAACGATCGTCGCAATGGCCTTGGCCCAGACTTCGCTTCCGTGCATCGGGCCCGAAAACAGCCAGATGTAAACTGCCGAGTCAATGACAAAAGCAACACCGCCTACGGCGCCGAACTTTGCTACCTCGCGCCAAAAAAGCGAGGCAAGTCCGCGGATGCGATCTGCAAGTGTGGTGATCATGACCCTCCATGGCCGTTGAAAAGTGGGCCGATGGGCCACATCCATTTTAGCGCCCATTTCCAACCGTTCCCTTTGAGTCCCCTGTGAGAACGCCGATACCGGGGCCTGCGCCACTGTGAAAACCGGACCAAACCAACGGCGGAAACCAGATCTCCCTAATCTACCCAGGGGACGTTACAGCGGCTGAATCAGTGTTCGGGCCACTGGTTCGGTAGGCTGAACCTTGTGACTTTTCCAGTAATTGGTGTTGTTGGCGGCGGCCAGCTCGCACGCATGATGGCCCCGCCTGCTACCGCTTTAGGCTTCGAACTACGGGTTTTGGCTGAGGGCGAGGACGTTTCGGCTGTCCCCGCTGTGGCCAACGCCCCCATTGGCGACTATAAAGACCTGGACGCCCTCCTTGAGTTCTCCAAGGGCGTGGACGTCCTGACCTTCGATCACGAACACGTTCCCACGGAACATCTGCGTGCCTTGATCGACGCCGGCGTCAATGTGCAGCCCGGACCCGACGCCCTGGTGAATGCGCAGGACAAACTCGTGATGCGCGCGGCCATCGATCGCCTCGGGCTGCCCAACCCGGAGTGGGCCGCCGTTGACTCAGTAGAAGAACTGGTGGCATTCGGCGACAAGATCGGCTGGCCCGTAGTGCTTAAGACACCGCGCGGCGGCTACGACGGCAAGGGTGTCCGCATTGTTGACTCCGCCGATGATGCCGCTGGTACTGCGGATTGGTTCCAGGCCATGAGTCCCCTGCTTGCAGAAGCAAAGGTGGACTTCAGCCGCGAACTTTCCGCCCTTGTAGCCCGCACGCCGAGCGGCGAATCGCGTGCCTGGCCCGTAGTTCACACCATCCAGGTTGACGGTGTGTGCGATGAAGTTATCGCCCCCGCCCAGAACATTCCACTCGAGGTTGCCGCGGCTGCCGAGGGGGCTGCACTACGGATCGCCAACGAACTCGGTGTTACCGGAGTCATGGCTGCTGAGCTCTTCGAGACCCCTGGGGTTGGTGCCGGGTTCCTCATCAACGAACTCGCAATGCGCCCCCACAATACGGGGCATTGGACGCAGGACGGATCGATCACCAGCCAGTTCGAACAGCATCTGCGTGCGGTTCTGGACCTGCCCCTGGGCGCCACGGATGCAGTGGCGCCGATATTTGTCATGAAGAATTTCCTGGGCGGGGACAACCAGAACCTCTTCGAGGCCTTCCCCATGGCGTTGGCTTACGAGCCGGCAGCGAAGGTGCACTGCTACGGCAAGTCCGTGCGGCCAGGGCGGAAGATCGGCCATGTCAACCTGGCCGGCACGTCTGCCTCGGAGGTAGATTCCGTCCGCCAACGCGCCACTGCAGTGGCCAACATCATCCGCGACGGCCGGATGCCCGCACAGACCACCCCCGAGGAGACCGAATGACATCAGCATCAACAGCCCCACTCGTAGGTCTCGTCATGGGCTCGGACTCCGACTGGCCCGTCATGGAAGCCGCTGCGGACGCCCTGGCTGAGTTCGGCATCCCCTTTGAGGCGGACGTCGTCTCGGCGCACCGCATGCCCACCGAGATGATCCGCTACGGCCAGACTGCCCACGAGCGCGGCCTGCGCGTCATCATCGCCGGAGCAGGCGGCGCAGCGCACTTGCCTGGAATGTTGGCTTCGGTCACTCCCCTGCCCGTGATCGGCGTCCCCGTTCCCTTGAAGACCTTGGACGGCATGGACTCACTTTTGTCCATCGTGCAAATGCCTGCCGGGGTCCCGGTTGCCACAGTCTCCATCGCGGGGGCCCGCAACGCAGGACTCCTGGCTGTACGGATGCTCGCCTCCGGCACGGATGACCTTGCCGTCCGTCTTCGTGAGGACCTGCTCCGCTTCGCGCAGGAGCTGAACGACGTCGCCACGAAGAAGGGCGAAAACCTGCGCCACAAGGTGGAAGAGGTCTTTTCCCCTGCCAACGCTTCCGCCCGGAGCAGCCGCTAGGAAGGCAGCGGATGACCACCATGCACAAGAATTCGAATCAGTCCGGCGCCGCGCTGACTGATCCAGTCCGCTATCCAGCCGGGGCCAGCGCCCCGGTGCGGACCAAACGCGCCTTCGTGCTGGTCCTCCTCACGCTCTTCATCCCCGGCAGCGCCCAGATCGTGGCAGGTGACCGCAAGCTGGGCCGCCTCGCCCTGCGCATCACCCTCACTGTGTGGGCGCTGGCTTTGCTGACGCTCTTGATCGCTTTGGTGAACCGGAGCATGCTGCTCAGCATCGTCACCCATCCGGTGGGATCGCTGTTCATCATCGTTGTCCTCGTTGCCCTTGCATTGGGCTGGGCCTATCTGTTCCTGAACACCCTGCGGATCATCAGGCCCAACCTGCTGGCACCGGGGATGCGGCCCATCATTGCCGTCGTCCTTGCCGTGACAACAGTCCTGGCCAGCGGGTCATTGGGGTACCTCGCGTATGTCCTGAATGTCAGCCGCAACGCGATCGGCAGCATATTCAACGCCGGCCCTGCCATCGATCCCGTGGATGGTCGCTATAACTTCCTGATGATGGGAGGCGACGCCGGTGATGACCGTACGGGTAGGCGTCCGGACAGCCTTTCGGTCATCAGCGTCGACGCTAAAACCGGTGAAAGTGCCATAATTTCCGTGCCCAGGAACCTGCAGAACGCCCAGTTCAGCGAGGACTCCCCCATGCGGAAGATCTACCCCGACGGCTATAACTGCGGCGATGAATGCCTCATCAACGCCGTCAACACCGAGGTCACCAACAATCACAAGGACCTGTACCCGGGGGTTGCCGATCCTGGCGCACAGGCCACCCTGGAAGCTGTATCCGGGACCTTGGGTATCACCGTGCAGGCGTATGTGCTGGTGGATATGGACGGGTTCGCAAAGCTCATCGATGCCATGGGCGGCATCCGCATCAAGGCTGGCGGCTGGGTACCCATCAGTGGTCCCGTCACTGACGAGGCCAACGGGATCCACGGCATGCCCGATGGCTGGATCCCGGCTGGCGACCAGCACCTGGATGGCTTCCACGCCCTTTGGTATGGCCGTTCCCGCGAGTTCGTTGACGACTACGCCCGCATTGCACGCCAGCAATGCGTACAGCAGGCCATGCTCAAGCAGCTGGACCCCGGCACGCTGCTGACCAAGTTCGAGGACATCGCCAACGCAGGCACCAAGGTGGTGGAATCCAACATCTCCTCCGCGCAGCTCGGAAGCTTTGTGGACCTTGCCTTGAAGTCCAAGAGCCAACCGGTCAAGCGCCTCACTATTGGTCCTCCCGATTTCGATGCCTCCTTCTCCACGGTGCCGGACTTCGATCTGATCCACTCCAAAGTCCAGGAGCTGTTGACGTCCAAGGACAGTCCCAAGGCCGATGACTCCATGGTGTCCAACGACGCCAAGGCGGGCTCTCATGTCGTGGCAGCGGGCCCGGTCCAGGGCAGCCTCCCGGCCGGACTGCCGGCGGGCCAGCAGCCGTCGCCGTCGTCCTCTGATTTCACGCCGGTGACCACCACGCCGGACGGTACGCCCATCACCGAAGAACTGCTCAACGGCCTCAAGGCCCAGGGCGACGAGCAAGGCATCCGGGACCTCGTGGCAACCAATGGGCAATGCGCCCCGCTGTAGCCCCAGCAGCACCACCACCCTACGTTCAGCGCGACGATAAGGACTTTCCTTCGTGTATCAGATTGAGAATGTTTTGCGGCCCTACGCGTGGGGTTCGACGACGGCGATCGCCGGCTTGCTGGGGCGGCCGTCGTCAGGTGGCCCGGAGGCAGAAATGTGGATCGGCGCCCACCCCGATTCGCCGTCCACAGCCATTCATCCGAATGGGGTTACACAACCGCTCGATGCCCTGATCGCCTCGAACCCAACCCACTTCCTGGGAACCGACAGCCTGGCCGAGTTCGGCCCCCGGCTACCGTTCCTCACCAAGATCCTGGCCGCAGAACAGCCACTTTCCTTGCAAGTGCACCCGAGCCTGGAGCAAGCGCGCGAAGGCTTCGCCCGCGAGAACGCCGCAGGGATCCCCGCTGATTCCCCCGAACGCAACTACCGGGACGATAACCACAAACCGGAGATGATTTTTGCGCTCACGCCGTTCCGGGCATTGTGCGGGTTCCGCTCCCCTGCAGCAGCCAAAAGCGTTTTTGAGCACCTTGCCTCGGTTTTGGATTCCGCCGCAGTGGAGGTCCCCGCAATCATCAGCGACGTCATCTCCGACCTCAGCCTTCCCAACGAATCCGATGCCCTCAAAGCTGCCTTCACCCGCCTGATTGAGGGCGGCAGCGACGTCTCGGATGCCATTCATGAGGTAGAAGCCGTCCTGCGTGCAGGCGCACCCCAAGAGCCCCACGAAGATGCGCTGGCCGCAATGCTGGGAATCAATGAAGCTTTCCCCGGCGATCCCGGTGTGCTCATTTCCCTGCTCCTCAACCACCTTTCCCTTCAGCCGGGCGAGGCCGTGTACCTGCCGGCCGGCAACGTTCACGCCTACCTGCACGGCCTGGGCGTGGAAGTCATGGCTTCCTCGGACAATGTGCTGCGCGGCGGACTCACGCCCAAGCATGTGGATGTCCCGGAACTGATCAAGACCATCCGCTTTGAATCGATGGGCGTACCCCGCGTTGAGGCCAGTGGAACAGAGTTTGGCCAGGAACTGTACCGCCCGCCCTTCAAGGAGTTCCAACTCCAGCGGATCGAACTCGGGCCCGGGCGCCGAACCGGTGCCGCTGGCACAGTCCGGACCCGCCGTCGTCGTGGTTGTTGCCGGTTCCGTGGTCCTCGACTCGCCCAAGAGCGACCTCCCGCTGCAGCGCGGCGGCGCCGCGTTCATCCCTGAGGTGGAGAACCCGGTGAATGTTCATCCTGTGCAAGGCGCCACCGAAACAAGTATTGCCTTCGCCGTGACCACAGGACTGGGTAACTGAGCCGTGGACTTTTTTCTGCAGTCGCCCGCTTGGGCTGACGTCCAGCGTTCGCTCGGCCGCCGGGTCCATGAGCAGTCCGGCCCCGGCTGGAGCTTCCTCGCCATTGAGGAAAAGAACCCGGCCGGCAAGGTTATCTACGCCCCTTATGGGCCCGTGGCAAAGTCCGTGGACGCCTTCGACGCCGCGACGGCTGCCTTGGTGGAATTGGCGAAGAAGGAACGTGCTGTCTTCGTGCGCATGGAACCTGTGTCAGCAGGCTTCACAGCGTCCGAGGCCGATGCACTCCTCCGTGCCCGTGGCCTCCAGCCGGCGCCCGTGAACCTGCAGCCGGAGTTGAGCTGGATCGTGGACCTTGAGGGCGATTTCAAGGACGTTCTTGGCGGAATGAAGCCGACCAACCGGAACCTCTACCGCAACATCCACAAGAAGGGCGTGACGTTCCGGGCATCCCAGGATCCTGCAGACATCAAGGTTCTCCTGCATTTCCTCCACCTGACGGCAGCACGCAACGGCTTCAAGCCACAAAGCGATGAGTACCTCACCCAGGTGGCTGAATGCTTGCTACCCTCCGGCGCCGGAACGCTGTTCATAGCTGAGCTGGAGGGCGAGCCGATCGCTGCCGCGTTCACCTACGATTCCTCGGACACGCGCACCTATGCCCATGCCGCACTGGACGACACGCACCGCAAGCTCAGCGCCGGCATTCCGCTCCTGGTCAACCTCATGGCAGATGCCAAGGAGAAGGGCCTGAAGCACGTGGACCTCTGGGGTGTGGCCCCTGAAGACCAGCCGGACCATAAGTGGGCAGGCTTCACGTCCTTCAAGAAGTCCTTCGGAGGCCGCGAAGTAGCCTACCCCGGCACCTGGGACCTCCCAGTGAACAAACTCCGCTACGGCGCCTACCAACTGGCCCGAAAGCTCCGCGACAAACTCCGCTGATCCCACAACAGCGCGAAGCCGGAAGTCGCGGCACTTACGCCTCCGGACAGCGAAAAGCGCCCCATCGCGGGAGCGGCATCAAATCGACGAGGTACGAGGAGATAGCCGCAGAGCGATGGGGCGCTATTTGCGTCCAAAGGCGCGTTACGCCATGGGAAGGTTACGGCTTGCGCGCGTACGTCTCCCACTTGCTGGCGTGGTGCTCGGCATCAACGAAGCGCACCGTTCCGGACTTCGAGCGCATCACGATGGACTGCGTCAGGACGCGGTCCTTCTGGTAGCGAACGCCGCGGAGGAGGTCGCCGTCGGTGATACCGGTTGCTGCGAAGTAGCAGTTGTCCGAGGTGACGAGGTCGTTGGTGGAAAGGACGCGGTCGAGGTCGTGTCCGGCGTCGATGGCCTTCTGCTTTTCGTCGTCCGACGTGGGCCACAGGCGGCCTTGGATAACACCGCCGAGGGACTTGATGGCGCAGGCGGCAACGATGCCTTCGGGGGTTCCGCCGATGCCCATCAGTGCGTCCACGCCGGTTCCGGACCGGGCTGCGGCGATGGCACCTGCGACGTCGCCGTCCATGATGAACTTGGTGCGTGCACCGGCTTCGCGGATTTCCTCCACGAGCGGGCGGTGCCGGTCGCGGTCCAGGATCATGACGTTGAGCTGGTTGACCTTGACGCCCTTGGCCTTGGCGATCAGGTGCAGGTTCTGCTTCACGGGCAGGCGCAGATCCACCATGTCGGCAGCTTCGGGGCCTGTGACCAGCTTTTCCATGTAGAAGACCGCGGACGGATCGAACATGGAGCCGCGCTCTGCTACTGCCAGGACGGCAAGGGCGTTGTTGATGCCGAGGGCGGTCAGGCGGGTTCCGTCGATGGGGTCCACCGCGACGTCGCATTCGGGACCGGTGCCGTCACCAACCTGCTCGCCGTTGAACAACATGGGGGCTTCGTCTTTTTCGCCTTCACCGATGACCACGACTCCATTGAAGTGGACGGTGTGAAGGAACGAACGCATGGCGTCGACGGCGGCGCCGTCTGCCTTGTTCTTGTCGCCGAAACCTACCCAGTGGCCACCGGCAATTGCCGCGGCCTCGGTGACACGGACGAGTTCCAGCGCCAGGTTGCGGTCGGGTTCGTCGGTGCCGACGGCGAGCGACGGCGAAATCGTGGAATACTGCTGGGTCATTGGTGCAGGAGACACTTGAACCTCTTCTTCGAGTGACGATTCACGGGACCGGACACGGTTGCACGAGGCAACCTGGGGTCCCTCTATGAACGATCATAGTCGCCGCATGCGTTTGGAGTCGCTGGATGACCACGGCGGGCAGTTCCTGCGGTGAGGTTCCCGGTTGTGTGTTCATAGCCGGGATGAGGGACTATGGAGGTGTGAGTGAAACGCAGGACAAGCCCGCCGCCGGCAACCAGCCCCAGGCTGCAGAGGCAAACCCCGGCAGCGTCCCGGACGCTGTGGATGCCCCCTATAAACCCGTCATTCCGGCAAAAGCCGCCAAGCGGGCCAATGCCTCCGTCATTGGCATGATCATTGCGCTGGTGCTGTGTGTCCTCGCATTCCTTCCTATTGTGTTGATGAACCCTGCACCCAAGGGTGAGGGCTTTCGGCCCGCCGTTGACGTAGCTTCCATAGCCCGCAACGCTGCCGATGTGGCGGGATTCACACCTGTCACGCCGGAAACCGGCGACACATTCAAGCCGAACTACGCCCGTTGGGAATCCGGCACCGGGACGGGCGTGCCCACTTGGGAAGTTGGTTACCTGACTCCCAAGGAGTCCTTCATCGGCCTCACCCAGACCAACAAGGCGAATCCCACGTGGGTTCTGCAGCAGACAGGTAACCTGCCCCTGACGGGCACCCGTAACGCCGGTGGCCAGGACTGGGAGCTCCACGATTCCGGCAAGGACAAGCGCAGCATGGTGCTCGACTACCACGGAACCACCATCATTCTCAGCGGCACGGCGAACCTTGAAGAATTCGCTTCCCTCGCTGCCGCCGTGGTTAAGTCCGCGGACCAGGCCGCTGCAGCTTCGGCCTCTGCAGCGCCGACCTCATAAGCACACGCAGCGCAACAGTTTTACGAGCCGCCGCCTCCGGGCCGTAAAGTAATCAGGTGCCTACCTATCTGACTCCCGCCCTTGCTTGGCGCCGCCTCCAAGAGGGCAATGAACGTTTTGTTTCCGGTGAATCCCTACACCCCAACCAGGATGCATCGCGACGCTCGTCCCTGGTGGAGAACCAGAATCCCTTTGCCGTCATCTTCGGTTGCTCGGATTCCAGGCTTGCCGCAGAGATCATCTTCGATCTCGGCTTGGGCGACGCCTTCGTGGTTCGCACGGCGGGGCAGGTGATTGATGACGCCGTCCTTGGTTCGCTTGAATACAGCATTGCCGAACTCCGTGTTCCACTGATCGTCATTCTCGGCCACGACAGCTGTGGAGCCGTGAAGGCCACCAAGGCCGCGGTGGAAACGGGTGAGATGCCAATTGGGTTCATTCGTGACCTGGTGGAACGCATCACGCCGTCGGTATTGACTGCCAAGCGCAATGACCAGGAAGACGTCAACGACATGGTGGTGGAGCACGTCAAGCAAACCGCGGCCCGGCTGGCCGACAGTTCGCGTGTGATTTCCGACGCCATCGACGACGGCCGCGTCGCCGTCGTGGGCCTGTCCTACAAGCTCGATGAGGGCCGCGCGGCCCTCGTTTCCGGGATCGGCAAGCTCTAGTCGGCCGTGCTCCGGTCGTCAGGCCGGAGCACGTAGCACTCCATTCCGGGTTTTCTGTGAACCATTAAGTCGCCCTAAGCTAGCCCCATGACTTCCACCACTGAGTTCCGTATTGAACATGACACGATGGGCGAAGTTCGCGTCCCCGTGAACGCCCTGTACCGCGCCCAGACGCAGCGTGCTGTGGAGAACTTCCCCATCTCCGGCAAGACGCTTGAGCGCACTCACATCGAAGCCCTTGCACGCGTCAAGAAGGCCGCTGCACTGGCGAACGCCGAACTGGGGGTGCTCGATGGTGAGCTCGCCGAGGCCATCGCCGCAGCTGCCGATGAGGTAGCGACCGGAAAGTACGACGGCGACTTCCCGATTGACGTCTTCCAGACCGGCTCGGGCACTTCCTCCAACATGAACACCAACGAGGTCATCGCAGAGCTCGCTTCGCGTGCCCTCGCAGCTGCGGGCAGCGACAAAGTGGTCCACCCCAACGACCACGTGAACGCTTCGCAGTCCTCCAACGATGTGTTCCCGACGTCCGTGCACGTTGCCGCCACCTCGGCCCTGATCAATGACCTGATCCCGGCCCTGGAATACCTGGCCGATTCCCTGGACCGTAAGGCCGTGGAGTTCAAGGACGTCGTCAAGTCCGGCCGCACGCACCTCATGGATGCCACGCCGGTGATGCTCGGCCAGGAGTTCGGTGGCTACGCCGCCCAGGTCCGTTACGGCATCGAGCGCATCAACGCAGCACTCCCCCGCGTCGCCGAGGTCCCCCTTGGAGGCACCGCTGTTGGCACCGGCATCAACACTCCTGCCGGTTTCCCGGAGCGCGTCATCGAATTGCTCGCAGCCGACACCGGCCTGCCGCTGACCGAGGCCCGCGACCACTTCGAAGCACAGGCAAACCGCGACGGCCTCATCGAGGGCTCCAGCCAGCTGCGCAACATCGCGATCTCCTTCATGAAGATCAACAACGACCTCCGCTGGATGGGTTCGGGCCCCAACACGGGCCTCGGCGAGATCGCCATCCCGGACCTTCAGCCGGGCTCCTCGATCATGCCGGGCAAGGTCAACCCCGTTATCTGCGAAGCCTCCATCATGGTGTGCGCCCAGGTTATCGGCAACGACACCGCGATCGCATGGTCCGGCACCAACGGCGCCTTCGAACTCAACGTAGGCATCCCCGTCATGGCCGCCAACCTCCTGGAGTCCATCCGCCTGCTGGCCAACACCAGCCGCGTGATGGCCGACAAGATGATCGACGGCATCACCGCCAATGTGGAGCGCGCCCGCTTCCTGGCTGAGGCATCCCCGTCCATCGTGACGCCGCTGAACAAGTTCATTGGCTACGAGAACGCCGCCAAGATTGCCAAGATCGCTGTCAAGGAGGGCCTCACCATCCGCCAGGCAACCGAGAAGCTCGGCTTCGTGGGTGAAGGCGAAGGCAAGGTCTCCGAGGCAGAACTCGACAAGGCCCTGGACGTCACCACCATGACGTCCCCGGCGCACAAGGCCTGACGTTTGGCCTAAAACCCAAAGCACGACGACGGCCGGCACCTTCTTCGAAAAGGGTGCCGGCCGTTGGCGTTCCCGGGCCATGGGCAGAAGCCCAGACGGGCACCAGCTGACGCCGGCGCCACATAGCTTAGTCCTCCACCTGGTACGCCACGGGGCCTTCGGGCTCCGTGGCAAGCCTGATGGCTTGAAGGTTTCCCTCGCTCATGTCAGGCAGTTCATCCAGGCCAAACCAGCCAACGGCGATCGATTCATCATCGTTTACCTGGGCTTCGCCGGAAATATATCTGCAGCGGAAAGTGATGTCCAGGAAGTCGCAGATGTCGCCGTTCGGAAAGGTCACCGGACCTACAACCCCGACGGCGATGATCCGCTCAGTTTCTGCCACAACCGCAGTTTCCTCGAAGATTTCCCTGACCAGGCCGGGTGCGGGATGCTCGCCTGGCTCAAGGATGCCGGTGATCACCGTCCAGTGGTGATTGTCCGCCCTTTGGCAGAGCAGCACCCGGCCATCGTCGTCGAAAACCACTCCCCTGACCGCCGGCAACCACAGGGGGTCATTCCCGATCTTCTCCCGAAGCTTGAGGATAAATTCCGGTGCGCCCATGGAGTCAAAAATCCTTCACATCAATCCTGCTGTCGAGGCCAGTGCGTCAAGCGTGCACAGTGCTAAGCATGCCGCAGCCCGGTGAACGCTGAGAATACGGGAAGCGTTGCAGTTCGGCCGCAGTTGGCTGCGGGTGCGACTGCAAGAATCAAGCAGGCAAAAGCACCATGCTCACCAAGGCTCCTGCGAGCATGAACGGCCCGAACGGGATTGCCGAACCCAGTGTTCCGCGCCTGGACACAAGGATCACCAGGCTCCACAACCCGCCGAGCAAGAAAGCAGCGAAGGTGCCGGCGAAGACATGGGCCCACCCAAGGTAGCCGAGGTAGAGCCCAAGCACTCCGGCCAGCTTCACATCCCCAAACCCCATACCGGGGGGATAGACCAAGCGGAGCAGGAAGTAGAACAGCCACAGCACGCCGCCACCGGCCAGCACTCCTAGCCCGGGGATACCGAACATCGAGGCATCCAGCGCAGCATCCGGGCCGCCAAAGAACACCAGGACAGCAGCGCCCAGCAGCAGTACCCCGCCCACCGCATAGGAGGGAAAGACGATCCGGTTCGGCAGCAGATGACTCCGGATATCAATAATGGTCAGGCGCACGGCCATCACCACGAAGTACGCACAGGCAAGAACCACCAGCCAGAAGCCCAGTGGGCTGGCGTCCCAGAGGTCGGCGAGTCGTCGGATCACCCTGCAGATGCTATCCCGAATTACTCCAAGGGCCGGGTTGAACGCGTAGGTAAACTGTGGATATGGGCCGCTACAGTGCAGGTGGATCAGGTTTCGGAACAGGTTTTGGCCCGGCCAACGGCAACAACGGGCAACCGCAGGACTTGTCCTCCACATTCCGCAACCTTTGCCGTTCTTCCCCGTGGAAATGGACGAGTCTGCGTTTCGAATACCTCGAACGGCCCGGGACGGGCGCCAATCTGGTCCGTGCATGGCTCAGGCGGCCCGGCGCGCTGCGGCTGGAAACTCCTGACGGAAAGCTGCTGCACAGCACCACGGGCATCAATGATTCCCGGGACGACCTCTACGTCAGTGCGACGCGACGCTCATGGTTGCTTCCTGCCCACCTGGTGACCCCGGTCTATGATGGCGCTGGCTTGGTCCGGAGGCGCCCGGAGGCGGCATACGGCGAACCGTCCTTCGGCAACGGACGGCTGGCTGCAGCACTGGATCCGGTGGAACTTGCCGGCAATGCGCCCGTCCCGCTGGAGTTCCCGGATTCCAATCCCGTGTCCCTGGAAGAGCCCCGGGAAGTTGACCATGAGGGACGCTTGGCCTTGGAAACGGTGGTGACCCGTGGCCGGACCTACGTGCCCTTGGATCCTTCCCAACCTTTGGCCCACCCGGGGCGGACGCTGATCCGCGTGGATGCCGGGACGGGCGTCTGCGTGGCCAGCCAAAGCCTGGACGGCGATACGGCTGGCAAAGGTCATTGGCTAAAGATTCTGGCCGTTGACGAATACATGCTGGACGATCTTTTCCTTGCCGAATCAATGAACCTGACCGACGTTCGGCGCCATATCTCCTGGGACATCGGCCCAGCAGCCTGACATCCCCAGGATCCGCAAACGTCGTGAACCCGCTATTCCTTGGTTGGCCAACAACGGAATAGCGGGTTCACCACTCATGAGGCTGGCACCAGCCCTGTGACTCGCATGCCCTCGACAGCCGGGCTAAGCTGCACCGATGACCACGCTCACGGAAATCTGGCCGCCCTTCGGACTCACGCTCACGACGCCCCGGCTGACTCTCCGTCCAGTTCTCGACGCCGATATCCCGGCTGCCGTCGCGGCCGCCCGTTCCGGCGTCCATGAGCCCGGCAAGAGCCCGTTCAGCACGCCGTGGGCAGAACTCCCGGACGACGAACTCGCTCCCAACATGGCCCAGTGGTACTGGCGCTGCAGGGCCGGATTCACGCCTGACGCCTGGACCCTCCTCCTTGGCGTTTGGCACAACGACGACTTCCTGGGCGTTCAGGACATTGGCGCCAAGAACTTCAAGACGCTAAAGACCGTGGGCACGGGCTCCTGGCTCAAGCGGTCCGCGCAAGGCCAGGGCTTCGGCAAAGAGATGCGCGCCGCCGTCGTAAGCTATGCCTTCGACTACCTGAAAGCGGAAGTTGCGGAGTCCGAGGCTGCCGTCTGGAACAAGCAATCCCTGGGCGTCTCCCTGCGTCTGGGCTACGAACTCAACGGCCTCGTCCGCGACGGCTGGGGCGACAAAGTCGAAGAAGTCCAAAGAGTCCGCCTCACCCCGGAAACGTTCATCCGCCCCAACTGGACCCTCAAAGTCCTCGGCCACGAAGCCCTTTCCCAATACATAGCCATCTAGCAACTTCCGGCGGGCCGCCTGACAAGGCGAAGGCCAGGCATCCGGCAGCGTGCGTCAAAAGCGAGGAACGAGCTAGCACGCAGAGGATGCCTGGCCTTCGCCGCTATGGCACCTGGTCGATGGGGTTAGATTTCGGCCCCTTCTAGCAACTCCGTCACCAGGGCCGCAATCGGCGACCGCTCGGACCGGGTCAGGGTGATGTGGCCAAACAGCGGATGTCCCTTGAGGGTTTCGACGACGGCGGCCACGCCGTCGTGCCGGCCGACACGGAGGTTGTCGCGCTGGGCGACGTCATGGGTGAGGACGATCTTGGAGTTCTGGCCGATGCGGCTCATCACCGTCAGGAGGACGTTCTTCTCCAAGGACTGGGCCTCGTCCACGATCACGAAGGCGTCGTGCAGTGAGCGTCCGCGGATGTGGGTGAGAGGCAGCACCTCGAGCATGCCGCGGTCCATGACTTCTTCCACGACTTCCTGGCTGACCAACGCTCCCAGGGTGTCGAACACGGCCTGCGCCCAAGGGTTCATCTTTTCCGATTCAGACCCGGGCAGGTATCCAAGTTCCTGGCCCCCTACAGCGTAAAGGGGCCGGAAGACGACCACCTTGCGGTGTTCGCGCCGCTCCAGGACGGCTTCGAGGCCCGCACAGAGTGCCAAGGCCGATTTGCCGGTGCCGGCCCGCCCACCGATGGAGACAATGCCCACTGCGGGATCCATGAGGAGGTCGATGGCGAGCCGTTGTTCCGCCGAACGGCCATGCAGGCCGAACACGTCGCGGTCGCCTTTGACGAGGCGGACTTGCTTGTCGGCCCCTACGCGGCCCAGTGCCGAGCCACGGTTGGACAGGAGGACAAGCCCGGTATTGACGGGAAGTTCAGCGGCGGAAGGGATGAAAACGGGCTCGTGGCCGTAAAGCGTGGTGATCTCGTCTTCGCTGGCTTCCACTTCGGCTATGCCGGTCCAGCCGGAATCCTTGACCAGTTCGTTGCGGTATTCGTCTGCGTGCAATCCCATGGCCGAGGCTTTGACGCGCATGGGGAGGTCCTTGGACACCACAGTCACGTTGTGGCCCTCGTTGGCCAGGTTCTTGGCTACGGCCAGGATGCGGCTGTCATTGTCGCCTCCGCGGAAGCCTGCGGGCAGGACCTCCGTGGAAATGTGGTTCATCTCTACCCGGAGCATGCCGCCGTCGGCACCGATAGGTATTGCGTGGTCCAGTCCGCCATGTTCAATGCGGAGGTCGTCCAGGAGGCGCAAGGCTTTGCGGGCAAAATACCCGAGTTCGGGATCGTGGCGTTTGCCTTCCAGTTCACTGATGACCACGATCGGGACGATGACCTCGTGCTCAGCGAAGCGCAGCAATGCGTGCGGATCCGAGAGCAAGACGGATGTATCGATCACATAGCTGCGGCCTGTGGCGGATGGTGCGGTCCGCGCTTTTTGTGAGACCCTCTTGGCGCGAGAGGTAGCTGCACTTTCCCCGTCGGAAACCATTGCGGGCAGTTGCTCAGAAATAGCCACATCGACTCCAGCCCCGGGCGGTCGCCCGGCCTAATGGTGAAGCGGCTCGGCCGGAAGGCCGGGCGTGGCCTCCCATGTAACTGGTGCGATAGTTCGCTCCATCTACTGGCCTCCCCGATCAGCGGGCGGTTTTGCCTGCTGATGGGATTAACGTAATCCTCGGCACATTCATTTCCGTAATGTGTCATCGGCAAGTCGCATGTCCGGATCGTAAAATTTTGGTGAACCGAAGCGCACCTAAGTTCCGTAGCGGCGTTGGCGCCCGGCATAGTCCCTGAGCGCCCGGAGGAAATCGACCTTGCGGAATGCGGGCCAGAGGGCTTCGCAGAAGTAGAACTCGCTGTAGGCGCTCTGCCACATCAGGAATCCGGAGAGCCGCTGCTCACCGGACGTGCGGATGACCAGGTCCGGGTCCGGCTGGCCGCGCGTGTAAAGGAACCTTGAGATGTCGTCCACCGAAAGTTCATCTGCGACGTCGGACATGGTCCGCCCCTTGGCGACGGCGTCGCGGAGCAGTTCTTTCACGGCATCGACGATTTCACGCCGCCCGCCATAGCCCACTGCCACGTTCACGTGGATTTTTTCGTGGACCGGAGTGCGGGCCGTTAGCTTGTTCAGGCGTTCGGCCAAGTAGTCCGGCAGAAGCTCTGGCGCACCCATGGCGTGCACGGAGACGTCCTCGTTTTCGTCCAGCCGGTCCATGGTGTTGGCGATGATGCCCATGAGCAGGTCAAGCTCTTCGCCGGAGCGGTTCATGTTGTCTGTGGACAGCATGTACAGCGTCACTACCTTGACGCCAAGCTCCTGGCACCAGCCAAGGAATTCGTGGATTTTGTCCGCGCCGGCCTGGTGTCCCTGGCTGGTTGGCGCATTGAACTGGCGGGCCCACCTGCGGTTGCCATCCACCATGACACCGATGTGCCTGGGGATGCGGTCCTGCTTCAGGGAGCGAAGGAGCTGGCGCTCGTAGAAGCCATAGAGGAAACCGGGCAGCTCCACCGGACTCTCACCTGACTTCCTTGCTTTTACGACGACGGCGCACATCCAAGGCTACCTTCCCGAACTGCCTCGCAGGTGCAGGGCCGGGTCGCATTCACATCCAGCCAGACTTACTCTTCAGTAACTTACCGGAGCGGAGGTTACTCTTTAATGATGGCCGAGCTGCTCACTATCAAGCCCGCATGGCGCGGTTGGATCCACGCCGTCGCCGCCCCTTTCGCCCTCGCGGCCGGAATCGTCCTGGTGGCGCTTGCCCCCACAACCGACCGAAAGATTACCTCCACGATCTATGCGGTAACAGGCGTCCTGCTGTTCGGTGTCAGCGCCGTTTACCACCGCGGCAACTGGTCCCCGAAGACCCGGCTGGTGCTCAAGCGCCTGGACCACACGAACATCATGTTGGTGATCGCCGGAAGCTACACGCCGCTGGCCTGGTCACTTCTGGAGCGCTCCCAGGCCGTCACCCTGCTGTGGATTATCTGGTCCGCTGCCATAGCCGGAGTCCTGTTCAGGGTTCTATGGACCGACGCTCCGCGTTGGTTATACGTCCCGATCTACATTGCGCTGGGCTGCGGGGCGCTCTTCTACCTCCCCCAGTTCTTCACAGCGAACGCCCCCTCTGCCGCGCTCATCTGCATCGGCGGCGCCCTCTATATCGCCGGGGCGGTCTTCTACGCCATCAAGAAGCCGAATTTCAGTGTCCAGCACTTTGGGTTCCACGAACTCTTCCATGCGTTCACTGTCCTGGCGTTCGCGGCCCACTTCGTTGCCATCATGATGGCCGTCCTCAGCTAGCGCCGGAGGCCATCCGCGCCAGCATGGATTGCACCTCCGCGACAGTCCCCACGGGCCTCCCGCACACCATATCCCGGCACAAATACACTTGTGGCGAGCCATCTGGCGCACCCGTGCGATGAATCAGCAGCGGAACCTCACCCTCACCAGCCGGGGACCCGGCGTCGTCCATTTGCACGGCAACCACCATGCCCGGGCTGGCGGACTTCAAGAGCGCGCTGTGCAATTCCTGCCGCAGGGATGAGTCGGAACCAGCGACGGCGGCCTCCACCGGACCCGCCAGCGCCGCCTGCGCCGTAGCAAGGAGCCAACCGGCAACCCGGGGTGCGCGTGTAGCCAGCGGAGGGAGCAGGCCCAGGATGTTCCCCGCCATGAGCCGGTGCGCGTGCGAGCCCGAGTACGCCGAATACGTCAGCAGCACTCCAGCAAATCCGGCTGCCCCGCTGGGCGTGGAATTGTCGAACGGATCCAGGGCAGCACGCTGCCCCTGGGCGTTGAACACCTGCGCTGACTCCCCCGCCGAATCAGCAAGGTGTCCGTCGTCCACAAAACGCGTTTCAGCGGCCCGGATGAGTTGTTCCGCAAGACGGTACCAGCGCTTTGTCCCCGTCACCGAGTACAGGGAAAACAGGCCCTCTGCGCAGAACGCGTAGTCTTCCAGGAGTCCCCCGATGCCACGGGCCTGGGAATCGTGCGAGACCCGGACCAGGAGCCCGTCTTCGGCATTCCAATGCACGTTCTCAAGATAGGCAGCAACCTTCCCGGCGGCAGCCACGAGATCCGGGCGGTCCAGCACGGCTCCGGCCTCGGCAAGCCCCGCTATCGCGAGCCCGTTCCAACCGGCCACGACCTTCTCGTCCCTTGCAGGCTGGTTCCGGAGATCCCGCGCGGCAAGGAGGGTAGGACTGACCCGCTGCCAGAGCCTGGACTCTGAGGCGGACAAGGGCCGTCCGGGATGCAGCGGCGAACCCAATTCCGAGACGGTCCCCTGGGCGCCAACATTCATCATGCGGGCCACGTCCTGGCCATCGTCGGGGCCGAGGACCTCATGCAACGACCCCGGCGTCCAGAGGTACGATCCCCCCTCGTGGTGCACACCGTCCACCACCGTATCGGCGTCCAGCGACGAAGCCAGGCCACCCCCAGGCAGCCCCAGCGAGGCCAGCATCCAGTCCGCGCACCTGGACGCTACCTCCGCAGCTTCCTCAGCCGGGAACACCTCATTGCCTCCAAGCCGCACCCAGTGGGCATAGACGCGCAGAAGCTGGGCGTTGTCGTAGAGCATCTTCTCGAAGTGCGGCACGGACCAATCCGCCGTGACCGAGTACCGGGCGAAACCGCCGTCGAGCTGGTCGCACAATGCCGAACGTGCCATCCCGGCCAGCGCACGCCCAGCCATGCCCTGCGCATCCTCCGCAGTCTCCGACAGGGCCGCGGCGTGGCGGATCAGGAACTCAAGAACCGCCGACGGCGGAAACTTGGGAGCGCTGCCGAACCCACCGGCGTCGGGGTCTTCAGAGCGGGCCAAAACCCTTACTGCATCTGAAAGCAGCTGGGCATCCACCACCTCCGGCGGTCCGTCAAGCCGAACGGCAGAGGACAGCTGTGCGCTGGCCATGTTCGCGGCCAGTCCCCTCGCGTTCTGTTCAACAGCTTCACGGCGCTCAACCCACGCCTCATGGACCGCTTCAAGCACATTCCGGAAGGACGGCCGGCCAGGCAAGGGAACGGGCGGGAAGTACGTGCCCGCATGGAAGGCGAGGCCCTCCGGCGTCAGGAAAACGGACATTGGCCAGCCGCCCTCACCACTGATGGCCTGCGTGGCCGTCATGTAGACGGAATCGACGTCCGGCCGTTCTTCGCGATCCACTTTGACGGGCACGAAGTGCGCATTGAGGTAGTCCGCAGTTTCCTGGTCCTCAAAGGACTCATGGGCCATGACGTGGCACCAGTGGCAGGCCGCATATCCGATGGAGAGGAAGACAGGGACATCCCGGGCGGCGGCAAGGGCAAACGCTTCATCGCCGAAAGGACGCCAGAAGACCGGGTTACCTGCGTGTTGGCGCAAATAGGCAGAGGGCTCCGAACCCAGGACATTCGCAGCCCCGGGCCAGTTGTTTCCGCGTGGGTTAGCGGTTTCCGGGTGCGGCATCGCCGTTCTCATCCGTGGTGCCGGCGTCGCCGCCCGCACCATCAAGGGTTCCGCCTTCCGCAGCCAAGCGCGCCTCCTCAACCTGCGCACGGTACCGGACCCGGCGGATACGGCGAACCATGTCAACGATGAGGAAGGTCGTGAGGATCACGATGAAGGCCGTGAGGACGAAGCCCCAGGTTCCGGGCGTCACCTGGTCCTCGGACAGGCCAGGCCGCAGCGTCCCGGTGGGGTCCGGCGACGGACTGACGGTCAAGGCGAGGATCAAGTGGTGCACGTTCAAACCTTCTATGGGAGCTGATGCATGTCGACTGACTTCAGCGTGGAACTGGGCTGTTCGATGGCCGCCGCCGATTTCTACAAACGATAGAAACTGGTGGCAACACCTATCTTATCCCCGCAAACAGATCCTTTTCGGGCAGATCGGTGGACACCCTGGACTTGATCAGCGTGTAGTCCTCCCAAGGCCATACCTTCCGCTGCAGGTCAGGTGAGACCGCAAAGAAGAAACCCATCGGATCGATCTGTGTCCGGTGCGCCCGAAGAGCGTCATCGCGGGCCTCGAAGAAGTCGCCGCAGTCCACTTGCGTGGTGGTCTGGTGCGCGGGAGCGGGAGGAGTGTGGCCCTCGGCGTCTGCTTCAAGCCAGGCTGCCAGCCGCTCAGCATAGGGCGACTGCAGCCCAGCCTCCTCCAGCGCAAAGTGCAGCGCACGGAAGCGCTCCGGGCTGAAGGCGCGGTCGTAGTAGAGCTTGCTGGGCGCCCACGCCTCCCCCGTTCCCGGGTAGCGTGCGGCGTCACCCGCTGCCTCAAACGCCTCGACGGCAACCTTGTGGGCCATGATGTGGTCCGGGTGCGGATAGCCACCGTTTTCGTCATAGCTGATGATGACGTGCGGCTTGAAGTCCCGGACCAGACGGACCAGCGGTGCCGTGGCACGCTCCAATGGCTGCAGGGCAAAGCATCCCGGGGGAAGCGGTGGAAGGGGATCGCCCTCGGGCAGGCCGGAGTCCACAAAGCCAAGCCATCGCTGCCGAATCCCAAGCACGGCAGCCGCATTGGCCATTTCCAAGCGGCGGGCACCTGCCATGTCGCGCTTGGGGTGCGGAGCGTCCACCATGCCAGGGTTCTGGATGTCGCCCCGGGAACCGTCTGTGCAGGTAGCGACCATGACGTCTACTCCTGCAGCGGCATACATCGCCATGGTGGCTGCACCCTTGCTGGATTCATCGTCCGGATGAGCGTGGACGGCGAGCAGCCGCAGCTGCTGCTCGGAACTGCTGGACGCTGTCACTTGACGGCTCCTCTTTCATGGATGGTGCAAAATCAGGACTGTGCAGGAGGCGCCGGGATCCGCACTAAACTGGATAGGTGACTTCAGAGGACCAATTGGCCAACGAACTACCGGCAAGCAACAGCCTAGCCAATCGCTACGGTGGTCAAAAGCGCGGCTTGACCCGCACATCGAAGCGGAACATCGTCATCGTGGCCCTGGTCCTTGGAATTGTGTTCGCAGCATGGGTGGCAACGTCCTCGGCACAAGCCCCCGTGACGTTCAAGGACATCGGCTACAGCACCGTGGATGGCACACGGGCCGAGGTAGATTACCAGGTCACTAAATACCCGGGAGCCACGGCCAAATGCGCCGTGAAGGCCATGGATTCCAAGTTTGCGGTGGTGGGCTGGAAAGTGATTGAGATCGGCCCCAATGACCCCAAGGACGGTGCCGATGGCGGCAGCACAACAGCCCAACGCACAGTGTTGAGAACCGAGTCCCCTGCCGTCTCTGGAGTAGTGGATAATTGCTGGATCGTGGACAGCGGGAAATAACAATCATGTGACCCACAACTCAACCAGTTTGGGTTCGTCCAGAGGATTTACTACAATGGATGAAACCTTCACCCCGTTAAGTTGGTTACTGAGTTTCACGAGTGGCCACCTCGGCGGGGTCTTTGCTTTGTCAGATCAAGAGGAGAAATCCGTGTCTACCACCAACAGCGCCACAGCAGCTTGGCTTACCCAGGAAGCTTTCGACCGCTTGAAGGCTGAGCTGGACCACCTTTCCGGCGCTGGCCGGGCGGAAATCGTCCAGAAGATCGAAGCCGCCCGCCAGGAAGGCGACCTCAAGGAAAACGGCGGATACCACGCAGCCAAGGAAGAGCAGGGCAAGATTGAAGCCCGCATCCGTCAGCTCACCGCGCTCCTGCGCGATGCCCAGGTGGGCGAAGCTCCTGCCGATGACGGAATCGTAGAACCTGGCATGTTGGTTGTTGCCCGCATCGCCGGGGACGAAGAGACGTTCCTGCTCGGCTCCCGGGAGATCGCCGGCGACTCCGACCTCGATGTCTTCAGCGAGAAGTCTCCGCTGGGCGCTGCCATCATCGGCCACAAGGAGGGCGACAAGCTCAGCTACACCGCCCCCAACGGCAAGGAAATTCCGGTGGAGATCGTTTCCGCCAAGCCGTACGTCGCCTAGGCAGCGCGAAAAAGCCCGACGCCGGTCCACCCCTTTGCAGGGTGGGCCGGCGTTTTTCGTGCCTGCCTCCCCAACTAGGTCGCAGCAGAGCGCGTTTTGGGCGTTCAAAACGCGCTCTGCTGCGACCTAGTTGGCTCAGGCTGCGAGCTTGGACTTGGGACGCAACAGGAGGGCCGCGACAATCCCTCCAATGGCCCCACCCAAATGGGCCTGCCACGAAATAAAGCCCATGACGGTGGGCAGCACCCCGAAGAGGATGCTGCCGTACGCCATGAAGAGGACCACGGACAGCAGAATCTGCCACCAGTTCCTGTTGAAGAATCCCCTGACCAGCAGGAACGCGAAGAACCCGAACACCAGCCCCGACGCCCCCACCGTGACTCCTCCTCCACCAATCAGCCATACCATCAGGCCTGAACCCAGCCAGCTGAAGGCCAAGGCTGTGAGGAAGACCCTGATACCGGCCAGGAAAACCAGGAAGCCGAAGATGATGAGGGGCAGGGTGTTGGACAGCAAGTGGTTGAGGTTCGCGTGCAGCAGCGGGAAAGTCAGGATGTCCAGCACTCCGTCCATGCTGCGGGAACGAAGCCCAAAAGTACCGTTAAGGCCATGCCTCATCAGCGTGTTCAGGAACTCGATGACGTACAGCAGGATCACGAAGCTGCCCATGAACAGCAGGCCGCCCTTGGCTCGGCCCGCGAGTGTCTCCTTGGCCTCGGCCTTGGATCCGTCAGGCGTTTCGAGCACCATATCCGCGACTCCCGTCAGTGCACCACGATCGGCTGGAAGCCTTCGGCCCTCAAGGCGCCGAGGACCTGCTCGCCATGTTCGTGGCCCTTCGTTTCCAGGTTGATGGTGATGGAGACATCGCCCATGCTGATGGAACCACCCAGGCGCGTGTGGTCCAGGCCTGTGACGTTGGCGTCGTTTTCGGCAATGATGCGGGCGATCGTCGCCAGTGAGCCCGGGCGGTCATCCAGCATCATTCGAACCGTCATGAACCGGCCCGCCGCCGACAGACCGCGCTGGATGACCTTGAGCATCAGCATCGGATCGATGTTGCCGCCGGAAAGCACGACGGCGGTGTTCCCCGGGTTTTCGATCTTGCCATCCATCAGGGCGGCTACTCCCACCGCGCCTGCCGGCTCCACGACCATCTTGGCCCGTTCCAGCAGGAAGATCAGGGCCCGGGCAAGGGAATCTTCGCTCACCGTCACAACATCGTCCACGAGCTCGCGGATGATGCTGAAAGGAAGTTGCCCCGGCCGGCCTACTGCGATGCCATCAGCCATGGTCGAAACCTTTTTCAGCGGCACCAGGGCGTCCGCGGCGAGGGACGGAGGATAAGCGGCCGCGTTTTCGGCCTGCACTCCGATGACCCGGATCTCGCGACCGAGCTCTTTGGCCCGTGCCTTGATGGCCACTGCGACGCCTGCAAGCAGTCCGCCGCCGCCGACGCCCATGAGGATGGTGTCCACGTTGGGGATCTGGTCCAGGATCTCCAGTCCGATGGTGCCCTGGCCGGCGACGACGTCCACGTTGTCAAAGGGGTGCACAAAGACTGCGCCTGTTTCGTTGGCGTAGCGCTGGGCTTCAGCCAAAGCCTCATCCACATTGTGGCCGTGAAGGATGACTTCGGCGCCATGGCTGCGCGTTGCAGCAAGCTTGGGCAGCGCGACACCGAGCGGCATATAGATGCGCGCGTTGATGCCAAGGCTCTTTGCGGCTACGGCTACGCCCTGGGCATGGTTGCCTGCAGAGGCAGCCACCACTCCGCGCTTCTTCTCGGCATCAGTCAGGCGTGCCATCCGTACGTAGGCGCCGCGGACCTTGAAGGATCCGGCACGCTGCAGGTTCTCGCATTTGAAGAAGACATTGCCGCCCACGAGGCTGCCCAGCGCACGGGACGACTCCACTGGAGTCTTGGTAATAATGCCCTCGAGCAGCTCCTGCGCCTTGAGGACATCGTCCAGCGTGACGGGCAGGGTATCGAGGGTATTCACTGACTATTCTCCTTTGTTGGTGTCAACTGCAGGCTCCTGGACGGAGGTGTTATCTGCGGCCTTGGTCTTGCCGGCAGCGCTGCTGCCGCTGCGGGATCCGGCTCCAGGAAGGTGGACTTCCTTGAAGTTGGAGTCGCCATTAGTTTCCGACGATGCGTCTCCAGGCTGCAGCTCGGCCGCGCCCAATCCTTCATCATGTTCCCACGTCCGGCCGGCAATGTAGCGAACCGCCGTGTTTACTACGGCGAGCAGCGGAACTGCGAACAATGCTCCGGGAATGCCCGCGAGATAGGATCCGGCAGCTACCGAAAGGATCACTGCCACGGGATGGAGGGCCACAGCCTTACCCATGACCAGCGGCTGCAGGATGTGGCTTTCAAGCTGCTGGACCAGCAGGACGATGGCCAGCATGATCAGCGCATTCACGGGTCCGTTCGCCACAAGGGCCAGCAGGACGGCGATCGCACCGGTAACCAGCGCACCCACCACGGGAATGAACGAACCGATGAACACCAGGACCGCAAGCGGAAGCGCGAGCGGAACCTGGATGATCGCGGCACCGGCTCCGATGCCCACGGCGTCGACGAAGGCAACGAACATCTGGATCCGCACATAGCTGACCATGGAGGTCCAGCCGCGCCGTCCGGCACCATCAGCGGCCCTTCGGGCTGTCTTGGGCAGGAGTCGGACCAGGAAGCCCCAGATACGGCTGCCTTCGAGCAGAAAGAAGATCAGGATGAACAGGGCCAGGACCAATCCGGCGGCAAAGTGTCCGGCCGTGCTGCCAAAGGACAGGGCACCGCTAAGGATGCTGCTGCTGTTGTCCTGCAGGGCTGTGACGCCGTCGGAAATGTACTGGTCAATTTGGTCTGCTGTCAGGTGCAGGGGGGCCGGCAGACAGCCAGTCCTGGATCTGCTGGATTCCTGTCAGCGCCTCGGTCCAAAGCTCCCCGAATCCTGAGACAAGTTGCCTGCCGACCAGCGCAAGGGCACCCCCGATAACACCGATGAAACCCAACACTGTGATAGCCACCGCCGCACCGTTGGGCAGATTCCGCTTGCGCAGCCAGAGCACCACCGGGTAGAGGAGTCCGGCGAGGAGGGCCGCCACCATCACCGGAATGATGAGGAAGCTGACCTTGCCCAGCAGCCAGACCAGAGCGCCGATCATCAGCAGGATCAGGCCCATGCGCCACGACCATGCTGCCGCAATGCGCACCCCGTAGGGAATGTCTTGGGCTATTTGTCGGTCAGAACGTGATTTGGCGTCCGGTGTTGGCGTCATGAACCCATAATTCCGCAGCCCGCCCTGTATGGGAAACCGGCCCGCCGCACAGGTGGCCTAGAGGGAGGCGGTAATCCCCCACGCCATGGTGAAGGTCTCCCCCGGCGCAAGCCAACGCAAACCATCCCCGCTGTTAAAGGCGTTGGCTGGACCGGTCATGGGCTCAATAGCGACTACTTTTGATCGGCCAGGGAAGGTGTCCGTGACGAATACGTGGACATACTGGCAGTTCTGGTCCTGCTCCAGCGACACGCTGCGTCCATCCGGCGCGGTCAGCGTATGGCGGGCCACACCGCCGTCGAACGTCAGGTCCGTCAAGGCGACGTCAATGTCCAAGCTGCCCAGCGCCCGACCCGCAGAAAGGTCAAAGTCGCCCTCCACCGCAGCGGTGCTGCGGGGAATCAATCGCTCGTCCGCTACCAGGCGGGTGGCTGCCTTGACGGTCAGGACCAAGTCTTCGGCGGCCACCTCCCCCAGCCGAAGATAGGGGTGGGCGCCCAGGACCACGGGAGCATCGTCCTGGGAATCGTTGACCATCGTCTGTGAGACACGAAGGTCCAGGTTTTCGTCGAGCTCATACCGAACGATGTGCCGGACAAGGAAAGGGTATCCGTGCTGGGGGAAGACAGTTGCTTCCAGTGTCATCGAGAACTCGGACTCGTCCACCAGGGTGTAGCCCGTGTTCCGGAGAAGTCCGTGGCTGGCGTTGTTGCGTGAGACCTCGGTGATATCGAGCTGCTGCTTCTTGCCGTTGAGGTACCAGACGCCATCCTCCACCCGGTTGGCCCACGGGGCGAGCGTGATGCCTGTGGCGCCTGGCGGAATCTCGGCATCACCGTAACTTTCGGTGAGTTGGATGCCTCCGCGGGAGTACAGCCGAAGGCCTGCAGCAAGCTCGGTCACGACGGCGAGCGCATCGTCCCGTCGAAGCTCGAATTGGCGGCCGGTGGCGAAGCGGCGGGGTGCTGATTCGGCCGGGCTTTGGGCGTCTGGCAACGATGCAGGGGGCGGAGAGGCAGGCATGGCAATACCGTACTGCATGCCTGCTCACTTCCCCGGATCAACTTGTTAACTTTTGTTTGAAACTATGCGTTTTTGATTACTTTGTGGGATGATGGACCCATGATCCGTATGACCCGAACCCGCCTCGCTGACAGCCGTGAGTTGATCTACTTTGACGACCCCGGAACTCCCGAGCGCACACCGGACTCGCTGGTGGACCACCGCGGGCTTCCGGCACGTGGCGAGCCCGGAGAGGTCAGATACGACGCCCTGTCCGGCGAATGGGTAGCTGTGGCAGCCCATCGCCAAAGCCGCACCCACCTCCCCCCGGCCCACCAATGTCCTATCTGCCCCACCACTGCTGATAACCCATCCGAGATCCCCGCCCCGGATTACGACGTCGTGGTGTTCGAAAACCGATTCCCCTCACTGGGACCGGCACTGGGCGACATCCCGGAGATCCCCCGCAACGGACTCGCCGGCCACGGGGTCACCGGGCCCGCCTTCGGTCGCTGCGAAGTTGTGGCCTTCACGCCGCAGCACACCGGATCCTTCGCCGAATTGGGAGAGACCCGCGCCCGCACCGTCATCGAGGCATGGGCGCAACGTACAGAGGCGTTGAGTGCCCTGCCCGGCATCAAGCAGGTCTTCCCCTTCGAGAACCGCGGCGCCGATATCGGAGTCACGCTGCACCACCCCCACGGCCAGATTTACGCCTACCCCTACGTCACGCCCCGGGCTGCCACTCTGGGCGCGGTAGCCCGCAAATACTACGACGACGTCGACGCGAAAGAAACGCTCGGCGCGTCACTGCTCAAAGCAGAACGCGAGGATGGCAGCCGCATGGTCCTCGAAGCCAAGCACTTCAGTGCCTACGTGCCTTTCGCCGCCCGCTGGCCTCTGGAAATCCATCTGGTCCCCCACCGCAGCGTCCCTGACCTCGCGGCCCTGACGGGTGAAGAACGCGACGAGCTCTCCCACGTCTACCTGGACCTGCTGAAGCGGCTTGATGCCCTCTACCCCACACCCATGCCGTATATCTCCGCCTGGCACCAGGCACCGCTGGACCCGGTCCTGCGCCCCGCCGGCCAGTTGCACCTGCAGCTGACTTCACCGCGCCGCGCTGCCGATAAGCTCAAGTACCTGGCAGGCTCCGAAGCAGCCATGGGCGCGTTCATCAATGACACCACCCCCGAAGCTGTGGCGCAGCGACTCCGCGATGTCGCCGCAGCCACCGACACCACACAGTTGACCGACACCCTGGAAGGCACACGAGCATGAGCACCACCACTGACACCAGCGTGCTTTCGGCCCGCTTCCAGGAAACTTTCGGCTCAGTTCCCGACGGCGTGTGGCAGGCACCGGGGCGCGTGAACCTGATCGGTGAACACACGGATTACAACGAGGGCTTCGTCCTGCCGTTCGCGATTGATAAGACTGCCAAGGTGGCTGTTCGGCTTCGTACGGACTCCACGGTGCGGCTGCTGTCCCTGTTCGGCGGCCACGGCTTGGTGGAGGCGGATCTCTCAAACCTGGAGCCGGGATCCGGCAACGGTTGGTCGCGCTACCCGCTCGGCGTTGCCTGGGCTTTGAAAGAGCGTGGCATCGACGTTCCCGGTTTTGACCTGCTGCTCGATTCGGACGTGCCGCTGGGTGCGGGGCTCTCGTCCTCCCACGCGATCGAATGTGCCGTCATTTCCGCCCTCAACGACCTCACAGGGGCAGGTTTAGGCGCGGAGGATCTGGTGCTTGCCACCCAGCGCGCTGAGAACATGTTCGTCGGCGCACCCACCGGCATCATGGACCAGTCAGCTTCACTGCGCGGAGCCAAGGGTCATGCTGTTTTCCTGGATTGCCGGGACCAGCACGTTGACCTTGTCCCCTTCGACGCCGAGGCATCGGGCCTGGTCCTGCTGGTCATCGATACGAAGGTGTCGCATTCACACGCCGACGGCGGTTACGCCTCCAGGCGCGCCTCCTGCGAGTTGGGTGCCGAAATTCTCGGTGTCAAAGCACTGCGCGACGTCGGCGTGGAATCCTTGGAGGAAGCCGCTGGCTTGCTGGATGAGACAACCCTTCGCAGGGTCCGGCACGTCGTCACCGAAAACGACCGGGTACTCCAGACCGTGGAAACCCTCAACAGCGAAGGCCCGGCCAGCATTGGTGCGTTGCTGGACGCCAGCCATATGTCCATGCGCGACGACTTCGAGATCTCCTGCCCCGAGCTGGACCTCGCGGTGGAGACATCCCGGGCCAACGGCGCGATCGGCGCCCGCATGACCGGCGGAGGTTTCGGCGGCTCTGCCATCGCCCTGACTCCGGTAGGCCGGGAGCAGCAGGTGCGCGACGCCGTCGTGCGTTCCTTCACTGAGAGCGGCTTTACCGCCCCTGACATCTTCACGGTGACTCCGGCAGCAGGCGCCCTTCGCTTGGCTTGACCGCCCATGCTTACGCCCGTCTTCATTCCAGATGCCGGGCGTAAGCTGGGGCCATGACTGAGGCTGTCATCGTTTCCACTGCCAGAAGTCCAATCGGGCGGGCCTTCAAAGGCTCCCTCAAGGACGAACGCCCCGACGACCTTGCGACCGCCATGGTGCAGGCCGCATTCGCGAAAGTTCCAGGTTTCGATCCTGCCGCCGAAGATGGAGGCGGCCTTGATGACATCCTGCTGGGATGCGCCGAACCCAGCGGCGAAGCGGGCTCCAACATGGCCCGCGTCGTCGCTGTCCTTGCAGGACTGGACCGCGTACCGGCGGCGACCATCAACCGGTTCTGCGCGTCCAGCCTCCAGACTCTTCGCATGGCATTCCACGCCATCAAGGCCGGTGAAGCGAACGCGATCGTCTCGGCCGGCGTGGAAAGTGTCTCGAGATACCAGAATTGGGCAGGGGCCGGACAGACCGACGCCGGCAACCACAACCCACTTTTCGAATCAGCAGCCCAGCGGACAGCTGCCCGGGCGGCGTCGAACATTCCCTGGACGGATCCGCGGCTTGGCGGGAGGCTTCCCGATATCTATGTCGCCATGGGCCAGACAGCCGAGAATGTGGCCACCAGCTACGGAATAGGCCGGGCAGAGCAGGACGAGTGGGGCGTGCTGAGCCAGAATCGCGCCGAAGCAGCCATCGCCTCGGGCTTCTACGCCCGCGAAATCACACCATACACGCGCAAGGACGGGACCCTGGTTGAGCAGGATGACTCCCCGAGGGCAGGAGTGACCTTGGAAGCCGTATCCGCCCTTGAGCCCGTTTTCCGGCCCCAAGGTACAGTAACCGCGGGCAATGCGTGCCCCTTGAACGATGGTGCCGCCGCCGTCCTGGTGATGAGTGACTCCCGTGCGCGCGAGCTTGGACTACAACCGCTCGCGCGCGTTGTCTCCACCGCCGTTTCAGCCCTCTCACCCGAACTCATGGGCATGGGGCCAGTTGAGTCAACGCGGCGGGCGTTGGCACTGGCAGGACTGACGATTGACGATATCGACCTCGTGGAACTCAACGAAGCCTTTGCGGTCCAAGTGGTTGCCAGCGCCCGTGAACTGGGCATCGACCCACAGAAGCTCAACGTCCACGGCGGCGCCATTGCCTTGGGCCACCCCTTCGGCATGACTGGAGCACGCATGACCACTACGCTCCTCAATGGCTTGAAAGAACGCGACGGAACCCTTGGCCTGGCCACATTATGCGTGGGAGGCGGCCAGGGAATGGCTGTTGTTTTCGAACGCCTGGGTTGAGGCCTTCTGGGACGGCGCCCATGGTTGAACCCGTTTAGACAAAAAAATGCCCCCGAAATAATTTCGGGGGCATTTTTCCTGAACCCGGGCGGACTTAGTCGTCGCCGCGCAGAATCGCCAGGAGCCGAATGATTTCGACGTAGAGCCAAACCAGGGTGACGGTCAGGCCGAAGGCAGCGATCCAGGAGTAGCGCTCCGGGGCGCCGGCACGGACGCCTTCTTCGATGCTGGTGAAGTCCATGATGAGCGAGAAAGCTGCCAGGCCAATCGCCAGGATGCCGATGAAGACACCCAGCGGGATGCCTGCAATCGTGATACTCGTGCGCAGGCCGAACGGTTCCTGGACCGCGCCGGTCCACATCATGACGAGGTTGATCAGCGCAAAGACCGCGTAGCCGATGGTGGCGATCATGAAGAAGCGCACCATCTTGGGCGTTGCCCGGACCTTACCGCTCTTGAACAGCAGCAGCGTAACGCCGAAGACGGCCAGCGTGCCGATGACCGCTTGGAGGCCCACGCCCGGGAACATTCCGTCAAGAATCCGGGTCAGGCCACCGAGGAAGAGTCCCTCAAGGCCCGCATAGGCCAGGATCAGCGCGGGAGAAGGCTGCTTCTTGAAGGTATTGACCAGTGCCAGGACGAAACCGCCCAGTGCACCGACAATCATGAGCATCGTGGACAGGCCCGGAGCCACAAAGAGCGTGATGCCGGCGCCGACGACCAGGGCCACAAGGCACGCGACGGTCTTCATGATGACGTCGTCGTAGGTCATCCGCCCGGTTTCGGCGGGTCCTGCTGCAGGCTGGTTGTACATCTGCTGCAGTTGTTCGTTGGTCATGTTCTGCTGCGGAGCGGACCAAGCTGACTGGGCGTCGAGGACCTGTCCGGGCGCGCGGCCAGGTGCCTGGTTAAACTGTTGGCCGTACGGGTTGGAGTACGGATTTTGCGGAACAGGCGGTGCCTGTTTGGCTCCACGGAAATTCTTTCCGTTGAAGATAGGGTTTCCGCCAAGTGCCATTGCGGGTGTCCTCCTGAAAAAGGGCTAAGTGATAATTCACGGTACCAATTACCACGCGCCCAAGGCAGGGAAAGTTCCCTTGTTCACCCAGACGAAACTCAACCGTGACACGAATGTGGAAGATTGCTTGTTGCCTATAGCTTCACAGTTGTTATCCGATCGCGATCTTCTGACCTCTATGCTGTGCATTTTTTAGCCGCACCGAGCGGTAACATAGGCCACACATGGGTGACTTAGATCACAATCGAGGCAGCTAGGCAAGAACTGTTCACAAGCCCCATGACCGTTCGCACCGGCTGCAATGGCGCAGCCGGGACCACCCCCACTGTGGAGGTTTCCATTTTGAGAAGCACACTGCGCGACCCGTCCATGAGACGGTCCAAGGGACTGCAGAGAGCCGTGGGGGCGTTCTTCGCAGCCCTCATTGCCACTCTGTTGATCGCCGCCCCTTCGGCGGAGGCTACCACCCCCTCGCCTTCGCCATCCCCAACGAATTTCCAGAACAATATCAGCGGCTTCCTCCGCGACGACGCCCGTGCTCCCATACCGGGCGTGAAGATCAAGGCCTCGGGCAACGGATTCGAAGGCGAAGCAACCTCCGGAGCCAACGGCGCCTGGAGCATCGGCGTCCCGGTGCAGGGCACGTACAGGGTTGAGCTGGATACCTCCACCTTGCCGGAGGGCATCAAGCTGGCCGACGGCCAGGAGAATCCCCGCGATGTCACGTTCAACCAAACGTCCAACCTGTCGGTGATCTTCGCGTTCGGCAAAGGCATCGTCGTCCAGCAGCAGGACTTTGGCCAAAACCTCCTCAATCGCCTCGTTGCAGGACTGAGCTTCGGCCTGCTCCTGGCACTTGCCTCCGTGGGATTGTCCCTCATCTTCGGTACCACAGGCCTTACCAACTTCGCCCACGGCGAGATGGTAACCATGGGCGCTGTCCTGGTATTCATGTTCAACGGTTTTGGTTTGCCGTTCTGGCTGGCCATCCTGCTCTCGCTGATCGGCGGCGGGCTCTTCGGGTATGTCCAGGATGCCGGGCTCTGGCGGCCTCTGCGACGGCGCGGCTCGGGCCTGGTGCCCATGATGATTGTCAGCATCGGCCTGGCACTGGCTATCCGCTACGTCATCCAGTTCTTCTTCGGCGGCGCCACCCAACAGCTGCCCGGAGCCCAAAGCGCAGAGGTCCAGATCGGGCCCATCTCCATCTCTCCGAACAACCTGTGGTCCTTGTTGATCAGTGCCGTGGTGATTGCCCTGATCGGCATCGTCCTGTTGAAGACCCGTCTGGGCAAAGCAACCCGGGCGGTGGCAGACAATCCTGCCCTGGCGGCTGCTTCCGGCATCGACGTCGACTCGGTCATCCGGCTCGTGTGGATTGTTGGCGGCGTCCTCGCTTCCCTCGGCGGCATCCTGTGGGCCTACTACCGGCCCGGCGTGACCTTCGACATGGGCTCGCAAATCCTGCTGCTCATCTTCGCCGGCGTGACGCTCGGTGGCCTGGGAACTGTCTTCGGTGCCCTGATCGGCTCCATCGTCGTCGGGATCTTCGTGGAGTTGACGACTGTCTTTGGCCTCCCCGCCGACCTCAAGTACGTTGGCGCCTTGTTCATCATGATTGTTGTCCTTCTGTTCCGACCGCAGGGTATCCTCGGCCGGCGTGAGCGTGTGGGTTAGGAGCGGGCCATGGACTTCGGATTTATTCTTTCCAGCGCCCTTGGCGAATTGTTCAGCCCGACGACGGCGGCCTACGCACTTGCTGCTCTGGGCCTCGCCGTCCACTTCGGCTACTCAGGCCTTTTGAACTTCGGCCAGGCCGGATTCATGGCAGTGGGAGCCTACGGCTTCGCCATCTCCACGTTGACCTTCAAGACGCCGTTCTTCATCGGGCTGCTTATCGCGGTCCTGTGTTCGGTGATCTTCGCCTTTATCCTGGGCATTCCGACCCTGCGCCTGCGGGCGGACTACCTCGCTATCGTCACGATCGCAGCAGCAGAAATTGTGCGCTACGTTGTCACCACCAACCAGCTCACCAGCGTCACGGGTTCGGCAAACGGACTGGCCGCGTTCGAGGGTGGCTTCTACTCCATGAATCCCTTCCCCGAGGGGTCCTACATGGGCATGAACAACCGTGACTTCTTCATCCGCGTTGTCGGTTGGGGCCTGGTCATTATCTGCTGCCTGCTTGTCTGGCTGCTGATGCGCAGCCCATGGGGCCGCGTCCTGAAGGGCATCCGCGAGGACGAGAATGCCGTTCGGTCACTTGGTAAGAACGTCTACTCCTACAAGATGCAGGCCCTTATCATCGGCGGCATCCTGGGTGCCCTTGCAGGCATGATCTTCACCCTCCCCCGCGGCGCCGTCCAACCATCCAACTACGGCACGGAGCTCACGTTCTTCCTTTGGACCTGTCTCCTGCTCGGCGGCATGGCAACCGTCCTGGGCCCGGTGATCGGAGCCATGATCTTCTGGGTAGTGCTCTCGCTGACGCAGAGCCTGCTTTATGGGCTCATCGAATCCGGAGTCATCACCTGGCTGACCACCGTGCAGGCAGGCCAGCTGCGCTACATCCTTGTTGGTGTGGCCCTGATGCTCCTGATGATCTTCCGCCCGCAAGGCGTCTTCGGCAATAAGAAGGAGCTTGCTTTCGCATGAGTGAGACCAACGAACACAACAGCAACAACCCAATGAACCCAGCTACGCCTTCCAACAGTGGTAGTTCTGCCCACCCCGCTACGCCAAGCGACGAGGCAGGCATCGACTACATGACCGATTCCCGCCCCATTGCGGTCGGGGAAAACACCCCGGGCTGCAAGAAGCGCGATCCCATCGTCGTGGCCGAAAACGTCACCCGTTCCTTCGGCGGCATCAACGCCGTGGACGTGGAATACCTGGAAATTCCGCGCCACAAGATCACTGCATTGATCGGGCCGAACGGTGCCGGCAAGACCACACTGTTCAACCTGCTCACCGGCTTCGACACCCCAAACACGGGCAAGTGGCAGTTCGAAGGAAACAGCATTGCCGGCGTCTCGTCCTACAAAGTGGCACGCATGGGCATGGTGCGGACATTCCAGCTGACAAAAGTCATGGGCAAGCTGACAGTCATGGAAAACATGCGGCTCGGTGCCGCGGACCAGCCAGGCGAGCGTCTTTCCAAAGCCCTGTTCAAAGGCATCTGGGGTGGCCGCGAGAAGGAGATCACAGCACAGGCACACGTGCTCTTGGAGAAGTTCAAGCTGGACACCAAGAAGGATGACTACGCCGCTTCACTCTCCGGCGGCCAGCGTAAGCTCCTGGAAATGGCACGGTCCCTCATGGTCAGGCCCAAGCTCGTCATGCTCGACGAGCCGATGGCCGGCGTGAACCCGGCACTGACGCAGTCCCTCCTGGACCACATCAAGAACCTCAAGGCTGAAGGCATGACGGTCCTGTTCGTGGAGCACGACATGAACATGGTGCGCCACATCGCAGACTGGGTAGTAGTCATGGCAGAAGGAAAGATCGTGGCCGAAGGGCCTCCCGGCGAGGTCATGAAGAACCCTGCCGTGATCGACGCCTACCTCGGCGCACACCACGACGTCGACCTCGGTGACGCAGAAGGCATCAAGGTGCTCGAAGCAGAACTTGAGGCCGACGAAGAGTCGGTGGTGGGAACGGAAGACGCAGGTATCCTCTCCGACATCGTAGAAACCAAGAAGGAGGACGGGAAATGAGCAGCACCAGCGCAATGCCCGCCTCAGCAGATGCACCCGCCAGCGATTCCGTCGTCAAAGTCACCAACCTGGTGGCTGGCTACATTCCCGGCGTCAACATCCTCAATGGTTGCTCCATCGAGGCCCGCAAGGGCGAACTGATTGGAATTATCGGCCCCAACGGCGCCGGTAAGTCCACCCTGCTGAAAGCCATGTTCGGCCTGGTCAAGGTCCACTCCGGCACTGTGGTGGTCAGAGGGCAGGATCTTACCGGCCTGAAGGCCAACAAGCTTGTCACGCAGGGCGTCGGCTTTGTACCCCAGACCAACAACGTCTTCGCCACGCTCACCATCGAAGAGAACCTCCAGATGGGCATGTTCCAGCGGCCCAAGGACTTCGCCGAGCGGTTCGACTTCGTTGCCAGCCTCTTCCCCGAACTGGCCAAGCGACGTGCCCAGCGGGCCGGTTCCCTCTCAGGCGGGGAGCGTCAGATGGTAGCCATGGGGCGGGCACTCATGATGGATCCCGCGGTACTCCTGCTCGACGAGCCATCGGCGGGCCTCTCCCCCGTCAAGCAGGACGAGACGTTCCTGCGGGTCCATGAGATCAACCGCGCCGGCGTCTCAGTCATCATGGTGGAACAGAACGCCCGCCGCTGCCTGCAGATCTGCGACCGCGGCTACGTCCTGGACCAAGGGAAGGACGCCTACACAGGCACGGGTCGCGAACTCATGAAAGACCCCAAGGTCATCCAGTTGTACCTGGGAACCCTGGCCGACGAGGTCTAGGAGCCGCATCACGCACGCACGGAGGGCCTTGGGTATACCCAGGGCCCTCCTTCATGTGCGGCCGTTGCGAGGCCCTCCTTCGTATGCCCGTTGCCAGGCCTGCTCTACGCCCCAAAACCACCCCCGACCACGCATACCAGCCCCACAACACACCCCATGAAGCAGAACAGGTCCCCTTCCGAGAGGAAGGGGACCTGTTCCGGTTGCGGTCTGGTCAGGATTTGGCTTAGAGCTTGCCGAACTCTTCGCGGACCGGCTTGTAGGTGTTGTTGTCCTGGTATTCGTAGATACCGATGTACGCCTCGGTGGGGTCACCGGCGTCGGAGAACGTTACCGGACCCGACTGGCCGTCGTAGTCGATGTCCTTGCCCTGGCGAAGCAGGGTTACGCAGGAGGCGAAGTCGGTGCACTTCTCGCCACCTTGGGAAACGTCCTTGAGCTTGGCTGCAATGTCCGTGCCCTTGGTGCTCTTGGCAGCTTCAGAGGCCAGCGAGATCAGGTTCACGGCGTCGTAGGACTCGCCTGCGTAGCTGTAATCCTTCAGTGCAGGATCGATGGCGAGGAGCTTCTGCTTGAAGGCGTCCTTGGCGAACGTACCGGGGATGGTTCCCTGTGCGCCCTTCAAGGTGCCGGCCTGGAAGTCCTTGCTGTAGTCCGAGGTGTTGCCGTCAACCATGAACAGCTGCGTGGGCTTGATTCCCTTGCCGGTGATCAGGGGGACGATGCTCTTTGCCTGGTCGAAGGTGATCAGTGCGATGGCATCGGGCTTGGCGGCGATGACCTTGTCCACCTGGCTGCTGAACTGCGAGTCACCCTCGTTGAAGAGTTCCTCGGCTACAACCTTGCCGCCAGCGGCCTCAAAGGCTTCCTTGACGTTCTTCTGCAGGCCCCGTGCCGTAGGCGTCGTTGAGGACGATCATGCCCACGGTCTGGGCACCACAGGTAGCCATGTAGTTGCCGAGGACCTTGCCCTGCAGGACGTCGGAGGGAGCAGTACGCCAGTACAGGCCTTTGTCGTCCCATGTAGTGAAGTCAGGGGACGTGTTCGCCGGCGAGAACTGGATGACCCCAGCGCCCGTGATCTGGTTGATAACAGTCTTGGAAACACCGGACGAAGCTGCACCGATGATTGCGCTCACGCCCTGGCCCAGGAGGGCGGTGGTGGACTGGGTTGCGATGTCGGTCTTGGTGTCACCGGAGTCACGGTGCACAACGGCAACAGGAGCGCCCAGGACGCCGCCGGCATCATTGACTTCCTTGATACCGAGGTTGACGCCAGCGATTTCGGGTGGGCCGAGGAACGCGAGCGACCCCGTCGTCGGCAGCAGCGATCCAAGCTTGAGAGGAGTGGCGGTAGTGGTGGTCGAGGGAGGTACGGGTCCCGTGTTGGTAGCAGCCTGGCTGTTGCCGGCTCCCGCCCCTGCACTCGGAGCCGGGCAGGAGATGCCTGCAGCGGCGGCGGAACTGGACCCGGTCTGGCTTGGCGTGGAGGACCCACCACAAGCTGTGGCCAGGAGGGCAACCCCAATGCCAAGCGCTGTAAGCTTGGCGGCTCGGGGCGCCGCTTGGGAAAGATCAAACATTCGTTGTCTCCTCGATCGAAAGGTGCGAACTGCCTTTGATGCGATAACTCAGGTGTTCCTGATTAAGACTCAAACTAGTGCAATTGATCCGGGAAGATAAGTGATTCAGGTCACATCCCTATAACACTCGTTGCCTGTGGGGAATCTACGAGCCTGCTGGGAAAAGTGTATGAAGAATGCGGCCAATAAACTGGGGCAAGAAATGGAAGGAGAGGTGACCTCCTCCCCTTCCATTTGTGCCCCAGGTGGGACTCGAACCCACAACACGCGGATTTTAAGTCCGCTGCCTCTGCCAATTGGGCTACTGGGGCGCCCGCACCATGGTATCCCAGCTACACGCGTTCGAATGGCGCCGCGTAGCGAAAGGTCCCCCGAACGCCGTCGGGCCATGCCGGAAGCGGCAGTAGCTGGAAGTGATCGCCCCAGGCAGCCTCCGGCGGTTCCACACCCAGGGAGGTGGCGGGCACGTAGCCGAAGCGCGGGTAGTACAGGGGGCTGCCCAACAAAGCTATGGCAGGCTCCCCTGCCGCCGTGGCACGCGCGGCGGTTTCACGCATGAGGGCCGAGCCGACGCCGCGTCGCTGAAACTGGGGAAGCACTCCGATGGGACCCAACCCCACAAGTTCCAGGTCGCCGATCCAGCCACGGGTACTGATGGCGTGGCCAACAATGTCCCCGCCGATCTCAGCTACGATGCTCAACTCTGGAATGTACTCGTCGCACTCGAAGAGCTCGCGCAGCAATCCAACCTCCAAGGGCGTCCCCTGGACCGGTTCGCCGGTCACTGGAGACACCGAAAAGGCCCGGGCGGTCAGTTCCAGGATCTCAGGACGGTCTTCTGGCCGCTCCGTCCGCAGGACCACTCCCCGGGCCAGCAAACGCAACACGTCCAGCGCTCGGTCCGCTTCCGCTACGGGCACCAGCAAGTGGTCATGATGAAAGCCCGCCAGGACGTTGCAGCTGATGCCTGCGTGCGTCAGCGCCGCACTCACGGCCGCCGTCAAACCCACCGCCTCCAAGGCGGAATGGATCTGGAGCGTGATCCAGGCGGCCACGAAATCGTAGGAAAGACCAAGCCTGTCTGCTTCGTCGCGCCGCAGCACCACGGTCAAACCTTCGGCCTCCCGGACGGCGGCCTCGATGTCGCCTTCCAGCGGTTTGCCGTGCGGCCAGAGAGCGTACACATAGTCACCATCCCTGATGACAGGATGCAGGGACTCCAGGAGGTTCTTCAGATCGGTTTCGCCAGGCATGGCAACAGCTTAAACGACGACGGCCACTCCCCTGAGGGAGCAGCCGTCGTCGGACGTGTACTACTTGGCGTCAGCCGATACCGGAGTCTTGTCCTCGGCAGGCTTTTCCGCAACAGCAGGCGCGGGAGCAGGTGCAGGTGCAGCAGCCGGCTTGGGGGCCGGGGTTGCAGCTGCAACGAATGCGCCACGTGGGTTGTCCAGGTCAATCAACTGCGTGGTGTCGCGGCCAGCAAAGAAGGCCAGGATCCAGCCGAAGATTACGCGGAACTTGCGCTCAACCGTGGGCATCGCCATGCCGTGGTAGCCACGGTGTGCCAGCCATGCGAGGCCGCCCTTGAGGCCAATGCGGCCGAGCAGGTTGATGTTGGCAACGCCCTTCCACTCGCCGAAGCCGGCAACAGCACCAAGGTTCTTGTGCTTGTAGTCGTGCAGCGGCTTGTCCCAGCGGGAAGCCCACAGGTTCTTGGCGAGCTTCTTTGCCTGGCGGAGCGCGTGCTGGGCATTCGGCACACAGGTACCGTCCGGCAGGCCCTTGCCCGTGAGGTCCGGAACAGCGGCGATGTCGCCGGCTGCCCAAGCGTTCTCGACAATGCCTTCGTCGCCGGCAATACGGAGGTCCGGGAGGACGCGGACGCGGCCGCGCGGTTCCAGCGGGAAGTCCGTTGAGCGGATCATCGGGTTGGCCTGCACACCGGCAGCCCACACGAGGGTGTCAGCTTCGACTTCACCGGCAGACGTCTTGTCCGGGAGGTTGATCAGCTTGAGGTTGCCCTCTGCGCTGTCCAGGGAGGTGTTGAGGAGGACCTCGATATCGCGGCTACGCAGGTGCTCTACGACCCACTCGGCCTGGGATGCGGTGACCTCGGGCATGATGCGGCCCATGGCTTCGACGAGGATGAAGCGCACTTCCTCCTGGCGGACACGCGGGTTTTTCTTGACCGCTGCGCGGGCGAGGTCTTCCATTTCGGTGAGGCACTCGATGCCTGCAAAACCGCCACCGACAACCACGAAGGTGAGGGCCTTGGCGCGCTCTGCGGGGTCCGTCATGGTGGAAGCGGCTTCGATGCGCTCCAGCACCTTGTTGCGAAGCGCTACGGCTTCCTCAATGGTCTTCAGGCCGATGCCCTTGTCGGCGAGGCCCTTGATGGGGAACGTGCGGGTGATGGCACCGGCTGCGATGACGACGTCGAAGTACGGAACCTCGAACGGAGCTTCACCATTGGCAGGAGCCACAACCGCGGTGCGGTTTGCGTGGTCGATGCTGGTGACGCGGCCCTGGATGAGTTCGGTCTGCTTGAGGTGCTGACGGTGGGAGACGACGGCGTGGCGTGCCTCGATGTTGCCACCAGCGACCTCGGGGAGGAACGGCTGGTACGTCATGTAGGGCAGTGGATCTACGACGGTGACGATGCCACCTGCATTCGCGATCTTCTTCTGCAGTTTAAGGGCTACGTACAGGCCGACGTAGCCGCCGCCGACGACGAGAACCCGGGGACGGTCAATGAGCTCTGGGGTGGTTGCCATGAAACCAGAGTACAGCACTTTGTGAAAATCTTCACTAGCTACTTCCGGGTGGGTGGATCCACCGCTTCCAGCGTTCCCGTTTCAGCCTCTTCCCCGGCAGTGGAAGGGTTCTTGGCGACCCTGCGCAACTGAATGGATGCGCCCACGATGATCACTGCGAAAATGCCGCCGAATCCGAGTACGACAGCGGCCGGAAGGGCGTCATCCACATGTGCAGGAGTAGCGGCGACGGGAACCGTCGGATCTGCCAAGGTGGGTGCCGCGCTTGTAGGACTGGCCACAGGGGCCTCGGAGGGCGTGCTGAAGTCACCTCGCCGATGGACGCGGATCCAGTCCGCGATCGATCCGAGTGGATTGGTGCTTGTTGTCTCTACCTGATCCTTCAGCGCTGCCTCTGCGTTGAGCACGCCGTAGCCGTAAAGGGGGTCCTTGCCAGGGGCACCGGCGTCCTTGGCCGTGCTCACAATCCTGTTGATGACCTGCTTCGCACTCATGTCAGGCCACTTGGACCGGATGAGCGCGGCCACGCCGGAAACTATGGGCGCGGACCCGGACGTTCCAGCCCATTGCGCGTATCCGCCCCCGGGAAGGCCGCCCAACAGATTTTCTGCCGGTGCTGCAACACCAATGCTGATTCCCTGGGAGGAGGAGTCGACGCTGGCCCGGCCATCGCCGTCGAGCCCTGCCACGGTGAGCACGCCGGGAATGGTGGCAGGAGCGCCAACCTGCACGTTGCCACCCACCCGGTTGCCCGCGGCGGCGACGATCACCACATCCTTTTGCTCGGCATACAGGAAGGCCGCATCCCAACTTTGGGGCCAAACCGGTGAGGTGCTGCCCAGGGAGATATTGATGACCTTCGCGCCATTGTCCACGGCCCAGCGCACGGCGTCCGGAATCTGTTCCTGGTCCGTCTTGCCTCCCGGATTAGGTGACCCCAGCCAGGTGGACACTGCCAGGATCTCCGCTTCAGGCGCGACGCCGATGATCCCGTCCGGTCCCCCGGCAGGAGGAACCGTCGGCGAGGCTGAGGGCGACGGGGAAGCTGTGGGCGTGGTGTGGCCGCGCCCGGCCAGCATGGTGGCCACAAGGGTTCCGTGCTCTGTCTTGGCGCCTATGCTTTTCTGTCCGTTGGGCGCCCCGGCTCCGGAAACGTCCGTTCCGCCCACGACGACGCCCTTGAGGTCAGGGTGGTTCCCGTCAACGCCGCTATCGATGATGGCGACCTTGACTCCTGCACCCTTGGAGACCTGCCAGGCATTCGTGATTCCCGATTCCTTGAGCCAGTACTCCTTGTCCCGCCAGGCGTCCGCCATCGCTGCCGGTGCAGTCAACAGCGCACCCGCCAACGCTCCCCCGGCCAGCATCGTGGCCAGGGCAGCAGAAAGCAGGCGGTTGCATCGCAGGGTCATGCGGAGTCCCGGATACTCAGGGCAATCCCATCCAGGATGTCGTGCTCGCTCGAAATTGCACCGCCGATGGCACCGTTGCCCGCCGCAGCAAGCCTTTCCAGGATGCGCCGCCACACCAGGGCTCCAGCTCCAATAACGTCCACGCGGCCCGGGTGCATGTAGGGAAGGACCGCCCGCTCGTCGCGGGTCATCTCCAGCAGGCTGGTGCACGCGTCGCTGATGGTTTCAATGTCCAGGTAGGCGCCGTGGATCCGGTCCGGCTGGTATTCGCTGAGGCCCAGGGCGTGCGCAGTGATGGTGGTGATGGAACCCGCGACGCCAACCACGGCTGTGGCACGGTCCAGCGGTACCGTCTTCGCCGCGAGGGCAAGTGCGGCGTCGACGTCGGCCTCTGCCGCTGCAATTTGCGCCGCCGTAGGTGGGTCGCTGCGAAGGTGCCGTTCGGTCAACCGTACACAGCCAATGTCCACCGAACGCGCAGCAATCACGCCATGGGCATCGCCGAGGACGAATTCAGTGCTGCCACCGCCCAGGTCAACCACCAGCACGGCGTCATCCCCCGTTACCGGCAAAACACTGCTTGCCCCTGCGAAGGACAGCGCAGCTTCCTCATCACCCGAGATAACTTCAGGCTCCACACCCAGAAGCTCACGGATCCCGTCAACGAAAACCTGGCGGTTCCTGGCGTCGCGGGTGGCCGAGGTGGCTGCAAAGCGCACGCGCGTGGCACCGTGTTCGCGGATAAGCGCTGCATAGTCCGCCGTGGCGGAGAAGGTGCGTTCCAAGGCCTCGGGAGCAAGTTCTCCGGTGGCATCTACGCCCTGGCCAAGCCGCACCACACGCATTTCACGCACGACGTCGGTCAGCGGCCCGGGTGCCCCGTTCGCCGAGGCATCGGCAATGAGGAGACGGATGGAGTTGGTTCCGCAGTCAATGGCAGCAACGCGGCTCATGCGTCCTCCACCACTTCGCTAACGGACGCGGCCTTGGGTTTACGGACCGGTGCCGGGCGACCCACGATGTCAGGCAAACCTTGAGGACCATGACGGCTAAGATCCCTCGAGGGCGCCTCGCCCGCAGTGTCCCAGGCGCCATCGCAGTAGCAACGATCCTTGGTCCACCACTCTGAAATTGCTTCCAGGGCCTCATCTCCCAGCGGGTTGACCCCGGGACCGGCAGCCAGCGAGTGGCCAACCAGGACGTGCAAGCACTTGACGCGGGTGGGCATGCCGCCAGCGGAGATCCCGTCGATTTCAGGCACGGCACCGGTCCCGGAACGTCCAGCGATCTCGTTGCGCGCCTGCAGGTAGGCCTCGTGGGCACCATGGTACGCATCCGCAAGTTCCTGGTCCGCGGTCAGCCGATCATTCATCTCATTCATCAGCCCGCCCGCTTCCAGGCGAGACACAGCGGACGTGATGACCGGGTGGGTCAGGTAGAACGTGGTGGGGAATGGGGTCCCGTTGCTGAGCCGGGGCGCCGTGGCCGCCACGAGCGGATTCCCACATACGCAGCGTGCGGGAATCTCCACCACGTCCCGCACCGGCCTGCCCAGCTGGCGGCTGAGGACATCGAGGTCGTGTGCTGATGGCTGGCGGGATTCCTGCGGCATGGCTGCCGTGTTCTCTTCCACTTGCGCTGCCAACCTTCCTGCCCTTTTGGCCATGTCCCGGAAGGAACACGACGGCGGCGGGCACCGCGTCTAGTCTGTTGCCGATCGTCTGATTGACTCCCAGAGCGCATCCACCCAGGGCAGGTTTGCCGGGTTTGCGGATGAGCCGGAGCCGGTGCGGCCCCCAGGGGTACCGGCGGCTTCTTCCCCGCCAAATACCCAGTAACCCGTTTCACCCGGCATAACCATGTTAATGCGGTCGCGGGCCTGCTGTTTCACGTAGTTGGGATCCTGCCACCGGGAAAGCTGCTTGTTCAGCTCCGCCTGCTCTGCCTGCTTGCTGGCGATCTCGGCCTCCAACGCGGAGATTTCGGCCCGTTTCTCCAGGAAAATCCGGACCGTGGGCGCCAGCATGATGGTGATGGCAATCATGACGACGGCCAGCGCGAGCATCCTGCCCGAGAACGCCTTGGCCGGTACGGGATCGAGGTCCTGGGCATCACGGGCACTGTTGCCGGAGGCGTTGCTTGAAGCTTTCGTGGACGCGGCGGGGCTCGTCCTGGTGGCTGGGCTCTTGCCGCTGCCCGGGGTCTTAGTGGCTGGGCTCTTGCCGCTGCCCGGGGTCTTAGTGGCTGGGCTCTTGCCGCTGCCCGGGGTTTTGGGAGCCGGGGGTTTTCTGGCGGCCGTTGCCGGCGTCGAGGATTCCGCAGGGGTGCGGGAGGCGCCGAACTCTGCCTCGATGACGTCCCCGCCCGCAGCGCCTGCACCGTTTGGCTTGCCTGCCGTAGCGGGCCGTGCCGGGCCGTTGGCCGTGCCTGCGCTGTTTGGCCTTCCTGCGCTGTTCGGCCTTCCGAGGGCGTCGGCCCTGGGAACCTTTGGACGACGGGTGGCCATGACACTCCTGTAATGCCCGGTGCTTGCCTGGCGGGTTGCTGCGCTTGCCCTGCGCGTAACGTACGTGTGCGGAACTTGCGTAGGTCCTGCTGTGCCCGCGGCTCCGCAGGCAAGCGTTAAACAGAACCGGTGGCTATGGTCTTTCCACCATAGCCACCGGTCAGCTGTTTTCGCGGAATGCTAGCCCTTGAAACGCGGGAATGCGCTGCGGCCGGCGTAGCGTGCGGCGTCGTCGAGTTCTTCTTCGATGCGCAGGAGCTGGTTGTACTTTGCGACGCGCTCGGAGCGGGCCGGGGCACCGGTCTTGATCTGGCCCGCGTTGGTGGCAACGGCGATGTCAGCAATGGTGGTGTCCTCGGTTTCGCCGGAGCGGTGCGAGGTGATGGTGGTGTAACCGGAACGCTGGGCCAGGGAAACGGCGTCCAGGGTCTCGGTCAGGGAACCGATCTGGTTGACCTTGACCAGCAGGGAGTTGGCCGTGGCGGCGCTGATTCCCTGCTGCAGGCGGACCGGGTTGGTGACGAAGAGGTCATCGCCAACAAGCTGGACCTTGTCGCCGATGGTGTCGGTGAGCGTCTTCCAGCCTTCCCAGTCGTTCTCGTCCAGCGGGTCTTCAATGGAGACCAGCGGGTAGTCTGCAACGAGCTCGGCGTAGTAGGCGCTCATTTCCGAAGCGGTCAGTGCCTTGCCTTCGAACTGGTAAGCGCCGTCCTTGTAGAACTCGGAGGAGGCAACGTCCAGGGCAAGGGCGATGTCCGTGCCCGGGGTGTAGCCGGCGTTCTTGATGGCTTCCTGGATCAGGTCCAGTGCAGCTCGGTTGGACGGCAGGTTGGGGGCAAAGCCACCTTCGTCGCCGAGGCCCGTGGAGAGGCCCTTTTCCTGAAGGACAGCCTTGAGGTTGTGGTACACCTCAACGCCCCAGCGCAGGCCTTCGGAGAAGGTCTCGGCACCGATCGGGGCGATCATGAATTCCTGGATGTCAACATCGGAGTCGGCGTGCGAGCCACCGTTGAGGATGTTCATCAGCGGAACCGGCAGGACGTGTGCGTTCGGGCCACCGAGGTACTTGTACAGCGGCAGGTCCGAGGAAGCAGCGGCTGCGTTGGCAACGGCCAGGGAAACACCCAGGATGGCGTTGGCGCCGAGCTTGCTCTTGTTCGGGGTGCCGTCGAGGTCGATCATGGCCTGGTCGATGCTGCGCTGGTCCGTTGCGTCGAAACCAATGAGTGCCGGCGAGATCTCGTCAATGACCGCGTCAACGGCCTTCTGGACACCCTTGCCGAGGTAACGGCCCTTGTCGCCGTCGCGGAGTTCAACAGCTTCGTGTTCGCCGGTGGAGGCGCCGGAGGGAACTGCTGCTCGGCCGATCTGGCCGTCGGAAAGCAGGACCTCAACTTCTACGGTCGGGTTTCCGCGGGAATCAAGGATTTCGCGGGCGTGGATGGCATCGATAAGCGCCATGGATGTGCTCCTTATGGGCAAATTACAGGAATGTGGAGGGAAATTCTCAACGTCCTCGTCGCTACTAGCGTAGTCGAGAGTGGCTCAGGTTACGGAACGGGTTCAAACTCCTCACGTCATGAAGGCCGGGCCTTCCCGTTCTGAAACGATCGAACTGCTGCGCGGAGGGCACGCTCGGCGTCGAGCCCTTGCTCCCGGGCGCCGGCAACGACGGCGAGCAACAGCTCACCGAGCGCCTCTTCCGAGTCTGGAACCGAAGGAAGCCCGACGGCGGTTGCCCGGCTTTGGGCGTCGACCGACAGACCCGCACGGGCAGCACGGTCCAGGGATTTTTGCGCCCCTGCCAAGGCAGGCAAGTGCGGTGGAATTCCCTCGAACGGATCGGCACGGCCGGGCTTCTCGGAACGCTTCACGGCATCCCACTTCAGGATGATTTCCTCGACCGTCGCCGGGAACGTGGCCTGCAGCGAACCGTCCGGCTTGAAGACGTGTGGATTGCGGCGGACCATCTTCGCGTTGATGCCGCGGGCCACAGCATCAAAGTCGAAGCTGCCGCGCTCCTCGGCAAGCCGGGCGTGAAGCACCACTTGAAGCAGTACGTCGCCCAGCTCGCCGCGAAGCTCCTCGTCCCTGGCGGGCGAATCCCCGGCCTCAATCGAGTCCACAACCTCGTAGGCTTCCTCGATCAGGTACTCCACCAGGGACTCATGCGTCAGCGCACCCATCCAAGGGCAATGCTCGCGCAATGAGGCTATGGTCCGGATCAGCTCCGAAATGCCGTTGCCGGACTCCTTAGCCGAGGTTGGCGTAGGCATCGTTGATGTACTCGACCAAAGCTTCACGCTCGTCCAATGGTAGGAAGGCGGCCTCTGCGGCGTTGAGCGTCAGTTCGAGCAAATCATCGAGGTCGTAGTCGAAGGTCTCCACCAGGAGCTCGAACTCGTCCGTCAACGTGACACCGCTCATGAGCCTGTTGTCCGTGTTGATGGTGACGTTGAAACCGAGCTGGAAAAGCATGTCCAACGGGTGGCTCTCGATGCCTTCGCCGAAGCTGGAGATAGCACCGGTCTGGAGGTTCGATGACGGGCAGATTTCCAGGGCGATTCCGCGGTCGCGCACCCAGGCGGCCACGCCGCCGAGTGTCACCATGCCGATGGTGTCCTCGCCGTCGTCGTCGGAGTTGTCCTCAAACTCCACCGCGATGTCCTCGGCAATACGCACCCCGTGCCCAAGCCGCAAAGCGCGTCCGTCCACGAGCGCCGACTGGATGCTGTCCAGGCCTGCGGCCTCACCGGCGTGGACCGTGGCCGGGAAGTTGTTCTCGGCAAGGTAGGTGAAGGCGTCCTTGAAACGTGCGGGCAAGAAGCCGTCCTCGGCTCCCGCGATGTCGAAACCGACAACGCCGTTGGCGCGGTGTCGAACAGCCAGCTCCGCGATTTCCTGGCCGCGGTCAGCGTGGCGCATGGCAGTGATGAGTTGCCCCACCTGGATCTGCTGGCCGCGTTCTTCGGCCGCATCAACACCGGCTTCGAGGCCCTCCTGGACCGCTTCCACCACCTCATCCAGGGTCAGGCCCTTCTGCACGTGCTGCTCAGGGGCCCATCGGACTTCACCGTACACGACGCCGTCCTCGGCGAGGTCCTCCACGAATTCCTTGGCGACCCGGAACAAGCCCTCCTTGGTCTGCATCACGGCAATCGTGTGGTCGAACGTTTCCAGGTACCGCACCAGCGAACCGGAGTCCGCGGATTCCCGGAACCATTGGCCCAAGGCAACAGGATCAGTGGAAGGCAGCGTGTGGCCGACGGCGTGCGCCAGTTCAATGATGGTTGCAGGCCGCAGTCCCCCGTCCAAATGGTCATGGAGGGAAACCTTGGGAAGGCTCTTCAAATCGAAGTCGAGGGCAGGGGCAGCGTCAACAATGGGCTCAGTCACGTACTAACTGTAGGGGGACCGCAGGTGCTTAGCCAGCAGGCTTGGAGAGGTCGACGCCGGCGGCCGCCTTTGGGGTCAACTCCTGCGGGTTCGTCGTGGGCGCCATCGCAGTTGCCGCGGCGGCGGCAGCCTGATCCTTCTTCTCCAGGTCCTTCTTCTCAAGGTACTTGTGCCACCAGCGAAGGACGTGGTCCACGACAATGCCCAGGATCACCGCGAACGCCACGGCAATGCCCACCCCAAGCAGCGGATTGTTGTGCACCCATTGGCCGGCGAGAAGGCCGATGCCGATGGAGTAGCAAACCCAGGTGACGCAGGCAAAGGCATCCAGGAAGAAGAAGGTCCGGTGACGGAATCCCGTCTGTCCGGCAACGTAGTTCACAGCCACACGTCCCCAGGGAATATAGCGGGCCGTGAAGATCAGGACAGCCCCACGTTTGTCGAGCTCATACTGGGCCCAGGCGAACATCTTCCGGACCTTGGGACGCCGCATCCACTTCCAACGGTTCAAGCCAATTTTGCGGCCCAGCATGTAGGCCATGTTGTCCCCTGCCATGGCACCCACCAATGCGGTGCCGCCGAGGATCCACAGGTTGGGCTGTCCATTGTGGAGGGACAGTGCCGAGAGGCCAACGATGGCTGTTTCGCTGGGAAGGATGGTGGCAAATCCGTCAATGAAGAAGAAGACCAGAAGGACCGGATAAATCCAGGGCTGCCCTGCTGCATGCTCGAGCATTTGGTTCAAAAACTCCACGCGGCGGTAGCTCCTAGGCGAATATGACTTGACACTGTGACGGAAGTCGCTCTTAGTGTCCCATGGCCGGGACGTCGTTCGCTACGCCCCAGCCTCGGGATCACTGACTTAACGCTACTCGTGGACCCCGCGTTCCGGCCTCAGCCGCCGGACTGATCTTCCGGCGTCGTCCGTGTCATACCGTGGGTGGAGGCGGCGCTTCTTCCCCAGCGACATTCGTGCCTTCGGCGATGTTCTTGCGGTCCAGCGGAACCGATCCCCGGACCTTGCTGATGATGCGGTCGATGATGATTCCCAGGATCACCGCCACCACAATCGCAATCGCGGCACCCAATAGATGGTTGTGCTCGAACCAGACCCCGAAGAAGTACCCCAGGACCACCGAATAGCTGGCCCACAGGATGGCCGACATTGCGGTGAGCCCAATAAAGCGGCGGTGGTTGAAATGCGTGGCACCGGCCGTCAGGTTGACCGCCACCCGTCCGATCGGAATGAAGCGCGCCACCATGATGAGTGAGGCCGAACGCCGTCGAAGTTCCTTGCCGGCCCCAGCGGAAGGCGCCCTGCATGCGCTGGGTGCGCATCCAGCGCCAACGCTGGATCCCGATGCGGTGGCCGATCAAGTAGGCAATATTGTCGCCTGAGAAAGCGCCAATTGCAGCCACCACACCGAGCAGCCACACGTTGGGTGAGCCTCCGCCGCCGGAGACCGCACTCAAGCCGACCACCACGGACTCGCTGGGAATCGGTGGGAAGAAGCCGTCGATCAGGCAGCAGGCCAACACAAGGAACAACACCCACGGCTGCCCGGCCGCGGCGAGGATGAAATCGTTGATGGCCTGCACGGGATCTAAGCCTAGGCGATCCTGTCGATGATCAGCTGATGGGCCGGTCTCGAGCCCTCAGGTGCAATCACCATGGCGTCCTGCAATGCTTCCTTGGCCCTGTCAAACTTTTCAGGAGTGTCCGTCAACAGGGTCATCAATGGTTCGCCGGCCCTGACCAGCGCGCCCGGTTTAGCGTGCAGCCGCACACCGGCTCCGGCCTGGACTTTGTCCTCCTTGCGGGCCCGGCCGGCTCCGAGGCGCCACGCCGCAACGCCCACGGACAGCGCATCGAGCTCCACCAGGACGCCGTCAGCCGGGGCGTAGACAACCTCGGATTCCTTCGCCACTGGCAACGCAGCGCGCGGATCGCCGCCCTGTGCTTCGATCATCCGGTTCCAGACATCCATGGCGCGCCCATCCTTGAGGGCAGCCGCAGGATCGGCGTCGTGAATGCCGGCCCCGGCCAGCATCTCCTCGGCCAGGCGGACAGTCAGTTCGACGACGTCTTCCGGACCGCCACCCGCAAGCACCTCCACGGATTCCTCCACCTCGATGGCGTTGCCTGCTGTCAGGCCCAGCGGCGTGGACATATCGGTCATCAGTGCCACTGTGTGAACACCCGCGTCCTTCCCCAAGGCCACCATGGTCTCCGCCAGCTCACGTGCCCGCGCCTCATCCTTCATGAAGGCACCGGATCCCACCTTCACGTCAAGCACGAGCGAGCCCGTACCTTCGGCGATCTTCTTACTCATGATGGAGGAAGCAATCAGCGGGATCGCTTCGACGGTTCCGGTGACATCGCGGAGGGCGTAGAGCTTCTTGTCAGCCGGCGCCAGACCGGATCCGGCAGCACAAATCACCGCTCCCACATCCTGGAGCTGGGCCATGATCTCCTCATTGCTCAAGTTCGCGCGCCATCCGGGGATCGCTTCGAGCTTGTCCAGGGTGCCGCCCGTGTGGCCGAGTCCACGGCCGGACAGCTGCGGAACGGCGACGCCGAAAACTGCCACCAGCGGAGCCAATGGCAGCGTGATCTTGTCCCCTACCCCACCGGTGGAGTGCTTATCGCTGGTAGGTTTCCGGCCGCCGTCGGGCGTTGTCAGCGAGGAAAAGTCCATCCGCTCCCCCGAGGCGATCATCGCCGAAGTCCAGCGGCTGATTTCCTCACGGTTCATGCCGTTGAGCAGGATCGCCATGTTCAACGCCGCCATCTGCTCCTCGGCAATCACGCCGCGCGTGTAGGCATCGATGGTCCAGTCAATCTGTTCCGGTGTGAGTGTGCCTTTGTCACGTTTGATGGAAATGATCTGAACGGCGTCGAAGGCCCTCGGTGCTTCTCACGTGCTTTCCTCCAGGTTTTCGGGACCAAAGGCGTCAGGCAGCACCTGGTCCATGGACTTGATTCCCTGCGTCGTCATGAGCTGCATGCCGGGCGCCCGGAATTCGTAGAGCAACTGCCGGCAACGCCCGCACGGCATGAGGACGTTCCCTTCGCCGTCGACGCAATAGAAAGCCGCTATTCTGCCTCCACCGGTCATGTGGAGCTGGCCCACCAACGCGCACTCAGCGCAGAGCGTCAGTCCATAGCTGGCGTTCTCCACGTTGCAGCCGCTGACAATCCGGCCGTCCTCGGTGAGGGCCGCAGCCCCCACCGGGAACTTGGAATACGGGGCATAGGCCCGCTCCATGGCCTGTACCGCAGCTTCTTCCAGCGCATGCCAATCGACGCGCCTTTCATGAAGAGTCGGCATCGTCAACCCTTCACGTACGGTATGCCGCTTGCGGCAGGTGGCCGCGACCTACCCACCAAACCAGCGACGGCGAAAATCGTCACCAAGTACGGCAGCATGGCCATGAACTGGCTCGGAACCGGGGTACCAATGATGCCCAGAATCGATTGCAGGTTGTATGCAAAGCCGAACAGCAGCGACGCGAGGAAGGCACCGATCGGATTCCACCGCCCAAAAATCAGGGCCGCCAGGGCGATGAAGCCACGGCCACCGGAGATTTCCTTGGTGAACGAGTCGATGGTCACCAGCGTGAACACAGCACCACCGATGCCGGCAATCGCGCCACCAAGCGTCACATTCCAGAAGCGGGTGGCGTTGACGTTGATGCCCAGGGTGTCCGCAGCCTGCGGGTGCTCGCCGACAGCGCGGACGCGCAGGCCCCAACGGGTCTTGAACAGGCCGAACCAGACCACGGCTACAGCTACATACATGAGGTAGCCGGCGATGGACTGCTTGAACAGGATGGGCCCAATGATGGGAATGTCCGAAAGGAAGGGAATCGGCAGGATATCCAGGCGGCCAGGGGTGTTGAACTGCTCCTTGTTGGGAACCATGACGGTGCCGAACAGGAAGCCCGTGAGGCCGGAGACCAGCACATTCAGGACAACGCCCACAATGATCTGGTTGACGAGGTATTTGATGCTGAAGACCGCCAAGACCATGGACACAGCGGCACCGGCGGCTGCTGCAGCGATCAGGCCGACGTACGGGCTGCCGGTCACCGTTGCCACCAAGGCGGCGGTGAAGGCTCCAAAGAGCAACTGGCCTTCAATAGCAATGTTGACCACGCCAACCCGCTCGCACAAGACGCCGGAGAGGGAGCCAAACACCAAGGGAACAGCCAACGTCACCGAACCCGCAACCAGGCCGGCAAGTGAGATTGAGGGCTGGCGCGCACCGGCAACAATCCATACCAGCAAGGCGAAGACGAAGACCACCGCAAACGCGATGGGCAACCACTTGGGTGATCGCTCTCCCCGCGTCCACAGGAAGATGGAGTAAGCGGCCATGGCCAGGAGCACGATGGCCAGGACGATGCCACCTACCTGGCCTGGAATCGCCAGCGCCGGGACGACAAAGGCGTCGCCGGGATCACTGATCTTCATCTCGGCCGTCTGGTCCGGACCCATGAGGCCGAAGAACACGAGCGCAATGAGTGCCAGGACGCCGAGCGAAACCGGGACCTTCAAAGATGGGCGGAGCCCGGGCAAGGCTGTTGCTCCCGCCATGGGGGCGGTGGATGTTGCGCTCACTTGGCACCTCCGACGGCGTTGGCAAGGGCAGCTTTCCGGGCAGCCCTCGGCGTCTTGGTCTTCTTTTTGGGCTCAAGCCTGAAGATCGACCTGATCAATGGCGGTGCTGCGATGAACAGGACGATCAGCGATTGAACCACCAACACGATGTCGATCGGCGTGCCCGTTTGGATCTGCATCTGGACTGCACCGGCCCGGAAAGCACCAAACAGGAGGCCCGCAAAGAACGTGCCCCACGGAGTGCTTCGGCCAAGCAGGGCAACCGTGATGGCATCGAAACCGATCTGGGCTGCAATGCCGCCGGTCAGGACCTTTTCCGTACCCGCCACCTGGGCAACTCCGCCGAAGGCTGCGAGCGCGCCGGCGAAGGCCATCACAAGGATGGTGGCCCGGGGTACCTTGACGCCGGCCGTCCGCGCGGCAACGGGGTTGGCACCAACAGCGCGGAACTCAAAGCCAATAGTGGAGCGGTTCAACATCCACCACACGCCATATGTCAGCAGGACGGCCACCAGGAAGCCCAGGTGAAGCCGGGAACCCGGGATGAGCACGGGGTAGGTGGCAGTCTCATCCAAGCGGGGTGAAATGGGGCTGTTGTCCCCCGGGCGCCGGAAGGCCGCCGTGTTCAGGAGGAAGTCCAAAAGGAACAGCGCCACATAGTTCAGCATGATGGTCACGATGACCTCGTGTGCGCCGGTCCTGGCTTTGAGGATGCCAACAATCGCACCCCATGCGGCGCCTCCGAGGACGCCCATGATGATAACCACCAGCAGGTGGAGCCCGAAGGGCAAATGCCAGGTGAACCCGACATAGGCAGCCAACGTGGCGCTGATGATGATCTGGCCCTGGGCACCGATGTTGAACAGGCCGGCGCGGAAGGCCAAGGCAACGCCGAGGCCTGCACAGATCAGGGGCGTGGCCACCGTCATTGTTTCAAGCAGTGGCATGAAACCCTGGCGGGTGTTGAAGACTGAGCCTTGGAACAACGCAACGTAGCTCTTGGTCATGGCATTCCACAGCGCCAGCAGGAAGTCACTGGGCCGTGCGAAGAAGTAACCCGCGCTCTCGGAAACCTTCTTGTCCGTGCTGGCAATGAGCAATCCGCCCAGGAACAGCGCCACGATAACGGCCAGGACCGACACGAAGCCGTTGCCCATGACGATTCTGCGCATCGTGCTGGCTTGCCGGTGACCGGTGTCCCCGCTCTGCGAGGACACTGGAACGATGGACGGTTCGAGCGTGCCGCCAGCGGTGTCTAGTGCGACATCCGCCGCACGTACTTCCGAGGCAGATTCCTCAGGAGTCTGGTCCTTACCGGGGGTTTGGTCCTTACTGGGGGTCTGGTCGTTACTCGTCATGGGAGCCTCCTTCCGGGCCAACGCCGGCCATCATCAGGCCGAGCGTGTCGCGGGGAGTTCCGGCAGGGACAATGCCCACGAGCTTCCCCTTGTAAAGGACAGCGATCCTGTCCGCGAGTTCGATCACTTCATCGAGTTCCGTGGAAATGATCATCACCGGTGTTCCGACGTCCCGCTCGGCAACTATGCGTTTGTGCAGGAATTCGATGGAGCCAACATCCACGCCACGCGTGGGCTGGCTTGCGATGAACAGCCGCAAGGGCCTGGATAGCTCACGGGCCATGACCACTTTTTGCTGGTTGCCGCCGGACAGGGTTCCGGCCGCTGCTCCCGCCGAAGGCGTCCTGATATCGAACTCCTGGATCTTCGCTTCGGCATTTTCTGCAACCTTGGAGGGCTTCATGCTGATGCCGCTGGCGAACGGTGCTTGGTCGTAAAGGTCCAGCACCAGGTTCTCGGCAACAGAGAAGGGACCCACCAAGCCGTCCACTGTGCGGTCTTCCGGGACGAACCCGACGCCGGAGCGCAGCACGTCCTTGACCGGCAGGCCCAGGAGCTGCTTGCCGTCCAGCGTCACGGATCCCGTAACGTGCGGCTGGATACCGAGAATGGCTTCCGTAAGTTCCGTCTGGCCGTTGCCCTGGACACCCGCGACGGCGAGGATCTCGCCTTGGGCGATGTCGAAGCTGATGCCGTCAACCACGTTGGTTCCATTGGGGGCGCGGACTGTCAGGTCCTTCACCACGAACGTGGTTTCCTTGGGCTGGGCCGTGGCTTTGTCCAAGGTCAGGCTGACCGGGCGGCCCACCATCATGGAAGCAAGTTCCGTGGCCGAGGCCGTAGGTGGGGCATCTCCTACTACCTTGCCGCGACGGATGACCGTGATGACATCAGCGACGGCCTTCACTTCGCGCAGCTTGTGTGAAATGAACACAATGGATGTTCCGCCTGCCTTGAGTTGGCGCATGATGTCCAGGAGTTCATCGGTTTCCTGGGGCGTGAGGACTGCCGTGGGTTCATCCAGGATGAGCACTTTGGCCTCGCGGACCAGGGCCTTGATGATCTCGACGCGCTGCTGGACACCGACAGGCAGGTCCTCCACCAGGGCGTCGGGGTCGACGTGGAAGCCGTACTTCTGCGATATGTCCCGGATCTTCTTCCGGGTTTCGTCAATGCTGAGGACCCCGCCGAAGGACGTTGGCTCCGCTCCGAGTGCCACATTTTCGGCCACTGTGAAGACAGGAACCAGCATGAAGTGCTGGTGCACCATGCCAATGCCGGCGGCCATGGCGTCGCCGGGGGCCCGCGGAAGTTAACGAGCTTGTCGTCAACAAGGATTTGTCCGGCCGTCGGTTCATAGAGTCCGTACAGCACGTTCATGAGGGTTGATTTTCCGGCGCCATTTTCGCCGAGGAGGCAATGGATCTGGCCGGGTTCGACCACGAGGTCGATGTCTTGGTTGGCGTAGAAGGTCCCGAACGCTTTCGAGATCCCCTTCAATTCGAGTTTCACAACTCCCACCGTTCTTTGAGTCCGAGGGACGGCCGTACTGCTCCAAGCCATTGGCTTTGAGCAGAAGCCTATTCTTGCGAGGGCCAGCAAGATAGGCGCTGGGGTCCGCAAAATAGGCGCTGGTCAGGGCAAAAACGAGCCGCCAGTACCGGCACTCGGTACTGGCGGCGCGTCCAGGAATTGTTTACTTCTTAGGGCTTGCCGCCGATTCAACAACCAGCTTGCCGGACACGATGTCCGCCTTCAGCTTGTCGAGCTCGGACTTGGTGTCCGCGGATACTGCGGAATCGAGGTCGTGGAACGGGGCGATGGCGACGCCCTCATTGGCCAGGGTGCCAACGTAGGCTGCGTTGCTGAACTTGCCTTCCTTGTCGTCCTTCACCACGGCTTCCACGGCTTGACCCATCTGCTTGACCACGGAGGTCAGCATGAGGTCCTTGTACTCAGGGGCGGTGAGGTAGCCATCGGAGTCAACCCAGATGAGCTTGACGTCCTTGCCGGCTGCCTTGGCTTCCTTCAGCGCCGCGCCGGCACCCTTGCCTACAGGGCCCGCTACGGGCATGACGATGTCCGCACCCTGGTCCAGGAGGTTCTTGGTGATCTGCTTGCCGGTGTCCTGCTTCTCGAAGTCGCCCGTGAACGAGCCATCCTGGCTGGTCTTGTCCCAGCCGACAACCTGGACGGACTTGCCCTTGGCCTTGTTGTATGCCTGGACGCCGTCGTAGAAGCCGTCCATGAAAATGGTGACCGTGGGAAGCTTGATGCCGCCGAAGGTACCCACCTTGCCGGTCTTGGTTGCTGAGGCAGCTGCGTAGCCAGCCAGGTATGCGGCCTGTGCGGTGTCGTAGACCACGGGCTTCACGTTCGCGACGGGGGTCGTGTAGGAGTAGTCGATGATTGCGAAGTGCTTGTCCGGGTTCTTCTCCGCGGCAGCCTTGGTGGCATCGCCGAGAAGGAAGCCCACAGTGAAGGTCATATTGCACCCTGCGGAGATCATGCCATTCAGGTTGGTCTCGTAATCACTGTTGGCCTTGGACTCAGCCGACTTCATGGTGATGCCGAGGTCCTTTTCGGACTTCTGCAGGCCTTCGAACGATGACTGGTTGAAGGACTGGTCATCGAATCCGCCGGAGTCGGACACAATGCAGCCGATGTAGTCACTCTTGGTGGCGGCGCCCGAACCGGCGTCGGGAGCTTGTCCGCAACCGCTGAGCAAGAGCGCTGCGGCTCCTGCGGTTGCAATTCCGGCCATTGAACCGCGCTTAAGGGTGGAACGCAGTGGGTTCTTCAATTTTCCTCCAGGAAGAAAGTGAGTCGCGCTACGACGGATGGTCAATGAGTGTCCGTTTCGAATACCCGAGGCAGAAATTCTGTTTTCACTGAAGTTCGCAGCACTGCGCCGAAGCGCCTTGATACCCCCAACACTAGTGGCGCAGACCACACGCAGGTAGCACAATCCGGCCCCCGAGGGCAGATTGTTGGCCTTTTGTTACCAAGCAGTAGCCGGGTGTGCAAGTCACACCCGGCCCACCCCGCAGATCACAGCCGGACGAGCATCTTTCCGGTATTTGCGCCGTCCAGCAAATCAATGAATGCCTGTGGTGCGTTCTCCAGGCCGTCCACGATCGTCTCGTCGTAGCGAACCGTTCCGTCCGCCAGCCAACCGGCCATCTTCTCCGCGAATTCCGCCGCGTGCTGACGCTGGCCACCAACGAGGAATCCACGCAGTGTCAGCTGCTTGCCAATCGCCACGGCCAGGTTCCTTGGTGCAACCGGCGGCTCGGTGGAGTTGTATTGGGCAATGGCACCACACATGGCAACGCGCCCGCCCACGGTGAGCGTAGCCAGGGCGGCTTCAAGGTGTTCGCCACCAACATTGTCGAAGTACACATCGATGCCGCGCTCCCCCGCAGCTTCACGCAACTGCTCAAGGACGGGACCATCGTTGTAGTTGAAGGCGGCATCAAAACCGAGCTCCAGCAGCCTGGCGACCTTCCCGGCAGAACCGGCACTGCCGATCACCTTGCCGGCTCCCGACGCCTTCGCAATCTGGCCCACCATGGATCCCACAGCACCCGCTGCTCCCGACACGAAGACGACATCGCCTTCTTTGAACTCGGCAACTTTGAGCAGGCCCGCATAAGCGGTCAGGCCCGTCATGCCCAAAGCACCAAGGAATGCCGATGTTGGAGCAAGGCCGCTTGGAACGGTGGTTGTCGCGGCCGCGTCCACCACCGCGTGCTCACGCCACCCCAGCTGATGCACGACGACGTCACCCACTTTGTGCGCGTCGGACCTGGACGCGATCACCTCACCTACCGCACCGCCGTCGAGCGCTGCATCCAGGCGGAAAGGTGCCGAGTAGGACTTGACGTCATTCATCCGCCCGCGCATATAGGGGTCCACGGACATGAACTGGTTCCGGACCAGGATCTGCCCGTCCTGAAGGTCCGGCAGCCCGGAGGCGGCCAGGCGGAAGTTCTCCGGCGATGGGCGGCCGACAGGACGCGAGGTGAGCTGGATTTCCCGGGTTTCCACTGGCAGGACAGTTGTTGCAGTGCTCATGCTGCAAACTCCACGAGCTTGAGGTCCACTGCCATGTTGCCGCGGGTGGCGTTGGAATACGGGCAGATCTGGTGGGCCTTGGCCATCAGTTCCTCGGCGGTGTCGCGATCCAAGGCGGGCAGCGCGATCTCCAGCTCGGCGGCCAAGCCGTAACCCTCGCGGTCGGTGAGTGCACCGAAGTGGACCTTGGCGGCAACGGCGGAATCGCTGAGGTCAACGCGTTCCTTGCGGCCCACCAAGCGCAGGGCGGAGTGGAAGCATGCCGCGTAGCCGGCGGCGAACAACTGCTCGGGGTTGGTGCCCTGGCCGTTGCCTCCGAGCTCAACCGGGCTGGCGAGGGCGACGTCGAGCTTGCCGTCGTTGGTGCGGGCGTTGCCGTCGCGGCCTTCGCCGGAGGCCAAAGCCTCGGCAGTGTAGAGAGTCTTCACGAATCTTCCTTTTCTCTTGGATATCAAAGGGCTTGTGGGTGGCTTTGGAAGTGTCAGAGTGACTTCTGCAGTGCCGCCGTGAGTTTGCCGAGCGTCGCATGCAGTTGCTCAATTTCGTCCGGGGACAGGCCCGCGGCATCAGCGAGGCGCTTGGGGACGGCCTGGGCGTGGGTGCTCAACTCCCTGCCGGCGTCGGTCAGGACGACATCCACACGGCGTTCATCCTCAACGGATCGGTGGCGCTCAACGAACCCAAGGGCTTCAAGTCGCTTCAGGAGAGGCGACAAGGTGCCGGAGTCGAGCCCGAGTTCGGCGCCGAGTTCCCGCACGCTGCGCGGTTCCTGCTCCCACAAAACCAACATCACCAGGTATTGCGGATAGGTCAGACCCAGCTCGTCCAGCACGGGGCGGTAGACCGCCGTCGCCGCCTTGGACGCTGAATACAACGCAAAGCAGACCTGGTGGCGGAGGCGGGGTGCATCACTCATGAAGAAAACGATAGTGCACAATTCAATTGTGCACAACTCATCTTTCCGTGCTGGTACCCAACTAAGTCGCAGTTAAGCGCGTTTTGAGAGCTCAAAACGCGCTTAACTGCGACTCAGTTGGGGTCAGTCCTGGAGGTCGCGGATGGTGCGGAGGGCGGCTGCGGTCAGGACGCGGATGGCGTAGCCAAGGGCGCGTTCATCCACGATGAAGTCGCCACGGTGAAGGTCATATTCCTCGCCGCCGGGCGTGTGGGTGCCGAGCCGCATCATGGCTCCCGGGAGGTCTGCCAGGAACCAGGCGAAGTCTTCGCCACCCATGGACTGGGGTGTCAGGACGACGGCGTTCTCGCCGAGTTCAGCTCGCGCCGCCGCTTCAATCAGGGCTGTCTCATGCTCGGAGTTGACCACTGGAGGAACGCCGCGGGTGTGCTCCAGGTGCACGTCCACGCCGTAAGGAGCGGCAACCTGCTTCACGACGTCGTCCAGCAACTCCCCGGCACTATGCCAGGCATCGCGGTCAAGGCAGCGCATGGTGCCCGCCATGTAGCCAGTTCCCGGGATGGCATTGGGTGCAGAACCTGCCGAGATCTGGCCCCACACCACTGACACGCCGCTGCGGACATCCACGCGACGGGAGAGCACGGCGGGTACGTTGACCGCAATCTGTGCCAAGGCAAAGACCAGGTCTTCCGTCAGGTGCGGCCTGGACGTGTGGCCACCCCGGCCCGTGAGCTCGATCTTGATGGTGTCCGATGCCGAGGTGATGGCCCCGATCCGGGTGCCGATCTTGCCCACGTTGATCCTGGGATCGCAGTGCAACGCAAGGATCCGGGGAACGCCCTCAAGCACGCCCTGCTCGATACAGGACAAAGCACCGCCGGGCATCGTCTCCTCGGCCGGCTGGAAGATAATGCGGACAGTGCCGCCCAGCGGGGTGTTCTTGTGCATCCGCTGCAGCACCAAGGCAATACCGAGCATGGTGGTGGTGTGGACGTCATGCCCGCAGGCGTGCGTGACGCCGTGGTTCTTCGAAGCGAACGGCAGGCCCGTTTCCTCGATGATGGGCAAGGCGTCGATGTCGCCACGCAGTGCAGTGGCAATAGGGCCTTCGCCCACGTCAACCGTAAGTCCGGTTCCTTCAAGGCGGCGCGGCTGCAATCCTGCAGCTTCGAGCCGCTCCACGAGTTTGTCGGTGGTGCGGAATTCCTTGAAGGAAAGTTCAGGGTGCGCGTGCAGGTCCCGCCTGAAATCGATGAGTCCAGGCAGCAGCTCATCCACCCACGGACTTACAACGGGGGTCGGCTCGGTTTCAGTCGTGTAATTGCGCACGTCACAACTCTAGCCATCCGTGGCCTCCGAAGAACGAAAGCCACCTCTTGGTTACGCTGCGTTCAGGCGCAGGACAACCAAAGAGGTGGCTCACGGTATAAGGGATTGCTACAGGACGTCCGTATCGCCACTGGCTTTCAGGGCGTCGACAGTGCCCTTGACCAACTGGGCATGTTCCTTGGTAGTGACCAGGAGTGCGTCGGGCGTGTCCACAATGACCACGTCCTTGATGCCGATGAGGGCAATCACGCGCTTGGTATCGGACACCACCACGCCGCTCGCATTCTCGGCAAACACCCGGGCACCTTCGCCAAGAACGGTAACTTCATCGACGTCGCCCGCATTGTTCAGGCGGCCGATCGCGGCAAAGTCGCCAACGTCGTCCCAGCGGAAAGTACCAGGCACGACGGCGACATCGCCGGCTGCCGCTGCCGGCTCGGCAACCGCGTAGTCGATCGCAATCTTGGGCAGTGTGGGCCAGACACGCGCGGTAACTTCAGCGCGCTGTGGCGTATCCCAGGCTTCGGCAATTTCCTGGAGGCCCTTGAACAACTCCGGCTGGTTCGCTTCGAGGTGCTGGAGCATGAGCGCTACGGGAGCCACGAACATGCCTGCGTTCCAGACGTAGTCCCCTGCTTCTACATATTTCTTCGCGACTTCCTCGCTGGGCTTCTCAACAAACTCAGCGACGGCAAGCGCGTTCGGAGCGCCTTCCACGTTCAGTGCTTCACCGGAGCGGATGTAGCCGAAACCGGTGGAGGGGTGCGTTGGCTTGATGCCGATCGTGACGATCTTGCCCGTGGCAGCGGTGTAAATTGCCTCGCGCACGGTCTCCTGGAAGAGGTCGTCAGGGCTGATCACCTGGTCCGCGGCGAACGAACCCATGATGGTCTCCGGGTCGCGGCGGTGGAGAATCGCGGCGGCCAATCCGATGGCAGCACCGGAGTCCTTGGGCTCGCTCTCGAGCACCAGCTCGTCATCGCCCACCTCGGGGAGCTGCCGGCATACTGCGGCACGGTGTGCCTCGCCGGTCACAACAAGCACCCGCTCACCGGCCAGCGGCTCAAGGCGGTCATAGGTGGCCCTCAACAACGTGCTGCCGGAGCCGGTCAGGTCGTGGAGGAACTTGGGCGCAGCGGCACGCGAGAGTGGCCACAGCCGGGTCCCCACACCGCCCGCCGGAATAACCGCGTGGAAGCGGTTCAATGGAGATTCCGGGAATGTCGCGTCTTCTGTACTCACCGCAACACTTTATCCGACGCGGCTGCGAAGCCCCGCAGGCCTCCACACATGTGGCCTTCGTCTCACGAAGTACGGGAAATCGCCGAAATATCGCCTAAATACGGGCAGGAAACATGGAATTAACAACCAGAGAAGCGCGTCCTAAATTGAATAAGCTGGTAGCGAAGCCTAGATTTAGGCGTGAGCTACGAGTGCTCTCGCAGCAGGCGTTCCCCCCGCATGGATCCCATGCCAGCGCCGCTGTGTTGCAGGAAGGTTTAATCAGTGCCGACAAAACCAGCTGGCACCTTGTACCGCGGCCGTGAAGGCATGTGGTCCTGGGTTGGACACCGTATTACCGGTGTAGTGATCTTTTTCTTCTTGTTGGTCCATGTGTTGGACACCTCATTGGTGCGCGTGTCCCCCGAGGCCTACACGGCCGTCATTGGTGCTTACAAGAACCCCCTCATGGCCCTGGGTGAAACGGGCCCTGGTCGCGGCGATCATCTTCCACGCCTTCAACGGCCTTCGTGTGATCGCCATCGACTTCTGGAAGAAAGGCGCGAAGTACCAGCGTCAGATGCTGTGGATCGTGCTTGCGCTGTGGCTCGTTACGTTCGCCGGCTTCGCTATCCGCCACCTTTCCCTCGCGCTGGGAGGCCACTAAACCATGACGACGATCGAATCCCCCCGCAGCGGAAAAATCGGTTCGGGCAAGATTGCTCCGAAGTACAACCGCACCGGCTCCAGCCGTGGCAACTTCGAGATGATCGCCTGGCTCTTCATGCGCCTCTCCGGCATCGTCCTGGTGGTGCTGATCTTCGGCCACCTCTTCGTGAACCTGCTGGTGGGTGAGGGTATCCACGCCATCGACTTCGGTTTCGTTGCCGGTAAGTGGGCAGATCCCTTCTGGCAGTTCTGGGACCTCGCGATGCTCTGGCTTGCCATGCTGCACGGAACCAACGGCGTCCGCACCATCATCAACGACTACGCGGAAAAGGACTCCACGCGCTTCTGGCTCAAGGTAGTCCTCTATGCAGCCACGGCTGTCATCATCATTCTCGGCACCCTGGTGATCTTCACGTTCAACCCGTGCCCCGTCGTCGACGGCGTTCAGCTGCCCGGCGGCTTCTGCCCGGCCCCGTAGCGGCTTCCTGGCGCAGCCGGCCGGCCCTGCAGGGAACCGGTTGCGCCTGACTTAGCGGAACAGCCTCCGCCGACCATCTGAATTTTTGAAAGAGAGAGCATCTGGTATGCAGGTCCATAAGTACGACGTCGTCATTGTCGGTGCAGGTGGCGCCGGCATGCGCGCCGCGATCGAATCCGGTCAGCGCGCACGCACAGCGGTACTGACCAAGCTCTACCCCACCCGCTCGCACACCGGTGCAGCCCAGGGTGGCATGTGTGCAGCACTGGCCAACGTCGAAGAAGACAACTGGGAGTGGCACACCTTTGACACGATCAAGGGTGGCGACTACCTGGTTGACCAGGACGCAGCCGAGGTCATGGCGAAGGAAGCCATCGACGCCGTGCTGGACCTGGAGAAGATGGGTCTGCCGTTCAACCGCACGCCCGAAGGCCGGATCGACCAGCGCCGCTTTGGTGGCCACACCCGCGACCACGGCAAGGCTCCTGTCCGCCGTGCTTGCTACGCTGCCGACCGCACGGGCCACATGATCCTGCAGACGCTGTACCAAAACTGCGTCAAGCACAACGTTGAGTTCTACAACGAGTACTACGTCCTTGACCTGCTGATCGTCGAAGAAGACGCAGTACGCGAAGACGGTACCCCGTACAAGCAGAAGCGTGTCGCCGGCGTAGTCTCCTACGATCTTGCTTCCGGTGAACTGCACGTTTTCCAGGCCAAGTCCGTAGTGTTCGCCTCCGGCGGTGCAGGCAAGGTCTTCAAGACGACCTCCAACGCCCACACCCTGACAGGCGACGGCATGGGCATCGCCTTCCGCCGTGGCATCCCCTTGGAAGACATGGAATTCTTCCAGTTCCACCCGACCGGCCTCGCAGGCCTGGGAATCCTCCTCACCGAGGGTGCACGTGGTGAAGGTGCCATCCTGCGTAACTCCGAGGGTGAACGCTTCATGGAGCGTTACGCCCCCACCATCAAGGACCTTGCACCCCGTGACATCGTGGCCCGCGCCATGGCGAACGAAGTGCGTGAAGGCCGTGGTTGTGGTCCGAACAAGGACTACGTCCTCCTGGACCTGACCCACCTTGAGCCTGCCCACATCGAGGCCAAGCTTCCGGACATCACCGAGTTCGCCCGCACCTACCTTGGTGTGGAACCGTTCACGGACCCGGTTCCGGTGTTCCCCACCGCGCACTACGCAATGGGCGGCATTCCCACGAACATCACCACCGAAGTCCTCCAGGACAACGACACGATCGTTCCGGGCCTCTACGCAGCCGGTGAAGTTGCTTGCGTATCCGTCCACGGCTCCAACCGTCTGGGCACCAACTCGCTCCTGGACATCAACGTCTTCGGCAAGCGCGCCGGCATCGCCGCCGCCGAGTACTCCAAGACGGCCGACTTCGTCGAGCTGCCCGAGGACCCGGAGGCCATGACGCGGGGCATCCTGGACGGCCTGCTCAACGGCAGCGGCACCGAGCGTGTTGCCCAGATCCGCAAGGAACTGCAGGACACCATGGACGCGAACATGCAGGTGTTCCGCACCAAGGAATCCTTGGAAAAGGTGCTCAGCGACATCGCCTCGTTCGAAGAGCGGTACAAGAACGTTACCGTCCAGGACAAGGGCAAGCGCTTCAACCTGGACCTGCTGGAAGCCGTGGAACTGGGCTTCCTCCTGGACATGGCCAAGGTCATGACCGTCGGTGCACTGCACCGTGAAGAGTCGCGCGGCGGCCACTACCGCGAGGACTTCCCGGACCGCGACGACGAAAAGTTCATGAAGCACTCCATGGCTTACCTGGACTCCTCCGTTACCGTCGACTCGTCGGCCGAATCCGTTGCGGGCATCCGTTTGGAGACCAAGCCCGTTGTCTTCACCCGTTACGAGCCGATGGAGCGTAAGTACTAATGACTACCGAAATGGCAGAGCCCGCTTCCAAGATCGAGCTTCCGGCGAGTGTCGCCGGCGACGGTGAAATCCCCACTTTCCACATCACCCTGCGCGTCCGCCGGTACGATCCCGAAATCTCGGAAGAAGCCCGCTGGGACGACTACAAGCTGACCATGTATGGCACGGACCGCGTTCTGGATGCCCTCCACAAGGTCAAGTGGGAGATCGACGGCAGCGTTTCCTTCCGCCGCTCCTGCGCACACGGTGTTTGTGGTTCGGATGCCATGCGCATCAACGGCCGTAACCGCCTCGCCTGCAAGACGCTGCTGAAGGACCTGGACACCACCAAGCCCATCACGGTCGAGCCGATCAAGGGCCTCCCCGTGGAGAAGGACCTGATCGTGGACATGGAACCCTTCTTCCAGTCGTTCCGCGAAGTCATGCCGTTCCTGATCAACAAGGGCCACGAGCCCACCAAGGAACGCCTGCAGTCCGTTGAAGACCGTGAGCGCTTTGACGACACCACCAAGTGCATCCTCTGTGCTGCCTGCACCTCGTCCTGCCCGGTCTTCTGGACCGACGGCCAGTACTTTGGTCCGGCCGCAATCGTCAATGCACACCGCTTCATCTTCGATTCCCGTGATGACGCCGGCGACATGCGCTTGGAAATCCTGAACGACAAAGAAGGCGTGTGGCGTTGCCGCACCACCTTCAACTGCTCGGAAGCATGCCCCCGCGGCATCCAGGTGACCCAGGCAATCGCCGAGGTCAAGCAGGCCATCCTGGCCCGCAAGATCTAGTTCGCCGGTCCCCCAAGGAACCAAACGACGACGGCGCCGCCCACCCCTGTTGGTGAGTGGCGCCGTCGTCGTTAATCACTTCAGCAGTCCGGCTCCGGCCCGATAGCGCAAAAGCAAGGAGACCAGCGTGTCACGCCCTGAGAAGATCACTTTCACTGGAAGTACGGGTGATGCCCTCGCTGGCATTGTAGACGTGCCCGAGGGCCCTGTACGTGGCTGGGGCGTGTACTCGCACGGCCTGACCCTGGGCAAGGACAGCCCCGCCGCCTCCCGGATCTGCAAAGGGCTCGCGGAGCAGGGTGTGGGCATGCTCCGGTTCGACAACCTTGGCCTGGGCGGCTCTGCCGGGGAATGGTCCGCAGGCTCGTTCAGCGTCAAAGTGGCTGACACCATTCTCGCTGCCGACTTCATGCGGGAGCAGGGCAGGGGGATCTCCTTGCTGGTGGGCCACTCCTTCGGTGGCGCCGCGGTGCTGGCTGCTGCACGAGACATCCCCGGCCTCAACGCCGTTGTGACCGTGGGCGCACCTTACGAGCCAAAGCACGTCGAGCACATGTTCGACGCCGAAATTGACTCCATCCTGCGCGACGGCAGCGCCGTGGTTGACCTGGGCGGCAGGCCCATGGAAATCCGCCGGCACTTTGTGGAGGATGTGGAACGCGCCGACCTGCGCGACTGCATCCGCACGCTCCATAAGCCCTTGATGGTGATGCACTCCCCCACTGACAACACCGTGGGCATCGACAACGCCAGCGAAATCTTCCGGACGGCCCGGCATCCCCGCAGCTTCATTTCGCTGGAGGGCAGCGAGCACCTCCTGACGGGCAAGGGACAAGCCGCCCGGGTGGCACGGATCATCAGCGCTTGGGCTGATCCCTACTTGGAAGTCCGGGACGCCCACTGATTAAAGCAACGCGGGGTCACTTACGGCCCATTATCCCCCTCCGGATGGGCCCTAAGTGACCCCGCGTTGGTGTTCCCTATTTGCCGATGGCCGCTTTGCTCTCACTAAGCCACTGCTCGGCGGCTTTCTCCGGCGTCAGCCGCTTGAAGAGGACTTCGGTGTTGATGCGCGCCGTGATCTCGGAGACTGCCGTGGAGCCCGTGGGACCAATAAAGGTGGGCGCGAAATCCATCTTGCCGATCTGGTCGATGTAGGCGGCCTCTGCCTTGCCCTGCGGAGTCAGCAGATCCTGGATGGCCGTACGCATGCCGGAGTTGCTGGGTACGCCACGGTCGCTCTGGATGATTTTTGCTGCGGCCTCATTGTTCACGAGGAAATTGACCAGCTTGGCAGCGGCATCCGTGTGCTTGCTGCGGGCTGAGATGGTGTAAAACTGCGAAGACTGCAGCCAGATGCCGGGCGTGGGCGTCTCCCCGGGCAGTTTCAGCAACTTCAGCTCAGCACCGGAGGCTTTGCTCAGTGCGGTCAGGGAGTTCGTCCAGGTGAGCATCATGCCGGCCCTGCCCCATGCCCATAAGTGTCTGCTCAGTGCTGACGTTGAGCTTCTCAACCGTCTCCGAAGCGCTGGGGGCCGCGCCTGACTCGCTGAGCTTGAGCGAGAAATCGAAGTAGTCCTGCACGGTTTCCTTGTCCAGTCCCAACTGGCCGTCTTCTGTGTAAAGAGACTTGCCCCGCTGACGGGCGAAAGCGTCCAGCGAGTCATGCGTGAGGACTGTGGCTGTACCGTACGTTCCCTTGGGGCTGTTGGCCGTGATGTCCTCTGCGGTCTTTGCGAAGTCATCCCATGACCACGTGTTGTCATCCGGCAGGGAAACGCCTGCCGCCTGGAAAACAGCGGGGTTCACCACGATGGCCAAAGCGTTGGCACCGGTTGAGATGCCGTACTGCTTGCCCTTGACCTGGCCGTTTTCAAGGGCTCCCTGATCCATTTTGGAGAGGTCGAGCGAGCCGTCCACCTTGGACAGATCCAGCAGGGCGCCGCGGTTCGCATACTCGGCCGGGTAGGCACCTCCCATGGTGATGACATCGGGGGCGTCGTTGGCTGCCACCTGGGTTGCCAGCTTGTCGAAGTAGCCTCCAATGTCGCCATACTCCGGCTTGACCTTGATGTTGGGGTTGGCGGCCTCGAACTCCTTGATGGCCTTGTTTGTCAGTTCGGCACGGGTGGCATTGCCCCACCACGAGAACCGTATTTCCACGGGCCCGTCCCCGGACTGGTTGGATGAGGGGCTGGAGCATGCCACGGTGAGCCCCAACAGGCCGACGGCAGCCAAAACTGCTACTGACTTTCGCATGCGACGGACAGATTTACGCGTCATTGGGTAACTTCCTTCAAGTCTGAGAAAACGGTTCCTGAAACGTATCAAGAGGGTTTATGATCGTCAATAGTTATGACCATTAACTATTTCGATCAGAACACTGGGAGGGCGTGCGGAGTGCACACAATAGCCGGAAAAATCGACCGGAAGGCTCTCGTTCAGCGGCACAACGTCCATCAGAGTCGTCTCGATCCCGGAAGCCCGCTCTCCGTGGGCAATGGCGAGTTCGGCTTCACCGTTGACGTCACCGGACTCCAATCGCTGCCGGCCTCTTACCCTGTGGGCGCCCGCGATGACCTCCCGCCGGGCACGCTTCTGGGAACCCAGTCACAATGGGGCTGGCACTCCGTGCCGCCGCCGCAGCCGTACGACCTTGCCGACTCGATAGTCCTCTACGATTCCCCCCGAGGCCCAGTGCCCTACGTGGACATGGCGGGTGGCATCGTCAATGATCGCGAGACAGACACATCCACGGCTGAGACCTGGCTCCGGGCGAACCAGCATCGGCTGGACCTGGGGCGCATCGGCTTCCAGTGGCTGGAGAATGGCACGGCGCGCTCCATCCTTGAGGCTGAGATCACCGACTCCGAACAAACACTCGATTTATGGTCGGGAGTAATCATCAGCCGCTTCACCTTGGCCGGACACCCCGTCAAGGTCACGACGGCGTGCCACCCGGACCGTGACGAACTCGGCTTCCGCGTGGAGTCGCCAGCACTGGGCGCCGGTCTGCTTATTGGCATCAGCTTTCCCTACGGTTCCGAGGCCTGGCACGACGCGGCTGACTGGAACAGTCCGGACGCCCACACCACCTCGGTACACGGTCCCGTGATGTCCGAAGAGCATGATGGCTGCGCAACATGGACAGTCCACCGGGAACTGGATGAGGCCCGCTATCAGGTGGTGATCACCGGCGACAACCTGACAGTGGAACAGACCGGACAGCACCAACTCCAAGTAGCTCACGCCATGACCGGGCGTCCGGAAACCAACCAGATGCTGGACTTCACCGTCGCCTTCCTGTCCGCCGGAGATGGCGACTGCATCCCTCGAGGCAACAACAGGCCAGCAGCCACGACGCCAGCGGTGAGCCCTGACGCCATTGGCCAGACCGGCGTCGGGCTTTCACCTGCCCCTAGCGTGACCGCAGCTTCGGAGGCCTATTGGCCCGGGTTCTGGTCCTCCGGCGGGGCGATCGAGCTGAGTGCGACCGAAGATACCAGGGCCAGGGAATTGGAGCGAAGGATTGTACTTTCCCAGTATTTGACGGCGGTCAATTGCTCAGGTTCGCTGCCTCCGCAGGAAACCGGACTCGTGTGCAACTCCTGGCGCGGCCGCTTCCACCTGGAAATGCACTGGTGGCATGCTGCGCACTTTGCCCACTGGAACCGGGTGGAGCTGCTCCTGCCATCGCTACGGTGGTACTCCACAGTGCTGGAGGTATCGCGTCAAACGGCAAACGCGCAAGGATTCGACGGCGTGCGCTGGCCCAAGCAGATCGGGCCGGACGGCCGTGAAAGCCCAAGTCCGATCGGAACATTCCTGATTTGGCAGCAGCCACACCCCATTTACTTGGCCGAGCTTGCGTACCGGGCAAATCCCAGCCGTGAGGTGTTGGAAGAATTCGCGGAGATTGTGTTCGAGTCAGCTGCCTTCATGGCCAGCTTCGCCCATCCAACGCAGCGTGGATTCGAGCTGGGGCCACCCTTGATTCCGGCACAGGAAAGCTACGGCTCCATCCGGGCCAGGGTCACCAATCCCACGTTTGAGCTGGCCTACTGGCAGTGGGGGCTGCGGACCGCAGCTGCCTGGCGCGAGCGGCTGGGTCTGGAACCCGTGGAAGCGTGGGCTGACGTTGCGGACGCTTTGGTAAAGCCACGCGTGGTGAATGGCGTTTACGCTGCGATCGACGTGGAGCCCTTCACTATCCGCACGGACCACCCTTCGATGCTGTGCGCGCTGGGGGTCCTCCCTCTGACGGACCTGATTGATCCGGACATCATGCGCGCTACCCTGTCGGATGTCCTGGCGGACTGGGATTGGGGAAGCACCTGGGGGTGGGACTATCCAGTAATGGCAATGACCGCTGCCCGATTGGAGGACCCGGAGGCCGCCGTCGACGCCCTTCTGCTGGACGCCGGAAAAAACACCGTGCTGACAAACGGGCACAACCGTCAAACGGATTCGCTTCCGTTATATCTGCCTGGGAATGGTGGGCTGCTCGCCGCCGTCGCGTTGATGGCCGCTGGTTGGGACAACGGACCGGACCGCCACGCACCAGGTTTCCCGGCTGACTGGACCGTCAGGTGGGAAGGTCTGGTCCGGGCACCATAGCCGGATTGGAACCAACGCGGGGTCACTTACGGCCCATAATCCCCCTCCGGATGGGCCGTAAGTGACCCCGCGTTGCTATTCGCGGCGGGGTCCTCTATTCGCGGCGGGGTCCTACGGCCGCTCCAACCAAGGCGCCCAGGCCGAGGCCAACGAGGATTCCCACAAATGGAGAGTTGAAGACGAGCTGGCCAACCACCAACCCTGCAGCGGTTCCCAGGAGGCAAGCGATCCACAACTGGTTGTTCATGAAACCTCCTGGAAGAATGCAACTCTTACGTCTGGGGCGTTGTGCGGCGTGAACCGAGGACCTTCTTGCGCGGGGTCTCCCCTGCCTGCAGGTCAGCTTCCCGGATGGCGGCCCACGAAGCCGAAACAAGGTACACCTGGCTTACCAGGTTGAACCAGATCAGAAGGCCGATGATGATGGCGAACGAGGCGAGGACAGGGTTCTGTCCTGCCCGGGCGAGGAGTTCGGTACTGAACAGCTGAAGCACGGTGGTCCCGATGCCAGCCAGTGCAACCCCTTCGATGAACGCCTGGCGCCCCAGCTTGAGGCCACCTGCGATATGGAACAACACTGCCGCCGTCGCGCAGTTCAGCAGGAGGGGGACGACGACCTTGACGACGGCCGCGACGGGAGCCGCCACTGCTTCGTCCAATCGGAGGAGGTCGAAGATCCAGGCAGCAGCCGTGCCAAAGATCAGGGATGCGCCGGCGCTGACCACGAGGATCACGCCAAGGAGCAGGAGGGTGCCGGCGTCGATCAGTTTCTGCAGGATGGGGCTGCGCTGGAGCGGATCAGCATCCATCACGCCACGCAGGGCCTTCCCTGACACTGGCAATCCACCCAAGGGACGTGAAGATGGTTACCGCAGCCGCGATGACCGCAGTCCATCCAAGCCCTGAGGGATTGAGGAGCGTTTGCGGATCGACCAGTCCCTCGCCGCCATTGACCTGGAGGAGTCCCGGAGCTGCAGAGGCAACGCTGCCAATGACGGCGCCTTCGAGCACCGGGTTGCCGCCCAGGACGATTCCCGCGATGGCGAAACCCGTGGTGAGCAGACCCGTGATGGAGAAGAACATGTTGAAGCCGATGCCCGCACTCAGAAGCGGTCCATGCTGGCGGGTGTAGTTCTGGAAGGAGCGCATGGCCCGGTTGGTGTTCAGCCTGGCAAGCAGGAGGGCGAGCAGGGCTCCGGCCCTCTTCGGCAGGCCTTCTCCGGCACGTTTGGCATGGCCCCAGTCCTGCCGCTTGTGAAGAAGTTGAAGTTTGAGCTTTGCCAGCTCAGTTGGCAGCGGAGGACTTCCCGCCGGTGGATGTTGATTCCGCCTGCTGCGTTTTGTCAGTGTCGCCGCCAAAGTCGAGCTCTTCCCGTAGCTGCCAAATTCCATTGGTGTCGTGCTCGTAAAGTCCCATGCTAACCACTGGGAAGGTCGCCCGGTAATCTGACAGGACCGTTTCGGCCTCGTCCAGATTTTCCTCGGCCACATCATGGGCCACGGTGACATGCGGGTGGTACGGGAAAGGAAGCAAACGCTCAAGCGGACCCGTCTGGAGCTTTTCGTGCAGTTGCACGCACTCTTCAAAGCCTTCTTCCACGTTGACGAAAACCACGGGCGAAACGGGCCGGAACGAACCGGTACCGGAGATGGTGATGGTGAACGGTTCCTGTGAGCGGGCGATCTCGCGCACGTGGTCCCGGGTGGCTGCCCAATCCTGGGTGGGCGTGGTGGTGATGAGGGTGATGTGGGCTGGGATGACTTCGGCCATGGGATCCCCAAAGGACGCGCGCCAGGCCTGCAGTTCACGCGCGATCTCCGGCGGGAAGCCGAGGATCACCCCAACGCACATGGTGTCACCGGCACCGCAATCGGTGCCGGTGACAGCAGGCTGGCGCGATTCGTCCGGACCGACGCCTTGAGGGGTATCGGTCTTGACGTTAAGCTGGCCAGCTGCGCACATGAACTTAGCGGACTCCTTGCTCGCTGCGGTAGGCATCCCCGCGGTAGGGCAGGAAGCCTACCTTGGAGTAGACATCGGCGAGCGTCGCCGAGGCGATCTCACGCGCTTTGTCCGCACCGTGAGCCAGGAGACGGTCCAGTTCTGCGGGGTCCGCTAGAAGTTCGTTGGCCCGCTCACGGATGGGGGCAAGGCGTCCGGAGACGAGTTCGGCGAGATCTACCTTGAGGTGGCCGTACATCTTGCCCTGGTAGTCGGCCACGATCTTCTCCACCGGGGTACCACTGATGGCCGAGTAGATGGTGAGCAGGTTGGAGACGCCCGGCTTGTTTTCGCGGTCGTAGCGGATCTCGGTCTCAGTGTCAGTGACAGCGGATTTGATGCGCTTGGCCACGGTCTTGGGGTCATCCAACAGGTTGATGAGGCCAGCGGGTGATTCGGCGGACTTGGACATCTTGGCCGTGGGGTTCTGGAGATCGTAGATCTTTGCCGATTCCTTCTGGATGAAGGGCTCGGGCACCTGGAACGTCTCGCCGAAGCGGCTGTTGAAGCGGTTGGCGAGGTCCCGGCTGAGCTCCACGTGCTGGCGCTGGTCTTCGCCGACAGGTACGCCGTGCGGCTGGTAAAGGAGGATGTCTGCAGCCTGCAGGATGGGATAGGTGAACAGGGCCGACGCTGGCGTGGTCCGAGCCCTGCTTCTGTGCCTTGTCCTTGAACTGCGTCATGCGGCCGGCTTCACCCATTCCGGTGATGCAGTTCAGTACCCACGCAAGCTGGGCATGCTCGGGGACCTGCGACTGCACGAACAGCGTGCACTTCTCCACGTCCACGCCGCCGGCTATGTACTGGGCAGCCGTAACCCTGGTGCGGCGGGCGAGCTCGGCAGGATCCTGCGGAACGGTGATGGCGTGCAGATCCGGAATGAAGAAGACGGCGTCGTACTCGTCCTGCATGCGAACCCAGTTGACCAAAGCGCCAAGGTAGTTGCCAAGGTGCAGGGAATCAGCCGAGGGTTGCATACCTGAAAGGACGCGCTGCTTGGCGCCAACGGCAAGCTTGGTGGAGGTCACGGTACTCCCGCTGGGCAGTGTGGCGGCTGGGGTGCCGGTTTCAGTCGTGATGGAGCTAGTCATTGAGCAATACTTTCGTGAAGCTTAAAGCCGGTAGTCCACTACCAGCGGTGCGTGGTCAGAGAAGCGGGTGTCCCACGAAGGCGCCCGATCCACGACAGCCGAGAACGCGGCTGCTGCAAGTCCGGGAGTAGCCAGGTGGTAGTCGATGCGCCAGCCTGTGTCTGTGTCAAAGGCCTTTCCGCGCTGGGACCACCAGGTGTAGGGGCCGGCAACATTTCCTGCCAGGCCCCTGTGGACATCCCTCCATCCGATTTCTTCACCCAGGAAGCGGTCGAAATAAGCGCGCTCCTCCGGCAGGAAACCGGCACGCTTGACGTTGCCCTTCCAGTTCTTGATGTCCAGTTCAGTGTGTCCGACGTTGAGGTCGCCAACTACCAGCGCGTGATCGCTGTGCTTGGCGAGCTCGGGGAGGCGGGTGGTCATGGCGTCCAGGAAGCGGTACTTATCATCCTGCTTGGGCGTACCTGCCTCACCGGAGTGAACGTAAGCGCTGACCACGGACAACGTGGAGGTTTCGCCGCCAGTGTTCCTGACGATGAAATCCGCTTCAACCCAGCGGCCGGCGGTGGCGAAGTAGTCATCGCCGATTCCGATCCGGGTGGCTGTGGGTTCCTCGCGGGAAGCAATGGCAACGCCTGCGCGGCCCTTTGCCTCAGCCTCGGCGTGGAGGATGTACCAGCCTTCGCCGAGCAGGGTGTTGACGATTGCGTCAGGAGCGCGGACTTCCTGCAAGCAGAGGATGTCTACATCGCGTGGCTCCAGCCATTCCGCCATGCCGTTCTTGTAGGCAGCCCGAAGGCCATTGACGTTGACCGATGCGATGCGAAGGAAGTCCTTCTTCAATGCCGTACTCACCCGGTCTACTCTAGTCGATGATGGTGCCGGCCACGGGCTCGTCCGAGCCACCTGAGGACTTGATCATGTCCCGGGCATTGGTGGCCGTGATCGCGATGGTTTCCAGCGCGCGGTTGATGGTGTCCTGGTTTGCCGCTGCACCCTTGGCACGTTCCTCGTCCACAACGCGCACCTGCACCTGGACAATCTTGAAGGAGTGGTCCAGCTTGAGGTCCCGTACTTCATCGGCCTGGCTGCGTTCAGCGACAACGCGGGTGCCGCCGCTGTCAGCCGAGGACGACGACGGCGCGCGGCCGGTTGCCGAGTTGAAGGCGGCTTGCGCTTCGCTCAATTTTGCTCCGGCGCGCCGCGCTGCCCTTCGAATGCTGAACACCACGAAGGCGGCGAGCGCGAGCCAGCCGAAGGCGACCACCGCAACTACCCAACCCACAAAATCGTTCTGGTTGGCCGCGAAAATAACAGCCACCACGAAAGCGATGATGACTACGGTCATCCCCAGGCCGCCGATGCGGAAGCCCTTGAAAAGGCCTTTACCGGACGAGGACGTGGACGGGTGCGGGTCGCCGAGAGATTGCATGAGTCAATTGTCGCAAACCCCTGAAGGTGCCTGTGCCGCTTCCACGGATGGCGAACACAAAGCCATCACTTCAGGAACAGTTGACGCAGCCGTCCGGTGGTGAGCATGATCCCCAAGGCAATCATCACCAGGTAGTAGCCAACGTGGATGGCAGTGGCAGGACTGAATGAGCCCACGCTGATCTGCCGCAACAACTCGACCCCGTGCCATAGGGGCATGGCCTGGATAAACCACTGGATGACCTGCGGGTAGACGCTGAGCGGGTAGAACGTGGCACTGAACAGGAACATGGGCAGCAGGAAGAAGTTGATCCAGTCCATTTGCTGGAACGTCTTCATGAAGCTGGTGATGCCCATGCCGAAGCTCGCAAAGCCGAAAGCGATCAGTACTGACGCAGGAATAACCAGGATGGCCCACCAAGTAGTAATCAGCCCCATGACTCCCATCACTGCCGTGAAACCCGTGGCGTAGAGAAGACCCCGCAACAGCGCCAGGAAGATCTCGCCCATGGCAACGTCCAGCGGGCCAAGGGAGGTGTAGAGCATCCCTTGGTATAGCTTTGCGAAGTTCATCTTGAAGAAGACGTTCCAGGTGGAATCGTAAATGGCGCCGTTCATGGCTGAGACCGCCAGGAGTGCCGGCGCTATGTAGGCCGCGTAGCTGATGTCCGCGCCACCGGGTCCTTGGACTGTGCCCACGATCGAGCCCATCCCTACGCCCATGGCCAGCAGGAAGAGGACCGGCTCGAAGAACCCGGACAGCAACACCAGCCAGGTACTGGACTTCGCGGCCATGAGGCCACGGGCCACCACTGCCTTGGCATTTCGGGAGTAGAGCGGTCCGAACTTGCGTTCCCGGGCGATATCCGTGGCGCTGTGGCCGCCGGTGAGGATGCTCATGAGCCCATCCTCTTCACGAACTGGCGCCTGACCAGCAGCCAGCCGGCCGTGGCGGTCCCCAGGAGGTACACCACATGCGTAACGGTCAGCAAGGGGTTCTCGTCCATGCCATAAGTGAAGACCCGCCCCAGCTCAGTTCCGTGCCATACAGGCGATATCCAGCCGATCCAACGGACAGCCCACGGCAGCGTGTCCAGGGGGAAAAACGTCCCGGAGAACAAGAACAGTGGCATGACGATGAATCGCTGCACTAACGCGAACTGCCCCTTGTCCTGGGTGATGCTGGCGGCATAGGCCATGAGTGGCAGGCCGAAGGACAATGCCGCCACGGTGGCAACCAGTGCGGACGCCCATCCCCAGGGACTCGGCGAGGCCCCGAACATGGCCACCACCGCTAGGTAGACGAGCGACTGCAGCAGGAACCTGAGCGTGCTTGCCATGATGTGGCCGCTCGCTATTTGCTGCGGTACCAGGGGCGAGGCGTGCGGCCCGTAGAATACGCGCCGCCATTTGAAGCCATCCATGATGGGGTAGGAGAATTCTCCGGAAGCCGTCATGACTGCCGCCGACACCAACAGCGCTGGTGCCACGAATTCCAGGTAGCTGACGCCCCCGAAGACGGATTCGCTGTTCGCATCAACCAGGCTTGCCAGCCCGACTCCCATGGCGAACAAGTAGGCCACGGGCTGCCCCACGCTGTAGAGCACCACGGACCAGCCGTAATTGCGCATGACCCGGAGCACCTGTTCCGCATAGAAGAAGGAACCCCAACGCCGCGCCCGGGCCGCCGAGACGGCAGGCGGGTGTGCCCGCAACGGCTGCTCCGCCGTCGTGATTGGTTTGGCAGTACCTTCACCGAAAGGTCCCAACGGATCCTTAATCAACGAGGCTCCTGCCCGTGAGCCGGAGGAACACGTCCTCCAGGGAGGAACGGCGCACCAGGGACGTCATCGGGCGCAGCCCCCGCGCCGAAACCTGCTCCAGTGCGGCCTCGCCGTCGTGCGCGTAGATGAGCACCCGGTCAGGAAGTGTCTCCAGCCGCTCGCCGATGCCCTGAAGTTCGACGCCGATACGCGAGTTCCGCTCGGATCCGAACCTCAATTCAAGTACTTCGCGGGAGGAGTGCTCGCGGATCAAGCTGGCCGGCGATCCCTCGGCCATGATCTTGCCCTTGTCCACCACGATCAGGCGGTCGCAGAGTTGCTCTGCCTCGTCCATGTAGTGGGTGGTCAGGATCAGTGTGACGCCGTTTTCCTTGAGCCGGAACAGGCGGTCCCAGAGGATGTGCCGGGCTTGCGGGTCAAGGCCCGTGGTGGGCTCGTCCAGGAGCAGGATGCGGGGTTCGTTGATGAGCGACCGCGCGATGGTGAGCCGCCGTTTCATGCCACCGGACAGCGCATCCACTTTGGAGTTGGCCTTGTCCGTGAGCTGCGCGAATTCCAGGAGCTCGTCCGCTTTGGGCCGCAGGTAGCTCAGCGGCAGGCCGAAGTAACGGCCGTAGACGATCAGGTTCTCGCGAACCTTCAGTTCTTCGTCAAGGTTGTCCTGCTGCGGAACGACGCCCAGGTGTGCCCTGACTTCGGGGCCATGGGATTCCGGGTCCAGGCCCATGATGTTCAGCGTTCCTGAAGTGCGCTGCGAGACGCCGCCGATCATTTTCATGGTGGTGGATTTGCCTGCACCGTTGGGGCCGAGCAGCCCAAAGGACTCTCCCGCCGGAACATCGAAGGAGATGTTGTCCACGGCTGTGAGCTCGCCATAGGTTTTGGTGAGGTTCCGCGCGCTGATGACGGTGGGTGGGTTCATGTCGAAGCTGGTTTGCCACGATTCGGAGTGTGTTGCAGAGCCGGTTGCTTCATTGTGCACCCTCAGCAGACTAGTAGCGCCAACGAATATGTGAAAGGGCTCTTGCAGATATTTTTGCAAGAGCCCTCTCATTTTCGCTTTCGTCCAGGTCAGGACGGTGGCTGCGAGCGCAATACCTCCAGCCGCTGCCTGAACTCGGTCTCATCAATTTCGCCCCGTGCATAGCGTTCGCGCAGCACGCCCTCGGCACCCTGGGTAGCTACCCAGTGATGGTTGCGGCGCCAAGCCCTCCGGCCGACGAAAATGAACAGGAAGATCACGAGGATCCAGAACAGCGGGAACAGCAGGAAGAACGGCCAGTACGTACCGTCTCCCCAGGGACCATGCGCGACGACGGTGGCCGGCAACTGTGCCAGCGCTCCCGTGGTGGTCTCCCCGACGATTGAAGCCAATGCGGTGAACATGTCAGTGATCCAAACTCTCTCCGCCGTTTCCCGGCGCGAACCGTCTTTCGGCTCTGGTTCGAGTCTGCCCGCGGACGGCCGGCGGGACGTCCGCCGTCGGGAGTCACTTGGAAGCGGCCGGCTACTCCGTGTGGAGTGGCCGTGCGGCGGTCAGCTGCTCCACCCTGGCCGGACCAGGCCCGATTCGTAAGCGAGCACCACCAGTTGCGAGCGGTCCCTCACCATCAGCTTGGTCATGATGCGCGAAACGTGGGTCTTCGCGGTCAGCGGGGTGATGAACAGGCGTTCGGCGATCTCTGCATTGTTAAGGCCCTCCCCCACCAATGCCAGGACTTCGCGTTCGCGTTCTGTCACCTGCTCGAGGGGAATGACTTTTCCTGCCGCCCGGCTCTGCGATGCCATCTGTGCCATGATCCGCCGGGTGACCGAGGGCGAGAGGAGCGCATCGCCGTCGTGCACGACCCGGACGGCACGGATGAGCTCTGCAGGTTCGGTGTCCTTCACCAGGAAGCCGGCTGCGCCGGCGCGGACGGCCTCGGCGATGTACTCGTCGAGCTCGAAGGTTGTCAGGATGATGATGCGTGTCCCGGACAGGGTTGGGTCCGCAAGAATCCTGCGGGTGGCGGTGAGGGCCGTCGTCGTCCGGCATCCGGATGTCCATGAGGATGACGTCCGGTTTGTCGCGCGCCGCCAGCCTCACTGCCTCCCTTCCGGTGCCGGCCTCGGCCACTACTTCCATGTCCGGTTCAGCGTCCAGGAGGGCACGGAAGCCTGCCCGGATAAGGGTTTGGTCGTCGGCGAGGAGGATGCGGATCATGGGCGGTTTCCTTCTGCCTGCTCTGTTGTGGGCAGCAGCGCCTCTACGCGGAGCCCGGGCCGGAGTTCGTGTAGCGTGAGCGTCCCGCCCAAGCCGACCGCCCTCTCGCGCATCCCCGTGAGGCCGTTGCCCGGGAGCGCCCCGCCTATGCCCGCGCCGTCGTCGTCTATCCGGACAGTCAGCAGCCCCTCACCGCTGGAGAGGCTCACGACGGCGGTTTGGGCGCCCGAGTGCCTGCCGACGTTGGTCAAGGCCTCCTGGATGATCCGGTAGGCGGCTTCCTGCTGCGCCGGGCCGACGAGCTCATGGTTCGAGTGGTCCTCAAAGTGCATCTGCAAGCCACCCAGCTCCGCGTTCTTCACAAGTTCGGGGATCCTGGCAAGCGTAGGGCGGGCCGCAGGGGCAAGCGGCACGTCCTCCCGCAACACGCCCAGGAGTTGCCGGACTTCGGTGAGGGATTCCTTGCTGGCTGCTTTGATGGCTTCCAGTGCAGGCCGAAGCTTCTGGGGATCATCCGAGCCCACGTGCAACGCCACGGATGCCTGCACGTTGATCATGGACAACGAATGAGCCACGACATCATGGATATCGCGGGCGAGTGTGAGCCGGTACTCATCGCGTTCGGCCTTCCGGGCGGCCTCCCGGCGACGTCGGTATTCCGCGAACCGTTCGCTGCGGCGTCGGAATCCCTGTCCTATCAGCACCAAAATGGCGGCCCATGCCACCCCTGCTGAAGCGCGGAGGGGCCAGTTGGAATCGCCGCTGAGTGCTGCCGCGAACACCACTGCGGCAGCAGCGGTTCCGGCCCCCACCCAGGCCTGCCACCGCAAACCCGCCGATGATGTGAGAACTATGGCCAACGCCAGTGAGAGCGGAATCGGACCCCAGGCATAGCCAAGGCCAACATAGGCACCCGTGGCCACGAGGGCGACGGGAAGCATAACCACAGGCGCCCGCCTCCGGAACGCCAGTCCAGCAGGCCCGGCCAGTAGCAACAGGATCGCTAGCGCGTCCAACGGCCGTGGGGCGTCCTGATGGCTCGCGGAAAAAAGCGTCCCCGCCACCTGGATGAGCGCCACCGTGATGACGATGAAGCTCGTGGGTGGGCCTGCAAAACGGCGGCCACCAGGGAAACGGGGTTGCATACACCGAGCCTAGCTTTGCTCCGGGTGTTCGTCGTCGGGTTAACGGAGCAGGGCGCCTACTCCCGGAGGAGTAGGCGCCCTGCGTTTTCGACTGCTGGTACGCCTCAGGCGATGCCAGCTGCGCGCTCGGCGCTCTCCACGACGTTGGCGAGCAGCATGGCGCGGGTCATCGGACCCACGCCGCCCGGGTTCGGGGACAACCAGGCGGCGACGTCGGCAGCTGCGGGGTCCACGTCTCCGGTGACCACAGCCTTGCCGTTGGCGTCCTCTACGCGGCTGACGCCGACGTCGAGCACGATTGCGCCCGGCTTGAGGTCTTCAGCCTTGATCATGTGCGGCACGCCTGCAGCGGCAATCACGACGTCGGCCCTGCTTGAGTTCCGCAGGCAGGTCAACGGTTCCCGTGTGTGCAAGGATGACCGTGGCGTTGACTTCCCTGCGGGTGAGCAGGAGGCCAATGGGGCGGCCGATAGTGACGCCGCGGCCCACTACCAGGACGCGCTTGCCGTTGAGATCAATTCCGTGCCGGCGCATCAGTTCCACGCAGCCCTTGGGTGTGCAGGGAAGCGGGGACTTCATTTCGCCACTGACGTTGGCCACCAGGCGGCCAAGGTTCATGGGGTGCAGGCCATCGGCGTCCTTGTTCGGATCCATGGCTTCCAGGATGACGTCCTGGTCAATGTGCTTGGGCAGCGGCAACTGAACGATGTAGCCCGTGCATTCCGGGTTTTCGTTGAGTTCGCGGACAACCTTCAGGAGGTCTTCCTGGGTGATGTCCTCGGGCAGGTCACGGCGGATGGACTGGATGCCCACCTCGGCGCAGTCCTTGTGCTTGCCGCCGACGTACCAGGTGCTGCCCGGGTCCGAACCCACCAGGATGGTGCCCAGGCCTGGGACGATGCCTTTTGCTGCGAGGACGGAAACGCGTTCGGTCAGTTCGGCCTTGATGGCTGCGGCGGTGGCCTTGCCGTCAAGGATCTGTGCTGTGGACTGTGTCATTCCATCTGCTCTTTCTGGTGGGTGACCTATTTTCGAAAGCCTTCGAGCAGGCTCATGCCAACGGGACCCGCCGCCGAGGGTGTGGCGGCGGATCCCGTTGGCTCCGGTTCAGTGCCCGGGTAATGCGTTTTCAGCGCTTGTTGTCGCGGGAACCGCTGTTTACCACTGCTCGTGCTGCGGGTACAGCGGGAAGTCGGCAGCCAGCTTGTCGACGCGTGCCTGGAGGGCTTCGACGTCCGTTGCGGAGCCGGACTTCAGCGCGGTGGCGATGATCTCGGCAACCTCGGTGAACTCGGTGGCACCGAATCCGCGGGTAGCCAGTGCAGGCGTACCGATGCGGAGGCCGGAGGTGACCATCGGCGGGCGGGGGTCGAACGGAACAGCGTTGCGGTTCACGGTGATGCCCACAGAGTGCAGGAGGTCTTCGGCCTGCTGGCCGTCCAGCTGCGAGTTACGCAGGTCAACCAGGACCAGGTGGACGTCGGTACCGCCGGTGAGGACCGAGACGCCGGCTTCGGCGACGTCGGACTGGTTCAGGCGGTCAGCGATGATCCTGGCACCCTCGAGGACACGCTCCTGGCGCTCTTTGAATTCTTCGCTGCCGGCGATCTTGAAGGCAACAGCCTTGGCGGCGATGACGTGCATGAGCGGGCCACCCTGCTGGCCCGGGAAGACGTTGGAGTTCAGCTTCTTGGCCCACTCCTGCTTGGCCAGGATCACACCGGAACGCGGACCTGCGAGGGTCTTGTGCACGGTGGAGGTGACGACGTCGGAGTGCGGGACCGGGCTCGGGTGCAGGCCTGCTGCAACCAGTCCGGCGAAGTGTGCCATGTCCGTCCACAGGAGTGCGCCAACTTCGTCGGCAATGGAGCGGAAGGCGGCGAAGTCGAGGTGGCGCGGGTAAGCGGACCAGCCGGCGATGATGACCTGCGGCTTTTCGGCGATGGCCTGCTCGCGCAGCTTGTCCATGTCGATGCGGAAGCTGTCTTCTTCAACCTGGTAAGCAGCTACGTTGTAGAGCTTGCCGGAGAAGTTCAGCTTCATGCCGTGGGTCAGGTGGCCACCGTGTGCCAGGGACAGGCCCAGGATCTTGTCGCCCGGGGTAATCATGGCGGACAGCGCCGCAGCGTTTGCCTGTGCACCGGAGTGCGGTTGGACGTTGGCGTACTCGGCACCGAACAGTTCCTTGACGCGGTCGATCGCCAGCTGCTCCGCGACGTCGACGTATTCACAGCCGCCGTAGTAGCGGCGGCCCGGGTAACCCTCGGCGTACTTGTTGGTCAGGACGGAGCCCTGCGCTTCCATGACGGCGCGGGGGGCGAAGTTTTCGGAGGCGATCATTTCCAGGGTGCCGCGCTGGCGGCCGAGTTCCTGGTCGAGGACTGCTGCGATCTCGGGATCGAGCTCAGCGAGCGACTGGTTGCTGACAGACGCGGAAGTGGTGGTGGTAGGCACGGAGATCTCCTGGCTAGGCAACGGTGGTGCTACAGGTCAGGCTACCGGCAGCAGCATTCCCGCGTCCCCTTGATTACGGAGGCATCGGTCACGTGCATGCAGCGGTAAGACATGACCCTCGGCCCAGGCGTACGATCCGTGGTCTTCGTGATTGCCGCTCCCTGGTGGTAGTCCACCCAACGCCAGTTGCGACCCGTTAACAGTACAACAAGGCAGCACAGGTAGGCTTATCCGCGTGACTGAATCCGCCTTGCCTGCTGCTTTTGTTGTAACACTCTCCTGCCCCGACCGCCCCGGCATCGTCCACGCGGTAGCTGGAGCCTTGCTTGAGGCGGGTTGCAACATCGCCGATTCCCAGCAGTACGGAAGCCCCAGCACCGGCAACTTCTTCATGCGCGTGGAGGCTACGACGTCGTCCTCCCAGGACGAGCTGGCCGCCGCACTGCGGCCGGTCGCTGAGTCCTTTGGCATGACCTGGCAGATCAACCCGGTAGGCCGGAAGGTCCGCACCATCATCCTGTGTTCCAAGGATGCGCACTGCCTGAACGATCTCCTGTTCCAGCAGCGCACGGGAACGCTGCCTATCGAGATTCCGGCGATTGTTTCAAACCACCGCGACCTTGAAGAGCTGGCCCAGTTCTACGGGATCCCGTTCCACCACATTCCGGTGACGCCTGAGACCAAGCCGCAGGCCGAGGCCGAATTCCTGAAACTGATTGCGGAGCACGACGTCGAACTCACCGTCCTGGCGCGTTACATGCAGGTTCTTTCCAACGAGCTCTGCACGGAGTTGAACGGCAAGGCAATCAACATCCACCACTCGTTCCTGCCTTCATTCAAGGGGGCCAAGCCCTACCACCAGGCCCACGCCCGCGGTGTTAAGATCATCGGCGCGACGGCCCACTACGTGACGGCGGACCTCGATGAGGGGCCGATCATCGAGCAGGAAGTCATCCGTGTGGACCACGCCCGCACTGCCGCCCAGTTCGTCCAGATGGGCCGCGACGTGGAGGGGCGCACCCTGGCCCAGGCAGTCCAGTGGCACGCTGAACACCGCGTGCTTTTGGATGGCACCCGGACCGTGGTGTTCAACTAGCGCCACTCCTAAGCTGGGGGTATGCATGGCGTCCCCGAAGCTGACCACGAAGCTGACCTCGCAGTTTTCTACGACCGCCAGGCGCCTGTCCGGAACACGCGCGCGTTGACACCGCATCGGGTCGAGTGCCGGGAATGGTTCACCCGCCTCCTGAAGGAGGAACACCGGCACTCCGTGTTCGAGCTGGGCTGCGGCACGGGTGTGGAAGGGCTGGAGTTCGTCCGTGCAGGCCTGCACTACACAGGCGTGGACCTCTCACCGGAAAGCGTTCATGTGGCCCGGGCGCATGGGCTGGATTGTTCAGTGGCCAGCGGACGCAGCCTGCCTTTTGTTGATGGCACGTTCTCCGCCGTTTGGACCATGAGCACCCTCCTGCATGTCCCCAACAGCAGGATTCACGACGTCGTCAGCGAACTTGTGCGGGTCAGCGCGGCTGGTGCGCCGATCGCCGTCGGGCTTTGGTCCGGTGAGGATGTGGAGGTCCTCAACCCTGAGGACCTCGAAGAACCCCGCCGTTTCTTCAGCCGCCGCAGCGACGACACCGTGCGCCGGATCTTCGGAGAGCACGGCTCGATTGAGCATTTCAGGACTTGGCCGGAGGGCATCGGTGTCGAGTCCGGGCCGGGAGCGGGCAACTGGACGCAGCACTACCAATTCCTGGTCCTGCGCACCCCCTCACCCAACTAGGTCGCATTTGTGCGCGTTTTGAGCGCTCATAACGCGCTCTGCTGCTACCCAGTTGGGAACTAAGCTGGCTCCATGGCTCCCTCTTACACTTTCGCCGGGGACACCCCGGCCATCCATGAATCCGCCTTCGTGGCACCCACCGCATCGATCATCGGCAAGGCCACGCTGGCAGAGGACTCCAGCGCCTTTTATGGTGTGTCCGTGCGCGCAGATACGGCTGCCATTAGCGTCGGTGCCGGATCGAACCTGCAGGACAACGTGGTCCTGCACGCCGATCCCGGTTTCCCCTGCACGGTTGGCGAGCGCGTCTCCATCGGGCATAGCGCAGTGGTCCACGGCTGCACTGTGGAGGACGACTGCCTCATCGGCATGAGTGCCACCATCCTGAACGGCGCAGTGATCGGCACGGGCTCGCTCATCGCAGCCGGCGCCGTGGTCCTGGAAGGCACAGTCATCCCGCCGCGATCACTCGTGGCCGGGGTTCCCGCCAAGGTACGCCGCGAATTGACCGACGAAGAGTTTGAGGGCGTCAAGCACAACGCCGCCCATTACAAGGATCTCGCTGCGGCGCACCGGGACATGCACGCTTAGGCGCGAATGCGGGGGCCTGCCCTGTGCCCTAACCCGGGGTTTGGGACGCAGGGCAGGCCCCGCAACGCATCTGGTCGAGGGAAATTCAGTCCAGGCTGATGGGGCCGAACTCGTCCAGCAGGTCGCCCGGGCCCGGGTTGCCGGCAACGGACGATCCGCCCAGGTGGTTCACCACACCCCACACGGCGTTGAGGCCTGTGGTCACGGCGCCTTCGGCCCAGCCTGCGGTGAAGGAGACATCGTCACCGGCCAGGAAGATGCCGCGCTGGCTCTCCGGCAGTTGATCCTGCTTGAAGTGCGTGAAGAGCCGCTGCTGGTACCTGTAGTGGCCCGGCAGGTTGGCTTTGAAGGCACCCATGAAGTTGGGGTCCGCTTCCCACGAGACAGTGATCGGCTGCCCCACAATGTGGCTGGCGATGTCCACGCCGGGGTAGATCTGCTCCAACGAATGCAGCATGAGCTTGACGCGCTCTTCGGCAGTGAGCGCAAGCCATTTCAGCGCGTCATCGTTCCATGTGTAGGACAGGAGGATGACCGCGGGCTTGTCAGGGCCGTCGTCGAGCAAGTATGTGGCCCGGTTGAGGCGGTCGGTGAGCGTCATGGACAGGACTTCGCGGCCGGTTTCGGGATCGATGTCCTTCCAGAACGGCCGGTCCACCATCACAAACGTCTTCGAGGACTGCATGTAGTGCGAGCGCTCGATCGCGGTCCACAGCTCGGCCGGGAACAAAGCCTCCTCGGTGTGGATGCGAGTGGACAGCAACCACGACTGGCAAGTGGTTACCACCGCCTGGTAGGTGGCTTCGCGTCCCCAGTTTTCGCGGACCACCAGGTCACCGTTGTCTGCCCGGCGGATGTTGTCCACGGCTCCCCGCGGGGAGCCGGAGTGCAGCGACGACAGTGACGTGCCGGCCGGCCAGTATTTAAGGTCCGACGGCGCGTGGTTCCACAGTGCCTCGGGGAGCCTTTGCGCTCCTCCCGAGATGAGCCGGTGCTGGTCGTCTGCGTCGGTGTAGACAACCCGGAGGATCTCCAGGATGGAGTTGGGGAAATCGGTGTCCCAACCGCCGGTTCCGAATCCCACCTGGCCGAAAGCTTCGCGGTGGGCGAAGCCGGCTTCCTTGAAGGACTTGCTGGCTGCGATGAATCCGTAGAACGTCTGCTCGTCCAGTTCGGGCAGGAGTGCGTTCCAGAGTTCCTTGATCCGCTTGGTATCGCGGGCCTTGATGGCTTCCTGCATTTCAGCGAATACAGCGCCATCGTTGACTGCGGCCTTCCAGGCATCGGCCACTTCCTGGAAAAATTCCGGCAGCTCATCTGCTGTGGTGGCGTAGTGCTTTTTGCCCGCAAGTTCGATCACGGTGCTGGACGTCGCCGGGGCCATCGGGTTGGGGAAGTCCTGTGTTTCCAGGCCAAGAAGGTCCACGTAGTGGTAGAAGGCTTTGCCGGAGACCGGGAAACGCATGCCACCAAGATCGGCTACGACGCCGGGCGCAGCGGGGAAGCTTGCCGTGCGAAGACGGCCTCCGATCTGGTCTGCCTCGTAGATCACGGGCTTGAGGCCAAGTTTCATGAGCTCATAGGCGGTGACCAGCCCTGACAGGCCGGCGCCGATGACGGCTACTTCCGTGCCATAGAGCTCCTCGGGAATGCTTCCGAGTCCGTCCGGGTGTGCCAGGTAATGGTCATAGCTGAACGGGAAGTCCGGGTTCAGCATGGTGATGGGGGCTTCGCCTGCCTCCTTTGCGGAAGCGGCAACGTCGGCTGTGGGAAGTTCGGTAGCGATGGTCATCAGTTTGCGGCTTTCACAGGTTCCGGGCTCGCGGCCCTGGTGGTCAGTTCACGGTAGTCCTGTTCGCTGAGCGCGGCTACCTTGGAGTTCCGGCGTCCATAGCCGAAGTAGATGGCGATGCCCACCAGCATCCAAACACCGAACGTGATCCAGGTGTCTGCGCCGAGGTTGAGCATCAGGAAGGCACACATCAGCGTGCCCAGGATTGGGGTGATCGGGTACAGCGGGACCCGGAAGCTCCGGTCAAGGTCCGGACGGTTGCGCCGGAGATAGATCACGGCGACATTGACCAGTGCGAAGGCGAACAGCGTGCCGATGCTGGTTGCGTCGGCCAGGGCACCCAGCGGGACCAAGCCAGCGGTGAGTGCGACGGCGGTTCCCACTATCAGGGTCCCGGCGACTGGTGTTCCGGTGCGGCGGGAGACGCGGCCGAAGACTTTGGGCACCATGCCATCGCGGGACATTGAGAGCAGGATGCGGGTCTGGCCGTAGAGGACTGTCAGCACGATGCTGGCGATGGCAAGCACTGCACCGGCAGAGAAGACCAAAGCGATCCACGGCTGGCCGGTGATCTCGTGCAGGATCTGGACCAGGGCAGCTTCCGTGCCATCGAACCAGCCCCACGGACGGGCACCGATCGCGGCTACGGACACCAGGACGTAGATGCTGGTGACAATCACCATGGAGAGCATGATGGCACGTGGCAGGTCCCGCTTGGGGTTCCTGGCTTCCTCGCCGGCGGTGGAGGCGGCGTCGAATCCGATGTAGGAGAAGAAGACGCTTGATGCTGCGGCAGAGACACCGGCTGCACCCATCGGCATGAGGGGCTCGAAGTTTCCGGCATTGAAGGCGGTGAAAGCGACGGCGCAGAAGAAGATCAGGATGCCTACTTTGATGATGACGATCGCCGTGTTGATCCAGGCACTTTCACGGGCGCCCCGGACCAGCAGGATCATGGCAAGAACCACGATCACCATGGCGGGCACATTTACCAGGCCACCATCGCCCGGCGGTTGGCTCATGGCATCGGGCAGGACCTGCCCAAACGCCGCCAGTGTCTCGTTGACGTACTGGCCGGCGCCCACGGCAACAGCGGCCACGGACACGGCGTATTCCAGTACCAGGCACCAACCGCAGATCCACGCCATGCCTTCACCCATCGTGGCGTAGGAGTAGGAGTAACTGGAACCTGCCACCGGGACGAGCCCTGCCATTTCGGCGTAGGACACTGCGGAGAAGAGCGCAGCCAAACCAGCGATCACGAAGGAGATCCAGATGGCCGGGCCGGCCAGCGGCACGGACTCGCCAAGGATCACCAGGATGCCGGTGCCCAGCGTGGCACCGACGCTGATCATGGTCAGCTGCAGGACCCCGAAGCTGCGCACCAGCGGCGTGCCGCTTTCGCCGGTTCCGGCCTCGTTGACCATCTGCCCGATCGGCTTGCGGCGCAGGAGTTGGGCACCGAGGCTGGGCCTGGCCATGCTCGCCGCCGTTGAGTTTTGAGTGTTCACAGGCACAGTCACCCTTGACGTCCCTTCAAAGTAGTTTCGATTTCCCCTCCACAAGACTGGCATGTAAGCCACCTCACACGATGGTGCAAAATGACCTATAGTGTTCAACCATGAGACGTATTGCACAGTACCAAGAGGGCGATCCGCTGGCCCTCTCCGGGCAGGTCAGAGTGGACCTGTCCGCCATTTCAGACAACATCAAGGCCCTTAAGGACCGCACCAAGGCACCCTTCTTCATGGCCGTAGTGAAGGGCAACGCCTACGGGCATGGGCTCGTGGAAGTAGCCCGTACGGCCGTTGATTCCGGCGCCGACTGGCTGGGAACCGCGCAGCTCACCGAAGCCATCGCACTGCGCAAAGCCGGCATCACAGCACCGATCCTTTCGTGGTTGTATCTGGCATCCCAGACGAGCGACACCATCCTTGAAGCACTCGAAAACAACATCGACGTCTCCCTCGGAAGCGTCCACCAACTCCAGGTGCTGGCAGGCATCGCCGAACGCCTTGGCCGTCCCGCCGTCGTACATCTTGAACTGGACAGCGGGCTGAGCCGCGGCGGGGCGCGAAAGGAGGATTGGGCCGAACTTGTAGCCCATGCCCGGCAAGCGGAAGTGGACGGCACCGTTCTTGTCCGCGGCATTTGGACCCACTTGGCGTGGGCCGATGTGCCCGCCCATCCTGGGAATGCCAGCGCCGTTGCTGAGTTCGAAGACGCCGTCCGCGAGGCACGCGCTGCCGGACTGAAGCCTGAACTGAGGCACGTTTCCAGCTCAGCCAACATCCTGGACCGGCCGGAATTCCACTTCGACATGGTCCGTGCGGGACTGGCGATTTACGGCCTCGCCCCCGCAGACCACCTCAATCCGACCGACTTCGGATTACGGCCCGCCCTCAGCGTCACGGCCCCGCTGGTGATGGTCAAGAAGGTCCCCGCAGGCACTGGCGTCAGCTACGAGCACCAGGCCATCACCTATGAACCCCGCTACCTGGGGCTCATTCCGCTCGGCTATGCGGACGGCATCCCGAAAGGCATCAGTGGCCGCTCGGTGGTGAACATCGGGGGACGCAGTGTCCCGGTCATCGGCAAGGTCTGCATGGATCAATTCATGGTGGACCTCGGACCCGACGCGACCGGGATCGACGTCGGCGATATTGCGGTGTTGTTCGGTGACCCGGCCACCGGTGCGGCGAGCGCCGACGATTGGGGTGCGGCGATCGGCAGCCACGGGGATGAAATCATCAACAGGATCGCGCCGCGACTGCCGCGCGTATACGCCTCTTCTACCCAAGAAGACGACGCAGCCTACGAGTGCCCCGACTACCAGGAGCCGGCAGCCGCCGGGCAGGACAATGTTGCCTGAGCCCGCCACCGCCCGCCTGAGTTTCGTCACGCTGGAACAGTTCCTGGAGCAGCTGCCGCCCGAGTTGAAAATGCTTCACGACGGCGGCAGCGGCGCCTCGCTGCTGCGGTGGGTGGAACCGAGCGAGCTCGAGGATCCCACCCCTTACCTTCCAGAGGGCGAGTTCCTGCTGACCGCCGGGCTGCCTTTCCTTGGGGACGGCGGCTCGGCGGCCAGCGTGGACGCGTATGTTCGGCGACTTGTGGGGGCGAAGGTGGCCGCCCTCGGATTCGGCATCAGGCCCTATTTCGACGCCGTTCCGGACGTCCTCCTCGACGCCTGCCGCAGGCACAACCTCACCCTGTTTGAGGTCCCTGAGTCCGTGCCCTTCGCCGCGATCGGCCTGGAGTTCTCCCAGCTCCTGGAATCGGACAACGCCCGCGTATTCCGGCAATTGGCGGAAACCAACCGCCAACTCATGCGGGCAGTCCTCTCCCCCAGACCGGAGCATGAATTACTGGCAGCCCTCGTCCAGCGCGTGCCCGTGTGGGCCGTGCTGGTCGGGGCGGACGGACGCGTGCGGGCGCGCGGGCACAATGCCGGCGGCAGCCCCGGCGTCGAGCATTCCTTGTTGGCGCCGCTGCTGGAACGGTTGCTGACCGGCAGCGGACCGCGCGTGGAGATGGATGGTTTCGAACAGCCTGGGTCTGCCCTGGTGTTCGGTCATCCTCTGCGCAGTACAAAGGACGCGAACCTTGGGGCGCTGATTCTTGGCTCGGACGCTCCCCTGACGCCTGCGCAGAACAATGTGGTGCAGTCGGCGGTGGGTTTGCTGGAGTTGCTGGTCCGTCAACGAACCAGCGGGTCTCTTGCTCCGAGCCAGCTTGCCACGGCATTGCTCCTCCATCCGGACACCTTGTCCACCGGCGCTACCAAGCACGTCAACGGACTCAAAGACCTGCTGGCGCAAAGCCTTTCCTCGACGCGTTCGGGCCAGATGCGGGTAGTGCAGGGCATCAAGGCCGAATCCCCCGACTGGCCCGCCGGCGACGGCCCGGTCCGTGAGCTGCTGCAGTGGCGCAGGCTGTTCGATACCAAGCTCGTGGAAATAACCGACTACGGCTTCGCGGCCATCACCCGTTTGAAGGTGGATGACGCGCTGCTTGCCGACGTCGAAAAGCTTGGCTGGAGGCTGGCGATCGGCGAGCCCACCGAACTCACCGGGCTTGCGACTGCGTATCAGCGGGTAAGTTCACTGCGCGGGCGGGTGTTGTCCAGCGGAAAGAGTGTCCGCGTGGACGAAGTGCAGTGGTCTGTAACCGGTCTTCTGGGACGCGAGGCAGGGACCATGCTGGCCGAACGCCTCCTTGCCCCCGTGTTGTCCCTGGAACCTGACCGCCGGGACTCCCTTCTGTCAGTGCTGCGCGGCTGGCTCAGCGAAAACGGAAGCTGGGACGGTTCGGCCAAACTGCTGGGCCTGCACCGCAACAGCGTCCGCCGGCAAATAGGCGTCCTCGGTGAGCTGCTGGACAAGGACCTCAACCAGGCACAGGTCCGGGCAGAACTATGGATCGCGCTGCAGTACGCGGACGAGCTTGTTGCCGGGTTGACCGGGTCCGAGGGAGGCGCGGTTTAGGCTCCCGCCTCCCATTTCCGGTAGAGCTCAGGGCGTCGTTCGCGCAGATACGGGACTTCGTCGCGTGCGGCCTTCACAGTCTCTGTGCCCACTTCCGCGAACAGGAGCGCTGCCGACTCCCCGGCCGCCGCGAGCAGCGAGCCATCGGGGCCGGCAACGACGCTGCCGCCGAGGAAGTTGTAGATGTCCTCGTGCCCGCTGTGGTTGGCGTACGCAACGTTGAGCTGGCTCTCCACCGCGCGGGCACGGATGAGCACCTGCGGCACGTTGTCGAACCCCATTGACAACGCCGTGGGGACCAGCAGGAGTTCAGCCCCGCGGGTTGCCGCTGCCCGGACTGCCTCCGGGAACTCCACGTCGTAGCAAATTAGGATCGACGTGCGGATCCCGTTGAAATCCACGACGGCGGGAGGTGCTTGGGCGCCGACGAACGCCTTGCGCTCCTCCGCGCCAAAGAGGTGGACCTTGGCGTAATGGAGGAGTTCCTCGCCACTGCCGTCCACGAGGGTCGCGGTGATGTGCCAGGTGTTGTCCTCGGGAGATGGCGCCGGAAGGCTGTACACAAGTCCGATATTGTGCCGGCGGGCGATGCCAGCGAGGCGTTCGCGGATGCCGGGAAGTGTTGCCGGGTCCAACTCGGCGTGAAGCCGCAGCGGTGCGTAGCCCACGGGGAAGAGCTCCGGCGTCAGGAGCAACCCGGCCCCTGCCTGTGCGGCGCGCCGGGCGGCGTCGTCGATCGTGCGCAGGTTCGCCTCAACGTCCAGGACTGAAGCGTTGGCCTGCAGGACGGATAGCAGCATCATTACCACCTTTGTTGCACCGGGTACCGGACCGGTGAGGGCCGGAAGTCTTCGTTGTTTCCAGAGTAGGCCTGTGGTCTGACCGGTGGAGCGGGGCATTTAGACCCGGAGGCGGACGAAGCGGGACGCATTGCACGCAGACCAGGGCCCACAACGGGAGGGATGTGGGACTTCTTGCGTTGGAGTATGTCGGGGAAGCGTGACTGCTTGTGTTCACTTCTTGACTACAAGGTGGCTTTTGGGGCAATCTTCTTGTCATGCCCGCTACGCAGCGCTCAACGAAGAGCCAACCACGAAAACCCGGCTCGCAGTCCGCGCTCCGGCACTTGAACCAGCAACGGATTATCGAGTGCTTGTTGAGCGGGCCGTCTACGCAGGCCGAGCTTTCAAGGCAGACCGGGCTCTCCACTGCCACGGTGTCCAACATTGTGAAAATCATGCAGGACGCAGGCCTCGTTTCCACCGAGCCAACCACCAGCTCCGGACGCCGCGCGACCAACGTGAGGTTGAACAGCAATGGTGCGGTCGCCGTCGGAATCGACTTCGGCCGACGCCACCTGCGGGTGGTTCTGGCCTCCCTCGGATATCACGTCATCGCAGAGGATTTCATCGAACTTCCACTGGGCCACCATGCGGAGGAAGGTATAGCCGCAGCAGTCCGCTTACTGGGGAGATTGCTCACCGAAAATGGCATCGATCCAAGCGCTGTGGTGGGAGCCGGCGCGGGTATCCCTGGCCCGATCGACCGTAGGTCGGGGACCGTGGCGCAAGGTGCCATCCTGCCCGAATGGGTGGGGATCGATATCCTGCATAGGCTTGAGGAAGCCCTGAATTGTCCCGTATTTGTTGATAATGACGCCAATCTTGGCGCCCTCTCGGAGGTGACGTGGGGACCTCATAGCGGGGTGTCCAACCTGATGTTCCTCAAGATCGGATCCGGTATTGGTTCGGGCCTGATTCTGAACGGCGTGCCCTACTACGGGAACGTGGGCATCACGGGAGAAATCGGCCATGCGACCATCCACGAGCACGGGCTGATGTGCCGGTGCGGCAACCGCGGCTGCCTCGAAACCATCGCCTCCACCACCACCATGATCGAGCTGCTGGGCAGGGGCAAAGAGACATCGCTGACGCCCCAGGACATTGTCCGGAATTGCCTCGCTGGTGACTCCGCAACCCAACGCGTAGTGGATGATGCCGGCCTTGCCGTGGGGCGCGCCTTGGGCAACGTGGCCAACCTGATAAACCCTGAAGTGATCGTCGTCGGCGGGCCCCTGGCGGGCCTTGGCGACCTCCTTCTCAACCCCATCCGCAGGGGGCCCTTGTTCGTCACGCCGTACCCGTAGTGGGCGAAACAACGCACCTCGCAATGTCGTCCTTGGGAGCACGTGCCGAAGCGCTTGGCGCGGCTGCCTTGGTGTTCCAACAAGCTGGAATTACGGGTAGGTAACGAAATCGTTAGCTGGTTCTTGTGTTCAAGTCTTGACGACAAGATAGGTGATCCAGTTTACTTTTTCATCAGACAGCTCCGCCGTTTGGGGAGCGACAACGAAGTCATGCATTGGAGGCGTAAGGGCTGATGACAACCCCTGACACGCAAGACGAACCCATCCTCTTGGAGATGCGCTCGATCACGAAGGAATTCCCCGGCGTGAAGGCTTTGTCGAATGTGAGCCTGCGCGTAAAGGCCGGCGAAATCCACGCAATCTGTGGTGAAAACGGCGCCGGAAAATCCACGCTGATGAAGGTTCTTTCCGGGGTCTACCCCTACGGCAGCTACACGGGAGACATCGTGTACATGGCCGAAACGCAGCAATTCAAGGACATCCGCGCAAGCGAAGCCGCGGGCATCGTCATCATCCACCAGGAACTGGCGTTGATCCCGGAGCTTTCGATTACCGAGAACATCTTCCTGGGCAACGAGCCCAGCAAGTGGGGAATCATCGACTGGGCAGAAGCCCGGAAACGTTCCATTGAACTGCTGGCCAGGGTTGGCCTCCGTGAGGACCCGGACACCCCCATCAAGGAACTTGGCGTCGGCAAGCAGCAGCTGGTGGAAATCGCCAAGGCGCTGAACAAGTCCGTCCGCCTGCTGATCCTGGACGAGCCCACAGCGGCCCTGAACGAATCGGACTCCCAGCACCTGCTGGACCTGATCCTGGGCCTGAAGGGCAAGGGCATCACCTCGATCATCATTTCCCACAAGCTCAACGAGATCGAACAGATTGCCGACGAGATCACCATCATCCGTGATGGCAAGTCGATCGAGACACTGAACGTCAAGCGGGATGGCGTGGACGAGGACCGCATCATCAAAGGCATGGTGGGCCGGACGCTCGAGTCCCGTTTCCCGGACCATGAGCCCAAGATCGGCGAGATCTTCTTCGAGGTCAAGGACTGGACCGTCGGCCACCCGCAGATCCAGGACCGCCTGATCTGCAAGGGCTCCAACTTCTACGTACGCCGCGGTGAGATCGTGGGCTTCGCAGGACTCATGGGGGCCGGCCGCACAGAGCTTGCCCGCTCCCTGTTCGGGCACTCCTATGGCCGCTACATCAAGGGACAGGTTTACAAGGACGGCAAGCCGGTCAACCTCCGCAGCGTCCGGGCGGCCATCGACGCCGGCTTGGGCTACGTCACGGAAGACCGGAAGTCCCTGGGCCTGAACCTGCTGGATGACATCAAGACCACCACGGTAGCCGCGAACCTCCGGGCGATCAGCAAGTACACAGTGGTGGACGACCGCAAGGAGTTCTCGGTGGCAGAGGAGTACCGAAAATCCCTGCGCACCAAGACCCCGTCCGTGGAGGAAGGCGTCGCCAAGCTCTCCGGCGGAAACCAGCAGAAAGTGGTGCTGGCCAAATGGATGTTCACCGATCCGGATCTCCTGATTCTTGACGAACCCACGCGGGGAATCGACGTCGGCGCCAAGTATGAGATTTACGGCATCATCCAGCGGCTGGCGAACCAGGGCAAGGGAGTGATTGTCATTTCCTCGGAGCTTCCTGAGCTCCTGGGCCTGTCCGATCGCATTTACACCATTTTTGAAGGCGCCATCACCGGTGTCCTGGACAAGAACGAAGCGAGCCAGGAAAGCCTGATGAAACTCATGACCTCCGCCCGCAAGACGGCCTGACCGTTGGCCCAGACTCACCCCTTCCTGACACAAGGACCAAAACAATGAACGCGCTCAAGAAGCTATTTGGTGGCAATACCCGCCAGTTCGGCATGATCTTCGCCCTGGTGGCACTTATCGTCTTCTTCCAGATCTTCACCGAGGGCCGGACGCTGACCCCGGGCAATGTGATCAACCTGTTCAACGGCAACTCCTACATCCTGATCCTTGCCATCGGCATGGTCCTGGTGATTATCGCCGGCCATATTGACCTGTCCGTGGGTTCCGTGGCCGCATTTGTGGGTGTTTCCGTAGCCCTCGCGATCCGGGACTGGGGCATCCCCTGGTACATGGGTGTGCTCTTCGGACTGGTGCTCGGTGCAATCATCGGTGCCTGGCAAGGATTCTGGACAGCGTATGTGGGCATCCCCGCCTTCATCGTGACGCTGGCAGGCATGCTCCTGTTCCGTGGTTTCAACCAGTTCGTAGGCAAATCCAACACCATCCCTGTTCCCAGCGACTTCCAGTACCTGGGCTCGGGCTACCTGCCGGAAATTGGGCCAAACACGGGCTTCAACAACCTCACCTTGTTGTTGGGCATCGTGGCCGCCGCGTTTGTTGTCATCATGTCCCTGCGGGCCCGCGCTACCAACAAAGCCCTCGGCGCCGACGTTCCCGAACTCTGGGTTGAGGTCACCAAGCTGGTGCTGATCTGCGGTGCCATCCTCTACGCCACTTACCTCTTCGCCACCGGCCGCCCCGGAACCTCCTTCCCAATCCCCGGTCTGATCCTGGCCGTGCTGGTCCTGATCTACGGTTTCATCGCTGACAAGACCGTTCTTGGCCGCCACGTCTACGCAGTTGGTGGTAACCGTCACGCAGCAGAACTGTCCGGTGTGCAGTCCAAGAAGGTCAACTTCATGGTCATGCTCAACATGTCCGTCCTTGCAGGCCTCGCCGGCATGATCTTCGTTGGCCGATCCACCGCATCCGGCCCCTTTGACGGCGTCGGTTGGGAACTGGACGCAATCGCAGCCGTGTTCATCGGTGGCGCCGCAGTTACCGGCGGCGTTGGCACCGTGATCGGCTCGATCGTCGGTGGCCTGGTGATGGCCGTGCTGAACAACGGCCTCCAGCTCCTGGGCGTAGGCGCCGACCTCACCCAGATCATCAAGGGCCTGGTGCTCCTGGCCGCCGTAGCCTTCGACGTCTACAACAAGATCCAAGGCAAGCGGTCCATCACCGGCCTGTTGATGAAGAACTTCCAGCGCAACAACGACATCAAGCCGGACGAGACCACGTCCACCAAAGAGGTCATCTCCAAGGAAGCCTGACCGGTTTCCGCCTGACTCGCTCCACCCCACCCACACAGAAAGTGAACCAAGATATGCGAATGTTTGGTAAAGCAGGAAAGGCAGCAGCAGTCGCTGCCATCGCGGCACTGGCGCTGACAGCCTGCGGCCGCTCTGACAGCGGCTCAAGCAGCAGCACTGCTGGCGGGGAAGCGTTCCCCAAGGACTCGATGATCGGCGTCGCCCTTCCGCAGAAGACCAGTGAAAACTGGGTCCTCGCGGAGAAGCTGTTCAACGACGGCCTCAGCGGCGCCGGGTTCAAGCCCGACGTCCAGTTCGCCAACGGCGGCGTGTCCGAGCAGCAGAACCAGATCAGCGCCATGGTCACCAAGGGTGCAAAGGTCATCATCGTTGGCGCAATCGACGGCGCCCAGCTGGGTACGCAGCTCAAGCAGGCCAAGGACTCCGGCGCCACGGTCATTGCTTATGACCGTTTGCTCCTGAACACGGAGAACGTGGACTACTACGTGGCGTACGACAACTTCAAGGTCGGTGTGCTGCAGGGCCAGGCCCTGCTGGATGGACTGAAGGCCAAGAAAGCTTCCGGCCCGTACAACATCGAGCTCTTCGCTGGTTCCCCGGATGATGCCAACGCCAAGGTCTTCTTCGACGGAGCCATGAGCGTCCTGAAGCCGAAGATCGACGACGGAACCCTGAAGGTACTCTCCGGCCAGACCACTTTCGAGCAGGCTGTTACCCAGGGTTGGAAGGGCGAAAACGCGCAGAAGCGTGCGGACACCCTCTTGGCAGGCAGCTACACCTCGGCCCCGCTGGACGGCGTACTGTCCCCGAACGACCTCTTGGCACGCTACATCCTGAACTCGGTCAAGGCCGCAGGAAAGCCGACGCCGGTCATCACCGGCCAGGACTCCGAGGTTGAGTCGGTCAAGTCGATCATGGCTGGCGAGCAGTACTCCACCATCAACAAGGACACCCGCAAGCTGGTTGAGCACGCCATCACCATGGTGAAGGACCTGCAGGCCGGCAAGCAGCTGGAAATCAATGACAAGGATTCTTACAAGAACGGTGTCAAGACTGTTCCGGCTTACCTGCTCCCGCCGCAGATCGTGACGGCAGCAAACGTCAAGACGGCTTACGTCGACGATCCGGTACTCGGCCCGATCACCAAGTAGCACCGAGCACCAAGTAGCACCGAGCACCAAGTAACAGCTAGCTCTAAGTAACAGCAGAGCCCCGGTCCGCCAGCAGGCGGGCCGGGGCTTTCGCTTTGCCTGAACTGTAGGGGCTACTTCCCCTCTTGGACCTTGATCACCCCGGGTCCCGAAAAGTTCAGCACTGCCTTGCGGACTGCGTCCGGCGATTTCAGCGTCCGGTACTCGTAGTTATCCGAGGGTGACCAGCCGACGTCGGACGTAAAGTCCCGCTGGGCCCATTCAGGTACGTCGGTGCCTGACTCAGCCGCGGCGGCTACCGCTTCCGCCTTGCGTTCGTCAAAGGAGTCTTGGGCGATGGCTTCCAGGTTGACGGGCTCACCGTTGAACCAGGAACCGGTATCACTGAACATATTGCCGTTGTAGCTGGTGACTGTGATGGATTCATCGGCGTCCGGCCCGGAGTAGTCAAAGGCGTTGTACTCGGAGAAGATCCGGGAATCGTAGCCCGCGCCGATGAAGTAGCTGGTGCCGCCCTGCTCCTGACTAATCATGGGATAGTCCGGGTCCTCGCTACTGCCGACGAAGTAGTTGTTCAGAACGTGCACCTGGCCGAAGCGGACCCGGGGACCACGCTGTTGGGTGTTCTCGAAGAGGTTCGAAATGAAGCTTACGCGGAGCTTTCCGCCGTCCTTGTCTACATGCTCGTCGCCGGATCCCAGAAGGCTCGTCTTGTCGTGGTCTTTGAGTTGGCTGTTGGAGATCGTGACGAAGTCTGTTCCGTCCTTCAAATCCAGCAGGCCGTCGTGGCGGATGACGGGCTCGTTCTTGAAGTCCTTGGGCGCCTCGCTGTCAGGATAGCGGCCGTCTGTCACCAGGACATGGTCAATCCAGATGTGGTCCGAGGTTACGGCAGACAAGCAGTCGAAGCGGGCGTTCCAGGCGCCGTCGCCGTCATCGGGAGACCACGTGGTGAACCAGTCCACGGGGGATTCAATGCTCAAGTTCCGAATCACAACGTTGCTGGCAACGTTCATGATCACGTTGGCTCCCACCAGCCCGGAGTCATCGTCCAGTCCAAGCAGCGTGGTGTTGCTCGGAAGGTTCACCTCGATCTGCCGCTTCATGGCGTTGCTGCCCTGTTGACGCAATTGCCTCATTTGCTTGCAGTACGGGAACGCTTGGTCGCTCCAGGTCTTGCCATTGTCCAGAAAGCAGCTCATATACTTCTGGATGTTGTAGCCGGGTGCATAGTCCTGCTCGCCAAGGATCTTTCCGTCAGGGGCTTCATTACCGTTGATGGTCCCCCGGATGTAGATGATTTTGGGTGCCTTGGGGTCGCCGTTATTCAGCGTGGCCGCCTTGAGTTCTGCCAAGGTGCTGACCACGTGAACGTTCTCCGACGGGGCGTCGGACCCACCGTTGGTCCCCGGGCCGGCCGGGGTGCTGCCAACGGAGGCCCAACCTGTGGGAGCTGAATCGTGTATCGAGACTGTGGGCGAACCGTGCAGATCAACCGGTTCGGCGCTGCTCGGGGGCGCGCTTGCCAGCGTTGCCGCCAGCGCGATGCCTGCTACTGCTGCCACCGTGGCTGGACGTCGCCGTAACGGGCGGTTCGGGAATCGGGAGTGAAGGTTGTTCGGGGATGTTGTGGACGTCATTGGCCTGTTTTCCGGCACGCCAAAGAGCACATGCCTGGTAGCGGGAATGGGCGATTCGACTAACTGCTTTTCCTTGCCCGCACTGCGAGAAAGCGCTTTCTCAAGGGGCTGTCCTATTATGCCTGTGCAGCTCGTCACGCTGTCAAGAGGTCGTTCGGAATCCGGACCTGCCTGACCTCCGCACATTTCACAGCCCACGCATAGCTTCGGCAGGCTTCCCGCACAGCAGCGCTCAGCAGTGTTGGACCTGCAGCCCGCGAGCCAGCGGTCTGCGGAACCAAGCAGGTCTAAAGGAGAAACGTGAGCGTCCTTGCCCGAAGCGTAGGCAATGCCTTCCGCAACAAAATCAGAACGGCCGCGGTAGTCGCTGTGCTGGCCGTAGCGATCGGCCTGGCGTTGGCCATGCTCGTTGCCAACCAGGCCGTGGGTGCCAAGGTCCAGGAGCTCAATGCTTCCGTGGGCACCACCCTGACAGTGAATCCGGCTGGTGGGCAGGGCTTCGAAGGTGGCGGCGAACCGCTCACCGCTGCTCAAGCGCAGACGGCAGCCTCGGTCACCAACGTGACGTCCGTGGTGGGTACCAAGGCGCTGCGTTTGCAAACGGCGACGGCAGAAACAGGCACCACCGAGCAAGCCGTTCAGGGCGGTTTCGGTCCCGGCGGGCAGCAGGCCAGCGTCACCACCAACCTCACGGCAGCCATCGATGCCGGCACCCTCGGCAACCGCAACGGCTCCACCACCAACACCGGAGGTACGGGCACCACCCAGCGGGTTCGCACCCTTCCTATTACGGCCACGGGCATCGGCGCCGAGGTTGACAGCACCGGCAAGGCCTTGGACATCACCAGCGGCACGGGCTTGGGCGACTACGCCACGGCCCAGGCAAAAGCGCTGGTAGGAACGACGCTGGCCGAGAAGAACAGCCTTACGGTCGGCTCGACGTTCACCATCCAGGACAAGACCTTCACGGTGGCGGGCATCTTCGACGCCGGAACCGCCTTCGGCAACAACGCCGTGTACGTGACATTGCCCGAGGCCCAGACGCTGGCGGGTACCCCTGACGAGCTCTCCACGATGATCGTCACGGTCAACAGCATGGAAAACGTCGACAGCACCAAGACGGCCGTCCAGGCCGCGTTGGGAACCGGCAAAGCAGACGTCACCCAAGGCCAACGCAACCTCGAAACCGCGGTCAGTTCGCTGGACAGCGTCAAGAACATCTCCCTGGTCGCGTTCATTGCTGCACTCGCTACCGCCGGACTCATCATCCTGCTGATCATGGTGATGCTGGTCCGTGAACGCCGCCGCGAAATTGGCGTGCTGAAGGCCATCGGTGCCCGGAACCGCACTATCGGCCTGCAGTTCGTCCTGGAATCGCTGGTACTTGTGGCTTTGGGCAGCGTGGTGGGTGCCGCCATTGCATCGCTCGCCAGCGGCAGTATCGCGTCCGCGCTGATCAGTTCCAACACAAGCACGACGGCGGCCCCAGCCACCCAGCGCGCGGGCGGCTTCGGCGGTGGAGGGTTCGCTGGTGGAGGTTTCGCCGGTGGCCAGCGCGGTCCGTTCGGCGGGGCCTCCAAATTGCTCACTTCCGTCACTGCGAGCGCCTCCCCCGGCGTCATCGCTGCAGGCATCGCCGCGGTCTTCGCGGTGGCCATCATCGGCGCGTTGGTCCCGGCCTTGCTGACCGCCCGCATCCGTCCCATCGAAGTACTCCGAGGAGAATAGCCGTGATTGAAGTCAAGGACCTGGTCCGTCAGTTCAAGTCCGGTGACAGGACCATCAAGCCTGTCAATGGTGTGAGTTTCCAGCTGGAAAAGGGATCTCTTGCTTCGATCGTCGGCAAGAGCGGCAGCGGCAAAAGCACGCTGTTGTCCCTCCTGGGTGCGCTGGACAAACCAACCAGCGGAGACGTCGTCGTGGATGGCGTCAGCCTGGCGGGACTGCCGGACAGCAAGCTGACCGAGTACCGCCGTCGTGATATCGGCTTCGTGTTCCAACAGTTCAACTTGATCCCGAACCTCAGCGCCGTGGACAACGTCATGCTGCCCATGGAGTTCGCCGGGGTCCGGAAGGCTGCGCGGCTGAAGCGGGCCAAGGAATTGCTGGAGCAGGTGCAGTTGGATCCGGAAAAGCAGTCGCGTCGGATCAACCGCCTTTCCGGTGGCGAGCAGCAACGCGTCGCGATCGCCCGGGCACTGGCCAACGAGCCCAAACTGATCCTTGCCGATGAGCCCACCGGAAACCTGGATGAGCAGACCGGCGAGCACATCATTGAGCTGCTGAGCTCACTGAGCCGGGACCACAACACCACCATCCTGGTTGTCACCCACGACCGCAGCCTGGCGCAAAAAACGGAACGCTGCTTCCGGCTTCAGCAGGGCCGGCTCACGGAGGAGGTCAAAAGCGGATTGCATCGATGACCTTGACGCGCACCGCCACGAGCGCCGGGATGGCTCCGGCGAGTGCGCCCACTAGGACAGCCGCGCCAAGGCCCAGGAGCGCTGCGTCCACAGGGAAGGACGGATATTCCGTCAGGCCGGGCGCTACCTTTGACTCGATCCAAGGGTTCTTCACCACTGCGACAGCCAGCATGACGCCTGCTATTCCGGCAACCGCCGTGGCTACGACGGATTCCATCATGACGCCGAAGAAGATCCGGCCGGACGTCGCACCGAAACTGCGTCGGATGCCGATTTCCCTTACCCTGTAGCGCACGGTGACCATGGAAATGTTGAGCATTCCCACAGCCCCGAGCAGGAGCACCAGTCCGGCTACGCCGCCCACAATCCACTGTGCCGGTCCCAGCGGATCACCGTAGGCGGCGAAGTCAACGCGTTGGGCTTGGACGTAGTATCCGGGGAACTGTCCCTGCAGGTCCGCCGAGATGGCGGCGGTCAGTGCGGCGGCCTGTTCCTCCCCCACCCAGATCTTGAACTCGGACATATCAGCTTGCATACCGGTCATTGCCGCAGCGTTGGTGAGGATGAACGCGGACGGAGGAGAGTCGGGCCAGGTATCGGGAACGACGCCGATAATCACCGCCGTTGCCGGCTGGTCACCTGGGATGGTGACGGTGGGATTGGTGGCCAGGTTGGGCCTGCCCGCTTGGTTGTAAAAGCCTTCGGAGACCACGACGGCGGGTGCGAGCCTTTGGTCGTCGTCGGCGGCGAACCACGTCCCCTGCGTGAGGGGCACGCGGTGTATGGTGCCATACCCGATGTCCACGATGGTCATGTTCACGGTAGTCACGCCTCGGGGAAACTGGAAGCCCGCCTGGGTGCGGCCCACATGTGCAGACGTGGTGATGCCGTAACGCTGCTGGATTCCTTCGTAGGCTTTCTCCAGTTTTTCGGCATCGGGAGCGTTCGGGCCGTTGACGCCCAGCGTCAACGTTGCCACGCGGCCTCCATCGCGTTCGGACTGCACTTTGATCCCCTCGCGTACCAGGCTGCCGAGGCCCACCACGGATGTCAGCGCAGCAACAGACAAGGCGACCCCAAGGAGAGCCAACAGGATACGCACCTTGTTGATCCGGAGTTCCTGCCAGGCTTCCACCAGCGTGGACATGAAGCCGGTCATGCGCTGACTCCTGCTGTTTCGGCAAGTGCCAGCGGGGTCAGCACTCCGGTGTCCAGTCGATAGCAGGCACGGGCCAGTGCCGCCACATTGGTATCGTGCGTGATGGTCACCAGTGCGGCCGCTGTTTCCGTGGCCACGGTGTCCAGCAAGGCCATGACAGCCTGCCCGGTTTCCACGTCCAATGCGCCTGTTGGCTCATCGGCAAGGATGAGCCGTGGCCTGCGGACCAAGGCGCGTGCGATGGCAACGCGTTGCTGCTCACCGCCGGACAGCATGTTTGGCATGGTGTTGGCCCGGGCGGCCAATCCAACGCGGTCCAGCATGTCCATGGCCAGTTCGCGGCGGCGCCAAAACTCCCTGCCCTTGGCGTAAAACAAGGGAGTGATGACGTTGTCCAAAGCATTGCGTCCCGGCAGCAGATTGAACTGCTGGAACACGAAGCCAACGGTGGAACCACGCAGGCTGGCGCGGGCGTTGCTGCTCAACCGGTCCGCAGGGTTGCCGAGGAATTCCAGTTCACCGGACGTGGGGACATCCAGGAGCCCCAAGAGGTTGAGCAGTGTCGACTTTCCGCATCCTGACCGGCCGACAATGGCCGTGTGGTCACCGCTCTGGACCTCAAGATCGACGCCTCGGAGGATATGCAGTTGCTGCTCGTCCGGCAGCGTCACGGAACGGGTCACTGAGCGGAGACTGACGAGGGTTTCCCTGGTGCTTATCGCGTCCATACTTAACCCGCCGGAATGTAGGTGCCCTGCCCAGGGCCCATCATGGGGTCCGGGGCAGCCGGAGCGCCTGGCACGAACTCGAGGACCTGCTCGCCCTCGGTCAAGCCGGACGTCACTTCAACTACGTTGCCATCATTCAAACCAAGCTGTACGGTGCGCTCCTCCGGGGCAGCCCCGCTCCCTCCTGCGCCCGCAATCCAGACGATGCCGTCCTTCACGCTGCCCTTCACCGAGGTCAGCGGAACCGTCACCACATCGGCGGCGACGCCCGCACTGACGGTCATGGTCGCGCCAAGTCCGGCAAAGACTTCATGCCCAGCCGGGATGGCGCAGCTCAGCGTTCCCGTGGGCGTGCCACCGTCCTGCGACTGGCCGCCGCCCCCACCGGGGATCGCGACTGCCCCGCCGACACCCATGCCAGCACCTCCGCCTGTGGACGACAAACCACCCGAGGTGCCTACGCCGTCGTCGGACGCGTTGTTCTTGAGCGTCACCTCGGTGCACTGGAACGGTGCCGGCCCGCCAACCAAAGCGATCTCAGCCGGGCCGGGCTTGCCAAGCAGGCGGTACTGCTGGGCAGCCGTGACCGAGCCGGCCACGGTGTACGTTCCGGGGTCGATCTTGCCGACGTTTTCCCCGACGCTCACTTGCTGGTCGATCAGCGTGGTTAAGGACTGCAAGGTACCGCTGCTGGGGGCAAGGATGTCGAAGTAGTCATACACGGGCTTCGGCGCCGAGGACATTCCATCCTTGGACGGCTGGGAAGACGTCACTACGCGCTCGGCTTTGACCTGGAACAGGGCGTCGCCCCTGGCCACAGTGGCGCCTTGCTCCACGAAGACCTTGATGACCTTGCCAGCCGATGTGCTCCGTATGGCTTCAGCGGCGTCGCTCTGAACTGTGCCCTTGATGTCAACGGTATTGGTGACTGTTGCGCGCGTGGCCGGGACCACCGGGATGTCCACTTGCGCCAAGGGCGCGGGCCCGGAATCAGACGGCTTAAGGCCGTCTACGAAAGCGATCTTGACCAAAGCCACCGCAATTATTGCGAAAACCACCAGCCAGGCAACCGGCAAAATGACGCGCCGAAAAATACCCATCCCTGCTCCATTTCGGTAACTCCCCACAGAACCTCTGCGAGGGATGATTCCCTCAGCCTAGGCGAGGAATATAGTTTGGCCTGACATTCGGGCGACTCGACAGAATGCTTACAGTGTTGGAAATGAGAGGATGACAGGCATGACTCTCCCTATCGCCAAGCCGTGGCTGTCCACCCAGACCAACCAGGATCCCCGTGCTGCAACCGGCCAGCGTTTGCGATGGGGAGTCGTGTCCACAGGCAACATCGCCAACAGTGTTTCCCTGGACCTTTCCCTGTTGGAGGACGCAGAACTCTACGCCGTGAGCTCAAGGACCCCAGCTGCCGCGGACGCTTTTGCGCACACACTTGGTTTCGCCAAGGCGTACGGGAACGACGCCGGTGTCCCCGGCTACCAGCGGCTGTTTGAGGATCCCGCCGTCGACGTGGTTTACGTGGCCACACCCCATGCACAGCACTTCCAGATCGCCGCAGCAGCCATTCGCGCAGGCAAACATGTTCTCTGCGAGAAGGCACTCACCATCAACGCCCGCGAAGCCACCGAGCTGGTGAGGCTGGCCCGCGAGCACAAGGTGTTCTTTATGGAGGCAGTCTGGAGCCGCTTCCTGCCAAGCATGCAGCGCGCCTTTTCCATTGCGGCGTCAGGGGAAATCGGGCAGACCCAGTGGGTCAGCGCGGACCTGGGCTTCCCTGCACCCTACGATCCATCCGCCCGCATCTGGGCACTCAACGACGGAGGCGGGGCCCTGCTGGACATCACCGTCTACCCGTTGCTCTGGGCCTTGGGAACGCTGGGCTTCCCACAGTCAGTGACCGCGATCGGCACGCTGAACGAGGACGGCGTAGACACCCAAAATGCGCTGACGCTCGGTTACGCCAGCGGCGCCCAGGCGCAATTAACCTCGTCCCTGACGGCCCATGGACCTCGGACTGCCACTGTGGCGGGCGGGCTCGGGTATCTGCAGACGGTGGGCTCGGTGAACAACCCCCGGGAACTGCTGATCCGTGTTGGTTGGGATGAGCCGCGGCATGAACGATTCGATGTGGTGGGCGTCGGCTACACCTACGAACTCCGCGAAGTGACCCGCTGCATTCAACAGGGCCTGCTGGAGAGCCCGGTCATGCCGCTGGAGGACTCCATCAACGTCATGCGCTTGTTCGATGGCGTCCGGTCCCAGTTGGGGATCAGGTACCCGAACGACGCGCGGTGAGATTGCGCTGCGCGGTGAGGTTACAGCGTTCGGCGTGTGCCGCCGTCGGGAGTTAACCCGGCTGTATTAACGCTGCCGGCCTTGACGCCACTGGCCTTAGCGACGCTGGCCGATCGGCTGCCTGGCCAGCTTGCGGTCCAGTGACCATGCGCCGGGCCCGAGGAACACGAACGCTACTGAAATCGCGACGTAGACGATCAGGAGTTCGGCATTGACACCGGACTTGTCCGTAAGCAGCGGCTTGCCGGCCTCCGTGACGAACCAGATGCCGGCGAACATGATTGCCGCAAGGAAACCAGCCACCCTGGTCAGGGCCCCGAGGACCAGGAGCAGGCCCAGTCCAATCTCCCCTGCGATGACAAGCCAGGCAACGATCTCGGGCTTCTGCACGCCCATGGCAGCAACCGACGCAGCGAAGGCGGCGTGACCGGCAACGAACTTCTGGATGCCATGCACCATGATCAGCGCGCCGAACACAACGCGCAGGATCGTGACGCCGCGGGCAGAGGACTTGGGAGACGGGTGAAGGAATTTCACGGGTCCCAATCTTCCATGCCTTTGCGACGAGCGCCAACCCAAGTAAGTAGCAGCAGATGCCGTTTTGAGCGCTCAAAAGGGCATCTGCTGCGACCTAGTTGCGCGGGTGGGGGCAGAATGGAACCTGATAGTGGGCCGATGGTGGAGGGAGCTGGCATGGTGGACGTCGTAGTTGTTGGCGGAGGAGCAATGGGATCGGCCGCCGCGTGGCAGTTGGCCCGAAGCGGTAAGTCCGTGGTCCTGCTGGAGCAGTTCGAGGCCGGTCACCACATCGGTGCCTCCCACGGCGCCACGCGCAACTTCAACACCGCCTACGCCGAGGCCGACTACCTGGACCTCCTCGCCGAGGCGAAGACCCTGTGGGATGAGCTTGCTGCGGAAACAGGGGCGCCGCTGCTGGACCTGGTGGGGCTGGCGAACCACGGCAACGTCGAGCGGCTCCGGACCGTCCAAGCGGCCCATCAGGAACGCGGCATCGAAAGCTACTTCATCTCAGCCGATGAGGCCATGGACCGATGGCAAGGCATGAACTTCGCCACCGATGTGCTCTTCGTTCCCGGATCCGGACGGGTCCGTTCAGCCAATGCACTGGTGGCACTTCGAACGGCCGCCGAGTCCCATGGCGCCATCTTCAAGTACTCGACGCCGGTCCGCGACATCCGTGTCGACGGTGCCGAAAGCGTGGTGGTCGTGACGGACGAGACGGAGTACACAGCCAATCGCGTGGTGGTCACCGCCGGCGCCTGGACGAACAAGGTCCTCGGCGACCACGCAAAGCTACCGCCGCTGGTTGTTACCCAGGAGCAGCCCGCCCACTTCACCCCCGTGGACAACACGCTCGTGTGGCCAAGCTTCAACCACACCCCGGATATTGACGACCCCGCGTACGAATACTGGTACAGCCCCGTCTACGGCATGCTCACCCCCGGCGAGGGCGTCAAAGCGGGCTGGCATGGCGTCGGCCCCGTGATGGATCCGGACGAGCGCACGTTCCAGCCCATACCCGAGCAGCTCGATGCCTTGGTGCGTTACGCGCAAGAGTGGCTTCCCGGCGTCGACCCTTCAACAGCGGTTCCCATCAGCTGCACGTACACCACCACGCCCACGGAGGACTTTGTGCTGGACCGTTTTGGCCCGCTGGTGGTGGGCGCCGGATTCTCCGGGCATGGCTTCAAGTTCACACCCGCTATTGGCCGGGTGCTGAAAGACATCGTCGACGGCGGTGTGGCGCCTCAGCGTTTCCTGGCCGACCGTTAGGAATATGTAGACAGATAATGCCCCCAAGACCGGGTCTCAGGGGCATTATCTGTAATGACTAGCTCAGGGTCGCGACGACCTTGTTGAACGTGGCCGACGGGCGCATGATCTCAGCGGCCTTGGCGGCGTCCGGACGGTAGTAACCGCCCAGATCGACGCCGGGACCCTGGACTGCGTTCAGCTCGCCGACGATGACTTCCTCGTTGGAGGTCAGGGCTTCAGCGATGGCTGCGAAGTCCTTGGCCAGCTCGGCATCCTCAGTCTGCTTGGCCAGTTCCTGTGCCCAGTACATGGCCAGGTAGAAGTGGCTTCCACGGTTGTCCAGCTCGCCAACGCTGCGGCGCGGGGACTTGTTTTCCAGCAGGAAGGTACCCGTGGCGCGGTCCAGCGTGTCGGCAAGGACCTGGGCGCGGGCATTGCCCGTGGTGGTGGCAAGGTGCTCGAAGCTGACGGCCAGGGCAAGGAATTCACCCAGGCTGTCCCAGCGAAGGTGGTTTTCCTTGACCAGCTGCTGGACGTGCTTGGGAGCGGAGCCACCGGCGCCGGTCTCGAACAGGCCGCCACCGTTGATCAGCGGAACGACGGAGAGCATCTTGGCGCTGGTGCCGAGCTCGAGGATCGGGAACAGGTCCGTGAGGTAATCGCGGAGGACGTTACCGGTGACGGAGATGGTGTCCTCGCCCTTGCGGATGCGCTCCAGGGTGAAGGCCGTTGCTTCCTCCGGGGACATGATCTCGATCTGAAGGCCCTCGGTGTCGTGGTCCTTCAGGTACTCGTTGACCTTGGCGATGAGGTTGGCATCGTGCGCACGGCCCTTGTCCAGCCAGAAAACGGCCGGGGTCTTGGAAGCGCGGGCGCGGGTAACGGCCAGCTTGACCCAGTCGCGGATCGGGACATCCTTGGTCTGGCATGCGCGCCAGATGTCGCCCGGCGATACCTGGTGCTCGGTGAGGACGTTACCCTTGCTGTCCACGAGCTGGACGGTTCCGGCTGCCTCGATTTCGAAGGTTTTGTCGTGGCTGCCGTATTCCTCGGCTGCCTGCGCCATGAGGCCCACGTTGGGAACGGTGCCCATGGTGGTGGGGTCGAATGCGCCATTGGCACGGCAGTCGTCCAGGACTACCTGGTAGACGCCGGCGTAAGAGCTGTCCGGGATGACGGCGAGCGTGTCCGCTTCCTTGCCGTCCGGGCCCCACATGTGGCCGGAGGAACGAATCATGGCCGGCATGGAAGCGTCGACGATGATGTCCGACGGAACGTGGAGGCTGGTGGTGCCCTTGTCCGAGTCGACCATTGCCAACGCAGGTCCGTCCTCGAGGCCCTTGGTGATGGCTGCCTTGACGCCTTCGCGGACGTCTTCCGGCAGGTCTTCAAGACCGCTGAGGATGGCTGCGAGACCGTTGTTCGGACTGATGCCTGCGGCTGCGAGCTGCTTGCCGTAAGTATCGAAAAGCTCGGAGAAGTAAGCCTTGACGACGTGGCCGAAGATGATGGGGTCCGAGACCTTCATCATGGTGGCCTTCAGGTGTGCGGAGAAGAGGATGCCCTCTTCCTTGGCACGGGCAACCTGTGCCTTCAGGAATTCGTCCAGGGCGTCTGCGCGCAGAACGGTAGCGTCCACAACTTCACCGGCCCAGGACGGGGAAGTCCTTCTTGAGGACCTTGGTGGTACCGTCTTCGCGGACCAGCTGGATGCTGAGGGAATCGTCAGCCTTGAGCACAACGGATTTCTCGTTGGAGCGGAAATCGTTCTGGCCCATAGTGGCAACGTTGGTCTTGGAATCGGCAGACCAGGCACCCATGGAGTGCGGGTTCTGACGGGCGTAGTTCTTCACCGACAGCGGTGCGCGGCGGTCAGAGTTGCCTTCACGCAGCACCGGGTTCACAGCGGAGCCCTTGATTTTGTCGTAGCGCGAGCGGATGTCCGTCTCGGTGTCCGAGGAGGGGTTGTCCGGGTAGTCCGGGAGGGCGTAGCCCTGGGCCTGGAGCTCGGCGATGGCAGCCTTGAGCTGCGGCACTGAGGCGCTGATGTTGGGCAGCTTGATGATGTTGGCTTCCGGCTGCTTTGCCAGTTCGCCAAGCTCAGCAAGGGCGTTGCCCGTGCGCTGCTCTTCAGTCAGGAAATCGCCGAAAACGGCGATGATGCGGCCTGCCAGCGAAATATCGCGGGTCTCGACCTCCACACCTGCGGTCGAGGCATACGCTTCCACAATCGGCAGGAATGAGTAGGTAGCCAGCATCGGCGCTTCGTCTGTGTGGGTATAGATAATCTTGGCCATTGGCGGGGTTCTCCCTGAAAGTCTGCAGATTTCAACATCTCTAAACTTACCCGAGTAGGCCGGATTGGCGGCCCTTCGTGTCCGGGATCACGTGTTCGTTACCGCGCGGGAAAGCGATTTACGCCCGACGGCGGCCTTGCCGCCCGAGCTGCCGACCGGCGTCGTGCATTGCTCCCCGCCCTGTGACAAGAAGTGAAAGCAAAATATCACAAACTATGAAAGAACTCTTTACAAACTTGTCATACGTTGGGTAGCTTCGATTCCGTCAGTCGGCGGTCGCCATCACTGGCCGCCCCACTCCCTCGATAGGTTGGAAGAACGTGACAAAAACCAAGACCCTGGCCACAAGCCTGCTGAGTCTGTCCGCTGCCGCAATCCTTGCCCTGGTTGGAACCACCAGCGCAAATGCGGCCCCCCGCCAAGGACATCGACTCCAGCGGCGTTGCGGTCAGCAGCCATGTAGCGTCGGACAACGGCGCCGCAGACTACTGGACCCCGGAACGCATGAAGAACGCCAAGTCCGGCGACATCCTCGCCAACAAGGCACTTGACCGCGGCCGGCTCCTCAACCTCGGAAAAGCCCCGGTCACCGAAGCCCCGGGCGCCCTTAAAAGCATAGAGGGCCAGCAAGCCTCCACCGACTCCAAGACCATCGACCGGAAGGTGAACCAGAGCGAAACGCCCGTAAAGCACATCGGCAAGATCTTCTTCACCCTCGGCGGCTCCAACTACGTCTGCTCCGGCAACTCCGTGACAGCAGCCAACAAGAGCACCGTGTCCACTGCAGGCCACTGCGTCAACGAGGGACCCGGCGCCTACGCCACCAACTTCGTGTTCGTACCCGCCTACCTCAACGGTTCCGCACCCTATGGCAAGTGGACAGCAAGGGCGCTGTACTCCCCCACCCAATGGGCATCCAACGGCACCATGCAGTACGACACCGCTTTCGCCGTCATGAACACCCTCAACGGCCAGCGGCTCGCCGATGTCGTAGGCTCCTCCGGTGTCCAGTTCAACGCCGCCCGCGGCCTGAGCTACAAGTCCTTCGGCTACCCGGCAGCTGCTCCGTTCAACGGCGAATCGCTCAAGAGCTGCTCCGGCACTGCCACCAACGATCCCTACAACCCGCAGTTCGCCACCCAGGGAATCCCTTGCAACATGACCGGTGGTTCCTCGGGCGGTCCTTGGTTCATCGGCAACAGCTCCGGCGGTTACCAGAACTCGGTGAACAGCTACGGCTACGGCAGCAACTCCAACACGATGTATGGCCCGTACTGGGGCTCCGTCATTCAGTCCACCTACACCACGGCGGCGGCTTCGTAGCAGTCTTCTTAGCGCGACCTTGTTAACAACGACGGCGGCCGTCCCCTTTCGGGGGCGGCCACCGTTGCGTTTCACTGGCTTTGGGCTGTTGCCCGCCGTTGTTTAGTGGAAGAAGTGGCGTGCACCGGTGAAGTACATCGTGATGCCTGCAGCGTTGGCTGCGGCAATGACTTCCTCATCGCGGACAGAACCGCCAGGCTGGACCACGGCGCGGACACCGGCGTCGATCAGGATCTGCAGGCCGTCAGCGAACGGGAAGAATGCATCCGAGGCTGCAACGGCACCGCGTGCGCGCTCTGGTGCGTTGGTCGCGTCGGCGTTCGAAGCGCCGCCAGCACCTTCGACGTCGGACTCCACTGTGACACCCAGCGTGTTGGCGCGCTCGACGGCAAGGCGGCAGGAGTCCAGGCGGTTGACCTGGCCCATACCGATGCCCACAGCGGCGCCGTGATCTGCGATCAGGATCGCGTTGGACTTGGCGGCGCGGCAGGCAGTCCACGCGAAGGCGAGGTCCGCGAGGGTTGCTTCATCGGCGGCTTCACCGGCTGCGAGGGTCCAGTTGGCGGGGTTATCGCCGTCGGCGTCCACCTTGTCGCTCATCTGAACCAGCACGCCACCGGAGACCTGGCGCATTTCGGAGGGGTAGCGGCCGTAGCCCTCAGGCAGGGCAAGCAGTCGGATATTCTTCTTCTTGGAAAGGATCTCCACGGCTTCCGGCTCAAAGTCCGGAGCAATGACAACCTCGGTGAAGATGTCGGCAACCGTGCGGGCCATGCCAGCGGTAACGGTACGGTTCGCGGCGATCACGCCACCGAAAGCGGAAACGGGGTCGCAGGCGTGTGCCTTCGCGTGGGCGTCAGCGATCGGATCTGCAGCGTCGGCGGAACCGACAGCGACACCACACGGGTTGGCGTGCTTGATGATCGCAACGGCGGGCTCGGCGAAGTCGAACGCAGCACGGAGGGCGGCGTCGGCGTCGACGAAGTTGTTGTAGCTCATGGCCTTGCCGTGCAGCTGGTCAGCCTGCGCGATGCCGGCCGGAGCAGCCTTGTCCACGTAGAGGGCAGCCTGCTGGTGCGGGTTCTCGCCGTAGCGGAGGACCTCGGAACGCTCCAAGGACAGACCGGCATAGGCAGGCCAGTCGATGACGCCGTCGCCGTCTTCATCAAGGAACTGGCTGGCGGTCCAGGTTGCCACAGCGTTGTCGTAGCTGGCCGTGTGCGCGAACGCCTTGGCGGCCAGGCGGCGACGGGTGTTGAGGTCGAAGCCGCCTTCTTGTGCTGCAGCAACCACTGCGCCGTAGAAGTTCGGGTCCGTGACAATGGCGACGGCGGCGTGGTTCTTCGCGGCCGAACGCACCATCGCGGGGCCTCCGATATCGATCTGCTCAACCACCTCGTCCTGTGCTGCGCCGGACTTCACGGTCTCGACGAACGGGTACAGGTTCACCACGACGAGATCGAACGTCTCGATCTCCATACCGGCGAGGGTTTCCATGTGGGCCGGGACGCGACGGTCAGCCAGGATGCCGCCGTGCACACGCGGGTGCAGGGTCTTGACGCGGCCGTCCAGCATTTCCGGGGAGCCGGTGACTTCTTCGACTTCCTTGACAGGGATGCCAGCGGCGGCGATCTTCTTGGCGGTGGAGCCGGTGGAAACAATGGCGACGCCGGCTGCGTGCAGGCCCTTCGCGAGCTCCTCCAGTCCCGTCTTGTCGTAAACCGAGATCAGTGCACGGCGGATGGGAACACGGTCAAGCTGCGTCAAGCTCACAAAAGTCTCCGTCTTAGTTCGCGTAGATGTCGCGGGTGGTGGGATACGGAGAGTTTATCGTGTTTCGTTGGCGCGCTCGTTTCGGGTCCTGGTTGGTCTTGCGTTGCGGGGCCCGGTCTGCGCCCCATGCCCCACGTTTGCCACGCACAACAGGCCCCACAACATAGGGTTGAGCCATGGAAGCCACCGATGTCGTTCTCGCCGCCGATGTAGGGAAGAGCCGTTGCCGCGTGGAGCTGCGCAGCGGCACCGAATTACTTGGCGCGGCGGACCAGCACGGGTTCCCCGGAGTCCACATGGACAACGGCCCCACGATCGCTTTCGACCTCCTGCTTGAGACGGTCTCGATGCTTCCGCCCGGCCTGCCTGTGAGCACGTTGACGGGAATCGGCGCGGCAGTGGCCGGCGTCGAGGCTTCTGCGGAGAAGTCCCGCGAGCTCGCAACTATGTTGTCCCAGCGCTTCGGCGTCCCGGCAGCTGTCCTTTCGGACGCCACCGCAGCCCAACTTGGAGCCCTCCAAGGCGCGCCGGGCACTACCCTGATCGTGGGTACGGGGGCGGTGGCCTTCCGTTTCGATGAAGCCGGCGTCCTTCATCGCGCCGACGGTTGGGGACCCTACCTGGGCGATCGTGGCAGCGGCCGTTGGATCGGCCAGCGGGGGCTCCAGGCCGTTTTGGAAGCGCACGACGGCGGCCCCTCCACATCGCTTTCGGCTGCGGCGGGGGCTCTGGTCGACTCCCCGGAAATGCTCCCGGGATGGCTCGCATCCGTCGAAAACCCGTACCGCGCCATGGCCCGGTTTGCGCCGCTGGTTCTGCACGCCGCGGAGGCGGGTGACGCCGTCGCGAATGTCATTGTGGACGAGGCCTGCCGCATCCTGACCAAGACCGTGCAGCTGGCCGCGGGCGGCGACTCCGGGAGCTCACGCCGTGTTGCGCTGCTGGGCGGAGTGGTCAGCTCCGGGTTCTTCGCGGAGCTCTTGCGGAAGTCCCTTGCTTCGGCTGGGATTGAGGTGGTGGCCCCGCTGGGCGATGGCTTGGACGGTGCTGCCCTCGCTGCGACGCGCCGCGGGCTCATCCAGGAAAGGTACATCCACCGTGACGGAACAAACTGGCCCGACTAGCCCCACTGACGCGGACAGGCTCGCCGGCCTGCGCATGGAACTCGCCGGGCTGGAGACCGAAGCCGCGGCCGAGAACCTGAGCGACCTGGACATCATGGGCACCGAGGAACTCGTCGCGGCCATGCTCGCCCACACTGCAGGAGTACACGCCGCGGTTGAGGCGGCGAGCCCTGCGATTGTTCAAACGGTCGACGCCGTTGCGGAGCGACTCCAGCGTGGGGGTCGCCTTCTGTATGTCGGGGCTGGAACGGCCGGGCGCCTGGGTGTGCTCGACGCGAGCGAGTGCCCGCCGACGTTCGGCACCCCGCCGGGACTCGTCGTCGGACTTATTGCAGGTGGCGTCCAGGCGATCCAGAAACCCGTTGAGTACGCCGAAGATAACGCGACCGCAGGCGCGCGCGACCTGCACGATATCAACGTGACGGAAGCGGACGCCGTCGTGGGTATTACGGCGTCCGGCCGAACGCCGTACGTGATCGGCGCGCTGGAAGAGGCCCGGAAAAAGGGTGCGTTCACGGCGTCGCTGGCTTGCAACAAAGGTTCTGCCGTCAGTCATCTTGCGGATGTGGCAATTGAGGTTGTGGTGGGTCCGGAGTTCATTGCGGGCTCGACCCGACTGAACTCGGGCACGGCCCAGAAACTTGTCCTCAACATGATCAGCACGCTGGTGATGGTGAAGCTCGGCAAGACGTATGGGAACCTGATGGTTGACCTGCGGGCCACGAATGAGAAGCTTCTGGCCCGCTCGCAACGGACAGTGCAGCACGCGACCGGCGTCGACGCGCATGAAGCCGTGGCAGCACTGGACTCGGTCAACGGCTCGGTAAAAGCCGCCATCCTGGTGCTGCTCACCGGCATCGAACCAGCTCAGGCCAAGAGAGCTCTCGAAGAAGCCGGTGGTTACCTGCGAAGGGCGATTGAAAACCAGAAGTAACGCGAACACCGGTTTGGCCCGAGCGCATAAAGTTGCATGCAGGAGGGCAGATGAATACATACACAGCCGTGCCCAGCGGCGAACAAGTTGTGCAGGAACTGCCGTGGCGGTGGAAGGTCCAAGGCAGGATCTTCGTGATCGGTGGGCTCGGATTCATGTTCGACGCCTGGGATGTGACGCTCAACGGCATCCTCATTCCCCTTCTGTCCAAGCATTGGTCCCTGCAGCCCGCTGACGCTGCGTGGATCGGTACGGCCAACCTGATCGGCATGGCTCTGGGCGCGTTTGCGTGGGGAACCATCGCCGACACCATCGGGCGCAAGAAGGCATTCACGGCCACCCTCCTGATCTTCAGCATATTCACCGTGCTCGGCGCCTTCGCCCCGGACATCGTGTGGTTCTGCATCTTCCGATTCATGGCCGGGTTTGGGCTGGGCGGCTGCATCCCGGTGGACTATGCGCTGGTGGGTGAGTTCACGCCTCGCAAGCAGCGGGGCAAAGTCCTCACGGCGATGGATGGCTGGTGGCCCGTGGGCGCGGCTCTCTGTGGCTTCATCTCCGCAGGACTCGTTGCTGCCTTCGGCGACTGGCGGCTCACCATGCTGATTATGGTTCTGCCTGCGCTCCTCGTTTTCTGGGTGCGGCGCAGTGTTCCCGAGTCCCCGCTGTTCCTGATTCGGGCCGGCCGTCGGGCTGAGGCCGCGGCGGTGATTGATGGTTTGGTGGAAGCAACGGGCGCCTCACCCCGGGCATACAGCCTGCCGGAACCCCAAGCCGCCCCCAGGCTCTCCCCCGGCAGCGCGTGGGAACAGCTGCGCAAAATCTGGACGTTCAACTGGAAAATCACCACTGCAGCCTGGGCCCTGTTCTTCAGCATCCTGTTGGTCTATTACCTGTCTCTGACGTGGATGCCACGGATCCTCATTGGTGCCGGCTTCGAGGAGTACAAAGCCTTCGTCACCACAGCCGGGATGGCCGCCGTCGGGCTTTTAGGCGTGGTGGTCGCGGCACTGCTGGTGGAGCGGGTGGGCCGCAAGTGGATCCTCGCCATCACCGGTCCGCTTTCCGCGCTGACGTTGGTGATCGTCGCGTTTGTGGTGGACGTGCCGCAAGCCGCCGTGTTCTGGCTGTTGGTGTTTGGCTTCGTGGTCCAGGTGGCAATCCCGGTCCTCTACGCCTACGTGTCCGAGCTGTACCCGACGGAACTCCGGGGCTCAGGCTTCGGCTGGGCTTCGACGTTCTCCCGCATCGGCGCAGGCTTCGGGCCTTTGGTGTTCGCTTCGTTCTTCTGGCCCGAGTTCGGCCTGGCGCAGTCGTTTGCGATGGCCGGTGGGCTTGTGCTGCTCTCTGTGTTGTGGATGGCGTTCTTCGCTCCCGAGACGAAGCAGCGCGTGTTGGGTTAGCTTCCCCAACTAGGTCGCACTTAAGCGCGTTTAGAGACCGCTAAACGCGCACAACTGCGACTTACTTGGGTGACCAACCGCGTTGCTCGAGCGCCCGCCTCACCTTGGCCACCGCGGACCTCGCGCCGGTGGTCATGTGACGCTTGGAGATCCGGACCAGGAACCACCCTGCCCGGCTGAACTCCTCCTCGCGGGCAATATCCCGCACGATCTGCTCGGCCTCCGAATGGCCCTCCCCGTCGTATTCGACCGCCACCCGCCACTCGCGATAAGTTACATCCGATTGACGCACGACGCCGGGACCCAACTCCGTGGGCACGTTGACTTCCGCAGTCGGTAGCCCCGCCCGGTCCAGTGCCAGCCGAAGCCGCGTTTCGGGGGCCGAGTCGGCGCCGACGCACGCCTGTTCCAAAGCAACACGGGCTTTGCGGATCCCCGGTGTTCCCCAGTGGCGATCCAACATTTCTTCCAGGTCATCCACCGTGCAGTAAGGCGCGCTGCGGCCCTCGAATTCCGGCCTCGGTATGCGCAGCAAGTGATCCGCCACCACAGTGATCTCGTCGATGTCCATTTTCCGCGCGCAGTCCAACCATGTTCGGGCTCTGCTCGTGATGTACAGGCCGTTAAGCGTGGTGATTTCGTCTTCAAAGAACTGGCCCCGGTGGCCAATGACGCCTCGGCGACGAGGAATCGCCATGGTGTGAGGGCGTGCGATGTGGATTCTTGGGTCATTGCTGCCTGGCAAGAACGCCGGAAACCCCCACAATAAAAAGGCAGTCGCGTGGGACGCGGCTGAGAACGGAGTAACAAGGGTCACCGGACGAACGGTTTCAGCAAGGGCGCACGGAGCATCCGACTGAGGTATCCGAATCGCCCGGCTCGGTGAGACCAGGCTTCGGTGACTCAGCCGCCGTCGGGATACTCCCGCTGCAACGGCTTCCTGCCAGGTGAAAGGCAACGAAGCGAGTGATTCAGGAAGGGGTTGCGGAGTCTTCATGCCCCATGCTGACAAACTTCCCTATGGGCGTGCGGCGTTATCCACAGGCAGAGGACGTCAACCGGAATCTAAGTAGCAGCACTGCGCGTTTTGAGGGCGCAAAACGCGCTTAAATGCGACCTAGTTGGGAGAAGCGGCGAGGTCGGCCAGCGTCTGGACCAGCAGGCGGCGCTCCACTACCTTGATGCGCTCGTGGAGGGTTTCCTCGGTGTCATTGGGCAGCACGGATACTGCTTCCTGGGCAATGATGGGTCCCGTGTCCACGCCGGCGTCGGCCCAGTGAACCGTGCAACCCGTGACCTTCACGCCATAAGCCATGGCGTCGCGGACACCGTGGGCACCGGGGAAGGACGGCAGCAGCGCCGGGTGTGTGTTGACGTACTTGCCGTTGAAGGGCCCTCGATGAAGTCGGCGCTCACGATCCGCATGAATCCTGAAGACACCACCACGTCCGGGTTATAGGAAAGGACCTTGTCGCGGAGGGCGGCGTCCCATTCGGCGCGGGTTTCGAACGAGTTGAAGTTCACCACGAAGGTCTCAATGCCGGCCTCGTCCGAGCGCTCCACACCGTAGGTATCGGGGCGGTCGGCACCCACAGCGGCGATCTCGACATCCAGTTCACCCGACTTCACGGCGTCGATGACAGCCTGAAGATTGGAACCAGTACCGGACACGAGGACAACAATGCGCATTGCACTAGCTTATGGGCGGCTCGCGTAGGCTGGAAAACATGAATCCCGACGTCGGTCGCAAGCCGAGCCAGCAACCCCGCACCGCCGCGGAAAAGTCCGCTTTCGGCGTGACACAGATCCTGTTCCGCGCTTTCCTTTTGTCGGCTTTGGGATCGTTCTTCGTGTTCTCCCTGAACGTGAACTACGTGTGGTTGAGCGCCATCCTGACGATCGCCGGTTTGGTGCTCGGGATTGTGGTCCTGGTCCGGTCGGTGAAGTACAAGCACCCTCGGCTGGTGTTGTTCGGCACCATCTCGGGACTCGTGGTCTCGGCGGTCATGTGCCTGTTGATTCTGACGTCTGTGCTCTTCTTCAAACAAGTCACCACTTATCAGGATTGCGCTCGCTCGGCGCTGACGGAATCCGCCAAGACACAGTGCCTCACGCAGCTTGAGGACTCGATGCCGGGCCCGGTCCGCTAAAGCGAGCCCAGCCAAGCGAGCCCAGCCCAACCAAAACCCGAGCCCAACCAAAAGCCCAGCCGGCAACCTCAGGCGTGTTCGTCGTCGAACGCTACTTCGTCCAGGTTCGCCTCGCGCAGCTTCTGGCGGCGTTCCAGCCACGGCCCCACTGCATAACCGATCACGACGCCGATGCCCACTTCGGCGGCCAGCCAGACTGCCGTCCACAGCGGGTGGGGTCCGATTTCCGTGAGCCGGCCGATTCCTGCTGATCCACGGGCGACCCATGCGAGCGCACCGCTCAGGACACCGGCGACAGCTCCAACGAACGCCCCCAGGAACAACGTGGACGCCGCGGCGGTGAACCAGCGGGCCTTGATCTTGATGGAGAGCCATTCGTCGAAGTGGTTTTCGCCTTCGCGGAGGAACCACCAACCCGCCATGATCCCTGCAACCACGGGGAGGGCGAGAGCCATGGCTCCGGCGTCGAGTTGTCCGGCGGGAAGCCCGCCGAAAACGGGGACGGCAGGCAGGGGTCCGACGGCGGTGCCGAGCGGCCCGGCGTGCGAGCCGACTCCGAGCGAGAAGCCAGCCCCGGAGGACCAGGCCAAAGCGAAGACTACGAGGTTGGGAAGGAAGCCGAGTTGCGCGATGGTGAGGACCGCGCCGCCCAGAGCGCCGGCTTGGAGGCCTTCGTAAACAGCGATGATGTCCGTCCAGTGCCACACGATGTCCACGGCCAACAGGACCGCGGCCAGGCACACAGCGGCCATGGTCGCGACGAATCCGGCCTTCAGCGCTGAGCCGACGTAGGAGCCCGCCCACCGTGAGTGTTGGCTGGTCTTCGCGATCCAGGCGACGGCGTCCACACCGATGAGCCTGCTCCAGGAGCCTGCCTCGCGCCGGGCGCCGACCACCAGGCCCAGTGCGAAGGAGATCAGTGGGATGGTCATGGCGAACCACAGATTGATAACCACCTCGGGGGTGCGGCACACGAATCCTGTCGCTGTCCCGAACGCGGCGTAAACAAGGCAGGCACCGAGGAACGCCTGCCACAGCTGGTCCGTGTAGGAAGCGCGGGCTAGTCGTCGTCCCGCCCGCCATGCAAGCAGGAACGGAATGAGCGTCAGGCCCAAGGGAATCAGCGAAAGAAGACCCGTTCCAGGCTGGCCGGCTGTGCCCACGTTGACCTGTGCCAAGGTCAGCGGAACACCATGGATCAGCAGCCAGGCCTGCCCGGCCAGGCGCGCCAGGAAGTCCACGTTCCGGTTCTGGAATCCGTCGGTGGCCCACACTCCCACCAACGGAAGCACAACAACGATGGCCGAAATGAAGGCTGCCTGTGCCGCTTCCAAACCGCCCTGTAGCCAAAGGGGCATCGGGAGGCCACGGTTTCCGGTCTGATCAGCGCGCAGTTTCATCGTGTCCTATCGTGCCACGGTAGGCAGCGCTCCCCCGGCAGGCGCCCTGTAATACCGCCAATTCCAGCGCTTTTTGCATGAACCGGCCGTAAAATGGGAGATGTTCGCAAAGGTGACTGGAGGACGACATGAGTACGTCTGCTTCACATGCACGCGGTGTCCATTTCGGACGGCAAGACATCCAGGTGGTAGGCCTGGGTGTGGGTGTCATCGTTGGGCTGGTGGGCATCCTGGGCTTCATTCCAGGCATCACCATGCGGTACCCGGAGCTGCAATTCTTCGGCCCGGACTCGCATGCGATGCTCTTTGGCGTATTCCAGATATCCGTGCTGCTCAACCTCGTACAGATGGCCATCGGTGCGACGGGCTGGGCCATGTCCCGCACAGCACACGGCGCGAGGAACTTCCTGATGGGCTTTGGCGCCCTGTACATCGTGCTGAGCATCTACGGGCTGAGCGTCGGAGTCGATTCCGCAGCCAACTTCCTGTCGCTGAACTCTGTGGACAACTGGTCTCATATGGTGCTGGGCATCCTGATGATCGCCGCCGGTTGGATGTTCGCCCAGTACTTCACAGACGATAAAAAGGCCCGGAAATAATAGAAGCCGGGAACTAGGAGCGGCCAATGAACAGGTGTCACAACTAATAAACAGAAAGTCGTACTAGCAGCTGGTGCAGCCACCTACGGATTCTCTCCAAAGGTTGCACCAGCCTTCTTTGTTAAGGCTCGACGGCGGGTTGCCGGGCTACGGGGCCAGGCTCCGGCGTGGCTGGGCGTCGTGGCACAAATGACGCACAAAAGTGCTGGACTTCCCTGCTGCAGCCCAACGAGACTGTGTACACGAACAGGCACATGGCCTATGGGGGTCAACGGATGAGGCCGGTTCACATCGTCTGAAGGGACAAGGTCAATGAACGACCTCTCGGCATTTTTCCCCTTGATCGCCGGCATTCTTGGCGTGGTTGTTGTCATCGGCTTCGTGTGGCTGGCAACGAAGGCGATGTGGAAGGTGGCGGAACCGAACGAGGCCCTGATCATCTCCGGGTTGACCCGTGGCACGCTCGAAAATACGGACGGCATGGATTTCAAGATCGTCACGGGCAAGGGCGCTTTGGTGGTTCCGGGGCTGCAGACAGTCCGAACCCTGGCTCTGACGCTGAATGAGACGGAACTCAAGGTCTCGTGTGTGACGTCCCAGGGCATCCAGGTGATTGTTGATGGCGTGGTGATCTACAAGATTGGGGACGCTCCCCCGTTCATCGCGAACGCCGCCCGACGGTTCCTGGGGCAGCAGCCGAAGATGGAGAGCCAGGTCTACAACGTGTTTGAAGGGCATCTCCGCTCGATCATCGGCAGCATGACTGTTGAGGAAATCATCCGCGAGCGCGACAAGCTCGCCTCACTCGTCCGCAGTGCCAGTGGCGTGGAGATGGAGAAGCTTGGCCTCGTGGTGGATTCGTTGCAGATCAAGGACCTGCAGGACCCTACGGGGTACATCCAGAACCTGGCCAAGCCGCACATTGCCCAGGTCAAGATGGAGGCCCGGATCGCTGAGGCCACCCGCAACCGTGAGGCGGCTGAGAAGGAAGCGGAAGCTGCTGCACTGATTGCTGATGCCCAAAGCCTGTCCGCCATCAAGCAATCCGCTGCGCAGGCGAATGCTGAACAGGCCCGAGCCAACGCTGCCCAGGCCGGACCGTTGGCCGATGCTACTGCCCGGCAGCAGGTGGTGGTCCAGGAGACAGAGGTGGCAAAGCTCGAGGCCGACCGCGAAGAGCAGAAGTTGCAGACAACCATCCGCAAGCCCGCCGATGCCAAGGCCTACGCGCAGAGGACCGAGGCTGAAGCGAAGAAGGCCGCTGATATCAGTGCTGCCGAGGCCCTCGCGAAGCGCATCGAACTCGACGCGCAAGCCAACGCCCGGCGCGTTGAACTCGAGGCCCAAGCAAATGCTGGAGCTGCAGCGGCAATGGCAGGTGCAACCCGCGTGACAGGTGAAGCCGAAGCCGCTGCGACGACGGCCCGAGGAAATGCAGCAGCATCCGCAGTTAAGGCCAAGGCGTTGGCTGAGGCAGAAGGCATCAAGGCCCGCGGTGAAGCGTTGGAGACAAACCAGGAAGCCGTCATCAACCAGCAAATCGCCGAGAACATGCCCGCCATCGTTTCGGCTGCGGCAGAGCCCTTCTCGCGCATCGGTCAGCTGACGGTGCTCAACGGCGGCGACGGGCTGAACAGCATGGTGGGTGGAATCCTGTCCCAGGTTGGGAGCTTCCTCCCGTCCCTGGCTTCGGCCTTGAAGGGGAACGGAGCCAACCGACCGACTGCGGCGCCCACCCGGCCCACGGCCGTGAAGTCCCCGCCGGCGAAGGCGTCAGATGCGGCGTCAGATGCATAGAGAGGTCAATCGGAGCCTCACCGGCAAGATTGGAAGGGTGACCGGGACCATCGCCCCGGGCACTATCGGCGAAGTCATGCTCCCCTTCCATGGCGGTACCAGCGCATTTTTTGCCTACCCATTCGACAAGACCAGCGTCTTTCCTGTGGGCGAAAAGGTGCTGGTGATCTATTTCGAGCCGCCCCAGACCGTCTACGTCGACGAGCTTCCGGATGTACTTCGGGAACCCTGACGTGGGGACTGGGCCGACAACGCAAAACACTAGGGCTGCGGTCCGTAGATGAATTCCTTGGCGTGATGGACTGCCTTCTTGAAGGCGTCGTTACGCAACGAGACCTGCTCTTTGCTCCCACCCTTGCCGGGTTCGATGAACGTAGTTGGCCCTGGGCGGAGGATCCAAATATCCCCGGCCGGCGGAAGGTAGAAGACGCCGAAGGACCGATGTTCGGGATCGTCCGTCCAAATGGGAACCACGGCCACAGCCGCACCAGTATCAACATTGATCCATTGAGCGCGCGGCATGGGCTGCTCGTGGACTTCCGGGTCCAGGAACGGCGCCGTGCCCTTTCCCCAACGATTCTCGAATCGCTCGTAGAACGCGGGCATCAGATGGCTGTCGTACGAGCGCCAGGCACTCATAAGTATCTCCTTCGGACTTTGGGCGACGGGTATCCGGGGGTCGTCCCGGGCAGTGGTTCCCAGTGGACCGGGCCGAACACGAGAGGCTGCTGATCCTTTTGACCGGCAGCGGGAGTAGCCGGCGTCTTGTGGACGCGGACCTTTACCGGCTTCCCGGTGGAACCGCTGGACCCTGATGAGCCGGCCGACGAGCTACCCGTTCTCCGGCTGTGGTCGTAGGCACTCCGTTTCGCCGGATCCGAGAGCACAACATACGCCTGCATGATGGCGTGCAGTTTCTGGAGGTCGGCCGCCTTGGTGGTGTCGCCGTCGTCGGCCTTTTTGCGGGTATCTGGGTGGTGGGTGCGGAGCAGCGAGCGGTAGGCGTGGGTGATTTCACGGGCTGTCGCGCTGGGAGCCACGTTCAGGATCGCGTAGTAGTCGGGTTGGTTGGTGCTCACTGCTGGTTCCGGATAAGTGCTGCGGATTTGGCGATGGCCCCCGGCATGGGCCGGGGGCCATCAATCGGGAGACAACGTCGGGGACCGCGTTTCATCTGCACGACAAGTGCTGTGGCGTGGCGCGAAGCCTGCGCCCATCTGTTCCGATGCGGTCGGTCTGAAGCTCCCGGCCCTGACGCCCCGCTGGTCAGCCACCCCCGGGTGGAGCTCCAGCGGGGCAGCCTTGGTTAGGCGTTGATCTCCTGCCGTTGGCTGTTGGAAGAAATCTCGATACGCCGTGGCTTTGCCTTCTCGGCGACGGGGATGCGGAGTGTCAGCACACCTGCGTCGTAGCTGGCCTGGATGCCTTCGGTGTCCAGGGTGTCACCCAGAATGAGCTGCCGGCTGAAGACGCCTTGCGGGCGTTCGGCGGCAATCATCTCGGTGTTCTCGCCCGCAGGCGACTTACGTTCTGCCTTAACCGTCAGGACGTTGCTTTCGACGTCCAGTTCCACCGAATCAGGCGTGACGCCCGGCAGATCGAAGGCAACAATGAATTGCCCGTCCTCCTGCCAAGCATCCATCGGCATGCCGGCAGGCCTTGCTGTTGTGCCAAAAACCTGTTGGGCGAGCCTGTCGAATTCGCGGAACGGGTCTGTGCGCATCAGCATTTGGTTCTCACTCCTTCAGATCTTGATGCGGTTTTGTTGTTCTGCCAGCCTTCCAGATCTGTGTTGGCTGGTATAGATTTTTTATAGCACCGGTGAGAGAGTGGTGCAAGAGGTTTTTTCAAAGATTTTTTTGAGAGGTTTGCATGGCTGGCAATGGTGACACCGAGCGTCTGGATCACGACGGCGGTACGCCCGCGGAGGCGGACGGCGCTGGCGCACGTGACGCTGCGGACCGGGACGGTCGTGGTGTCTACGCCATTTCCGTTGCGGCCGAACTGGTAGGCACCGGGCAACAGAACATCCGGCAGTACGAGCGCAAAGGGCTTCTCACTCCTGAAAGGACCGACGGCGGCACTCGCCGCTACAGCGAACAGGACCTTGAGACCCTCCGGAGGATTGGCGTGCTCCTGGACGAGGGCCTGAACCTGGCCGGGGTGAAGCGCGTGCTGGAGCTGGAGGCCGCAAACCGGGGACTAACGGAGGACAACCGGGGCCTGGCCGACGACAATCGCGAGCTCCGGGCGGACAACCGCGGGCTACGGAAGGATCTGAAGCGGGCGCGGGGTGGGCAGGTGGACGGGCTCTGAGTTCCTTCGACTGCACAATGAAAATCGCCCCCTTGAGCCAAAGCTCAGAGAATTGCCGTCATTCCGTTCCAGCCCTGACCAACGTTGCTGGAGAGTGGCCAGGCCGGACCACCGCTGCCGGCAAACAACCAGAGTGACCCGCCGGAATCCCTGGCAAGAATGTCGGTCTTGCCGTCGCCGTTGAAATCACCAGGTCCGGCCAAGGCATTCATGACGTTCCACCCCTGACCGATTTGGCGCTGGGTCAACCATCCTCCGTAGCCATTTCCCGGGTAGAGCCAGAGGACACCGGCACTATCGCGCGAAGCAACGTCAGCAGTGCCGTCGCCGTTGAAGTCGCCGACCCCCATGATCACCGACATGCCCGACCAGCCGACGCCGACCTGCACACGTGCCATCCACCCGCCGGATCCATTACCCGGATACAGCCACAGGACTCCGGCATTGTCCCGGGCAAGGACATCGACCTTTCCATCACCATTGAAGTCGCCCGGGGATGCGAGCGCCGTCATTCCTGACCATCCCGAGCCAACCTGAACCCGCGGCATCCAGTCGCCGAAGCCGTTACTCGGATACAGCCACAGAGCACCGGCGCCATCGCGGGCGAGCACGTCCGAAAGTCCGTCACCGTTGAAGTCACCGGGAGCGATCAGCGCCGTCATGATATTCCAGCCCGAGCCCACCTGAACCCTCGGCAGCCAACCGCCGGCGCCGTCTCCGGGGTAGAGCCAGAGCGCGCCCGCGGCATCCCTGGCCAGAACGTCGGTCTTCCGGTCGCCATTGAAATCGTTCTTGACCGGGGTTGGCACCGATGCGTCAATGACGGTCACGGTGTTGCTGCCTTTGTTGACTATGTAGGCTTTTCGGCCATCCAGGTCGAAGGCGGCCGCCACAGGGTTACTGCCGGTCCGGACGGTGGAGGTGGCGTTGAAGTAATCGATGATGGTGGCTCCCCCAGCCAGGTTGGGGACATACACCTTTCCTTGGTATTTGTCCCCGGCCATAATGCCCGATGCACCGCTCGTGCCAACCTCCGCAATCTTCCTTTGGGTTTGGGCATCGAAGACGATGACCGAGCCACCTTGGGTTCCGTCGGACGCGGCAACTTGGACGCGGTAATTTCCGTCCGTGAAGACGTCCCCGAGCTTCTTGAACGTCTCGAAGACAGTAGTGGTGGCGTTGGTCATCCCATCGATAACCACTACGGTCGAGCCGTTCTTACCCACGGTGGTGGCATAGGTGTCCGTCCGGGACCAGTTCGCGGCCACTCCCAGTACTGGAGCACCAAGGTCAACTTTTGTCTCGGCGCTCGTGTCTCCGTCAATCACCGTGACCGAGTTGCCGTTAGCAACGTAGACCTTGTTGTTGCTCGTACTGACGGCCATATCTCTGGGAGGCGCCAGCAGCGTGACGGTTTTAGTGGGACGGCCGACGTCTAGGACAGTGACACCAGTCTTGAAAGCAGCATAGACTTTGCCGTTTGCGGTGTTAGCCAGGATCTGACCAGGGTTCACTCCCGTCGGGTATGTTTGCACAACCTGGCCGGTTTGACCGCTGACTAGCGCAATGAACCCCGGCTTTCCTTCACCGACAGAAACGCTCACATATGCCCAGCCCTGGTGAACGGTCACGTCTTGAGGCACTCCTCCGACATCCAGTGTTGAGACCTTCCGTGTAACGGAATCGATGATCGACAGACCTGAGTCTGTAGCAACATAGACCTTGTCGGTCTGATATCCGCCAACGGCCAATGCATGCGGACTGGTGCCGACGAGGATGTCAGCAGCAAAAACATCAGCCCTCGCCGGAGACCCGACCAACAACGAAACGGCCAGCGCCCCAACAACGGCGAGCGCCGCCGTCGTACGCTTTCGACCCAACTTCTTCAATCCGGACACAGCTGTACCTGACGCGACAGGACTCATGGGACCCCCAGAAAATGAGACGCGACTGCCGCGTCGATGAGCGGAGTCTACATCTCTGTCAGGAAATTCACAGAATCGCTGTCATCCCGTTCCACCCAGTCCCAACACGGGAAGCCGAAGGCCACCAGGATCCGCCTTGCCCCGAGTACAGCCAAAGTTCCCCGGCGCCGTTTCGGGCCAGGATATCCGCGCGCCCCGTCGCCGTCGAAGTCTCCGGGTCCAACCAGGGAGTTCATGACGTTCCACCCTTGACCGATTGTCTGTCGAGACTGCCAGCTGCCGTAACCGTTCGGAGGGTAGAGCCACAGTGCACCGGCGCCGTCGCGGGCAGCGATATCGGACAGGGCCGTCCCCGTTGAAGTCGCCGACGCCAGTGATCTCGGACATGTCCGACCACCCTGAACCGACCCACATCCTGGGCAACCAGCCGCCGCTCCCATCTCCCCGATAAACCCAAAGGGCACCACCACGGTCGCGCGCTGCAACGTCTACAAACCCCTCGCCGTGGAAGTCAATCCCTTCGATCGCGCTCATGCCTTCCCAGCCACTGCCCACCTGTACCCGCGGTTTCCAGCCTGCTGAACCGTTGCCCGGATACAGCCAGAGGAGGCCCCCTCCATCACGGGCAAGCACATCAGCGTGGCCATCGCCGTTGAAGTCGCCCGGAGCAACCAGTGCCGTCATGACGTTCCACCCCTGCCCGACCTGGAGGCGAGGCAGCCAGCCACCCGCGCCGTTACCGGGGTAGAGCCACAGCACGCCGGAAGCTTCCCGAGCCAAAATGTCAGCAAAGCCATCGCCGTTGAAGTCATTCTTAACAGGCGCCGGCACCGTCCCATCGATCACCGACACGGAGTCGCTGCCATTGTTAGCCACGTACGCCTTTCCCGTGGACGGGTTCACAGCCGCCGAAACCGGGTTCTGCCCCGTGAAGACCGCCGAGACGCTGTTGTCAGCGCCATCGATGATGGTGGTTCCCCGGCCGGACATCGGGACGTAGATCTTGTTGCTCGTTTGGTTCACCACTATGTCGCTGACAAGCGATGGGGTGATGATCTGCTCAATCTCAGTCAGGGTGCCCCCGTCAATGACTTTGACGTAGCCGTCCGTGGAGTTGCTGTCTGCAGCCACGTAGATCCTGTTGGTGGCCGGGTTGACGGCTAACATCCCCACTTTGCTGGAGGATTCGATCTTTCCCGTGGTTTTGTCGGTTGCGCCGTCAATCACGCCAACTCCGGCACCGTACCTTCCCAGCGTGGTGTAGTAGATCTTGTTGGTTGCCTGATTTACGGCGAGGGCGCGAATGCCTCCAGCGCCGATGATGACGTCGCCGGTAACGCTGCCAGCAGCGTTGATGACTCTGATAGTTCCGCTGGAGTTTACGTAGACCTTGTTCGTGACGGGGTTGACCACGATGTCCTGTGCACCTCCCGAGAGAGGAACAGTGGAAATTGCGTTCGTAACTCCGTCGATGATGGCAACGCCGGAAGCGATACCTACGTAGATCTTGTTGCTCGTTTCGTTGACAGCCACCACGCCAGCCCCGGAGCCCACGGGCAAAGACGTTACGGCGCGCGTCACGCCGTCAACCACTGCAACGGACCCACCAATCTCGCTGACGTAGATCTTGTTGGTCGCAGTGTTCACAGCAACGTCCACGGGCATGTCTCCCGAATACAAGACGTCTCCGCCAGAAGCTCCATTGATGACGAACACGCCCTCAAACATGGCAACATAGGCCTGGTTCGTCAGAGGGTTCACGGCAATTTTCCCAGGCTGGTCCCCCACAGAAACAACATTGGTCACAGCATCTGCCACAGCGGGCGAGACGGTCGTTGTCAAAGGACCAAGCGTTCCCAGCAACAAAGCCAGGCCCAATCCGACGGCGACTGTCCGCGCCGCCGCCCGGCGCCGTCGTCGTACGCTTACTCCCCCAAGCGCGCGCGAATCATCAATAACAGCACCCATTTTGAACCCCCAAAGTCGAGACGCGGCAGAGCGTCATTGAACGGGAGTCTACCGGGCTGCTCCGACAAACAGGACACCCTCCTGTTAACCAACTCTTCCTCCACAGGCCACCCGTTCGAACCCGCAAAGCCAACCGCCCCGACCACCGTTGAAGGCGTGAGGATCGCAATCGTCGCCGAATCATTCCTGCCACTGATGAATGGGGTAACCCATTCCATCCTGCGGGTGCTGGAGCATCTGCAGGAGCGCGGGGACGAGGTGATGGTGATCGCGCCGTCGACGTCGGACACTGATGTTTCGAGCGTCGTCAAAGGTGCGTATGTGCACAGGCTTCCGTCCGTGCCGCTGGCCGGTTACACGAATGTGCGGGTGGCGTTGGGTGGTGTGAATCGGGTCAAGCGAATCCTTGCCGATTTCGCCCCCGACGTCGTTCATCTCGCCTCGCCTTTCGTGCTGGGCTGGCGGGCTGTGCAGGCTGCCGATCAACTCGGCATCCCGACGGTCGCGATCTACCAGACCGAGGTTCCCAGCTACGCCGCCCGCTACGGCGTGCCGTTCCTTGAGAACTGGGCGTGGAACCGCGTGGACAACATCCACCTCCTGGCCACCCGGACCCTTGTGCCGTCCACGTTCGCGCTGAACCAGTTGCGCGGACGCGGCATCCTGCGAGTGGATATGTGGCGCCGCGGAGTGGATACCGCGCGCTTCAACCCGGCGAAACGTTCGACGGCATGGCGCAGCTCGGTAGCGCCGCAGGGTCAGCGGATCATCGGCTACGTCGGCCGCCTCGCTGTAGAGAAGCAGGTGGAAGACCTCGCCGTGCTGGCGGACCTGCCGGATACGAAGCTGGTGATCGTTGGTGATGGCCCGCAACGGGAGGCACTCCAAGCGGCCCTGCCGAGCGCCCACTTTGCTGGTTTCCTCGGTGGGGATTCGTTGGCCCAGGCTGTGGCGGGCTTCGATCTCTTCGTCCATCCCGGCGAGTTCGAGACCTTCTGCCAGACCATTCAGGAAGCCATGGCTTCGGGCGTTCCTGTGGTCGCGACCGGCCGCGGCGGCCCCTTGGACCTCGTGGAAAACTCGCGCACGGGTTGGCTGTACGAGCCGGGGAACCTCGCTCAACTACGCGGCTACGTTCAGGACCTGATGGGCGACGACGCCAAGCGCCGCGCGTTCGCTGCGGCTGCAACCGCTTCGGTCCAGGGCCGGACGTGGCCCGTGCTCAGCGCCGACCTGGTGCGGCATTACAACGAAGTTGTCGCCGGCATTCCCAGCGAAGCCGGCCCCACCGAATTGACCTCAAGCAAAGGACCCTCGGCATGAAAATATCCGTGATCGGCTGCGGCTACCTCGGCGCAGTCCACGCCGCAACACTCGCGTCCATGGGCCACACCGTGGTGGGCATCGACGTCGATTCCCACAAGGTTGAGCAGCTCAACAAGGCGCTGGCTCCCTTCCACGAGCCCGGCCTGGACGAACTTCTCAGCGATGGACGCACCACGGGCCGTCTGAAGTTCACCACTGACTTCTCAGCCGCAGCCGACGCCAAAGTTCATTTCCTCTGCGTGGGCACGCCGCAGTCCAAGACCTCCGACACGGCCGATCTCTCCTACCTGATGAGCGCCACGAAGAGCCTCCTGCCCCACTTGGCCAAGAGTGCCGCCGTCGTGGGCAAATCAACGGTGCCGGTAGGCACTGTGGAGACGCTGCGCGCGGTCCTGGCCCGACGCTCGGACGTCCTGCTCGGCTGGAACCCGGAGTTCCTGCGTCAAGGCACAGCCGTCAAGGATTCTTTGGTTCCTGATCGCCTGGTTTACGGCGTTCCCGGTGGCAAGGGCGCCGCCGCCGGGGCTCCGGTGACCGCCGTTCTGGACGCGGTGTACGAGCCCCTGATCAGCGCGGGTATCCCTCGATTGGTCTGCAACTTTGCGACGGCGGAGCTGATCAAATCGGCGTCGAACGCGTTCCTGGCCACGAAGGTCAGCTTCATCAACGCGATGGCAGAACTGTGCGATGCCTCGGGTGCTGACGTCAGCGAGCTCAGCGAAGCGATGGGTTTGGACCCGCGTATCGGCAACCGGTACCTGCACGCCGGGCTCGGATTCGGCGGCGGGTGCCTGCCCAAGGACATCCGTTCGTTCCGCGCCCAGTCGCGCGAGCTTTCCGTACCGTCCGTGGACCGATGGATGGCCCTGGTGGACACCATCAACCTGGACCAGCGTAGCCGCGCCGTGGATGTGGCAAGGGAAATGTGCCGCGGTTTCCTGTCCGGCAGAACGGTGACGATCCTCGGCGCAGCTTTCAAACCGGACACCGACGACATCCGCGACTCCCCCGCCCTGGACGTCGCGCAGCAGCTCGCATCCGCCGGCGCACACGTAACCGTCACCGATCCCAAAGCCATCAACAACGCGTGGATCCGCTACCCGCAGATCCGTTTCGAGGCCTCAACCAAGCGTGCCCTTGAGGGCGCCGAGCTGGTGCTTCTGCTCACCGAATGGGACGAATACGTGTCCCTCTCGCCGTCGTTTGCGGGCTCGCTGGTACGACGCCGGATGGTGCTGGACGCCCGGAACGTACTGGACGCCGAAGCTTGGCGAAGTGCGGGGTGGACCGTCCGCGGGTTGGGAACTGGCGCGTCGGTGGTGGCGGAGGAAATGTTCCTCTAGCCGGCCCGAACTCCCGGGAACATCACGACAAGTGCTGCCGTTATCCACATTGTAAGAAACCTTTTTCCTTACAAGGAGGTAGGGCAATGAGGTGGCGTGGCCGGGTAACCCCCGAAGGCCTTGTTGATCTCAAAGCGGGTGCTGGGCAGAGTATCAAAGAGCCCTCGCACCCATGGAGCAGGTATGTGGCGCTTGGTGATTCCTTTACCGAAGGGATTGGGGATCCGGAACCAGGAAGCGTCGGAGGGCTGCGCGGCTGGGCTGACCGTGTTGCCGAAGAGTTGGCAGCCGACCATCCGGATTTTGCCTATGCCAATCTGGCCGTGCGGGGTTTGCTGCTGCAGCAGATCCTCGACCAGCAGGTCGGACGGGCGCTAACTCTGAAGCCGGATCTGATCACCTTGTCTGCAGGCGGGAACGACATGGTTTTCCACGGCAGTGATCCGGACAAGCTGGCCGGCAAACTTGAGACCGGCGTGAGCCTCTTGGCTGAGACAGGCGCGACGATTGTTTTGTTCACGGGACCAGACTGGGGGTCCACCCCTGTGCTGGGGCGCAACCGGGGCAAAGTGGCCATCTTTAACGAGAACGTACACGCTATTGCTGCCCGCCACGGCACACTCATCACAGATCTTTGGGCGCTGAGGCAACTCCGGGATCCGAGGATGTGGGACCCTGACCGGCTGCATCTCTCCCCACTGGGTCATCACACCGTGGCCATCGCCGTGCTGGAGACGCTCAACGTGCCGCATACCCTGAAGCCACTGGAGCCCAAAGAGCTGCCCGAACGCAGCTGGCGTCAAGCCAGGGCCGGTGACCTCGCATGGGCAAAGGCGTACTTCGTTCCCTGGGTGTTCAAGCAGCTTCGTCCGCACGGTCCTGGAGAGGAACGCCGGGCGAAACGACCGTCTGCAGGCCCTGTGTTCGAAAGCGAGAACGCGTCGGGAGTGTCCGCGGCCATGGTGAAGGGATAGCCTTTTTTGCAGCCTCCTCGGAGGCCTGATCCTGCAAGATTCATGAGCCAAGGAGCGTCTTAACAACGTTGCGTGTTCGGCGTATTTTATTTGTGTAGATCCGATTAAGGCCCCGCCCGGGGTCGGTCCGCGGGGCCTGGTAACCAACAGGAGGCACCACGATGAGCAATCTACTTCGTTGGTCGGCCAGCGACATTGCCGATCCTGTCCGTCGGTTCCTTGAAGGAGAGACCGGCTCCTGGCTCCGGGTGGAGGAATACCGGGACGGCGGATCGATGGTGGTCAAAGCCGAAGTTCCAGGCATCAATCCTGAAAAGGACGTCGATATCACTCTGTCCGGTGACGAACTGCAGATCAATGTGCGCCATGAGGAAAAGTCCGAGCACAAGGATAAGAGGGGGTACCGCTCAGAATTCCGCTACGGCACTTTTTCCCGAACAGTGAAACTTCCGATGGCGGTTTCCGAACAAGACGTCAATGCCTCCTATACAGACGGCGTCCTCGAAGTGCGGATTCCGATGCCGGAGCAATCGGAGAAACAGTCACGGAAGATACCCATCACGCGGGGCGCTTCTTCGGGCGCCGGCACCAATACCAGCTCGGCTCCCACCGAAACCCGTTAGTCCGTAGCCTTAGTGCGTACACCGGGCAAGATCCTCTATTGGTAATTCAATCTTTGGGAGCTCACGGTGGACACCGGAGTGGTGACGGCTTATATCGCCGGTTATCTCATAACGGCAATCACGGTGTTCATTTTTTGCCTGCCAGCCATAGTGCTGTTTGTGATTCTGTTGCTGGCAGCCGGGGTTCTTCGGGTGTTGGTTTGGCCACTGGAACTGCTGATCCGGAAACTGCGCCGGCACCCGAAGGAAACCCAAACTGACCCATCGTGGTTGTTGGGCTCAGGTTAGGAGCCGTACAGGTCTATTAGCGAGTCCGTTAGCGAGAAGGAGGAAAACGATGAACATCGGACAAGAGCCGGAATCGCCGCGTGAAGTGCCGGAGGCTGATGCCCTTGAGCAACAAACGCCCGTCCTCCCGGAGGGTTCCGAGGAGTTCGAACTAACGAAACCGCTACCCGATGATGCCCCTGAGGCCGATGTTCTGGAGCAGCGGACGGACGTGCTTCCTGGCGGTTCAGCGTTTACGCGGCTCGAAGGCGTCTCTGAAGCAGAGGCTGCGGAAGCAGACTATATCGAGCAGGCTCTGGCGCCCACCTTCGAAGAGGACGACGACTACCGCGAAGACAACGAGGGCGTCGGCTAGAAGCAGTCCCCCACGCCGTGCGATAAGTCATAGAAGACTTCTCCTGTTGGGGCTCATGTAACCGGTGTTACTGTCGCTCCACGCGCCTTTCGCATGGGCGCACTCTAAGGGGGCAACACATTGCACACACAACTTTCGCGCGCCGGAAAACACTCGCTTTTCGGCGGCAAATCGTCACGGGATTTTCGCAGTAAAGCACTCGGTATCACGGCCATCGGGTCACTGATGATTTTGCTTGCCGGTTGCGGTTCGGGATCCATGGGAGCTGCCGGATCGGTGAGCAGCACCACGGAATCGACGTCGGCATCTCCCTCGCCTACGCCTAGTCCAACGCCAAGCAATATCTCCGGGAAAGCCTGCACCACAGAGAAGAACACCCAATCCGTGGCCGGCGAAACATACATCTGCACCATCGATCTATCCGGAAAACTGGCCTGGCTGGACTCCGCAACAGCAACAAAGCTTTCTGATCAACGCGCGGCCGACGCTGCCGCAAAAGCCGCGGCAGAGAAGGCGGCAGCGGACGCAGCCGCGAAAGCTGCAGCGGACAAGGCAGCGGCTGATAAGGCTGCCGCAGACAAGCTCGCCGCCGACCAAGCGGCCGCTGCTAAAGCAGCCGCCGATCAAGCCGCGGCAGATCAGGCTGCTGCCGCTGCGGCTGCGAAGCCTGCCCCAGCCCCTGCCGTTCAAAGTGGTTGCGACCCGAACTACGCCGGCGCCTGCGTGCCTGTTGCGTCCGACGTCGACTGTGCCGGAGGCAAAGGCAACGGACCTGCTTATGTCCGAGGCCCGGTGACAGTGGTTGGGTCTGACATTTATGGCCTGGACAACGACCATGACGGCATCGGCTGTGAGTAGGAGCTTCTGAAACTGCCACTGGACAGGATGATCTACGCATAGATAGTCTGTGCGTAGATCATCTAGCTTTGGGAGGCAATCATGTGGGACTACGAACACAGCGTTGAAACCAGCGCGGCACCCCAGGCGCTCTGGCAGCTTTGGGCCGACGTTGAAAACTGGGGTTCCTGGAACGCCGAAATTGAACGCGTTGAGATCGATGGCCCCTTCGCGGTGGGCTCGCAAATCCTTATGACGCCACCCGGGGATGAACCCATCCAGTTGCGAATCGCTGAAGTGGTGAACGGCGAGCTGTTCGTCGACGAAGCTCGCTTTGATGAGCTGCTGATCCGAACCGCCCACCGCTTGGACAGGCTCGACGGCGGTCGAGTCCGGGTGGTCTACAGGATGGAGATCACCGGTGCGGGTGCAGACCAGGTTGGCCCCGAGATCGGGCCTGCCATTACTGCCGATTGGCCGGAGACAATGGCTTCACTCGTCGAACTCGCCCAGCGCTGATGCCGCTCAACCCGGGCGAGAGTCCCGGTTTCCTGCTGTGGCACGCAACCTTGCGCTGGCAACGCGAGGTTGCTGCGGCGTTGGCTCCGATCGGCCTCACTCACGTTCAGTTCGTTTTGCTCGCCTGCACCTGGTGGCTCAACAAAGAAGGCGAGCATCCCAATCAGCTCGCCGTTGCCCGCCAGGCCGGTACCGACGTGAAAATGGCCTCGCAGGTGCTCCGGACCTTGGAGGTGAAGGGTCTCATTGAGCGGGAAGTCGATCCCTCGGATACCAGGGCAAAACGGCTACGTGTTACTGAAGCGGGCTCCGAATTGGCTCCACGTGCGATCGCCGCCGTGGAGCTCGCCGATGCCCAATTCTTCGAGCCGGCGCCCGTCGGTGACCTGGTGGCGCTGCTGAAAAAGCTGGCGCACCCGAGCGATTGATCGCGGACCCTGGCTAGCCTTCGCCCAGACGGCGCTGGACGTCGAGGAGGAACTTGGTGCCGGCGTCGGACAATTCACGCTCATACTGGCCCCATTTTTCGGAGCCCCAAAGCCTTAGGCAGTGGAATGCGCTTTGGACGACCTGCTCCAATTCGCGAGCTACTTCAATGGGTATATCGGCGCCGTTCATCAACCGGAGGCCGCGCTCGTTGAGCGCCAACTGGACTACTTGGGCACTCAGGTTCCGTGGTGGGCGATTACCGGATAATTCCCAGTGCAGTTTGAGTTGGGTAACGACATCCAGTCCCGCACCGTCAGGTGATGCCAAACGGTCAGCAATGTAGTGCCACAACATTGCTGGCCTGTTTACCAGTTTTCTACCCGCTGGGGTCAGGACGAGCCTGCCCTTGTTCTTTCGCAGGAGTTTCCATTCCTGCAAGTGTTGGCGGACGATGCGTACTGGGGCCACGTTGTACTCCGTGGAACTACTTCCGTGCCAGACCTCCTGCCATCCCAATTCAGCCATTGCCCGCTTGACCACAATCGGCTTCAGGTAGCCAGCCGATGTCAGCGGGAATCCGTCAAGCTCCGCCTCCTTCAAGAACCAAAGAGCTGGCCCCAGAACAAATTCCATCTCGTCAGGGGCTACCTCACCTGGCCAGAGCCGCTGCGCCAAACGAGTCAGTTGCCCATTAACAGCATCAAGGTCGAAAGCGTGGGCGTCGAACTTTGATGCCTTCTCCTGTGTTACCAGCTCAAGCCACTCAACAGCTTCCGTATGCTCTGGGTGCTTTGGATCTCCGACCACCCGCACAACGTTGGCGTAGCCATGCACTCCCCCTGAATCCTCGATTGGGCCACGCATTGCGCCGCCGGTGCACGTGATGGTCGATTCCTGAACCAATGCGGGTCCCACGACTTCGATTTCATGAGTCCAGTTGTCGCCAAAGTCGTAGTCGTATTCAAAGGACGACTTCCCAGGCTGGCTTGAGTCGAACAACTCGCCCAGTTCTACGCCGCTGGCCTCCTCCGAGCCTTCAAGTGGGTCGTCGTCTTCGGCGATCCTGGTGATGATCCGTTTCTTGCCCGCCCGGTCATGGCCGGCCACGGCGTAAAGATGTGCGTTCTTCCAATCGAATGCGCATTGAATCGCGCTGTGCAGATCGGCAACGGTGGCGCTCTCCGGGAGAACGAGCTGCCGCCAAATCAGCGGGTCCGTCTCACTAAGGGAAATACGAAGCTCGACGGCGGGGACTTGGATGGGTGACTCCATGCGCCAATTCTGCCAGTGGTCTTTGAGCGGGGCGCAATCGCGTCACACCACCTAGTCCGTCCCTGCGAACACTCATTTTTGGATTGAGGCACCCTCGATACCCTGAATTTGCCCGTATATGAGCACCTAGAGCGAACGAAAGAACACCTAGGCCGCTATTCCCGGCCATAGTCTCCTCTTGTGCCTTCGGGACGGGAAACCCGGTGTCCGGCGGGAACCCCACTCGTCCCAGGCGAAGGAGGCACAACGGCACGGCTCCACCTAAGAACCCCCAGGTGGAGTCGTGCCCAGCCGGTTTCCGGCGTAGGCCTATCGAAGGCTGGAGGAACTCCGGCGCAACCGGATCACCCTGAACACGATGCCCACCACGAACATCAGCACACCCAGACCGACAGATAGCGGCGGCAGTGTCGCAACCAACGCCACGCAGGCAACAGCTCCAGCCACTTGAAGTGCTTTCGGATACCGGCGGTCCTCGGCAGGCTGGGTGAAGGCCGCGATATTTGCAACCAAGTAATACAGCAGCACACCGAACGACGAGAAACCGATGGCGCCCCTGAGGTCAGCCACGGCAATAATCAGGCAAATTGCTACGGCGAGCGTCGTTTCGGCCCGGTGGGGAACCTTGTAGCGAGGATGAACGGCCGCGAGCCAGTGCGGGAGGTCGTGTTCGCGGGCCATCGCCAGGCTCGTCCTGCCCAGCCCTGCGATCAGCGCGAGGAGGGCCCCCAAAGAGGCGACTGCGGCTCCGATCCGAACAATCGGAGCTGCCCAAGGCATCGCACCAGCCGTGACAGCGTGGGCGAGGGGTGTCGGGGTCCCGGAAACACCCTCGGGTCCCAGCGCCGCCAACAACGTGACCGCTATGAGGGCATAAATGACGATGGTGATTCCCAGGGCGATCGTGATTGCCCTGGGAATGGTGCGGCGAGGCTCGCGAACTTCCTCCCCCATGGTGGCAATCCTTGCGTAGCCGGCGAAGGCAAAGAACAACAGCCCGGCCGACTGCAAGATGCCGTACCAACCGTGTGCCAGCAGACCCTCCCCCACAAAATTGCTGAAGTCAGGTCCCGAACCACCCCAAACGGCGGCCAGGGCTATCGCCAAAGCGGTCAGGACCGCGATCACCAAGATTCGGGTAAGTCCCGCCGTTCGAGTCACCCCGTGATAGTTCACAGCCGTCAAAATTACGACGGCGGCAATCGCCACCGGGCGCTCCCAACCTGCCGGTGCGGCATAGGCCGCGAAGGTCATCGCCATGGCCGCGGCGCTGGCCGTCTTGCCGATTACGAATCCCCATCCAGCCAGGAAGCCATACCAGGGCCCAAGCCGCTCCCGTCCGTAGACATATGTTCCGCCGGAGGTGGGGTATCTGGCAGCCAGTTGCGCGGAGGACGTCGCATTGCAGAAGGCCACGAAGGCCGCGACAACCAGGCCAATCAGCAGCCCGGATCCTGCAGCCGCCGCGGCTGGTGTGAAGGCCGCGAAAACCCCGGCGCCGATCATGGAGCCTAAGCCAATGAGGGAAGCATCGAAGGTGCCGAGGCGGCGGGCCAAGGCCGGGGAATTGCTCACGAGAACCCTTCACGCATCAAGGTCTGAGCTCTGCCGGTGTCACCGGAGACTCGTACTGAAAGATGCGTTCAGCCTAACGTGAGTCAGCGTGCTGCCATTGAATTGCCCACGAGGATGAAGAGGCCATTACGTGAGGTTGCGCCGGTTTTTCGCAGGGCGTTGGAGATGTGGTTTTCCACTGTTCTCGCGCTGATCCCAAGATGTTCAGCAATCTCAACGTTTGAGCGATGTCCTGCCAACGCAGCGACCTCAATTTCACGTTCGGTGAGTGGCGTCGTCCTGAAAGTGTTGAACGAGAGTTGCTCGTTGGTTGTGGGAAATCTTGCCGCGAACATCGAGGAAGCTTCGGCCATGGGCCTCGGCCGCCGCGGTGTTTCCCTCCAGGACGTGGCGCTTGAGGGCACCTCGAAGGAGCATGCCGATCTGATAGTTGTCGGCATCCAATTCGTAGTGTTTCAGGAGGAGACCAAGCAGCTTGTGATCGCCTTCCACAACGGCGGTGGCAACGGCCATCATCTGGTCGTGAGCCGTTACACCGCTGTCCCGCAGGATCTTGCGCAGCAGATCCAGTACCGGGGCACCGGGACACAGGCATGTACATAGGAGTGCTGTCATGGTTGCTTCCAGAATGTAGCCGCTCTTCATCTGGCGTTTGATGAGCTTGACTGCATGCCGGTCAAAAACCGACGGCTGGGTAGTTTCTGCGGAAACGAGCTCATGTACACCCTTGCCGATACCGGGCAACGGACCAACATCAGGAACCTCACTCCGCGCCTGCGACGCGATGGACAGCGCTGGCGAGATCGCCGTCGTCGCATGCCGTAGGCCTGCGAGCCGCAGCATGGCGTCGTAAAGGACATCGACGACGAAGCCGGGACGGCCCATGGCAAAGACGCTGCTCATGAGGTACTCGGCTTCCTCGAAGTAGCCGCGGTACAGCAGACCGTGCGCCGCAACATAGCTACTGGCCACGACTCCGAACTGATCGAGATTTCGGCGGGCCCTCGGCACGCCAATCCAGCGCGAAGACCAAGGAGTCCTCGATCCTGCCTGCTGCAAAAAGCGCGAAACCGTGAAGAAACGGGCGAAGATGCGGGAAGGCGTCGTCGTCCTCAGCCTTCTCTGTCACGTCGAGGACCTTACCCGGCTGAAAGCGATACAGCTCAAGCAAGCTTTTGACGAGTCCTTCCAGGCCCAGCGGTTCATGCTCAGAGCCCTCGGCGGAAGGTTCGACACTTGGCGGAATCCGACCATGCGAGGCGTTGATGAAGAGGATCGCGGCCTCGGCCGTAGAGGCCTGTTCCGGGTTCTGCTCGGCGAATCCATTCAGGATGTCCACTGCCGCACTCACGCCTTGCCCTGAGTAGATTGCAAGGAAAGCCTTGGTGATCGCGAGGAAGAGAACGTCATTGGGGTCGCCGTTGAGCGTTGACGTCTCCTGGCAGACGCGGGTTGCCCGCATAACGTTCACCGGCGCTCCCCAGTAAACCCTGAGCAGAGCGGCAGCATTGGTCGCGGACTTGTTCGCTTGCCATCGTTCATAGCGCGTGCGTTCGCGGCCCGCACTGTGATCGTGAAAATGCCGGGCGGTTACGGCGTCATCGTTTCCCTTTTCGAGCCGCAAGGACCCCAGCACCCGGGATAGGCAGTCAGCAGTGGTGGAATTGCCCTGCGCAGTTTGAGGCACGCCCTCAAGTGCACCAGCAATCTTGTTCCGCAAGAGGTGCCGGTCCCTGAGCGTCTTTTGGCCCCGGAAATAGTCTGCGATGACTGGCGGGCTTATCGCCGCGATCGGTCCATTGTGGTGATCGTCCATGACTGACAGGAATCCCCGCCGTTCAAGGCCTTCCAGCACATCGGGCTGAACCACCTTTTGAAGAACGTCTACACGGGCGGTGCCAAGGATTGCCATAGTGTGCAGGGCAGTGACTTCTTCCGGTTCCAGGTCCGCCAGCAGCTCTTCGAGGGTTCCTCGCAGATGCTCGTTCCAGAGGCTGTCACCTGTCATTTGCCACTGCCGGCCACGCATAACCAGCAGGTCGCTTAAGGCCGCGGTCTCCGTAATGCGGACGATGAGCCGAGGGTTGCCGCCGGACTTGGTCAGGATTCTGGCTGTTGTGTCGGCATCTGCAGCAGCCCCCAGCACCTGCGTCACCAAAGTGTGTACCTGCTCAAAATGGAGTGGGTTCAGTTGCAGCAAAGCTTCGCGGCCACTGTTCATGACGGCCAGTTGACCTCTTGAGATCGAGCCGCTGTCCGGAGCCGTGACGATCAGCGGACAATCGGACCTGCGCCGAACGGATTCCAGGACCGCCAGCGATTCGATGTCCAGCAGATGGATGTCGTCCACTATCAGGACGTGCTTTCCAGGCTTGGATATCTGGCTTGAGAGCGCATCTGCCATATCCATAACTCCGCTGCGGCCGGGCCGAAGCTCTAAACCCAGGCTCTTGATGGCTGCATACGGAATTGAGCGATGCGTCCGAAGGCCGCTGACTAAGTGGATTGCGATGCCGGTTTTTTCCAGGTTGGCCACGACATTTTGCAGCACCGTGGTCCTGCCGCTTCCGGGGGCTCCAATAATCCGCACGCTTATGCCGCGGCCAACGAAATCGAGGATGCGCTGAACCTCAGAATCGAACACTCGATCCAACCTTCTGTTTCTGTGGATGACCGACATGCGGCTCACTTCGCAGGTTAGATTTCGGAAACGGGACTAGGTGGCAAAACAGCCTTGCACAGGCCGCTTAAGGCCCGTCTAGGTGGCGATTCTGGCAAAAATGAGTGCTCCCGCGACTCGCCTAGGTGCTGAGCCTGCTTCGAATGAGCTATTGGGAAAGAGTCGTTGGCAGTCTGTTCGTCCATGGAAGGCCCTCGGTTTCGTAGTTGATATCAACCACGCTACGGACGTTCGAAGGTGAGTTACAGGGGTGTAATTCGCTATGTGGATATATCTTCTAAGCATCTTTTCTGGATGAGAATATATCTACTACAAACGCGATGACCGCGAGCGGGCGGAGGCTCCAGCCTGCTCAGATCGCAGCGGCAGCCATCGCCACATTGCTGCTGTGCAGGCACCCATCGAGATGCCGACGACCGCGGCCACGACAAGGTGCTCGGTAAGCCAGTCCTCCGGCGCATTGCCAGCCTGATATGACAACCGCATACTGACGGCCCAGGCGACGCCCGTGACTGCAGTCCATATAATCCCAACTTTGGCGGACCACCGGGCGGCCCACCATTGCCCCAGGCCGAGTACCAAGCCTCCTAGACCTGCCATGAGCGGCCACCCCACGGCGTCTGGAAGCATGTCTCCAAAACTGTGCGCCGCCAGCAAGGACACAGTGGCCCCAAGGATCCACCGCCAGGCGCGTAGTCCGGACCGCCTCAACAGCACTGCTTGGAGACCACCAACTAAGAGCCCGGTGGCAATGCCGTTCACCAGCGCTCCGGCCGGGTTGAAGTTGAAGGAGTCACCGTTATTGGGCGGCAGGGCGCCAGGGAAATGGAACAGGACACCCGACAGCACTACGCTCAAGGCCGTAGTGAGGAGCCATAGTAAAGGAAAGACCCATGGGGAGCGGGTTCCTAATCTTTCGTTGCCCATGCAGCACCCTCTTATCCAGGACAGGCTGGCAAACAAGCCAAACCCGACCCATCATTCTGCAGCTAGCAGTAATTATGGCGGGCGGCGTGCGAAGGGCAAGGGCCCCCGGGGCTGAGATGGCCCCAAGGCACAAGAAAAAGCAGGGCCGGTCAATGACCGGCCCTGCTTTTTCGTTTATCCGAAGACTAGATAGCCTGGATGTTTACTGCCTGGGGACCCTTGGGGCCCTGCTCGACGTCGAAGGAAACCTTCTGGTTCTCTTCGAGGGAGCGGTAGCCCGAGGAGTTGATCGCAGAGTAGTGAGCGAAAACGTCCTGGCTGCCATCTTCAGGAGAGATGAAGCCGAAGCCCTTTTCGGAGTTGAACCATTTCACGGTACCTGTAGCCATTTTTTCAGTCCTTACTGAAGGTGGAGATGCTCCCGACTTTCGGGTCTCCGGTGTGGGGTGTTCTCCACCGTTACTTCAGAAGGTCGCGATCCAGATGGATCACGGGGACTGCCTGAACTACCAAATGCCAAACACAACAACACCGTCAAGTTTACATAGATCTGAGCAGATAGCTAGTGGGCGCGTTGACTCATTGAAAACCTCCGCGTAGCCGGATACGTTGCCTCATTTGAAAACCTCCGCGTAGCGGCGTGGTTCGCAAGGGTGGCGGCGGTCGGGGGCTATGCCCGTTTTCATGGAGCTAACGATGGCCCAGCGGCAAGCTGTGACGAAGAAGAAAGCCCTCGCGTATAAGGGTGCTGATCGTGCCGGGAAGTCCCGGATCCTGAACGAACTGGCCGACCTGACCGGATGGCACCGCGACTACGCCCGGGCGGCCTTGCGGGATGCCCTGGTATTGAAGATCGTCAGGCCACGCCCGGGCAGGACCCCGGTGTACGGGGCCCTGATCTGCTGCCTGCCCTCATCAAATGCTGGGCCGTGCTGCGCGCCCCTGCCGGCAGGCTGCTGGCCCCGATGCTGCCTGTCCTGGTGCCGCTGCTGCGCCGGGACCGGGAGCTTGAACTGACCGATGGGCAGGCCGGTCTGCTGATCCGGATGAGCGCAGCGACCATCGACCGGAAACTCGCGGGCGAGCGGGCGAAACTTTTCCCGCGGGGACGGTCCCATACCAAGCCGGGCACGCTGCTCAAATCCCAGATCCCGGTCCGCACCTGGGCCGAATGGGATGACGCCGTCCCGGGGTTCGTGGAGATCGACCTGGTGGGCCACGAGGGAGGCAACAGCTTCGGCGAGTTCTGCTGCACCCTGACGGTGACGGACATCGCCACGGGCTGGACCGTGAACCGGTCGGTGCGGAACAAGGCCGCCAAATGGGTCTTCGAGGCGCTCGAACATGTCACTGCCGTGTTCCCGTTCCCCATCATCGGCATCGATTCAGACAACGGTTCCGAGTTCATCAACGAGCATCTGCTGGCCTACTGCCACGCGCACGAGATCACCTTCACCCGCTCCCGGCCCGGCAACAAAAACGACGGAGCCCACGTGGAGCAGAAGAACTGGGCCCGGGTCCGGGAACTGGTCGGCTACCTGCGCTACGACACCGCCGAGGAACTGGCCAAACTCAACGAGATCTGGGAGCTGGACCGTGTCTTCACCAACTACCTGCTGCCCCAGCAGAAACTACTCTCCAAGCAGCGGCACGGCGCGAAAGTCACCAAGAAACACGACGCCCCCGCCACACCCCACCAACGCGCGATCCGGCATGAACGGATGCACAAACGCCTGGTCATCCAGATGAACGCCGCCTTCAAAAGCATCAAGCCCGGAGCCCTCTCACGCCAGATCCTGGCGCTCACCGGACAGCTGGAAACACTGGCCCTGGCCAAGAAACCAGCACCCCTCAAACCCGTAAACCGCGCCTGGAACCACTAGGCCTCCCGGAGGCACTTCACCGAGGCAACGAACCCACCCATCCGGAGGTTTTCAAATGAGGCAACGTATTACTCTTCCCGGAGGTATTGCAATGAGGCGACAGGGTGGGACGTCAGATTAATCAATCCGATGGGCCAGAGGACGAGAACAAACTGTCGGACATCTGGCTTAGCCTTTGAAGCAGGAAACCAGCTCAAAGCCAGCACGGACCAATCATCGAAGGACCAAATGGACTACTACGCGATCAACACTCTGCGTGAAAGCCATGCAGGCTGGGCACTCCTCCGAGCGCAAAACGCGCCCCTCGCCCTGCACTTCTTCATGTCCGCCTTCACTGATCCCAATCAACGAAACGTCGGCCGTCAGCAGTTGGTCGACGTTCTGGACGATGTCCTGTTCGGCGTGCGGGAGTCTTATGGCGAGGATAAGTTCCCGCGCAATGCAGCGGAGTACCTGGACGACTGGGCGGCGCCGGAACGTGCTTGGCTGCGCAAGTACTACGTCCAGGGCGAAGACGAGCCGCATTACGATCTCACGCCTGCGGCCGAAGACGTGGTGAGATGGGTCGAGAGCCTTAAGGGCCGCGAGTTCGTGGCCACGCAGTCCAGGCTGACGAGTATCTTCGCGGTCCTGAAGACCCTGGTACAGCAGTCGGAGACAGACCCGGAAGTGCGTCTTGCTGAACTTCAACAGCAGCGGGACCAAATCGACAAAGAGATGCAGCAGATCCGGGACGGCAACGTGAAGGTGATGACTGCGCCGGAGGCCCTGGACCACTTCCAGCAGCTAACCGCTTTGGCGAAAGATCTGCTCTCGGACTTCCGGGAAGTCGAGCAGAATTTCCGGAAACTGGACCGCCAAGTACGCGAGCAAATTGCTACGTGGGACGGCAGCCAGGGCGAACTCCTCGACTCGATCTTTGCCAACCAGCAGGACATCGGAAGCTCACTCCAGGGCCGCACCTTCCAGGGTTTCTGGGACTACCTGATGTCCCCGCAGCTCAGGAGGGAACTCAACGACCTCCTTCACAGGGCCACGCAGATTGAGGCCTTGTCCCGCATGGACAACCTCCACACCATCACCAACCTCCACCAGGACTGGCTGCCGGCAGTGGAGCAGACCCAAAGCACAGTCAGGCAACTGTCGCAGCAAATGCGACGACTTTTGGACGACAAAGTCTTCCTTGAAAACAAGCGCATCATGCAACTGATCCGCAGCATCGAGGCGAGCGCGCTGGACCAACGGGACCAGCCGCCGTCGAACTTTGTCATGGAGATTGAGGCGCCGTCCGTGGACGTCGCCTTGCCGTTCGAGCGGCCACTTTATGAGCCGGGCAGCCGCGTGATGGTGATGGACGAGGTGGTAGCTGCGGATGACCAGGAGCTGGATGCCAGCGCGCTGTTCAGCCAGTTCCATGTTGACAGGGAGCGCCTGAAGTCCAACATCGAAAGTGTCCTTGAGGAGTCGGACCAAGCGACGCTGGCAGATATCACAGCCGCACACCCGTTATCGCAGGGCCTCGCGGAGGTGGTGGCGTATTACCAGCTTGCTGCAGAGTCGGACTGGGCAAGCATCGATCCCGAAAGCACGCAACAACTAACGTGGCAGTTGGAAGACGGCAGCACCCGGGAAGCAACCATCGAGCAAATCATCTTTGTGAGGCCGGCATGAACATTGCAAGCGAAACCACTACGTCGGACGAGCTGCCGGCGGTTGTGACCAAGCTGTTCAAGGGCGTTGTGTATGCGGAAACTGACGAGAAGGTGTGGCAGTCGCTGCTCACCTTGACATCGCAGGTGCGCGATTACGTGGCCGTGCTGGGGCTGAACCTGATCCTTGATGAGTCGGAGGGCTACGCCTTCCTGAAATCGCGTGAGGATCCCGAAGGCACGCTCCCCCGGCTTATCCCCCGCAGGCAACTCACCTTCGATGTCAGCCTGTTGCTCGCCTTGCTCCGGAAGCGGCTGCTGGAATTTGATACGAACAGCAGCGAACTCCGCCTGATCATGACGGAAGAGGAGCTGAGGGACATGGTCTCGGTGTTCTTACCGGAATCGAGCAACGAGGCAAGGATTCTGGACCGGTTGAGCACCAACATCAAGAAGGTGGTGGAGCTCGGTTTCCTGCGAAGGCTCCGCGGCGAAACGGGCACGTACGAGGTAGCGCGGATTTTGAAGGCGTACGTTGATGCGCAGTGGCTGGAAGAGTTCGACGCGCGGCTGGCCGACTATCGCGAATCACTCACCGGGAGTAAATGACCATGAGCACTGATGTTCAGGACAGCCTCTTCACGCTGGAGGAACAAGCGCACGACGGCGCTCTACCGCCCGGGTTCAGGCTGCAGCGTTTGGAGCTGCTCAACTGGGGCACGTTCCACGGCGGCGTGCGCACGTTCCGTTTGGATGGGGCGAACAGCCTGCTGACAGGCGACATCGGCTCGGGTAAGTCCACGGTGGTGGATGCGATCACCACGCTTTTGCTCCCCGCCAACCGGATTGAGTACAACAAGGCCGCAGGTGCCCAGAAGCGTGAACGCACGCTGATGTCCTACGTCAGGGGCTTCCACAAGAGCACCCGCAGTACGGGCGGCGAGTACTCCAAGCCTGTTGCGCTGCGAGCGCCGGGCACGCTCACGGTGGTCCTTGGCGTCTTCCACAACGACGTTGTGGACAAGACGATCACGCTGGGCATCACCTTGTGGACCATGCAGGAAGCCGGCCAGCCCACGCGTTTCTATTCCCTGGCCGAGACGGAGCAATCAATCGCCGAGGACTTCTCCAACTTCGGCCAGGATCCGGCCAAGCTGAAGAAGAAACTCCGCGCGGCCGGGGGTGAGCGTCCACGATACCTTCGACCCTTACGCTGCGGCCTTCAAGCGGCACTTTGGCATCAGCGGCAACCAGGCCATGGATTTGTTCCACCGCACGGTTTCCATGAAGCAGGTGGAGAACATCACCCACTTCGTCCGCACCAACATGTTGGAGGACGATGACGTGGAGGCACGGATCACCAAGCTGATCAGCCATTTCGACGATCTCAAGAAGGCACATGAAGCCGTGGTCCGCGCAAAGGACCAGATCGAGATGCTCAAGCCGATCCGGGAAAGCGCAGCCACCCATCAGAAGCTGAGCTCGGAAGAACACCAGGCCCGCCAGCAACGTGACCAGCTGCATCCATGGTTCACCGACCAGCAGCTCAGGCTGAGCCTTGAACACCAGGCTGAGCTGGAGCAGACAGGTCAGAAGCTCCGCGAGGACAGCACCCAATTGGCCTCGGACATGGCCCGGCTTCGCCACGAACTCGCAATCGTCCAAGAGGATATACGCACCAGTGGCGGCGGCAGGCTGGCCGCCATCGACGCCGAAGTCGCGCAGCTTGAAGAGACGGCCCAGACGCAACGCAAGCGTTTCGAGCAGTACTCAGCTGCCGCCGTCGAGCTTGGGTTGAACGCTCCTGAAGACCGGGTTCTGTTCGATGCGAACCGGGCCCGGCTGGGCGAGGTGGAACAGAGCCTCGCGGTCAGGGCGGCGGAGCTGCAGGAGCGCCGCACCGCCTTCCATTCAGAACTCAACGAGCTGGCGGCGCGCAGGGAGAACATCGACGCCGAGTTGGCGAGCCTTGGTTCCCGGCCCACGTTGCTTGAGCGCCCGCAGCTGGAGCTTCGGCGTCGTATCTGCGAGGGCACTGGCATTGCCGAGTCCGCACTCCCCTATGCGGCCGAGCTGCTGCGCGTCCGCGAAGGCGAAGCCGAATGGGAAGGTGCCGCTGAGCGGACGCTGCGGGGCTTTGCGCTGTCCCTGTTGGTTTCGGCGAAACACTACGCTGCGGTGAGCTCGTGGGTTGACGCCAACGATCTCAAGGGCAGGCTTGTCTACCGGAAGGTGGGTGACTCGTACTCGTCACGGCCGCCTGCACCGGGGACCTTGGGGGCGAAGATCGCCATCAAGCAGGGCACGCCGTTCCGCGATTTTCTGCTGGATGAGCTCAGCACGCGGTTCGACTACATGTGCTGCGACACCATGGAGGATTTCCGCAGGTATCCCAAGGCGCTCACCATCAACGGGCAGTTGAAGGGCACCCGCGGCCGGCATGAGAAGGATGACCGCAAGGGTCTCATGGACCGGCGCACTTTCGTGCTGGGCTGGGACAACCACGAAAAAATTGTCCGGATCCGTGCCGAACGCGACGACGTCGATGGCAAGCACCGCAGCGTCGGTACCCAGTTGGCGAAGGTGGATACGTCTCTTGGTGACGTGGGCCGGTTGCGGCAGTTGCTGGGCAACGTCGGGTCCGTGGCTGAGTTTTCCGAGATCAGCTGGAAGTTGACCGCCCGCAAGGTCCAGGAACTGAAGGACGAGAAGCTCGAGCTCCAGTCGGGCAGCAGCGTATTGCAGCAGCTCACCGCGAAGGAGTCGGAGGTTTCCGGCCGCATTGAGCGGCTGCAAGAGCGGTCGGACAAGGTCCAGCAGAGGCTCGGCGCCAACGAGAATGCGGCGCGGGATATCGCGGCAGCTATTGAGGAATGCCGGCTGACGCTGACGGATCAACCGCTAACGGACGACGACGGCGTGTTGGCGGCAGTAGCCCAGCTCACCGCAGCGGCACTCGGTGACAAGGAACTCACCTACCGGAACACGGGTGCCGCTGAGAGTTCCGTTCGATCGGGGCTGACGGCGAGGATTGACGGGCTGACCAAGCGCATCGCGAATGCTGCCGCCACCACCGTGCGGCTCATGGCTGACTTCCGCAGCAAGTACCCCAACGAAACCACGGACATAGATGCAACCCTGGAAGCCGCGGATGAGTTCAACCGGCTCCTTGAACAGCTGGAGTGCGATGACCTGCCCCGGTTCGAGGCGCGATTCAAGGACTCGCTGACGCATAACACCATCCACGAGGTGGTCGCTTTCAATGCTTTCCTGGACAGCAGGCGGCAAGACATCGTGAACCGGATCAGCGAGATCAACCAATCATTGGCGGAGATCGAATACAACCCGGGCCGGCACATCCAGTTGGAGCACCAGAGCTCCACGGATCTTGATGTGAGGCAGTTCGGCATTGACCTGCGAGCCTGCTCTGAAGGAACCATCGGCGATGACGATCAGTACTCGGAACAGAAGTACCTCCAGGTGGAGCGGCTGATCGAACGCTTCCGGGGTCGCGAGGGCTACAGCAGCTTGGACGAACGCTGGACGGCCAAGGTCACTGATGTGCGGAACTGGTTTACCTTTTCGGCCTCGGAGAGGTGGACGGAGACCGGCGAAGAATTCGAACACTTCACGGACTCCGGCGGCAAGTCCGGTGGGCAGAAGGAGAAGTTGGCCTACACGATCCTGGCGGCGGCCTTGGCGTTCCAGTTTGGGTTGGCGGCTGGGAAGGGAGCTGCCCGGGGCGCTTCGGGCGGCGCCGGCAAGGGCAGAAGCTTCCGTTTCGTAGTGATTGACGAGGCCTTCGGCCGGGGCTCCGACGAGTCCGCACGGTATGGCATGGAGCTGTTCCAACGCATGAAGCTGCAGTTGCTGATCGTCACACCGTTGCAGAAGATCAACGTCATCGAACCTTTTGTGGCGCACGTGGGCTTCGTAGCCAACACCAACGGGAACGACTCCCAGCTTCGGAACATGACCATCACGGAGTACCGCGAAGAACGGCAGAAGCGTGCCGGGTAAGTCTGCGCGGTCCCGCTGGACGTCGCTGTCCTCGCTGCGAGCGATGTCATTAACTGCGTGGGACCGCGGACAGCTGTTGCGGGAGGCTCTTGAACCCTCCGGCACGTATCCGCGGCGCCGTGCTTTAAAGCGGCCCTCTGCCACGGAGCTTCGCGACAATTATTCGGCTGCCCGTGAATGGGCTGCGGAGCTGTTCGCCGCCGCAGGCCCGTTCAGTCTGGAAACGCTCGACGTCGGCCGCACCACTATCGGTTCAAACCACCTTCCCGCTGTGGCTGTGTTTCCGTCGGTGGAGGACGAGGTTGGATTCGTTGGTAAATTGCGGGAGTTAGCCCGGTTCCGAACTCTTACTGCTTCACTGGTGGATCTTGATCCCTTGTTGAAGGCGTGGGCGCTGAAGCGACCACTCGCACTCTTGGAGTTGGGCGATGCAGCGTTGACTGCTGCGCGGGTGGCTTTGTGGCTCCGCGATCATCCCACTCCGGGGATCCATGTTCGGCAGTTGAGCCTGCCCGGGGTGCACACGAAGTTCATCGAGACGCATCGGCGGACGATTGACGAGATTGCATTGGTGCTTCAGAGCTCCCAGGCCCAGGATGCACCGCCCGTCGCTTCAGGCGAGGACGAGCTGCTGGACGTGCCCGCGGTTTCTGACGCCGGCGAGGCCTTGCTAGGACGATCCGCCGCCCGAACCCCGGCTGCACGCTTCGCGGTCCGCCACGGCTTTCTCCATCCCCCGGAACAAGTGCGCTTCCGGCTTCTGGATCCGGCAATCCCGTTGCTGGGTGATGCCCGGGACATCACTGTGACAGCATCAGCCTTCCGGACCCTTCGGCTGCCCGTCACTCACGTGATCATCACCGAAAACCTCGTGAACTTCTTGGCTCTTCCGGAGCGGCCGGACACAGTGGCGATCTTTGGTGCTGGCTATGGATTTTCCTCTCTGCGGGAGGCCTCCTGGTTGCAGGAGTGCGACGTTCTGTACTGGGGGGATCTGGACACGCACGGTTTCCGGATCCTGGATCAGCTCCGCTCCGTCCATCCGCATGTGTCGAGCGTGCTCATGGACGAGAAGACCCTGCTGGCACATCGCGATGCTTGGAGCGTGGAGGCAACCCAGTCCCGCGCTTCTCTGGGCAGGCTGACTCCTGAAGAAGCCCGCCTCTACGAGGCTTTGCAGACGGGCAGCTACGGCGACGGCGTGCGACTGGAACAGGAGCTGATTGGCTGGGAGTGGGCGATGGAGAGGCTTGAGAGTGGAATGAACACTAAACCTTTCCGTACATTTGCCGTACACTAGAGCAAGGAGGTAAGACCTTGGCAATCACCAAATCGCGACGCTTAGAGTTGCGCACTGACGAATCCACGGACCGGTTAATCGCTGAAGCCGCGGAGCTTCTCCATGTTTCAAAGACTGCGTTTGTAACTGACGCAGCCCGACAAGCCGCACAGCGGGTCATCGCGCGCGCAGATGTCACCCTCATGGCTCCGGAAGTTTTTGACTCAATGATGGCTTCACTGGATGTTCCTGACGAGTCAGCAGGGCTTGAGGCGCTTTCCAGGCTCCCTAGACTTATCCGTCGATGAATGAACCTACCTACGACGTTGTGAAGTTGGCCCCCGGCATCGAACTGGGGGCCTTCGATTGCGGTGAAGCAAGCTACAACGAGTGGCTCACCGAGTACGCATTGAAGTCAATGGATTCGGGGGCAAGCATGGTCTACCTTCTCCTTGAGAACAAAGCCACTGACGACAGCCGCGTAGCTGGGTACTTCGCCATCTGCCCAACGCTTGTCGTCCGGGATGACATGCCTAAACCTGTACAACGTAATATGCTCCGAAACACTCCCGGCTGGCTCCTGGCCAAACTCGCCCTCGACATCACGCTTCGGGGCGACAAGGAGAAACGATGGGGTTCACAGCTACTGCGCGTGGCATTAGAGACCCTGGTTGAAGCCGCAGCCGTCGGAGGAGGGCAAGTTATCGTCGTTGATGCTGATAACCCAGGTCTGGTCGGGTGGTACACGCGTCATGGCTTCACAGCGACGGGCGCTGACGATCTACGCCTGTACATGAAAGTCTCGACCGCCCGGAAGTACCTGATGAACGCCGTCGCCTGATCTTCTAGATCTCGCCTTCTCCCAACGGCTAAACCGCCCGCCAACACAACGAATCCAGTCACGGCCGTCACGTTTCGCCCCCAGCAGACACCTGATGAAGGGATAAACGCGAAAGCTGAGGCGGGACATTTAGATGGACAACGAACACGGAGCCAGCGGAACCAAGCTCGGACTACTGCCGTTCAACAGCATCTCGCGCCCGGCACGGAGGCTCTAAGTACGCCGTGTTGCAGTCGAATCGCACTCGGGCGGGTTTGCTGGCGGTCGTGGTCAGCTTGTCCTCCATGCAAGTGGGCAATGGATTGGCCGTTGGACTGATCGAAGCCATGGGCCCCAGCATGGCGACGACACTAAGGGTGGGCATCGGTGCGCTGCTGCTTCTGCCAGCACTCCTGCTCAATGGGTCTTCGATAGCTCCTCGCCCTCGCTCTCGCCCAAGGCAGGTCGCGGCGTATGGCATTGTGTTGGGCTTAATGCAGGTTTCCTTCTACCAGGCAATTTCCCACATCACGCTGTCACTGGCTGTTTCCATAGAGTTCCTGGTCCCACTCATCGTGGGCTGTTTGCGTTCACGGTCCCCTCGGACCAAGCTGCCAGCGGTTGGAGCCATGCTCGGGCTAGGTCTTATTGCCGATTACAGCGGAGGCTCAAGCCTTGCTGGGGCATTGTGGGCCCTACTGACGGGCGTCCTCCTGAGCATCTACATCAAGCTCGGGACCGACATGCCACCCGGAACTCACCCGTTGGTGATGCTGTCCAAGGCCCTTTGGATTGCCTTGCCGGTTGTCGTAGCGGCCCAGCTCATGTCCCCATCGTCAGTTCCCCCAACCATGGTTCCGTTCACGTCCGGGGCAATCGCCGTAGCGGTTTTGACGATGATCATTCCGTTTTCCTTGGAATTGTTTGCAATGGCGCGTCTGCGGCCTCTCCCATTCGCGATGATCTCGGCCTTGGATCCGGCCTTAGCATCGGCTGTCGGGGCCGTGGCCCTTCATCAACTTCTGAATCTCCGTCAATTCACGGGGTTGATTATTCTTACCGGATGCGCCGTTCTGGCCATCTGGGCAGACACAAAACGGGCCCCCGATAACCACGTGAAGAGCTAACGAACATTGGCATCCCCGCCGCAGAGCCAAATCGCGTCTGCCGTCCAATCCACCAGATGGTGACTATCGAACCGCCCGGGCCGTAAGCTGCAGACGGATCTCTTCTCACGCCTAAACCAGGAGGACGAGCAATGCAGATGCCCAAGCCGTCGGATGCCGACAAGGAACGTTTCCGTTCAGTGCTGCCCGACCATCCCGACGTCGTCGTCAAACCAATGTTCGGCAACCTCGGCGCTTTCGTGAATGGCAACATGTTCGCCGGTCTGTTCGGGCCTACTATCGGCGTCCGCCTTTCCGAGGCCGACAAGGCCGAGCTCGAGTCGGATCACGAGACTCAACCTTTCGGCCCCGAAGAACGCCCCATGGGCGGTTATGTTGGTCTGCCCGAAGCGTGGAACGAGGACGCCGCGCAGGCCGAGCCTTGGGTGGCCAAGGCCTTTGACCATGTTGCAGCCCTGCCGCCGAAGGCACCCAAGAAAAAGGGCTCCAAAAACTAGGACCTCTTCAGCTCGACGGACCCTCGCCAAACCAGCCAATAAGTGCTGAGATCAAGCTATGCCCTCGATGAATGGACGAACAGCGCTCGTGACCGGGGCCACGGGCGGCCTGGGTAAGGCCATCGCCACTGCACTTGCACGCGAAGGAGCGTCCGTCGTCGTGGTTGGACGTTCAGCAGCGCGGGCAGAAGATGCCATCCGCGATATCCGGGCCAAAGAACCGAACGCGGTTCTCGAACCGCTCGCTTGCGACCTCTCAAGCCAGGCCTCGATCCGGTCGGCAGTAGACGGGTTCCTGTCGCGCCACGACAAGTTGGACGTGCTGATCAACGCGGCTGGAGTATTCCGCAAGGAGCGTCACGTGACCCCGGATGGGCTTGAGCTCACGTTCGCCACGAATGTGATGGGCTACTTCCTGCTGACGAACCTGCTCCTGGACGCGCTCAAGCGCGGCGCCGGCGCAGATGGGGCGCGGACTTCGAGGATCGTTAACATCGCCTCCAAGTATTCGGGAGGCCCGTCCACCACCAAGATCGACTTCGACGATCTGCAAACCGCCAAGGGCAGTTACAGTTACCTTCGCGCCACTCCCCCAACAATGCTCGGTCGGGTCCTGTTGACGCAGGAATTCGCGGAGCGCCTTCGCGGATCCAACGTGGTGGTGAACGCCGTGCACCCGGGCCTGGTAAAGCACACGGCGCTACTCCAGGACGTTGGCGGACCTTTCCGCTGGATGACGAACACCTTCGGCGCGACTGCTGAGAAAGCTGCCGATACCCCCGTCTGGCTGGCCACCGCTCCAGAAACTGCCGCTGTGTCCGGGAAGCTCTGGGCGAAACGCAAGGAACTGCCGACGCCCGGCATGGGCTCTGATCCGGCGGCGCGGAAGCGGCTGTGGGAAGAGTGCACCCGCCTGGCCAAGATCCTGTGACATTCCGCCCCTGAACAGCCCTCCCGAAGCCGCATCTCCAGGCGTACAGTGCAGCCATGGAACCCATTCGAGTGGTCCTCCTTCCGGGCAGTGTCCTTCCTGCGGGGCCCGCCTATGGTGCGCTGCTTGAGGCCTTGGGGCCGGACGTCGACGCCGTGGCCAAGGACCTGGATCTCTATGAGGGCGACCAACCGCCGTCGGACTGGACGCTCGACACCGAAGTCGACGGCGTCCTGCGGGAGGCAGGCGCCAAACAATGGGACATGTTCCACCTCGTGGGCTATTCGGGCGGCGGGGCCCGCGGCCCTCGCCTTCGCTGCCAAGTATCCCGAGCGCCTGCTTAGCCTCACACTGTTGGAACCCGCATGGGCGGGAGACTGGGGCTGGAGCCAGGCCCACGCCCGCTTCTGGGAGCAGCTGGGCGCGCTCGAGTCGCTGCCTCCGGAGCAGTTCATGCCGGAGTTCATGAGGCTGTCGGTGAGGCCCGACGTCGTCCTGCCGCCTCCGCCGGCGGGTGACCCGCCGCCGTGGATGGCCAAGCGGCCTGCCGGAATCAGGGCGTTCCTGAAGGATTTCCGGAACTATCACCTGGACCGCGAGCGCCTGGCTTCTTTTGAACGTCCCGTGCTGTACGTTCTGGGCGGCCTGAGCAATCCGGACCAGTACGGTGACATCGCCGACCGCCTGTCCACTGTGTTCCGGGAGTACCGTGTGGAGGTGTTTGAGGAACGCCACCACTTCGATCCCCCGCACCGGATTGAACCCGGGCGGCTCGCGGGCATGTTGCGCGAGCATTGGCAACGAGCCGAGGGCAGCAACAATGCCGACTAATCCAATAGACACGGTCATCATCGGCGCAGGGCAGGCGGGACTCGCGACGAGCTACTGGCTCACGCAGTCCGGCGTCGAGCATCGGATATTGGAGCGTCGGGATTCCTTGGGTGGCGCGTTCCAGGATCGCTGGGACGGGTTCTACATGAACACGCCGAACTTCAGCCTGGACCTGCCCGGCATGCCGTACTCCGGCGACGATCCCGAGGCCTTCATTCCCCGCAACGCTGTGGTCAACCTCTTTAGGCGATACGCGGAGGTGATCGGCGCTCCCGTCCACACGGGCGTGGACGTAACGCGGCTGGCCACTTCCCCCGACGGCGGATTCAGTATTGAATCGTCGCTCGGGCACATGAAGGCCCGCAAGGTGGTGTTGGCAACCGGCGCGTACCAGGTTCCCAAGGTCCCGGCCGTGGCCGCCGGCCTTTCCAAGGAGATCGTCCAGCTCCACACGCACGACTACCGCAATCCGAACCAGCTGCCCGACGGCGCCGTCCTCATCGTCGGAACAGGCCAGTCCGGCGGTCAGATCGCCGAGGAACTGCACGACGCCGGCCGCGAAGTCCACCTTGCCGTCTCCACCTGCCCCGAAGCACCCCGCCGATACCGCGGCCACGACCTCATCTACTGGATGCTCGAAACCGCCAAACACGGCCCCGACTACGGCATCAACGCCCTCACCCGCGAGGCACTCCCCTCCCCCGCCGCCCGCTTCGCCTGCAACCCACTGCTCTCCGGCACCGAAGGTGGCCATGATATCCACCTCCGCGAACTCGGTCGCCGCGGCTTGCACCTGCACGGCCGCCTGGAGAACGTCGACGACGGCGACATCACCTTCAGCGACGACCTTCCCGAACGCCTCGCAACAGTCGAATCCAGCTTCAACCAACGAATGCGGAAGGCCATCGACGCCTACATTGCAGCGGCGGGGATTGATGCTCCAGGGCAGTCCCCCTTGCCCTCGGATGACTGGCTGCCCGCTGAGCCAGCGAGGTTGAACCTGGCCCAGGCAAACATCACGTCAGTCCTGTGGGCCACCGGATACAAACTCGACCTGTCCTTCATCGACATCCCCGTCCTGGACGAATGGGGCTACCCAAAGCACACGTCAGGCGTCACCGAACAGCCCGGCCTGTACGCCGTAGGGCTTCCCTGGCTGACACGGCACTACTCGTCGATCCTCGGCGGTGTGGGGCTGGACGCGGAGTACGTGGCGGGCAAAGTTGCCGGGTGAACAAATAGCCGACTGCACCGGGCCCGCCGGACAGAAGTAACCGACCTGCCCGCAGCTCTGTCGTTGCACGAGGGGCCTTGGTGTTCAGCGCGCTACCGGCCTGAGTTGGACCGGGCAGCTCATGTTCCGGTCTTCGCAGAACGTTGGGTCAAACGACGCTGTGCGGTGAGATCCTGATCGCTCGTTAAGACGCGCCGATTTTCATTCCAGCCATACATAACGAACACGGTTGCAGTAGTCCCCCCATCATCGCGCATCTCATCGTGCGGTCTTATGTACGTGATCCAAGCCAGCAACAGCACGGAACGTGTAATTGGTTCCATAGGCACGATGATCGACCGGCTTACGGGCATAGCCGAGACGTCAGACCCTGGGTTAAAGATCGATCAATTGGTATATGCAGCTTGCTGGCCTAATCGCTCTTTTCGCAGCCTGTCGTCCGTCTACGTGGATAATTCGTCGTATGGATTCGCTTCGCGCCGAGATCAGCCTCCTGCCAAACCCTGAAGGAGGCCGTAGAGGTGCTATCGATCTGAGTGGTCGCTATAGGTCCCATCTGAGAGTCGACGGTGGGGAGTACCTGAGGGTCGCACTCCGAAGCGACACGGGAGCCACCCTTGAGCCTGGGGAAAGCGGCATCGTTCCCCGGCACTAGTCTGACGCTAGGAAATTCACCTGGATCCGGGAGCGAGCTCATGAATGAACGCAAGGCCGCCTTCACCGTCGCATTCCCGGAGGCGAGGAAACCCAGAACTGCCGGCACTCTAGCTTCAGTATTCCTCTTCGTGACCTGGATCCTCATTGGTGTGGCAATGTTCGGGCCACCAGGATTTTCGGGCCTTCCTTGGATGGCCGTCTCGGTCATTCCCTTTGCATTTTCTCTGGCATGTTCCATTTATGGAAGGCGGAAGCAGAAAGAGCTTGCACCCATCATCAATCACCGATTCGCGAAAGAATTCGTCGCGCACACCAAGGATGCCTACCCGCAGGACGTGGACATCTTTCCCATGAGCTGAAACCGCGACACAACGTCAACTAGGCAACAAGCCGGCAAGGATTTCCAGCACGTGCCCGATAGCCGATCCCTTGCCGGACACCCGCATTTATGGGGTGCCGCCTGTGCTGAACCCGACTCTACGATTTCGGCGAGCCTCTCCAGTAACTTTCGGCTGGCGGCGAGTTTGGTAATCCTTGTACGCGTGACTTGCACCTTATGGGGTTCCGAGTGGGACAGGAGCTAGGCTGGCGGGGTGCGGATCGACGGCGTGGAACTCTGGGCTCTGCTGTACAAGTTGGACGATCCAGCGCACCTGGAGGCGCCGCAAGGATTCGACTGGAAAGCCGCGCGCCGACAGTTCGACGGCCTCGTCGCACGGCTCAACACCGCTTTTCAGACCACGTGCGAGACGGATCGGAATATCGAGGACGCCTCGTATCACGCCGAGGTCACCGTTCCTGCCGACGCAACGGCTACCGGAGGGAACCTCGTCGTCCGGGTCTCGAACTTCGGCAATCTCGCCGTCCTGGCGCTTGAGAACCCGGGGGCTTATGACCAAGAGGAGTTCGATGCGCTTGTTCACGAGAGTGACCTCACACGCATCTATGAATGCCTCGACGAGGGAGACTACACCCTCGTTGCGGAAGCGCCGCTTTGGGAGCCCTACGACGGCCGCGTGACCGCTTGGGTGTTCCTGTCAAGCAAGCCGAGCTGGTGGATCAGGTACTTCGACTACCTATAGCCGGCCAGATAAATGATGCTTTCAACTACAGGAGAAACGATTGCAAGTGAACAAAATCCTGATATTCACTTTCGTGGCTCTGTTCGGTTTAACTGGTGCCTACTGGGGAAAATACCGTTTCCCCTCCTTGAGGCCGGGATCACCTATGGACAGGATTCTTGGCGTCATTAATGTGTTTGGCAACGTAGCAGTCGCCCTGATGGGAATAGCGTTAATCATGACGACCGAGTTTTCTGGGACACCGGCGCTGGGATTCATTGCGTCGGCGCTGCTTCTCGGTTCCGTGTTCTTCTATCGCGTGCGGGCTCCAGATTTGAGAATGGCATTTGCCAGCAACAGCGGGCGCCGCGGACAACCCCACGATCAACAGCGGAAGACGAAATGGCCCTACACACTTACCTACATGACCGGGTACTCGTGCATGATTGCCTATATCTCGACCATCCTTAGTCACCTTTAAGTACCGACACCTTCCCAACCAACTGTGAAATAGATGGCCGTGAAGCTGGCTGATCCAGGATGAGACCATTTGCCAGGTGTCCCCCAACCTTCGGAGAACCGGGTGCCCGTTCAAGGATCGTCTTACGTGCGCCCGGTGCGATACCGAGCGATCACAAACTCAATAGGCGGGATCAAGTCACAACCTTGGGGACGTGTCCCCAAGGTTGGACTGTCCTGGTTCGAAGGTATGGGACACCACCAACATCGGTTGTGGGTGCGGCAAATCTGCGGACCTACCCGTGGGGACCAAAAATACGAGGTGGGATATTGCCCGCTACACGCACTGCGGGCGATACGTTGGATCCGCGGGGCCGCTTTGGAGGAGCGCGTTGGAGACGAGGGACCACACGTTCGGATCGTTAGGAGATTGATCGTGTTCGAAAGTGTCGAGAGGGCAGTAGTCCTGGAGCACAAGGTTGGACACTTGCTTCCCCGGCCCCAACAAGAGCCTGGCTCGTGTAAGGGGTAACGACCTCGTCGTAACGGGTCGAGATGACGGTGTAGGACGGGCCGGGTACGGTGTCGCCGATCGAGTTGAGCTTGGCCATGAACGCCGACCCGGCATGCTGGTCCGCGCACGCCTGGCACAGGGTGCTCGTTGCGGTCGTGTCGAGAATCATCCCCGCGGGCGACGGCGCGATGAGACCTTGAGTGCCATGGCTCGACGGCGCAATGCCGACGAGGTGGTGCACATACTTGGCGCCGCCGAGGAAGCCGATGTAGTACCGCGGCATCATGCCGCCTTGGCTGTGCCCTACCAGATCGACCTTCTTCGCACCCGTCGCGCCGAGAACTGATTTCACGAACGTCGCAAGCTCAGCTGCGGAGTTCCGAATTGCCCCGCTGGCGGGGACACCGTTGGCCACCCCGTAGTTGAGCGCGAAGACGCAGTACCCCTGTTCCTTGAGCACTGGCGAAAGCAGCGCCCAGTTCTTGTACATTGTCTCGAACGTCCCCGGGACGAGGACCACCGGATATGGATGCACGCTCGAAGGCTTGCACGTCCAGTCATTGGCTCCGGGCGGGTCTGGCGAGATCGAGTCGGCCTGAGCCGCGGGTGCGGCGAAGAGTCCAATCGTGAGCGCCGCAGCGGCGAGGACGGCAGTGAGTCGGAATCGGCGCATGGCCTGCCTTTCTCTTGGCCGCGAACCCCTATGTCCGCGGCATTCCTAGCTACTTTGCAGTAACTTACCGGCGGGTTGCAATAGGGTGCGAAGATATTGAGAAAACGTGCACCCGCACGGACCGGGCTTGCCGCGCAAGCGCTCGTAAGTCGACCTGCACTAGGCGGGCGCAGTAATCCGCAGCGGACCAGGGTCCAGTTAGAAGTCATTAGCGCCGGCCACGGCCGACCAAGATCAAGGCAGCGAAGGCCATTGCATAGGCTGCCAGGATGCCTCCCAGCATGATGATGGTCTAAAGGCGAGCCGACCTCTCCTCGAGGGTGGGACACATGAGCGGAGCCTTAGCCGATTTCGGTCATGTCCCCCACCCCAGGCGTCCCCTCAACCAGGGCGTACCGCTGCATCACGGCACCCTTTGGCGAGGCAACCACCGGCTCAATGAGTTGAAGGTTCGTCGGTATGACACCATCGGCGAACACCTTTTCCCGCGGCCCAGAAGGATTGGATACACCCACAGATTGAGCCGGTCGAAGAGCCGCTCCGCGAACAGGGTCTGCACAAAGTCCAGGCTGCCGATCACGTGAATGTTCTCGTGCTTGCCGCGGAGCTCGCGCAAGGAAGCCGCCACATCGGGACCAAGCTGGGAGAAACCATCCCACTCGAGGTTCAGCGACTGACGCGAGGCCACATACTTCGGAATCCGGTTGAACAACCGCGCGATTCCATTGTCCTGGTGTGGCCAGTACGAAGCGAAGATGTCGTAGGTCCGGCGCCCGAGCAGCAGCGCGTCCATCCCAACCATCCCGGATTCGACCTGTTCACCAACGGCATCATCAATCAGAGGCGCCTGCCAGCCGCCGAACTCGAAACCGCCTTCCGGATCTTCCTCAGGGCCACCGGGCGCCTGCGCAACGCCGTCGAGCGTGGTGAAAAGGTCAATATGGATCAGTCCCATGTCGGGTTCCTTCCCTGCTGCCCGTCGTCACCCCGGCGACAGGATCATGTCGAGGCTTCCACACGAACCCCCGAGAGGCAATGGTCACCAGAGAAGAACGACGACGGCGACAGCACCTTGCGCTGTCACCGTCGCCGACCATGGGGCTGAGTTACGGAAGCCCTCTACGCTTCCTTCAAATCAAGCTGCGGTGCCGGCCTCCGGAACCCGCGCGTGAGGATGGCGAGGTAGACGAGGCCCACGCCAGCCCAAGCGAGCCCAAAGGTAAAGGACAATCCACTCAGGCTCGTCCACAACCAGATAGTTAGCGCAAAGCCGATTCCCGGCAGTATCAGGTTGTAAATCACTCCCCTGGTGCCGCGATCCTTCCGGTCAAAGTAGTAGTGCTTGATGACCGACAGGTTGACGATGGAGAACGCGACCAGCGCTCCGAAGCTGATGAGCGAGGAGATGGTCAACAGGTCGAGCACGAAGGCAAGCAGTGAGACGCCCGATGTGATCAGAATCGGAAGAACGGGCGTTTGGAACCGAGCATGAAGCCTTCCCAAAGCTGGCGGGAACACGCCGCTGCGGCCCATGGAGTGGATGATGCGTGAGACCGAAGCCTGCGAGGTGAGCGCCGATCCGAGGCTGCCCGCGACATAGGCAGCCGTGAAGAAGGCGACGAGCAGCTCCCCACCTGCCTTGCCGATGACCTCGATGGCAGCGGAGTCCACATCGTTGAAGCTGCTGACGGGAAGAACCAGGTGGCTGATGTAAGCCAGACCGAGGAAGATGACGCCGGCCAGGATGGTGGTCAGCATGATGGCCTTGGGCAGGTTGCGCTTCGGGTCCTTGGTCTCCTCCGCGAAGGTCGAAACGGCGTCGAACCCGAGGTACGAAAGGCAAAGGATGGCAGAGCCGGCGAAGATCGGGGAGAGACCTTCGGCGCTCTCGGCCCCGGTGAAGGGAGCCATCAAGTCCAGGTTCCCCGCACCCGTGATGGAAGAGAGGCCAAGGGCGACGAATAGAACGATGAAGAGCGCTTGGAGTCCCACCACCACGAAATTCGCCTTCGCGATCGCCGTGATTCCGAGGACGTTCAGTACCGTCACCGCGGCGATGGAGACGATCATGAACACCCAGGCTGGAATGGCTGGGAACGCTGCTTCCATATAGATGCCGATGAGCAGGTAGTTGATCATCGGCAGCAACAGGTAGTCGAGCAGGAGCGACCAGCCGGCCATGAATCCCAAGCCGGCGCCGAACGACCGCGTCGCATACGTGTAGGCGGAACCACCGAACGGGAACGCCTGCGACATCCGACCATAAGAGCGTGCCGTGAACAGCATGACCACGAGCGTCACGGCGTAGGCTGCCGATAGTCGCCCACCCGTGAGTTCCACGACGATGCCGTAGGTGCTGAAGATCGTCAGGGGCACCATGTAAACCAAGCCCAGCAACACCAGCGACGGAACACCGAGAACGCGGCGCCAACCCTGGTTTACGGTCTGAGCGGAAGTTGGCCCCACAGGCTTCTCGCCTGCCGGTGTATCTGTATTGAATGTGGGGGTCATGGGGATCCTAAGTCGTCATGCTGGTATGTGCTGGAAGCTGCGGCGCTGCAGAACTTCGTAGCTGCGACTGGACCTGCGGGGTTCCCGCGATCCTGAAGTGCTGGATTGGCTCGAGCTCTACCGTTAAGGACACGAGCCTCATACTAGAAATGAATAGCGTTCATTTATTGTGGCGGTGAACCGGGTCACAGTCAATACGTGAAGGAGTGCCGGACCAGTCGGCTTTTGCAACAATCCCTATCGCGGTGCCGGGCACACAGATCTCGAAGGCCATGGCCGCGGCCGCGCTCTCCGGCACGAAGGCGGCCACGACATCCACCTCCGCGAACTCGGCCGCCGCGGCATGCACCTCCACGGCCGCTTGGAAAACATCGACGACGGCGCCATCACCTTCACCGACGACCTCCCCGAACGCCTCGCAACAGTCGAATCCAGCTTCCACCAGCGAATGCGGAAAGGCCATCGATGCCTAATATCGCAGCCGCGAGAATCGACGCAGAAGAGCAGCCTCCAACACCGGAGGACGACTTACTGCCCTCCGAGCCGGCGCGGCTTAACCTCGCCCATGCGAACATCACGTCAATCCTGTGGGCCACCGGATACAAACTCGACCTGTCCTTCATCGACATCCCGGTGCTGGACGAATGGGGCTACCCAAAGCAGACGGCGGGCGTCACCGAACAGCCCGGCCCTGTACGCCGCAGGGCTTCCTTGGCTGACTCGGCACTACTCATCGATCCTCGGCGGCGTGGAACTGGACGCGGAGTACGTGGCGGGCAAAGTTGCTGGGTGAAAGAGCAGCCGCAACCGGACTTTAATTGCGGCTGCTCTCTTCCCTAGAAGAGCTCGTGGGCGTCGTTTACCTCAGACCAGCTCGCGCCGCCCGAACCACCATAGGGATAAAGTGCATACCAAATCGATTGCCTTGACAGCGTGATTGCGTATTTGACTCCACCTGCGTAATTGACCAGGTTAACGGTTCCAATTTGATCCCGGTTCCAGAACGACTTCACCCTGTCCTGAAACTGGGTCCCAGCCGCGTTACCTGCACCCCAAACGAGGCCTCCATGCGTGGCCCCATAATAGAACTGCCGCTTACCAGCGGACGCTAAGTCATTGCCGGATGTCACGTTAGTGAAACAGATTTCACCTACCGCACACGCAATAGCACCATCACCAACGTCTGCCTGGGCAACTGATCCACCTGCAGCGATACCTGTTAGCGCGATCGCACCAGCCAAGCCAATCTTCGTGATCTTATTCAATTTTCCCCATTCCAAAATAATCCGGTCCCTGCCGTTCAGCAGGAAGCAAGTCCTGATAAGACGTTGCAAGCTTGATAATAGTGCGGATGCGTCAAATTAAGTTGCTTTTCTGGAATAAATTTAAATATGTGAAAATTGCACATTGTGAATGGGCCTGACAACTAGACCATTCACCCTGGAGGATGTCGGCTATATTCGTCTTACTTGAATTCGAAAGTTATCGGCTACGCTTTTATAAAGTTTCGATAAATTGATATGTTAGCTTGTTCCAGTCGTCATCCTCCTTTAACCGGAACATGCATCGAGACCGCTGCATCAGCGAACTAATGCCTGTACAGGGCTTATTCTTGTTGCTCGCAAAGCAGGCCACAGCCCTGCCACGACACCTGACGCGGTGCCACCCAACATCGCATAAATGAGTATTTGGACGTCAAGCACCGGAACCCACCTGTTAATGAGAGAAATCACCAGCACAAGTCCGCTTCCCAGCGAGCTCCCCACTACCCCGCCGACGATACCTAGCATCGTTGTTTCCATCAGGACCTGCCGGAATATATCGATGCGCCTGGCCCCCATTGCCCGACGAAGGCCAAACTCCGGGATTCGAGCCGACATTGCAGCCATCGAAGCGTTTCCGATAGAGATGCAACCTATGAAAAGGGTTAATGAACTCACCAGGAGCGCCATCGAAGTCACATTCGACGAGACTTCCTGGCGAAGAGTCTTGGGATCAGGCGGTGCGACTATCTTGATACGATCCGGCGTACCTGGGGAGAGTGCCAAGGCCAGCTGACCCCCGACGTGCTCAGCCGCGCCCGGGTTCGTCTCGACAATAACTTTCGTTGAGTTCAGGTCAGTTCTGTACCTTGCCAGGGTTGACTGCGGCGCTACGGCTCCACCGACAGCGTCTGCTAGCCGATCGGCGTCGTCGTAAATGCCGGCAACCGTCATCGTGAGACCGCCAACATCCACTGAGGCACCAATCGTCTGCACTCCGATTTGCCGGGCAGCATTGGCCGAAAGCAGCACCACACGGTCCGCCCTGGCCACGTGTCCGGCATCAAATGAACGCCCAGCAATCATGCGGAGACCTACCGCCTGAAGGCTGCCGGCGTCGAGGCCGAACAGAGACAGGCGAAGACTCTCAGGTTCCGGACTAAAAGGGTGTTTGACGGGGATTCCACTGTAAGTGTCAACACGGCCGCCCGACGCCGTTCCCCCAAGCTGCAGGGTACGTTTTAGGCCATCCGTCGTTATCCACTGTGACTGATCGCCGGTTTCAATCCTGTCCAACTCGGCCGTTACCGTCGTAGCACGGCGGATGTCGAAACTACTTGAAACTTGCTGACCTATGGTGCCCGTGAGACCCAAAGCTGCAACGAAGGACAGACAGCCGAGAACAACGCCCACGGACGTCAGCAGTGAGCGAGCGGGCGCAATGTACGTCGATAACCACGCTTCCCGCGTCAGATCGCGAAGACCAAGTCCCTTTGCTGATCTAGGTACCCTCATCGAGTGCGACCTTTCCGTCCTGTACCACCACTCGCGTCTTTGCGGACTCGGCTATCTTCTGGTCGTGCGTTATGAGGACCACGGTGATTCCGCTGTTGTTCAGTTCATGCAGCAGACCGATGACCTTCCGGCTATTTGTGCTATCCAGATTTCCTGTTGGTTCGTCACAGAGCAGCACGGAGGGTTCCAGAGACAGCGCCCTTGCAAACGCCACTCGCTGTTTCTCGCCGCCAGATAGTTGTCTGGGATCCTTGCCTGTGTAGTGGGCCAGACCAACTTTTCGGAGTGATTCGAATGCACGTTCCTTGCGTTCCTGCCTGGAACGGATGGAATAGAGCATTCCCATTTCAACGTTGTCCAGAACCGAACGTCCGGGTAAGAGGTGGAAAGACTGAAAGACAAAACCGAAGAGACGTCCTCGTAGCCTCAGAATGGACCGTTCGTCCGTAAGATCAATAGTTTCCCCATTTACCATGTACGAACCTGCGGTGGGACGATCGAGCAGGCCGATGACATTCATGAGGGTTGACTTTCCAGCGCCTGAGGGGCCCGTGATAGCAAGAAAGTCTCCGCCATGAATACCTAAATCTGTCGGGTGAAGCCCCACAGGAGATCCCGCGTTGTCGTACAACTTCGAGATCCCCTGCAAAGAGATCAAGCGCAGTGAACGATTGGCCGCGTTTTCGTGACTAGGATTTCCCGACGACAAGTTCCGAACCTTCTTCCAAAGGAAAATCAGACGTTCTAATCTCCACCCATCCCCCGGCGGTGTCGCCCAGTGTGACCCCTATTCGCGTGCCCCCTGCGCTTTCGGAACGTTCGACGTAGCTCGATCCATCAGGGTTGGTGTACACCGCAGTAAGCGGCACCGCGGTCACCGACGACAACGACCCACCACTTGAGATTGTCACCTTGTCGGTTTGTCCGGTTGGGGATTGAACTCCGGCGCCCCCGTTGAACTCCAGCTTGACGAGGACGCCACTGCCGAGCTCTGATACGTCGGTTATGTCTGCGGCTACTTCGATGACTTTCAGGTCGAGTTCGGGGCCTCCGGATTGTGAAATCTTGGCCACATCCCCGGGTTTGAGATTTTCCGCTTGAGCAATCGGAATCGCGGCGTGGACAACCATAGAGCCTGCAGTTGCACTACCGAGGCTTTTCGTTTCGGCGGTGATTTCGGTTCCGACTTGGACGTCGAGCGTTTCCAGACGTTGCACTTCACGTGGAAGAGCGAGAACTTGCTGCGGGAGCAGTATCACGCCTTTGACGAGCGCGGCAGCTTGTTGTTTCGAATCTTCCGCGGCCGTGGAAGATTCGCCTGTTGGCTGTATTGGCAAGGCTGACGGGGCAGAGTCTGCCGCAACGACGTCATAGCCGATGTTCGCATAGTGCCTCGTCAGTGCACTTGAAGTCGCACTATCGAAAGTGTCGTTCGCTTGGCCGAGAAGGCCCATCGTAACCAGGGACTTCTCAAGTTGTTCTACGTCTGGACCGCTCAAGCCCTCATGCAGTTCTCGATAGGCCCGGAATGGCCAGGAGAATGCGAAAACTGGTAATCCATTGACTTCAAGGACAGGACTGCCTTCATAAATCGGTTGGCCGACTTGCATCGGGGTGCCTGTCACGACGCCGCCGGAAGAAATAAGTGCTTGTGGAAGCGGAACGACCAAGCCCGGTGTCTGAATGACCCTTCCCCGAGTAATTATCTGTTCATGAAGCGGCCTCACCTCAACGCCCACCGTGAGTTGAGTCGGCGGAGGTGGCGCAGCGTCAGCCAGCGCCTGCGCAGGTGACTTGAACGCGCTTGAGCTGATCATCAATGCGACGACGAGACCTACAACTACCAAGCCAATAAGGGTGATGCCGATATCGCGTCTGGATCTCCTTCGGCTGGCGGAAGGCTCGGAGAGATCCATCTAACTCGTACCAAATTTGGCGCCGGTGGCAGACTTCGCCAACGCTTCGACCTGAGGGGACAGTTCGCTCAATTGGCCTTCGTACTTGGCAATCGCGCTAGTGGCAGCTGCTACCCGTTCCTGAACATATTCATCGCGGTAGCCAGAGTCGACTGTGCACTTGTAGTAGTCGACGGCGAGCCTGGACTCTTGCTCCGTTGGAATATACGGTGCCGCTGGAAGCCCTCGCGAAGAGAAATTTCCTACGGCTGGCGGCTCATCCGGCTCGGCGCGCTCCGCTTTGCCTAAAGGAATGCTAAATGTCATACCGTAGCGAGAGTTCTTATCGGCTGTAACGTAGTAATCTTTGTCCGACAGGCATTTCACTGTGAAATCCACGATCTTGTTCCAGTTGTCCAAAGGGACGACCAATAGTGCAGACGTTAAATTGTTCTGGACTTCAAGGTATGCGTTGTAAGTTTTCTCTGCATCGGGGCCAATGGCAATCCACGATTCGCGCACACAGGTGTCCGTTGCTTCATCAATGGACGCATCCCTAACGATGACCTTAGGAAGACTCGCCGGAAGTGACTCCCCGAAGCCACGTTGCTGCGCATCATCTTCACTGAGAAACAGCCCTGTGGGCAGATTTGCGCTTGGAAGTCTATCCCGGGCCGACTGTGTTTCTCGATAGCCAACCATGGCGTCTCGAAACTGCGGAAAGCCTTCCTCGGCCAAGCAGTCGAGGCGGAGTCTGCGTTCTTCAACTCGAAGCGTGTCCAATGCTTCAGCCTTAAAGGCATCAAAAGGATTGCCTTGCTGGGTGGCATCGTCGTTAGTACTAGTGCTGCATGCCGAGAGTGCGAGGCTGGATACCAGCATTATTTGCACGACAAATTGCTTCTTCTTCATATTCCCCCCCCCACTACCAGAAGCGAGCCAGCAATGCGTCCGGAAACTTCGACTAGTCAGCTGACCCATGAGATAGACAACTATGACTTCTGTGAGGTGTCAATGAATACGTGAATTTTGCTCGAAATTCTGATTCCTGGAAGAAATACGGAGACTTCTTCCGCTGGAGCGCGTCACGATCCCCACATCAGCAACACATGTAGTGGGGACTTACATTTTGAAAATGGGGTCGGCGTGAATTGATCCACGGCATTCGAGGCCGTTGTTCGTTACGCCTACGCCTTCTTGCGAGCATGCCGTGGCTCACCCCGGCACTTCTCATGGTGATTTTGGACAGAACGGAAAGGCTACCCCGCCTGCTCCATTTCGGTCATATCCCCCACCCCAGGCGTCCCCTCAACCAGGGCGTACCGCTGCATCACGGCACCCTTTGGCGAGGCGACCACCGGCTCGATAAGTTGAAGGTTCGTCGGTATGACACCATCGGCGAACACCTTTTCCCGCGGCCCCAGGAGGATTGGATACACCCACAGATTGAGCCGGTCGAAGAGCCGCTCCGCGAACAGGGTCTGCACAAAGTCCAGGCTGCCGATCACGTGAATGTTCTCGTGTTTGCCGCGAAGCTCGTGCAAGGAAGCCGCCACGTCGGGACCGAGCTGGGAGAAACCATCCCACTCGAGGTTCAGCGACTGACGCGAGGCCACGTACTTCGGTATGCGGTTGAACAACCGCGCGATTCCATTGTCCTGGTGTGGCCGGTACGAAGCGAAGATGTCGTAGGTCCGGCGCCCGAGTAGCAGTGCATCCATCCCAACCATCCCTGATTCGACCTGTTCGCCCACCACATCATCAATCAGTTTTCAAAACATGTGAGGCACGCTGAGAAGGCAATCCTTGACTATCTCGCAGCCGCCAGTGCGGTCGCAAAAACGTTCGCTGGCATTGGACGATGCAGCTTCCACTTGATAGCTATCGGATTCGCGCCAGTGTGCTCGACATAGTCGACCTGCCCTAAGCAGGTGTAAGGAACTGTCAGGCCAGTCTCATCGTCCGCGGTGTCCCGCGTGAAGAGCAGGATGTGCGAGCCATGAGCTCGCCGGTCTAAGTACCGCCTGCCAGTTGGGCTGGTCGGCGATGTGGCGTTCTGCGACTCCCAGTGAAAGAGCTCCGGACTAAGGGCATAGTCCCTGTACATCGTCGTCGCTGAGTGCTTCCGGTCGTCCTTGGTCAACGTTACGAAGAAGGCGTCCGTAGCCGTGGCGGGACACCAGGCAACGCCCTCACGATGCTGCACGTTCTTCCCGAGTTCCAACGAGCCATACTGAAGTGCTGCGAGAACTTCTTCGCGTCGATAAGTCGCGTGTGTCAACAGCGGAATGTGTTGGAGCCCAACGCCGAGACCTTTGGCCGCGTGCTTTGAGGAGGCAACTCCAAGGCGAACGATTTGTCGGATCTCCCTGCACACGAACCCATATCCGCGAACGTGATCCAGACCGTCGTCGTACGTCTTGAAGCCGCCGCCACCATCCCAAAACGTGTAGAAGAGCATTCGCGCGAACGTCTGCTCTCGCTCTCCCAACTCCGCGTAGCGGGGCGCGTCCGCACTGACGAGCATGGCGTACGCATCAGCCCGCTCCGGATCGTCAACGTGGATGAGGGCAGCCATGCGTCCCAGGAGCTTCTTCTCCTCAGCACTGGATCGGTCGTGATGGACGCTTTTGAGCACCGACTCAAGACCCGAAAATCCTTCAATGAGCTGCGCTTCGCGCAGGTAGCTCGTCCAGGAGTCACGAGTCGAGCGATAAATCGTCTTCAAGTCGTTACCCGACTCCCTCAGGTACGAGGCGAGCTCAATTTCCCCGTAGGACGCAACGTCACGGACCAATTGGTTCCGGTTAAAGCGCAGCTGGGCTTTGATGTTGTCCAGCACTACTCGCTGCGCTACACGATCCAGCACAATTTGGGACCCTGACGGAAGGTACGGGAATTCTTCCTCGACGGCCTTTTCCAATTTTTTTCGTCCATAACCAGTTAGTGCTCTGTAGCGCAGATCGAAGCGGAACTCGCGACGCTGTTGGCCAATGAAGTCAAGGACGGTGAGTACAGCCTTGTCGTCGGCACGGCGCAGGCCGCGCCCTAGCTGCTGAAGGAAGATCGTGGCGCTCTGAGTCGGCCGCAGCATGAGGATGGTGTCCACTTCGGGGATATCCAGTCCCTCGTTGAAGATATCCACCGCGAAAATACAGTTGATCTCGCGATTACGCAGCTGATTCAAAGCGTCAGCACGCGCAGTCTCATCAGTACTGCCGTCAACCGCAATGGAGCGGATGCCGGCGTCGTTGAACACCCTGGCCATGTAATGGGCATGCTGAACTGAGACACAGAAGCCAATCGCTCGCATGTGTTCGGTGCCCACGACTTTGTCCCGAAGTTCGCGGATGACCTTCGCCGCGCGAGCGTCGTTGCCCGTGTACAACCTGTCAAGTTGAGCGGTGTCGTAATTGCCGCGCTTCCACTCCAATCGGCTGAGATCCACGTCATCCGATACGCCGAAGTAGTGGAACGGTACGAGGAGATCGGCATCCAGCGCGTCCCAGAGACGGAGCTCGCTGGCCGTTCTCCCCTCAAAGAACTCCTTGGCGACGTTGCCACCATCGCCGCGTTCCGGCGTAGCGGTTAGCCCAACGAGCTGCTGGGGTTTCAAGTACTCGAGCAATTGGCGGTAAGTCGGTGCCAATGCATGATGGAACTCATCGATCACGACGACGTCGAATTGGTTGGCTTCGAAGGTCTGGACCCCGAGGGACGCCAGAGACTGCACTGAGGCGAAGACATGTGTCCACTGCTGGGGCTTATGATCGCCGACATAGAGTTCACCAAATGCACCGTCTTGCATGACGTTTCGATAGGTGGCTAGGGACTGCTTGAGAATCTCTTGCCTGTGAGCCACAAAGAGCAAGGACAACGGCCTTCCAGCTGCTTCGCAGAGACGCCTATAATCCAGCGCGGCGATGACTGTCTTGCCGGTCCCCGTGGCCGCGACAAGAAGATTCTTGTTGAACCCTTTTGACCGCTCCGCTTCAAGGTCCTCTAGCATTTCTTCCTGGTGAAGGAATGGCACGACCTCGAGTCCAGTGATTGCGTTCGGGGCCGCCGTCCGCTTCCCGCCGTTGCGTTCCAGGGCCGCATCCAGCTTGTCGCCGTCTCGATCCGGGTCGTAAGACTGAAAGGCCTTTTGCTCCCAATAGCTGTCGAACGTGACCTCGAACTTTTTGAGCAGTTCCGGTGTTGCGATCGAACTCAGGCGTACGTTCCACTCCAGGCCATCAAGCAACGCCGCCTGACTGAGATTCGAGCTACCTACATATGCGGTGTCAAATCCAGTGTGCCGTCTGAAGAGCCATGCCTTGGCATGAAGTCGGGTGGCTTGGGTTTCGTAGCTGATCTTTACTTCGGCGCCATAACGCCTGACTAGTTCATCGATCGCTCGGCGTTCTGTGGCTCCCATGTACGTAGTGGTAATGACCCTGAGCTTCACACCCCGATCGTTCAACTGCTCAAGGGCAGGCTCAAGAAGCCTCAGACCTGTCCATCGCACAAAGGCGCAAAGCAGATCGACGGTGTTGGCCGATTCAATCTCGCTTCGAAGCTCCGCTGCGAGGTTGGGGTCGTCCTTGCCATTCGTGAGCAGCGCGGATTCACTGAGCTTGGTGGTGGGCCGTCGGAGTTGGCGTCGCTTCAACGCATCCGGTCGGTGCAATGAGAGTAACTGGCGTGGACCAGGCGTGATCTGGTCGTTTAGCTGGACTTGGGACAAGAGCCTGTTGGCAAGTGCGACGCGTTCTTCCGGCTTGGCAGTTGTGAGTGCATCCTTCACGACTTCGGCGATGTGGCGCGCGAGCACTTCTGGGGCGTCGTCTTGGTCGATCTCTTCGACTGTCGCGCTGAACTCCGGCACCAATGACAACTTGGTTTCGAGATTCGCCGTCTGCAGGAGTTCGTATAGCCCCTCGGGGAGCGTTGTACGCTCCCATCCCCCATCAAATGTATTCACTGCGCCAGGGTATGGGCCTGTCCGATAATCACCAAGCAAAGACACGACGAAGTAGAACCAGTTGTTGCGCTCCAGTTCATTCGTCCCATGCCGATGAGCTTCGCCGCTTTAGTGGCCGAGTTGTGAAGCGAAGAAAGAGTAGCCCGGGTCCACAGCGGGGACCCGGGCTGATTTCTATGAACGTGTCCCAATTGGACGCGATGATTTGGAGACTATCCGGGCGTAATCGTCCAGTCGCCGCTTGACGTGACCTGCACGAACCCGGGGCCCGTCAATTTGACAGTGCCCGTGTAGGAGCCGATGGTGTTCACAGCCAGCTCGGAGCGGCTTCCACCGTACCCCTTAACAACGAAGTTGCTCTCACCCACGTAAGTGATGGCGGCTTTGGTCGACTTTCCCCCCAAGAGAATCACTTGGTCCCCGTGCCCGCTGACGGGGCCCTGTCGTGGAGGGAATCGTGGTGATGTCCGCAACTGTCAGCGACCAGCTGCCTTGAGCGTTAATGGTGAACTCAGATGTGGTGGACCCGGTCGAAGTATCAACAATGTGAGTCCCCGTGTAGGACCCGATTGTGTTGACCAGTAGGCTGTCGCGACCGTTTGTTTTCAGCACCGTATTACTGCTGCATGGATCACAGGTGAATGTAACGATAGCTGGCGCACCGGAAAGGGAAGCAGCCACGATGTCATCGCCAACGCCGCTGAAAGTTTGCGTAGCCACTTTTGGGGCGGCCGACGCTGCTGCGGCTGTGGTCTGTGCCGCTGACGGCGCGGGAGAAGGCGTAGACGCTGGGGAAGTGGGTGCTGATGAAGCGGCTGGTTCTGAATTCGCTGACGACGTTGAGGCAGGGATTGGGACCGCAGCTGGCGGTGTTACGGGTCCGCGTGTTGAGTTCAAGACGATGCCGCCAACAATGAATACGGCTGTGACGATAAGAGCAACTACCTTGTGTTTGTCATAGCCCTCTAGGGGTCTGCGGTACTTGTCTGTTTGCTTGTTTGCAAGGACGAGTATGAGGTCAACGAGTGCCCATACCCCCAGTCCTCCGAACGTCAGCAGCTTTGCAATGCCGGTTCCCACCTTGCCCAGGTAGAAACGGTCAACGCCAAATACACCTACCAACATCGCAAGTATCCATGTCACCAGAAAAGACTTCTGAGGAGGAATAGGCGGCTGGAATAGTTGCCCCTGCGACGGAGGCACCTGATATCCCTGTGGTGCGGATTGAGGCGGGTAGCCTTGCGGTTGAGGCATCTGGTAGCCCGACGGCGTTGTCGGCGGGGTCTGACCCTGCGGGGATGAAGGCGTATAGCCTTCGTGATCCTGACTCATGAGGTTCCTTTCAGTGCCCGGTATTTTGGGCGCGACAAAATCATGCGAATGGGTTTGATGCGAGTGGAATGCCTTTAGTCTCTGGCATTGAGAATGGCAGAAAGTCGACTGTGCGCCGGCAAATACCCCCAGTAGTGCTCCCCAAAGCACCGAGCCCTGTGCCCGGTAATCGGATATTACAGGCTTTAGAAAAATTGGCAAGGAAAATACGGGATTATGTCTGCCCGACCTTTAAGTGAACTTACTATCTCGCTTCTTGCGGTTTTTGAACGCCGAGACAAAGGTGAGTCAAAGGCGATGCGTCCAACGTAAGGAACTGTGAGAGCAGGAGAACGTAACAAATCCTGGGCGCGTTCGTTGAAGCTTACACTTCCTCTGGTGTTCGCAAACCGCGAGCGAAATGGGGGCGGCGACAAAGGTCGTTGAAACTGAAATGGGGAATCTTGAAGAAAATCGTCCTTGCCATAGCCTTGTCGTGCCTTGCACTGGCTGGCTGCGCTGGAACACCTGCGACCGCTCCGAAGGTCACGGAAACTGTCACGGCGACAGTAACCGCCACAGCGACGGTAACGGCCACACCGGCACCTACCCCGGTTGCGGCGCAAGTGCCCGCGACACCGGCGCCGGCTCCGGCAATCACTGCGATCATTCCCGCCAATGTGGCCGGGATGAATGCCGAGGCTCTAGACGATGAGCTGCAGGCTCTCGGCTTCAAGAAAGTCGTGTACAACTCAGACACCGGAAAGACCGTACTCTTACTGAGCAACTGGACTGTGACCGGCATCGATAATCCTGGCATGGAGCAGGCAATCAGCAAGGCTGTCGTTGTTCACGTGACCAAGTAATTGAGCACGGCACCAACGATTCTGAATCGTTGGTGCCGTAGCTGTCTCTACCTGCTCGTTCAGCTCACCCAGGAATCATCCCAACCCCACCGGCAGATTCCCCACCGCAATGTCCATGATGTTCAGCCCCTCGTCCACCAAGGCGCTCCCCTGCGGCAGCGTCACGCTCGATACCTCGAACGCCGGCGGAATGTCGATCTTCGTGGCAAACACCCGAGCTGGCTCATCCACCCGCACAACCGTCGAAGGCCCGCCAATGTAAGCCTGCGTGTGCCGCTGGTGATACGCCGACGAAGCAACAACCACGCTGGTATCCGAGGGGACTCCCGAGAGACAGTTCGGCAACGACAGAACCACATCGCGCTTCTGGCCGTTGGTGAAGTGCACCGTCGCGACGCCCGAAGACACGTTCCCCGTGGAGAACCCAGTCACCAGCAAAGTCCGCCCCTTGCCCGAAACAAGCACTTCCTGCCCCGCAGCCTTCAAAGTATCCGGCGTCCCCACCGCCGTAGGATGCCAAACGGATGACACCCCAAACGCCGAATACCGCTCGCCCGAGCCAAGCCCAGCCTCCGCCAGAGCCTCCTCCGAGAACGTCCGCCGGTCAGCAGTAACAGCACCGTTCCGTGGGTTGGCCGCATTCGCCACGGACGTCTGATTCACCAACGAACCAAAGGGCAACGCGGCGGGAGCAACGCCCGGCCCTTGGTAAGCGCCGATATTCGGAAGGGAAGCCGCACCAGAGGTGGGGTTCCCGAAGAAGTCCCTGCCGCCGTCGTCGTTAATTCGAACACCGGCACCCAGCAAAGGCGACCCGGAAAGCAGCCGATACCCCGGAACCGACAGGGAAGTTTGCCCACTCCCGCCAGCAACCAACCGCGGATCATCCAGCACCGAACCCGTCTCGCCAACAGGAGGCAAAATACCGCCGAAGTAGGCGTTGTTCGCATACACAGCCGACACGGTTTTCAAACCACCACCCGGCGCCACGAACAGGTTGTTGCGGACCTCGCGCGGGCCGGTCATGTCGTCCAAGAAGACGCGCGACGGGCAGTAGAAGGTGTTGTTGTAGATGTAGTGCTTGCCCGTGCCGCTGCTGCTACCGCCCAACCGGCAGTCGTCCTGGGCGATGTTGTACCGCAGCACCACGTTCGCCGCGGTGGAACCCCCGCCGCAGTTCGAGACGCAGTTCAGGTAGAAGCCGCCCGCGTTCCCGTACGAGTAGTTGTACTGGAAGAGGCAGGTTCCCACGATCTTCATGTCGCAGTCCCAAGCAGTGGAGTCGTACACAGAGGTGCTGCTGTTGCCCACAACGTTGAACTGGAATACAGGGTTCTTGGAGTTGTACGGCCACATGCCCGCGAAGTTGCCGCCTTCATAGGGGTGTGCGCCTTGGCCGAGGTTGAGTCCGCTGTTGTACTCGATGAGCGGTGCGTCGGAATTGTGGATCACGATCGCGTCGCCGCCCACGTCATGGATCTTGTTGCGCGCTACGTAGACCTTGGTGTTGTAGCGCTCGGTGGTGTCCGGAGCGGAGATCTTCACGCCGCCGCCGGCGGTATCGTTCACCTCGTTGTCAGTGATGGTGATGCCGTCCACCGAGCCCTTGCCCCAGGTGCGCACCATGATGCCGGCAGACTGGGCGAAACCAGCGCCGTTCGTGGCCTTGTTTCGCCAGCCGGCCACGTCTTCCACGTGGTTTCCGGTGACGACTATGCCAGCGGTCTGTGCCGTTCCGCTGTTCTCGAAGAGGATGCCCACCCTGCGCACGGGAGTGTCCGACGGGTTCACCACACGTAGTCCGCTGACCGTCCAGTGGCTGGCATTGGTGATCTGGATGGCTGCCACCGCGCCGTTGCCGTTGATGGTGGGTTTGGCGCCGTCGCCATAAGCGGACAGCGTGATCGGGTGGTCCGCGACGCCGGTGCCCGCGGGCGTGAGCGCGCCAGTGCAGTCAGTGCCAGCCCGGAAGAGGACCGATTCGCCGGCGTTGAACGCGCCGTAGCCGTTGACCTGGGCGATGGAGTTGAACGGGCTGGCCTGGCTGCCATCACCGGGAGTGGCCGCCGAGCAGTCCACATAGAACTTCGCGTCGCTGATCTGCACGATCAACGCGCCGATCCTGCCGGTGGTCGCCACGTCGAAGGGGCCAGTGCCGGTGGCGACAAGCTCCGTTGTCCCGCCTGCGGCCCCAGCAGGCACCACGAACGTGATGGTCGCAACGCCGGTGGCGTCAGCAACGGCGTCGGCCACGTTTTCGCCCCGGAGGCTGAGACTGACGGGGCTCAACGGCTGAAGGTCACGCACGACGACGGTCGCCGGAGTCCCCGGGACCAGCGAGTTGAGGTTCGTCCCGGCTGAGCCCTCGATACGCAGCGGCGCGGCCAGGAACGCGTCGGAGCAGTTGATCTTGGCATCAGCCCAGTCGGCGTGATCGTTGCCGTTCCCTTCCGGGCCGGCCTCCACCTTCATCTGCAGCGTGGTGCCGCCCCTCAGATCCACGTTGACTGGCAGAGCTCCGTCCGTTCCCTTCCGCTCCCCCGCGAAACGCTCCACGCCATCCACCAGGACCCTGAAGTCCACCCGGCCGCGATCACCCTGGGTATCGTCCACGCCCACCTGGGCGAGGAACTGGCGGCACTGCCCGCCGAGGTTATACGTAATGGACGACGCCGCGTGGGTGCCCAGGCCCTTCGCATACACCGTGCCGCCGATGGTCAGCGGCGCACGATTGGCGTCCGCGAGCGCTTGGCCGCCGTTGCTCATGTCCAGTTCGGCCGGCCCCCAGCCGTTCGTCATGCTGGACCACGGAACGTCGCTGGCATACACGACGCCGGTGGGGGGCGGAGGCAGTTCGGCTGCGGTTGCTGCGGGGCTGGCTGCGAATCCGGCGGCTACCAGCGTGGCAGCGATGAGCGCTGCGGATGCGGTGGTTGCGGCCAGACTTCGGGCCAAGGTTTGTGGGTGCAAGTGAGGCTCCTCATTGAGTGGGTTTCCTCAAGGAGTTTCTTGCGGTTGCACTGCGAAGGGCAACGAAATGCACAGGACTGAACAGGCGGGCGCAGCGCCTCTACAGCCTCACCTTGTAGACGTGGTGCGTGGATTCAACGGGGAAATCATCCGTGAACTTCCCGTCTTTCACGGCGATGGTGCGGTTCTCGTTCACCACCTCGACGGTCTTGGGAGTGACGCCCGTTGGCAGGGTGAAGGTCCGCTGCCCGGTCAGCGCGTCCTGCGTCATCGCGAAAATGTACGCGTCCCCGTTGTAGCTTTTCAGCATGGTGTCCAGCCCGTCGCCGAAGTTCCATACATAGCTTTGCGTGTTCAGAATCGGCGCCAGGGCCTTCACTTCTGCGTTGATCTCACCCATGGCCTGCACTTGGTCCCGGGAGCAGGCGGTGTTGTGAATGCGGACATCGGCCAGCGCATCTCCGGACATGCACGGGTTATCGGCCCCACCGCCGGGCGACTGGGTAAACCACACAATGCCACGCGACTCGTGGATGAGCATCGCCCACACCTGCGCCTTCACCCGGTCCGGCGTCATCTGGTCGGACAGGTCATGCTCACCTTCCGGGCTAAGCACGGTCGGGACCATCCAGATGGGCGAGTACACACCCCTCGCGGCGTTGACCTCCTGCATAACCTGCATGGCTTTTGCGTACGCGGACGACGTCTGGCAGGTGGCCGTCGTCGTCGGGTTGTATCCCTGGGGTGTGCGCAGCCGCCAATCGCGGCAGGCACCTGCGTAGTAATAGTTGGACGTCGAGGACACGTCCACGGTCTCCCAGTACCGCTTGGTGATGTCCATGGGCGCGTCGTAGCTGATGAGGGACGGAGTCCAGTTGGCGTAGGTAAACCGGCCCTCCTCCTTGGACTTCAACTCTTTGATCGTCTGGTTCATGTGCACCACGCCCTCATCCCAACCGAACCGGCCATCTACCTCGTCGTCGACGTAGTTGCCCGGGAGCTGGGCCCAGTTATCGGGTGCGTTCTTCGTTTTCATCAGCGAGAACATGCCGTGCTGGTCGAACAGCGAATAGTCAGTGTCAGGGTTGAATTGGACGTAGAAGTTGATGCCATGCGCTTTGTCGAACTGCATCTGCTCGCCGTTCGCGGATGCGTACCAGACTCCGATGGGGAAGAATCCCGGGTCATCCCACCCTGCGGCGTCGGCCTTGCTGAACTTCTTGTAGAAATCAGGTCCACCGTCCCAGGGAATCCTGGCGAGTTTTGCCAGCGCCGCCGGGGGCGTTGCGGATGGCGAGCCTGTCGATGAGGCAGCGCCCGGAGGGGTTGCTGACGCGCTCGACGGCGGTGAGCTGGGGTCCGCTGTGGCCGTGCATCCGGTGAGTAGCAGGACGGCAACCGCTGCTGCCGCTGTGAAGTAGCGAACCCGCTTCATAGCTCCTCGATTCCGTCCCGACCGGTGAAACCTGAATGTCTCTAGGATGACAGGGCTTTCCGCCAGCCCCTAACAAAACTTCGGCGATCCGGCTAAGCTCCGGGGCATCGCGTGATGGCTATGTTGCTAATGGGGGTAACAGTGATGTTCCGATCAGGGTCGACTACAAGTGCACGCTGCACAACTCGTTTATCGCGACGGGCTGGAAGCCGCCGACACGGGCTTTTCCTTGGTACGGCTGCGGCCATGGTTGCGGTCTTTTTCCTGGGGCTCGCGGTGGTTCCGGCGCAAGCCACGCGGGCTTTGAACGTCCCCAACAACAACTGGGATTACGTCAGCATCAATACGAGCTACTTTCACGACGTACTGGCCCGTGACACAGCAGGCGATCTCTGGGTGTATCCCGGTGATGGCCTTGGCGGCTGGAAGAAGCCCCGGTTCAAGATGGGACAAGGTTGGAATGTCATGACCGCAATCGTTGGTCCGGGCAAGTTCCAAAGCGAGTTCACGGACGACCTCCTGGCCCGGGACACCAACGGCGACTTGTGGCTCTACCCCGGCACGGGCGGCGGAACTCTCAAGCCGCGGATCCAAGTGGGCGTTGGCTGGAACGTCATGACTGCCCTGGTGGGACCTGGGGACTTCAACGGTGATTACATGGCCGATCTCATGGCCCGTGATGCCGAAGGGCGCCTCTGGCTGTATCCGGGAGATCACCGAGGCGGGTGGCTCCCCCGGTTCCAAATCGGCGAAGGCTGGAACGTGATGACTGCCCTGATCGGTCGCGGCGATTTCAATGAAGACCGGAAGATGGACCTCCTGGCACGGGACACCAGCGGCCGCCTTTGGCTCTACCCAGGAAATGGAACTGGAGGATGGCTCCCGCGGATGCAGGTCGGCGAAGGCTGGAACACCATGACAGCAATCATCGCCACCGGTAACTTCGACAACAACTACGAGGGATACTCGCAGATCATCGCCCGGGATACCAACGGCATCCTCTGGCTCTATCCCGGCGTTGGAAGCCGCCATCTAGAGCCACGGAAACAGATTGGCGAAGGCTGGAACGTCATGACGGCCCTGGTCTGATCTCCCTATCTTTGGCCCGGCAAGGCCAGCCCGGCTTGTCATTTCGGAAATTTCCGACATATCATCATCGAGTGCTACCCGACGTCTTCGGCGCCCTCGCGAACCCTTCGCGGCGCACCATCCTCGATAGCCTCCGTGAGGGTCCCTTGACGGCGGGCGATCTCACGGGCCGCCTGGACCTCAGCCGTTCTACGGCGTCCGAGCATTTGGCGGTCCTGCGGGAAGCTGGCCTGATCCGCGAGGAACGGCAAGGCCGGAACAGGATCTACCACCTTGAGGCCCAAGGCCTGCGGGAAGCCAGCAACTGGCTGAAGAACTACGAGCAATATTGGAACCAGCGGCTCGACGCCCTGGCCGAACTACTGGATGAGGAAAACACTCCGTGACCGAAAACGCCATCAAACTCGAGCGCACCTTCCCGCACCCCAAAGAGGCAGTGTGGGCTGCCCTGACAATCCCGGAACTGCTCGCCCGCTGGTGGGCTGCCGGCGACATCGCACCCACGGTGGGTCACCGCTTCACGATGGACATGGGTGGCTGGGGCCAGCAGCAATGCGAAGTCACCGCCGTCGAACCGGGCACCTCCATCACGTTCGTCTTCGCAGAGGGCGTTCTGGACACCACCATCACCTGGACCTTGGAAGCCAGCGAAACCGGCACCATCCTTCACTTCGAGCACGCCGGCTTCAACCTGGACAGCCCTATGGGGCGGCAGGCCATTGAAGGCATGGGCAATGGCTGGCCGGGTCTCCTGGCGCGCATCGACCAAGTCCTGGTCAGCGTTAGTTAAGGCGCCGGCAGGGAGGCGGGTCCGGCGTCGTACCTGTACAAACAATTCGTACTAAAGCAGCAATGCACTCATAGTGGGTGTATTGAAAGGGGGGCTTCATGAAATCACGGGACATGCTCTTATGACCCTGCGACTGGACAACATCTCGAAGTCTTTCGGCAACGTAAAAGCCGTGCACGAGTTGAGCTTTAGCTGCGCTCCAGGGACGATCACTGGGTTCATCGGGCCAAACGGGTCCGGGAAATCCACCACGCTCAGAATGATCGCGGGGCTGACCCGGCCAGACACCGGCTCCATTACGATTGCTGGCTCGCCCTTCCACGAACTGCTGAACCCAGGGCAACAGATAGGCTTCCTGCTTGATCCTTCGGCACACCATCCCGGCAGGTCGGCCCGAGAAACAGTCACTTTGGCCGCCGCAATGATGGGGCTCCCGAGGCAGAGGGTGGATGCCGTTCTAGAGTCGGTGGGCCTGGCCAGTGCAGGTCGTCGAAAAGTACGGTCACTGTCCCTGGGCATGCGCCAACGCCTTAGTTTGGCCATCGCTCTTCTGGGCGATCCCAAGTACCTCGTCCTGGACGAACCAGCCAACGGGTTGGACGTCGAGGGAATGAGTTGGCTTAAGGCATCCATCCGTCGATTTGCCGCCGACGGTGGTGCCGTTCTCATTTCAAGCCATTTGCTGAATGAGCTTGAGTCCTATGTAGATCGCGTAGTCATCATTGACCGCGGCCGCGTGATCTCTAACTCCTCCATAGGAGACCTTGGAGGAACGGAAGTCACTGAAGTCGATGGCCCTCAGCGGTCTGAAATCAGGCGCGTCCTGCATGCCGAGGGAATCGCACTGGCTGACGCCCCTCATTCCGCCAGTGAGCGAATTTCAGTGATGTCGTCACCGGAGCGCGTCGGTGAAATCCTTTGGAGGAATGGCATCCAAGTGAGCCTGTTGCACAGAAAGCCGGTGGAATCGTTGGAAAGTTACTACAGTGAACTCACTTCCCCGGAGTTTGCAGCGGTCTCCAGGACGGAGGAGGGGAAATGAGCGGCATCAGCAGTCCGGTATCGAACCCCATCGGCGTTGCCGTCTACGTCGAAATGCGAAAACTCATCAATACCCGCAGCTCGCGATGGCTTCTCTTTAGCATGACGCTTCTAGGCATCCTGATGATCGTCGCGTTCGTAGCCGTCTCAGCCAGTCGCAACGAGCCGATTGACATGTCCATGATGCTTGCCGCGTTGGCGTTGCCCGCTGGCATCGGTGCTCCAATTATTTCGATTCTCGCGATCACTTCCGACTGGCAGCACCGCGACAATGTGAAGTTCTTCGTACTACAGCCAAGGCGGGGAGTGCTGCTCCTCGCAAAGTACATCGCTGTGGCCATCTTTGGTCTCGCCACAATGCTGGTGATTTGTGCCGTGGCTTTTGCTGTATCGGCGGGCTTCTCCGTTTTCACGAGCTCGGACATCATGTTCGGAAGCCTGAACAGGAGTGTCTGGCTACTGCTTTGCGCCACCCTGGTTGGCGTCATGTCCGGGGCTGCGGTCGCTTCCACGCTCCTGTCCACGCCACTCGCGATTGTCTTTGTGCTGTTTCAATCTTTTGTTTTCGACTCGCTGATTGGTCTGGTCGCTGGCGAAGCAACGCCATTTCTTCAATCCGCCACGTTCACCAACGTTCTGACCGAAGGCGGCAACGCTGCAGCTGCCGCATCTTCAGCTGTCATATGGATCCTTATTCCTTGTGTGATCGGTATCTGGAGAAACCGAACCAAGGATGTTGTCTAACCGCATCACGCGGGAATGGAGTAACTTCTGGTCGGTATCGTGTTCTCCGCGTACCGCGTTGACCGCAAAGTGCCTCGGCCCTAGCTCCAGGCAAGTCTGACGCCACGGGCTCTCATTCCGTGCCGTATTCTTCTTCGAGTTCCGCGAGGACCTCGGCTGCTGTCCGGCTTCCACCGTCGGCGAGGCGTCGAAGTTCCTCCACATCGCCACGTTCTGAGGCAAGCTCAATGAGGAGGTCCACGGCATCGGTACTCCCCTGCGCGGCAAAACGACGCAGCTCCTCAAGGTCGCCGCGCTCAGCGGCCAGTTCCACAAGCTGGTCAACGGCGTCCTGGCTGCCCTGGTCTGCCTGTGCTCGAAGTTCGGTCAAATCGTCATCGGTCATGGTCTGAACATTTCACATTTACCTGCCGTCCGGTAGGCCGTGCTGCGATGTGCAGGTCTGGTGACTTGGATACTGGAGCTCGTACGTCAGGAGCGATGTTTATCCTGCGTTTTCCATCCCAAGGTGTCCCGGGCGATAGTCATCCCATGGGGCCGTTAAGGGAACGAAGGAACGTCCTCACCTCGAAATTGAAAGCATCTGCGGCCTCCACGTTGCTCAGGTGCCCGACGCCGGGGAGCACGACGAGCTGCGATGCAGGGATTTTCCTGTGCAGTTCCTTCCCGACCGCCAGCGGCGATCGTACGTCGAGTTCGCCATGCAGCACCAGCGTCGGGACCTCGATGTCGGGGAGGATGCCACGATGATCGGCATTCGCCATCGCCAGGAGCATCGTCAAACTGGCTCGGGGGTGGATATCGGACATCAGCGCGAGTGTCTGCTCAGCCATTTCTCGCGGTGCAGACTCGGTTAGCATGCCGGCCAGGTACTTAGGCAGCCACTCGCCGGGAGGCTGTGTCACTTCCCTGCTGATCCGTTGAACGCGCCGCTGCACCTCGTCGGCTGGGAGGGAGCCCGCCCAGCCGGCATATGCACCGGCCAAGATCAGGCTTCTAGGCACGGTCGGGTGTCGTGCATAGAAGGCCAGGGCGAGAGCGCCACCAAACGACAGGCCAAGGATGTGCGGGTTTGTCAGGCCGAGCGCCCTCACAAACCCGGCCAGGCTGTCAGCGTAGTCTTCCATGCGGAACCACTCCGGTGGATCGTCGGATCCTCCGCAGCCAGGAGCGTCCCAGGCGACGACCATGAACTCGTCATCGAGGGTGTCGAGCTGCCGGCCCCATGATCGGCTATCCAATCCAAAGCCGCCATGGAGTAGAACGAGGGGATCGCCCGATCCCCTAACCCGGTAATTGACTTTGAGGCCGGACACCCTTACTGCGCCCACCTACGTATCTTGGCATCCGGCGACCAGGCCTGGCAACGATGCGGGGACAGTCAAGGGATGCTGTCGGCCCTGTTCGGGCCGACAGCCAGAGCCTTGCTTAGAGGGTGGTCAGCAGTTGCTGCATCTCCTTGATTTCCGCTTCCTGCGCGGCCACGATGTCTTTGGCCAGTTCCACCGCATCGGCATTTTGACCGCTGCTGGTTTCAGTTTGGGCCATCACCACTGCACCCTTGTGGTGGCTGATCATTTGGGTCAGGAACAGCTTCGCGGCGTCGACGCCTTGGGCTGCTTCGAGTTTCGCCATGTCATCGGCGCCCATCATGCCTTCCATGCTGTGGCCGCCGGGCATCTGCGTCGACTGGTTCCAGCCGGACAACCAGGAAGTCATTTTCTCGATCTCCGGTCCCTGAGCGTCCTTAATGCGGGTGGCGAGGGCGCTGACTTCACTGGGGATGCCCTGCTTGGCCAGGATCATGTCGCTCATTTCCACGGCCTGCGCATGGTGGGGAATCATCATCTGGGCAAACATCACGTCCGCTGAGTTGTGGTCTCCCGCAGCCTGCGATGACGTTGAAGCAGCGGGGCTGGATGAGCCCATGGAGCCGTGATCCATCCCCGGCATGGAGGTCCCGGTCGAACCCGGGGTGCCGGTACTGCAACCGGCAAGGGCCAAAGCCGCCGCGAGGGCAACTGCGGACAGGGGCAAGAGTTTTTGGGTGTTCATAAGTGGTCCTTCACAAGGAGGGGTGGGCGTCGATGCACCCACTCGGAAAGGTTCCGGCGATGCCCAGCAGAAGAGGCTGGGCAGTGGCGCTGCCTGGGGGCAGCAGAAGAGAGCCGCTGCCCAAGTATTCGGGCAGCCCGGTCATCCGGGTGCGCGCTGATCTCGGCGGGGCGCCGATCTCGGCGAGGCCCTGATCTCGGCGCGGGCGACCGATTATGTTCTGCTGATCGACAATTCACCCGGTGAAGGACTTCCGGGCTGGTAAGACCACAGTGTGCCGGAAGGATCGGCCTGGACCTGGACGGTGGACGGCGCCGTGGTTGTGCTGTCCCGAACCGGCGCAGCCAGACCGCCGGGCCCGACTGAAGGGATGCAGGAACCGCCCGCCACATGCGCAGTTGAGCAGTTCCCGGAGCAGGAACACAGCGCCAGCGGCGCCATTCCGGTGTCTCCGCTCACAGACTGCGACGCGCCCGCATGGCCGGTGTGCGTTGCGGCATCTCCAGTGGCTGCGACGGCCGTAGCGGCTGTGTCCGCCGCAGTGGTGATGACGGCAGTGTGCAGTGAGTGGGGGCCGACCATGACGTGCATGCCCAACAAACCGGCGATCAATGCCAGGACCACGGCCAGAAGGCCTGCTCCAAGAAAGAACCTGGTTATGGTCGGGCGTGGTTCCACAACAGTCCTTCCTTGCGCGTGCCGCGTCAACGATGATGCCGGGTCAACGATGTGCCGTGTCAACGATGATGACGGTCAACGATGGTCGGTTTCAGCCTACCCGCCAACTGGCACCCCAACCTGCGCAAGGTGTGATCGGCGTCGGCTTCTTGGAAGGACTCGTTTGCATCTCCCAAACAGGGCCGCGCCGATGCCCTTGAGCAGGTGAAGCATTGAAGGCATCCTTGGAGGAAGGACCCGTTGGAGGCTGCCATGGACCCATCAGACACAGGCGCACAGCCGGTGACACCGGCCGGGTTGCTGGCGTCACTGACTTATATCGACAACGTCGGATTCCACGGGATCGCAACCACCCTCACCGGCCCGGACCCAAAGATCGACCGGAACTGGGCTGCGTTGATCCGCAACGCACACATCGCCGTCGCAGCGATCGCTTGGCCGCCGGATCTGCAGGCCGCTGCCAGCCGGTTCACCGCTGCGGCAGTCGAGCTGATCGCTGTCCTTGAAAGGCGCGACACGGCCTCCGTTGGCGAGCCTGCCAAGGAACTCCACATCGCCTACCACGCACTGAGCGACGCCGGCTGGAGCCATCTTGCCGCGGCTGCGGGAATGACGACCGAAGGCGCCCACGACCACCACGGACACGGGCACTCCCACTAGAGACGGCGTCTGCGGCCGCTAGCTCCCTGCGGCCAAAACCACGTTGACCTGATCGCGGATCTCATCTCCGACCTGCTCGTCGGTGAGACCGCTGTTGGCGGAGGAGCTCATGCTGACGAACATGATCGCCGAGATGACCCGGGCAATTTTCGCTGGGTCCCGGGCCGTCAATTGCTCATCCCGCCGCAACACCTCTGCGATGGCAGCTTCCGTGCGAATAGTCAGGGCAAGTGCCTCCGCGTGATGCGGTTCGGTGGGATCGCCAAAGACGATCTCTTTCAGGTACGTCCGGCCGTTCTCGATCTGGACCCGGTTGCATTTGATGATGGGTCGAATGATCGCCGTGATCCCGTCAAGGACAGCTTCTTCCTGTTCCGCAGCGGCGACGCCCGAGTTGAGTGCCTCAGCGTATTTGACGTTGTGGACCAGGAGAAGCAGCTCCGCCTTCGTCTTGGCGTACAAGAACAAGGTTCCCGATCCGACGTCGGCCTTTTCAGCCACTTGCTGGGTGGTGACCTCGTCTACGCCGTATTGGGTGAAGAGCTCGCGGGCCGCAGCGGTGATGCGGTCAAGTTTCTCCTGCTTATTCCGCTCACGTCGGCCAAGGGTCTGGGGCACAGCCTGCATTCAAATACCGTATCAGCGCTTGCTGGATCATCGGCCAAGGAATTCGAGGGCAACGGGCACGAACTCCTGGTGGTACTGGAAGATGCCGCCATGCCCTGAATCCGGGTAGATGACCAGTTCACTGCCCGGAATCCGGAGGTGCATATCGTCGGAGAGCCGGGACGGAACCATGCGGTCGTTGTCGCCGTTAGCGATGAGGGTCGGCTGGGTGATCGCGCCCAGGTTGGCCGGTTCCGTGCGGCCCCACTTCTTGATGGCCTTCAGCTGCGTCTGGAAGGCTTTGGTCTTGATGGGTGCGTCCCGGTTGGCGGTGCGCTCGTTGAGTCGCTGGATAAATGCCCTCGCGGCGGGTTTGCCTGCAGCATTGCGGTTGAAGAACAGGAATTCCTTGGGGTCATGCCGGGTCAGTGTTGCTCGCAGGACGTCGTAGTAGGTTACGCGGGCCACCTTGTCGATGTCCTTCCCACCTGCAGGACCAGTGCCGGCAAGAACGAGCTTGCGCACCAGCTCCGGGTATTTGAGGACCAAAGCCTGGGCAATCATGCCCCCGAGCGAGAATCCAAAGAGGTCGACTTTCTGATGCCCGAGCGCCTTGATGAAGGTCGCGGCGTCTTCCGCCATCTCCTCTATGGTGCCCGGAACGTTGCCGGTTGTGGCACCGACACCGCGGTTGCTGAAGGTGATCACGTGGTGCTTCCGGGCGATGGGGTCGATGATGCGGGGATCCCAGTTGTCCATTGTCGCGGCGAGGTGGACCAGGAAGACGACGGGGACTCCACCCTTCGGGCCCAGCTCACGATAACTGTAGGTGACGCCGCCTGCGGTAACTGTGCTGACCGGTGCGTCCTTGTAGGCGGTGATGACATTGCTCATGATGTTTGTTCCTGACTAGTGGATTTACTTAGTGGCTGACGACTGTTTTGCCACGGACGCCGCCCTTGTCCAGCTCCGCAAGGCCGTCCGGCGTCTGGTCGAACGGAACTACACGGCCCACCACGGGGCGGATTTCCCCGGCGTCGATGAGCGCGGCAATCTCGCGCAGCTGGCTGCCGTTGGCGCGCATGAAGAGGAACTCGTAGGTGACGCCGAGACGACGGGCCTTACGCCGGATGCCGGCACTAATGAGCGCGATAGCGCCCTTCCTCACGGCGTTTGCTCCGAGCTCCTGGGCAAAGCCGGGATCCGGCGGGCCCGAGATGCCGATGGCCTTACCGCCGGGCTTGAGGACCCTCAGTGATCGCTCCAGATTCTCGCCGCCGAGGCTATCCAGAACGAGATCGTAGCCATGGAGGATTTCCGCGAAGTCCTCCGTCCGGTAATCAATCACGACGTCGGCCCCGAGCTCGCGGACAAAGTCCGCGTTTGCGGCGCTGACCGTTGTAGCAACGGTGGCCCCAAGGTACTTGGCCAGCTGGATCGCGATAGAGCCCACTCCCCCGGCCCCCGCATGGATCAGGACCTTCTGGCCCGGGCCAACTTTGCCGCGTTCAACGAGCGCCTGCCAGGCGGTCAAGGCCACCAGTGGAAGGGATCCAGCCTCGTCCATACTGATCGACGCCGGCTTGATGGCAAGGTCCGACTCGGCCACAGCGATCCGTTCGGCAAAGGTGCCGATGCGATCCTTGTCCGGGCGGGCGAACACCTCATCGCCCGGCTTGAAGGACCGTACTTTCGCACCCACACTGACCACCACTCCGGCGAGGTCATTGCCAAGGATCAGCGGCAGCCTGTACGGGAGAACTTGCTTGAACTCCCCCTGGCGGATCTTCTCGTCCAACTGGTTCAGACCGGCTGCCTTCACCTGGACCAGCACGTCATGCTCCCCAACCAACGGCTCCGGAACGTCAACTTCCTGCAGGGGTTCTTTGTACTTTTTGAGGACGAAGGCTCTCATGGGGGGTGCTCCTGACTAAATAACTGAGTTGACTCAATTCTGAGCTTACTCAGTTCTTAAGTCAAGAGAAGGCCGAGACCCCCTAAAACAGCCCAGCAAAAAGGCACGAAAAAAGGAGACACGTTGTGTCTCCTCACTTTCAATCTATACGGCACTGGGGGGGCTTGCCGCAAGGCCCAGGGGTTGCTGCAAAATTGAGAGCCGACGCCGGGAGTACGCGCTGTTTCAGACGCGCGGTTCCGGCGTCATCAGCCCAGAAAGGAGCTGACAACGTGCCCCTCACAACCAGCGCGTTCAACCTTCCCGAGCACCTCGCACCCAAAGCAGATCCAGCCCTGATCGCTGCCGATGAAAAGCATTTTGCAGCCATCGCTGAAAGCCTTGAGCAGACCATCTCCGAGCTGTCCGATCAGCTCGATGCCATACGCAAAGCCCCAAGCCGCTTCGGTCAGGAGGCCGTGGAGAAGGACGTTGAAACCCGTCGGCTGACCGGTCGGCTGCGTGCACTGCGTCGTTTCGGCCTGGACCTTTGCCTTGGCCGGATCGTCCCCGCCGGCAACACTGAGCCTCTCTACATTGGGCGACTCGGACTCACGGACAGTGACGGCCGCAGGCTGCTGATCGATTGGCGTTCGCCCGCCGCCGAGCCGTTCTTCGGAGCCACCCACGCCAACCCGATGGGCCTGGCAGCCCGCCGTCGTTATCGCTGGACCCGTGGCCGGGTTACCGACTACTGGGACGAGACGTTCACGGAAGACCCGACCTCGGCGGAATTGCCCGGCGGCACCGCTGCGCTTGAGGACCTTTCAGCCTTCATCGCCAGCCTGGGCAGCAGCCGCTCGGCGCGGATGCGGGACGTGCTCGGCACTATCCAGGCGGACCAGGACGCCATCATTCGCGCGTCTTCCCGGGGTGCTTTGGTGGTCGACGGCGGTCCCGGTACAGGGAAGACCGTGGTCGCCTTGCACCGCGCCGCGTATCTCCTCTACTCGGACCCCCGGCTCGGTCACCGCAGAGGCGGCGTCCTGTTCGTCGGCCCCCACCGGCCCTTCCTGGCGTACGTTGCCGATGTCCTTCCCAGCCTTGGTGAGGAGGGCGTGCAGACCTGCACCCTGCGAGACCTCGTGCCTGAGGGAGCCGATGCTGCCCTTGAAGCCGACGACGAAGTTGCCCGTCTGAAATCCTCGGCGGACCTAGTGAAGGCGATTGAGCCGGCCGTGAGGTTCTACGAGTCACCGCCGAAGGAGGGCCTGGAAGTCGAGACGCCCTGGGCCGACGTCTGGCTCAGCGCAGACGACTGGGCCGAGGCCTTCGACGTGCCAGCACCAGGCACTCCCCACAATGAGGCGCGCGAGGAAGTCTGGGAGGAACTGCTCACCATTTTGGTGGACAAGTTCGATACGGACGAGGTTCCGGAGGACTTGCTTCGGCAGTCATTCGCCCGGAATCCGGATCTGGTGGAAGCGTTCAGCCGGGCGTGGCCGCTGCTTCTTTACACGGATCTCGTGGCCGACCTTTGGCGGGTGCCTGCGTACCTGCGTCTGTGCGCCCCTTGGCTCAGTACTGAGGACGCGGGAAGGCTTCAGCGGGCCGATCCGAACGCCTGGACGGTGTCGGATTTGCCCCTCTTGGACGCAGCCCGGCAACGGCTGGGCGATCCTGAAGCATCCAAACGAAGGCGTCGACAGAAGGCCGAGGCCGCCGCCGAACGTGAACTCATGGATCGCGTTGTGGAAGACCTCGTAGCCGCCGACGACTCCGAAATGCTGGTCATGTCCATGCTGCGCGGCGAGGACATGCAGGAGAAGCTCATGGACGAGTCAGTATTGATCGTGGACCCGGACCAGCTCGCCGGCCCGTTCGCCCATGTGGTTGTGGACGAGGCGCAGGAACTGACCGATGCCCAGTGGCAGATGCTCCTGCAGCGCTGCCCGTCCCGGAGCTTCACCATCGTCGGTGACCGGGCACAGGCCAGGCACGGATTCAGTGAGTCCTGGCAGGAACGCCTGGAGCGCGTCGGGCTGACCAACGTGAACCTGACCCATCTCAGCATCAACTACCGAACGCCCGAGGAAGTCATGGCCGAGGCCGAACCTGTCATCAAGGCCGCCCTCCCCGATGCCAACGTCCCCACGTCCATCCGGAGCAGCGAGCTCCCAGTCGTCCACGGATCCATTGCAGAGCTGGACTCGATCCTCACCACGTGGCTTGACGCGCACGCCGAAGGAATCGCTTGCGTCATCAGCAAGAACGACGTCGGACGCGGCTCGCTCCCAGCGTCGCCGCGCCTGCGTTGGCTGGCGCCGGAATTATCCAAGGGACTGGAGTTCGACCTCGTGGTCCTGATCGATCCAGAGGAATTCGGCAGGGGTACCGAAGGAGCCGTGGACCGCTATGTCGCGATGACCAGGGCCACCCAGCAGCTGATCATTCTCACTACCGCCGGGTCGGCCCCTGACCGTTCGCTGAGGAACGCGAGCTACATTCCAGGGATTTCCTGCGCTTCGTGGACTTCGATCTCACAGCCACCGGGCATGTTCAGGTGCGGGTGGACCTTGGCGAGCTCAACTGCGGCGTCGAGGTTGTCGGCTTCGAGGATGCTGTAGCCGGCCACTTCACGCTGGCTGGGCGACGTGCTGCCGTCGGAGGCCACTCGGACTCCGTTGGCCAGCGGCGTGCCGAAGTCCACCAGGCGATCGCCCACCTTGGCACCCCATGCATTCCACTCCCCCATGACGGCTGCCATGTCATCCGGTGACGGCGGGGCGGCCTCTGCGGGGGTCATGGGTGCGTGGTAGATGAAAACATACCTGGACATGATGGTCCTTCTTTCCTGCTGTTTGTTTTGGGGTTAAGGAGGTTTACAGGGTGACAGTGCGGCCGGTGAAGGCTACGAGCCGTTCCAGACTGCTGGCTGTCTCCGCCGTCGGCTGCTCTGGCGCGAAGCTGCCGCCGGAGCGGACCTGCTCGGAGATGGTCTGCCGGGCAAGTTCCGTCACGTAATCGCTGACGACGTCGGACACCTCCACTTGCTGTCCCGTCGCCTTGGCGAAGTCCCAGGCGTGGACGAGCAGTTCGAGGTTCAGGATCCCGGCGACCGTGGTTGCCGGCAATTCGGCGAACCCCATGTCGACGGTTCCCTCAAGACCGCGCTTGCTGAAGGCTTCCAGCGCAGGCTGGGCCAATTCAGCGATCCGCACCTCGGGCGACGCGTCCGCGCGGTCCACGGGTGCTGCACCGAGCGCACGGCCGATGCCCTTCAGCGATCCGGCCAAGTGGTCCAGCAACTCGCTGACGTTGAACTCCTCGCAGGGCGTGGCTTTCGCTGTGTCCCCGGGAGTGACGTTGCGAAGCACGCCAAGAAGGATGGCCAAGGACGCATCAGCTGAGCTCAGCTGGTTGATGGGATCAGGTGCCCATGCCCAGTCGTCGCGGCCGGCGCTGTCCTTCGATGAAGCCTCAGCCAGCAGCCGATCCAGGTAGTGGTTCCAGCCCATCGCATGGGATGTCTCCTGCTCCTCGGTGAGCCCTTCATGCAGCAACCGGAGGGACGTTCCGTCGGCATCCGGCTCCAAGGTGATGCTGATGGTCGAGGCACCCGGAGGCAGATCGCCCCCGCCTTCCCAGCCCCACGTGAAGACGACTCGCTTGCCCGGTTCGATTTCCTGGAACGTTCCGGCGGCATGGTGGCCGGGGGTAACGGTCCAGCGGAAATCCCCACCGATCCTGAGGTCCACCCGGGCTGCGACCGTTTGCCAGCGCCGCAGTCGCTCGGGCTGGGTGATGAGGGCGAAGGCCTCGTCGGCTGTGACCGGCAGGTGGATGGTTTTGTCGAAACTCATGTGCGTCCTCGCCTTTGGAAGTTATTAGTGGTCTGGGTGTTGTTGATGCTGATCGCCCCGCCGTTGGGCAAGAGCGGCGGCATCGGAAGCCAGCAGGTCCAGTTCGTTGGTCCAGAACTGGGAAACAAGATCACGGAGCCGGCCCATCCCCTGGGGATCGAGCCTGTAGTACCGGTTTCTCCCTTCCTTGCGGGCCATCACCAGGCCCGCTTTCTCCAACAACAACAGGTGCTGTGAAACCGCGGACCGGCTGACCTCGAAATGAGCCGCCAAATCACTGACCGCCTTCTCGCTGCCTGCCAGGAGATGAAGCAGCCGACGCCGATTGGGCTCAGCAGCTATCTCCAGGGCATCCAACACAAATAATACGTTAGTGGTCACTAACGTATTAAGCAAGGCATGTGGCTAGTGCCTTCCTCGGGGCAGCTCCCGCTTGCGGGAGCTGCGATGCCGCGGCCCCCTCCCACGCCGTCCTCGTTGCAACAAGGCAGAGAGTGGCAACGCCAAACGGGAAACGACCACTGCGGCGAGAGCCACCAGGGTCACAAGAATGGCAACGGTGACCAGCAGCAGCCACAATTCGGGCGCTGGCGAGCCACTGGGAATTTCCGGGGTATTTTCGAGTCCAAGCATCTACTTCTCCTGCAATCCGGGGCGTAACTATTGCAGTGGTGAGTACGAGTGAATGCCGGAACGTGTCGCGGAAGGCCCGATTCTTTGGGTCAGGTGTTTTATCGCGTGTCCGCGGTGGGCTTCCGCCACATCACGGCGAGAACCAACACCAGCACGTTCAGGCCCAGCATCACCAGGACCATGAGTCCCCAGTTCGCCTGATTCACGCCCGAGCCATACAGCACACCGATCAGCACGGTTGCAGTGATCGCGCCAAGGTAGCGGCAGGTCTGGAAGATCCCGGCAGCTACCCCCCGTTCTTCCGGGCGGGCAGAAACGTAGAGCCCTTGGTTCGAGGCCGTGCTCACCAACCCATAGGGAATGCCCATCATTGCGGTCAGCACGAACACCAAAGGCGCCCACAGCGACAACGTGAGCGCGCCAAGACCGGCTGCAGCAACAGTCAGAATCAGCACACCTGTGATCAGGACGGAACGCACGCCGAACCGCTCCATCAGCCGCACCGTCAGTGGCGTCACCACAACCGACAACGCCGCAAGGGGCAGCATGAGCAGGCCTACTACACCGGCGTCGTAATGACCTGCCTCCTGCAGCAATTGCGGCAGTCCGAAGAAGGCAAAGTAGTAGACGCCGCTGAACACCACGAACAGCAAGTACACCAGCAACAGTGGCCGGTTCCTGCCCAGCAGGCGGAGGTCAAGGAACGGCGGGCGGAAGCGCAGCTCGCGCCAGGCGAAAAGCGCGCCGATCACAGTCGCAGCGGCCAAGAGCCACCAACGGTAGGCCGGCATCACGTTCAGTAACGCCATCATCGCGAGCATGAGTGACGTGACGAATGCGAGGATGCCGGGGATGTCGGAGTCGCGGATCAGAGCCGACAGCCTGCCCGTTTCCCGTCCGGAGTCGGCCGGCGCAGCCTTGTGCACCACAATGAGGGCAACCAGCGCGATTGGCACATTGATAGCGAACAGCGCCTGCCAACCGACCAAACTCACCAACAATCCGCCGACCACCGGACCCACAGCAGCGGCCGACGTGTTTGCCATCTGGATCCGGCCCAGCGGCCGCGTGGACGGTAAGTTAGCGAGCTTACTCAGTTCGGTGACCATCACGACGGCCGAGGGATAGGCCGTCGCGGTCCCTACCGCCATCAGCGCGCGGGCCACACACACCAAAGCGAAGTTGGGAAGGAACGGCGCGATGGCGCAGGTGACGGCGACCAGAGCCATGCCGAAAGTGAACAAGCGGCGGGGGCCGAAGCGGTCAGCGAGCCTGCCCATGAGCGGCTGGCCGGCCGCGGAAGCGAGGTAGAACGACGTGATCACCCAGGTAACGGTGGCGACGTCCAGCGCGAAATCCTGCCGCAGCACTACCAGCGCGACCGCGATCATCGACGAGTTCAGCGGGTTCAGCGCCGTCCCAAGGCTCAGCGCAGCAATGGCGAGGCCGGGCCGGGGTCTATTCGTCGTCACCCACCCAAGTCTGCTCCATAGTTGCTTCGGGTTACGAAACACGTTCGCGGGGCGGACAGAGAAGACCGTCTGAGGGCAACCAGTATGGCGGCTGCACTCACGTCAATGCAGGCTCTGGTGCCATGGAACCGTCGGGAGTAGCGTTCTTTCCAAGAAAATCTGCGTCTGACTGGGCTCGAGACAAATTGGCGACGCGGAGGAGCGGAGCAATCATGAAGCACGGGACACGCGCCGCCAAGGAAACTGCGATCTCCACAGCCGGAATCACCGTTGCGATTCTGGTCACCATCCTGCTTTCATCCTGTGCACCAGCAGCCACACCGGACCAAAAACATGCATTGGTCGGAACATGGGCTTCCACAGTCACGAAGGAAGATGCCCTACGGGTGGTTCCCGATTTCAAGCAGGAATTCTTGTGTGACAACACTGGGACGTTCAGCTGGGAATTCAAGGAAGATGGCAAATTCGCGATTGATCAGAAGCCCCTGCCAGACTGCCCGGCACCCGCGAATGCGCATGTTGAAGACACGTGGTCCACTGATGGCAATCGAATGACAATTGCGAAGGGTCAGCCGGCCCAAGAGATATATGAGTGGGCCGTCGAAGGCAAGATGCTTGTGTTGAAACACGTTTCCGGAGACTGCGTCCCGTGCAAGGCAGTCAATACAGCCAATCCGTGGACGCGGGTGGGGTGAAACACCACCCCCAAACTCGTCGTCCCCCTACTCCTCGAAGTGCGTCGTAATCCTCCCCGAGGACACGGCAGCGATGATCGATTGGGCCAAATGCCGCAGCTTGATGTTCCGATTGCTGGAGGCAGTCCGCAGGATGGTGAAGGCCTCTTCCTGGCTGCAGTGGTTCTGCGCCATGATCGCACCCACCGCGAGGTCGATCACCGTGCGAGACTGCATCGCAGCTGCAAGGTCATTCCGCGCATCGCTCAGTTGCGCGATCTTCAAGGCGAGCCGCAGTGACTTCGAAGCGTGCGATGCGAATACTTCGGCGCGTTCCACATCATCGTCACTGAATGCATTGGTCCGCTCTGAGTAGAGGTTCAGGGCAGCGCGGGTATCCCCCTCGACCAGCAGCGGCACGCTCAGGATGGAGCGAAGCCCCTGATGGGAGGCGGCCTGAACATACTCCGGCCAACGGTGTTCGCGAAGAAGATCCGGGACCAATACGGAGGTCAGCTTGTCCATGGCCGTAAGACAAGGGCCTTCGAAGGTGTTTTGGAGTTCGTCCATGACGCGGGCACGGTCATCACTGCTTGCGGCCGTGGCCGACTTCTTGCGACGAAGGACTGTAATGCCGCAATAAACAGGAGACTTGCGGTGAGAGAGGCTCTCTGCCGAGAAAGAAGCGAGATCGCCGAGAAAAGCCTCGACGTCTTCACTGCCCAGGACCAGATCCAGAAAATATCCGTTCTGGAGAGCTTCCTGCTCGGGGCGGGGGTTGACCATGTGGCACGTTCCTACTGACTGAAAAGCGTCCCCAGCAGACAGCAAAGGAGCGAATATTGCCACCCTCTGCAAAACGGTCTGAAGACACCATATCGCCCAACGTTCAACGGTACAAAGTGCGGCACGACATGCGCTGACCTGCAGATACATGAATCAAACCGGGGCCCACTTTGTCAATCCGGGCAGGGTGTCACATCGAACAGAAAGTAAGTAGGCTTACTTTATTATTCGAGTCCGGCCACCGGACCCATTCGTGCAAAGGAGAATTCTGATGGGCGTTGAAGACAGCATCCGTAAAGCCGCCGAAAACGCGATGGAAGACCTGGCCGGCACGTCCGATCCCGTTGACAAAGGGCAGGTTCCGGAGCCAAACGAGAAGGACGACGACATCCATGTCCACTCCTCCATCAGCGAAGGTTCCAACGCAATGGACTCGGACACGCCTGAAGAGCAGGCGCAGGGAACGTCGGGCCGCTCGTTCGCTGTGGCTGGCGACGGCGAGGCCCACGAGGAACCCTCGGCCCGCACTGCCGGAGTAACAGACAGCGACATGAACCAGGACCGGGAAGGCGACCGCGACGTACCCGCCGCATCCGGCGACGTCCCCGGACCCGCAGGCCTGCCTGATGGAACCCCGGACGAACTCCGGGCAGACCCGTCCGAGGGTGACCAGGACCCATCGACGAGCATGGGCCGGGGCTGAGACGAAAGCACCACGCCCGGGACGTCAACGACCAATCGCCGTGTGGGCACCTACTCCCGCCTGGCCGACTTGCTACTCCCGCCTGGCCGACTTGCCCGCCAAAAGGTCGTCGGCACGTCTGGCTATAAGGTCAGGCAAGTGTTGGATTGCTTGCGGTGCAGGAACCCCGGCCTGCGCGAGAGCCTTCACGGTTTCCTCGATGACTCCACGCGCAACGTCCATATCCAGACCCCAGGCTGCAGCTTCCCGCCGCAGGTGATCAAGCGTGATGTAGTTGAGCCGCGCCTGCCCCGCGATGGAGTGACCGGCGTTCGAGCTACGCGCGTACAGCAACAAGGTGGGCGCCGCGTCGTACACGGGCGCTAGAGTAACTTCACCTGATTCGCCAATGAGGATGGAATAGTTCTTTGAGTGCGCTTCGCCGTTGCCAATGAGGACGTTGAAGGTAACCACTTTCAGCAAATCAGTCATGAAAACCTCAGGACTTCTTGAGTGAAATGCCGCCACTTCGACAACCTTGGTCAAGCGCGAAGGCGCGGTGGTCGATTGGTCATACTTCGCCGCCGAGGAGAGGCCTAACAACTGGGTAAAGTCCTCCTGGTGAATTCGGACGCTTTCGGCCGTACGGTCATACCGCTCAACAATCAATGCATCCCGACTTCCGAAATGCTGGATCCATGTTTTTGCTGATGCCAATCCAGCAGTACTGGCCAGCTCCAGCGCCCAGTGCTCTGCGGCAAGGAGATGTGGAATGGGGGAATCCAGGGGGTCCGGCTTTATGATGTGGGTTGAGCCCGCTCCATTGGCTGGCCAACACCACTTGTCACCTTGCCGAGTTAGCAGAACCTTGGACTGAACACCTCCCAGCGATGTTGAGATGGCAAAGTCGTCCGGTAGGTCCCAGGTGGGAAGGGACTCAACGGCGGCTACGACTTCCGCGTCCGACATTTCGAGCAGCCCGCCAACGCCCGAGGGATCCACCCCTTCCGGCAGTACTTGGACCGCTCCAGCGCAGTCGGCACCCACCTTCGCCAAGAGCGCCTTAATGTCAGTGGTGGAAGACTTTGCCATGGACGCAAGATGCGCCCGGACCTGACCTTCGGGCAGCAGTCCGTCGAAGAAGTTGTAGACCTCAGGCCCCACCATCGCTTCCCGCCGGAGTGGTAGGGACAGGGAGAGTAGTGCCGCCCCCGCGCCGTACTCGGCGACAACCTCAGGAAGATACTCCAGTTTGGGCCGCATCGATGTGCCCGTCAGCCAGGCGATGTGTCGCCCATGGAGCCAAACCGCCAGACGCTTCCCTGCATTCACCTCTTCACGTCCAGTCTTGCGAAGCGTGGAATTAAAGCAACGTCCCGCATTAGCGTTCGCACGGCGGCCATGGCCGTCTCCAAGGAGACATTCTCGCCCTGCTCCAGGCGCACAATTGTGTGCCGACTGGCCTTGATGGCCGTGGCCAGCTCACCCTGGGTCAATCCGCGTTCTTGACGGGCACCACGGATAGCCGCTCCAAAGGACTTGGCATCAATAGCTCGAAAGAAGGGCGTCTCCTCAGAATGTTGCATATATTCACCATATCGGCCCTTTCAAGAAATGTTGATGATAATGAACATTTACTGATGAGCGGTCTGTTGTTCAATATCTGGGACATAGTCGTGCCCCCAGGCCGCTCTCCCGAGGCAGGGCTTTGAAACCGAAAACAGACGTTAGGGCTACTTGCCCGGACGTGGGGCCGCGGTGGAACCCCGCACCACAAGCTCCGTTCCGAGCTCGATCCGCTGCGGCAACTCCTCGTCGCCTTCAAGATGCCGAAGCAGCGCCCGCATAGCCGTCTCAGCCATCTGCACCACGGGCTGCCCATGCAAGACGGCCGCCCGGGATTCAAAGAAGGTCAGAAAGCGAAGACGCTGTCCCCGTCAAGCGATCCGTGCGTCCGTGTCAGGGTCTTGCCGCGCGCCGAGCATTCCAGCGATTCTGCCTTCGAGGGCAGCAACGGTCGCCTCCGGAAGGACGATCAGGCCATCGAGTTCCTTGCGCGCACGCTTGTACGCCGTTTGACGTTCTGCCGGGGTAGCTGCGGAGTCTTCTGCAATACGCAGCAGCTTCCGCGCCGTTGCCAGTCTTTGACGTTCCGGGCCAGTGAAGTTGCTGTCCTTGATGCGCCTGGCTTCGCGTTCGGCCACATCGAAAGCGAGTTCGAAGCTGTGGACGGCGGCCCGATACTCAGCCAGCCGAGCCGGCGTCGTTATGTCCTTTGCCGCGGCTGGCCGCAGTCCGTCCGCTTCCTTTTTGGCTCGGAGGAATGCGACAGTCAGAGGTTCGCGGACGTCAGTCATCAGCGGGTAGTCGATGAGCTTCCCAACGTCCAGCTCGTAGTCCAACCATTTATGGTTCACGGCATCGTGAGTTGCCATCAACGAGACAACCTCGGCCTGGTTGGCTTGCTCGTGCACCGCAAGCTGGTTCTTCAGCTTGTACAACTCCACCTTGCGGCGATGGCGCTCTTCGCTGGCTTTGGACCATGACCTTGCCCACCCGCCGGCCATCCCGCCGATAGGGAAAATGAGCCACCAGTAACTGCCCAGGAAGTCGAAGAGGGGTTCCACAGATTCATCCTCCCACTTCCGAGCCAACCTCGTCCGTGCGCTCAGACAGAGTCAAAGCTACGCGAGCATGAGAGATTCTTATGCTCAGGCCGTTTATTGATAAGTCAGCTTCATCACTAGGTAGGCTCCTTCTGACCACTTTTTCCTTTGGAAGGACACACATTGCCAATCACGAATGACCACAACGACGTGGCATCCGGCACCCCATCCACTCAGCCCCTCAACGTCGTCGTTGCGGGATCCACCAGTGCCGCGGGTCAAGCCGTGGTCGGCTCGCTGGTTGCTGCTGGAGCCCGTGTGGCCGCCGTGGATCTCGACGCTGCCCGCCTTGAAGCACTCGCTGCCTCCCACGACGGCGTGGTGCCGTACACCTGCAACCTTTCGGACCCCGAATCGGTAGAGGCCCTGGCAGGTTCCGTCAGGAGCGAGTTCGGATCAGTGGATGGTCTTATCCACCTTGTGGGCGGATGGCGTGGCGGCGAAGGAATCGTTGGCCAGAAGGACGAGGACTGGGACGTCCTGCACACCAGCATCATGACGACCCTCCGCAACACCTCACGCGCGTTCTACTCCGATTTGGAAGCATCGCCGCGTGGACGCCTGGCCATTGTTTCGGCTGTCGCTGCAGCAAAGCCCACAGCGTCGGGCGCCAGCTATGCCGCAATCAAGGGCCGCCTCCGAAGCCTGGGTTCTCGGTGTCGCAGACGGCTTCGAGGCAGCCCAGTCCGGCCACAAGACTGAACCCAAAGAACAAACATCCGCCGCGGTGGTGTTCGTGGTCAAGGCGCTCCTTGACGATGCAATGAAGGCAGCTGCTCCGCACCGCAAGTTTCCGGGCTACACCCACGTCAACGAGCTTGGCGACCACGTCTCTGCGCTCTTCGCGGCGCCGGCTTCCCACCTCAACGGCGCCCGTCAGCACCTGAGCTAAGTCCCGCCGTCGTACCCTGTCGCTAGCATGGCCGTATGGACCAGCGACTGCATTTCATCACGTTTGCCACCGCGGATCTCGACCGTGCCCGTTCGTTCTACAAGGACGGGCTCGGTTGGGATCCGCTCATGGACGTGCCCGGAGAGATTATTTTCTTCCAGGTTGGACCGGGGTTGGTGCTCGGGTTATTCGATGCCGAGAAGTTCGACCAGGACCTGGCCGGCAGCGCCCAACACGGCGGTGTCAGCGGCGTGACGCTTTCGCACAACGTCGACTCCGCAGCCGAAGTTTCCAGCACCATCGAGCAACTGGTATCTGCCGGCGCAACCCTGCTGAAGCCTGCCCAGTCCAGCGCTTTCGGGGGCATTTTCCACGGCCACGTCAAGGATCCGAATGGCATCATCTGGGAAATCGCGCACAACCCCGGCTGGAGAATTGACGGGGACGGCACGGTGGTTTTCGGATGAGCGCCTTCCCGCCGACCTTCGCTGACGACGTCATCAAACACGACGCCCGGGCCCAATTCGATGCATTCCTTGATGAGCACCGTAGGGCCCTCAACGAAAGCCTCGATGGACTCCCGGAAGAACAAGCACGACGACGGCTGGTGCCGTCGCGCACGACTCTTCTGGGCTTGGTGAAGCACGCGACCTTCGTGGAGAAGGTCTGGTTTGACGAGGCCATCACGTGCCGCTCGCGCACCGAAATAGGCATCCCCGCCACACCTGACGAGTCGTTCATTCTCCAGGACACCGACACGATCGCAAGCGTTCAGCAGGCACATCGCGCAGCGTGCGAGGCCTCACGGCTGGCTGCTTCGACTTTAGGGCTGGACGACCTGGTGCTCGGAAATCGACGTGGCCCGCTCCCCCTCCGCTGGGTGTATCTGCACATGCTCCGCGAGCTCGCACAGCACTGCGGCCACGCGGACATTCTGCGGGAGCAAGTCACTAGCAAACAGCCGCTATTTCCCGCGTTTCCTGGTTCCGCATGGAAGGGAGCTAATGAGCCTGGTGAGAGGGTTTATTCATGGGAAGCATTGGGGACATTCTGGCGCGTCGGGTAGCTCTGACTGGCGTCGTGGTGCGCCCCCGGGGCCTTCCCCGAGGAAGCCACACCGGTCCTGCCAGCGGCCAGGCCGGCTGTGAAAGCCCGACGGCGGCGGCTGCGGCAGGCGCTGATCCGGAGAAGCTCAGGGCCATGGCGCTGCTTCGCGGCATTGAACCGAAATCCTTCACCACCACCTCTGAGGTCGACCCTGAAATTAGGGTCGATCCTGAAGTCACCCCTGTTTCCCCAGGACTGGGCGGTTCCTTGGGACTTGGGAGTCCGCTAAGACATCAGGGTGCGCTGGGACTTGGGGATGCGCTCGGACTTGGGGATGCGCTGGCTGAGAGCGTTGGGGCCTTGGAAAGTCTGCGTTCCGTCACCGTGGCCGGTGCCCCGGGGTTCGGGTTTGCCGAAGCCGCGGGGTTCGCCGGGCGGGTGGAGGAGATCGCCCGCACCGTGGAATACCTGCAGGTCATCGCAGCGCACGCCGTGGAACGGACCCGCACCCAGGCCCAGCAGGCACGGCCCTCCTCCGCGGCGGGCACGGGATGGCAGACAGGCTGGACCAACCCCGCACCCACAGGACCAAACCCCGCCACAGCCACAGCCACAGCTGCAAGGTCCGATGCTGCTGCTGGCTTCAATACTTCTGCTGGATCCGCCACCCCTGCTGGCTTCAATGCTGCTGCTGGGTTCGGTGCTGTTGCTGCGGCGGACGCTGCTGCGGTGGCCGATGATGGCTACCGCAACGCCGCGGAATTCCTGCGGGCCCGCCTGAGGATCGGCATCAACGAAGCCCGGCGCCGGCTCGCCCTGGCCTCCCAGGTCCTCCCCGGGACCGGAATCGCCGGGCAACACATCCCGGCCCGCCGCGAAATCCTGGCCCAAGCCCTCGAATCCACACAAATACCCACCCGGTCAGCGAGCATCATCACCGCCGCCCTGGACAAAGTACGGCTCCTCACCGACGAAGAAACCCTCACCGGAATGGAACACGCCCTCACCCGCACCGCCGCCGGGTCCGACCCCGACTTCGTCCTGAAAATGACCAAACGCTGGAACGACCTGATCGATCAGGACGGGCCAGAACCCAGCGAAGAAATCCTCCGCCAACTCCAAGGCACCTTCATCCGCAAACCCCGCCACGGACTGCACCACCTGGAAATCTTCGCCACCACCGAACAATACGAAACACTCACCACCGCCATGAACACCGCCACCAACCCCCGACTCACCACCGGAAACAGCGACACCACCGGAACCAACGCAGCCGGGCACAGCGAGGCCGCCGGAACCAAGGCAGCCACCATCGAAGGCGACGAGAGCGTTCACTGGAGCGGCGGTGGGAAGGATGACGGCGAAGCATCAGGATCCGCCCAGGGCAGTGACGGCGGGAACAAAGCCAGCGGGAACGAACCAGCCAGCCCGGACCTTGACCGCCGTTCCCGGGCACAGAAACTCCTCGACGGCCTCGTCGGTGCCTGCGGTGTGGCCCTGACCACCGGGAAACTGCCCGCCAACGGCGGACTCCGCCCCCAGGTCATGGTCACCATCAACCACCACGACCTCCTCCAGGAACTCAGGAACACAGCCAACACCCCCAACCGCGCAACCAACACCCCAACCCGTGCAACCAACACCCCGCCCCACCCAACCGGCACCCCCACGAATCAACCCGGCCCGCAACACCCCCGGCTCAGCTCCGGCTCCGCCACCTTCGCCGGCCCGATCCACCCCAACACCATCCGCAAAATCGCCTGCGACGCCGACATCCTCCCCGTCCTGCTCGGAACCGACTCCCGCATCCTGGACATCGGCCGCACCACCCGGATCTTCCCGCCCCACATCCGCAAAGCCATCACCGCCCGGGACCAAGGCTGCGCGTTCCCCGACTGCACCATGCCCGCCCCCTGGTGCGAAGCCCACCACATCACCTACTGGTCACACGGCGGCACCACCTCCACCGAGAACGCCACCTTGCTCTGCAGCCACCACCACCACCTCATCCACAAAGAACAATGGACCATCACCACCACCACCGGCGTACCCTGGTTCACCCCACCCCCACACATCGACCCCCACCAAACACCACGACGCAACCACCACCACACACCCCTCAGAACATAAGAGAGCCTCAAAGAAGTAGAGGTCGTGTGCTCCTGAACTTTGTTGAGCTCAAGTTCATGACAATCGAATAGGCAGCATTCAATATCTTTACGCAACAACAACAGTCCACTAACTGAAACTGGAGTGTAATTATTAGCTGTTGTTGCAGCCAAGAATTGAGGAAACTCGGACTTTCAAACCTCTACGAGGCCGTGATGGCGCGCACGTAGAAACCGATACCTAGTTTTGTTTCCGATGAAATTCAGAAACTATCGGACTTGAAACCAGCCCTACCCAGTGCTCAACGCCCCAGCACCGGATGCAGATGCTCACTCTCAATCGCGACGCGGGCTTGAACCGCCCCCGCCTCGAGGGCATCAAAAACCGGTGCGCCCCGCAGGGTCGCAGCGAGGAAGCCGGCCATGAACGCATCGCCGGCGCCGTTGGTATCCACCACGTTCGCGGGAACGGCTGGAATCTCATGTTGCGTACCGTCAGCTTCCAAGGCGACAGCACCTTCCGCACCGAGAGTGCACACGGCCAACCGGGGCCCGCGCGCAAGGCAGGAATGCATCAACGCCCAGGGATCATCTGTCCTGTCGTCATTCATGAACACCACGCCGGCCGCACTCAGGAACGGCTCATGGTACGCCGAGGTTCCGTCGTAATCATGAAGGTCCACCCATAAAGGCGTCTGGTGAACCTCTTCGCGCTCCAGCAGAAGCACCCCAAATTCACTGAGGTCAATAATGGCAAGATCAGCTGCAGCCACCACGGCGGCCGCTGTCGCGAGATCCTCCTCGGCGGGGGTGGAAGGCACCGAGACGTAGAGCGAAACCCGGCTGCCGTCGTCGGTCATGAGGTTGACGTGGCGCTCAGTCCGGTCGGAGGCAATCTTTTCTACCGTGACGCTGGCGTTGGTGAGTGCGCGGAGGACCCGCCCGCCGTCGTCGTCAGCTCCAATTGGGGAGCACAACCGCACGCCGATGCCCAGGTCCGCAAGGTGCACCGCTTTCCCCGCCGACGTTCCGCCGACTGTCTCCCAGGCGCGTCGCGCGAACTGCATGTGCGGGACGGGCTCGGGAAGGTGGTCCAGGAGGATGAGCTGGTTCCACGAGGCCGGGGCCGCAGACGGCAACGCTCGGAGTAGCAGGCATGCGACTATCCAAGCACGGTCCAGGACCCTGTCCGCGGAAACAAGACGGCAAGTCCAAAACCGTTGACACGTGACTAAATGGTCACCTATTCTAAACCCATGGACGCCGTGTTCAAGGCACTGGCAGACCCCACCCGGCGGGAACTGCTCGACGAACTCTTCCGCGAGGACGGGCAATCCGCCTCCGCACTCGGAGCCCGGTTCGAGATGACCCGCTTCGGCATCGCCAAGCACCTCAAACAGTTGGAGGATGCCGGACTGGTGGTCACGCGCCGCCGAGGTCGTGAAAAGCTGCATTTCCTGAACCCCGTCCCCATCAGGCTCATCCATGACCGCTGGGTGAGCAAATACGCAGAACCATGGGCCGCTGCACTCAGCGACCTCAAATCCAGATTGGAAAGTCCCATGGAAAAGATCTTCGAGATTTACATAAAGACCACTCCGGAACGGCTCTGGGAAGCCATCACCAACAGCGAAATCCGCAGCAAGTACCAGTTCGGGAACACGTTCACGGCTGACTGGACTCCCGGCGGCCGGTTCGAAATGCGGAACGTCAAAGCGGAGGAGCCCCTGGGCGAAGGCGAGAACATCGAGGTCGATCCCCCGCATCGGCTGGTCCAGACGATGCAAGCGCTGTGGGGCGAGGACGTCAAAGCGGAAGGAACGTCGCGGATCACCTGGGAAATCGAACCCGTGGGCGATTCCTGCCACCTCATCGTTACGCACGATCAACTCCGCGAAGGCGCCAACGAGCAGCTGTACGGCGGCTGGCCCATGATCCTCTCCGGGCTCAAGACGTGGCTCGAAACAGGCGAAACACTGACAACGCCCGGCTCGCTCATGTACGCCTAGACACGTTAAACCATGGGAACGGCTTAAGCCCCGACGACGGCGGGACCTTCCCACCGTCGTCGTCGCTACTTGTTGCCTCCCGCCAGTTAGGCGACGGGAGCGGTGAGCTCCTCTTCGGAGAGCCAGGCTGCCTGCATGGTGCCCAGCAGGTGCGGGGCGAAGTCTTCGCCAATTTCCAGCACCACGCGGCAACGCGCACCCCGCTGGTCGGGGAACCCGAGGTACTGTCCACGAAGGTCGCACACGGTCTGTCCGCGGCTGGGACCGTTTGTTGTGTCCACCTCCACGCGAACGGTCGGCGCCACCGTCAACTCCACTCCCCTGACGGCAATGGCAGCGGCCAGGGGATCGTGCATCGCTGAGCAAGCCCGCCCGAAGATGTCCACATAGAAGCCGAAGTAGTAGCCAAGCATTTCGCCCAGTGCCTTCGAAACGGAGTGCTCGGATGCCAGCAGCTCCTGGCGGTGGGTTTCCTCCAGGACGTTGGTCATGGTGACGTCCAGCGGAACCAACGTCAGGTTCCACTCTGCGGCAAGTACTTCCGCCGCGGCCTCGGGGTCGTTGGCGATGTTGGCTTCAGCAACGGGAGTGATATTTCCCGGGGCCAAGGCCGCACCACCCATGATGGTAATTTCAGCGATGAGCTCCGGCAGCTTCGGCTCCAGCCGGAGTGCTTCGGCGATGTTGGTCAGCGGACCGATCGCCACGATACGCAGCTCCCCGGCATGCTTGTGTGCCAGCTGCACCAGCAGCTCAGCAGCAGTCGCCTCAACGGGCTCACGATCCGACGGAACCAGCTCCACGCCGCCGATTCCGTTGTCGCCATGGACGTGCGGTGCACCGCCGTGGAAGGTGCCCACCTGCGGGTCATGTGCGCCGATCGCCACGGGGATGTCCGGATGCCCGGCCAGTTTCAGCAGGTCCAGGGTGTTTCGGGCACCACCGGCGGCGCTGATATTACCGCTCACGGTGCCGATGCCCACGAGTTCCGCCCGCGGGGTTGCGAGCAGGTAGGCGAGGGCGAGGGCGTCGTCGATTCCCGTATCGCAGTCGAGATAGAAGGGAGCTGCGGTGGTCTGGATCATGGTCTCTCGTTTCAGGATGATGCGGGCAGTTGTGAAGAGGTGTGTTGTGAAGAGGAACGGGGCGAACGCGCGGTGCCGCGTGCCGCCGTCGGGCGTTAGATCTTTTCGCCCTTGGGTGCCGTGATGAACAGGCTGACAAGGAAGGCGAGGACGGTGATGCATACCGAGATCCAGAGCGCCGCCGAGTACCCGGCTGCGGTGCCCTGACCAGCGAACGGGGCAACAACCACGACGCCGAGGCTTGCCCCGATGCCGAAGGAGGCGCCGTTGATTCCCGGCAGTGCAGCCGGCGCTTCCTTGGGCGAGAGCAGGACGGACAGACCGTTGATCGCAGTAAGGAAGAAGCCGTTGTAGAAAATGCCCAAGGCTGCAATGGCGATAAGGACGGCTACTTGGTTGTCGGCGAAAAGGGCAGCCGCGATGGCGCAGGCCAGGCTGGTGGCTGTACCGACGCGGACCGTCTTGATCCAGCCGCGGCGGTCGGCAATCCAGCCGGCGAGCGGGGCCGCGAACACGCCGATCAGGGCTGCCGGAGTCAGGAACAGCAATGCTGCGACCGAGGCCGACAAACCGAAGCCGTTGTCCTTGTCCTGGCTGAGAAGCACCACGGTGAAGTTGATGATCGCGAAGATGCCAGCGAGCGTCAGCACAGTAGTGGCGATGACCGGCCATACCTGGCGCGAACGGAGGTGGTGCACTGCGACCAGCGGCGTGGAGCGCTTCTTCTCGATGAGCCAGAACGCGGTGAAGGACGCGATGCTACCGGCGAGCAGGCCAAGCGCGGCAGGGGAGGTCCAACCCGCCGAAGAACCTGTAGAAACGAAGTACGTGATGAACACGAGGAACACGGACAGCGAGCCTGCACCCCACCAGTCCATCCGGCCCGGAGCCACACCGGACTTCCCGCCCGGGACTACTTTGATGACGCACACGACGGCGATCGCGGCCAGGGCGAGCACGGCAACGAAGATCGACTGGAAGCCAAGCGTTTCAGCCATCAGTCCACCGAAGTAGCCATCAACACCGCCCACACCGCCGTTGATGGCAGCGATGATGCCGATGGACGTGCCGAAGAGTCGGGCCGGCAGGTATTCATTGAGCACGATATAGGAGAGCGCGAAGATGGCACTCGAGACACCCTGCATGAAGCGACCAGTGACCAACAGCGGCAGGTTCGGGGCGAAGATGCACAGCACAGTTCCAGCGCCCATGATGGCCAGGACCAAGAGCAATGCGGTGCGGCGGCCGATGAAATCGCTCCAGCGTCCAATCACGGGTCCGGAGATGGCGCCCGCAAGGAAGAACATGGACTGCACCTGCGCCACGGCCTCGGGCGTCTCGCCAAAGAAGGAACCGATGTGCGGGAGTGCCGGAGTGATCATGCTGGCGTTGAGCTGGAACGACAATACGGCGAGAACCAGCGTGGTGATCAGCAGGACTGCAGCACGACCGCCGGGGCGGGTGTCCGTCGTCGCTTCTGCGGTTTCGGAAGGCTGCGCCTCTACCGCGGTGTTGGGGATATTCACATCAAACTCCTTTGTCCGAGGGCGCTGGCGGCGCCACGAGATGTGAGTTGTTATACAAGCATGTATTACGAGCTTGTGCAACCTATCACATTTTTCCGGTACAGTGTCCGTAACCAAACCAAGTGAGGCACCCTTGACCGACAATGCCGTCCAGTTCCTGTCCCGACCCATTGCGCCGCAACCCGGCCAGCCTTTGCGCGTTGCGGCATACTCACGCATAGCCGAGGCAATCAGGACCAAGCTCCTTCCTCCCGGCTCGTTGCTCCCCACCGAGACCGAGCTGGGCGTCATGATGGACGTCAGCCGCACCGTGATCCGGGAAGCGCTGATGCTGCTGGAGGAAGACGGACTCACCAGGGCACGGCGTGGAGTCGGACGATTCGTGGCTGATTCGCTGCCACGGATCGGCATCGAACACATCCGCCCGTTCGATCAACTCCTTGGCGGGACGGACCAGGACATCCAGGTCAAGCGCGTTGCTGCGATCAAACAGCCTGCCTCGGAATTCGTGGCGCCCGGAATCGGGGTTCAGCCCGGCGAAGACTGCTGGTTTTGGGAAAGCGTGCTGATCCGCAATGGCGAGCCCGTGGCACACCTGCAGGAAAACGTCGCCCAGGGAATCCCCGAGGCCGAGGCACTCTCAGAAGCGGCGGAAGCTCCCACCCTTTCGGCTTCCACCCTCCTGGAGGTCCTCAGCGGGCTTCCGGGGGCGTCACTTGGACCTGGCGAATGCGAAATCAGCCTGAGCACCGCCGGTCCCAGCCGCGCCAAGTTGCTGGACCTTCGCCCGTCCGAGCCGGTCCTGGTCCTCACTCAGTACGTCCGCCGCAACGGGTCTCCGTTCTACCTGGCCAAATGCCTCGTGGCCGCCAAGGCCGGCCACCTCTCCGTCATCCAGTCCTCCTGAATCCTCCCGAAAAGGTCCATCCATGAGCTCCTCCCCTCAGTCTTCTGCGCCCATTTTGACTCCCGCGAGCACCGCACTCACCGTTGTAGGCAGCATCAACCTCGACATCACGGCTACCGCGGACCGCCTCCCGACGCCGGGCGAAACCGTCGGCGGGGCCGTCCTCCGCCAGCAGCCCGGCGGCAAGGGCGCCAACCAGGCCGTGGCTGCAGCCCGGCTCGCCGGCGCTTCCCGCATGGTGGGGGCAGTAGGCCGGGACGAAGCAGGCCGCAGCCTCCTCGAAGCAATGGCGAGTGCCGGCGTCGACGTCCAGGGCATCGCGCAGGTGGATGCTGCCACGGGCACGGCGCTGGTCCTGGTAGACGGCGATGGCGAGAACCAGATCGTTGTGTGCCCCGGCGCGAATGGCGAAGTGTCCGTGCATGGAGTCTCCTTCGCCGACGAGGAAGCCGTGCTGTGCCAACTTGAAGTGGACCAGAGCGTGGTGCTTGAAGCCGCCCGGCGAACCAATGGCTACTTTGCCCTCAACGCGGCACCCGCCGCGCCCATCCTCCCGGAACTCCTGGAACGCTGCGACCTGGTGATCGTCAATGAAACCGAGTACGCCCTGATCCCCGCCCTTCGCACGGCACCCCTTGTTGCGGTGACGTATGGCGGCGAGGGCTCGGCGATCTTCGAGCACGGCGAACGGGTAGCCGAAGCTCCTGCGGTTCGGGTCACGGACATCGCGAACACGATCGGAGCCGGCGATGCTTTCTGCGCCGCGCTGGTCCTGGCCCTTCGCTCCGGACTTGAGCACAGCCATGCCCTGGCAGTGGCCAACGCCGTTGGTGCGGACGCTGTGCGGGATGCTTCGTCACAGCCTGCGTTGAAGTCGTTGGCGCACTACATCGAGGCGACAGGACATACTGCACAGACCGCCTGAGCAGTGCAGTCCAGCGGATTCTGCGGGGGTGCTACGACCAGGAACTGCTGCTGGCAGGAGTGGAGTCTGGACTCACAACGTCGTCTCCCGGGGCCTGACCAAAGGGTTTAGCCCACTATCCGGAACTCGTCGAACTCCCCCGTCGCCGGGGAAACGTCTGATTCCACGTTCTCCACCCTGCCTGGAGCCCGTGGTGAGTTAAGCCAGTCCAGGAAGCGGCCAACATGCGCCGTGGATCCCTCGGCCACGAGTTCCACAGAGCCGTCGTAACGGTTGCGCACCGTACCGGTGAGGAGGAGTTCGTCCGCTTTTCGCGCGGTCCAGTACCGGAATCCGACGCCTTGAACCACGCCGCTCACGCGAGCCGTGAGCCTCACAGCATCGTTGGCAGGACCGGCGTGCGTTTCTGGGGACTCAGCCATGGACCTAATGTAACCCCCCGAATCATCCCGCGTCAGGACGACCCGTTTCTCCAAGTCCCAACTCCAACGTGGAGCAAATTTGGAGTTGGGACTTGGAGGAACCTGGAACTAGGCCGTCACGATGTCGTGCGTTGCGTGGCTGTACGTGAACGTGACAGGGCCGCCGTCGTGGTTTAGCTCGTGGTTGGCGCCGTCACGGACGCCGAACGCACCATAGTTCTCGTCCCACGAACGGTTCAGCGCGATCTTGTAGGTATAGAAACCGGCCGGCAGGTCGGCGGTCAGGGTCCATACCTGAACCAACGGGTTGAACTCCATCTGGACCTCGTCGTACTGGGGAGCCCAGTCTTCGGGAGCGCCCAGGATTTTGTTGAAGTCACCGGCGATCGCCACGGCGTCCGGCTGCGGCAGGGTCTCGACGGCGGGAGCCGCCGCTGCCTTCGAAGGAGCCTTACGAGTGGCAGCCTTCTTCGCGGCCGGCGCAGCCTTGGTAGCGGCCGCCTTCGTGGTGGCAGCCTTGGTAGCGGCAGCCTTCGGAGCTGCAGCCTTCTTCGACGTTGCCGCACGCTTCGTTTTGGCCTTGGCGGGAGGGGCCGTAGGCACGGGAACATCGGCTGGTACCGGTGTTCCGGCGTCGAGGGCCTCTGCAAAAGCCGAAACGTCAGGGAAGGCGACCGTCGCCCGCAAGCCGTCTTCCGGGATGGTCCAGCCCGAACGTCCCTTGACCAGCCAGCCGGCCTTGACCAGCTTGGCCGAAGCCGACGTCAGGGTTTTGTGGCCGCGGGGAATGCCCCCACTGAGAAGTTCAGCCTCATGATCGTTGAAAGGAACGCGTCCGATGGCCTCTGCCAGGACTTCCCCTGCGTTCAGCGTGGCTCCAGACCATACGCCCTCGGCGAGGATGTCCAGTACGGCCTTCAGACGAAGGTTGGTGTTCTCGGCGGTGTTCGCGCCCATGCTTCTCCTTCTACGGTGGATAATCCCTTGCAGTTTGCCAATGAATTGTTAATTCGCGCGACTGATATTGGTAAACACCGTGTGTCGTGACCGAGTATGACATTCCAAGGGCCGGAAGTGATCGACGAGTCTCGCCTCCGGCGCCTATTCAGGGTTTATTGGGCAGGCGCAGACGCCTTGACCCACTCGGTCACTTCATCCAGCAATACAGCTTTCCGGGCGTCGCTGGCGAACGAGGATCGGATCGAGTTTGCCGCCAAAGTGGCCTGTTCCGGAACCGAGAACTCAAGGACCTTGGCCAACTGCTCGAAGTTGTCATCTACATACCCGCCAAAGTAGGCAGGGTCATCCGAGTTCACGCAAACGTTCAAACCGATGGCAAGCATCTCCGGCAGCGGGTGATCAGCCAGCTTGTCCACCGCACGCAAACGAACGTTGGATAGCGGGCAAACAGTCAGGGGCACCTGCTCCGCGACGAGCCGCTGCACCACCTCCGTGTCTTCCATGCAGCGGATACCGTGATCGATCCGCTCCACGTGCAGCACGTCCAGCGCCTCGGTGATGTAGGCGGCCGGCCCTTCCTCGCCCGCGTGGGCGATCCTGCGCAACCCGGCCTCACCGGCACGCTGGAACAAGCGCTCAAACTTCGACGGCGGGTTGCCCACCTCTGCCGAGTCCAGCCCGATGCCGACTATAGGGGCGTGCATCGCGAGCAACTGGTCCAACACATCGAGTGCGGATTCCTGGGACATGTCCCTGAGGAACGCTGCAATCAGGAGCGTCGAAACGCCGAAGTCTGCCTCCGACGTCGCGAGCGCATTCGCGACACCGTTGACGCACACCTCAAGCGGCACACCCCTGGACACGTGTGCCTGGGGATCCATCATGATTTCCGCGTGGCGCACTCCCCCGGCCGCGGCGCGCTGAAGGTAGGCGCGGGTCATGTCAGTGAAGTCCTGCTCGGTCTGCAGGACGGCCATGTTCTCGTAGTACAGGTCAAGGAAGGACTGCAGATCCGTAAATTCGTACTTCTCACGCAGTTCTTCGATGTCTTCATACGGCAGTTCAATGCCGTTGCGTTCGGCCAGGGCAAAGATCAGCTCTGGCTGGAGAGTCCCTTCGATGTGCAGGTGCAGTTCGGCAACCGGGGGCGCCGTCGTCGTCGTTTTCTCGCCAAAAGTTTCCACTCGACAACTCTAGGCCCCATCCGTGCACGTGTCCCGGAGCACTCAACTTGGTTCTTCGCCGCGGGACCCCCAAACTGAAAGGATGCAGACTTTCCTCCCTTTCGCCGATTTCCGTGAGAGCGCCGCGGCGCTCGACACCTCAAGGCTCGGCAAACAGCGCGTCGAAGCCCTCCAGGTCCTCCGCGCACTGGTCATCCCGGAGTACGGTTGGCAGCAGCACCCCGCCGTCCGTATGTGGATGGGCCACGTCCCCGCGCTCACCATGTATGGCCTGGCGATGGCCGACGAGTGGATCCAGCGCGGCCACCCGGACAACACCCGCAACAACATCGCGGAGTTCGCACCCCAGGCCGCGCACCCGGACTACGCCTCCAGGATCATCATGCCGCCATGGCTAGGCTACGAGGACCTGCACCTCAGCCACCGTTCCAAGCTCCTTGGGAAAGACCCCAAGTTCTACGGACCGCTCTTCCCGGGCGTCGAAGAGAAACTGGAATACATCTGGCCCGAGCCCAAGCACGAGTTCCACCCCGAAGACCCTGAAGAGGACCGTCTCTGGATCCTGCGCGCCAACGTGGAGGACCTCCGCCCTGAACAGCTCACCACCGTGAGCATGCCGCCGCATGGCAAGGCCAAGGCTGCCGCAGCTCCGGAATCCGACGAGTACCAATTCGTGTACGCGGAAGAGAAGTCCCGCCGCCAACTCAAGGGCCCCAAGAAGCGTCCTGCCAAGGTGCTGGAGAAGAAGCCCACGCGGAAACGCCAAGCCCAGGAAGCGGCCTTCAATACGCTTCCCGGCAAGACCGAGATCGCCGTCCCGTTCGATGACGGCCAGATCTTCGCTGTCGGCTTGATCCATGGAAGGCCTATCACGGTTGAAGGCAAGTTCGCCCGCAACTTCGAAGTCACCGACGTGGTCAAGCGCACCGATTTCGATTACCCGGCACTGCTGCAGGATCCCCGGGTCTTCTTCCCGGTCCCCGCACCGGCACAGTAACAGCAACGCGCGACGGCGGCACGTGGGTTTCGTTTTTACGCGGAACCCAGGTGCCGCCGTCGTTGTTATGGGTCGATTTCATGGCACCGTATGAGACGGTGGAGGCACACGGCGCGCACCACCCGGGGAGGACCATGGATTTCCAGCACATCATCGAAGTAGTTGGCCGGTACATGGACTTTGCCGGCGTGGCCGTCATGGTTGTTGGAGCGCTCGTTTCGATTCCGCTTGCCCTGCGCGGCTACCAGCCCAAACGAGCCAGCGGCCTCGCCCCGTTTTCGCCTTATCGCGCTTACCGGCAACTGCTGGGACGGTCCATCCTGTTGGGCCTGGAACTCCTGGTGGCAGCCGACATCATCCGCACCGTCGCAGTAACCCCTACGTTCGAGAGCGTGGGCGTCCTGGCGATCATCGTGCTGATCCGGACATTCCTCAGTTTCTCCCTCGAGCTGGAGATCACCGGCCGCTGGCCGTGGCAAAAGGAAAAAGAGCACGACGGCGATGCCCACCTGCGGGAGCCGACGCCCTCAGCAACCCCCTAGCCCACTTGTCACCCCCTAACGGACTATTCACCAGCGCACGCGGTGGTGAATAGTCCGTTTGGGGGTGCCGTCCATCGGACATTGTTCCCCCGGCTACTTCCCGAGCCCAGCCCTGCGCAGAGCTTCGGCCATGGCTGTGTTGGCTGGGGGCCCTGGGACTGCTGGGGTTTGCCCAGGCGGCGATCAACCTGGCCCGGCTGCCCACCACCTCGCTGACCACCCGAGCGCTGGCCGGGCTGCCCACTACCTCGCTGCCCACCCGAGCGTTGGCCCGGCTGCCCACTACCGCGCTGGCCTCCAGCGTCCCGCGCACCCGGGTTGCCTCCACCCGAGGAACGTCCACCGGAACCGCGGCCGCCCGCAGTGCCGGGTTCGTCGTCGAGCCTCAAGGTCAGGGAGATGCGCTTGCGCTCGGGATCGGCCTCAAGCACCTTGACCCGCACCACCTGACCGGATTTCACGATCTCGCGGGGGTCCGAGACGAATTTGTTGGACAGCGCGGACACATGGACCAGCCCGTCCTGGTGCACCCCGACATCCACGAAAGCACCGAAAGCGGCAACATTGGTGACGGTGCCTTCCAGGATCATGCCCGGCTTGAGGTCGGAGATCTTTTCAATCCCCTCCGAGAATGACGCCGCCTTGAACGCGGGACGGGGGTCGCGGCCCGGCTTCTCGAGCTCGGACATGATGTCCTTGACGGTAGGCAGTCCGAAAGTGCCGTCCACGAATGCCTGCGGATCCAGTGAAGTGGTGGGTCCGCCGCCGGCCGCGACGAGGATCTTGCGCGCAACGGAGTAGGCCTCGGGATGCACGCTGGAAGCATCCAACGGCTCCGCTCCCCCGGTGATCCGAAGGAAGCCGGCGCACTGTTCGAACGCCTTCGCGCCCAGCCGCGGTACCTTCTTGAGGTCGCTCCGCTTGGCGAACGGGCCATTCTCATTGCGGTACGCCACAATGTTTTCGCTCAGCAAAGGTCCGACGCCGGCCACTCGGCTAAGCAGCGCGGGCGACGCTGTATTCACGTCCACCCCTACGGCGTTCACGCAGTCTTCCACCACGGCATCCAGCGAGCGGTCCAGCTTGGCAGCGGTGACATCGTGCTGGTACTGGCCCACGCCGATGGATTTCGGCTCGATCTTCACCAGTTCGGCCAGCGGATCCTGAAGTCGTCGCGCAATGGAGACCGCACCACGGAGTGAAACGTCCATGCCGGGGAGCTCGGAAGCTGCCAGGGCTGATGCCGAGTAAACGGAAGCGCCAGCCTCGGAAACAACGAGTTTCTGGACACCCTTGGAACCCGCGGCTTCAAGGGATTTGATGAGCTCGGTGGCCAGCTTGTCCGTTTCCCGCGACGCCGTGCCGTTGCCGATTGCCACGAGTTCCACCTTGTACTGCTTTGCCAGCCGACCGAGGGTGGCCAAAGCCTCGTCCCATTTCTTTGCCGGAGCGTGGGGATAGATGGTGTCCGTGGCAACCACCTTGCCCGTGCCGTCCACCACTGCCACCTTGACTCCCGTGCGGAGTCCCGGGTCCAGGCCGAGCGTGGAACGGTTGCCGGCAGGCGCAGCGAGCAACACGTCACGCAGGTTTGCGGCGAACACGCGGACAGCCTCATCCTCGGCATCGGCAAACATGCGTCCGCGAAGATCCGTGGTGAGACGGTCCAGAATGCGGCCGCGCCAGGCGAGCTGGGCAGTCTGGGTGAGCCAGAGATCGGCGGGACGGCCGTGGTTGGCGACCCCAAGGCACTTGGCCACAGCGTTCTCGTAGCGGCCGCGGGCGGCGGCCAGGGCGTCGTCGTCGGCGGGGTCCGCTTCGGCCAGGTCCAGCTCAAGTACGCCGTCCTTTTCACCCCGCAGCAGGGCGAGCACCCGGTGCGACGGCATACCGGACGGAACTTGCGTGAACTCGAAGTAATCCTTGAACTTCTGGCCTTCGGCCTCCATGCCTTTCTTGACGCGGGAGACCATGCGCCCCTGCTTCCAGAGCCGCTCGCGCAGGTCCTCGGCCAGGTCAGGATCCTGGGCAACGCGCTCCACAAGAATGGCGCGGGCGCCGGCTAGCGCTGCTGCCGCGTCCTCAATGGAGAGCTCGGCGTTGAGGTACTTGGCGGCCTCGGTTTCGGGGTCCAGCTGCGGGTTCGCGAGCAGGACGTCGGCGAGCGGCTCCAGCCCGGCTTCGCGGGCTATCTGGGCTTTGGTGCGGCGCTTGGATTTGAAGGGAAGGTAGATATCCTCCAGCCTCGCCTTGGTGTCAGCACCCACGACGGCGGCTTCCAGCTCCGGGGTCAGCTTGCCTTGGCCTGCTATCGCTTCCAGGACGGTCTTGCGCCGCTCTTCCAGCTCCCGCAGGTACCGGAGACGTTCCTCAAGATCGCGCAGCTGGGTGTCATCGAGCGTCCCGGTGACTTCCTTACGGTAGCGGGCGATGAAGGGAACGGTGGATCCGGCGTCGAGCAGTTCCACCGCGGCCTTGACCTGCCAGGCCGTCACGCCGAGTTCGTTGGCGATGAGTTGATGGATGGCAGAATCGGCTGACTGGTGCTGGAGAGATTGAGTCACCATGACAGTTTGCCTCACATGACCGACAGTTTTCAGGTCCGGTTCCGCAAGGCCTATGCCGGGAGCGTTGTTAGTGCTGTAGTTGGACCATGCAGGAACTGCTCATCATCCTTCAGGACGGGTTTGTTTCCGATGACGTGAGCGTGACCGTCAACGGCAAGGAGGCTGTGTCCGAACGGGATGTGTCCACCAAGATGCTGTTGGGAATGGCCGACGAAATCACGGTGGAGCTGCCGGCGAAAGGCGCCACGGTGGGAGTGGAAGTCCGAAGCAGAAAGCTCAGCGCAACGAAAAAGCTCGCTGGTAAACCCAGGAGCCTGATCGTCTCGATAGAAAATGACGAACTCGTGCTGCGCGAAGGAACGGGCCGCGAGGCGTTCCTCTAACGGGAGCGCTTCGCGGCGGCTGGATTACCTGGATTACTGTGGCTGGTCGGCCGCTAGTGGGACATATGCTCCTTGGCGGAAATGTGCTCCACCATTTCGCCCACGCGCTGTTCTGCGTAGTGGTTGCGGGCAATGTCTCCCTGGCTGATGATGCCTACGAGCTGGTGATCCTTGATGACGGGAAGACGGCGAACCTGATGCTCTTCCATCATGGCGATGGCTTCGTCAACATTGGCATCAGCGTCAATCCAATACGGCTTACCAGTGGCGAGGTCGCGGGCCCGGACTTCGCGGGCGTCCTTTCCCTCGGCCAGACACTTGACCACGATGTCGCGGTCGGTGATGAAGCCGGTGAGCTTGCCGTCATTGCCGCAGATGGGAAGTGAACCGCAGTCCAGATCCCTCATCATGCGGGCGGCGTCCTGGAGAGTCTGGTCCTCCGGGATGCACTGGGCATTTGTGGTCATGAATTCACGTACGACACTCATGGGTCCTCCTTCATCGAATGGGGTTCATCGACGCGGGGTCCTCCGGGATGGTCCTTTCGGCACCGACGCCGATGCTGCCAGCCTACGCTTGGCGGCTGCGGCTGACTAGGCGATCCGGCAGGTTACCGGGCAGAAAATTAAGACGCCTCCCTAGATATAATCCATTCGTTGGAGTATCCTCATTTTGGGTTACACACGGCTTCTGGGCATGGCCACTTTCACCCCTCTGGGACTCCTCACCTGCATCGCCCCGCCCTGAACCGTCATGCCGTCCATCCGGTACATCCCGTGATGGGCGAACGCATATTGACTGCTTGCAGAGCGAGAAAGATCCTCACATGGACACCCCCAACGTCCCCGGCACCCACTACAACCCTGTCCCCGGCAACCCCTCTGAAATCCCGTTTCCACCCACTGTTGGGTCTGACGCTTTTGGACCCCACAGTTATGGCCCCCAGCCCAGCACCTTGACATGGCCCTCCGAAGAATTTTGGAGGTGCTGGCGCTCCGCTCCCGTGAGCGGTCGTTATGAAGGCAACCAGGCGGGCAACGGTCCTGTCGGCAGCGCGCTGGACCTCCGCTTGGATGTGGATCCCCGCCAGAGCGTGGAATCCCCGGTGCTGAACAAAGTCAGTGGCGATCTATACAGCACCCGCTGGGTCAAAGCAGGTGGGCTCAACCAACTCGTGAAGACGTATGTGGAGTCCTGGATCGTGGACGCCCCGGTGGTCACCATGACCCGTGCGCATGCACACATCACTGGAACCGTCCGTTACTGGAAAGGCACGCACCCCGCCACAACAGTGGAAATCAACGTGTCCTGGTCCCACGGCGCGATCACCGGCGCAGTGGCCACGTTCACGGCGGGCGGCGTTGCCGGGCAGCCATACGCCTGCGCCTACCGTTCGGGCTGCTTCCGCGATATGAACCTTGAACTCGACTACTGCACGTCCGTGGACATCGAACCCAAGGCGCCCGTCTACAACAGCCATTCACATAGCAACCGCCCGGCAGACCTGACTGAGCGCACCATCACCATCGAATCCTCGTACCTGGACGCGGGAATCGCCGTCACCATCGATCCGGTCCACACAGTGATCGATGACAGTGCAGCCGGCTTCGCCTCGTGGAACGTCGGTGAACTTCACGACGCCATGGAAACCTCCTTCGGCAAGTTCAACTCCGGATGGCCTGCCTGGAACCTTTGGGGCGTGCAGGCCGGCCTCTTCGACAGCGCCGGAGTTGGTGGCATCATGTTCGACGCCGCTGCAGGCTTTGGCGGCGCGGGCCGCGGTCCGGACCGCCAGGGTTTTGCAGTCTTCCGCAACCACTCCTGGTTCACCAATCTTGTCTCGAACCCCACCACGCAGGACCAGGCCCTGGGCCATGCGCCACTTCCTGTACACGTGGGTCCACGAGGCAGGGCACGCGTTCAACTTCCTGCATGCCTGGGACAAGGCGAGGCCGGATTCGTTGTCCTGGATGAACTACGACTGGAAATAGGATCAGCGCAACGGCACCGATACCTTCTGGGGCAACTTCCGGTTCCGGTTCGACGACGACGAACTGCTCCACATGCGCCATGGCGACCGTGCATCCGTGATTATGGGTGGAGATCCGTGGGCATCCGGTGGGCACCTGGAATCCCCTGCCGGCTCCATGACCGTCTCCGGGCCGGGCAGCGATGTTGAACTTACGCTCTCAGCCAAGAGCCACTTCGACTACATGGAGCCCGTGTCCATCGAATTCCGGCTGCGGAACACCAGCGATGTACCAGTAGTGGTGGACGGCCGGCTGGATCCCAGGTTCGGAAACACCACTGTTTACGTGCAGAAGCCGGACGGAACGGTGGTACTGCACGAATCAGTGGTCTGCTTCTATGGCCTCCCTGAACCGGTGACCCTGGAACCTGCCGCCGGAGCCACGAGTGACGGCAGCGACCGCTACAGCCAACTGGTCCAGCTGGCATTTGGAGTGCAAGGCTTCGCATTCGATGAGCCCGGCCAGTACCTGGTCCGCGCGATCTATTCAACGGAGGGCATTGTCCAGGCGTCCAACACCTTGCCTTTGCGGGTCGGCTTCCCGGTCACACGGGAGGAGGACCGGTTTGCACCGGAGTTCTTCACGCGGGAAGTAGGACTCACGCTCGCCTTCGAAGGGTCCATGTCACCCCACCTGAGCAAAGGGCTGGACGCCCTGACCGAGGCAGCCGAGCGATTCAGCGGTGAGCCCTTGGGCGTCAAGGCGGCTACCGCCGTCGCGCAATCCGTGGGTGATGACTTCTATCGCCGCAAGGAAGACAAGATGGTGAAGCACCACAGCGCCGATCCTGAGCGGGCGCTGGCGCTGACGGATGCCGGGCTGGCGAGTTACCAGAAGGGCAGCGGAGCAGCGAACAACCTGGCCTACAGGAAGCTCGTGGAACTGCGGACGGAACTGCACGTGAAGGCGGACAACACCGCGGCCGCAAAGTCAGAGGTGGAAACCCTTGCCAAAGACCTGGGCTCCCGCGGCGTAAACCCCACAGTCCTGGCACAGGTCAAGGAACTGATCCCATCAACTCCGGCGGCCCGTTCCCGCCGGTCGGCTCCGAGGAAGCCTGCCAAATAGTCGTCGGATGACCGTTTGGCATGTGGCTCCTCCGCAGCCGGCGACGGCGGCACCCTCCATCGCTCGAAAAGATGGGTGCCGCCGTCGCTCTCTTCATGTCTACTCCGCGATATCCTCCGCCCAGAGTTCCGGGTGTTCATCCTGGAAGGTACGCATCATGTCCACGCACCGGGGGTCATCGAGGACAACTACTTCAACACCACGCGAACGCAGGAGATCGAATTCTCCCGGGAACGTCTCCGCTTCGCCCACCACCACGCGCGGAATCTTGAACTGGATGATGGTTCCGGTGCACATCGCACACGGCGCCAACGTGGTGTAAAGCGTCGTATCCCGGTAGGTCTTTTGCCGGCCGGCAGCGCGCAACGTGGACATCTCGCCATGCGCGATCGGATCGCCATGCTGGACACGTTCGTTGTGCCCGCTGGCGATGATCTTCCCACCGCGGGCCAACGCGGCGCCAATAGGGATCCCGCCCTCGCTGAGACTCTTTTGTGCGGCCTCGTAGGCGGCTTCGAAAGCGGGATCGACGGTGGTCGGTGCTGTTTCAGTCATGGGTGCAGTCTAAATTGTCGGAGGCCGCTGATAGCTTGGCTTCATGGTCCACTTCGGAGTGGTTCATCCGGCAACAGTGGTTCATCCGGCAACAGGGAGTAGGTCACGGTGTTCTTTCTCGATTCGGAGATAGCTGGCGCGCCGCAGGATTTGGTGTTCTCAGCCAGTGATCTGGTCATCGCTGCCACCTGTGAGTACCAGTTGCTCCGGAAACTCGACGAAAAACTGGGCCGCTCCCCCAAAGCTGAGTTCGCGGCAGATGCCATGTTGGATCGCACGGCCAAGCTCGGCGATGTCCATGAGCACAGGGTCTTGGACGAGTTCGTGGCAGAGTTCGGGCCTTGGGACGCGGCAACAGGACAGGGCGTTTACGACGTCGTTCCCGCCTCCGCCATGGACCGCGCCACCCTTTTGGCCAAGCATGCGGAATCCATCGACGCCTTGCGCTCCGGAGCGGACATCGTGTTCCAGGCCGCGTTCTTCGACGGCCAATTCCACGGCCGCTCCGACTTCCTGGTCAAGCGTCCCGGCGGTCAGTACGCCGTCTTCGACACAAAGCTTGCACGCCATGCCAAGGTCACTGCACTTTTGCAGCTGGCTGCGTATGGCGATCAACTTCTTCAGGCCGGTATTACGCCTGATCCCACAGTCACCTTGGTCCTGGGCAACCGCGTGCAGAGCGATCACCCGCTCGCGGAAATTTTGCCCGTCTTCAAGGAACGCCGGGAACGCTTTCTTGGAATGACCGCGGGCCCATCGAGCTGCTTCGGGACCCATCGAATGGGGCGACTCCCGCTTCTCCGCGTGCGGCCGCTGCGACTACTGTGCCGAGCAAGTAAAACTGCACCGGGACCTCCTCATGGTTGCCGGAATGCGGATCAGCCGGCGTAAGAAGCTGATAGAGGCCGGAGTCACCACGATCGACCAGCTCGCGGCACTCCCCGATGCCCCTGATCCCACCTTGCTTCGGCTGCGCGAGCAAGCACAGTTGCAGACCGGCGTAGGGACTCCGGACGGGACAGTGAAGTACACGGACAAAGCAGGCGAAGCCAAAACTGTCAGCTATAAGATCCTGCCGGAGAACACCCTCGGCAGGCTCCCGGAACCGGATCCCGGCGATATTTTCTTCGACTTCGAGGGCGATCCTTTGTGGCAGGATCCCGTCACGGGCAAATGGGGCCTCGAGTACCTTTTCGGCGTCATCGAAAACCCGGCGGAGCCCGGCGCCCAACCGGTGTTTCGTCCATTTTGGGCTCATTCCCGGGAGGAGGAGGGCCAGGCTTTTGTTGATTTCCTGGAGTACGTTGCCAAACGCCGGGCTACGTACCCGGGCATGCACATTTACCATTACGCCGCTTACGAGAAGACGGCCCTTCGCAACCTTTCCCTGACGCACGTGGTGGGCGAAACCGCCGTCGACGACCTCCTGAAGCAAGGCGTCCTGGTGGACCTTTACGACACCGTCCGCCACAGCATCCGCGTTTCCGAGAACTCGTACAGCATCAAGAAACTTGAACCCCTCTACATGGGCCAGCACCTCCGGTCCGGAGACGTGACCGACGCCGGTGCCTCCGTGGTTGCCTACGCGGACTTCTGCACGGCGAGGGACACCGGGCAGGCTGAGCAGGCCGCAGCCATCCTTGAAAGCATCCGCGACTACAACGAGTACGACTGTCTCTCAACCTTGGAGCTGCGCAATTGGCTTCTAGCCCGCGCCGCCGAGCGATCCATCGTGCCAGGCTCCATAACGCAGGAGGAGCCCACGCCTGAGGAGGACAAGTACCAGGCTGCGCCGGAGGAAAAGGCGCTGTTCGACTACCTTGACGGTCTCCCTGGGGAAGAAAGGGCATCAGCGGATTCCCGGGCGATAGCAATTGTGGCAGCGGGCGTTGGGTACCACCGTCGTGAGGACAAACAGCACTGGTGGGGGCACTTCGACCGCTTGGAAAAGCCAACCTCCCAGTGGGAAGACGGCCGCGACATCTTCACGGTTGACCATGCGGAAGTGCTGCAGGACTGGGCCAAGCGCCCGCCTCGCCGGAACCGCGTACGGACAGTGAAACTCATTGGCCGTTCCGGTGACGGTGCCGGGTTGGAGCCTGGCAAGACGTACTTCCGGATGTATGGTCCCCCGCTGCCTGACGCCTTGGTCGGTAAGGAATCATCAGTGCTGGGTAGGGCTGGTTGGAGCAAGACTGAGGTCATTGAGGTTGGCGAAGAAGGCGAGCTTGAGTCCGTGATCATGGAGGAAAGCCTGCGCAACGACTCCACCGAGTTCAAGCAGCTGCCCATGGCTTTGACGCCTGACGAGCCCCTCTACACCACCGGGCAGAGAGCCGCATTGGCAGCACTGGCAACAAAGCTCCGGGCCTCCCTGCCGTTGTGGCCGCGGGATTGTTCGCTGGATCTGGTTCGACGACAACCACCTAAGCTTCGCACGCTCGCGTCGCTGCCCGCCGTGGAACCTGGTCCCGATGGGTACATCGACGCCATCACTGCTGCTGTGAAGGATTTGGACAACTCGTACTTGGCAGTCCAAGGCCCTCCCGGCAGCGGAAAGACCTATGTTGGTGCCCACGTTTTGGCCCGGCTTGTAGCAGATGGTTGGAAAGTTGGCGTCGTGGCGCAATCCCACGCCGTGGTGGAACACATGCTTTGTGCAGCGGTGGAGAAAGCCGGAGTGGATCCGTTGCGGGTGGCCAAGGAAGTCAAGCACAACGAACCTGTGCCGTGGAACGGGTGCGCCAAGGGCGACGTGGCGGACATCCTGTCCAAGCCTGGCGGAGCCCTGATCGGTGGAACGGCCTGGACCATGGTGGGAAGTTCCGTTCCCGCGGGTTCCCTGGACCTGCTGGTCATTGACGAGGCCGGACAGTTTTCCTTGGCCAATACCATGGCTGTCAGCCGGGCCACAAAGAGCCTCCTGCTGCTCGGAGACCCCCAGCAGCTTCCCCAGGTCACCCAGGGAATACACCCTGAACCGGTTGACGAGTCCGCGCTGGGCTGGCTGTCCGATGGTTACAACACCCTTCCACCGGAGCTTGGCTACTTCCTCGCCTTGTCGTGGCGCATGCATCCGGCCCTCTGCTCTGCTGTTTCGGACTTGTCGTACGACGGCCGTCTGGAAGCGGCCCCCGCGGCTTCGAAGCGTCAGCTGGATAGAGCAGAGCCCGGGATTTCCTGCGTCTACGTTAACCACACAGGGAACGCGAGCTCTTCGCCCGAGGAAGCGGCAGAAGTGGTTCGCCAGGTCCGGGCCCACCTGGGTCTTCAGTGGCTAGACCCCTCCGAAGAGGAGGAAGGCCCGCGGCCCCTCATGGAAACCGACGTCCTCGTGGTCGCCGCCTACAACGCCCAGGTTCAGCTCATCAAGCACCAGCTCCGCGAGGCCGGGCTCACCAAGGTCCGGGTGGGCACGGTGGACAAGTTCCAAGGCCAGGAAGCGCCGGTGGTTATCGTCTCCATGGCCGCATCAGCTGCCGGGGAGGTGCCGCGCGGCATGGAGTTCTTGCTCTTGCGCAACCGAATCAACGTGGCGGTGTCACGCGGTCAGTGGCGTGCCGTCGTCGTGCGTTCACCCGAACTCACCAACTACCTCCCGACGCATCCCGAGGGTCTGGAGAACCTTGGCGGCTTTGTGGCCCTTTGCCAGCGCGGGGTCACCTAAGCGCTTCGTCCCACCCAACTGAGTCGCAGCAGATGCCCTTTTGAGGGCTCAAAAGGGCATCTGCTGCGACTTACTTGGGCAGCGAGAGGGCCTCGTCCAGCACACGGCCGAAGTTGGTGGCGTCGTGCGCGAAGCGGCCCAGGAAGAGCCCGGAAACCCCTTCCAGCTGCGGCAGGAGACCCGGCTTCGCCGAGCCACCGTAAATGATGGGCAGCTGCTTCACCCCGTGGGCAGCGAGCAATACCCGCAGCTCAGCCACAACCTGGGAAACATAGGCAGCCGATGCCGGCTCGGCAGCACCGATCGCCCACACGGGTTCGTAGGCGATCACCATTTGGGAAGCGACGGACCAGTCCCCGGACACGGCCGTCTTAACCTGCCCGAACACGGCATCGGCGGCAGTTCCAGGTTCATCCACCACCGTCTCTCCGACGCACAGCAATGGCGTCAGGCCAGCGTCGACGGCGGCACGAACCTTCAGGGCCACCCTGGCATCGTCTTCGGCAAAGTGGCGGCGCCGTTCCGCATGGCCGATCTCCACCAGGCCGACACCAAGCTCGGCAAGCATCGACGGGGAGACTTCGCCAGTCCACGGCCCGTCCGACCAACCACAGTTCTGGGCCCCAAGGACCATTGTCGAACCCTGAAGCATCGCGGACGCTGCGGGCAGCACCGGAAATGAAGGGATCACAAACGGGACCACCCGCCCGGCCGCAAGGGCCGGACGGGCGTCCACTTCTGCCAGCAACTGCTCCAGCCACGCCAAACTTTGCGCGTAGCCCATGTACATCTTGGTACTGACACCGATGAACAAGGCCCCGACAGGAGCATCGAGGAAATCAAAGGCAGTCTTGTCCACGGCTACTTGTCCAGCAACTCGTCGGCTTTGTTGGTGAAGGGCCCCGGGTGCCGAACATCATCAGCGCGGCCAGGAAGGGCAGGACACCCAGGGCGTAAACACCCATGGTGCCCGTGTCCGAGGCCGTGACCTGGTTGACCGTGGTGCGAAGGATCGGTGCGACGAAACCGCCGAGGTTGCCCAGGGAATTGATCAGCCCGATACCGGCAGCCGCAGCAGTTCCGGTGAGGAACGCGGTCGGATACGACCAGCAAATGGGACCGGTCGACAGGAAGCTGCACACCGCCAGCGTGATGAAGATGATGCCCAACGCCGGAAGGTGGTTGGCGCCCGCCCAGGCGGAACCGAAGATGCAGAGGCCTGTGGAGACGAACAATGCGGTCCCCCAGCGGCGGCGACGTGCCACAGTGTTTGCAGCCTTGCCAACGAAGTAGCAGGCAAAGATCCCGAAGAACCATGGGATAGCGGCAAGGAGTCCGACGGCGAGCCCCACCTTTTGGCCGGTGAGCTGGGACACCTGCTGCGGCAAATAGAACGTGACGCCATAGACAGCCACCTGCAAGCAGAAGTAGATGACGGTGAAGTACCAGACCCGGCCGTTACGCATGGAAGCGAGCACACCGCGCGGACCTGATTCTTCCTTGACGGTGTCTTCCAGTGCCATGACATCGGTCAGGGCTACCTTCTCTTCTTTGCTCAGGAACTTGGCGTCCTGTGGGCTGTTGATGAGGAAGAAGAAGGACGCGATGCCTGCCACGATGGCCAAAGAACCTTCAACGAAGAACATGACCTGCCAGCCTGCGACGCCAGGAACCTGGTCACCGATGTTGATGAGCCAGCCGGACAGCGGAGCACCCAGCATCTGGGACAGAGGCTGAGCCAGATAGAAGATGGCGAACATCTTCACACGCACTTTGTTGGGGAACCAGGCGGCGAGGAACATGATGACGCCCGGGAAGAGACCTGCCTCGGTGACACCCAGCAGGAAGCGGAGAATGATGAACGACGTCTCACCTTGTACGAAGGCGAAGCACGCGGACACTACGCCCCAGGTGATGGCGATGCGGGCCAGCCAGACTTTGGCGCCGAACTTGGTGAGCAGCAGGTTGCTGGGGATCTCGAACAATGCGTAGCCGATGAAGAAGATACCGGCACCCAGTGCGTAAGCACCTGCGGTAATACCTTTGTCCACCCCAAGGGCAGCTTCGGCGAAGCCCACGTTGGTGCGGTCAAGGAATGCCACCACGTACAGGATGACGAGCATCGGCATCAGCCGCAGCGAAGCCTTGGATATGGCCGACGTCAGAATCGGTGAATCCAGCAACTCCTTGGTGGAAGTTGAGGCAACGGACATTGAAACTCCTCTTTGAGCAATTCAGTTGGGGTTGCGATGGCTTAGGAAGCGCGCCATCAGCGCGGGAAGAAAATGAGCACCATGCCCACTGCGCAGGCAAGGATGCCCACGGCAAGGTAGATCTTGCGTTCTCTGGTCCAGGTCTTCATAACGTCAGGGGTCTTCACGGCCCTAGTGCATGTACAGCCCGCCATCCACGTTCAGCGTCTGGCCGGAAATGTATCCGGAGTCCTCGCTGATGAGGAAGGCGATGGCGGCGGCGATGTCCCTGGTGGAGCCCACGCGGTTCACCACGAGGTCCTTGGTCAGTTCGTCCTTGCGTTCCTGGCTCAACGTGCCGCCCATGATGTCGGTGTCGATGGGGCCGGGTGAGATCGCGTTGACGGTGATGTCGTATTCGCCCAGTTCCCGGGCCGTGGCACGGGTCAGGCCGATCACACCGGCTTTGGCAACCGAGTAGGGGGTTTTGGAGAACGTGCCACCACCGCGCTGGGCGGAGACCGACGAGATGTTCACGATGCGGCCGATCCGGTTCTTGACCATGGATTCGGCCACCCGGCGGGTGGCGTAGTGGACACCGTTGAGGTTGATGTTCAGCACGCGGTCCCACTCGGCAGGTTCGAGTTCCAGATATCCGATGGGCGAGCTGACGCCGGCAACGTTGGCCAGGGCGACGATCTGCGGCAGCTCCGCTTCCAGGTCATCGATGGCGGCCCGGACTTCGGCTTCGCTGGCGACGTTCGCGCCGACTCCGTGGGCCTGGATCCCGTATTCTGCAGCAACTTCCTTGGCTGCAGCCTTGCAGGCGGCGTCATCCAGATCGATGATGCCGATGTTCCAGCCTTGGGCGGCCAGGTAGTTCACTGTGGCGCGGCCGATGCCGCGCTCGGAAACGGCGCCGGTGACGATGGCGGTGCGTTCAGCGGGGAAAGACATGTGTTTTCTCCTGAAAAAGTTAGTTGATGGGTGCCGGGCCGAGCTCTTCAATGAGCTTTTGCATGGCGACGTAGGCCTTGTTCCGGTATGCGATGAGTTCCGGGGTGCGCTCGGCGGGGACGTTGAGGAAGCCCGCGCCGGTCTTGGTGCCGAGCTTGCCTGCCTCCACGAGGTCCGAGAGGATCTTCGGCGTCGCAAACCGCTCCGGGAAGCCGGTCTGCAGGGACTTGTAGCAGAAGTTGTAAACGTCCAAACCGGCCATGTCCGCGATCGCAAACGGACCAAAGAACGGCAAGCGGAAGCCGAACGTCGTACGCACCAGGGTGTCGACGTCGTCCGCTGTTGCGATGCCCTGCTCCACCAGCTGCGCAGCTTCGTGGAACAGCGCGTACTGCAAGCGGTTGAGCACAAAACCCGTAACGTCCTTCACGACGGCGGTCTGCTTGCCGGCCGCGTGGACCAGCTCGCGGGAAGCGGCTACCGTGGCGGCGTCGGTGCCGGCGTGCGGAATGACCTCGACGCCGGGGATAAACGGCGACGGGTTGGAGAAGTGAACGCCCAGGAACCGCTCGGGGTTGGTCACGGCTTCTGCCAGGGAGGCAATGGAAATCGTTGAGGTGTTGGAGCCAATCAGGGCATCCGGGCGGGCAGCTGCGCTGATCCGGGCGAGCGTCTGGTGCTTGATTTCCAAGACCTCGGGAACGCATTCCTCGATGAAGTCGGCGTCCGCAACGGCTTCCTCAATGTCCTTCGCGGCCCACAGGTTCTGCTTGAGGATCTCCGTGGAACCTTCAGGGAAAAGGCCATCGGCAATGAACTGGTCAGACTCAACCAGGAGGCGGTCGAAGTTCTTCTGCGCGATCTCGGCAGAGACATCAGCCAAAGCCACGCGCGCTCCGCCGAGCGCCAGGACCTGGGCGATGCCGCCACCCATGTAACCGGAGCCGACGACGGCGATCTTCCGGGCTGCGTTCTTCGCGGTGCCCTCGGTTGCTTCAGGAATGGTCATGATCAAACTGCCTTCGTGTAGTTGGGCTCGTAGGAGCAAATGGCGTCCACCTTCGCGGCGGAGGATGAGTTTTGGTCAAAGCGGTGGCCGAGCCACTCCCCTACGAGCTTCTTGGCCAGTTCCAAGCCAATCACCCGCTGCCCGAGCGTGAGGACCTGCGCATTGTTGCTCAACACTGAGCGTTCCACCGAGTAGCTGTCGTGGGCGGTCACCGCACGGATTCCGGGGACCTTGTTGGCCGCAATGGCCACGCCCAGCCCGGTGCCGCAGATCAGGAGGGCCCGATCGAACTCACCGTCAGCTACCTTGCGGGCGGCATCGACTGCAACGTGCGGATAGGCCGTTGAATCGTTGGCACCGACTCCGGCATCGGTCACTGCTGCAACGCGCGGGTCGGATTCCAGCAATGCCAGGAGTGCCTGCTTGTATTCCACTCCGGCTTCGTCGTTGCCGACGACGATGCGCCAGCCTTGTGTGTCGCTCATTCTTAGGCTCCGTTTCCGGCCGGAGACGCTGAAGCAGCGCTGGCCAGTAGTGAATCAATGTGTTGGGAGATCCTTGTGGCGATCAGGCCAAAGGAGACTGCGCCGGGATCCGGATGGCCGAGGCTCTTCTCGGCAAGTGGGCGGGCCCGGCCCTTGAGCGGCCGCAGTTCAGCGGTCTGCGCGGCGGCCAATTCAGCAGCCGCAGCGGCTGCTGCCAGTGCCCGATCAACGGGAGCACCGCCGTCGAGCTCTGTCAGGAAGGCGTCCCGGAATGGCAGGAGGGCGTCCACCATGGTCTTGTCTCCGGGCTCGGCCTTGCCGAGTTCGGTGATGGCCAGGACGAAGGCCTTCACCGCGGCGGCGGCGTCGCGGGACGAATACGATTCGCGGTTGCCGAGTGCTTGGCCGGCCGCGATGACCGCCGAACCCCACAGCGCGCCGGATGTTCCGCCTGCCCGTTCGCTCCAGGCCTCGCCGGCCGCTGCAAGGACCCGCGCTACCGATGAGCCCGACTCGGCCTCGCCCGCAGCAGCCGCAGCGTCGACGCCGCGACGCATGCCGATTCCGTGATCACCATCGCCGGCGATAGCGTCCAGCTTGCCGAGCTCGTCTTCGTGTTCGACGACGACATCGCGGACCTGGCCGAGAACCGCCACGGCCTGCCGCCCAAGTTCCGCCGCGGCCGGGGTGGGCTGTTCGACGTCGGCGGTTTCGGCGTCGACGATCGCTGCCTCGGCGCGTGCTGCGCGGGGTGCCATGCTGCCCTTGCGGAAAGCGGGAGTATCGGCGGGCGCGGCCCAGTACTGTTCGAGTTCATCGTCCAGCCAGAGCAGCGTCAGGGACAGTCCGGACATGTCCAAACTGGTCACCAGCTCGCCGCATTCCGGTTCAACAACGGTGAGGCCAGCGGTGATGAGCAGCTTTTCGACCTTACCGAACAGCAGGAAGAGTTCGTCATACTTCACAGTGCCCAGGCCGTTGACGATCGCCACCACGCGATCCCCCGCGTCCTCGGGCTTGTCCGCGAGCAGCTTCGAAACCAGAAGTTGTGCAAGCTCGGACGCGGTGGGCATCGGGAGTTCAGAGATGCCGGGCTCACCGTGGATTCCAAGGCCCAGGGACATCTGCCCGGCCGGGACGTGAAACAGCGGATCCTTGGCACCAGGCAGCGTACAACCGTCGAAAGCCACGCCGAGGGACCGGGTCCGGTAGTTGGTCTTGATGGCCAAACGCTCGACGTCGTCAAGGTTCAGTCCCGCTTCGGCGGCGGCACCGGCAATCTTGAAGACTGTCAGATCGCCCGCGATGCCGCGGCGCTTCCCTAGTTGATCGATGGGTGCACTGGCGATGTCGTCAGTGACGGTGACAGTGCGCGTTTCGATGCCCTCGGCGTTGAGGCGGAGCTGTGCCTGCCCGAAGTGCAGGACGTCGCCAGCGTAATTGCCGTAGCTCAGCAGAACCCCACCTCCGGCATTGGCCGCTTTGGCCACGCGGTATACCTGGCCGGCCGCCGGGGAGGCGAACATATTGCCGCAGGCCGAGCCTGTTGCGAGTCCGGGGCCGACCAATCCGGCGAAGGCCGGGTAGTGCCCGGAACCGCCGCCGACCACCAACGCCACTTGCCCGGCAGGTACTTCGGTGGAGCGGACCACGCCGCCATCCACCCTGGCAACATAGCCGCGGTTGGCAGCCACGAAGCCGTCCAGGGCCTCATCGGCAAAGTCTGCCGGGTTGTCGAAAATCTGTGTCATTCCTTAGACTCCTGCGAATTCTGTCGCGGGCTGTTGCCGGCCTTGCGCGACCTGGCTCGTGCCGAGTTTGTAACCCTCGGTCTTCGGCAGGACGTGGCGGCGCAGGTATTCCTGGTTGCTGGCCGTGACGCTGAGCCCGTCGCCACCGTAGTGCTCGGTGCAGAGGATGCCCTGGAAGCCGACCGAGAGAGCGAACTTGAATGCCTCGCGGTAGTTGATCAGGCCGCTTTCCATGGGTGCGGGCATGGTGATGTAGCTGTCACGGGCCACATCTTCGTCCCGGATGTAATTCTTCATGTGCCAGTAGTTGGAGTACGGCAGGGTCTTGGCCACCATCTCACGCCAGTCCTCGATGGGACGGTGCAGGCGGATCAGGTTACCCAGGTCCGGGTTGAGGCCGACGTTGTCCAGACCGATGTCCTGGACCAGCTGTACGGAGGAATCAGCGGTGCCGAGGTAGGTGTCCTCGTACATTTCCAGGGAGATGAGGATGCCGGCTTCTGCTGCGTGCTTGCCAAGTTCGCGGAGGCGGCTCACGGCGTTGCCCCACAGCTCCTTGTCCCCTACCGGGTCCTTGTAACCCTCCACCGTCCAGAACCACAACTGCTTCTGCTGCTCCGGCGTGATGGCCTGGTGAAGCCCGAAGGAGACAACCTCGCATCCGAGCTCCGCAGCGGCATCGATGGTGCGGTGGCTGTAGGCGAGGTTGTCGGCCCAGTCCGTCTGGTGGATGACGCTTCGGCGGATTGCCGAGATGACGGGCACTCCGATTCCCACTTCGTCAGCCGTCTGCTTGAACTCGGTCAGCCGATCCGTGCTGAGATCGCCCGGACGGACCCAGCTGTCGGTGAGGTCCGCGTTGGCAAAGCCCGCCTCTTTCACTTCCTGGAGGACGCCCGCCCACACGGAAGCATCGGCGTCGTTGATGTGCCGCCCCGCAGCGTCGGTGCCGGGGAACTGCAGGAGGGCCGCGGTGATGGGCCAATTCTCGGCGGTATACGCCATGGTGAACACTCCTTCGTGGAATCCTGTTTCCTATAGGATTTACGAACCAAGCAAAGCTGTCAACCCTTTTCGCGAAACTTCCTAGATCCTATATGTCTTACATATGTCTGTGAAGGCGGTCACGCTGCACATGAAGAAGGCCCGCCGCGTTCGCGGCAGGCCCTTACGGATCGGTGGGTGTTCAGTCTTCGGGCGCGTCAGCCATGGCCCTACCCCGCACCTTTTCCACGTGCTGGATCATTGCCTCCGCCGCTTTCCCCGGATCTCCGCTGGACATCGCGTCGAGCACGGCTTGGTGTTCGGCGATAGCCTGCTCCGCATCCGTGATGCCCACTCCCCCAAACAACCGGAAGCGCTGGATCTGGCCGCCCAGTGTGTTGTAAGCGGCGAGGAGGAACTGGTTCCTGGCTTGCGCCGCGATCAACTGGTGGAAACGCTCGTCAGCCTCGAGGTAGCTGCGGTACTCGGCAAACGTACCGCCCCTGGGTGCCGTCTTGAGATCCTCAACGGCCTGCTTTAATGCGTCCAAGCCTTCCGAAGTCATTCGCTCGCACGCCAGGCGGGCATTCACAGGCTCTATGGAAAGCCGTGCTTCCATGAGTTCCGCGAAGTCCTCCCGCGTGAACACGGGGGCAACGCGATACCCCTTCAGCGCCACGCGCCGCACCATGCCCGTATGCTCCAATCGCGCCAGCGCCTCACGTACCGGAGTGGGGGAAACGTCCAGTTCCCGCGCCATTCCGTCAATGCTGACGGCCGCCCCGGGTTCGAGCCGACCATCCATGAGCCATTCGAGGAGGGCTTCATAAACGTGATCGGCCAGCACCTGGCGGCTGACGGGAAAGCCGGGGCGGGCAAGAGCCGGCGAAGGTTCAGACATGCCACAAATCCTATAGGAACGGGCGCGCACAAGCCCGGGAGGTCTCCCGCACCAGCTATCTCACCCTGTCACATTGCGCCCCCCACTCCCCCAACCAGGTCGCAGCAGCGCGCGTTTTGAGCCGTCAAAACGCGCAGTGCTGCGACCTAGTTGGGCGGGCACACGTTAAAGCACGACGCCGGCACTCGCGTGAGTGCCGACGTCGCGGTCTTGCTGGGGTTCTGCGGGGTTAGTTGGCGTAGAACGGGTAGTCCGTGTAACCCTTTGCGCCCTCGGCATAGAACGTGGACGCATCCGGCTCGTTGAGCGGAAGGCTTTCACGCCAGCGGCGCGCGAGGTCCGGGTTGGCAATGGCGGGGCGGCCAACCACAACACCGTCCGCGAGGCCATCGGCCACCAATGCAACTGCTTCTTCGCGCGTCGTGATTTGGCTGAAGCCAGTGTTCACCAGGAACGTGCCGTTGAAGCGTTCGCGAAGATCCTGGACCAGATCGCCCTTGGGGTCGTGGTGCAGGATACTGAGGTAGGCAAGGTTGAGCGGCGCAATAGTCTCCACGAGGACTTCGTAGGTAGCGCGGACGTCGGCTGCATCCGTCTCGGCGATGCCCTGCACATTGTGTTCCGGGGAGATACGGATGCCCACGCGGTTTGCACCCAATGCCTCAACCACGGCGTTGACGGTCTCGATTACGAAGCGCGCGCGGTTCTCCGGGGACCCGCCATAGCTGTCGGTCCGGACATTGGAGTTGGGCGCAAGGAATTCGTGCAGCAGGTAACCGTTGGCGGAGTGGAGTTCCACGCCGTCGAATCCTGCCTCGATCGCGTTCTTGGAAGCAGTGACGATCTCCTGGATGACTGACGGCAGCTCATCGGTGCGGAGTTCGCGGGGCACCGGGTAGGGCTGCTTGCCATTGGGCGTGCGGACTTCGCCCTCGATGGCAACAGCACTCGGGCCCACGATTTCGTGGCCGCCTGTGATGTCGGCGTGCGAAACGCGGCCACCGTGCATGATCTGGGCGAAGATGCGTCCACCCTCCGAGTGAACGGCGTCGGTGACCGTCTTCCAGCCTGCAATTTGCGCTTCCGTCACCAGGCCGGGCTGGCCCGGGTACGACTGACCGGCCGGCGTCGGGTATGTTCCCTCGCTGACGATCAAACCAAGGGACGCGCGCTGCTGATAGTGTTCGGCGATCAGTGACCCCGGAACTCCCTCAGCACCGGCCCGTAGCCGGGTCAAAGGCGCCATCACGAGTCGGTTGGGAAGTTCAAGCTCACCGAGTGCCAAGGGGGAAAACAGCATGCGCAGTTCCTTTCAGAATGAATCAGGTTCATTCTGGGCAACTGTGCAGCGTCTGCAACTATTCCTGGTGAGAGGCAGATCACAGGCTGTTTAGCCCTGGCCCCGTAGCTTCATGGCGTCGTCGAAGCATTCGCAAAGGGCCAGCACGGCAACCAGGTGCGCTTCTTCAGCGTGCGGCGGATCAGTGTCGATGCAGATCGCCTCGTTGACCGCCTGGGCAAGGTCTTTGGACTCCTTGCCGGTCAACGCCCAGACACGTGCTCCGGCGGCCTTGGCAGCGGCAGCGGCCTCCCGGAGATCATCCGTGATTCCCTTCGCAGCGAGCAACACCACGATGTCGCCGCGGCGAACCTGCCCTCGAATCTGGTCGCTGATGCTTGCGCGGTCGCCGTCATTGGCGCTGTTGCTGACAGATATGGCCTTGAAGGCAGAACCATCGCCGGGCGAACCATAATTGGCATCGTGGGCCGCCAGTTCGGAGGTGAATCTCTGTGCCTCGTGGGCAGAGCCATCGCTGCCGGCAGCAAAAACGCTTCCGCCACGAAGACGGACACGGGCCAGTTCCTCACCCCATTCAGCGAGCCGCGACGATTCACGGCGCAGGGCCGCTACCGCGGGGCCGATCTCGCCCAAATGGCCAAGAACGACGTCAACTGCATGCCTCTTTTGCCTTGAATCCGTCGGGCGCACCACCTGTCCCGGTCGCCTTACCACGATGCTCACTTCCTGCCTCCGTTTCACCGTAGGAACTTACACGTTCCTATCTCCGTCCCGCCTGGAACTGTCCCGCACAGAGTCGTCCCGCAAAGGCTCTTCCCTGACACTTTCCCGTGCCGAGCGATCCCGTGTTAGCCGTTCGTCACGCGAACCCATGTCACGGTCACGTTCACGATCGGTGTCGTTCTCCCGGTCGCGGGCCGGTCCTGACATCGGGGTCCACCTTGTCGGCATGGCGCAGGTGCTCCTCAACGCGGCCACTGGCTTCTTCGGCTTTCTCCGCGTGCCGGTCGGCTTCGCGCCGGAGCCGGTTGGCCTCGACTTCTGCCTGAACGGCAGCAGCCTCGGCTTGTGCCGACTGGGCCTTCGCCTGGTGTGCGCCGACGGCTTCCTGGTCTGCCTTCTCGCGCAGTTCCCCTGCCCGACGGCGATTGAGCTCGGTCTTCTTCTTACGCCCAACTACTACCGCAATAATCACAGCTGCGACTACGACGACGGCCAACACGATGATCAATACCAGTTGTCCTGTGTCCATGTGGATTGCCTCCCTCGCGAACGGCTTTGTTTGGGCGCCGCCCCTAGCCCATGCTGTGCTTAGTACCCAAAGTTGTACCCATCCCGTGCTCGTTCCAAACGCTTTCTGATCACGTGGACAGCTATTTCCTCTCAGCTTAACACCAATTATCAGGTTACTTACTAAGTGGCGCGCGGAGGTGACCCGGGAGGGTCGCTGCGGACCGCCGTCGTTCTACTGCTACAAAATCAGGCGCCTTTAGCTGCCCGTCGGCTCTGGATGCTCCCTGGCGCGCTTCTCCTCCGGCGTCTCGCCGCTTTCATCAGGGATGAAGGTGGGGTCCACTTCGGTGGTGAAGTCACCCGTCCCGGCGCTGCTGCCCTCATGCTCGACGTCGGCAGGTACCGCGGGCTTTGAGGCTTCAGAGGGCGCTGCGCTTTCGGAAGACGTTTGGTCCGGTTCGCTCGATGCTTCGCTCATAGCCTCAATCTAGGCCCGGCATCCGGGGCTGTCGAGGCTACCGAAGACCTTGTGCGCCGCTGCCAACTCTGCTTCGCTGGGAAGGTCTCCTGCAGCGCGGGACACCTCCAGCCCCCAAAGCAGGGAGAGCGATTGTGAAAGCAGTGACGTGGCAAGGAAGACGCTCAGTGAGCGTTATTGATGTCCCCGATCCCACCATCCAGGAACCCACGGATGTCATCGTCCGAATAACATCTTCAGCCATTTGCGGCTCGGACCTGCACCTCTATGAAGTCCTGGGCCCCTACATGCACAAGGGCGACGTCATCGGCCACGAGCCCATGGGAATCGTCGAAGAAGTGGGTCCGGAGGTCCACCGGCTCAAGAAGGGCGACCGGGTAGTCGTGCCTTTCAACATCTCCTGCGGCCGGTGCTACATGTGCAACCAAGGCCTCCAGTCGCAGTGCGAAACCACGCAGGTCAAAGCCAAGGGCACAGGGGCCGCACTCTTTGGATACTCCGAACTCTACGGCTCTGTCCCGGGCGGCCAAGCACAGTACCTGCGTGTGCCTTTCGGGGACTATGGGCCCATCAAAGTAGATTCAGACCTCCCCGATGAACGCTATCTGTTCCTCTCGGACATCCTGCCCACTGCGTGGCAGGCCGTGGAATACGCGAACGTCCCCGAGGGCGGCACGTTGGCGGTTATGGGACTCGGCCCTGTGGGCCAGTTCGCCTCCAGAATTGGCGTCCACAAGGGTTTCCGTGTCATTGGCGTAGATCCCGTTCCCGAGCGCCGGGCCATGGCGGAAGAACATGGGGTGGAGACGATGGACTACAGCCCGGACGTTGCAGCCCAGATCCGCGAACAGACCCTCGGCCGGGGCCCCGACGCGGTAGTGGATGCAGTGGGCATGGAAGCCCACGGCTCCCCGGTTGCATCATTCCTGCACCGGGCGGTTTCCCTGCTCCCTGACAAGCCGGCGCAGGTAGCCATGGAGACGATGAGCGTGGACCGCCTTGCTGCCCTCCACACAGCTGTGGATATGGTGCGGCGCGGCGGCACCGTTTCACTCAGCGGCGTTTACGGTGGCCAGGCCGATCCCATGCCGCTGATGACCATGTTCGACAAGCAAGTCCAACTCCGCATGGGGCAATGCAACGTCCGCAACTGGACTGACCAGCTGCTCCCCTTGGTAGAGGACGACGCCGATCCGCTGGGAGTCATGCATCTGGTCACCCACACTGGTGGTTTGGACGATGCACCGGACTTGTACGAGAAATTCCAGAAGAAGCAGGACGGCTGCATCAAGGTGGTGCTCAAGCCCTGATTTCGTGAAGGATCCGATTGGTGGAACTGCCTGGCTGGCTATACCGGCTGGATACCGGGAGGCTCCCTATGCGAGGTGCCTTCCGCCGGTAACCCCAATAACCGAGCCGGAAATATAGCTGGACTCCTCTGTCGCAAGGAGCACATACGTCGCGGCAAGTTCAGCAGGCTGACCGGCCCGGCCGAGGGGCGTGTCCTGCCCGAACTTCACGATCTTTTCCTCCGGCTGGGTTGGTGGCTGCAACGGAGTCCAAACGGGTCCGGGAGCTACCGCATTGACCCGGATTCCCTTAGGACCGAGGGACTCTGCCAACGAGAACGTCATGCTGTTGATGGCTGCCTTGGTGGCGGCATAATCGATGAGCGAGGGACTCGGATGGTAGCCCTGGATCGATGAGGTGTTGATGATCGAGGACCCCGGCTGCAAATGAGGCAAGGCCGCCTTGGTAAGCCAGAAGAGCGCATAGACGTTGCTCTTGAAGGTCCGGTCGAACTGCTCGCTGCTGAGGTCTTCGATCCCCTCGCTGGTAGTCATTTGGAAACCTGCGTTGTTGACCAGGACATTCAGCCCATCAAATTCCTCGATGGTTTGGGCGATGACTTCCTGGCAGAATTCCTCGTCCCGCAGATCCCCCGGCAGCGCGAGGGCACGGCTGCCGGCGGCCTCGATCAACTGGACGGTCAATTCGGCGTCCTGTTCCTCTTCCGGCAAATACGTGAACGCCACATCTGCGCCTTCACGGGCGAAGGCAATGGCTACGGCCTTCCCAATCCCGCTATCGCCGCCAGTAATCAAGGTCCGGAATCCCATCATCCGGTGATGGCCCACGTAGCTTTGCTCCCCGTGATCCGGACGCGGGATCATCGCCTCGGTCCAGCCCGGGTAGTCCTGGGTTTGCGGTTCGAACTCCCCCGACGGATACATCGTCCGTGGATCTGACGCGTCTTCAGGATCCTCCGCCGGGTTAAGGACGTGATTTTCCAACGCCATCGCGATGTCCTCGTCGAGGTCGGTTGTTGACTCGACCTGCCCGGATTCCTCGCCCTGCCCGGCCTCTTCGTTCCGCTCATCCTGTGCCATGCCTCATTCTAAGCACCCTGACTATTCGCACACAGCGTCAGCCCAACTAGGTCGCATTAGATGCCGTTTTGAGGGCCCAAAACGACATCTAATGCGACCTACTTGGGGCAGCGCGCCTATTTTTGAGCCGGCAGCACCAGTGCGCCTGACTTATCCGTGGACAAGGCAAGGGAAGAGATGAAGCGGGGTTCGCCGTCGGGACCGTCCTGGCCTGAGCGGAGCATGTCCGGGCGTTCGAACTCCAGTCCGGTGACGTGGCAGAGGAGCTTCTCGTCGCTGGGGTTTCCGTCGGCGTCGAACATGGGCAGGTCAATCCCGTCATCGGTGCGGCGGAGGTAGTAGCGGCCACGTGTTGCCAAAGCCAGGACCGGGGGAAGTACCAAAGCAAGGACGACGGCGAAAATTGGCGAGTACGGCTGCACTCCGGCACCGAAAGCCCCAAAGAATACCGCGATGGACACCCCCGCCGACACGAGCATGGAAACGAAACCAACCGGGTTGACGGCGTAAAGCATGCCCCGGCGGAACTCAGGAACCTTGGGCGAGATCTTCAGGAGGTACTTGTTGATGGCGATATCGGAGGCGACTGTGACCACCCAGGCCATGGCGCAGTTGGCGTAGAAGCCAAGGATCGTGTTGAGGAACTCGAACATGTTCGACTCCATGAGGACCAACGCGATCACCAGGTTGACCACCACGAACACCATGCGGCCCGGGTAGGTCTTGGTGATGCGGGTGAACGAATTGGTCCAGGCGAGCGAGCCGGAATAGGCGTTGGTGACGTTGATCTTGATCTGCGAGATAACCACCAACACAACGGCAAGGGACATCGCGAGCCACGCAGGCATCATCTCCTGGTACACACCTAGGAACTGGTGGACTGGTTCGTTGGCGTGCACGGACGCGGCGGGGTCCAGCCGGGCGATCAGGTAAATGGCAATAAACATGCCCACGACCTGCTTGATGGCACCGAAAATAACCCAACCGGGTCCGGCAAGAATTACGGCACGCCACCAAGCGCCTTTGTTCTCCGCGGTCTTGGGTGGCATGAAGCGCAGGTAATCGATCTGCTCGGCGATCTGGGCCATCAGCGAAAGGCAAACACCGGCAGCCAGCATCACGGAGGCAAGGTTGGTCCCGCCCCCGCCCGAAGCACCGGTGTACGCGAAGAAGGCGTCGATGCTCTCCGGATGTGACAGCAGCAGATAGCCAACGGGAACCACCATGAGCAGCAACCACAAGGGCGTGGTCCACACTTGCAAAGTAGCAAGGGTCTTCATCCCGTAGATCACCAACGGAATGATGATGATGGTGGACACGGCATAGCCAAGCCATTGCGGGACACCAAGCCCCAATTGCAGGCCCTGGGCCATGATGGAACCCTCGAGGGCAAAGAAGATAAAGGTGAAGGTCGCGAAAATGATGTTCGTGACCACTGAACCGTAGTAGCCAAAGCCTGACCCGCGGGTGATGAGGTCGAGGTCGATGTTGTAGCGGGCGGCGTAGTACGCCAGTGGAAAGCCCGTGGCGAAGATGATCACTGCGGCCACGATGATGCCGACGATCGCGTTCACGGTGCCGTAGGCGATGCCGATGTTTGCCCCGATCGAGAAGTCAGCCAGGTAGGCGATCCCGCCCAGCGCACTGGTCGCCACCACACCCGCGCTCCACTTCCGGTAGGAGCGCGGGGCGAACCGGAGCGTGTAGTCTTCAAGGCTCTCCTTCGCCGCGCTCATCGCATCGGCGCTCCCCGCCGTCGTAGCTCTTTGGGTGTCTGTCAGAACGTCGCTCATCCGGGCTCACTTTCAAGATTCGTGGTCGGTGCTTCGCCAACGACGCTAGTCACGCGGCGGGTCAAATCAGTCACAACGATGTTTCACAGCTGTAACTTCTGCACCAGCTCTTTCACCCCTAAGCCATAAGTGCGCTCCAAAAACCGTGATGCCACTTTGTGCGGACCCCACAAAATCGCGTAACGCGCCCACGGATACCGTCAAGTCCATGACGACCCAAACAACTGATCGAACCCCAGCAGGCGCTGCCTACGCCATCCTGGACATCGCACGCGAGCAGGTCCTTGAGCGTGGTGAAGGCCTCAACGAAGCCCAGCTTGTGGAGATCCTCCAACTTCCTGACGAAGCGATACCCGCGGCCATGCAGCTCGCCCACGAGGTCCGGCTGAAGCACTGCGGCGAGGACGTCGAGGTTGAAGGCATCATCTCCATCAAGACCGGCGGCTGCCCTGAAGACTGCCACTTCTGTAGCCAGTCCGGCCTGTTCGATTCCCCTGTCCGAGGCGTCTGGTTGGATATCCCCGAGCTGGTGAAGGCCGCCAAGGAAACCGCCACCACCGGTGCCACGGAGTTCTGCATCGTCGCAGCTGTGCGTGGCCCGGACATCAAGCTCATGAACCAGATCAAGTTCGCGATCGACCGCATCAACGAAGAAGTGGACATCAACATCGCCTGTTCGCTGGGCATGCTCACTCAGCGCCAGGTTGACCAGCTGGCCGAGTGGGGCGTCCACCGCTACAACCACAACCTCGAAACCGCCCGGAGCTACTTCCCGGAAGTTGTCACGACGCACAGCTACGAGGAACGGCTGGACACCTGCAACATGGTCAAGGCCGCCGGCATGGAACTGTGCTGCGGCGCCCTGATCGGCATGGGTGAAACCCTGGAGCAGCGGGCCGAACTCGCCGCCCAGCTGGCCGCATTGGAACCGCACGAAGTTCCACTGAACTTCCTCAATCCGCGCCCGGGAACGCCGCTGGAAAACCAGGGCATCATGGACGGCAAGGACGCCCTCCGCGCCATCGCCGCCTTCCGGCTCGCCATGCCTCGCACAGTGCTCCGCTACGCTGGCGGCCGCGAACTGACCCTCGGGGATCTTGGAACCCGCGATGGCTTGCTCGGCGGCATCAATGCCGTGATCGTGGGCAACTACCTCACCACCTTGGGCCGCCCCGCCACCGCCGACCTGAATCTCCTGGTGGAGCTCAACATGCCCATCAAGGAACTCCAGAAGTCGCTATGACCGCGGTTGGCGCAATGACGGCGGACTACTGCGCGCATTGCGGGGGCGCGCTTGCCGGCACCCAAGGCGAGCGCCCGACGTCGGACCCCCACCCGACATCGGACCCCCACCAGGGCTGTCACCAACGGTTGGCGATGGAACCGCCCAGGTATTGTGCGCAGTGCCGCCGCCGGATGAAGGTCCAGGTGACGCCGCTGGGATGGTCGGCAGAGTGCTCGCGTCACGGACGGTTGTCCCGATGACGTCGCTGATCGAGCGGGAGTCCCTGATCGAGCGAGGTTCCTTGATCGAGCGCGATCGGGCGAGCCTGTGGCATCCTTACGCTCCGGCGTCCGGGACGCTGCCGCTCTGGGAAGTTGAAGCAGCCGACGGCGTGGCGCTGCGGCTTCGGGACGAGGACGGCCGAACGCATGAGGTGCTGGATGCGATGTCGTCGTGGTGGTCGGTGATCCATGGGTATCGCCATCCTGTGCTGGATGCCGCGGTTCAGCGGCAGTTGGGGTCCTTCAGCCATGTGATGTTCGGTGGGCTGACGCATCAGCCTGCAGTGGAACTTGCGGAGAACCTGCTGGCGATGGCACCAGGCGAGCCCGGCCGTCGGTTGGAGCGCGTGTTCCTGGCTGATTCCGGTTCCGTCTCAGTGGAGGTTGCCCTGAAGCTGGCGGTGCAGTTCCAAACAGCGTCCGGGCGTCCACAACGGCAGCGTTTCCTGACGGTCCGCGGCGGCTATCACGGCGACACGTTCGCGGCGATGGGCGTGTGTGATCCCGTTGACGGTATGCACTCCGCGTTCCCTGGTTTGCTGGCGGATAACGTGTTCGCGCCGCGCCCTCCAGCCGCGGCGACGGCCAGCCCAGCAGTTATCAGTGAGTGGCGGACATCAGTTGAGGAGCTGGCACGTGAGCATTCCAACGAGCTCGCCGCGATCATTGTGGAACCTGTCCTGCAAGGGGCCGGAGGGATGTTCATCTACCCGGCAGAGTGTGTGCGAATCCTCCGTGAGGTGGCTGACGAGTATGGCCTGCTGCTCATCCTGGACGAGATCGCCACTGGTTTCGGACGAACAGGCGAGTTGTTCGCGGCGAACGATGCCGGCGTTGTCCCGGACATGCTATGCGTCGGCAAGGCGCTCACGGGTGGGTACATGACGCTGGCCGCAACGTTGTGCACGGGTGAGGTTGCCCGGGTGGTCTCCAATGGTGGTGCTGGTGCACTACTTCACGGTCCCACATTCATGGGCAACCCGCTCGCGTGTGCCGTGGCCAACGCGAGCCTCGGACTACTGCGGGACGGGGATTGGCGCGCAGACGTTGACCGCGTGGGCGCAGGCCTCGCGGAGGGCTTGGCCCCGGCGGTGGGGCTCGACGGCGTGAGGGACGTCCGTACTATCGGCGCTGTGGGCGTCATTGAGTTGGCGGACGCGGTGGACGTCGCTGCAGTGACCCGGGCTGCGATCAGGCAGGGAGTGTGGATCCGTCCGTTCCGCAACCTGGTCTATACGATGCCGCCGTACATCAGCTCAACCTCCCAGATCAGGACCATTACCGCGGGCATGGTGGCGGCAGTCTCCGCGGCCGCAGACAGGCTGGGGGCCAGAGCATGAGCCTCTCCATGACCGCCTGGCTGGAGCAACAGGCAGAGGTCCGCGAGCGCCGTGGACTCGTGCGGAGGCCGACAGTGCGAGGCCCGCAGGGCGGACCTCGCCGGATGATCGACCTCGCAAGCAACGATTACCTGGGCCTGTCCACGGATCCACGCCTGGCGGCGGCTGCCATGGACGCGATCAGGCGCTGGGGCACTGGCGCTGCATCGTCCCGGTTGGTCACCGGCACCACGGAGCTGCATCTTGAGTTGGAGCACCACCTTGCCCTGTTCACCGGAGCGGAAGCTGCGTTGGTGTTCTCCTCCGGCTACCTCGCCAACCTGGGTGTCACCACGGCTTTGGGTGGTCCCGGAACGTTGATTGTGGCGGATGAGTACTGCCATGCCTCGTTGATCGATGGTTTGAGGCTGAGCCGCTCCGAGGTGCGGGAATTCAAGCACAATGACGCTGCGGATGCGGCACGCCTCCTGGCGGACCGGACACAGCCGCGGGCCCTTGTTGTTGTGGAGTCCATCTACAGTGTGGGCGGGGACGCCGCTCCCCTGCAGGAGTTGTTCAGTCTGGCCCAGGAACACGATGCCGTTCTGCTGGTCGACGAGGCACACAGCCTGGGCGTTGCCGGCGTTGGCGCCTTTCAGGGGCGGGGCGCGGTGGCGGGTACCAGCCTCGCGGACCATCCGGGCGTTGTCCGCACGGCCACCCTGTCCAAAGCATTGGGGAGCCAGGGCGGGGTGGTGCTCGGTTCCAGCCTGCTGCGGGAGCACTTGGTGAACCGTTCGCGGAGTTTCATTTTCGACACCGCGTTGGCCCCGCCCGCAGCGGCTGCTGCCATGGCCGCCGTCGGGATCATCCGGCAGGAACCTTGGCGCGCCGCGGCCGTCCATCACAACGCAGCCGCTCTCGCCGCCCGACTGCAACCCGCGCTGGGAGGCCCAGCCGCTGTCGAGCGGTGTGCCGGAGCGGTGCAATCCATCCCCATGCCTTCAGCGGAAGCTGCCTTGGCTGCGAGCCAGGCCGCGTACGCTGCCGGCGTCCAGGTGGGCTGTTTCCGGCCACCATCGGTGCCGGACGGAATCTCCCGCCTGCGACTCACGGCCCGTGCCAACCTCACCCCCACCGACCTCGACCACGCCTGCGCAGTGCTGCGCGACATCCTGGAGCGAACCTCATGAAACTTCCCCGCATCATCCTGGTGACCGGTACCGATACCGGCGTCGGGAAGACCATCACGACGGCGGCACTCGCCGCGGCACTGAAGCAGCGCGGCTGTTCGGTAGCGGTCTACAAGCCCTGCCAAAGCGGCAACGTGGACGGCGATTCGGACTGCGCGGAAGTAGTGCGGCTTGCCGGCCCGCTTACGGCCGAGGCCGGCATCGTACTCGAACAGCCGTTGGCTCCCGTCCCCGCGGCTGCCTGTGATGAGGTGGTGCTGCCGCAGCTTGCCTCGCATGCCGGGCGAATCCGTGCACTGGCCAACACGCACGACCACGTCCTTGTGGAAGGTGCAGGTGGGGTGCTTGTTGAGTTGGACCACGACGGCGGGACGCTGGCTGACCTGGGCACCCTCCTGGGCGATTCGGCTGGCTTCGCCGTGGTGGCACGGCCGTCGCTGGGCACGTTGAACCACACGGCGCTGACGCTTGAAGCCCTCGATCGGCGGGGCTTGCCGGTGGTCGGTGTTGTGCTTGGCAGTTGGCCTGCTGTCCCTGGCGCTGTGGAGCGCAGCAACCGCGCCACCATCTCCGACTGGCCTGTGCCGCTGCTGGGTGCTATCCGGCAGGAAGCCGCCGGAATGGACCCGGGCGTGTTCCGCGAACACGCGGCCTCCTGGCTTGCCGGGGTGCCGGCATGAGCACCGTTACTACATGTCCCTATAAGGTGCTGCGCGATCCGGACACCGTCCGCGAGGTCCTTCACCGGCCCGAAGACTTCAGCCCTGCCAATGCGCTTCTGGCAGTGACACCCCTGAGCGGTCAGTCTCTCCGCGTCCTGCAGAAGGCGCGCTTCGCCCTTCCACCCGTTCTGGCCAGCAACCACTCCCCCTCACATGCAGCTATCCGCAAGGTAGTGGCGGGCTTCTTCACGCCTGCCAAGGTGGCCGCCATGGAACCGCGCATCCGGCAGCTCTCCAGGGAGTCGGCCGCTGCCGCAGCCCAGGTCCTTGGTTCTGCGGGAAATGTTGATTTGGTGCAGGCAGTGGCCGCGTATCCGCCAGCAGTCATCATGTTGGAGATGCTGGGGCTTCCCGCCCGCGACCTCCCCCGGTTGAAAGAGTGGAGCCTGGACTCCCTTGAGTTGTTCTGGGGCTGGCCGGATCCTGAACGGCAACTCGAACTGGCCCACACTGCGGCGGACTTCTACACCTGGCTGCGGGAGCTGGTCCTGGAATCGGTGGAGGCACCGGTAGTTCCCGGCGCAACAAACCTGTTCAGGGCACTCGCAGACCACGGACTCAGCACGCCGGAGATCTGTTCCTTGGGCTACTTCCTGCTCATCGCGGGCCAGGAGACCACTACGCAGCTCATCAGCACCACGCTGTTCCGTCTGGCCGAGGGCTCGCGCGGAATCTCCTGGGACGAAGCCTCCTCCAGCGCCAAAGCCCGCGGGATTGTTCGTCATGTGCTGGCCACCGAGTCTTCCGTGCCTACCTGGCGGAGGGTGGCCGCCCGCGATACCGAGCTTAACGGCGAGCACATCCTTGCGGGCGAGGAAATCCTGGTGGAGCTGACCGGGAACCACGGCTTTCCCTGGGCGGCCGGTGAAGGCAGCGGTGAGTCTGTTGGGGAAGCCACCGACCATCAGGGACCCACGCCCTACGCCTTGGCCTTCGGCTCCGGAATCCATCGATGCCTTGGTGCCAAGCTCGCCGAGCTGGAGACCGTCGTCGTGGTTCAGGAAACCACCGCGGCACTGAACGGGGTCCGGCTCGGGGACCCCAACCCCGAATGGCTCCGTTTGCTATCGTTCCAGGCTCCCCGGACCGTGACAGTAATCCCTGGGTAGGCTGGACTGTATGGGCGAGAGCCGGGACTTGCTGACGCCGGAGCAGCGTAGCCGAAACATGTCCAGGATCAAGGGCAAAAACACCAAGCCCGAGTTACTGGTCCGCAAACTCCTGCATGCCAAGGGGTACCGCTACCGGTTGCATGGGCAAGCCGGCGGGACCAAGCTGCCGGGTCGGCCGGATCTGGTGTTCTCCGGCCGTCGTAAGGTCATTTTCGTCAACGGCTGTTTCTGGCACTTCCATGATTGCAAGGCTGGCCTGCACTCCCCCACTGCCAATGCGGCGTTCTGGGAGACCAAGCGCACGCGGACCCGTGAACGCGATCAGATACAGAGGGAACAGCTGCGCGCTGCCGGCTGGGACGTGCTGACGGTGTGGGAGTGCGAGTTGCGGGACAGCTCAGTCCTCGAAGAACGGCTGACGGGGTTCCTGGAGGGGCCGTTGGAGGGCCATTCGCCCTATGGCGCCTTCGGCCCGGCATTCCCGGCGGAACCAGCGGAGTCCGATTGATTAGTGCTGTTGTGTGAACCTTGCTCCCACAACGCATACGCTGACGTTCCACCAATACCCAGCAGCACCGTCAGGCACAACACGATGATGACCATGAGCCCCGCTGAGGGCCGAACATCACCGTTCATGCTGATTTCCAATCCTTTGCCCACGCCTTGATCCCCCACTTCGGCGATTACTCCATTTCCTTTACTTACTTTCAGCGACTTCGATCAAGACTCCCTCTGAGTCCGCTCAAGATTGGATCAAGCTTTCGCTTTCGGGCATTTCGATAGTTCCCCGGGACCTACTGTTGAATCGTGCATCTATTGTTCGGAGGCGGGAGGGGTTTGGTGTCTGAGTATGACGAGTGCACAGACTCACTGGTTGATCCCACCGTCCTCACCGAACTCCAGGCAGAGCTTGGCGGAGACCGGTCCATCGTCACCAGGTTCGTCCGTAACTACATCGATCTCCTGCCGTGGCGGGTTGGCCGCCTGCATCACGCACTGAACAACCTCGACATTGAAGACGCCATGGACGCGGTACTGAGCCTGAAGACTTCAAGCCACATGGTGGGGGCCATCTGCATGCGCCGCTTGGCCACGGAGTTGGAAATCAGCATCAGGCTCCTCCCCAACGCCGGGCACCTTCAGGAACTGAGGGAGCAAGTGCAGACGATCGAGGCCTTCGTATTCGGTACGATTTGCGAACTCCAACCGTCGATCTCGTAAAGATCTTCACGAAAATAAAGAAAACCATTGACTCGCTAAAAATCTTCACTATAGTTGTGTGAGTTAGCTCACCAACGAAGGATGCGGCAATGACTACCGAGACTCCTGCACCGCCAGCCACCAGCGAACTGCTGGCAACTGTGGGGAACAAGGTGCGCACCATGCGCAAGGCAAAGGGCATGACCCTCGCCCAGCTCTCGGACATCACCGGCCTCAGCCAGGCGATCGTCAGCCAAATAGAACGCGGAATGGCCAACCCTTCCTTCACCACCCTCGCCCAATTGGCCCACGGCCTGGATATCCCTGTAGGGAGATTCTTCATTGGCCAGGACCAATCCACCTCACCTGTGGTCCGCAGATCCGAGCGACGCAACCTCAAGAACGTCACCCGTGAATCCGTGGGCGAAGCTGTACATGAATTGCTGACTCCCAACCGCGACGGAAGCATTGAAGCGCAGTGGATCAGCACGCCCCCAGGGCATGACACCAGCGCCACCCCTTTTACCCACAGTGGTGAAGAGTTCTGCTACATCATTTCCGGCCGTAAGGACGTCTATTTGGACGGCGTCTGCTACAGCCTGGAAGAGGGCGACTCGATCACCTACTCCTCAGAAATCCCCCACTGGTACAAAAACAGCTACGAAGAGGTATGCGTAGCCATCTGGGTCAACGCACCACACGCGTGGTAACACTGCCGCCCCTTAACGGCGCCAGCGTTTTCCCTTAACTGTCCGAACACGAACCGTGGCCGCAGACAATCCTTGCCACTTTCGCACGAAGCGCCTCCTCCAACAGGCGTTCCTGCGTCATACCCTCCCACGCCCCCCGGGGCGTCAGCGTAAGGACACTTCCATGCTCAACACCCAAACGACGGACAACGCCGTCCCGTCACCAAGCACCAGCCACTCCTCCCCCACAAAGAACCCAAAGTTCACTCCGCAGGTCCGCAAGGGACTGTTGGGGCTGGGCCTCGGCAACGCCCTTGAATGGTACGACTGGATGGTCTTCGGCCTCCTGTCAGCCTTCATCGGTCCGAACTTCTTCCCCAACACAGAGCCACTCTCCGCCACCCTGAATGCATTGGCCGTGTTCGCCGTCGGGTTCGCCTTCCGCCCCCTTGGCGGCATACTGCTGGGGACGCTCGCAGACCGGATCGGCCGGCGTCGGGTCATGCTGTTGTCCATCATGCTCATGGCCGGCACCACGCTGATCATTGCCATCACGCCCAACTACGCCACCATCGGCGCCTGGGCCGGCATCATCCTACTGGTGTGCCGCATCCTGCAGGGTATTTCCACAGGAATCGAAGCCCCACTCTCCACCTCCCACGCTGTGGAGCTCGCTCCGGAAGGCCGCGAAGGCTACGTTGCCGGCATCATGTCCTTCTACGTGAACATCGGCATCCTCCTGGCCTCGCTGGTGAGTTTCCTCTGCAGCCTTGTCCTCGGCGGCGCAGCCATGGCTGATTGGGGCTGGCGCGTACCGTTCATCATCGGCGCTGCCTTCGGTTTTGTGGTCCTCTACCTTCGCCGCTCCCTGCCGGAGACGCTCAAGGCCGAGGAAATGGCCACGAACACGCCGCGTGCCGTGTGGTCCGGAGTCCGTAAGCACTGGCTCTCCGTCCTTGCCATCATCTTCGTGGTGGGTGCAGCACAGGCCTACAACTACGCCTGGAACGTTGGCCTTCCCACCGCAGCCCGCAGCGGTTTCAAGGAAGATCCCACCGCGGTCTTCGCCCTCACCACCATGCTGGCCGTCATCCTCGTAGTGGGCAGCTGGGTCATCGGCAAGCTGGCCGACGGCAAAGCAATGTCCCGCTGGTTCCTGGTGACCCGCATCCTCGCCATCCCGTCCGTGTTCCTCATGCTGATGTACGTCCAGCCGGGCATTGGCGGATTCGCAGCGGTCCTCCTGGGTGGCTCGATCGTCCTGGTCCTGAACATGACCCTCTACAACGTGGTCAGCTCATCCCTGATGCCCAAGAACATCCGCGGCACCGGCGTTGCGCTGGGCTACGGCATCGGCGTCGCCCTCTTCGGCGGCACTGCCTCCTACCTTCTGGTCTGGTTCCAATCCCTGAACCTCACCTGGGTCTTCCCGGTCTACGTGGCCGTCCTCTCCATCCTCAGCATCGTTTTCTACCTCGCCGCACGCCGCTCCAACGGCATCTTCGTCGGAAAGTAAGGACTCCATCATGAACTCGCTTGAACTCAGCACTACGACGGCGGATCTCACCGCCCCGGTCATCTCACGGTCCGACGTCCTGGTGGTCGGTGGTGGTCCCGCAGGCGTCGCCGCAGCGGTTACCGCTGCCCGCTCGGGAGCCAAGGTCACGTTGCTGGAACGCTACTCATCCTTGGGCGGACTCGCTTCCGGCGGCATGGTCCTGGTTCTTGATGACATGATCAACGGCCAGGAAATCACCGTCACCGGCATCGTCTCCGAATACGTCGAGCGCCTCCAGAAGCTGGGCTTGGCAATCGTCCCGCCCGCCGATGACCGCAAGACCTCCGAGGAACTCTGGAACAAGTGGGGCCGCTTCGGCACCTTCGATTTCCACTCCCACACCAACCCGAAGCCCATCTGCTATGCCGCCGCTTTCGATCCCGACGGCTGGAAGCGCGTCTCCAACGACCTCGTCCGCGAGGCTGGCGTGGACCTCCGCCTGCACTCCTGGTTCTCCCGTCCCATCGTGGACAACGGCGTGATCAAGGGCGTCATCTGCGAAACGAAACTCGGCCCGCAGGCCTTCATGGCCGACGTCGTGATCGACACCACCGGCGACATCGACGTCGCCTCCCGCGCTGGCGCCAGCTATGCCAAGGACAACTACCTCACCACGCTGGTCTTCCGTTTGGGCAACGTGGATACGAACGCGGCCGAAGCCTTCGAACAGGCCAACCCCAAGGAAGCCCGGGCCATCAACCGTAAGATCAAGCGCCTCCTCGGCGGCGCCTGGGAACTGTGGTGGCTCAAGACACCCATCGACGGCGTGGTCTGGTGCAACGCCCCGCACATGTCCGGTTTCGACGGCGTCGATCCCGCCGACATGACTGCCGCGGAGTTCGCAGCCCGGGACCGGATCTCCGAGGCCGTGGAGTACGTCCGCGCGAACCTGCCCGGCTTCGAAAACTGCTACATGCTGGACGTCGCCTCCCAAATGGGTGTCCGCCAGACCCGGCTCCTGCAGGGCGAGTACGTCATGACCAAGGACGACGTCACCCAGCGCCGCCACTTCGCGGACACCGTTGCCCGCGGCCGTGACTACTACTACCCGTACCGCTCACTGCTGCCCAAGGAAGTGGACCAGCTGCTGGTGGCCGGCCGCCACTACTCCGCCACTCCGGAGGCACAGAAAATGTCGCGCGAGATCCCGCCCTGCATGGCAATGGGACAGGCCGTCGGCGTTGCAGCGGCCCTCGCCGTGGAAAACAACGTGTTGGTCCGCGACGTCTCCGCGCTGGATATCCAGCAGGGCATGCGCCGGCATGGTGCTGACCCAGGCGACGTCCCGTCGTCGAACGCTACTGTCGACGCAACCGCAGCGGTGCCGGCATGAGCACCGTAATTCTGGAACAGACAACGGAAAGCACGACGGCGGCACTCGCCGCCGGGGCTCCGGTACCAACGCCACTCCCGCTGGACGGCATCAAAATCGTGGACTTCACACAGGTGTTCATGGGCCCGTCCTGCACCCAACTGCTGGGCGATTACGGTGCGGACATCATCAAGGTGGAACGCCCCGGCGCAGGCGACATTTCCCGAAATTCCTTCCCGGACCAGGACGGCCAGGACAACCCGATCTTCCTGTCCATCAACCGGAACAAGCGCAGCGTCTCTGTGGATACCCGCACTGAGGAAGGGCGCGAGGTGCTGCACCGGCTCATGGCTGATGCGGACGTGGTGGTCAGCAACTTCCGCTCCGGAGTCATGGAACGGATGGGCTTCGGCTACGAGGAGCTGAAAGCTGCGAACCCGGGAATCATCTGGGCCTCGGGCACGGGCTTCGGCCCCGAGGGGCCCTACTCCCACAAGGGCGGCCAGGACGCCATCGCGCAAGCGTATTCCGGAGTGATGTGGCGCCGGGAATCCGATGACACCAAGCCCTCCATCTACCCCACCACCCTGTGCGACTACATCACGGGCATGCACCTCATGCAGGGCATCCTCCTCGCATTGCGCACACGCGAGGCATCGGGAGTGGGCCAGAAGGTGGAGGTGACCATGTACGACTCGATGCTGCATCTGCAGATGCAGGAAGCGTGCATGCAGCTCAACCGCGGCTACGAGGTCAACTGGGGCGCCATGCCGCTGAGCGGTGTCTTCGAAACCACTGACGGGGCCGTGTGCATGGTGGGTGGTTTCACGCCCGATCCCCTGGCCAGGATTTCTGAAGCACTTGGCCTGGACGAGGACCTCACGCAGCGGCCCGAATTCTCCAACCTTGAGCAGCAATTCAAGAACAAGCCGGCATTGCAGGCGATCTTCCGCGAGCGCATCGCCACCAATACCACTGAGTATTGGACACACCGGCTTGAGGAACAGGGGCTGCTGAATGCTCCGGTGCACACCCTGGAACAGGCGTTGGCTGATGCACAAACCGAGGCCAATGGGATGATCGTGGAAGCAGAGCATCCCGCCGTCGGCACGGTCCGTATGCTGAATGCCCCCATCCGGCTTTCCGCCACCCCTCCCACTATTCGCCGCACCGCACCGCGGCTTGGCGAGCACAACGTAGAGGTCCTGCTGGAGAACGGCTTCGACCAAGAGACGATCGAGCGCCTGCAGCAGTTGGGAGTCCTGCGATGACCGCTGTGGTTGAAGCTCCGGTGGATGCCGTCACCCTGACCATCGAAAACCACGTGGCAACTGTGGTCATCGATCGTCAGCACGTCCTCAATGCCGTGGATGCCGCCACCCATGCACGGCTCAACGAGATCTGGGCCCAGCTTGAGCAGGACCCGTCCGTACGTGCGGTTGTCATCACCGGTGCCGGGACCCGCGCCTTCTGCGTTGGTGCTGACATGTCGGCGTCGGCCGTGGACAAGACCGGCCTGGAGTACTGGGCGGGACTGGACCCTAACGGCTTCGGTGGGCTGAGCCTGCGCACCAGCTTGGACATCCCGGTCATCGCCCGAGTCAACGGCTACGCCCTTGGCGGCGGCATGGAAATGGTGCTGGGTGCCGACATCCTGGTGGCTGCCGACACAGCGAAGTTCGGGTTGACGGAACCTCGGGTTGGGCGATTGGCACTCGACGGCGGCATCCACCAGTTGGTGCGGCGGATCCCGTATACCCAGGCCATGGGAATGCTCCTGACGGGCCGAAAGGCAGACGCTGCCGAGATGCAGTCCATGGGGCTGGTCAACGAAGTAGTTCCTGCAGAAGAGCTCGACGCCGCGGTGCAGCGCTGGGTGGACCAGATCCTTGCGTGCGCCCCCACCTCAGTCCGGGCCGTGAAGCAGATGGTCACCCAGACTTCCCACCTGACGGCCAAGGAAGCCCGCGGCCTGCGCCTGCCCGCTCTCATGGCGGCGCTGGACAGCGAAGACTCCGCCGAGGGAGTGCGCGCTTTCCAGGAAAAGCGCGCACCCGTCTGGCCGGGCCGCTAATGCCAGTCATCACTTCGAACGAAGATAAGGAGATACCGATGCAGCCATCAGCTGCGCTCGAATCCCGGGAACATCCAATGCAGCACCCTGAATCTTTGTCTCCAGGCGTTTGGGGGGTTGTTGCCACGCCATTCCAGGGCAGCACGCTGGACGTTGACCTGGACAGTTTGTCCGAGCTCGTGGAGCATTACGAGGCCATCGGTGCCACGGGACTCACCGTGCTGGGAGTCTTCGGCGAAGCAGCCGCACTGACGGCCGGGGAACGCCGGCAAGTGCTGGAGACCGTCGTCGAATGCACCTCGCTGCCGTTGGTGGTGGGCGTGACTGCCCTGGCCACACGGACTGCCATTGAGGAAGTCCGGGCTGCTCAGGATGTTGCCGGAAAACGCCTGGCAGCTGTGATGGTGCAGGCTAACTCGGCCAGGCCCGAGACAGTGATTGCGCACTTGGATGCCATCCACAGGGCTACTGGCGCCAAGGTTGTCCTTCAGGATTATCCGTTGGCAAGTGGCGTCAGCATCCCCACGTCCGCTCTGATCAAGGTGGTGACCTCTTGTGAATTCGTCATAGCCGTCAAGGCCGAAGCACCTCCCACCAGCGTCGCGATCGCGGAGCTGAGTGCCGGCGTCGGGGTTTCAGTCTTTGGTGGCCTGGGCGGACAGGGACTGCTGGATGAACTGATGGCCGGCGCAGCAGGCGCAATGACTGGTTTCTCCTACCCTGAAGCCCTCATAGCTTGCGTGCGGGCGTGGCAGCAGGACGGCTATGAAGCAGCCCGGCGCGAACTGCTCCCTTACCTGCCGCTGATCAACTTTGAGCAGCAGGCGAAGGTGGCGCTGGCTATTCGCAAGGAGTGCCTGCGCGAACGGGGACTCATCAAGGACTCGGGCGTTCGCGCCCCTGCAGCGGGCTTTCCCGAAGCCCTGCGCGGGAGTATGGGCACACATCTTCGCGAGGCAGCGTCAGCCCTTGAAAATGACACGACCCTTGCAAGGAGCCTGTGATGGATCTGGGAATCGCGGGCAAGACCGCTTTGGTTGCCGCCTCCACGGGTGGGCTGGGTCTGGCCGTAGCGCGTGCCCTGGCTGCCGAAGGCGTTCGCGTTGCCATCGTGGGCCGCCGCCGGGACCGTGCAAAGGAGATCGTCGCTGAACTGCAGGCCGCGTACGGAACCGGCTCATTTGGAACGAGCGGTTTCGACGCCGTGGCGATCGAAGCGGACCTCACAACGCCCGAGGGCATCGAATCGGCAGTCGAACAGACGGTCGCTGATTTGGGACCCATCGACATCCTCGTCCTCAACGGCCCTGGCCCCAAACCCGGTGCCGCAGCCACGCTGAGCTCCGATGACATTGCGGCGGCGTTTGATCTCCTGGTCAAACCGCAGCACGCTTTGGTTTCCCACGTGCTTCCCGGGATGCGGGAACGGCGGTGGGGCCGAATCCTGGCTATCGGGTCCAGCGGCGTGACAGCCCCGCTTCCCAACCTCGCGGTCTCCAACACCGGACGTGCTGCCCTGGCTGGCTACCTCAAGACCCTCGCTGCCGAAGTTGCCCTGGACGAGGTCACAGTGAACCTGCTCCTGCCGGGCCGCATCGCAACGGACAGGGTCACGCAACTTGACCATGCCGCCGCCAAGCGACGCGGGACCACGTTGGAAGACATCCAGCTCGAATCCCGCAAGACCATCCCCGCCCGACGCTATGGAGAACCTGCCGAGTTCGGTGCTGCTGCCGCTTTCCTGTGCAGCGCGCCGGCGTCGTACATCACCGGAGTCGCGCTCAGGTGCGACGGCGGATTGATCCGCAGCCTCTAGCCTCCCCTCCCGAAATCCTAAGGAACATCATGACTTCCACAGCAGTTGACGCCCAGGCGATCACCGACCCGCTTACGGTTGCCGCCCAGCACCTCATCAATGGCCAGTGGCTCGGAGACCCGGACACGCAGCGAATGAATCCGGCCCGGCCAGGCGAACTCGCAGCACTCTCACCCAGCGGCACCGTCCAGGACGTGGACGCCGCTATTACCGCGGCCGCCGCGGCCCAGCCGTCATGGGCGGCCCTGCCCGCACCAGCCCGGGGCGCCATCCTCATCGCGGCTGGAAACCTGCTCAACGAGCGCCAACACGCAATCGCCGAGGACCTTGTCCGTGAGGAAGGAAAAACACTCGCGGAGGCAAAGGGGGAGGTCAGGCGTGCCTCGGACGTGCTGCGTTTCTTCGGTTCGCTGGGCTGGGCGGCAACGGGCGAAGTCCTGCCGAGCGGCCTGCCGGACACCACCATCACAACGCGTCGGGAACCGTTGGGCGTGGTGGGACTCATTACCCCGTGGAACTTCCCCATCGCCATTCCGGCATGGAAAACCGCGCCTGCCCTGATCAGCGGCAACGCCGTGGTGATCAAACCGGCCGAGCTCACTCCGTTGTCCACCACCCACCTGGCACGTGCACTGCAGGACGCCGGGCTACCCGCAGGGGTGTTCAACGTGGTGCACGGCAAGGGCCGCGTGGTGGGTGACGCCCTGGCCCGCGATCCCCGCATCGCCGGTTTGTCCTTCACCGGCTCCACCAATGTTGGCCTTGGGCTGCAGGAGATCCTCAATGCCCGGCGCGCCCGGGTCCAACTCGAGATGGGCGGCAAGAACGGTGTTCTGGTGCTGGATGACGCCGACCCCCGCAAAGCTGCGCAGGTAGTCGCCGCCGGTGCATTCGGCCTCACCGGCCAGGCGTGCACAGCAACCTCCCGCGTCTACGTGACACCGGGCATCCGCTCCGCCTTCCTGGACGCCTTGGTTCGGGAGGCCGCCGCCTACACCACCGGTGACGGGCTTGATAGCGAGGTCCGGATGGGTGCCGTAGTGAGCAGGCAGCAATTCGAGCAGGACCAGGCAGCGGTGCGTACCGCCGTCGAACGCGGGGCCACACTCCTGCACGGACAGCACGACGGCGACCCCACCGGCGCGCTGTTCTTCCCGGCGGCGATTCTCACCGGACTGCCGTTCGACGACGCAGCCGTAACCGAAGAGATTTTCGGGCCAGTGGTGACCGTTCTCGAAGTGGCAGACTATGAAACCGGCCTCGCAGCCATCAATGACTCCCGCTACGGGCTCACCGCCGGCATCTGCACCGACTCCCTGGCCCTCGCCACGGACTTCGCAGCCCGCGCGCAGGCAGGTGTAGTGAAGATCAACCGCCCAACTGCCGGGCTGGACCTGAACGTTCCCTTCGGCGGCGTGAAGGATTCCTCCACCAACACCTTCCGCGAGCAAGGCAGGTCCGCCCTGGACTTCTACACCTGGGGCAAGACCGTCTACACCGGTATTTAGTGCGCCATGAGCTACGTGATCGCACAGCCCTGCGTGGATGTGAAGGACAAGGCGTGCATTGACGAGTGCCCGGTGGATTGTATCTACGAAGGTGAACGCTCGCTCTACATCCACCCGTCCGAGTGCGTTGACTGCGGGGCATGCGATCCTGTGTGCCCCGTGGAAGCGATCTACTATGCGGAGGATGTCCCTGACGAATGGGCGGATTACGTCAGGGCGAACGCGGAGTTCTTCGAGGCCGATTTCCGCGAGGACGGGGGCCGCGATCATCCTGTGGTGATGGCGGAGCCGTTGCGGGTGGGCAGTTAGGCGGCGCCGGTTGTGGTGCCGGGTTGTACGGCGCTGTTAAATGTGAATCCGCGGTGTTGGCCAGGATCGAGGACAGGAGCTTTTGATGAAAGCAGTTATTGTGTCGGATCAGTCTGCCGGAATGGCCGGGCTGAGAATGGCCGAACGGCCGCAGCCGGCTGCGGCCATAAATGATGTCATTGTTGAGATTCATGCCTCGGGATTCGTCCCAACCGAGGTGGAATGGCCCTCGACCTGGACTGATAGAGCCGGCCGGGACCGGACACCCTCCATCATTGGGCACGAGGTGGCCGGGGTCGTAACCTCGCTCGGTTATGGGACGACAGGATTGACTGTGGGTCAACGCGTGTTTGGCCTTGCGGACTGGCACCGGGATGGGACCCTGGCGGAGTACGTGGCCATGGAAGCACGTAACCTTGCGCCGCTGCCGGGCGACGTCCCCTTCACAGTTGGCGCGAGCCTGCCCATCTCTGGTCTGACCGCCTGGCAGGGCTTGTTTATCCATGGCCGCATCCAGTCGGGGCAGAGCCTGCTCGTGCACGGCGCCGCTGGGGCAGTCGGAACGATGGTGACACAGCTGGCACGTGAAGCGGGCGCCTACGTCATCGGCACCGGACGAACTGCCGATCGGCAGAAGGCCCTCGACTTTGGAGCGCACGAATTCATCGATCTCGCCAACGACACCTTGCAGGATATCAGCGCAGTTGACCTGGTATTCGATGTCATCGGTGGCGATATCCAGAAGCAGTCAGCGGCCCTGATCCGGCCCGGCGGAACGCTGGTGAGCATCACCGGGCCGGTTGAAGCACGCCCTAAAGATGGTCTGGCAGTGGATTTCGTTGTCGAGTCGGATCGTGCCCAACTGGGTGAGATCGTCCAGCGAATCCGAGACGGACGGCTTCGGACAAACATCGGAAACATCGGGGAATTCGACGACGTGATCAATGCCCTTAATCCGGCCGCACGCCGGAATGGGAAGACGATCATCCAGATGCGTCGGTAGGGGACACGATCCAGACGTTAGAGTTGACGTACATCATGTACATGGCTCATGGTTGTATGTATGAGCACTCCTACACACGAGCGGCGGACTTTCGGTTTCGCCGGCGCCCGCAAGTCCTTCAAGACAATTTTGGATACTAGCGATCGCGGCGGCCTGTCCATCATTGAGCGTGGAGAGAGCTCCGCCTCTGTCGTGAACACCAGCTTGTTCAAGGAATTCTTAGTGAATAACCTTCCGGCAAAAGCGCAGGTCGTCAACGAGGACGGGGCATGGGCCATGTTCCTGCCCGGCTTGCCCCTGGCAGCCGAGGGGACGACGTTGGAAGAAGCGACCATTGATCTAATCGACGCTCTTCGTGAATACGCTGAAGACTGGGAGGACCACCTCCGCATGGCATCAAACCATCGAGGCAACTGGGCTTTAGTACAACTGATTGACTCCTCCACTGATGAGGAACTGGCCGCATGGCTGACCGGTAGCAAGAAGTGAGCCAAAAATATCCCCCAGGCACCCGAGATGATCACGAGACTTTCTGCAGGACGGAGGAATGGCAACCTGTGCCCAACGCCAAGGGCCAGAAGGTCCGTCACCACGCCACCTATGAGCTCGCCTTACATGACGGGAGAATTCTTCGGACTCGCATCTCACGCCCAGTGGACCGGACCGCTTATGGTCCTTCCCTCTGGGGTGAAATTTTGAAGAATCAACTGGACGTCACCCCGGACGAGTTCTGGGGGTGCGTGAAGGACGGTGATCTGCCAGACCGCGGCCTACCCGAAGCGCCGACTACGGCCTTGCCTCTCGAGCTTGTCATACTCCTGACCAAGACAGCCAAGATCCCTGAGGCGACTGTTGCCACCATGAGTAAGGAAGAAGCCGTACAGGCAATGAACGCCTACTGGACCTCAACCGTCACGCCCGGGAAATAGGCCCAAGTCCACGTCTTCGGGATTGGGCAACCCTTATTCTTCGCGGTCGATCTCCAAGTAGCTGAGGCCGCTCAGATCCAGCCAATAACGCGTTGGTGTCTGGACCAATCTCAGCAGGACGCCCTGGCAGTCGCGGCACCGGACCACAATGCCGGGCGCGTCGGTAAAGACCATGGCCTCGCCAAAAGCCCTGACGGAACCGCAATGCCTGCAGCGCCCGAGCGCCGCGATGATGTCGATCCGGAAGACTTCGGACAGGGCGCCGGCAGCGGCGTTGCCGTCCACATACGGAATGGGGTCATGGGATCCTGCTGCAATGTCCGGGTCTTCGGACCCGGGGACGGGGAAGTCATCGGCGCTGGTCACCGGATACCTCCCGTCCCGCCAAACCGCTCGGTCTTGATCGACTCCGGCCGATAACCGGCCATTACAAGCCAGTCCGAAACGGTCTCCACAAAGACTGTCTGGCCGCAAACAAAAACATCCGGTTTCTCCTCTGTTGGGAAGATCTTGCCCAAAAGGCTCTCGGAGGTAAGGCGGCCTGGCGCTGCCGGCCAGCCCTCCGGCGTCGAACGCGTGTAGACATAATCGACCATCAGCTTGGCTGATTCCCGATCCAAACGATGCAGCTCGTCACGGTAGAGCTCAGCTTCCGGAGCCTTGAGGGAATAGAGCAACCGGAAAGGGGCTTCGCTGTCGGATGCCTGATGGGCACGGATCATCGACATCAGCGGCACCACACCCGACCCTCCCCCGATCAGCTGCACCGGGTTCGCGTTGCCCTGCCGCCAGACAAACCAGCCACCCACCGGTCCCCGGATTTCCAACCGGTCTCCGACCGCCAGGTCCCGGACAAGGTAAGGCGACACTTCGCCATCGGGCAGTTCGTCAACGGTGATTTCCAGATGCTCGTCGTCACTTGCCGATGCCACCGAGTAAGACCGGATGGCCGTATACCCGTCCTCGGCGGTGAGGCGGATATCAATGTGTTGGCCGGCCAGATATCCCATCAAACCATCCACGCGCAGCCTAATGGTCCGGGCAGTGGCGTTTTCCGGTTCCCCGCCCACCACTTCAGCGACCCGCCATACAGAACTCACGGCAAAGGCCTCACGAGTACCGCTCCTCGCTCCACGGATTGCCGTGAAGATGGTATCCGTTCGACTCCCAGAAGCCGGGAACGTCTTCCTCAGTCAGTTCCAAACCATGAATCCACTTGGCGCTTTTCCAGAAATACAAGTGCGGCACCAAAAGCCGCGCCGGGCCGCCATGCGCCCGTTCAAGTGGTTCGTGATCGAACTCCCAGGCCACCCAGGCCTTACCGCCCAGGAGGTCCCACAGCGGAACATTGGTTGTGTAGCCGCCGAAGGAATGGGCAGTGGCGAAGTCCCGGGTGGTCTTCACGTTTTCAAAAAGCGTGTCCACTGAGACTCCACGCCACACTGTTCCCAATTTTGACCAACTGGTGACGCAGTGAATGTCTTCGGTGATCTCCTCCTGCGGCAGGGCCATGAATTCATCCCAGGACCACGCCAGCCGCTGGCCATCCTCCGCAGTAATGAAGAACTCCCACTCCTGAACGGGAATGAGCGGGGCGGGTCCAGCGGTCAGAACAGGAAAGTCCTGCGTTTCATGCTGTCCCGGAGGCAACGCAGGGTTCTCGGACCGTCGCCCACGGAAACCGGAAGAAATAATACCCATGATGCACCCTCCGCGATGGAGCTCCACCGGCCAACGACCGTTGATGCCCCAACCATAGGGCAACCTCCGGGCGCGGTCCAGCGGCACAGGGTGGGCAGTGATCCTTAGTTGCCCTGTGCCAGCGGCGCCAGCCGGTATCCAACGCCGCGCACGGTCTCGAGCCAGCGCGGATTCTGGATGCTGTCGCCAAGTTTTTTGCGCAGGTTGCCCATGTGTACTTCAACGGCGCGCTCGTCGGCGTCGCTGACATAACTGCCGACGTCGTAGGGTTCGTTGCGAAGGCGCCGCGCCAGATCTGCTTTTGTCCGCACAATCCGGCCGGTTTCGAGGAGGGCAAGCAGGAGGTCGAACTCGGTGCGGGTCAGCCTCAGTTCCTTGCCGTGCAGGACTGCCGTCCGGGAGCCGGCCGAAACGGCAAGGCCGTTGTGGGTCATTTCGGGGTCTGTTGCTTCCGCGGCGGCTTTGGACTCCGACGACGCGCGGGGCCTTCGCATCATGGCCTCGACACGTGCGCGAAGTTCGCGGGGACGGAAGGGCTTGGTGAGGTAATCGTCACCGCCGGCCTCAAGGCCCATGAGGGTGTCCAGTTCCTCCGCACGGGCAGTGAGCATGATGATGTAGGCGTCCGAGGACTTCCGGATCTGGCGTGCCACCTCGAAACCATCGATGTCGGGCAGCCCCAGATCCAGGGTTATGACGTCTGGATTCAGTTCGCGGGCTGACGTGACGCCCGCGGATCCAGTGGATGCAACATGGACATCAAATCCCGCTTGGGAAAGGACCACACGCACCAATTCGCGAATATCCTGGTCATCTTCAATGACCAGCCCCACACGTACTTCACTCATCGCTGCCCCTCAGCCCCTTCGATAACCCTTCGAAGTATAACCATTATGGTTAGGCTGATCTCATGAACCGACTTTCTTCTCCATTCCAGGTGGTTGCGCCGTGACCCGCCCAAGCACCTGGGATCTTGGCGAGAAGAAAAACCTCCTGGTTTTCCGGCGCTCTTTCCACGAACACACCCTGCGAATGAGGGTGGTTCTCAGCCAGTTGCCGCTGTCCGTCTGTGTGTGCATTTCGGCGATTCTGGTGTGGCTGTTTTTCCCCGCCACCCTCGAGAATCCCCTGTTCCTCCTCTTCCTGCTCAGCCAGGCATTCCTGCTGGCGATGTGCGTCATCGTGCCGTGGCACCGGCTGCCGTTCCCCAGCTTCCTGGTGATACCGATCCTGGATATGGTGTCGATTTCCTTCGGCAGGGAAGGCGGGCAGGAAGCGCTCACGGGGCTCAGTGTCCTGGTGGTCCTGCCCGTCATTTGGCTGTGTGCGTCCGGCCTGTATCCAAGGCTGGCGATTGCCTTGTCATTCGTGGGTCCGCTCTGCATCGTGTGGGCTCCCTTGTTCGTCAAGGGATCCTTCACCGAGCAGGACCTCACCAAACCCCTGCTCTTCCCGATCCTGATACTTGGCATCGGCGTGTCCGTGAGCGTGTTGACCCTGAGCATGGTGCGCCAACAACGGGCTTTGGAGCAGAAGGATGAGGAACTCAAGAAAGCGCTGGACGTCACCACCAAACAGGAGCGGCTCCTCAACACGGTCATGGAAGCCCTGCCGCTGGGTGTGGTGGCAGTGGACGGCGAAGGTCATGACGTCCTCATGAACCGCCGCCAGCGCCAGACCCACTCGCTGGCAACACCTCCGGGCAATGACGATCCGAACGAATCCGAACTGCTCGTCTTCGACCAGGACAGGACCACACCGCTGCCCACTGACCGCCGTCCAGTCCGACGCGCGGTCCTGGGGGAAAGGTTCACGGACCAACTCGTGTGGCTTGGTTCCGGAACAGACCAGCGTGCCTTCACCACAAGCGCCCGCCCCATGGTTGACGACGACGGGAACTTCGCCGGCTCGGTTGTTGTCTTCAGCGACGTCACTGATCTGGTCAATGCCCTGGCCGCCAAGGACGACTTCGTCGCCAACGTCTCCCATGAATTCCGTACGCCGCTGACGTCCATCCTTGGTTACGTGGAGCTCCTGCTGGATGATCCCCGTTCCCTGGATCCCTCGTCCCGGAGGCAACTCGACATCGTTCGAAGGAACGCCGAACGGCTGCTTACCCTGGTATCGGATTTGTTGGCTGTGCGTTCGGGCCAAATGGTCATTCAGCCGCACACGGTGGACGTGGCTGAGCTGGTCCGGGGAAGCGTGAGCTCAGCCGGTCCCCGGGCAGCCAAAGCGGGCATCCGGTTGTCCATGGATGTCCCTGAGTCCTTGGAGGCCCACGTGGACTCCTCACGAATAGCCCAGGTCCTGGACAACCTGGTATCAAACGCCATCAAGTACTCCCCCAAAGGCGCAGACGTGGAAGTTGCTGCGTGGGAGGACCAGGATTTTGTGTTCTGCCGCGTCTCCGATACCGGCATGGGCATGACGGAAGAAGAGCAGTCCGAGGCCTTTACCAAGTTCTTCCGGGCCGGCGGCGTACGCAACAGCACCATTCCCGGCGTCGGGCTTGGACTGCCCATCAGCAAGGCGATCGTTGAAGCGCACGGCGGAACCATCACGCTGGAAAGCGAACCCGGCCGGGGCACAACCTTCCTCGTGAAGATGCCCGCCTGAGCGTTAGCGCGCTGTGCCTGCTACTGCGGCATCACGACGGCGGCCGAAGAGGAAGTAGCTCACCGGTCCGAAAAAGTTGATGAACGAAACAGCGCGCCACACCGCCTTCTTCCCCCTGATTCTGGAGTCGGGGGTCTTTCCGATGCTCCGTTGCGCTGCACCCAGCAGTGCCATATTTATGGCTCCGCTGACAATGAGCATGATCCGCTGGCCCTTGCTCATATCGCGCCACGATTTCCTGCGAGCCATGATGCCTCCCTCGAAAATTTCCACTGAGCCGGAGTTCATTGAGCCGACGATCTCAGGCTAGTCTGAGGCCGTTCTTCCCGCCACAGCCTGACGCACTACCTCGCCCCACGATTGTTCCGCGAGGTCTGCCACGGCGGCCAGGATCTCCGACGGCGGCCGGGACAGGTCCAGCGGATACTCCACGATGTCGATGTCCGTGTTCAGGATCCTTCGCAGCTTCATCTCCCCCGGCCCGGCGTAGACAAGCCATGCGGTCGGGACCCGGAGCGCGGTGCAGTACGCCAGCAATTGGTAATGGTCCGCATTCAGCGAAGCACCGGCATCTCCTGCCGCCGTGTACTTGGAGTCGTAGACCACCACGGGCCTCCCGCCCAGGAAGTGCACGGCGTCGGGGCGGACTGTCAGGCGATCCGTGTCCCGGACAGCCTCATTGAGCAGCGCCCCATACTGGAGGCGCATTTCGCCAGGATAGGCACTCATCGCATGCCTCAAAGCCGTGCCCACGAACTCCTCGAAAACCTGTGCCATATCCACCACAAAGGAAGCGGTCTGCTGCTTCCCTTCTCCGGCCTCGGCCGAGGCATTGCGCAGGATGACCTCCGAGAGCCGCAGAACGGCGTGGTACCTGAGATTCATTCGGTTGGCCCGCCAGGGCGGCAGGGGGGCTCCGGACTGAAGGCGGGTGACGGCGTCGAGCTTTCCCTTCAGTTGGCGCAAGCGGCTCAGGACGTCGGCCCGGACGCCTGGCACCTTCCCCATCCGTTCCAAGGCAGCGCGAAGGATGCGGTTTTCGGCGATGTCCTCGGTGAATTCGTCGTAGGACACTTCCAAGGGCACCATCATTCCGGGCCTGCGGGAGATCTGGTCCGAGATGCGGATGCGGCCTTTGACGGTCCGCAGCGATTCATCGATGGTGAGGTAGCCCTGAAGGACGCCGCGGCTCAGCGCGCGGTCAGCCAGCTGGGCCAGCGATTCGGCCAGGGCACTCCAGAGATCAGGGTGCTCAACGGCTTCCACCGAGTGGTCGCGGAAGCCTTGATCGCCGGCGTAGCTGAGGAGGAAAAGCAGGCGGCTTAAGCCAAGCCGGTCCTTGGGGCGAACCTCAAGCTGGACGGTGGAAGTCCTTACCGAGCCGACTTTGCCGACGGGTTCGATCCTGTAGAGGCCCATGCCAATCGGTGACGCTTTCGCCAGCCCACTGGCGTTGATGAACGCAGCGGTTGGGGGGTCGAGCTTGTCAACGACTCCCCGTGAGAGCTCGTCCATGACGATGTGCCGGGTCCCGGCAGCCGTACGCGCCGTACCGGCACTTGCCGGTGGCCGCCGCGGGCGTGGCGGGACGGCCTTAGCGGGCAGCAAGTCGTCCCAGCAATTGGTCCAGGCCGAAGCGTTCCTCCAACTGCGCGCGGTTCAGCTGCCCATGGTAGTGCTCCTCCAGCAACGGCATGAGCTCGTACTTCCAAATCCGGCGAAGCCCTGTGGGGTTCTGGGCAGCGTTCTTCATGAAGTAGGACGGCCCGATCATCAGGTCCCGGTCCCAGTCATCGATGGCGTCGTTGAGGGCGTCCAGAAGATCCGCGTTGAGCGTGTCCAGGCCGCGGGCTTGAAGGAAGCGCCGCAGCGAGCCCCTGACCGGTTCCACCTTGGGATGCAGCTCGATGAACGCGAAACGACGACGAATGGCGGCGTCCATCATGGCGATGGAACGGTCAGCTGTGTTCATGGTGCCGATGATGTACAGGTTGTCCGGCAGGCTGAAGGGCTCGTTGGGGCTGTACTGGAGGTAAATGCGGTCGTCACGGTACTCAAGGAGGAAGTACAGCTCGCCGAAGACCTTGGCCAGGTTGGCACGGTTCATTTCATCGATGATCAGGAAGTACGGCTTGTGCGCGTTCTCCGGCTTGGCAGCTTCCTCCGCGAGCCGACGCAACGGTCCGGCCACGAGCTTGAAGGAGACCTGGCCGTCGTCGGTCTTGTCCGGCCGGTAACCCTCAAAGAAATCCTCGTACGCGTACGACGGATGGAACTGCACCAGCTTCACGCGTTCATCGGTGCTGTCGCCGGCGAGCTCGGCAGCGAGGTGCTTGGCAAGGTACGTTTTGCCGGTACCTGGAGGTCCGTAAAGAACCAGTTGGCGGTTCTCTTCGAGCAGCTCGGCGATTTCCTTCAGCGGCTCGAGGTCCATGTGAAGGGAAGCTGCGAACTCTTCCGTCAAGGGCCGGAAACCCTGCTGGACAACCTCGACGACGGCGGTGGGCGGCGCTTCGTCCTCGCCATCGGTTTCGGCTTCTACCGGAAGGAGTTCCTGCAACGCCTGAATGACCCTTGTGACGTCCACGATGATCCCGGGCGTGGACAATTGCCGCTGTGCATGGCGTGGGAGTTCGGTGATGGCGTAACTGTCGTCGAACCAGCGGACCTTGCGGCGGATGCGGCGGTTGTCCTCGTGGTGTTCGGGCTCGCCAAGGACGACTCCCACCCGGACGCGTCCGGCGTGTTGGTAGAGCGTAAGGTCACCGGGTTTCATCACGGTGAGGAAGGCGAAGACCGCCGTCTTGGTGTCCTCGCGCTCCACATAGCCCAGGTGCTTGTAATCCTCGTCCACGGCATGCTGGACCACACCGGCAGTGACTCCTGCAGTGAGCGAGCGGAGGTGCTCAACGTCCAGGGTGGCTTTCTCTTCAGCAAGCCAGGCAGCCAGCAGATCTGCGTTGTCGTGATGGGTACGCAGCAACCAGGAGCGGCGGCCGGGGTCTCCCACCTTCCGCCATTGGCTGACCAGCTGGCGTGCGTACCAGTCGATGCGCTGGCCGGCTTGTTCGTCCAGGTGCAGCCGGATCCGATGGATGTCCGCAGTCACGTCCTCTTCGGTATCGCCCCCGGCACCACCAACGAGTGAGGCGAAAGCGTCACGAATCTCCCGGCGCTCCACGTCAGCCACCACAGGCTCGAAGTAGCTGGGCCATACCAAATACTCAATACTGCGGCGCAGGGCCGGCTGGTCCTCTGGTGTTCCGACCGCAAGTTCATGGAACTTCAAAGGATCAGCGAGCGCCTGGTTGATGGTCTCCGTGCTTTGGCTGTCAACGTGCGCAACAAAGCGGCACAGCCATTTCAGGTGGTCCCAAATGGTCCAGTTGAACTCCGCGGTACGGTCGCGGATCACGCCGTGGTCCGTCATGCCCTCGTAGAGCTGTTCCGGCAACTCGATCGGGGGCCCTACCCAGGAGGCAGCCTCGGCCACACGGGCACGCTTCACCCTGAGCGACTTGACCTCATGGGCCAGCGGCAAGGACTGAAGGAAGAGCAACTCCACGGCCAGCAGCTTGGCTTCCCGGGAGGCGCCTTCAAGGTTTTGCCGGAGGTTTGTCATCATGGGCGCTTTGGAATCTTCCACCCCGCGCTCGAGGCGTTCCAGCAGTTCCCCGGCGGCGTCTGCCGTCCAGGTCAGCGTGCGCCCGTCCAGCGCAGAAGGTCTCCCTTGAAGTGCCGGGCCCAGCACATACCAGGCCGCGTCCTCGATCTCCTTGGAGATTCCGGGGGCGCGGTCAATGGCAGGCTTCACGGAGGGGGTCACCATGCCAACTTACCTTGTTTGACTTAGCCAAGCATCTGGATTTGGAGCACCGCAGTATGCGGAAAGCCTTGACGTGGGCCTGTCATTCCCATAGACATGCAGTACCCGTAACATGCAGTGATCGGATCCAGACAATGGTGTGGACCTCCAACACTTTTCGCCGGGCACGGATCCATGTCAGGAGCGGGTTTGGTGAACAACAAGACTCCTGACAAAGGCCCGGCGCGGCTCCGTGGGCACGCCCGCTTTCCGTTAGCGGTTATCGCGGCCGCTGTCATGCTTGGCTGCTTCCAATCCGGAGCGGTCACCCCGGCGCCCCCAGCCGTCCAGCAGATCCGGGCAGATTCATCCGGCGATGCGCCCTCAGCAGCGAACTGGTCCACGAACGACACTCCGAGTCAGGCCACCAACCCTTCGGGAACGGTTGAGCCCGCGCCTGCCAACCCCTTGGGTACTACGCTGTGTCAACAGACAGGGTTTGGACTGGCATCCACCACCGGCGCCCCTTCAGACGTCCAGCTCCGTAATGCTTCGGCCATCATGGTGGCGGCGGAAAAGCTGGGCCTGCCATCCGATGCCCAAATCCTGGGGGTACAAGCCGCGCTTGGCGAATCTTCCCTTGAAAGCAAGGATTACGGCGACGCCGCAGGGCCGGACTCCCGCGGGTTGTTCCAGCAGCGCGCCAACGGGGCATGGGGCTCCTATGCCGATCGAATGGATCCGTTCGTTAGCGCAACCAGTTTCTTCCTTGCCCTGAAGGGCATCAAGGACTGGCAGCTTCTGCCTTCCAGCCTGGCCATCCATCAGGTACAGCGGAACCAGGACTCGGACCACTACACCAAGTACCGGCAGCTGGCCCAGGAAATCGTGGGCTTCCTGAGTTCCCAGGGTCCGCTGACACTCCCCTGTTCCGGCGCTGCTTCGTGGCAAACATCGGTTGGGAATCCCGCGTCCCGTCATGTGCGGCCAGGACCAGGCATGTTGATGTCACCCCTGCTGAACCTGCGTCCCAGTTCACCTTTTGGACTGCGCACCAGTCCCATCACAGGTGCTCCTGGGGAACTCCATACAGGGCAGGACTTCGCAGCGGCCTGTGGCACACCGGTTCATTCTGCCGATGACGGCTACGTGCGCGAGGTGGGCTGGCATGCCTGGGGCGGAGGCAACCGGATAGAGATCGATCACGGCAACGGGCTTATCACTACGTACAACCACCTGCAGGCGAGCGCCGTGCGCAAGGGGCAGGTAGTTGAAGCCGGGGACGTCATCGGCTTGGTCGGCTCCACTGGTTCCTCGACCGGATGCCACCTCCACTTTGAAACGATTGTGAATGGCGTGCTGGTGGATCCATCGTCGTGGAGCCTGATCCCGCTGGATGGAGAGTCGTCCGTGGATCTGCTCAGGCTCACAAGCTTCTCACCGGTAACAGGAACGACGCCGGTTGGCGAGGTTCCGGTGTGGTCGCTCGGGATCGCACTTGGCGAGCCGGAGACGTCGGCTCCCGAGCCGGCTGCGCCGCCTCCAGCACCCGCAGCTACCCCAACGCCGACGCCGACCCCAACTGCGAGCGCCACCCCGACCGCTTCACCAACACCGACCCCAACGGCGAGCGCAACGCCGACCGCATCACCAACGCCAACCCCAACAGCGACCGCGACACCAACCGCTTCACCAACGGCAACCCCAACTCCGAGCGCGACACCAACCGGTTCCCCAACACCGACCCCAACAGCGACCGCAGAACCCACGCCGACAGCAACGGCTGAACCCGCCCCAACGCCTATACCCACAGCTTCACCCACGCCAACAGCTACGGCCGCTCCCACCGCAACCATCACGACGACCCCAACAACCGACCCCACAGCGACCGCCACCATCACGGCTACGCCCACCCCGGCACTAACTCCGTAGCGTGTCCACCCGTCAAGGGTTGATTTCTTACTCGCCCCGCCCGGCATTTTCAGGACGAAGACGGGATAGCGCCTTCCCTTTGGAATGCCGCGAAAGCAGTCCCCTAGTGCATTCCAAATTGGTAGTCGAAGGGCACTGCTTCACCCGGACAGACTTCTTCCCACAGCGCCGCTATGGCATCCTCGCCCTCGCGGAGATCCGGTATCTCCACCCCTTCGCGCAGGATGGCTGCAGCATCGCCTGCCCTGCCCACACGGGCTAGTGCCAGGGCCTTGAGGAACCTCAAACGCCCGACGGCGGCGCCCTCCTTGGGCTCGGACTCCAGCTTGGGCGCGGACTCCAGCAGTTCCAGCGCCTGGGCCGGGTGGTCATGGCGGATGCTGAGTGTCACAGCCTCGGTGAGTAATGCCCTGTTGGAGGGGTCGGCCTGAACCCCGCTCCTGAGTTCATCCAGGGCCCTCGCCATCGATGCCGTCGGCCAATAACGCCAACCCCAATCCGCGATGTGCGAGCGCCAAGGTCCGCTGCTGAACGCCCCCGGCAGCAAGCACCCCACGGTAGGCCGCCTTGGCTCCCTCCAGATCCTGCCTGGCATGCCTCATGGTGGCCACGTGGAAGCGCGCCTCAGGACTTTCCTGTCCCTCCAGCAGCTCCTCCCAGTCAGCTCCGGCAACAAAGGTGGTTGCGCCGTCGAACTCTTTTCCCTTCAGCAGTTCCAGCCATGGTTCCTGCTCCGCCGTGATGCTTTCATCTACGAACGGGGTGCCGCTCTCGTCAATCCAGCCCTTGCCCGTCCTGCGGCGCCGTGCCCGCTCCACGACTCCCCAGCCACTGCCGTGGAGCACCATGGTGGATGGCGGGACGTCAGCATCGGTGATGGCGGCAGGCAGCATTGCCTCCAGGTCCTCGTGCGCCAGGAGCTCCTCAAGCCGCTGGCCGGCATGGGCCACGGCCGCATCCCAATCCGATCCGTGGGACGTTTCCGGGTCCAGATGCCCGTTTCCGTATGCTTCCACCCACGACCATTCCGCACCCGCCGGCATGGACAAATGCTCAAACTGGGTTCTCGCCAAGCCAGCCTGGATCTCGGCGTAAGGGCCGGCACCCGGGCTCAACCACTGCTGCCACCGTTTACCGCCCTGGCCTTGTCCCCAGACGAAAAGCTTCTTGCCCCTCAGCCGGCTCGTGGATAGCATCGCCAGCCCATCGCCGTCGTCGTCCGCAGCCACAACCCAGCGACGTTCGGATAGATCGATATCAAAGAAGAAATCGGCGGCATGCGGGCTGTTGACCAACCACGTGCCGTCGTAGCCGTTGTGGTTTGTGGGCCGGACGCGGGTGATGTCCGTGGCGTAGTCGCTGCCAAATGCTTCGTGGGCCGGCGCGATCACCCGGGTGCGGTCCGTCTCCGGAATGGCTGCGTTGCTCCACCAGTACATGGGAACGTCGTGGTCATTCGGGTTGCGGATGCGCACCGCCGCGAACAGCACGTCCGATTCGGCAGGCAACCATATGTCCACTTGGAACACCACTTCCCGGAGCCGTTCGAACTCCCACACGCGAAGGATGTGCTTTCCGTCCGCGGTGTGGACGATCGCCGTGTGCAGTGGATCGCAGCTGGTGGGCGAGTGGCCGCGCGTGCCAATGTTCCACTCCAAGCCTCCCGCGAACCACGCCTTTCGCAGCGCTATGTTGGCCAGCTGGGGCGCGTCGTGCGTGTGGAGGAGCTGCTTTCCCGTCGTTTTATCGAACAATTCCCAAATACGGCCGCCCAGTGACGGTATGACGGTCGCCTTGAGTTTGCTGTTCTCAAGCACGACGGCGGGCAGCTCCTTGGGTGCCGCCTCCCGGCTATAGCCATCCTGCATGAGGTACGGGAACACGTTGGGCACTACACCGTAGCGGACCGCCGCCTGGAGTTCTTCCGGCACTCCCTCGCCCACGGTGTACGGCTGATCGAGCTCCGCGGCCACCACGGGCAAGGGGTTCAGTGGGCCAATGTCGGCCATCGTCAGGGAAATAGTGGTGACAGTGGGATGGGAAGGTGACGTGGCGGCCATGTCCGTATCCGTTCGTGAGGAATCAACGTCCACACCCACAGTCTCCTCGGACCGGGCAGCCGGCGCCAGACCTCCCTCTACCGTTCGGGGAGCCTCGGGGTCAGGACAGTGAGCCGACGGCCAGTTTCCGGACAGTGGCCGTGCCGCCTTCCACGCGCAGATCTGTGCCCAGGCTCCCGGGCAGGGGAAAAACAAGATCACTCAGGACAACGCTGCCGTCTTGGGCGAAGACCTCCACCGATTGGTCCACGATAATACGCAGCCTCAGCACACCGCCGTCGAGCTTCACTGGCGCCGACTCGGCCGACGCAAACTTTTCGTGGAAGGCAGTGTTGCCGGAATTGCGGCGATCCAGGATGAGCTGACTCGTTACGGCATCAAAGCTGAGAACCGTTGCGGCGCTCCCGTCCGGGGCGCACAAAAGCCTGAACGCAATGGTCCGGGCCGAGCCGGGCAGGATCTCAGCCTCGATCAGCTGGGCTGATCCGGTCCTGGCGTCGGGCAGTTGCACCGCGGAGTCGTGAAGTTCGGCATCCTGAAGAATGTTGGCTGGCGTCCCGGAATCCAGCGGCAACACCGGCGGAAGCACCGGCCGCTGCACCAGGCGCGGCAAACCCTCTACAGTCGCGAGTTCAACCTCGCGGGCAAGCGACATGCCCGAGCGCCACGGGGCCGTGGGCAAGGAGTTGGCATAGTCCCAGTTGTTCATCCAACCGATCATGATGCGGCGGTTGTCCGGGGTGTTGCTGAAGGAGACCGCTGCATAGTAGTCACGTCCCCAGTCCAGCCACAGGCATTCCCTGAGATCGATGGTCCCGTCAGCGTGCGGTGAAACGAGCGAATCAGGATCGGCAGTGAACCGCACGCCATCGAAGTGGCCCACGAAGTACTGCCCTCCCGAGCCACCGGCCACGGCACCAGGATTGACGTTAACCACCAGGACCCACTTGACGTTCTCCGGATTGCCATCGACGGGGAGCGGGAACAAGTCCGGGCATTCCCATTCGCCTTCCGACGAGTTCGCGGGCCCGAAAGTACTCAGGTATTCCCAGTCCTTCAGATTGTCCGAGCGGTACATAACAACCTGCTGATGCTGGGCCTCCACGGCCACCATCACCCAGCAGGACCCGGCAGATCCCTCATAGCGGAAAACCTTGGGATCCCGGAAATGGGCCGAGCCCCGGCCAAGCACCGGATTGCCTGCATATTTGCTCCAGGTCATGCCGCCATCCGTGGAGAACGCGAGGGACTGTGCCTGTGTCCCCTGATGCGTCGAGCCTTCCTTGAAGGCGCTCGTGTAGATGGCCACCAACGCCGGACCTTCCTCTGTGCCGAAGCCCGACGTATTGCCGTGGTCCACCACGATGCTGCCGGAGAACACGTCTTCTTCATCGTCGCAGGCGATGGCAACCGGGTGTTCAGTCCAGTGCAGGAGGTCTGTTGAGGTGGCATGCCCCCAGGACATGTTGCCCCAGACGTTATCGAACGGGTTGTTTTGGTAGAAGAGGTGGTAGAGGCCCCCGTGCCAAACCAGTCCGTTGGGGTCGTTCAGCCAGGTGTTCCTGGCCGTGTAGTGAAGGATCGGGCGCACCGATGGGGCGGCGTCTTCGCCGGGACCGGCACGGTGGGTTGTTGTTTCAGTCATCGGAGGTCTTTCGGGAGGGATGCGACGGAATCGCGAAGAACCATGGGGCAGGGAAGAACGGTGGGGTGGGTGGCGAACAGCTGCAGGTCGGTTTTCCCTTCGATGGCATCGATCAGGTTTTCCGTTGCCCATGCGCCCATCTCGTAGTGCGGCAGTGCCACCGTTGTCAGCGCAGGGTAAAGGTTTTCGGCAATGAGCTCCTGGTTGTCGAAACCGACGAAGGAGATGTCCTCCGGAATCCTTAGACCGAGTTCCGCAGCGGCCCGGTAGGCGCCCATGGCCATGCGGTCGTTGTAGCAGAACACGGCGGTTGGCCGGCTCTCAGGTTTCAGCAGGCGCAGCGCCGCCTGGTAGCCACCAGGCATCTCCGAATGCTCGGACTGGACCAGTTCTTCGTGGAACGGCAGCCCTGCGTCTGCCAACGTTTCCTTGAAGGCGCGCAACCGGGAGTGGGTTGCAGGCACGTCGTCGGTGTTGTTCAGCATCCCGATCCGGGTGTGGCCGGCGTCGATCAATGTCTGCACGGCCGACCTTGCTCCACCCACCTCGTCGGGGATGACGGAGGAAACAGTGTGGCTGATGTCTTCGGAGTCCACCAGGACTGCAGGCAGTCCTGCCAGATTCCCGGGCACAGCCAGCTTCCGGTGATACATCGTGGCGTACAGGATGCCGTCCACTTGCCGGTCCAGCAGGTCCGCCACCTGGCTTTCCTTGGACTCCTGGGAGCTGGTGCTCGTGGAGTTGATGATCATGATGTTGTAGCCCCGGCGCTTGGCAGTTTCCTCTGAGCCGAGGATGATCCTGCCTGCATGCGGCGTGGTAGCGATTTCCTCGCTGATGAACCCGATCATTCCTGAACGTTGCGTCCGCAGGGCTTGTGCCAGCCGGTTAGGGCCGTACCCCAGACGGTGTGCGGCTTCCTGCACCCGCTCCCTGGTCCTGGCGCCCACCCGGGCGTAGGCAACATCGTTCAGGACGTGGGAGACGGTGGTGACCGAAACCCCGGCCTCTGCCGCCACATCCTTGATACCCACTGATCTATTGGTCATTGGTCCCCCACGTCCTCATGATGTTGGTGCTGATCCTGCGATCGAATCAGCATGTGCCGCCTGGAAACCGACTGTCGGTGTGGCCCTCAAGGCGTTGACAGCCCTGTCTGCAATAACCTGCGCGTCAGTCCCGGAATCCAGGACCGTATTCCGGGCGGATCCGGATTCGACCAGGACGGCCGTAACGGCGAGCCCGTCGGAAGCACCTGTGGTCAGCAGGGCGTCCACCTGGGCAGAGAAGCAGGAATCACTGGATGTGGAGTGAACGTCCATCGCCACCACATGGTTGTTGGAGACGAAGTTTCCAGCCCCCTCCAGCAAACGGATGATGACCGGCGTCGCACCTGCGGGACGGATGCTCTGTGCGTCGATGACCTCGGAGAAGTGGTTGCCCACCACAGAGTTGTTGCTCCCGCTAACGCAGAGAAGCCCGTAAAGATCGTCCAGCCCGTTATCGACTCCCAGGAAGGGTGTCCAGGGCTCATGGTCACGCAGGAAATGGTTCGTTGCCACCAGGTTCTCGGAACTGTTAGCGGCAAGCACCACCATCCCGGGGTAGAACGAATGCAGACGGTTGTTGGTGACGCTTGAACGCGTGACGCCGTCCAAATAGACGCTGCTCGCACCCCTGGGGAAGATGTTGTTCGCGGTTATCAGGAGCCCGCCATGGTTCCTGGCGTAGATCGAGTGGCCCTTGAAACCTGCCCCGATCAAATTGTCGGTGATCTTGGACGCCTGTCCCCAACCGCGCAACTCGATGCAGCTTCCACACTCGGCGATGAAGTTATCGTGAATGGACAGCGCGTCGGCGTTATGGATCGTGAGGGCGTTCTCAAGGTAGATGAACCCCATCCCCGTGACGCGGAATGAGTCATTGGCGCTCGCCACATAGATACCGGTCTTGCCGTTCACATAAGTGTTTTCCGGTGGCAGCCCCGAGCCGTCCGGGGTGAAGTGCAAGCCGTCAATGCAGAAGTTGGAGAACTCCACCGAGCTGATCCGGGGGCTCCCGCTTCGCTCAATGTAGAAGGCCGCCCCGTTGGCTTCGTCCGAGCCCTCCCCGTCCGCGCCCTCCCCGTCCGAGGCGGGCGGAAGATCGACAATAATGCGACTTCCTCCGGGCCACAGCTCGTGCAGATCAGGCCACTCCTCTTCGGGAACGTTGAACCTGATGCTCGAAGACGTAAAGCCGTGTCCCGAGCCCTGGATCCTTAGGAAGCTGATATCGATCACCACCTGCGTACGGAGGTGGTAGTCCCCGGGTGGCAGGTAGATCACCGCCCCCGGCTTTCCTCCGTTGTTCACATCGGTAGCTGCCTGCCGGTCCTTGATATCGGCGATGATGCTGTTGATGACTTCGCCGACGTCTTCGGACGGGTTGCCGACCGGCCACGTAGTCACGTCGTAGTAGTTGTTGCTTGACATAGCTTCTGCCCTTTTTGTGGTGTGGTTTCCCAGCCCTTGACGGTTCTCAGCCCTTGACGGTTTCTCAGCCCTTAACGGCGCCGAGCGTCATGCCTGCGACAATCTTGCGCTGCAAGAGAAGGGTGAGAAGGATGACCGGGATGGAGTAAACGGCGGCCAGCGCCGTCATGGATCCCCAGTCCAGGCCGAACTGGGTCTGGAAGTTCGCGATGACCACTGGAGTCGTCTGGGATCGGATGGCGGTCATCAGGAGTGCGAAGAGGAACTCGTTCCATGATGCGAGGAAGGCGAAGATCGCGGTGACGGCGATGCCTCCGGAAACCACCGGGATCACTACCCGCCAGAGCGCGCCGAGCCTGCTGCAGCCATCCACCGTTGCAGCCTCTTCCAGGTCGCGGGGAACGGCCTCGAAGAAGCTGGACATCAGCCAGATGGACAGCGGCAAGGAAATGGTGGTGTGGGCAATGGACAATGCGATCGGGGTATCCGCCAAACCAGCCGAAGCCATCATGGATGCCAGCGGAATGCCGATTGCTACCGGCGGCACCATGCGGGTGACCAGCGCGGCCATGATGAACACCCGGCCGCTCGGAGTCTTGTAGCGCGTGATGCCATAGGGCCGCCGGGACAGCCAGGACCAACGACAGCAGGGTGCTGATGATTGCGGTCTGGATGCTGTTGATGAATGAAGCCAGCACACCGCTACGGCCAAGGGCATTCGCGTAATTCTCCAGGGTCCATTCTTTGGGGAGGATGGTAGGTGGAACGGCGATGGTGTCGATCGGGGTCTTGAAAGACGTAAACAGCAGGTACAGGAACGGGAATCCGTACAGCACCATGGCTGCGGCCAGCAGGATCCACAGAATGGTCCTGGTGCTGCGGCGGCCGGCTTCCAGGCCTTCGCGGTTGACGCCGCGGCGCTTGCGCGGGGCAACATGCGTGGCGGTTGAAACGGAACTCCTGGCACTCACGGCAGGCGCCTTCCCGCCGTCGGGCTTTGTTCGTTCGGCGACGCGCATCAGTTGTCCTTTCCTGGCCGCCAGATGGTGGCCACCGCGAAGAATGCGACGGCGAGCATCGCCAGCAGGTAGATAGTGCCCATGGCGCTGGCCAGGCCGGGATCGCCGAAGCGGATCATGGTCCGGTAGATCAGCAGGCTCATGGTTTCGGAGGCGGACTGCGGGCCGCCGTTGGTTTGGATGAGGATTGTGTCAAAGGCCCGGGCGGCATCGATTCCGCGGACCACCAGCGCCACGGCGATCACCGGGCGGAGGAGCGGAAGGATGATCTGGAACAGGAGCGCCGGTGCCTTGGCGCCGTCCAGGCGGGCTGCCTCGATGAGGTCGCCGGGGATGTTTTGGAGGCCGGCGAACAGCACCAGGCACATAAAGGACGTCGTGAGCCAGATATCGGGGACGGCTACCGAGAACAGCACGATGTCCGGGTCCGAGAGCCAGCCGATCTGGTTCGGGTTTGAGAGGATGCCCGCTTGGTGCAGGAGGGTTCCGATGAGGCCGAAGTTATCGATCATCAGGAACTTCCAGAGCAGGCCGGCCACGATCGGCGCAATCATCAGCGGGTAAAGGAACACCGTTCGCCAAATCTGGGACTTGCGTCCCAGCGTGGTGAACAGGAGAGCCATCCCAAGGCCGAGCGCGAACTCGAGCGTCACCACCACCACTGTGTAAGCCAGGGTCCGCCAGCCGGCACCCATAAAGGCTTCGGAGGCGAACGCTGCCGCATAGTTTTGGAATCCGACGAAGTCACGCGGGCCGCCCGCGATGGGCGAGATCTTGAAGAAGCTGTCCGCGACGAGGCGGAACAGCGGGTAGGCCACGAACACGGCCAGGAACAGCGCCGCTGGGGTCATCAGGTATAGGGCGAAGCGGCGATCGGAGATACGCACGATTTTCTCTTCTGTTTGTTGGGGCTCTGTTGGTTGGGGCCGCGGCCGGCACCGGCTGAGTCTGCTGGTGCCGGCCGCGGAGCCTTTACTTGAGGAGGTCCTGGATCTGCTTCTTGGCGTCAGCCAGGAGGGTGGCGGAGTCGCCGCCGGCCACAGCCTTCTGCAGGAGCGGCACCAGCACGGTGTCCACAATCTGCTGCCACTTGGCTGTTGCCGGACGCGTTGCGGTTGCCTTGCCGTTGAGCGTTTCAATCAGCGGTTTGAAGCTCTCGTAGCCTGGCTGGTTCTGGTACTTCTCAAATGCTGAGATGCGGGAGGCGAGTCCAAGGCTGGATTCCACACCCATGCTGTTGTGGTCGTACGCGCACTTGATGAACTTCTTGGCGGCATCAGCGTTCTTGGTCGCCTTGGGTACTGACAGGTACCACGGGCCCGGAACACCCGCGACGCCGGCGCTGCCGCCAATCATCGCTGCAGCTCCAACCTTGCCTGCTACGGGAGAGTCCTTGGGGATCTGCCGGTAGGCGTGTGCCCAGAAGCGGGTCATAGCGGTCTTGCCCTGGTTGAACAGGTTCTGTGCCGCCGCCCAGTCAACCTGTGCAGCACCCGGAGGGGCTGACTTGGTGAGGCTGACGTAGAAGTCGAGCGCTTCCTTGTGGGCAGCGTTATCGATGACCACGTTGTTGTTCGCGTCAAGGACCATCGGCGAGCCGGCCTGCAGGACGTGAGCGAGCCATTCCGTTTCCACGGCGCCCTTCACGTCCGTGCCGTACATGCCGTCCTTGGTGAAGAATTCGGAAATGTCCTGGTACTGCTTCCACGTGGTGGGGGCTGCCAGTTCATAGCCGTACTTTGCCTTGAAATCTGCCTTGTTCTTGGCGTCCTCGAAGAGATCCTTGCGGTACAGGATGATCTCTGCGTTGGTCCAGGCAGGCATGCCGATGAAGTGGCCATCAACGTTGGCTTCCTTCACAAGGGCGGGGAAAATGTCCTTCTTCGCTTCATCTGTGAACAGTTCATCGATTGGCTGGACTGCATCCTTGAAGCTGGGGAGCCACACGGAGTCCAACGCCGCGACGTCGAAGGAAACGTTGCCGGAGGAGAACTCGCTGGAGAGCCGGTTGAACATACCGTCATAGGGCAGTTCGACGAAGTTGACGTTGAGGCCGGTGTCTTTCTTGCATTGCTCGGCAACGCCTGTGAGCTCGGCGTGGCCGCCTGCTTCCACCAGGACGTTGACAGTGCTGGACGCGCTTCCGGATGTTGGTGCGGGGCCCCCGGCACCGCAACCCGTAGCTGCTAGTGCGACGGCAGTGCAGAGGCCGCCGAGTGTGACGAGTCTGGAGATGGTCTTTCGAGTGGACATCGCTGTCGGCTTTCTCTTTGAACGGGATGTGAAAGATTCTGTGGGGATGAAGAATCGTTTTGCCAAAACGACTTGGCAACACCATAGGCCCGATTTCCGGGGTATGTCAAGCGTCACATTTTGGCTCCCCCAAGCTCTTGACGAGCTTGATGGCCCAGCCCTAGAGTCATCGTCGCAGGCAGCTAAACCGTTTTGGCATATTTTGGCTGATGTGGGCAGGTTTTGGCACGCGTTGTGCCTCTTCCGGCTCACGCCTGTTCTTTAGGCCGACGCCGGCTCTTTAGGCAGATTGTTATCCCGTCCGCCGGTTTCCACCCCTGGTCCGGTCCCTTCCCACCTCTCGTCCCACCTCTCGCCAGCGTCCCCACTTGGGGACCCTATTCACAGGAGAACGCATGAAACCCATCCCCGACATCAGCCGACGAAGTCTACTCCGCGCGCTTACCGCATCGGCGGCAGTTGCCTTCGCCGTGGCAGCCACGGGCAGCGCTGCTGCCGCGGCACCAGGGCAGGTGGCCGCAACGCCCGACGCCGGTACTCAGCCCCAAGGGCACCGCCACCTGATCGGCGTTTTGTAAAGCAACCGTCTCTGTAGAACCACCCGTCTGTAGTACCACCGGGAACCACCGGAGGCGTGCGGCAGCATGCGTCTAAGCGAGGCATGAGCGAGCATGCGGAGCACGGCGCCGGCGGTTCCGGACGCACTTGAAGAGAAGCAGCACAGTTCAGTCCCCCAACGATGTGAGGAGAACCAGCTTTGACCACCGTCTACGACGTCACCACCTGGAGCGTTCCAGGGAATCCGTCCGCCACCCCGTACAACGACATCGGGCTCATCATCAACAGCATCATCGCTGACATCAAGAGCCAGCAGACCAGCCAGGCGTCCAAGCCAGGTGCTGTCATCTACATCCCGCCGGGAGACTACTCCCTGAAGACCAGGGTGAATGTGGACATCAGCTTCCTGACCATCCGTGGATCGGGCCATGGCTTCACCTCGTTGAGCATCCGCTACAACGCCGGCAACACATCGGGCTGGCACGAGATCAACCCCGGCGCCAGCCGCGTCAGGGTGGAAAACACTGACGGGAACACGGACGCCTTCCGGGTCTACCGCACAGGTGATCCACGAATCAGTGGGGTGGTGTTCGAGAACTTCTGCCTTGACGGAGTCTCCTTCGGCTCCAACGAGAACGACTACACCAACGGGAAAACAGGCATCCGCTTCGATTCTGCCAACGATTCCTGCCGGGTGGAGCGCATGGGAATGGTGTACCTCGAGCACGGGCTCGTGGTGAGGGATACAGATGCCCTGAGCGTCAGCAGCAACTTCCTTGCTGAAAATGGATCATGCGTGGAACTGACAGGATCGGGCCAGGCCTCGAAAGTCACCGACAACCTTATTGGCGCCGGCTTCGTGGGATTCTCGATCTTCGCCGAGGGGCACATGGGCTTGCTGATCACGGGCAACAACGTTTTCCCCCGGGGTAAGAGCAGCGTGCACTTCAAGGACTGCACGCGCTCCTCCATCACGTCCAACCGCTTTCATGCCTTCTACCCCGGCATGGTGAACTTCGAGGGCAGCTGCACCGAAAACCTCGTTGGCGCAAACCACTTCCTGCGCCAGATGGAACCGTTCGATCCCCTCAAGCCTTACAACAACGGTTTGGATGATCTGTTCGGCCTGGTGCACATAGCGGGCAGCAACAACACCGTCATTGGAAACCACTTCAGCTACGACGTCGCCTCGGGATCGGTCACGCCGTCGGGGCAGACGCCCACCATCATCCTGGTGGCATCCGGTAACAACAACTACATCGCCACCAACAACACCGTCTCGGCCATCGCGGTGCACACAGTGGTCCTGGACGCATCGACTTCAGGGTCCAAAGTGTTGGACAGCGGCGATAGCAACCAGGTGGTTCGCTACGCGTCCAACTACGCGTTCAGGGCAACGCCGTAACTGCACGGCGTCATCGCACGACATGAATATGAATAGCGAATAGCACGACGGCGGGCGTCGCCCCATCAGGCGGGTCCGCCGTCGTCATCCTGCAACGCAAGCCCCTGACGAAAGGTCTGTCAACGATGACAAGACGCACCAAAGTCCTGATGTCGATTGGGGCGGCCGTGGCACTCACCGCTGCCTCATTCTCCGTTGCCACCACCGCCCAGGCCACCGATCCTGATCCGGCCACCCAGCAATACCGGCCGTACCTGCACTACACGCCGGAAGCGAACTGGATGAACGATCCCAACGGACTTGTCTTCCACAACGGGAAATACCACATGTATTACCAGTACAACCCCAACGGAACGCGGTGGGGAGACATGAGCTGGGGCCACGCTTCCTCCACCGACCTGATCCACTGGGAGGAACACCCACTCGCCATTCCACGGGGTTTCAACGGATCCGGCCAGGTGATCGAGGAAATCTTCTCCGGATCAGTAGTGGTGGACACCCAGAACACCAGCGGGCTCGGGAGTCTCCAAAATCCGCCGTTGGTGGCCATCTACACGAGCAATTACACTGCGGCCCACCCCACCCTCGCTGGTAAACAGGCCCAGTCATTGGCATTCAGCACCGACGACGGACAGACCTGGACCAAGTACGGCAACAACCCGGTCCTGAACAGGAACACGTCAAGCTTCCGCGACCCCAAAGTCTTCTGGTACGACTCCCCCACCGGCCCGGACTACTGGGTCATGGCAGCCGTTGAAGCCGACGAGCACCGCGTCCTCTTCTATAAAAGCAATGACCTGAAGCAATGGAACTATCTGGATGACTTCGGTCCCGCAAATGCCACCGGAGGGCAGTGGGAATGCCCTGATCTGTTCCCACTCGCCGTCGATGGTGACCCGAACAACGTCAAGTGGGTCCTCTCGGTGAACATCAATCCCGGAGCCGTCGCAGGCGGCAGCGGCGGACAATACTTCGTAGGAACCTTCAACGGCACTTCCTTCACCGCTGAAAACATCGATCCCGCCAGCCAGCTTCCCCCCGGAAACGTCCTTGCCGGCTTCAACAGTGGCAATTACAGCGGCTGGAACATCCAGAACGATCCTTCGAACAGTTCCGGGCCTTGGGGAAGCGCCCCCGCCTCCGGAAGTCTTTCTGGACAGATGGCGGTTACTGGCAACATCGGAGCCGGGCTGGTTAACGGCTTCCACGGTGGAGATGCTCCCGTGGGCACCATGGAATCAGCACCTTTCACGCTGGACAAGGACTACCTCAACTTCCTCGCCGGCGGCGGTAAACACCCGCAGGAAGCCGGCAAGCAGTCAGGAAACCAGGCGCCTCCGGGCTATCTGCTCTTCGACGGCTTCGACTACCCCGGCACGCTCACGCAAGCTGGCTGGCAGCTAACGGGTGACTTCCAGGCGGCACTTAACCCCTCGACGTCGGGCGGTGAATTCGCCATTGGAAAACGGATCAACACGTTCGAAGGCGGCCCGTACCAGGACAACAACGTCGGCACCATCACGTCTCCCGAGTTTTACCTGACCAACACCAACATCGGCTTCCTCCTTGGCGGCGGCAACCGCAGCGGCGGCGAACTCCAGGTTGAGCTGCTGGTTGGCGGCGTGCCAGTGCGCACTGCCACCGGTACGAATTCAGGGGACCTGAACTGGCAGAATTGGGACGTTTCCCCCTGGTACGGCCAGATCGCCCGCATCCGAATTGTTGATAACGCAACCGGGCCCCTGGGGCCACCTGACTCTGGACAACATGGTGTTGGGCTCGGAGCAGGCGAAGCCCAGGAGCGCTGAAACCACAGTGAACCTTGTGGTCAATGGCCAGACCGTCCGTACCGCCACCGGCAGCGATTCCGAACATCTGGAGTGGAAAGCCTGGGACGTTAGCGCCTACAAGGGCAGCCAGGCCACCATCAAGATCGTGGACAACAACCGCGGCGGCTGGGGACACATCCTGGCCGACGAGTTCGTTTCCTCCGATGCCTCCCATCTGGAACAGCACGATTGGCTGGACTGGGGCAGGGACTACTACGCCACGGTGTCCTTCAACAATGCTCCCAACGGCAAGCGCATCATGCTGGGCTGGATGAACAACTGGGACTACGGTCAGGACACTCCCACCACCACGTGGCGCGGAACCATGGCGTTGCCACGTGAAGTGGTACTAACCCAGACGTCCGCGGGTCCGCGGCTGCGACAGCAGGTGGTGTCCCAGGCCGATGCATTGAAGAACACGGCGGCCGCATACACGGCGTCAGCCCAGGACATCGCGTCAGGAACAACCACACTTCCCATTACAGGTGACGTGGTGCAGGTTGACGCCGAGTTCTCTCCGGGGACGGCGTCGGCGTTTGGCGTGAAAGTCCTCGATAACGGAACCGAAGCAACCCGCATCGGCTACGTTCCGGCCACTCAACGGCTCTCCATCGACAGGACCAACTCGGGCAACGAGGGATTCCATCCAGCCTTCAGCTCATTAGAGGATCCGCGGGTCGAGTTGATCAATGGCAGGCTCCGCCTGCGCCTGTACGTGGACCGTGCATCAGTGGAGCTCTTCGCCCAGGACGGCCTGACCACCATCACGGACCAGGTCTTTCCAAGCGCTGGGGCCACCAGCATCTCGGTTTTCTCGGAAGGAGGAACCGCACGGCTCGAAAGCCTGACGGTAACTCCCCTGAACCAGGCAATGTGGGGAGGCTGACCCAGCAGTGGAAACTATGCCGGAGGAGCACCGAGTTCCAGCGCGTTGATCTCGGCCCGCGCCATGCGGACCGTTTCCCGGTCTGTCACGGTATAGGCGGTGGGGTCGGCGCCGTCCTGCGTGCCAAGGGATATGGTTCGCTGGCCCAGCGTAGAGACCGTTCTCTTGGCGGACATATGAACTGCTGAGAGGCCGGCCGCGTGCATCGCCGGAATATCGCCGAGCTGCAAGCCGCCTCCTGCCATGATTTCGAGTGCTCCTCCCGCCCGCTCCACCATCTCGGAAAGGGTGGCAAGGCCTGCACCTGCTGTGGCCTCGTGGCCAGACGTGAGTACCCGGGTGAACCCGAGTTCCAGCAGTTGATCAAGGGCCGCCAAGGGGTCCCGTGATTGGTCGATCGCGCGATGGAAGGTCAACTGCACTTCAGGGCTCGCCAGCCGGGCAGAATCCACCAGCCGTTGGACCGCGTGAACATCGATATCGCCCTCTGCGGTCAGGGCGCCCACTACTACCCCGTGGGCGCCCTGAGCCAGCAGGTGACGTACTTCGTGCACCATGGTGTCCACGTCCGAGGCGGAATAGTGGAAATCGCCGGGGCGGCAACGCACCAGCGGGTGGATCTCAAGGCGTCCGTCAACATGTTCAATGCTGGCCTCCAGTAGTCCCTGGCTTGGCGTGATGCCGCCAAGTTCCAGGCTGCTGCAGAGCTCAATCCGATCGGCACCTTCGGATGCGGCCGTACCGGCACCCGTCGCGCTCACCACCGCGATTTCAAGTTTCATGGTGAAACTCTACGCGCGGTACCGCTCCAGCTTTTCCTTCTGGTCCGGGGTGAGCCTGAGGACCCTGCCGGTAGCCTCTGCCACGAAGGCCAGGTGCGTACTGGCTTTGACGCATTCTTCCTGTGTGACGGGGTCCTTGATGACGTAGTGAAGATCAAAGCTGGCCCCCTTGATGGCGCCAACCCAAATCTCCACCACGGCCGGGATGTTGCGGTATTCCAGAGTCCGCACGTACCGGACCTTGTGCTCCACAACCAACGTCATGGTGCCCTCCTCAACATCATTGAAGAGGGCCGCCGGTGGTTCAACGCCCGGAAGGCCAGCGCCCCGTGGTGGTCCGAAAGCCGCGATTCGGGCTTCTTCCAGCATCCGAACGATCTGCACATTGTTGATGTGCCCGTAGGCATCCATGTCACCCCAGCGCATGGGTACGAGTACCTCGATGCGCTGGGGTTCCACGGAATCCCGGGAGTGCAATCCGGTACTCAGGGAATTCGCGCTCAGCTGTGCACCGCCGTCGAGTCATCCACGGCGGTCTCTTCCTCACCGGCAAACTGGGACATGTACAGGCGGTAGTAGGCACCTTGGAGCGTCAGCAACTGGTTGTGGTTGCCCTGCTCAACGATCCGCCCGTTCTCCATCACCAAGATGGTATCGGCGTCGCGGATGGTGGACAACCGGTGGGCGATGACGAAGCTCGTCCGGTCCGTGCGGAGCGCAGCCATGGCCTTCTGCAGCAGCAGCTCAGTACGTGTATCCACTGAGCTCGTAGCTTCATCAAGGATCAGCAGCGAAGGATCGGAGACGAAAGCACGGGCAATCGTGATGAGCTGCTTCTCACCGGCGCTGACGTTGTTGCCTTCTTCATCGATGATCGTCTGGTAACCGTCCGGCAGAGCCCGGACGAAGCGGTCCACGTAAGTGGCCTTGGCCGCTTCCATGATCTGTTCCTCGGTGGCGTCAAGGTTGCCGTATTTGATGTTGTCGTAGATGGTCCCGCCGAAGAGCCATGCATCCTGCAACACCATGCCCACCTTGGACCGCAGCTCGGAGCGGCTGAGGTCCTTGATGTCCACGCCGTCCAAAGTGATACGACCGGCATTGAGCTCGTAGAAGCGCATTACCAGGTTCACCAAGGTGGTCTTTCCAGCTCCCGTAGGCCCGACGATCGCTACCGTGTGCCCAGGCTCCGCACTGAAGGAGAGATCCTCGATGAGGGGCCTGTCCTCCACATAGCTGAACGAGACATGCTCGAACTCCACATGGCCGTCGGTCTTGGCTGGCAGATGGCGGGTACCGGTCTCTTCAACTTCTTCGTCGGCGTCAAGGAATTCAAAGACGCGCTCGGCCGAGGCCACACCGGACTGCAGCATGTTGGCCATACCGGCGATCTGGCCTAGCGGCTGGGTGAATTCACGCGAGTACTGGATGAACGCTGTGGCGTCGCCAAGACTCATGGAGCCGGAGGCAACCCGCAGGCCACCCACCACCGCAATGCCGACGTAGGACAGGTAGGACACGAAGTTCATGGCCGGGAAAATTACGCCGGAAACAAACTGGGCACCGAAGGATGCCTTGTACAAGGCCTCATTGCGTTCATCGAAGCGCACCAGCATGTCTGCATCACGGCCGAACACCTTGACGAGATCGTGTCCCGAGAAGGATTCCTCGATCTGGCCGTTCAGCGAGCCGGTGTTCTTCCACTGTGCAGCAAAGAGCTTCTGGCTCTTGGCACCAATGAAGCCAGCCATGACACCGGAAAGCGGCAAGGCGATCAACGCGATCAATGCCAGTTCCCAGGACACGATGAACATCATCACGGTGATTCCCACTACGGTGAGCACCGAGCTAACCAACTGTGCGAACGCCTGCTGAAGGCCCTGCTGGACGTTGTCGACGTCGTTGGTCACGCGGGAAAGGATGTCGCCGCGCTGACGTGTGTCGAAGTAGTTCAACGGCAGCCTGTTGAGCTTTGCCTGGACGTCATTACGGAGCTGCTTGATAACGCGCATGACAATCCTGTTGAGCAGCCAGCCTTGTGCCCACAGGAAGATGTTGGCCACAAAGTACATCAGGAGGACGATCGAAATGAGGAAGGTCAGCTTGGGGAAGTTGATCCCGTTGGTGAGTTCCATCTTGGAGACCATGTCCGCAAAGTTCTCTTGGCCTTGCTGGCGCATGAGCTCTACGAACTGTTCCTGCGAGACGCCTGGCGGGAGCTGCTTGCCCATGACGCCGCCGAAGATCACGTCCATCGCGGTGCCCAAAACCTTGGGGGCAATCACGTTCAGGACCACCGAGACCACCACAAGGCCGATCACGATAGAAACGCCAACGCTCTCAGGCTTCAACAGGCCCATGAGGCGCTTGGCCGATGGCCAGAACTCCTTGGCTTTCTTGGCTGGAAGATTGCCGAACATACCGCCATCTGCCTCGGACGGGACGTATTCCTCGTCCACGACGTCATCGTCAAGTGCCTCGGTTGCCACGTCTGCCTCGGCCGTGGCCTTGGCATTCTTCGCGGCCTTTGCCTTGGCAGCCCAGCCACGCTTCTTCTGCTGGTCCTGCTCGCTCATGCGACTTCCTCTACACTCAGCTGGGATTCAACGATTTCCTGGTACGTAGGAGAGGTTTCCAGCAGTTCATCGTGCGTTCCGCGATCCACGATCCGGCCGTTATCCAGGACCAGGATCTCGTCCGCATCGGCAATGGTCGAGACTCGCTGCGCGACGATGATCACTGTGGCGTCCTGCGTCTTGGCCTTCAAGGCCTTCCGGAGCCGGGCGTCGGTAGCGACGTCCAATGCGGAGAATGAATCGTCAAACAGATAGACATTCGGCTTGGTGACCAGGGCCCTTGCAATGGAAAGGCGCTGGCGCTGGCCGCCGGAGACGTTGGTGCCGCCCTGGGCGATGCGCCGGTTCAAGCCGGATGACTTTTCCTCTACGAAGCCCTTGGCCTGCGCCGTCTCCAGCGCCTCCCACAGTTCCTCGTCGGTAGCTTCGGGCTTGCCAAAGCGCAGGTTGTGCTCGATGGTGCCGGAGAAAAGGTACGGCTTCTGCGGAACAGCCGAGACGCGGCTGGTGATCTCCGACGCGTCCAGTTCGGTAACGGGGACGCCGTCGAGAAGGACGTCACCTGAAGCGACGTCGTAAAGCCGCGGCAGCAGGGAGACCAGGGTGGTCTTGCCTGCGCCCGTGGAACCGATGATGGCCAGGGTCTTGCCCGGCTCAGCGGTGAAGGAAATGTTGCTCAGCACCGGTGCCTCGGCCCCGGGGTACTTGAAGGTGACATCGCGGAACTCCACGTGGCCCTTCTTTTCCGCAGGAACCACGGGGGAAGCCGGGTTGTGGATGGAAGGCTCCACGTCCAGGACCTCGCCGATGCGGTCTGCACAGACGGAAGCACGGGGAATCATCATGGCCATGAAGGTACCCATCATGACTGCCATCAGGATCTGCAGGAGGTACTGCAGGAAAGCCGTGAGGGAGCCTACCTGCATGTCACCGGAGTCCACACGCTGACCGCCGAACCACAGCACCGCAGCGGTGGACAGGTGCAGGATCATGCCGATCGCCGGGAACATCAGGACAAAGAGATTGCCGATCTTCACGGAGACGGCGGTGAGGTCCTGGTTGGCGTCACCGAAACGTTTGGCTTCATAGGGTTCGCGCACAAAGGCACGGACAACACGGATACCAATGATTTGCTCGCGGAGCACACCGTTAATGGCATCTATCTTGGCCTGCATTGACCGGAAGAGCGGCATCAACCGGACCACGAGGTAGCCAACCACTGCCACCAGGATGGGCACGGAAACCCAGACCAACCAGGACAGGCTGAGGTCCTCGCGGAGGGCCATAATGATGCCACCCACGCACATGATAGGTGTGGAGACCATGAAGTTCAGGCCCATCAGCACCAGCATCTGGACCTGCTGGACATCATTGGTGCCACGGGTGATCAGTGTGGGAGCACCAAAACGGTTCACGTCCTGTGCGGAAAAGCTGCTCACTTGACGGTAGACGCTGCGCCGGAGGTCCCGGCCGATCGCCATTGCCGTCCGTGCACCGAAGTACACGGCTGCGACAGCGGTGAGCACCTGGCCGAGTGCGACGGCGAGCATCATGGCGCCCGTGCGCCAAATGAAATCGGTGTCGCCGCGGGAGACTCCCTCGTCAATGATTTTGGCGTTGAGGCTTGGGAGGTAGAGCGTGGCAATAGTGGACGCCAACTGGAATATGAGGACGGCCACTATCTGCGGCAAATACGGCTTGGAGTAGCGCCGTATAAGGGTGACAAGCATGCCCACGGGTCCTTAGAAAGAGTGCGTGAATGAAGTAAGAGAAGTGTTGCAGCAAGGGCTGACAGTATTAGCCTCCCTACTCTACGAAATCCGTTGCCTCGGCGAAACAACCCGGGGAAAAGATCATCCCAGCGGAGTATGTCCCGTGTCGGATCTGCTCCCGCTGGCGCAGCCATCACAGCCGATGCTGGCCGGATCAGCCGCTGTAGGCAACAAAAACGCCGGCTGGTCACAGCCGGCGCTTTCGGTCCCGCCCTCGTTCGCCACAGCCTGCTTAGTACGCCAGGAGTTTCGAACAAGGGCAGGATCCGTGGTGTCTAGCCCGCGTGCTTGCCGTGGTCCGGCCGCGCCTCCCGCGCTTCGACGCCTTGGAGGAGCAGCAATGCCATTCGCTCCTGCTGCCTGCGTTCGCGCTTGAGTTCCTTACGGATCGCGGCGAGTTTCTCTGCGGTACTCGCCTGCTGCGCCGCGATGGTTTGCTGCTCCCGCAACCGTGCCTGTAGCTCAACGTTGGCCCGGCTGAGCTGCAATTGCTGTTCCGCCAGGACGTACTGGGTGCGGGACAGCTGCTCCTGGACTTCCTTGACGTCAACCGTGGCGTGGGGGCGTTCCTGGGTCAGGATCCGCGCGAATTCGAGGTCAAGATCGGATCCGGAGTCCGTGGACCGAACCTGGCGGCTGGCCCCAGGGACGGAGCGATCGGCACCCAGGCGGGCGCCGCCGTCGTCCGCTTTCCCCGCATCCAAGGTCGCTGTATCCAACGACATGGCAGCATCTCCGGACGCCGTCGCCATGAGTTCGGACTCGGGCGCCGCGTCAACGGTGCGCCGCAGGGGGCGTTCCTTGATGAACAGCACAGCCAGGAGTGCCACCACACTGATGATGGCGGAGATCAGGAAGATCTGGGCAGTGGCGTCGCCGTAAGCCGCGCGCATGATTTCCGCGATGGGCGCCGGCATATCGGCCAAGTCCATGCTGGCGCCGGACCCGCCACCTTGGACCGGAATGCCGGCGGCGGCCATCCCTTCAACGGCCAGGTCCTTCACGTGGTTGGACATGATGGCACCCAGGACGGACACGCCGATTGCGCCGCCTACGGAGCGGAAGAACGCAACCGAAGCGCTGGCCGTACCGATGTCCTTCGCTTGAACGGTGTTCTGCACGGCGAGCACCAGGTTCTGCATCAGCATGCCCAAGCCGAGGCCGAACACTCCGGTGTAGATGGCTACGATCCAGAGTTCTGTGGTGTGGTCCATCGTGCCGGCGAATGCGAGGCCGCCGATCAGGAGCACGGAGCCGGCGATCAGGAACCGCTTCCATTTGCCAAAGCGGCTGATCAGGATGCCCGATGCCACAGAACCAATAAGGTTGCCGGCGATCATTGGCAGCGTGAGCAGCCCTGCCTCGGTCGGCGTGGCTCCACGGGCAACCTGGAAGTATTGGCCCAGGAAGGTGGACGAACCAAACATGGCGATACCGACCGCGATGGAAGCGATGATGGCAAGTGCCGTGGTGCGCTCGGAGATGATCTTGAGTGGAATGATCGGCTGGGCGACTTTGGTTTCCACCAGCACCAGGAGCGCCAGCAGCGCTACACCACCGCCCACCATGAGCGCTGACTGCCAGGAGAACCAGTCGTAGTAGTCCGGGTTGCCGGCGAAGGAAATCCAGATCAGGAGCAGGCTCACGCCCGAAGTCAGGAGGATGGAGCCGAGCCAGTCGATCTTGGCGGGGCGCTTGATGTGCTGGATCTTCAGGGTCACCTGAAGCAGGATGAGTGCGACGACGGCCAGCGGCACGCAGACGAAGAACGTCCAGCGCCAGCCGAGCGGGCTGTCCACAATGAAGCCACCCAGCAGCGGGCCGCCGGCAGTGCCCACCGCCATGACGGCACCCATGTAGCCGGAGTATTTGCCGCGGTCGCGCGGCGGAATCATGGAACCGATGATTGCCTGGGCCAGGGCGGTGAGGCCACCCATGGCGATGCCCTGAATGACACGCGCAGTAAGCAGCAGCGGAATCGTCTCGGACAAGCCGGCCATGACGGAGCCCGCCACGAAAATGATGATGCTCAGCTGGACCAGGAGCTTCTTGTCGAAGAGGTCCGCGAGCTTGCCCCAGATGGGCGTGGTGGCCGCGTTCGCCAGCAAAGCGGCGGTGATGACCCAAGCGAAATCGGTTTGCGTGCCCTTGAGTTCGGACATGATGGTTGGCAGCGCGTTGGCGACGATTGTGCTGCTGAGGATCGCCGTGAAGAAGGCCGCGAGGAGACCTGTGAGGGCTTCCATGATTTGCCGGTGCGTCATGGGTGCGGCGGTTTGCCCCGGGGTGGCATTCTGAAGTGGGGTGGCATTCTGAACTGGTGTGGCCATGCGTGGCTCCTAAGCTGTGTGAGTAGTCGTAGTGGAGCCGGCCGCCGTTGCCCGGATTGAGTCCTTGAGGGACGTCGTGAGTTTGTTGATGACCTGGGAGGCCTCGAGGGCGTCCGCCTCGCTCCAGTCCGCCAGGTAATCCCGCAGCCTCACGCTGCGTTGTTCTTCGAAGTCGCGCAGCTTGGCCGCGCCATCCTCCGTCAGGGCAAGGAGCTGGGCCCTGCCGTCCGCCGGATCAGGCCGCCTGGCGACGAAGCCAAGTTCCTCGAGTTCGGCGATATGCCTGCTGAGGACCGGCGCACTGACACCCAGGCGCGCAGCCAGCGCCGTTGCCCGGGTCTCCCCCTCGCCGATAAAGCGCATGACGCCCTGGACTGCCATCCCGACGTCGGGAACGCGGGCCATGTGGGCGGTCACCACGCAGCGCAGGGTGCGCTGGAGGTCGAAGATTTGATGCACAAGATCGGTTGCTGTGGCAGAACCGACTGACATGGAAGAACACCCCTTTTTTGTTTGCCTAGAGCAACTATAACCCATATTGATTGCTTTGGGAAACTAAAGAAGAGCCTGGGCTGTTAAAGCAATCAAGCCCCCGCACGGAAAACGTGCGGGGGCTTGATTGCTTTGGGTTCTTAGTGGTCCAGGTGGGTCGGGCCAAACATCTTTAGCAGCGTCTCAACCACGACGACGTTGGGACCGTCCGCCTCGAAGGACGCCTTGAGCGCGTCCCCCACTTCCTCCGGGGAAACCCGGCGCGCCGGAACACCGAACGACTCGGCCAGCTTCACGAAGTCCGGCCGTGCGAGCTCAGTGGCCGTGGCCTTGCCGAAAGCACCCACCATGTATTCGCGGAGGATGCCATAGCCGCCGTCGTCCACGATCAGCCAGGTGACCGGGATATTGTGCTGCTTCGCCGTAGCCAACTCCGAAATGGAGTACATCGAGGAACCGTCACCGGAAACAGCAAGCACCCTGCCGGGTTTGCCGGTGGTTTCCAGGCCCACGGCACCGCCGATGGCTGCCGGGAAGCCGTAGCCGAGGCCGCCGGCACCTTGGGCTGAGTGGAATTGGCCCTCGCGGGCGTCCCAGCAACTCCATCCCCAGTACGCGGAGATGGTCATGTCCCAGAAGGTCTGCATGTCGGCGGGAACCGCTTCACGGATGTCGGCCATGAATTTCAGTTCCTTGGCCAGATCCTGGGATTCAAGGCGTGCCTTGACCTTGGTCAGGGACTCCTTGACCACTTCTTCCGGGCTGGTGCCGTGCCAGGACCGAGTCACAGTGTCCGCGGCACCAGCTGCTGCCAGCGCCTCGTCCAAGGCTGCCAGGGCCCTGGCCCGCGTCGGCACGGATGCCCAAGCCTGGCCGGTTGGATTCGAGGACGCGCGGTTCGGCGTCGATCTGGATGATGCGGCCGCGGGGTTCGAACGTGAAGTAGTTGGACGTAACCTCACCGAGGGATGAACCGATGACGATCAGCACGTCGGCATCTTCAAGGACATCGGTCATGTACCGGTCCTCGATCCACGACTGCAGCGATAACTCGTGCTTCCACGGGAATGCACCGTTGCCGCCAGGGGTGCAAATGACGGGGGCGCGCAGCTGCTCGGCAATGGACAGCAGCGACTTCTCAGCCCGGCCACGGCGCGTACCGCCGCCTGCGATGATCGCCGGACGTTCCGCCGTCGAAAGCCACTTCACGGCCTCGCGGATCAGCTCGACGCGCGGCGGGTTGTCTGCTGCCTCGGCGAGCGCGTCCTCCACGGGCGGGACCATGATCGGATCCAGCAGGACGTTCTGCGGAATCTCGATCCACACCGGCCCCTGCGGCGAGGAAATGGCCTCGGTCCAGGCGTCCTGGATGGCCGACGGGATGCCCGAGGCATGCTGGATCAGGCGCTGGCTCTTGGTGACGTTCGCGGCCGAAGCCTTCTGGTCGTCCAACTGGTGCAGCATGCCCTTGCGGCGCGCACCCAGGCCCTCAAGCGGAATCTGGCTGGCAACAACCACCATCGGAACACCGGTGGCATACGCCTCCTGCAAACCGGCAAGGGAGGTGAGCGCACCCGGACCGGTGGACAGGAACAGCACGCCCACCTCGCCGGTGGCGCGGGAGTAGCCATCAGCCGCAAACGCCGAATTGTTCTCCACGCGCGAAGACACGAAGTGCAGGTTGCCGCGGCCCATGGCGTCAAAGAGGCCCAAAGCGTGTTGTCCGGGGATACCGAAGACCGTCTTGGCACCCAGCGCCTCGAGGGTCTCGACGACGAGGTCCCCACCGTTGCGCTGATCGGTACCCCGGGTCGGGGCCGCAGTGCCTGGATCGAAATCAATCATCGCGTCTCTCCAGCGGTGCCGGTTGCCTGGGCGAGTTCTGCGATGCGGGCACCGAGGGCCTGCTGGGCATAGCCGTTCGGTGCACCGAGACGGTCGCCCTCCACGGCGTTATCCGCCATGAGGGTTACCAGTTCATAAGCAACGTGACTGCCGGCCACGCCCGTGATTTCCGCGTGGTCATAAGCCGGGGCAACTTCCACAATGTCAGCACCCACGAGGTTCATGCCACGGAATCCACGGATGATTTCGAGGAGTTCCCGGCTGGTGATGCCGCCTGCTTCGGGCGTACCGGTGCCGGGGGCGTGTGCGGGATCCAGGACGTCGATGTCCACGGAGATGTACAGCGGACGGTTGCCGATGCGGTCGCGGATCTTGGCCACCGTCTCCAGGACGCCCTGGTAGTAGACGTCAGCGGAGGTGACGATTCCGAAGCCAAAGCGGTGGTCGTCGTCGAGGTCCTTTTTGCCGTACAGCGGACCGCGGGTACCCACGTGGCTGATGGCCTCCGTGTCCAGGATGCCTTCTTCCACTGCGCGGCGGAACGGCGTACCGTGCGTGTATTCCGCACCGAAGTAGGTGTCCCAGGTGTCCAGGTGTGCGTCGAAGTGGAGCATGGCCACTGGCTCACCGGCGCGCTCCGCTGCTGCCCTCAGGAGCGGAAGGGCGATGGTGTGGTCGCCACCCAGGGTGACCAGCTTGCTCCCGCTGGCCGTAAGGTCCAGCGCGTTCTGCTGAATGGCCTCAATGGCCTCGTTGATGTTGAACGGGTTCACCGCCATGTCGCCGGCATCCGCCACCTGGATGTTCTCGAAGGGGCTGACATCCCAGGCAGGGTTGTACGGGCGCAGCAGGCGGCTGGCCTCACGTACGTGGTTAGCGCCGAAACGGGCGCCGGGGCGGTAGGAAACACCGGAGTCAAAGGGCACGCCCACAACGGTGACGTCGGCCTTGGAGACCTGGTCCAGGCGGGGCAGGCGGGCGTAGGTGGCAGCACCGGCGTAGCGCGGGATGCGGGACGAATCGATGGGACCAAGGTTCCCGTTGGCCTCAATACGGAGCTCTTCCAAAATGCGCCACTCCTTAGTGGATAGGTCGAGATGAATCAGTAACTGTGACACCCATCATACACTCAAAGTTTCCTAATAAGCATCATCTGTTTACAAGTTTCCTTCAAGGTCCCGGCCCTATGAGATGCCGGTCACATCCGGCGTAAAGATTCCATAAAAACCGGGGTCCAGGCGCAGAATGCGGCCATACGCTCCTTTGCGTGAGCAGCACCGTGCTGCCCGGAAGGACAACGTGACCACCCTGACGAGGCCGCCAGCCGACCCTGCCGACCGGCACAAAAAGGCATTCCACCTCAAATCATGGCTGCTTGAAGGAATGCCGGATACCTCGGGCAAGCGGCAGGGTCCCCACGGAAAGCCTGCGGAAGCCCACAAACCGCAAGCTTGGTGGAAGGTCATGTGCCTGACAGGCCTGGACTACTTCTCAACGCTGGGCTATCAGCCTGCCATCGCGGCCCTGGCTGCGGGATTACTGTCGCCATTGGCAACGCTGCTGCTGGTCTTCGTCACCTTGGCTGGCGCACTGCCTGTATACCGTCGAGTCGCCAGGGAAAGTCCTCGCGGCGAGGGTTCCATTGCCATGCTCGAGCGTCTGCTCCCCCGGTGGGGTGGCAAGTTGTTCGTCCTGGCACTCCTCGGCTTTGCGGCCACGGATTTCATGATCACCATCACGCTCTCCGCCGCCGACGCCACCGCCCACCTCATTGAGAACCCGTTCGCTCCACACTTCCTGGAAGGCCAGCAGGTTGTCATCACCCTGGCCCTGATTGCAGGACTGGGCATCGTCTTCCTGCGCGGATTCAAGGAAGCCATCAACGTGGCCGTCGTCCTGGTCGCCGCCTTTCTGGCACTGAACCTTGTGGTCGTCATCGTTTCCATCAGCCATGTCTTCACCGAGTCCCGGGTCATCTCAGACTGGTGGACCGCACTGAACACATCCCACGGTGATCCCATCCTGATGATTGCCCTTGCGCTGCTCGTTTTCCCGCGGCTGGCCCTTGGCCTCTCAGGGTTCGAGACCGGCGTCGCAGTCATGCCGCAGATCAACGGAGATCCTTCCGACACTGAAGCCAAGCCGGCCGGACGGATCAAGGGCGCCCACAAGCTCCTGACCACCGCCGCCATCATCATGAGTTCGTTCCTCATAACGTCCAGCTTCACCACCGTCATGCTGATCCCGGCCGCTGAATTCGAACCCGGCGGCAAGGCTGATGGGCGTGCCCTGGCTTTCCTCGCCCACAAGTTCCTGGGCGACGGATTTGGCACGGTGTACGACGCCAGTACCATCGCTATTCTGTGGTTTGCCGGAGCCTCGGCCATGGCGGGCCTCCTGAACCTGGTCCCCAGGTACCTGCCGCGCTACGGCATGGCTCCAGCGTGGGTCCGCGCATTGCGCCCACTCGTCCTGGTCTTCACAGTCATCGCCTTCATCGTGACGATTATTTTCCAAGCCGACGTCAACGCCCAGGGTGGCGCCTATGCCACGGGTGTACTCGTCCTGATCACGTCCGCCTCCATCGCAGTGACACTGTCCGCCCGGAGAAAGAAACAACGGGCACAGTTCATCGGGTTCGGAGTGGTTTCCCTGGTCTTCATCTACACAACCGTGGTCAACTCGATCGAGCGCCCGGACGGCCTGAAGATCGCCGCGCTGTTCATTCTGGGCATCATGGTGGTGAGCTTCATCTCCAGGATCCGGCGTGCTTTTGAGCTCCGTGCCACGCATATCAAAATGGACCAGACTGCACTCGAATTCACTGCAAACAACGTCGACGGCCCCTGTTCGGATCATCGCGCATGAACCAAAGCACCTCAGCGCCGGACGGTACCGGGAGAAGCTCCAACACGCGCAGCAGGCCAACCACCTGCCGCTGGATTGCGATGCGGTATTCATCGAGATCATTGTTGACGACAGCTCGGACTTCGAGCAGGAGCTGCAGGTTGTGGGCAAGAAACGGCATGGCTTCAAAATCCTGGAAGTCCACAGCAACAACGTGCCCAACACCCTTGCCGCCGTCCTGCTGCACATCCGCGACGTTACGGGTTTCATGCCGCACATCTACTTCCGCTGGACCGAGGGCAACCCCATCTCCAACCTCAGCAGGTTCCTTTTCTTTGGCGAGGGCGAGATCGCACCGGTGACCCGCGAGGTACTGCGTGAGGCTGAGCCGGACATCACCCGGCGCCCCTGGGTCCACGTGGGCTGACCCCGCCGCAGCACCCCGCAGCAGCGGGCAAGAGCTACTTGCTCGCTGCGGGCACCAGAATCCAGAGGACCTCGACGGTTTCGTCCGTGGGATTGACCCAGGTGTGGGGTTCCCTGCCCGGGAAGGAGAGGGTGTCCCCTTCTTCGAGGTCGTACTCCTCGTTGGTCAGGATGAGCTTGATGCGTCCCTTCACCACATGAAGGACGTCAACGTCGCAGTCCACGGCGTAGAGCTCGTTCTCACCACGGCCCCGTGGCTCGATGGTGGCCTGAAGGATCTGCAGGCGCCGCTCCGAACGGGCCGTTAACAAACGCTCCACAATGCCCTGGCCACCCAGCGAAATCCGGGGACCGTCGTCGCGCCTGGTCAGATGCGTTTCAGGAGCGGCAAACAGGTCTCCTACCGACACGGACAGGACCTGGCAAAGGGTTACAAGTGAAGCGACCGACGGTGACGTCAGATCCCTCTCGACACGGCTGAGGAAGCCCTTGGTCAAACCAGTTGCGTCCGCCACTTGCTCAATGGTGAGGCGCTGTGCCTGGCGGGCTGCGCGGATTCTGGAACCAATGGCAACGGGAACGTTGCTTGGTTCAACGGGGAGAGCCTTCATTCACGAACCTTTCAGGCCTGTCATTCGGCCCTGTCATTGCAGCAATAGTAGCGGGACCAGGGGCCGCTGGAGCCCTCAACAGCCCGAGGATGACCAAAGCCCCTTGACTGTTACTCCCATCACAACATATCCTCATAGGCAACAAGTGTTGTCTGTGAGGCACAACACGATCCCCAATCTCCCATCACCAGCACGGAGACTTCGACGCTTCCCAGGCGTATCGTCGAAAACCCAACCTCCGTGCACCAGCTCCAAGGAGCCACTCATGGACTCATCGTTCATAAACATCGCCATTGTGGTGGTGTACCTGCTTGCCATGCTTGCATTCGGCTGGTGGGGCAAGTCCCGCACCAAGAACAACAGCGACTTCCTGGTGGCCGGCCGCCGCCTTGGACCTTTCCTTTACACGGGCACCATGGCCGCAGTTGTCCTCGGTGGCGCATCCACCGTCGGCGGTGTCGGCCTGGGCTACAAGTTCGGCATCTCAGGTATGTGGCTGGTAGTCGCAATCGGCGCCGGCGTCCTCCTCCTGAGCCTGCTCTTCGCCGGCACCATCCAGCGCCTGAAGATCTACACGGTCTCCCAAATGCTGAGCCTTCGCTACGGCAGCAAGGCCACGCAGACCTCCGGAATCGTCATGCTGGCCTACACCCTCATGCTTTGTGCCACATCCACCGGCGCCTACGCCACCATCTTCGTGGTCCTCTTCGACTGGGAACGCTGGATGGCGATCGCCGTCGGCGGTGCAATTGTGCTTGTTTACTCGACCATCGGTGGCATGTGGTCCATCACCTTGGCCGACCAGGTCCAGTTCATCATCAAGACCGTGGGCATCTTCTTCCTGATGCTCCCGTTCGTCATGAACGCGGCCGGAGGACTGGACGGCATCCGTGAGCGCGTCGAGGCGAGCTTCTTCCAGATCGACGGAATCGGCGTCCAGACGATCATCACCTACTTCGTCGTGTACACACTCGGACTCCTGATCGGCCAGGACATCTGGCAGCGCGTCTTCACGGCCAAGACTCCCAAGGTTGCACGCTGGGGTGGAGCGACCGCCGGCGTTTACTGCATCCTCTACGGTGTGGCCGGTGCCTTGATCGGCCTGGCCGCCCGGGTGGCGCTCCCCAACATTGATGTCGCCAACCTCGGCAAGGACGTGGTCTACGCCGAGGTGGCAACCCACATCCTGCCCATCGGCATCGGCGGCCTGGTCATGGCCGCAGCTGTTGCAGCCATGATGTCCACCGCTTCAGGTGCCCTGATTGCCGCCGCCACGGTGGCCCGCGCAGATGTTGTTCCGTTCGTGGCCAGCTGGTTCGGCAAGACCATCAACACGGACGACACCGAAAACCCCGAGCACGACGTCAAAGCCAACCGTTACTGGGTTCTTGGCCTGGGCATCGTCGCGGTGTTGATCTCCATGGCCGCGCAGGACGTGGTTGTTGCCCTCACCATTGCTTACGACATCCTTGTGGGCGGCCTCCTCGTCGCGATTCTTGGCGGCCTGGTGTGGAAGCGCGGCACTGGTATCGCTGCTGCATGGTCCATGGCAGTGGGCTCGGTATTGACGTTGGCCTTGTTGATTCTGTTCGCCACTGGAGTCATTCCAAGCGTCGACGGCGTCTACGCCAACGAGCCCATCTACTACGGCCTCGCGGCCTCGTTCGTCGCCTACGTGGTGATTTCCCTCCTCACGCCGCCCACCGAACCCGAAGTCCGGGCCGCTTGGGAAAAGCGCGTGGCCGGAGCGGTATCTGACGAATTGCCCTTGGAAGCCCACCCCGTCAGCAGCCACAACGCCAGCTAACGGCCCAGGGCCGCAAGGCATCAGGTAAGAACTGAACTGAGCAATGGTCGACGGCGGCGCCGCCCCTTCCCGGGGCAGCGCCGCCGTTGCGCTGTGCGGGGGCGAGCGGATCCGAGGGCCACACTTCTCCCGGACAGCACTCCTCCAGTACAGTGGTCCCAGCTTCAAGAGAGGTGGCGCCAAGCTCCGACTGGCCACACACCAACCCCATGTTCACGGGTGGTTCGGATGAGGAAGCGGCCCGCCCCGGACCAGAGACAACCGAGCGGGCAAGAGCACTCCCCAAAGGAGCAGTCCTTGCCGTACCAAGGCGTTACCACCCCAAGCCAAAGCAGCCCCACCAAAACCGAAGCGCCCACTGTTCCGGTGATTCCCGGCGTCGACCTTGTCCTTGGGACGGTGACCCTGTTCCTGAACGGTGGGCTGGCCCGGTTCCGGCACCCCGAAGCGCGCCTGTTGGCGCATGCCCTTGCCCAGGCTGTGCGTCCATCGCGGTGGTGTGAATCGTCGAGGACGTTGACGGTGACTGTTGCAGCGCTCGGGCGTCCGGCGGGACTGGAGCGGCATTTCACCTTCGGTGAAGATGGCCCTGCCTAAGAAACGGTCCTAGAATTCCTCGTCTTCTTCCCCGCGGAATTCTTCGGTTTCATCCAGGGGGACAACCCGCTCGTCGTCATCCGGGACGTCGATTTCCTCCACCCAGGGTTCGTCGACTTCCTGGTCATCGCTGTAGTCGTAGGCGGGATCCGACTCGATGGTCTCCCGTTCGGGGTGGTTGGCGTGCGGTTCGGTGGTGTCCATGCTGCAACCTCCGTCTGGTGGGCTGGCAAGCAGCCTGCTGACCGAGTGCGGGGAGGGCCCCCGCCCCTGTCCTTCCATCTGAGCACTGTGCCTGAAGAGGGTCAAGGCAACGGCCCACATGGACCCAGGGAAAGGCTCCAGGCAGAGGATTGCAGCTTCGAAAATTAAGGCATGCCGAACATTCCAACTAAGGAATACCGGCCAAAAATCCGCGCCGATAAGCGGTACAGTGGGCGTGCAATGGGGCCGCAACTACCCCACCCAGCACAGGAGAAAAAGTGCAGAAGCACCAGGAATCCCACGGTTCGTCGAGCCCCGCTCCGGACCCCGCCCCCGGATCCGGAACACCGTCCCAACCAGCCCGGCCCACACCGGCGGACATCAGGCGCTGGCGTCAATACCTGGCCGACGAGCGTGCCGAAGCCGCCGTCTACCGGGAACTCGCCCAGCGTCGTGACGGCGAAGAACGGCAGATCCTGCTCGCCCTGGCCGAGGCCGAGAGACGGCACGAGGCACACTGGCTCAAGCTCTTGGGAGAACACGCCGGAATGCCGAAGGGAGCTTCCACCCGCAGCCAGCTGCTGGGCTTCCTGGCCCGGCACTTTGGTTCCGTGTTCGTCCTCGCGTTGGCGCAGCGCGCGGAAGGCCGCTCCCCCTACGGAGCCGAACCTGCCGCGACTCCAGCCATGGTTGCCGACGAACAAATCCACGAAGAAGTTGTCAGGGGCCTTGCCACCCGTGGCCGCAACAGGCTCTCCGGTACCTTCCGTGCTGCTGTTTTTGGCGCCAACGATGGCCTGGTGAGCAACCTTTCACTGGTTATGGGTATGGCAGCAACCGGCGTTCCCAGCCCGGTGGTCCTCATGAGTGGCGTGGCCGGTTTGCTGGCCGGCGCCCTGTCCATGGGTGCTGGCGAGTACGTTTCGGTCCGCTCGCAGCGGGAGTTGCTCAGCGCCACGCTGCCCACGCAGGCAACCCTCACAGCCGCCCCTTCTTTGGACATCGAGCACAACGAGCTTGTGCTGGTGTACTTGGCCCGCGGCATGACCCGTGAGGCAGCCGAGCACCGTGCCGCCGAACGCATGGGACTCTTCAGCTGCGACTGCGATCCCAGCCTCTCCTTGCAACCGGAGAAGGAGCAACCCGCTGACAACCACGAAACCGTGGGGTCTGCCTGGGGCGCTGCGATGTCCAGCTTCTGCTTCTTCGCCTCGGGTGCGATCGTGCCCATCCTTCCGTTTATTTTCGGCATGACGGGTATGGCGGCACTGATAGTAGCCGGTGTACTGGTGGGGATCGCGCTCCTGGCGACCGGCGCCGTCGTCGGGCTGTTGTCCGGGACCTCACCGCTGAGCCGTGGCTTCCGGCAGCTGGCGATCGGCCTGGGCGCCGCGGCCGCCACCTACGGGCTTGGCCTCGCGTTCGGAACGATGATCGTCTAGGCGGTAATGTTGGTTCGTCCTCCGCGCGGCCCCGCGTGACCGGGGCGTAGGGAATGGAGAACCGTGGATTCGGAGCAGCCGCCATTGCGCGCGCCAAAACACCGTCGTGCGGGCACAACCCTCCGAATTCTTCGCGGCGTCCTCATGGCCGGTGTCGCCGCGGTGGTGGCCGTCCTTGTCAGCGGTTTGCTCCACGGCGATCCGCGGATCATCGGGCTGTTTCCTGGCGTGGCCCTGCCCAATTCGCCCAAAAGCGAGCCGATCCAACAGACCCCGGCACGCGCCCTGGACGCGCCGCCTCCAGGAATCGACGAGGCCGACGCCCCGCTCGCATCGCCGCCGCCCCCAGCCAACGCCAGCGATTCATATAAGTTCCTGGCAACCAACGACGACGGCACTCCGGTTGGGTACTCGCCGTGCCGTCCCCTGCACTACGTGGTGAACGACGCCACCGCGCCTGAGGGTACGGATTCACTGCTTGCCACCGCAATCGCCAATATTTCCGCGGCGTCCGGAATCCAGTTCGTCAACGATGGCAGCACCGATGAGTTGCCCACCACTAAACGGGAACCCTACCAACCGTCCAAATATGGTGACCGGTGGGCACCCTTGCTCATTTCCTGGACAACGCCCGAGACCGCTCCTGCGCTGGCTGAGAGCGTCATCGGCACGGGCGGCAGCACCATGTACTCACTCAACAATGGTCCCAAGAGCTACATCACGGGAAGCCTGGAACTCGATACCCCGCAAGTGACGGAGCTTCTTGCCGAGGAGGGCGGTTCGGACTACGTGCTGGCGGTCATGCAGCACGAACTAGGGCACGTCATGGGCTTGGATCATGTTGATGATCCGGTTCAGCTGATGTATCCGGAGATCGGCGCCCCTGACGGGTTGGCTGCCGGCGACCTGAACGGCCTTCACCTCCTGGCCTCGGCTCCTTGCCGCAAGGACATCTGAAGCAGCGCAGCTTCCCAGGAATCGCCATGGACTCGCGGTCCCATGGGTTCTATCCTGACGGAAGCGGCCGACGGCGGCGCCCCACCGTCCGATTGGGCCGTCCCGTGAGGGGGTTCGATGGAACCTTATGGGTCGCCAGAGTGGCCAGACCCCTATCCCCCGCCGCCTTACCACCCGGAAGCCAAGCCGCCGCCCAGGCCTCCCATCAAGCACAGCAGCATCGCGGCCATCATGTTCCTGTTCGGCATCCTTGGTTTGGTCTGCGCCGGCGCCTACTTCAGCGGCGAACTTCAAAGGTTCTGGTCCGATTCCACAACGCAAAGCCAGGCGCCGCGGCCCGGGCTGGTTCCCTTTGGCCAGCGTCAGGATCCACTGCCCGGATTTGAGGAAGCCGACGCTCCCTTGGGCACGCCGGCGCCGTTGCAACGGACCAGCACTTCCTACAAATTCCTGGCCGTCAAGGAAGACGGCACTCCCCTTGCCTACTCCCCTTGCAGGCCGATCCACTACGTCGTGAACTCAAACCTGGCCCCCACGAGCTGGTATTCCATGGTGGAGGAAGCCGTTCGGCAGGCCAGCCTCGCCTCCGGGCTGCAGTTCATTTATGACGGTCCGACGTCCGAAATCCCCAGCACCAACAGGGCCGGGTACCAGCCCACCACATACGGGGACCGCTGGGCGCCGGTGCTCATTGCCTGGACCACACCGGAGCAGGTGCCGCGGCTAACCGGACAAACGGTGGGCTTGGGCGGAAGTTCCTCCATCGGCCTGAGCAACGGCTATAAGGCCTACGTGACCGGGTCGGTGTCGTTGGATGCACCGCAGTTTGCCGGGATCATGGACACACCCCAGGGCAAGGAAGTGGGCACGGCCGTGATCATGCACGAACTCGGACACGTTCTTGGCTTGGACCATGTGGATGACCCCCGCCAGCTGATGTACGACCAAGCCTCGTGGGTTCGCGAGTACGCTGCCGGGGACAAGACCGGCCTTGCCCAACTCGGCTCAGGCCCCTGCAGCAAGGACTTCTAGCTGCAGCAAGGATTTTCTAGCCCGCGGCCACGACCGCGAGCGCGTCCTCCACCGTGTCCACCAGGAAGATTCTGTTCGCCATGGGCCGCCCGGCCGCGAGGCTTCGCAGCATTGGCCAGGCCGGGTAGGTCCGTTCCCAATGATCGCGGCCCACCAGGACCATGGGAGTGATGGTTTCGGGGGCACCGTAATAGTTTTCGCATGCGTCCTGGAAGATCTCCTGCACGGTTCCGGCGGAACCGGGCAGGAACACGATTCCGCCGTTGCAAAGCTCCAGGAGGATCGCTTCGCGGATCGCGTTGGCGAAGTACTTGGCGATGTGGGTGGCGAAAAGGTTGGGTGGCTCGTGGCCGTAGAACCAGGTGGGTATGCCCAGCGTCGCTGTGCCTTCCGGGTAACGTTCGACGACGGCGGCTGCTTGCCGCGCCCAAGCCGTCACCGAGGGCCTGAACCCCGGTATGGAAGCGAGCGTGTGCAGCGCTGTGGTGGAATCGGCGTCGGGCAGTCCGCTGAGGTAGGCGCCCATGTTGGCTGCTTCCATGGCGCCAGGGCCACCGCCGGTAGCTACTGTGAAGCCCGCTTGCGCGAGCAAGCGCCCCAGCCGCGCGGCGTCGGCGAATTCCTTGGTTCCGCGTTGCGCTGCGTGTCCGCCCATGACGCCCACGAGTTTGGTGCCTGCCAGGTCCCCGTCTTGCAGCAGCTCGTCCAGGGCGTCGCCGATCGCGTGGTCGTGCAGGGCCGCGGCGAGCGTTGCGTCAAGGCTTGCCCGCTTTCCCGGAAGGATGCTCCACTGGTAAATCCTCGCATCCAGGGTGGCTTCATACTCTGCAGTGGAGATGTCCTCGTAAAGTTCCCTGGCCGTGTAGAGGGTGCCTCGATATGGGTTGAAGGGCACGCCGCGCATCTTGGGAAAGATGAGCGCGCCGCGGCTTCGAAGGCTCTCCTCGATGCCGTCGTCGAAAGTGCATCCGAGGAAGATCGCGCCCTGCGGGTCCAGCATTTTCAATTCCCGCGAGCGTCCGCGAAGGTCCAGCGACTGCGCGTGCCAGCCGTGCATGGATCCCGCCCCGGACGTAACCAGTTTGTCGAAATGAACGATGCTTTCGACGTCGAGCGTCCGTGGACTTGGGTTCAAGGCACCGGAGGGATTCATGGCATCAGCGTAGTAGTGCTCAACGGCTTGAGTCCCGTTTACGCGCAGGGCGATGTTCCGTTGCATGATGAAGCATGAAGACTTCAGATGAGGGCGGCGCTGGCGCCCGGCCGCGTATCGGAGTTCCGATTCGCCTTAGCAGCTCGGACAATCCCGACGCCCGCGTGGGCGAAGCCAACCAACTCTTCACATTTATTGTGGATTTGCTCCGTGAAGCGGGTGCGCAGCCGGTGTTGCTGACCCCCGTGTCGGCCGACAGTGCCGGGCGTCTGGCTTCTGTCATGAAAACGCTCGACGGCGTGCTGCTGCCCGGTGGCGGGGACCTGGAACCGCGTCTTTATGGCCAGGACCCGGAGGATTCGGTGTATGACGTCAACCCGGAACAGGACCACCTGGATATTGACGTCGCCCGGGCCACGATCGACGCCGGCCTTCCGCTGCTGGGGATCTGCCGCGGCCACCAGCTGTTGAACGTGCTTTACGGCGGGACGTTGATCCAGGACATGGCACCGTCTGCCGTGAACCACAACGGCTTGGATCCGGACGACCCCAGTGCCGGTGAGTGGGCATGGCATGACGTTGTGCTTGAACCAGGATCGAAGACCGCCGCGCTCTATGGCGCTCCGGAGGGGACTTCCATCAAGATTGCTTCGGGGCATCACCAGGCGGTGGCCAGGGTGGGCGAAGGGCTGGTGGTTACAGCGATCGCCGACGACGGCACCGTGGAAGCGCTTGAAGATCCTTCCCGTTGGGTTGCCTCGGTGCAATGGCATCCGGAGGCGTCCCAGCTTCCCGATAACAAGCGGCTGGCACCTTTTAAGGCGTTCGTGGAAGTGTGCCGGAACCCTACCCAGGCCCGGCCTGGAGGAGTACAGTAGCGCTCACTGCATCGCTTTCAGCTCTGCTGAAAGCTCGGCCAGCGCATAACTCCATTCGCATGACGTCCCGTGGGCGTCGTAAGTTTGCCGGCTGGGGGGCCCAACATCTGCTCAAAGGAGCATGGTTGTGGACCGTCCAAAATACATCCGTCGTCCGAATCGGCAACCCCGTCTCTTCAGCTTCCTGGGCTTGATGCTTGCTCCGGCTTTGGCCTTCGCGGGACTCGTCGCATTTTCCATCGCCCCTGCGTCGGCGGCCGTTCCGCCGTGCGCAGGAACCGGCGGGGCCATGCAGATCGTGGCTCACACGGACGATGACCTGCTTTTCCTCAGTCCGGACTTCATGAGGGACATCCAGGCCAAACGCTGCGTCCAAACGGTATTCACCACGGCGGGCGAGGCTGGCGAGGGTGCCGTGTATTGGAAGAGCCTGGAAGCTGGAATCAGGGCCAGCTACTCCAAGATGGCAGGAGTGTCTGATTCGTGGACCACCTCGGATGCAGGGGTTCCCAACCGTCCGCTGACCATGCAAACCCTCAATGGTGCACCCAATATCTCGGTGGTGTTCATGCGCCTTCCCGATGGTTTCCCGAACGGTGACGGCAGTGCGGCGTACAACGACCAAAGCATCCTCAAACTCTGGGACGGACGGCTTTCCTCCATCAGGCCCGTGGACAACGCAGCCACTTTTACCAAGTCACAGTTCCAGACCGCACTGAACCGACTGGTGGCCAACTTCCAACCGACCACGTTCCGCACACAGGACTGGACCGGCAACTTCAACAGCCCCTACGATCACAGCGACCATTGGGCTACCGCCAAATTCGCCCAACTGGCTACGCGCAGCTACACCGGCCCCCATACCTCCCTGGCCTACGACGCCTACGTGATTGACGAGTACCCCCAGAACGTGACCGGTGCCGAACTCACCGCGAAAGTGGACACCTTCGTGCGGTTCGCGGATTTCGACATGTACATCTGCAGCAGTCCCGGCGAAGGATGCCCCGATTCCCCCTACGATGAGTGGCTGAAACGGCAATACATCACAGCCATTGAGTGGGTGGGCAACGCTGCGAAATCGGCAGGGACCACCGTCACGGCGTCATCCCAGAAAGCAACAGCCCAGAGCCCGGAGAAAGCCCGGGACGGGTATGCGTGGGGCACCCCCATGGACGCAACGCGTGAATGGGTGACAGCCGCTGAAAAGGCGGGCAGCTGGATTCAATACAACTTCTCCCCCACAAGGACCATCAACTCGGTGACCTTGTTCGACCGGCCGCTCCTCTCCGACCAAGTGACCGGAGGAAACCTGTTGTTCTCGGATGGAAGCACTGTGGCAGTCCCGGCGCTTCCCAACAACGGTTCCGGGCTCACCATCAACTTCCCGTCCAAGACCGTGAGCTCGGTGCGTTTGAACATCACCTCAGTAAGCTCCACCACCACCAACGCCGGTTTGGCCGAGTTCGAGGCCTATCTCGGAACGGACAACGTCGCCCCCGTGGTCACGGCAACACCTCCGGGTGGAACATACGCGGTGGGCCAGTCCATCACCCTCACAGCCAATGAGACGGCGACGATCTACTACACCACCGACGGCAGCAACCCCACCACGGCGAGCAGCAAGTACGCCAGTCCCATCCCGCTGAACGGCCCGATGACCCTGAAGTACTTCGCCGTTGACGGCGCGAATAATTCGTCTGCCGTGGCCACCCAGACGTATTCGACAGGCCCTGATATCACCAAGCCTGTGGTGACAGCCAGCCCTGTGGGCGGTGCCTACGCAGCGGGTACCACCATCACCTTGGCCGCCAACGAACCGGCGGAAATCCGCTACACCACGGACGGCACCGATCCCCTCACCGCCGGCCTGCTGTATACCGCGCCGATAACGTTCAATGGGCCGGACCCCATGACCCTGAAGTACTTTGCCAAAGATACGGCCGGAAATACGTCCGACATCGCAACGCAGACCTACACGATCCCGCCGGACACGACAGCTCCGGTGGTGACGGCCAATCCCACCTCGCGGGCCTTGGCCAGCGGCGCCACGATCACGCTGACAGCCAACGAGCCTGGGGCGGCCATCTACTACACCACCGACGGCAGCACCCCAACGGCGACGGAGTCTGCTTCCAACATCAAGTACTCCAGCCAGATCGTGATGGGCAGCTCCACCCTGACGTTGAAATACATAGGCGTGGACGCGGCAGGCAACACGTCCTCCGTTGGTACCCAGACGTACACCGTTCCCATAGCCGGACCGCCGTCGGCCCATGACTTCAACGGCGACGGCCGCGCTGACGTCCTTGCGGCTGACACCGCCGGCAACCTGTACCTGTACCCGGGCAACGGCGCGGGCGGGCTCTCCCCCAGGCAACTCGCCTTGCCTGCGCCGGCCTGGTCAACCAACACGGACACCATCACCCCTGGCGACTTCAACAGCGACGGAAAACCGGACGTCCTGGCACGATCCGGGGACGTGCTGTGGTTCTACCCCGGTGACGGTGCCGGCAGTTTTGGCGCACGGAAGCAAGTCAGCACCGGTTGGAGCACCATGACGCAGCTCTTCTCGCCAGGCGATTTCAGCGGTGACGGAATACCCGATTTCATGGGACGCCGCAGCAATGGCGACCTCCGCTTGTATGAAGGAAATGGTGCCGGAGGACAGCGGACTCCCTACACAGTCGGCTGGGGTTGGGGCGTCATGAACGCCATCTTCAGCACCGGCGATTTCAACAGTGATGGCAAGGCAGATGTACTGGCGCGGCGCACCGATACAGGCGCATTATGGCTATATCCGGGCAATGGTTCCGGGGGCTGGCTGCAATGGACGCAGATCGGGACGGGCTGGGGAACCCGCACTGCGCTGGCCGGACCACGGGACCTTGACGGCGACGGTAAGAACGACGTCGTAGGCCGCATCGGAGACACTTTGTGGCTCTATCCCGGATCGGGAAGCGGAACGCTCAGCAACGTTCCGCCCGTCAGCCTCGGCTCGGGCTGGCAGGCAATGAAGGTCATCGCCTGATCAGCCCCCATAGACCTGGCGCGGGTCGGAGTTTTCCCCCAGACTCATCCGGCCCGCGTCAGCTACGGCCGATCCTCTCGCACATCGGACCCCCTTTCGGCCGATCCTCGCTCACATCGGCCCCCTTTTCGGCCGATCCTCTCGCAGCTCCCGCGCGCGGTAGGACCCGACGTCGGCACCAGGGCCAAGTGCCGGCGTCGTGGCTTTCCTGAAGCAAGGGAGAGAGGAAAGCCGGCAATCCCCAAGGATGTGAGAGAACGTTGGGAAAAAGGCCGCAGAATGTGAGAGAAGATCAGGGGGCGACGCGGACCGGGACGCCGGTTTCGAGGGATTCCTGGGCCGCGTCAGCAACCTTGGAAGCAGCGACGGCGTCCTCGGGCGTGCACGGATTCTTGCGCTCTCCCAGGACCAATTCCACGAACGCAGCCATCTCGGAACGGTACGCCTGGTCGAAGCGCTCAGCAAAGGTCTGATGGGACTTGCCGGAGGGGAACGCAACGCCTGGCTCAGCCGAACGGACAGCCATCTGGTCATCCATGCCAGCCGCCATCGAGCCATCCGAGCCTTGGAGTTCCAGCCGCACATCATGCCCGGCCCCGTTGTAACGGCTGGCCGAAACCGTACCTACCGTGCCGTCGTCGAACGTTACTACCGCCAGGGCGGTATCGACGTCGCCCACCTCACCGATTGCGGGGTCGCCGTTGTTGGAACCTTTGGCATAGACCTCCACAATTTCCTTGCCTGTGAGCCAGCGGAGGATATCGAAATCGTGCACGGAACAGTCCCGGAACAGGCCGCCTGAGGTTGCCAGGAACTGAACGGGCGGCGGGGTCATGTCGCAGGTGAGGGCGCGGACGGAGTGGATCCAGCCCAACTCCCCGGCTTCGTACGCGCGCTTGGCTTCCAGGTAGCCGGCATCGAATCGGCGTTGGTGGCCGATCTGCACGGTTCCATCCTTGTCGCGGATGTACTCAAGGACTGGCAAGGACTCCGCCACATTCACGGCCACGGGCTTCTCACAGAACACCGGGATTCCAGCATCGACGCCCGCGCGGATGAGGTCCGGGTGTGTCGCCGTTCCGGTTGCGATGACCAGCCCGTCCACCCCTGAAGAGATCAGCTCCGCCACTGAAGCCACGAATTCCGCTCCAAAGTCAGCGGCCACAAAACGGGCGTGCTCCTCCGCCACGTCGGTCAGCTTGAGTTGGACCTGGACACCTTCCGGGTTCAGGACTTGGTTGAGCGAGGTGATGTTCCTGGCATGCATTACACCGATCCGGCCAACACCCACCAGGCCAAGGGTCACTTGCTTGATCATTATCTGTCTCCGTCAGTGCAGCAGAAGTTGAGTCTTAAGAGGGATTCTTGAGGCGACACTAAACCTTGTCAGTTTGTCCTGTCAAATGGCACTAGCGGCAGAGGCGTTCAGTGCCGCGTCGGCTTCCTTAAGGACCTTTGCCGCAACTTCAAGTCCTTCGATGCGGCCAAGGGAAACGTCCTCGTGTTCGATGTTGACCAGCATGTTGGGGTCAACCTCGTAAAGGACACGGAGGAACCCGGTCCAAAACGCTGTGTCGTGCCCGCGGCCCAAGGCAACAAAGTCCCAGGCGGAGTTCTTGGGCCATTCGTTGGCCCACTCGTCGCCGCCCAGGTTGGTGCGGGGCTCATCCGGTGAGAGCCGGCGGAAGCTGTTGTCCAGCACGCCGTAGAGCGCGGCGTTCTCCGTGTTGACGCGGACATCCTTCGCCGCGGCCTGCAACACGAGAGGCCCGAGTTCTCGGACCACGGCCACCGGGTCCATCTGCTGCCAGAACAGGTGGGAAGCGTCCAGTTCAACGCCCACGTGGGTGGCGCCGGTGAGCTCGATCAGCTTGTAGACATCGGCGGTGTTGAAGACGATGTTCTGCGGGTGCAGTTCCAGCGCCACCTTGACGTCGTGATCGGCAGCGAGGCGGTCGGTTTCCTTCCAGAACTCCGCAGCAAGACTCCACTGGTAGTCGAGCACATCCAGGGCCGCAGAGTTCCAGGCGTTGACCACCCAGTTGACGGTGGTGGCTCCTGGTTCTCCGCCTGGCAGGCCGGACATGGTCACCACGCGGTTTTGGCCGAGGCGGTGGGCCAAACGAATGGAGCGGCGGATGTCTTCCGCATGCCTTTCGCCGATCTCACGCCTGGGGTGCAGCGGGTTGCCGTTGCAGTTCAGTCCCGCAATGGAAACGCCGGTGCTCTCGAAGATCGCCAGGTAGTCGTCGCGCGCAGCGTCGCTTTCCAGGATCTGGTCAAAAGTGGGGACGTGCACGGAAGGCAGGAACCCGCCGGTGTTGATCTCGATGCCCGTGAGGCCCAGATCGGCAATGACCTTCAGTGCTTCCGGGAGCGGACGGTCGTGCAGGATCGCGTTGTAGACGCCGAGCTTCATAGCGTGATCTTCTTTCCGTTGTTAAGGGCGGATTCGGTGACGGCTCCGAGCAGTTCCATGTTGCGGACACCTTCGTCAAAGGTGGCGCAGCGGGGCAGGGATGATTCTTCGTTGAGGCCTGCGACCTCTTCGAGGAATGCCCGCGCCTGGTAGCCGAATGCGTCGTTCTGGCCGAAGCCAACTTCCGGGGCGTCCATGGCGAGGCCGCCGGCGATGTAGGGGTGGCCGGGGCCGAGGATCACCTGGCGGTAGCCGTTCTCGTTTCCGGAGCCATCGTTGAGGAACAGCTGGATTTCGGACGGCCGGCGCTGGTCGAACTTGGCGGCGCCGTTCTCGCAGAAGACCTCGAACTGGAGGCCGTTGGCGTGACCGGCTGCGACGCGGGAAACTTCGAAGCTTCCAGCACCATTCGCGAACTCTGCATTGAAGGCCGCGTAGTCGTCGTTCTCGACGGCCTCGAACGTGTCGCTGACGGCAACGTGGTCGTGGCCCATGACGGCCGCGAGAGGCAGGGGCCGCTTGTCGATCGCCGTGGCGAGCCGGCCACCGCTGATGGACTTGATGTCGCCACACAGGAATTCGGAGACATACGTCAGGTGACTTCCGACGTCGGCAAGCGCACCGGAGCCGGGGGCCGCCCTTGTAGCGCCAGCTCATGGGAGCCGAAGGGCTGAAGCCGTAGTCGGTCCAGTACCGCCCACTGAAGTGCAGGACATTGCCCAGGACGCCGCTGCGGATCAGGTCACGGATGTAAGCGATGCCCGGGGTCCGGCGGAACGTGAAGCCGATACGGGCCAGCGTTCCACGGGTTTCAGCAGCGCGGGCAGCGTCAGCCATGGCGCGGGCGTCTTCCAACGTGTCACTGAGGGGCTTTTCGCAGAGAACGTGTTTGCCGGCAGCAAGCAGGCCTTCCACCACTTCGCGGTGCAGCGAGTTGGCGATGACCACGCTGACGACGTCGATGTCGTCGGCTTCTGCGATGGCCTGCCAGGACGTGTCGTTGCGTTCGTACCCGAAACGGCGGGCAGCGAGGGAACCGAATTCGGCGTTGACGTCACCGATCGAGACCAGGCGTACCGGGGGCAGCACGGGGCTGTAGAGGGCAGATGCCGTGCGGTATGCAGCAGCGTGCGCTTTGCCCGCCATGCCTGCACCGATGACGGCGACGCCGAGGCTTTCAGCCATTGATTTCTCCTTTGAAATTTCGCCGCCGCGCGGGGCGCAGGACGGCATTTTGTAGCGCTACAATTTTTGCACCGGGTTTGAGCGTAGCTATGTCTTTATGTCCTGTCAATCCTTAACCGACTATCCTCAAGGACAGACAAGAAAGGCACACCGATTCCGTTGAACAGCGCACATACCCGACGCCCCACCCTCTACGACGTCGCCACCCAGGCCGGAGTCTCGCCGTCGCTGGTTTCCTTGTTCCTCAAGGACCCGGGGAAGATCAGTGAAAAGCGTCGGGACGCCGTCCAAAAGGCCATCCACGATCTTGGCTACCGGCCCAGCCGCGCTGCCACAACCCTCGCCAGCAACCGCACCAAGAGCATTGGCCTGGTGATCGACGATTACCGGAATCTCTGGTTTGTAGACCTCCTCCGTGGGATGGAATCGGTTCTTTCAGACCTCGGCTACCAGGTCATGCTCGCGGACTCGCGGCCAGGAGAGAACCGCATCAAGGAAGCGACGGACGGCCTGCTGGCCATGCACGTGGATGCCCTGGTCCTTGCGGCCGAACCCAGCGAGTCCATGCTCACCAAAACGTGGGTCCCCACCGTGGTTGCCGGATGGCGGAAGGGCATCCCGACAGGTGCGGACCTGATAACCAACGACGACGACCGCGGGGGCTCCATGGCAGCGGACCACCTACTGGGGTTGGGCCACAGCCGCATCGGCCACCTTTCAGGGTCCGACGGCGCGTCAGCACACCGGCGCGCCGGTTACCAACGCGCCCTGGAGGCTGCCGGCGTCGAAGTCGTCATCGGCGAGTCTGCAGGAACCTCGGAAGAAGACGGATACGGCTCCGCCTGTTGGCTTCTGGACCACCACCCGGACACCACAGCGATCTTCGCCGCCAACGACACCATGGCGCTCGGCGCTTTCGCCGCCATCAAGGCCCGCAGACTTTCAGTCCCCAACGACATTTCGGTGATCGGTTACGACAACTCCCCGTTGGCCAAGTCGCGCTTCCTGGACCTCACGTCCATCGATAACCGAAGCGACCTTGTGGGCGTGGACGCAGCGCGAAGGCTGCTGGCCCGTATCGAAGATCCAACGCTGGAGCCGGAGCGGAAGCTCATTGAGCCGACGCTTGTACTCCGCGGCACGACGTCGGCGGTTCACTAAGGGAACCGGACACGACTCCGCCCGGAGCCATCAGGCACTCCGGGCAGAAGTCCGCCGAACAAGCCTAGTGCCGCTTCGTGGCACCCTCCGGGGCAGCATCAGCCACACCCGCCACTTCGGCCTTGACCTCTTCAAGCGCATCGGAATGCCCGCCGAGCTGCTCCAACTCATGGGCCAACTCCGCCAGCTCTGCACCGCCGGCCATCTGGGCCGTCAGCTCATCCAAGGTGATGTCCTTCTTGTCGTAATAGCCGATCGACTTGCCGCGCTTGAGCAGCAGGAAGCGGTCCCCCACAGGGAAGGCGTGGTGCGGGTTGTGGGTAATAAAGATGACGCCGAGGCCGCGGTCGCGGGCCTGCAGGATGTACCGAAGCACCACGCCGGACTGCTTCACGCCAAGGGCGGCTGTGGGCTCATCCAGGATCAGCACCTTCGCGCCGAAGTACACGGCCCGGGCGATGGCGACACACTGGCGCTCGCCGCCCGAGAGCTGGCCGATGGGCTGGTCAACGTCGCGGAGGTCGATGCCCATCTCGGCCAGCTCCTTCAGCGTGATGTCCTTCATCTTCTGGACATCCATGCTCTTGAACGGACCGAATCCGCTGATCAGTTCCGAGCCAAGGAAGAAGTTCCGCCAAATGGGCATCAATGGAACCACGGCCAGGTCCTGATACACGGTGGCGATACCGGCGTCGAGGGCGTCCCTTGGTGAATTGAACTTCCGGTCATCGCCCATCACCTGCAAGGTGCCTTCGTCGTGCTGGTGCAGGCCCGCGATGATCTTGATCAGCGTTGACTTTCCGGCGCCATTGTCTCCCAGGACGCAGGTGACCCGGCCGTTGTCCACCGCCATGGTTACATCGCGCAGGGCGATGATGTTGCCGTAGTGCTTGCCTACTCCCTCGAGCGAAAGCAGGTGCACGGGTGTGTGCGTCAACGGGTCCTTCTCGTTTTTCAGCAATGTCTGCTGGTCGATCTGTTGTGCGTTCATTGTTCCGGCCCCTTACTTGAGCTCTGCCCGGCGCTTGACGATCAGGTTCACGATGGTGGCCAGCAGGAGCATCAAGCCCAGGAAGAACTTGAACCAGTCTGGATTCCATTGTGCGTACACGATGCCCTTGTTGGCCATGCCAAAGATGAACGCACCGATAGCGCCACCTACGGCCGAGCCGTAGCCGCCTGTCAGGAGGCACCCACCGATGACGGCAGCAATGATGTAGAGGAACTCGTTGCCAACACCTTCACCGGACTGCACGGCATCGAAAGCAAAGAGGTTGTGCATGCCCAGGATCCAGCCGCAGAAACCAACAGCCATAAAGAGGCCGATCTTGGTCTTGGTCACCGGGACACCAACTGCGCGGGCAGCATTGGCGTCGCCGCCCACGGCGAAGATCCAGTTGCCTACGCGGGTGCGCAACAGGATCCACGATGCCACTGCCACCAGGATGATCCAGAAGAACACCGTGATCTTGACTTCCACTCCACCGATGCTGATGGAGGAGGCGAAGACCGCCCGTGCCGATTCGAACCCGTCCAGCTTGGAGATCGACGGCGAGGAGACGCTGCCGCCGATAAGGCGGGTGAGTGCCAGATTGAGGCCCGTCAGCATGAGGAAGGTCGCCAGGGTAACGATGAAGCTCGGAAGTTTGGTCTTGACGAGAATCCAGCCGTTGATGAATCCAATGCCCAGCGAGACAACCAGTGCCAACGTGACACCAACCCATGCATTCAGTGAAAAGTTCCAGCTGAAGAGCGAGGCGGTGAGGGCGGAGGAGATCACGGCCACACCTGTGGAAAGGTCGAACTCACCGCCGATCATCAACAGGGAAACCCCTACTGCCATGATGCCAATGGTCGATGAACCGTAGAGCACGGTGGCCAGCGCGTTCGGTTGCGTGAACGTCTGGGAAACGGAGGCGAAGAAAATGAAAAGAACTACGGCTCCGACCAGTGCACCGACCTCGGGTCTCGCCAGGAACTTTTGGATCGGACTACGGCGTCCGACCCGTTCGTCGCCAGGGGCCCTTGGCCCCCGCCGGCGGCAGAGTTGTTGTATTTGCCATAGGAATGACTCCTTGTTGGTCAGGCTGCGCGACGGTTCCCCGCCGCGCAGCCGGATGCCTGGATCTAGCGGACGCCCTGCTGGGCGAACTTGAGGACATCTGAAGCGTTGGTCTTGTCCACGATGGTTGGCCCGGTCAGGACAGGCTGGCCGCCGCCGATCTTGAAGCCGCCGCGCTTTGACTGCCACAGGGCATCGACAGACATGTAGCCCTGAAGCCATGGCTGCTGGTCAACGGTGAAGATCACTTGGCCGTCAACGATCTTCTGGGCGAGATCGGCATTGAGGTCGAAGCTGGCCACCTTGGCCGAACTGCCTGCGTCAGTGACGGACTTGAGCAGCGTGAGGGTGATGGGGGCGCCAAGACCGATGATCACATCGGCATCTTTGGACGCCTGGAGTTTCGCTGTAGCCGTCGACTGGACCGCGGTCATGTCCTTGCCATCGACGTAGAGGATTTCCGTTGCCGGCACCTTTGCCTTCACGCCGGCGCAGCGCGCTTCCAGACCGACGTGGCCCTGCTGCTGGATGACGCAAACGGGGTGCTTGTAGCCTTCTGCAGCGAGGCGGGTGCCCACCGCTTCGCCTGCAAGCTGCTCGTTCGATCCGAAGTGGGTGAAAGCGCCCAGCTGGCTGGAAACGGATTCACCGGCGTTCAGGCTCACAACCGGGATGCCCGCAGCGGTGGCCTTTTTCAGGACATCCTTCAAGGCGTCCGGGGTTGCCAGCGTGACAGCAATGCCGTCCACCTTCTGGTCGATGGCCTGCTGAACAAGCTGCGCCTGGCGTCCGGCTTCGGGATCGCTTGTGTACAGGAGTTCTACGTTGTCCTTGCTCGATGCTTCTTCTGCGCCCTTGCGGACAATATCCCAGAACGTGTCCCCGGCCGCCGCATGCGTAATAAGGGCTACTTTGATGCGCGCCGTGCTGGCCACCTGCCCGGCGGCTGCACCTCCCCCGGAATCTGCCGGTTTTCCGCCCTGGCTCGAACAGGCGCTCAGGGCCACCAATGGAACCACTGCTGCGACGACCGCCGCTTTGCGCCACGAGAATTTTGCCACCGTTATCTCCTTTGATGTCAGCTTCGGGCGTCCGGGGACTCGTGCCCGGATCGCCTGCTACCTCGATCATGGTGACTCGTCTCACACTTTGTCAATACTTTGTCCTGACATTAGGATGTTTTAACGTAAGCTCCTCGAGTAGATGACACCACGCAGGGCCTGAAGCCACTTCCTTGACCAGAACAGCCCGGCTGCTATTATCAGAAAAAGGCAGTATGTCCTATCAAGAGAACATGAGCGGACATACTCATCCATCCGGCCGGGATACTGCTTTTCCCGGCCGGGCTTCCGCAGGCTAGGAGAAACCAGTGGCGAACCAACTCAGCCTCAGCATCGACCGTTCGTCCCCGGTGCCGCTCTACCACCAAGTGGTCCAGGGAATCGAAGCCGCCATCCACAGCGGCGTCCTGGAGCCGGGCAGCCGGTTGGACAACGAGATCGACCTTGCTGCACAGCTCAATCTGTCCCGCCCCACCATGCGAAAGGCCATGGACGAACTGGTCCGCTCGGGCCTCCTGGTCCGTAAGCGCGGCGTGGGAACGCAGGTTGTTTCAAGCCAGGTCCGGCGGCCACTGGAGCTCTCCAGCCTTTTTGATGACCTCAGTAACAACGGCAAGAAGCCCACCACGGACGTGCTTAGCTTCTCCCACGTGGAGGCCGACGCCGCAACGCTCACCGCGCTTCAGCTGCCTCCCGGGTCAAAGGTCTACCACTTCACCCGCCTCCGCAAAGTTGGCGGCAAGCCCCTGGCGCTCATGGAGAACTGGGTCCGTGATGACATCACCAGCATGGATGAAGCCCAGCTCTCCAGCGAGGGACTCTATTCCATCCTTCGCCGCGGTGGCGTGAATTTCCGATTGGCTTCCCAGCGCATCGGCGCCATGATCGCCAATGACTACCAGGCCCCACTCCTCGAAGCCGAGGTCGGATCAGCCTTGGTCACCATGGAGCGCACTGCCGTGGACGACACGGGACGCATGGTTGAAACGGGCCACCACGTCTACCGCGCCGATTCCTACAGCTTTGAAATGACACTCGTACAGCGCTAACGCAAGGACACAAACTTATGGCCAACTGGGTCTACCCGCTGGGAACAGCCACTGACGGCAAATGGGACATCTCGCTCGGCGCTTCCGATTCCACTCTCGCGATCGACGGCTGGGCCCATACGGGACTGAAGGTGGCGACGCTCGCGGCGGGTGCCGCCGTCGAGCTTCCTTCCGCTGGAGAAGAGCGCATTGTGGTTCCGTTGAGCGGTTCGTTCACCGTAACGGTCGACGACGGCGAGTACAGCCTCGCGGGCCGGCAGTCGGTTTTCCACGGGCCAAGTGACGTCCTGTACATAGGTATCAATAGGGCAGTCACCATCAGTTCACACGACGGCGGCCGGGTTGCGGTTGCGACGGCACCGGCCAAGGCTGACTACCCTACTCGCCTGATCACGGCGGCCGAGACCCCCGTGGAGCTGCGGGGCGCCGGCAACTGCTCCCGGCAGGTCCACAACTTCGGCACACCGGCAGCGCTGGAAGCTGATCGCTTTATTGTTTGCGAGGTCATCACACCTGCCGGCAACTGGTCTTCCTACCCTCCGCATAAGCACGATGACGAGAAGGAAGGCGAGACCAGCCTGGAGGAGATCTACTACTTCGAAACGCGGGTGGCCCCGGACTCCCCAGCCCCCGCGGATTCAGACGCAATCGGCTACGCCCGGGTCTACGCCTCTGACGACCGGCCCATCGACGTCTCCGCGGAAGTCCGGACCGGTGATGTTGTCCTGGTTCCCTACGGCTGGCATGGGCCGGCGATGGCAGCTCCGGGCTACGACCTCTACTACCTCAACGTCATGGCCGGCCCCGGACGGGTCCGTGACTGGCTCATCAGCGACGACCCGCACCACGGCTGGATCCGCCAGACCTGGGAAGGCCAGGACGTGGACGCCAGGCTCCCTTTTACGGCCTGACGCATGGATAACAGAATGCCCCTGTGACTCTTGGTCACAGGGGCATTCTTGGTGTTGAGCACTATTTGGCTTGGGCGATGTAGTCGTTCATCGTCTTGAGCTGGTACCTGGAAACGTCCTCGGCGTTCTCGTCTTCCGCGAAGACGCTGGAGACCATCACGGTGTTCTCCTTGTCCAGGAATCCGATCTCCTTCAAGCCACCGAAGAACTCGTCCCAGTTCACGTCCCCGTCACCGATCTTGAGGTGTTGGTGGACGCGGACAGCGTTGCCCGGCGGGTTGGTGATGTACCTGAGGCCGTGGGAGGCGTGGTGGTTCATCGTGTCGGATACATGCACCAAGCGGAGTTTGTCGCCCGCCGCCCGCATGATCTCCAACGGCTTGTTGCCCATGTGGAACGTGTGGGAGGCAACGTAGACCATGCCAATGTTCGGGGAGTTCACGCCCCGGATCACGCGCAGCGCGGCCAGTCCGTCTTCCACGAAGTCATCCGGATGGGGATCAATGAGCACGTCCATGTCTTCGCGCTCGATGATCGGCAGGAGTTCCTCCATGGAGCGGTAGAAGGCGCGTTCAGACTCCTCGGCCTTCTCCGGACGGCCGCTGAACTCCGTGTTCATGGTCTGGACGCCGAGGTCCACGGCGATCTGGATGGCCCGCTTCCAGTACCGGACCGCAGCTTCCCGGGCGTCCTCATCGGGTCCGGACCACCGCAGGACGGGCAGGACGGAGGCGATTTCGACGCCAGTGTCCTTGCACGCTGCCTTCAACTTGCCCACGAGCTCGTCATCAGCCTTCGGGTGGTTGAAGAACGGGATGAGGTCCGCATGCGGCGTCATCTGCAGGTACTTGTAGCCGAGATCCGCGGCGACGCGCGGGAACTCCAGAAGGCTGTGCGTGTGATGGAACGGTGTGGGATCAAGGGCAATCTTCATGTCCGTGTCCCTACTTGTAGAGATCCGGCTTGGTGTTCAACTGGACCTTGACCTTTTCGCCCGACTTCTGCGCTTCGACGCCGGCCTCGCAGCAAGCGGCCGTGGCGTAGCCGTCCCAAGCGGTGGGGCCGCCGATTTCGCCGCGGAGGGCGGCGTCCACCCAAGCCTGCACCTCGACGTCGTACGCTGCTCCAAAGCGCTCTTCGAAGCCCGGGGTGACGCTGCCGCCCCACTTGCCAGAGGTCTGGATGTACGGGCCGCTGTCCCCGCCGATGCTCACGATGCCGTCCTCGAAGGACGCCTGAGTGGCAACCTGGTAGCCGAACTTTGCGTTGACGTAGATCTCGACGTCGGCCAACACTCCCGATTCAGTTTCAAGCAACACATGCTGGGGGTCGTGCTGGCCATTCGGGGCGTTGCGCGTCGGCTTGCCCAGACGGACCTGCACCGACGTGATTTCCTCGCCGGTGAAGTAGCGGATGGCATCGAACTCATGGACCACGGAGTCGTTGATCAGCATCTCATTGGTGAAGCCCTCCGGCGTGGTGGGGTTGCGGTGCTGGTGGTGCAACATCAACAGCTCCCCCAATTCGCTGTTGCGGATGATCGAACCCAGCGCCGAATACTCGGCATCAAAGCGGCGCATGAAACCCACCTGGATGCGCTTGTGGCCCAACGCCAGTTCAGCCTGGACAACCTTCCACGCGCTTTCTGCATCCGGTGTCAGCGGCTTCTCGCAGAGAATTGGGAAGTCCTTCTCCAAGGCCTTGTACAGGATTTCCTCATGCAGGAAGCCCGGCGTGGCGATCAGGACGGCGTTGACGTCACCATTGTTCAGCGCCTCATCGGCACTGGACAGTGCCACGGCGCCGTCGATTCCTTCAACGGCAGCCTGCGCGCGGGCAAGGTCAACATCGACGACGGCGGCTACTTCAGCGCCGTGGATGCGGGTGTTCAGGCGCTTGATGTGGTCGGCACCCATACGGCCTGCGCCGATGACCGCAACGCGGAGAATCTTTGTCACTTTTCTATCCTTCGTGAGGTTCGTTCTTGTTACAGGGCCCGCGTGCGGGAGCTACTGGACCCGCGTGCGCGAGCCGCAGGAAAGCAGGTAGTTGCGTGTTCGCTTGGCGATGGGCATCGGTACATCGAACGCTACCGGGTACATGTCCTGCTCCACGATGCCGAAGATCGGCCGGTTGAGGCCTTCCACAGCTTCAATAACGGCGCGCAAGTCCGGAAGCCCGTTGGGCGGCTCGGTCATGACGCCGGCCAGGTTGGCAGCAGCCCAGGTCATGTTCTTCTCGTTGACCTCTGCCAGGATCTCCGGGTTGATCTGCTTGAGGTGCAGGTAGCCGATCCTGTCCGGGTAATTCTTGATGAGCTCAAGGCTGGAAGCGCCACAGTATTCCGCGTGGCCCGTGTCCAGGCAAAGGTTCAGGTACTGCGGATCCGTTGCGGCCAGAAGGGTTTCGATGTCCTGTTGCGCGCCAACGTGCGAGTCAGCGTGGGAGTGGAACTGCTGGTGCAGGCCAAAGTCCTCCAACAGGACCTTGCCCATCCGGTTGTGGCCTGCGAAGAGATCAGCCCATTGCTCGTCGGTCAGTTCGCCATTCTCTACGGCCTCACCCGTGACGTCGTCGCGCCACATAGCCGGGATAACCACAATGTGCTCGCCACCCATTGCCGCAGTCAGTTCGGCCACCTTGCGTGCCGGCTCCCAGGCTTCGTCGTACTGCCTGGCACCACGGTGGAAGGCAGTGAACACCGTTCCTGCAGTGACCTGGAGGTCGCGCTGCTTGAGCTCTTCTGCCAAGCGGGTGGGGTCATTCGGCAGGTAGCCGTACGGACCCAGTTCGATCCATTTGTATCCGGATTCAGCAACCTCGTCCAGGAACCGTTCCCACGGAGTCTGCTGGGGGTCATCGGCAAACCACACACCCCAGGAATCGGGAGCGGTGCCGATGATGAGCTTGTTCTCGACGTCAGTCATGACAGCGGTGTCTTTCTCTATCAGGGCCCATGCCGCCAGGTTTCCCTGGCCGAGCTTGCGAGGCGAGGGTGGCGGTGGGGATGGGTTAGTTGGAGGGGAAGTTGTAGGAGGCGCCGGAGGCGTGGGTGGGTTCGGGCCAGCGGGAGGTGATGACTTTGCCGCGGGTGTAGAAGGAGACGCCTTCGGGGCCGTAGATGTGTTTGTCGCCGAAGAGGGAGTTCTTCCAGCCGCCGAAGGAGTGGTAGGCCACCGGGACGGGCAGGGGCACGTTGATGCCCACCATCCCGACCGTGACCGAGCGCTGGAACTTGCGGGCGTTCGCACCGGAGGAGGTGAAGATCGCGGTGCCGTTGCCGTACGGGTTGGCGTTGATCAGCGCGATGCCTTCGTCAAGGTCGGCGACGCGGACCACCACCAGGACGGGTCCGAAGATTTCCTCGGTGTAGGCGGTCATTTCGGTCTTGACGTGGTCGATCACGGTGGGGCCGACCCAGAAGCCGTCTTCGTGGCCGGGGACGACCAGGTCGCGGCCGTCCACCACCATGGCCGCACCGGCGGTTTCTGCTTCGGTGACGATCCTGAGGATGCGTTCCTTCGAGGCAGGGGTGATGACCGGGCCCATCTCCGCGCCGGGTTCGGTACCGTTGCCGACCTTCACCGCCAACGCACGTTCCTGGACCTTCTTCACCAGCAAATCAGCGGCGTCCCCCACGGCCACGGCAACCGAGATCGCCATGCACCGCTCCCCCGCGGAGCCAAACGCGGCGGCGGCGAGGTGGTCTGCTGCGTTGTCCAGGTCCGCGTCGGGCAGCACGATGGCGTGGTTCTTCGCCCCGCCCAGGGCCTGGACCCTTTTGCCGTGCTTGGTGGCGGTCTCATGGACGTACTGGGCAATCGGGGTGGAACCAACAAAGGAGATCCCGTCCACGTCCGGGTGGGTCAGGAGCCCGTCAACGGTTTCCTTGCCGCCGTGCAGGACCTGGAACACCCCATCGGGTAGGCCGGCCTGCTTCCACAGGCGCGCGAGCAGCATCGGAGCGGACGGGTCACGCTCGGAGGGTTTGAGGATGAACGCGTTGCCGGTGGCGATGGCCATCGGGGCCATCCACAGCGGCACCATCACGGGGAAGTTGAACGGCGTGATACCGGCAACGACGCCCAGGGGTTCGCGGAAGGAAAACACGTCGATGCCGGTGGAGACCTGGTCCGAGTAGTCACCCTTGAGCAGCTGCGGGATGCCACAGGCGAACTCGATCACTTCCAGGCCGCGGCCGATCTCACCCTTCGCGTCGGAGATCACCTTCCCGTGCTCGGCCGTGATCAGCTCCGCAAGCTCATCCACGTGCGCGGCCACGAGTTCACGGAACTTGAACAACACGCCCGTGCGCTTCGCCAGGGAAATATCACCCCAGGACTCCGCTGCTTTCTTCGCAGCAGCCACCGCAGTGTTCAGGTCAGCCTCGTTCGCCAGGCGCAACTCAGCCGTGACCTGCCCGGTCGCCGGGTTATAGACGGGCTTGGTCTGTTCTCCCTCACCTGTGGACTCGGCGCCGTCGATGAAATGGTTAATGGTGGTCAGTGTGGTCGTCGTCGACATGCGGACTTCCTTTGGTCTGTGGGACGGTAGCTTGGGGGAGGTTAGCCGAGCAGTTTGCGCTGGCGGTTCTTGTGGTCGGTGTAGGTCTTGTAGGCCTGCTGGGTGGATTCGAGGTCCGAGACCTGGGAGACGGGAACGTCCCACCAGGACTCCGAGCCGGGGGCGTCCAGCAGAGGATCGGACTCGATGTGAATGACGATCGGGCCGGTTTCGGGGGCTGCTTTGGCTTCCTTGATGGCAGCGCCGAGGGATTCGATGACGTTCTCGCCCGGTTCGATCCGGATGACTTTCGCGCCCAGGGACTCGGCGTTGGTGGCCAGGTCGATCGGCAGGTGCTCACCGGCGTCGAAACTGTGCTGTTCCTTGTCAAGGACCCGGTACTGCGTCCCGAATCGCTGGGAACCGAGCGACTCGGACAGTGAACCGATGGAGGCATAACCGTGGTTCTGGATCAGGACCACGATCAGTTTGATGCGTTCGGCGACGGCGGTGACCAGTTCGGTGTGCATCATCAGGTACGAACCGTCCCCCACCATCACGACGACGTCCCTGTTGGGACCGCCGGCAGCGGCTTCGGCCAGAGCGGCGCGCTTTACGCCCAGCCCGCCCGGGATTTCGTAGCCCATGCAGGAGTAGGCGTATTCCACGTGGTAGCCGAACGGGTCGCGGACGCGCCACATCTTGTGCAGATCACCAGGCAGCGAGCCCGCAGCGCAAATAACGACGTCCTGGTCATCCATGGCCTTGTTAGTGGCGCCGATGATCTCGTTCTGGGCCGGCAACGGCGTATACCGGGTGTCGAAGGCCTCGTCCACGATCGCGTTCCAGCGCTTCTTTTCGGCTGCGACCTTCTGTTCCAGATCAGCACCAACGCGGTAGCCGCCCAGCGCCTGGTTCAGCTTCACGAGGGCCTTGCGGGCGTCAGCGACCATCGGGATGGTGGTGCCGTGCTTGTACGCATCGATCGGGGCGACGTTGATGTTCACGAACTTCACGTCCGGGTTCTGGAACGCCGTGCGGGACGCAGTGGTGAAGTCTTCGTAGCGCGTGCCGATGCCGATGATGAGGTCCGCTTCGGCAGCGATGGCGTTGGCCGCCGTCGTGCCCGTTGAACCAATGGCACCAAGGGAGAACTTGTGGTCCCATGGCAGGACGCCCACGCCCGCCTGCGTGTTCCCCACCGGAATGCCGGTGAGTTCGGCAAAGGCTGCGAGTTCCTCGTTGGCGTAGGCGTAGAGCACGCCGCCGCCGGCGATGATCAACGGGCGCTTGGCTGCACGGATGGCCTCAACAGCGCGTCGGATGTCATCGTCCTCGGCCTCGGGACGGCGGATCCGCCACTCACGCTCGGCCAGGAACTCTTCCGGAACGTCGAGGGCTTCGGCCTGGACGTCCTGCGGCAGGGAGATCGTGACAGCACCGGTCTCGGCCGGGTCAGTCAGGACACGCAGGCCGTGGTGGAACGCCGAGAACAACTGCTCCGGACGGGACACCCGATCAAAGAACTTGGACAGCGGGCGGAAGGCATCATTGACTGTGATGTCGTATGCGTACGGCAGCTCCAACTGCTGCAGCACGGGATCCGCGGCACGGGTGGCGAACGTGTCGCTCGGCAGCAGCAGCACAGGCAGGCGGTTGGTGGTTGCCAAGGCAGCCCCCGTCAGCAGGTTCGATGAACCCGGCCCGATGGACGTGCTGATCGCGAAGGTCTGGCGACGACGCGTGTGCCGTGCGTAGCCAACTGCCTGGTGTGCCTGGGCTTGTTCGTTGCGGCCCTGGTAGTACGGCATGATGGACGGGTCCGTGGCCTGGTACTGCTTCAACGCCTGGCCAACGCCGGCAACGTTGCCGTGACCGAAGATACCGAACATGCCCGGGATGAGGCGCTCACGGTACTCCTGGCCACCGATGGAATCCACCGTGTACTGCTTGGAAAGGAACTCGACCACGGCCTGGGCCACGGTCATCCGACGGGTTGCTGTTCCTGTTGAGGTCCGCATGGCGGGGCTACTCCGATACTTTCACTGGAATACGGTCTGACGAGGTGTGCTCCCCCGCAACTGGTGCGGGCCCGGTCGAAGGTGCAGTGCTGTTCAACAGCGAGGCGGCTGTCGCCACCGCACCTGCCACATCGCCGTCGTGCGGGTAGAGCAGCGTCCGGCCCACGGTGAGGCCGCGGACGCCCGGGAGCGCGAGGGCGGCCTGCCAACTGGCGAAGACTTCGTCCTGGGAGCCGTCGGGGTCACCACCCAAGAGCACAGTGGGAAGGGTCGTGGAGGCCATGACGCGCTCCATGTCGGCCACCACGGGCAGTTTCATCCACGTATAGGCACTCGTGGAACCCAGGCCCTCGGCGATACCAACGGACTTGATCACGGCGTCCGCGCGGAGGTCGTTGCGGACCTTGCCATGGGCGTCACGCACCGACAGGAACGGCTCCACCATGGCGATGAGCTTACGTTCGGCCAACGAATCGATGGCTTTTGCGGTCGCTTCAAGGGTGGCCACCGTGTCCGGGTCTCCCAGACAGATACGCGTGAGCATCTTGCCGCCGTCGGCACCGAGTGCCTGCAAGGCGGCAGCTGTGTGGCCGGTGAACCGGTCATCGAACTCGTTGACCAGGCCAGCCAGGCCACCACGGTTCATCGAGCCGAAGATCAGTTTGCCATCCAAAGCACCCAGCAGCAGCAGGTCATCCATGATGTCCGGTGAGGCAAGGATTCCATCCACGGCCGGGTTGGCGAGGGCGATCTGGAGCCGGTCCAGGAGGTCCCGGCGATCGGCCATTGCCATCGGCTCCGGCCCCACCGCCAGGGCACCACGGGCCGGATGGTCGGCAGCAACAATGAAGTTCTGGACCCCGTGCTTCAACCCAGGGTGGCGACGCCGGTTGGCAGCCGCGCGTGCGACGGCTTCCGGATCCTCGAGCCGGATGCGGCTCAAGTGCTCGTACCGGCGGGGGTCATCGTTCAGGCTCAACGGACTGCTCCTTCTGCGAACGTGGGTGCTGCCGGCGTGGAAGCTCCCGGGATCCGCCGGCCGCGTTCCGCGAGCAGCGAGGTGACCTCATCCGGCGTCGGCATCGCATCCGCGCAGGACACGCGGGAGGCAACGATCGCACCCGCGGCATTTGCGTAATCCAGCACCTCGGACAACGGCCAGCCGGACAGCAGGCCATGGCAGAAAGCGCCGCCGAAGGAATCACCGGCACCCAGGCCGTTAACGGTTTCCACCGGCACAGGGGCCGAGACGACACGCTCAGTGCGGGTCTTGGCCATGACGCCTTCCGGGCCGAGCTTCACCACCGCGATCTCGACGCCAGCTGCCAGCAGGCGGTCTGCCTGCTCGTCCGGCGTCCCCTCACCTACGGCTACCGCGCACTCCTTGTCGTTGCCGATCGCGACCGTGACGTGCGGGAGGATCCTGGCAACTTCTGCGCGGGCTTCCTCTTCCGAATCCCAGAACATCGGCCGGTAATCCAGGTCCAGGATGGTGAACTGGCCTTCCTTCAAAGCAGTCCGGGGCCGGGCCTCGTGGGCGGCGATGTGCGCGCTGCGGCTGGGTTCCTGGCAGAGGCCTGTCACCGTGGACCAGAAAATGCCCGCGTCCCTAATGGCATCCAGATCCAACTCTTCGGTTTTGATCTGCAGGTCCGGCGCCGTGGGGAAGCGTCCGTAGAAGTAGAGAGGGAAATCTTCCGGCGGCTTGATCGCGCAGAAAGTCACCGCTGTGGGGTACTCCTTGACCGGGGAGACGAACGAATCATCAACATTGAACTTGCGCAGTTCCCGGTGCAGGTAGCTTCCGAACGCGTCGTCGCCCGTGCGGGTGATGACACCGGCGCGGCGGCCGTGGCGCGCAGCAGCGACCGCCACGTTGGAGGGCGAACCTCCCAAATACTTGCCGAAGGACGTCACATCCTCCAGGTCCACCCCAATATCGTTCGGGTAGATATCAACGCTGATGCGCCCGATCGTAAGCAGTTCGTGGGTCACGATGATCGTTGACCTTTCTCTTGTGAACTCTGAACCTTTGAGCGCTGGGCCCCAATGCCTTGCCACCCCTCAGTGAGCGGGGCCACATGACTACTTTGCCCCAGATTTCATGTCCTGTCAAAGGTTTGTACTGACATATTTACAACATGACACGGACTGTATCTACTTGCGTGGGATGGCCAATTCTCCGGAGACATACTGGCTGCGCCCGAAGCCGAAAGACCAGTCGCCAGGCGAGTTCTCCATGTAGCCGATGAAGACATCCTCACCCTTGACACCAAGCCCACCAAGCCCTTCGGTGATGGCCTCGAAGAGCGAGCTCTTCGCCATCTGACTGCGGCCGCCCTGGGTGAAGATCTGGATCATGATCACGCCACGGCTGCGCCCAAAACCCAACCCGGCATCCTGGGCCACGATTTGCCCCTCCGGATGTTCAGTGAGGATGTGGAAGTAGTCACGCTCAGGGATCTCATACTCAGAGACGATTGCATTGTGGATGGCCCGGCTGATCGCAGCCAGTTCCTCCGCCGACCTGCCCTGATTGACGTCGATTCTTACCAATGGCATGTTTGCGCGCTCCTTGGAAGTGGTTTGTCCTGACATACTAACAAAGAATCAGGCGGAAGGTACAGGCCTCACAACACGCCTTAAAGCACGACGGCGGCCCCCGCCACCTTCCGTGGGAAAGGTGCGGAGCCGCCGTCGTGCTTTAAAGAGCAACGCGGGGTCACTTTGAGCCCATTCCACAGTCAGGAATGGGCCGTAAGTGACCCCGCGTTGCTTTGGGTACTAGAGGGTTGCGTAGACCTCGCGCAGCAGCTTGGCAGTTTCGGACGGCGTCTTGCCGACCTTCACGCCTGCAGCTTCGAGGGCTTCCTTCTTGGCCTGTGCGGTTCCTGCGGAGCCGGAGACGATGGCGCCTGCGTGGCCCATGGTCTTGCCCTCAGGAGCGGTGAAGCCTGCAACGTAGCCAACAACCGGCTTGGTGACGTTGGCCTTGATGAAGTCAGCAGCGCGCTCTTCAGCGTCGCCACCGATTTCGCCGATCATGACGATTGCCTTGGTCTCCGGGTCGGCTTCGAACGCAGCCAGGGCGTCGATGTGCGTGGTGCCGATGATGGGGTCGCCACCAATGCCGATGGCGGTGGAGAATCCGAGGTCGCGGAGCTCGTACATCATCTGGTAGGTCAAGGTACCGGACTTGGACACGAGGCCGATGGGGCCCTTGCCCGTGATGTTTGCCGGGGTGATGCCGACCAGGGCTTCGCCCGGGGTGATGATGCCGGGGCAGTTCGGCCCGATGATGCGGGTGATCTGGTTGCCGTCGGCGTCAACCTTGGACTGGGCGAGTGCCCAGAATTCGGCGGAGTCCTGAACCGGAACGCCTTCAGTGATGACTACAACGAGGCCGATGCCGGCTTCGATGGCTTCAACCACGGCGTCCTTGGTGAATGCCGGCGGAACGAAGACGATGGAGACATCTGCGCCGGTTTCAGCGATGGCTTCCTTGACGGTGCCAAAGACGGTGATTTCCTTTTCGCCGTGCAGGACCGTGCTGCCGGCCCTTGCGGGCGTTGACGCCACCAACAATGTTGGTGCCGGCCTTGAGCATCAGTGCGGTGTGCTTGGTGCCTTCGCCGCCGGTGATGCCCTGAACGATGACCTTGGAGTCTTTGTTGAGGTAGATAGACATTGTCGCGTCCCTTTACTTAGCTGCGTTGGCGAGCTCGGCGGCCTTGTCGGCGCCCTCGTCCATGGTGGCGGCCAGGGTAACCAGCGGGTGGTTGGCCTCGGTCAGGATGCGGCGGCCTTCCTCGACGTTGTTGCCATCGAGGCGAACGACCAGCGGCTTGTTCGCAGCAGATCCCAGCTCTGCAAGCGCACCCACGATGCCCTTTGCCACAGCGTCACAAGCGGTGATGCCGCCGAAGACGTTGACGAACACGCTCTTGACCTGGGAGTCGCCCAGGATGACGTCCAGGCCATTGGCCATGACTTCGGCGGAAGCTCCACCGCCGATGTCCAGGAAGTTGGCGGGCTTGACATTGCCGTGGTTTTCACCAGCGTAAGCAACGACGTCCAGCGTGGACATCACAAGACCGGCGCCGTTGCCGATGATGCCTACTTCGCCGTCCAGCTTGACGTAGTTGAGGTCCTGCGCCTTTGCCTTGGCCTCGAGCGGGTCAGCTGACTCCTTGTCCTCGAGCAGTGCGTGGTGCACGTGGCGGAAGTCTGCGTTTTCGTCGAGGGTAACCTTGCCGTCGAGGGCAATGATGTCGCCTGCGCCGGTGCGCACCAGTGGGTTGACCTCAACCAGGGTTGCGTCTTCCTTCTTGAAAACGTCCCAGAGCTTCAGAATGACGTCGGCCACTTTGCCGCGCAGTTCTTCAGCGAAGCCTGCGGCTGCGACGATCTCGTCAGCCTTGGCCTGGTCAATGCCCACAGCGGGATCGATGGCGATCTTGGCCAGGGCCTCGGGACGCTCAACAGCCAGCTGCTCAATTTCCATGCCGCCTTCAACCGAGCACATGGCCAGGTAGTTGCGGTTGGCGCGGTCCAGCAGGACCGAGAAGTAGAATTCCTCGGCGATGTCCGCACCCTGGGCGATCATCACCTTGTTAACGGTGTGGCCCTTGATGTCCATGCCCAGGATGTTGGTGGAGTGCTCAAGCGCCTCTTCGGCAGTCTTGGCAACCTTGACGCCGCCAGCCTTGCCGCGGCCACCAACCTTAACCTGTGCCTTTACGACAGTAACGCCGCCGATCTTCTCGGCAGCTGCCTTTGCTTCTTCAGGAGTGTGCGCCACGATGCCGGCGAGCACGGGTACACCGTGCGCTTCGAACATATCGCGCGCCTGATATTCAAACAGGTCCACGGTTTAGTGTCCTTCTACGTCGAAGTAGTTTTCTGTTCAGCCGGGAACCGCGATGACCGCGATAGCCAGCTGCGGAAAGTACGCGGTAACAACCAGGATTGAAGCCGGTCACATTGCGTAAGGTCCTCTCGGAACTTTAGCCCTTTGAGGAGTCCCGCCAGCTACACACTACCGGTTAAGTGAGTAACCTTACACTTCTATCGCGCGTAGAAAACTCGCAGAATGACGCGGTTTTTTGGCCGTTCATCGTCTGTTCGACGGCGATCACGTCGCCTGTTTCAGGTTCCCCGTGACCTCTTTGCCGCCGTCGGAAATCAGTTGGTAGCCCTGCCTGCTGACAAAGAACGCCACGCCACCGGAGACATTCCCGCAGGCAACACCGTCGTTATAGGCCGAGCACCGAAGGCCGTTGCGTTCGATGTTCTGCCCGTCGGCCAGCTCAGGCAGCTTCGAGATGGGGCCGCTCCGGCTCCCCTTGGGCCCGAACTCAGACTCCATTTGTGTTACGCCGGAACGACATGAGCCATACACGGCCTTGTCCGGCGTCAGGAGAACCGTGCCACCAAGATAACCCAGCCCTGTGCCACCGCAGTCGTCTGCGACGTCGGTTGGGTCAGGTTTGGCATACTTCGCCAATTCGCAATGGACGACAGGCACCACGGCGAACTTGTTGTTGGCCGCATCGGAATACGTGTTCGCCTCATAGGGGATGTTGATGTGGCCGCCCCTGGAGGAGGTCATGGCACACACGATGTTGCGGTCCGGCGTCACAAATGCGGTGACGTCCCCGCCGGCGGCCAGAGCGGTCTGCTCGGTAACCGGGACCTCCTTGAGCTGTTCCAGCGGAGGCAACGGCGCCGGGGAAACGTAGTCAGGGTCCTTCGTGGCGAACGAGCAGCCCGTGGCCAACACCAGGAGCAAAGCGGCAAGAATCCCCAATACAGTCCGTCGCATGCCACCAATTATGCCGTGAGGCGTCAGGCATCCAGTTTGGTCAGGGGCGCGTACCTCAGCAGCAGGCGCTTCTCACCGACGTCGAACTTCACCTTGGCGACTGTCTTGTCACCCGAGCCTTCGACCCCCAGCACCACGCCGTTTCCGAAGCTTGTGTGGTTGACCTTGTCCCCCACCACCACCGAAATGACTTCCTTTTGCGGCTGCACCCTGGTGCGTGCGACGGCGGCCGGGACGTCGGCGTCGAAACCGGCACTTGGGCTGGCGGCAACCCCGCGTGACGTGCCTGCACCCCAGAAAGAGCCGCCGTAGCGGTTGGAGCCGATGGGAGCATTTCCCCAACCGGCACCTGCCGCTTGCCGGCTCATGCCTTCACGTTTCCAGTCCACCAGCTCGGAGGGAATCTCCTCCAGGAACTGGCTGGCGGGGTTGTATTGGCTTTGGCCCCACATGCTTCGGACCTCGGAGCGCGTGACGTAGAGCCGTTTGCGTGCACGGGTAAGGCCCACGTAGGCCAGGCGGCGTTCTTCGGCCAGTTCCTTGGGGTCCGTGGCGGAGCGCTGATGCGGGAAGATCCCGTGCTCCATGCCGGTCAGGAAGACCACCGGGAACTCCAGGCCTTTGGCCGTGTGCAACGTCATGAGCGTGACAACGCCCATGCGCTTGGCTTCGGCCACCGCGGCGTCAATGTCCCCGCCGGGAGCATCAGGAATTTGGTCGGCGTCGGCCACCAGGGAAACCTGCTCCAGGAATTCGCCCAGCGAACCGTCCGGGTTGTCGCGTTCATACTCGCGGACTACGGCCACCAATTCGGCGAGGTTCTCCACGCGGGACTCGTCCTGGGGATCGTTGCTCGCGCGCAAACCGGCAAGATATCCGGTCTGCTCGAGCACAGCCTCCAGGGCAGCGGCAGCACCGGACCCGGAAGCCACCTCAGCAAGGTCATCCAGCAGCTTCACAAAGCCAAGGACGGCGTTCACCGAACGCGTTGCCATGCCGGGCGCCTGGTCAGCACGACGGGCGGCAGCCATAAAGGACGTCCGCTCGCGTTCAGCCAAGGCAGCGACGGCACCCTCGGCGCGGTCGCCGATCCCCCGTTTGGGTTCGTTCAGGACACGGCGGAGGTTGACGTCGTCGTCAGGGTTCACAAGGACGCGCAGGTAAGCCAGGGCGTCTTTGATTTCCTTGCGTTCGTAGAACCGCGTGCCGCCCACAACTTTGTACGGCAGGCCCACCCGGACCAGCACGTCTTCAATGGACCGTGACTGGGCGTTGGTGCGGTAGAAGATGGCGACATCGCCAGGACGCAGCCCTTCCTCGTCCTGAAGCCGGTCAATTTCCTTGGCGATGAACTGGGCTTCGTCGTGCTCGTTCTCTCCGACGTAGCCCACGATCTTCTCGCCATCTCCCTCTGCCGTCCACAGCCGCTTTTCCTGGCGGTTGGGGTTCCGGGAAATCACGGAGTTGGCGGCGGTGAGGATGTTCTGCGTGGAGCGGTAGTTTTGCTCAAGCTTGATGGTGCGCGCATTGGGGTAGTCGGCTTCGAACTCCACGATGTTGCGGATGTCCGCACCACGGAATGCGTAGATGGACTGATCGGAGTCTCCCACCACCGTGAGTTCGCTGGGCTCCACGTCAGTATCAGTGCCCAGGCCAACGATTTCCCTGACCAGGGCGTACTGGGCGTGGTTGGTGTCCTGGTACTCATCCACCAGCACGTGCCGGAAGCGACGGCGGTACGACTCGGCGAGCGCGGGGAAGGCCCGGAACATGTAGACGGTCTCCGCGATGAGGTCATCGAAGTCCATGGCGTTGGCTTGGCGCAGGCGCTGGGTGTAGCCCTTGAACACGTCAGCCACGGCTTGCTCGAAGGGGTCGTTGTGGTTTGCCGAGGAGACGTAGGAGTCGGCGTCGATGAGCTCGTTCTTAAGTGCGGAGATCTTGTGCTGGATCGCCTTGGGCGGGAACTTCTTGGGATCAAGGTCCAGGTTCTTGGACACAAGCGTGATCAGGCGCAGGGAATCCGCGGAGTCGTAGATGGAGAAGTTCGAGTTCAGGCCCACATTGGCGGCCTCGCGGCGCAGGATCCGAACACAGGAGGAGTGGAACGTGGAGATCCACATGGCCTTGGCCCGCCCACCCACCAGGGCTTCGATACGTTCGCGCATTTCCGCGGCGGCCCTTGTTGGTAAAGGTGATGGCCAGGATTTCGCCGTGGTGGGCACGCTTGGTGGCGATCAGGTAGGCGATCCTGTTACTCAACACACGGGTCTTGCCTGAGCCTGCACCCGCAACGATCAGCAACGGACTGCCGGCGTGCTTCACGGCTTCTTCCTGCTGTGGGTTCAAGCCTTGGAGGAGGGCGTCGGCGGACGGAAGCCTACCGGCCTCCTGGTTACCCCAACCACCGGAGGCAGGACGTTCATTTGTTCCAGTGCTGGACCCACCGCTGCCCTCACCGAACCGGGCACGGGAAGCGCCGCCGCCCGCGTGCCAAAGCTCCGGGGCAGCCTTGGTAGCGGCTTTGGAGCCTGCGTTGAAGGGGCCGTCTGCGTAGGGGTCGAACAACATATCCATGGTGACTACCAGTCTAGGCGGTGCCTCTGACACTCAAGGGCCACCCCAAAGAGAGCACCGCCCAGGCGATCCAAAAACTACGCAAACTGCGGTACTGAGGTGAGGGCCCCACTCAGCTCGCGGACCGCCGTCGGGCCTCCTGCGATGAACCAGTTAATCCCGTTGACCTGCACGACGGCGGTGTCGCCGCCTGCAGCGCGGACGATCGCCTTGCCTGGGAGCCAGTCCCATTCCGGGCAGCTGTGCTGGAACCAGCAGCCGAGTTCTCCATCAGCCACACGGCCGAGGTCGCACGAGCCTGAACCGAACATCCGCAGTGATGCGGCGGAGACGGCAGCGGCATGCCAGGGCATGGCAGTGCGGGGGTCCGCCAACCAGGTGGGGTGGATGTAGGTTGCTGCGCAGATTTGGCCAACAGAGAGGTCTCCGGAACCTGAAATGCGTTCTCCGTTCAGGCTGGCCGGATGCTCTTCGCCGCCTAGCCAGAGCTTGTCCAGTTCGGGCTGGTAGATGGCCCCAAGCACTACGGAGGGATCAGCAACGGGATTGCCGCCGTGATCTGAATCGTCGCGTTTAAGGGCAATGGCCGAGCACCAGTACGTGGAGCCATGCAGGAAGTTGTAGGTTCCATCCACAGGATCGATCACCCAGGTCCGGCCACTGGTACCGGCAACAGAAGTGCCTTCCTCGCCCAGGATGCCATCCTCCGGGCGGCAGCGTTGCAACTGTTCCAAGACGTAAGCCTCGGCCGCATGGTCGGCTGCCGTGACGACGTCGGACACTGACGTCTTGCGCGTGCCCTGTAGTCCGCCCATCCGCATGAGCAGCGCCAGTTGCCCTGCCTCGCGGACCAGTGCGCTGGCCAATTGGTAGTCATCAAGTGATGGATCGAGTTCAGTTGCGGTGTGCCTGCCGGTGGTCATGGTCCCAGCTTATGTGGCGGGATAATGAATGACATGGCCAAGACACCAGCGCAGCGCATCAAGAAGCACGGAGCCAAGGCGGTGGTCCCTGAGCACACCCTCCCACCCGTGATCAATCCCACCACGCGGCGGAGCCCCGAGAAGGCACAGAGCAACTCCAAGCTCATTGTGATTGCAGGAGTTGTGGCCAGCTTGTTCCTGTTCTGGTACCTGCACTTGTTGACGCTGAACCAAATGACGCAGCTTTCAGGCGGGCTCGCCATGCCGGATTCGCTGATCGGCGGGTTCTCCCAGGACTACGTCGCCCAGCTTCGCGCCGCGATGGACGAGTCCGCCCGGGGCCAGTTGAACTACGTCCATAAGACTGCCGGCACGCTCTTTCCGCTGATCTTCGGCTTCAGTTGGCTCCTGCTCATCGGCACCAACGTTGCCCGAAAGTCGTGGCGCTGGGCATTGTGGGCCGCTCCCCTGCTTTTCGCCGTGGCTCACTTGTGGTCCAACGTCGCCATTGATTCGATGCTGGCCACGGAAACGCCCGACGCCGGTCAGGTTGCCCTGGCCTCCGGCGTCACCATTGCGTCGTGGGTACTGTTCCTGATCAGCCTGCTGTGCGGCGTGGCGGCTGTGTTCCTTGGACGGAAGAACGCGAAACAACCCTGACAGCTTTCCGTTCCCTTGTGACGCGGTGAGCCACTACCAGGCCCACCAAGGACAACCCCAGGATGATCGGATACGCCATTGTGCGCTCGATGGCGCCCGGCTCCTCGACGCGCAACTGCACCGCAAGGACGTAGATGGTTGCTCCCAGGGAAACAACCCCGAACAAGAGCACCATCCCCCACATCTGCGTGTGCCCCCGCCATACCAGGCCCAGTATCACCAAGGACAGCGGTCCGGCGATGAAGTACAGTCCCGCGCCGGTCAGATGCAGCGCCAGGTCGGTGTCTTCCGGGATCAGGCCAACCATTGCCTGGCCGATGCCCGCTACGAGGACCAGCACCCTGACTGCCCCGGCCGCAATCCAGGGAACTGCCGCGGCTGGTGATGCCATTCCCGGCCGGATAACCCGGGCACCGGATTCAGCCGCCACAGAGAGGACAGCCGAGCTCAGCAGCACCGCCCCGAGGACCATGGCAACCCCTTGGAGCACGAACGAGGCATTCATCAGCCAATTAAGCGGCGAGCACACCTCGTAACCGTTGAAGGGACCGCAGTGGGCCGCGCCAAGATCACTGATGACGTGGGCGCGCCGATCATAACCTGGATTGCCTTGCCACACAGCCATCGCCATGGCTTCCACCACGAAATAGTGGATGAGGGTAATCGCGGCCCAACCCCCAATCAGCTCGCGCCGGCCAGCGAGGTCAGGCAGAAGTCCCCGGTCCCCGCCGAGCGGACCACCCGCCGTCGTCATAGCGCCAGAATAGTCCCGGAGTCCCGCGGACGCACGCGTTCAACGGCACTGACGGCTGACGGCTGACGCCGGATGCGCAAGGCGGAGGAAGCGGGCAAAATAAAAACGATAGTGTTATCCCAGTGGGCCAACCGCCCACCCCTTCGTTAAAACAATTGACCCGCCGGCAAGCGGGTCATTGTTTAGGCGCAGGGCACCTATGTTGTGCGATCAAGGGTCTAGTCCTTGGTGCTCACACATCAAGACCAGGCCCCCGAGCGGATTTTCTCCCGCTCCTGCCGCCCCAGGACAGTTTTACCGCAGGACCTGATTTACCGCAGGGCCTTCGCCGCTTTCCGCACCGTTTGCACGCGCTGGGCGATGACCAGGCCGGCAGCTGCCAAGCCAATGGTGACGGGGTAGCCCATCAGTCTCTCGAGTGCTCCGGGCTGGGGCACGTCCATTCCCGTGATCCCGCCAACGATGAGTGCCCCGATACAGAGGGAGCCGCAGGCGGCGATGAACCAGCTCATCGGGGTCTGCCGGAACCAGAGGATGCCCAGCAGAAGCAATGCGAAGCCACCGCCAATGAAGAACATCAAGGCGCCGGCAAAATGCCATGGGGAGCCCACATCCTCCGGCACCAGGCCAACGATGACCGTCCCGGCACCTGAAACACCCGTGAGTATTCGGATGGCCACAGCCATGATCCATGGTTTGGCCAGGACCCGGGTCCGGGGCTCTTTGTCGGCTGTGGCGGTGTGGAAGCGCTGGGCATGCACACCAGGACGCGCTGCCACGCACAAAAGCCCTGCCGTCAGGAACACCGCCCCAAGGATCAATGCCAGGCCCTGCACTACAAAAGAGGCGTTCATCAGCCCATGCAAAGGGGAGCAAACTGCCCGGTCTTCGTAGACCCCGCACGATACTGCGCCGAGGTCGCTGATGAACCCGGTAGCTCTGCTGTAGGGTTCAGGACCGGCCCAGGCCTCGATAACAGCAGCCTCGGCAACGAAATACTGGACCACACTCAACTGGGCCCAGCCGCCAATGTTTGCCCGTGTCGCGCGGACATCCGGGAGGAATGTGCCGGTGGTTTCCGGTGGTGTCGCATGCCCTCTCATGACGGCCAGCCTAGCCGTGTTCGGGCACTGGCCCGGCAGCTTGTATGCTTGTAGTCGTGTCCGGCCAAGGAGCTCCGTAACGGTACTCCCGGGGATGGACACGCAGGCCCTCGTAGCTCAGTGGATAGAGCACGGCTCTCCTAAAGCCGGTGTCGTTGGTTCGATTCCAATCGAGGGCACTTGAACCAGCAGCAGCCCATCCAGGACTTACGTGCCTATTTGGCCGGCACGTGGAATGTGGAGCGGACACTCCTGGACAGGGCCTCCGGCACCCGCGGAACCTTCACCGGCGTCGTGCGGTACACGGAAGAGCCCGACGGCGATGGCCTTCACTACCGCGAAGATGGAACCATGCACTGGCCCACCCACACAGGCCCGGCGTTCCGCGAGTATCTCCTCAAGCCAGGCCCTGGACCGGATTCCATGGACGTCTTCTTCCCCGATGGCCGGCCATTCCATGTGATGAGCTTTGCGGAGCAGGCCAACCAGGACAAACACTGGTGCGATCCCGATGACTATTACGTGAACTACATCTGGGAAGGCCCGGATGCGTTCAGTTTCACCTGGGATGTCCGCGGTCCCGCAAAGGATCTGCTGCTGGAATCGCATCTGGTCCGAACGAACGCCTGGAGGCAAGCATGAGCATTACTGATGTGATCGTGGTCAGCGCCGTGTGCGTTTACAACAAGGAGGGCCAGCTCCTCACCGTCCGCAAACGGGGCACGGACAAATTCATGCATCCGGGCGGCAAACCCGAGGCCGGTGAGACAGCTGCCGAGGCTGCGTCCCGCGAGTTGCTCGAGGAAGTGGGCATCGAGGTAGCCCCCGAAGACCTTGAACCCCTGGGCGCCTGGCTCGCTGTGGCTGCCAACGAGGCCGCAACCAACATTGAGGCCACAGTTTTCACGGCTCCTGGAACCTGGGAAGCACACCCTTCCGCCGAGATCGCCGAGGTCCGTTGGCTGGACCTCACAGCATCTCTGCCCGGGGATCTCGCACCACTGCTGACGGACCACGTCCTTCCTGCCCTCGCCTCGCCTCGCCTCGCCTAAGTAGGTCACCCAAGTAGGTCGCATTTGTGCGCGTTTTGAGCACTCAAAACGCGCACAAATGCGACTCAGTTGGGCTCCGGAACAGCTTCCTCGGCCACCGCCGTGGCTTCCGCGAACTGGGTCCGGTACAACTCGGCATAGCGGCCGTCGGCAACAAGCAACTCCGTGTGCGTGCCGCGTTCCACGATCCTGCCGTCCTCTACCACCAGGATGACGTCCGCGGCACGGATGGTGGACAGCCTGTGGGCAATCACGACGGCGGTACGCCCCTGGAGCGCTTCCCCCAAGGCTGCCTGGACGGCGGCTTCATTGGTGGAGTCCAGCGCTGCGGTTGCCTCATCAAGAATCACCACGCGCGGCTGCTTAATGAGCAAACGTGCGATGGTGAGACGTTGCCTTTCTCCACCGGAAAGCCGGTAGCCGCGCTCCCCAACAACTGTTTCCAGGCCGTCCGGAAGGGACCGGATCATGGGTTCCAGGCGTGCGCGCCTGAGCACCTCCCACATGTCTTCTTCCGTGGCATCCGGCCGGGCCAGGCGCAGGTTGGAGGCAATGGTTTCGTGGAAAAGGTGGCCGTCCTGGGTCACCATTCCCAGGGTGTCCCGCACGGAATCAAAGCGGAGATCCCGGACATCCACGCCGGTGCCAGGTCCGCGCCCACCCAGACGTACGGCACCGGAATCGACGTCGTAGAGGCGGGACAGCAGTTGGGCCACCGTGGACTTTCCTGCGCCGGACGAGCCCACCAAGGCCACCGTCTGGCCAGGCTCAACGCGGAAGCTGATACCGTGCAGCACTTCCTCGCCGCCGCGCGTGTCCAAGGTTGACACGTCTTCCAAGGAGGCGAGGGACACTTTGTCCGCCGACGGGTAGGAAAAGCGGACGTCGTGGAATTCCACGGCGACGGGTCCGGACGGAAGGGCCACCGCGTCCGGCTTTTCCGTGATGAGGGGTTGCAGGTCAAGGATCTCGAAGACCCGCTCGAAGCTGACAAGTGCGCTCATGATTTCCACGCGCGCGTTGGAGAGCGCGGTGAGCGGAGCGTAGAGACGCGTCAGGAGAAGGGCCAGGACCACAACGTCGCCTGGCGCCAGTTGTCCACCGAGGGCAAGCCAGCCGCCCAGTCCGTAAACGAGGGCCAGAGCCAAGGCCGAGACCAAAGTCAGCGCGGTGACGAACGTGAACTGCAGCATGGCGGTGCGGATGCCGATATCGCGCACGCGGCCGGCCCGGGCAGCAAACTCCCGGGATTCCTCGTCCGGCCTGCCGAAAAGTTTTACCAATGTGGCGCCGGGAGCGGAGAATCTTTCGGTCATCTGCGTACCCATGGCAGCGTTGTGTGCGGCTGCCTCGCGTCGGAGGTCCGCCAGCTTGGAACCCATGCGTCGGGCAGGTATGAGGAAGATCGGCAGCAACACCATGGCCAGGACGGTGACCAACCAGGACGTGTTGAGCATGACCACAAGGGTCAAGGCGAGCGCCACGACGTTGCTCACCACACCGGACAAGGTGCCTGCGAACGCTGACTGCGCCCCGATGACGTCGTTGTTCAGGCGGCTGACCAGCGCGCCGGTCCGTGTCCGGGTGAAGAAAGCGATGGGCATACGCTGCACATGGTCGAACACGCGGGTACGGAGGTCCACAATGACGCCCTCGCCGATGGTGGAGGACAACCATCGGGTCACGAGTCCAATTCCAGCCTCGCCAACAGCCACAATCGCAATGAGGACGGCCAGCCAGATCACCGTGCCCACGCCAGCCTTGGCAATGATCGCGTCAACCACTTGCCCGGCAAGCACCGGCGTGGCGACGGCCAGGAACGCTCCCGCAATCGAGGCGATGACGAAGGCTGTGAGCTTGCCCTTGTGGGGCGCTGCAAAGCTCAGCACGCGCTTCAGCGTTTCCTTCGAGAAGGGTTGCGAGCCGCTCTGGGCACGCGTGATCTTGTGCAGCGAGCTCCAGGCAACGCCATCCATGCTCATGGTTACTTCTCCTGGCCGGGGATGTGGTGAAGCTCCTGGACACGGCCGTTTTCCAGGTGCCAACGCGAATCGAGCCGAACGTTCTCCAGCAGTCGCCGGTCGTGGGTGACCAGCAGGAGGGCGCCTTCGTAGCTTTCCAGCGCTTCTTCAAGTTGCTCGATCGCAGGGAGGTCAAGGTGGTTGGTGGGTTCGTCCAGCACCAACAGGTTCACGCCCCGGGCCTGCAGGAGGGCCAGCGCGGCGCGCGTCCGCTCGCCCGGGGACAGAGAGTCAACTGTCCGCGAGGTGTGGTCCGCTTTGAGGCCGAACTTGGCCAGGAGCGTGCGGACGTCGGCACTATTCCAGTCCACCAGCACGGCTTCGACGGCGTCGCCAAGCTGCCGTCCGCCGTCGAGCAGTCCGCGGGCCTGGTCGATTTCGCCGATGGCGACAGACGCGCCCATGGAGGCGTCGCCGTCGTCCGGTTTCCGGGTGCCCAGCAGCAAGCGCAGGAGAGTGGACTTACCGGCGCCGTTGGGCCCGGTGATGCCGATGCGCTCACCGCCGTTGAGTTGCAGGTTGACCGGTCCCAGCGTGAAATCGCCCTGGCGCACCACCACGTCACGAAGGGTGGCGACGACGGCACTTGAGCGGGGTGCCTGACCGATGCTGAACTGCAGTTGCCATTCCTTGCGCGGCTCCTCCACCTCGGTGAGGCGGGCGATGCGCGACTCCATCTGGCGGACCTTCTGTGCCTGCTTTTCGGAAGACTCCGTGCTCGCCGCCCTGCGGATTTTGTCGTTGTCAGGGTTCTTCTTCATCGCATTGCGGACGCCCTGGGAGCTCCACTCGCGCTGGGTCCGTGCGCGGGACACAAGATCGGCCTTGGTGTTGGCAAACTCTTCGTAGCGTTCGCGGGCGTGGCGCTTGGCGACGGCGCGCTCTTCGAGGAATGCTTCGTAGCCGCCGTCGTAGACAGCCACGGAGTTCTGGGCGAGGTCCAGTTCCACTACGGTGGTGACGCAGCGGGCCAGGAACTCACGGTCGTGGGACACCAGAACCACTCCTCCGCGCAGGCCCCTGCACGAACGCTTCCAGCCTGGCCAGGCCATCAAGGTCCAGGTCATTGGTGGGTTCATCAAGAAGGACAACATCGAAGCGGCTGAGCAGCAGCGCAGCCAAAGCAACCCGGGCAGCCTGCCCTCCGGAGAGCCCTGTCATGAGGGCATCGGTGCCGAGTTCAAGCCCAAGATCCGCCAATACAGCAGGAATGCGGTCCTCCAGGTCTGCTGCACCGGATGCCATCCAGCGGTCAAAGGCCAAGGAATATGCATCATCTGCTCCGGGAGCACCGGAACCGAGGGCCTCGGCTGTGGCTTCCATTTCTGCGGTGGCCTGTGCACAGCCCGTGCGGCGCGCAATGTATGCTGCGATGGTTTCGCCCGCCGTGCGCTCGTGTTCCTGGGGCAACCAGCCCACAAAGGCGTCCGACGGAGCCAGGCTGACGGTCCCCTCCTGCGGCTGGTCCACGCCTGAGAGGATGCGCAGAAGCGTGGACTTGCCAGCGCCGTTCGCTCCGACGACGCCCACCACATCACCCGGCGCAACGGTGAGGGAAAGCTTCGAAAAGAGCGTGCGGTGGCCGTGGCCACCGGCAAGATCCTTGGCCACCAAGGTTGCAGTCATTCTCTATTCCTCTCGCAGCGCCAACACGGCGCTCGCGTCTACATCACCAGCACGGCAAACAAGCGTGGGTTCATCTATCAAACGCGGCTTCCATGCCCGTGATTCCCAAGGGCATGGAAAAACCCGCTGGTCCGGACTTGGGGGGTGTACGGACCAACGGGTTCAAGCATCAAGCATAATTCAATGTGGCGTCGGCGTAAAATCAATCCGTACCTTCGCTCCGGTTCCTTTTTGGAAGATGCCGGACTTGCCCGTTTGAAATACCCCAGAAAGCCCTCCATGCCCTTACCGTCCAAGGCGTTCCAACGCTGGCTTCACGGCGTTGCACCCAACGCCAGCACAGCGGACGTCTGCAGGATTTCCGGGATAAAACGGACAACGCTGGCCCAACAGCTGGTCCGCGGCAAGGTGGCGGAGTCAACGCTGGTCAGCATCAGCCGGGGTTACCACATCAGTCCCGTCCAAGCCCTGGCCACGTTTGACCTCTACGCAGACCTTCGGGGCGATCCCGTCCCACCCACGCCTGATGAACTGGTGAGCCAGATAGCCACCATGGATTTGTTGCGCGCGGTGGTGGAACGCAGTGAGCCAGGGTCCGTCTCCGTCACGGGACTATCGCCAACACCGCACCCCACCGCGGTGCGCAACTGGGTGGATGCAATCGACGACGGCGAGTTGCGGCACCGGGTCAGCGAAGCCACCGGGATCGCACCGCAGAACTTCTCCGCCCACCTGACAGCCAACAGGCTTCCTCCCGAGCTGGCCATCGCGACGTCGCGGGCTGCCGGCGTCGGACCGGCGGGCGGGCTGGTCGCCGGAGGGCTGATCACCGAAGCCGAAGCGGGCTGGTCGCCCAACGGACGCAAGGAAGCACTCGACCGGATGACGCTGGGCGAGCTGGTGACCCTGGCAGGCGAACGACTCCAGGCGCTGGGCAAAACGCTGCGCCGCCAAGAACAAGACCACGAACGAACTGAACGAATTTGGGAGAATCTCGGATGACGGCTGTCCTGCCTTGGGCAACGCTGATTGTGTGCCTGGCGATCACCATCGCGCGGATTCCGAGCCTGCTCAGGGGTGAGAACCGGGTGGTTTTCTACATTTTCGCGCTGATCACCCTGGATATCCTCCTCAGCATCGAAGGCCCGTACCTTGCCATCGATGCCCTGCTCGGCGGCGTTAACGTAACGAACCTGATTCTGCGGTTCCTGCTCTACGGCACCTTCCTGCTGATGGGCATCAAGATTGCCATGGGTTTCGCTTCCAGATCAGCGGAACGGGCTATTCGTGGCCCTTGGGGGCTGACGGTCCTGGGAATCACGGTGGCACTGACCACGTTCTTCTTTGTCATCACAGACACGCGCGGTTCCACGGTGGGCATGACGGGGCTGACCTGGGGACCATCCATGGAGGCTTACGCGGCTCTGGGCCGCTTCTATCCCGGCTATGTATCAGCCTGTTTGTTGCCCGCAATCTGGCGGACCGTCGTAGGCCGCTACCCTGCGTTGCTGCGTGCCGCCTCGGCGCTCCTGTTTGTTGGGCTGGCGTTGCTGTTGCTGTCCCAGCTCTTCCCACTGATCCCGCTGGTGCACCTGTGGCTGCGTTCCCTGATTAACTACTCCGCGGTGCTGGCTACGGCCATTGGGCTCGCCGGGATCTGGTTTTCCAAGGCATTTGCCAGACGCAAAGCAAGACGCACAGCGTAAGACTTTCACAAAACCATTAGATCGTGGCACAATCATGAATGTGTGAACGCGGTTGCAGCCTGGCACCGGAATCAGAGAACGGGTTTCCGGTGAATGTGGCGCCCACGTGATCACAATTGGGGGGATGAGTGGTGGCGGGCTGTTGGGGACCGCCCCCACTCAGCCTTTTTAACCACCCCTTCCACAAGTCTCCAAGCCTTTCCTGCCGGGAATCCGCATTGGCCCGTGACTAAGATGGCTCCATGACCAGCCTTCGCTCCCGCCGTTCTCTTTTCGCCGCTACCCTGGCCGCCGCCGCCCTTGCGCTCTCTGCCTGCGGTGGCGGTTCCACTCCAGCCCAGTCCGGTGGCGATACATCCTTGTCCGATGTGAAATCCAAGGGCGAACTCGTCATCGCAACGGAAGGAACCTACCGCCCGTTCAGCTTCCATGCCGAGGGCGCTGGTGAACTGACGGGCTACGACGTCGAGATTGCCAAAGCGGTGGCTGAAAAGCTGGGCGTGAAGGCGAGCTTCCAAGAGACGCAATTTGATGGCATATTTGCGGGCTTGGACGCCAAGCGCTTCGATACAATCGCCAACCAGATCTCCATCAATGCCGAGCGCAAAGCCAAGTACGAGTTCTCCAAGCCCTACACCGTCTCCACCGGCGTCGTAGTGACCAAGAAGGACAATTCCAGCATCAACAGCTTCGCCGACCTCAAGGGCAAGACCACCGCGCAGTCGCTGACCAGCAACTTCTACAAGATGGCCGTAGAGGGCCGGCGCCAACGTTCAGGCAGTGGAAGGCTGGGCCCAGTCGGCCACGCTCGTACAGCAGGGACGCGTGGACGCAACGGTGAACGACAAACTCACCTACCTGGACTACGCGAAAACCACACCCGATTCCGGATTGAAGGTGGCCGCCGAAGCGCCGGACAAGACCGAGAGCGCCATGGTGTTCCGGAAGGGTTCCACAGAGCTGACCAAGGCTGTAGACAAGGCGCTGGATGACCTCCGGGCAGATGGAACCCTGACAAAGATCTCCGAAAAGTACTTCGGTGCGGATGTCACCAAATAAATGAACTGGGACCTCATCTGGAGTTCCTTCGGGCCGATCATCAGCGGTGCCGTAACGGGCACCATCCCCCTTACGCTGGCCTCCTTTGCTGTGGGCCTGGTGTTGGCTTTGGTGGTGGCGCTGCTGCGGCTGAGTTCGAATTGGCTGCTGTCCGGTATAGGTCGCTTCTACGTCTCGGTCATCCGGGGTACTCCCCTGCTGGTGCAGTTGTTCGTGATTTTCTTCGGCCTTCCCAGCATTGGCATCCGCCTGGATCCCTGGCCAAGCGCCATCATCGCCTTCTCCTTGAACGTGGGCGGCTACGCTGCCGAGATCATCCGGGCTGCGATACTTTCAGTGCCCAAGGGACAATGGGAAGCCGGCCACACCATCGGGATGTCCCGCCCCCAGGCGCTGGTGCGTATCATCCTTCCGCAAGCGGCACGCGTGTCCGTTCCACCCTTGTCCAACACCTTCATTTCCCTGGTTAAGGACACCTCGCTCGCTTCACTCATCCTGGTCACTGAACTCTTCCGCAACGCCCAGCAAATCGCTGCGTTCAGCCAGGAGTTCATGGCCCTGTACCTGCAGGCAGCCCTGGTTTACTGGGTCATCTGCCTGGTCCTTTCCACCGCGCAGTCCGCCGTGGAACGGAGATTGGACCGTTATGTCGCCCACTGATGCACCTCAACAGCGCGAACCACGCGTCACCTCGGTCCTCAAGGCCCGAAACCTCGCGAAAGCCTTCGGCAGCAACGTTGTGCTCCGCGACATCGATATCGACATCCGGCGCGGCCAGGTGGTGGCCCTCATCGGTCCCTCAGGTTCGGGCAAGACCACTGTTTTGCGCTCGCTTAACGGCCTTGAAATTCCCGACGCCGGTACTGTCACCTTTGGCGGCACGGGCCGGGGCCCAGGCTCCGGCCCGGCGGGCGAGACGTCTGACGGCCTCTCAATCGATTTCGGCGCCAAAGTGGGCAAGAGGGAGATCGCTGCGCTGCGGGACCGCAGTGCCATGGTGTTCCAGCACTACAACTTGTTCCCGCACATGACTGTCCTGAAGAACATCATCGAGGGTCCGGTCCAGGTACAGAAGCGCCCGAAGGCAGAGGCCATCGCTGAAGCCGAGCGATTGCTTGAGCGGGTGGGCCTGGCTGACAAGCGGGACGCTTATCCGTTCGAGCTCTCCGGCGGACAACAGCAGCGCGTGGGCATCGTCCGTGCCTTGGCGCTCCAGCCCCAGCTGCTGTTGTTCGACGAGCCCACGTCGGCCTTGGACCCCGAGCTCGTCGGTGACGTCCTGGGCGTCATCAAGGAACTCGCCGAGGAAGGCTGGACCATGGTGATCGTGACCCATGAGTTGGCCTTCGCCCAACATGTGGCGGATGAGGTCATCTTCATGGATGGCGGCGTTGTGGTGGAGCGGGGCCCCGCTGCCGAAGTGCTGCGCGCACCCCGGCAAGAACGGACCAAGCTGTTCGTGAAGCGGCTCCAGCACGACGTCTAAGGCTTCGCGCGGGTCCCCTTGGCCCACCCAGCCACCACGCCCGCCCAGCCATCAGGCGCGCGCAGCCATCTGGCGCGCCCAGCCATCAGGCGCGCCCAGCCTTTATCGGGCGAACCGCAAGGTGACCAATTGGAACGGGCGCAGGACCAGCTCGGCTGCGTCCTGCCCCACACTCACTCCAGGGGCCTCTACCGGCCGTTCCAGCAGGTCCGTGGCCAGGACGCCATGAGCTTCAAAATTGGCCCTGACAACACCGGCTGAGCGTTGTCCCAAGGATTCGTAAAGACGCACAATGACGTCTCCGGAGCCATCCTCAGCCAGCTTCACTGCCTCCACTACCAAGGCAGGGTTGGACACGGACAGCAGAGGTTCCACTGGCTTGGCACCAGTGACATAGCGGGGCTTCAAGTTGGTGCGGTAGCCCTCCTCCACGGCATCCCCGATCCCCGCTCCAGGCCTAAGGGACAGCTCAAGTGTGTGCTCGCCGCGGTCTGCTTCAGGGTCCGGGAACCTGGCGGAGCGCAGCAGCGAGACACGGACGGTGGTGGTCGTCCCCCCGTCTCCGCGGACAGCCCTGGTGACGTCGTGCCCGTAGCTGGAAGCGTTGCTGACGGCTACGCCATAACCAGGCTCGGCAACGTGGATCCAGCGGTGGGCGCAGATCTCGAACTTCGCAGCATCCCATGATGTGTTCGTGTGGGTCGGCCGGAACACATGGCCAAACTGGGTCTCGGAGGCCGAGCGGTCCGCGCGGACATCCAGTGGGAAGGCTATCTTGAGCATCTTTTCGCGTTCTTGCCAGTCCACTGTGGTGGAGATCCCCAGCGACTCCGCACCGGCGTCGAGCGTTATCCGTTGCCTGATGGTGGAGGCACCAACCGTACGTTTGACCACCACGACGGCGCCAGCCTCCGTGCGCTCAAGATCGATGGTTTCCGCTTGGGTCAGTTGGGTGACGTTGCGCCTATAGAACTCCTCGATGTCCCAGGCATCCCATTCATTGGGAGTGTCCCTGAACAGCTCAAGCAGGTTGCCGGGCTGACCGGGCACCATCGCCTCACGGCCAGTGGAGTGGTCCATGAGCGAGGTCAGCAAGCCGTTACTGTCCACGACAGCGCGGATGATTCCGTTGTCCAGGATGTAGCCGCCACCCTTCTCGCCGGCATCAACACCTGCCTCCGGTTTCACCGCTTCCCCAACGGCCAGTGCCGGCACGCCGCCCCTCTTGTGCGGGGCCGCATTGAGCAGGAACTGCTTGTCTCCTTGGCCGACAAGCGCCTGGGCGGCCTGGCCGATGATGACCTCGAGATCGCGGGCGATCGCCTCGTAATTCCGCTCGGCGTCCTGGTGGACCCACGCAATGGAACTGCCCGGCAGGATGTCGTGGAATTGCTGCAGGAGCACCAACCGCCAGAGCCTCTTGAGCTCCGTTTCGGGATAGGCATATGCCTCGCCAAGGCGCACTGCGGCCGTGGAGCACCACAGTTCTGCTTCACGCAATAGGTGTTCGCTGCGCCGATTGCCGCGCTTGGTCTTCGCCTGGCTGGTGTACGTTCCACGGTGCATCTCCAGGTACATCTCGCCCACCCACACCGGGAGGTTGCGGTACTCGGCTTCGGCCGCCGTGAAGAAGTCCTTGGCCGTGCCCATCCGGACCTTGGGCGAACCTTCAAGATCTGCGGTGCGGCGTGCTGCGGCCACCATCTCACGGGTTGGACCGCCACCGCCGTCGCCATAACCGAAGGGAACCAGTGACATGGTTCCGCGGCCGTGCTCACGGTAGTTGCGCTCCGCATGCGCAAGCTCGCGGGCGTGGAGCTCTGCGTTGTACGTGTCTACGGGCGGGAAATGAGTGAACAACCGGGTGCCATCAATGCCTTCCCAGGTGAAGGTGTGGTGCGGCATCAGGTTCACTTTGTTCCAGGAAATCTTCTGCGTAAGGAACCATCGCAAACCTGCCGACTTGACGATCTGTGGCAGTGCTCCCGAGTAACCGAAGGAATCGGGCAGCCATGCTTCCTGGCACTCCACGTCGAATTCCTTTTGGAAGAAGCTCTTGCCTTCCACGAACTGGCGCGCCATGGCCTCGCCACCGGGCATGTTGGTGTCCGATTCAACCCACATCCCACCGACGGGAACGAACTGCCCGGCCCTGACCTTTTCCCGGATGCGGACAAAGAGCTCGGGATAAAATTCCTTGATCCAGGCCATCTGCTGGGCTGAGGAGCACGAGAAGACGAAGTCGGGGTCCTCGTCCATGAGGGCCACCACGTTGGAAAACGTGCGGGCACACTTGCGGATGGTTTCACGGACAGGCCACAACCATGCAGAATCGATGTGCGCATGGCCAGTTGCCACAAGTTCGTGGGCCGAAGCATAGGCGGGCCGGCTCAGCACTTCTGCCAATGCCTCGCGGCCTGCGGCAGCCGTTCCCGCGACGTCATCCGGATCCATGATGTCCAGCATCCGTTCCAGGGCCCGAAGGATTTCGTGGCGGCGCGGCAGGTCCATGGGGAGCTCGTGCATGAGCCCGCTCAATGTCCAAACGTCCTGGTTGAGTTCCCACACCGTCTCGTTGAGTTCGGCAATGGCAATCCGGCCCAGGCGATACCGGGGTTCCCCGCCCGAGGTCGCCTTATCCCCCAAAAGGGTAGGCGCAAATGACCAACCCTGCGCCACATCCGGGTTGGCTGCCGCCTCAACATAGAAGTCAACGGACAATCCGCCGCCGAGCAGCTTCAGCGGAACGTGGTAGTTACGCGGCGAGATCGCTTTGATGATGCTGGCATCGGCACGCCAGGCCGTGCCTTCACATTGGAACCCCGGCACGTCGCTGTTGAAACCGAGGTCCACGATGATTTCCACCGCCGTCCCCTCGGCTGAACCCCAGCCTTCCGGAACTTCACCCTGGAGCCGGAGCCACTTGGTACTCCACGGCTTACCCCAAGGTGCCCCCGGCTCCTGGGGCGTGAAAAGCTGGCGCATTGCCTCCGCTGCGGGCACGGGTTCTCCGGGCGCGTCCCAGCTGCTCAGCTGCAGCGGGACGGACCTACCGTAAATGGCCGGAAGAAGGCGTTCCCGAACGAATCGATCGAGACGCTGTTCAGTGATCCGGCGGTCGTCGTGCAATTAAAACCCCTTAGGCATTGGCTGGTGGCAAAGCGTCATGGCCGGCTGGCGGGCCGGTACGTGATGGACGGCGTTATTAGAGGACACGGCGATTCCAATCGATGGATAAAATCTACGTTGTTCCAGCTCAATAGCCAAGTGATCGAGGACTATCCGCAACGAATGGGGCCTCAGCCGGCCTCCACCCCTACGATCCTGTCCCTCCCCGCGTACACATTCAGGCTGGTACTGCGGCTGAAGCCCACCAACGTGATCCCCGTTTCGTCCGCGAGCTCGGCCGCCAGGCTCGATGGAGCACTGACCGCTGCAAGGACGGGAATGCCCGCCATGGCAGCCTTCTGGACGAGCTCGAACGACGCCCGGCCGGATACTTGAAGAACTGTTCCTTTCAGCGGCAGCTTGCCTGCCCGCAAAGCCCAACCCACCACTTTGTCCACGGCGTTGTGGCGGCCAACGTCTTCCCGCAGGCACAACAGCTCGGAAGTACCGTCGTCGTGAACCCTGAAAAGGCCCGCGGCATGGACGCCGCCTGTTTTGGCGAAGACCGCCTGCGCCTCACGCAACCGGTCCGGGAGGGCAGCCAGCGCTTTTACGGGGATGGTCACGTCGTCGTCCGCAGGACTGTGCCGCGAGGACTTCCGGACGGCGTCGATCGAGTCGGTGCCGCAAATGCCGCAGGAGCTTGAAGTGTAGACGTTACGGCCCGTATCCGGACGTTCGACGTCGGGTCGCAGCTGTGCGTCCACGACATTGAAGGTCTGTACGCCGTTCTCGTCCTCCCCTGCGCAGAAACGTTCGGAAACGAGTTGCCCCGGCTCCCAGATGATGCCCTCGGAAACAAGGAACCCCGCCACCAGGTCGAAGTCGTCTCCGGGGGTCCGCATGGTCACCGAGAACGACATATCGCCGAGGCGGATCTCCAGGGGCTCCTCGACCGCGAGGACGTCTTCTTTGTACCGGACAGGGTGTTCCAGGGCCTGGGGCGATCCGTCAAGAACGAACTTATGCAGCTTTCGGCGCTGGGTCACACGTCCCATGTCAGGATCCGTTCTCCTCTGGGTGTTTTACGAACCGCACAGTCATGGCCTTGTAGCCGGGCGTGTTCGATTCGCGGGCCACAAGCTCGCGGTGCACCAGGGCGTTGGCTTCCGGGAAGTATGCGGCCGCGCAGCCCTTGGCTGTGGGGTATGCGATCAGCCGGAACTTGTTGGCCCGCCGCTCCGTGCCGGCAAACGTGGAAATGACATCCACCAGGTCACGGTCTTTGAAACCCAGGCCAGCGAGGTCTTCCTCATGGACCAGGATCACCCTGCGGGCGTCCGAGACTCCGCGGTAGCGGTCGTCAAGGCCATAGAACGTGGTGTTGTACTGGTCGTGGCTACGAACCGTCTGCAGGATCAAGTGGCCCTCTGGAGCTTGAAGATACTCAAGCGGACTAACCGTGAACCGTGCTTTGCCGATGTCAGTGGCGAAGGTACGGGTATCCCGTGGCGGGTTCGGGAGGACAAAACCGTTCTTCGTGCGGACCCTGGCGTTGAAGTCCTCGAACCCCGGAATAACGCGTGAGATGTGGTCCCGGATCACGTCATAGTCCTCAGCCATGGCGCGCCAGTCAACGCCGTGGTCATCCCCGAGTGTCGCTTGCGCCATGCGGGCCACGATGACGGGTTCGCTCAGGAGGTGCTCCGAGATCGGAGCCAGCCTGCCCTGCGTCTTGTGGATGACCGACATCGAATCCTCTACGGAGAGGAACTGCTTGCCCTTGGGGTGTTTGTCGTCCGTGTCCGTGCGTCCAAGCGTGGGCAGGATCAGGGATGTCTTTCCGTGCACCACGTGGGCCCCGGTTCGGTTTGGTTGAGATGTGGACAGTCAGGCCGGCTGTTTTGAGCCCGGCTTCCAATGCTGATGTGTCAGAACCGGCTGCAGCAAAGTTTCCGCCCATGGAAACGAAGACATCCACCTCCCCCTTTTCCAGGGCGTGCTGGGTCTCCACGGAGTCATATCCATGCTCGCGGGGCATCCGGAATCCAAACTCCTTGTCCAGCGCGGCAAGGAAGGGTTCGCGTGGCTTCTCCCAGATACCCATGGTGCGGTCACCCTGGACGTTCGAGTGGCCACGCACAGGGCACGCGCCGGCTCCACGCTTACCGAAGTTGCCTTGGAGCAGGAGCAGGTTGATGATCTCCTTCAGCGTATCCACGGAGTGCGGCTGCTGGGTCAAGCCAAGCGCCCAGCAAATAATGGTTGCCTTGGACTTGGCCATCAGCCCCGCCACAGTGACGATTTCCTCGCGCGACAAGCCGGTTGCGCGCTCAGTCTCATCCCAGTCCAGCTGGGACCGTGCCTTCGCGTACGCTTCGAAGCCCTCGGTCTGCTTTCCGATAAATGACTTATCGACCACCGTCCCCGGGTTCCGCTTCTCTTCCTCCAGGAGCAAGTGGCCCAGCGCCTGGAACAGAGCGAGGTCGCCACCGACCTTGATCTTGAGGAACTCATCGGCGATAGTAGTGCCGCCCCCGATCACGCCGTTGAGGGACTGGGGGTCCTTGAAGTTCAGCAGTCCCGCTTCCGGAAGCGGGTTCACGGCAACGATCTTTCCGCCGTTGTTCTTGCAGTCACGCAACGCGGACAGCATGCGGGGATGGTTGGTCCCGGGATTCTGGCCCACAACGAACACCAGTTCAGCGCGGTGGATGTCTTCCAGCGAAACAGTTCCCTTGCCGATTCCGATGGTCGGGTTCAGCGCGCTGCCCGAGGACTCATGGCACATGTTGGAGCAGTCCGGCAGGTTGTTTGTGCCCAGGCTGCGGGCAAACAACTGGTACATGAACGCGGTCTCATTGGCCGTCCGGCCGGAGGTGTAGAAAACACAGCGATCGGGCGTGGTGGCATTGATATGCTCCCCGATCAAGGCAAAGGCATCAGTCCAACTGATCGGGGAATAGTGGGTATCCCCCGGTTTGAGGACTACGGGCTCGGCGATCCGTCCTTGGCTTCCCAACCAGTATTCGGTCTTGTCTTCAAGATCTGCGATGGAATGTGCTGCCCAGAATTCGGCCCCCACCGTCCGCGTGGTGCTTTCCTCAGCGATTGCCTTGGCGCCGTTCTCGCAGAATTCAGCGGGACTCCGGCGTCCCGTGATGGATTCCGGCCAGGCGCAGCCCGGGCAATCAAAGCCGTCATGCTGGTTAACCCTGAGCATGGAGCGGACCGTGCGGGCTACTCCTGCCTGGGAGTAGCCCCTTTCAAGGGCGACAGTGACAGCCTTGAGGCCTGCCGCAGCTTTCTTGGGCGGGTGGATTTGCAGGTCATCTTCATTGATGTCCTGTTCGGGAGCATGCCTGTTCATGGGTCCATCATTGCAAGCCCGGGCACCCCGTTACCACCTGCGTCCATCCGGGGACCTTCAGGATTCCAGCGCGCTCCAGTCAACGGGACCGGAAGGGGCCTTCTTTTGTTGCCGGGCCGGCGCCTTTCGTTTCCCTTCACCCGCTTTGGGCGTGGGCAGAGGTTTGCCCCAAGGCAAGGGAAAGGCGGGGACCAGCTCCCCCATCTGGACACCGTGTGGCGGGACCACCAGGACGCCATCCGCTCCTGCCAGCCCGCGCATCATCCCAGGACCTGCGTGCTGCGCGGGCGATGCCAATCCGTAGACCAGTTTGAAAGGCATCAGGCGCGTCCGTCCAGGATCGGCGTCGATCATTGCACCGCTGGGAACCTCACCAACGTCCTCCAGCTTCCCGTGGCCGAGCGCTGCGAGCAGCGGCCCCCCAACCGTGAAGAGCGCCATCATGGCGGCAAGCGGATTCCCGGGCAGGCCCCAGCACGAAGCGCCCGTCCGGAAGCTCCGCCAATACGGCAGGGTGCCCCGGACGCATGGCAATGCCGTCGATCAGCAGCCGGCCACCCAGTTCAGCCACGGCTCTCCTGAAATGGTCCGTCCCCGAGCGTCCGGTCCCGCCCGTAGTAATAACGACGTCGGCCGGCGGCTCCGCTGTGGCATATGGTTCTGCGGGTTCAGGCTCGGTGTCCTGCAAAGCCGCAAGCCAGTCGTCGTAATTGTCGCCAACCTTAAGTTGCTCCCCTGGAATGCCCCCCAGGAGTTCGACGACGGCGCCAAGCTGGGGTCCGAAGGTATCGCGGACCTTGCCCGGTACGGGAACGCCCTGCGTCACAACTTCCGAGCCCGTCAGGAGGAACCGAACCAAGGGTTTCCCCAGGACCTCCAGCTCATCCAGGCCGGCCAGGGCAGCCAAGGCAATGTGCGCAGGATTGAGGATGGTTCCGGCTTTGAGCAGCACGTCCCCTTCTGCAGCTTCTTCGGCAGCCTTGCGGATGTGCTGGCCATTGCGGGGCTCCCCCGGCTTCGCTGCCCCGCCAAGCGCAAGGATTGGAAGGCCGTCGTCGTCGGTGGTAATGACCCCGCTCTCGGTGCGCAAAACAGCCTTGGCGCCTGGCGGAATGAGTCCCCCGGTAACGATGGGACTGGCCTGGTGGGGAGCAAGCCTGTGTCCGGGCTCAACAAGAATCCAAGGACCTGTTCCGTTGACGGCCCAGCCGTCCATGGCGGAGGACGCATAGTGCGGCATGTCCTGTACGGCGACCGCGTCCGAGGCAAGCGTCCTTCCCAAGGCGGCCTTCAGTGGCACCGGGCTTGGTGGGATCGGAGCAGCGACGTCGAAGGCGCGCTGCCGGGCCTCATGCCATGTGTGTGCCGCGTGGTGGCCCTGTCCGGGGGCCTCGGTCATTCCGCCTCAGTCCCGGGCTCCAGGTATTGCTTGGCAACCTGGCGGGCCAGGTCAAGGGCGGCGCTCATGGCGGTGTCGTCCGCCGCCTGGCCGATACCCCTGGCCATACCAGCAGCGTAACCGGCGATGAACGTAGTCAGGGGCGCGGCAGGCCGCACCACGGAGTGGGCGGCAACTCCTGCCACTGCGAGGACTTCATTGATATCCACTTCAACGCCCTCAAGCTCAAAGGCCTGCAACAGTGTGCGGCACCAGTCCTCGAGCGTCTCTTCCTGGCTCTTCATGTCCGCCTCCTGCTCGTTGTGTATGCCCAGGGCCGCAGCGTCCTCCCATGTGTCCACATCATCGGTAGACCCATCGGGAACAGTAACGGCCAGCAGGTTCAGCCTAGCAAGCAGCCGGAACACTGAAGAGTTCGTTAACCCCGAAGTTGCAGAAGCTGCGGAAACTTCCCTTTCCAAAGCCCGCGTGCTGTAAACCCCCAGGAGGGGCTGTTGCCGGCCATCGGCTGAAACGGCCATGGCACCCTCCGCTTCGGGGTGCGCACGCAGTTCTTCCCACAGGGGCGCAATGCCCCTGGCGGCGTGCGGCATGTCGCAAGCCAGGACGAGCGTCCATGGCGCCGGGCTGACTGCCTGCCGAAGGGCGGCCGCCTCATGAAGGGCCGCCAGACCGGCAGCAATCGCAGCGGCAGGGCCAGCAAAGGCCGGCTCCTCCCGGGCACTAAGAACTCCATCAGGCAGGACACCGCCGATACCAGAGGTGTCCGGACCAACCACAACCACAGCGGAGGCTCCCCGTGCGGCCTGCAGGGCATGCGAAAGGAGGCTGGCGCCGTCGAACGTTAATCCGGGCTTGGGCACGCCACCGAGGCGGGTGGCCCTGCCACCCGCCAGAATCACAGCGTTGAACTCCATCCGCCCAGATTACCCGGACGGCGGGAGGGCAACAGAAATCGATCAGGCGGCGGATTCCGGCAACAGGAACGGGTCCCAGTCCGGCGCAGGTTTCTCGAGTTCTTTGATCTGCCACATGGTTCCTGTGGGCACGCCGGGTTTGAAACGAAGTTTCCAACCCATCTCGGCGAGCGTGTGGTCACTCTTGGCGTTGTTGCATTTCAAACACGCCGCAACCAGGTTTTCCCAGGAATCCGCGCCGCCCCTGGATTTGGGGTGGACGTGGTCTATGGTGTGGGCTGTTTTCCCGCAGTAGGCGCAGCGATGGCCGTCGCGGCGGAGTACCCCGCGGCGGCTCACGGCGGTGATCCTGTTGTACCGGGGCCGGATGTAGCGGTTGAGAAGGATCACGGATGGTCGTCCGAGAATCTCCTGTGGCCCGACGACAGGCTCGTCGCCTTCGGCCACTACGCTAGCTTTTCCAGTCAGCACAAGGACCAGCGCCCGGCGGAAGGTTACTACCGCCAGCGGTTCATATCCAGCATTCAGAACGAGTGTGCGCATGCACGTACCTCTTCACGGCCGCACCCGTCAGGGGCACGAGGGCCGGCTGCCCTCTGCTTGTACGGGCTGTGGATCGACAACACAAGGGTAAGCACTTGTATGCCGTATCAACGAATTTTTCTGTCGTTTCGGCTGTGGTGTTGGCGAAAATTCATGCGCGGGACACCTTGCAGAGGACGCGCACATTCCCTGAGGCCACGGAATCGGACTTGCGCCCCCCGAATTTGGGTGTCGGCAGCCCGCTTCTCTGGCTGTCACGAAAACTGGTGATTAAAGCAGAACACCCCGCCGGCCTGAGCCTGCGGGGTGTTCCGTGAAGTAAGTGATCAGCCGTTGACGCGGATGAAAACGGGGCCGGAGCCAACGTTCACGCTGAACAGTGCCGTGGTGGATCCGTTCCATCCACCGTGGACTGCCATGCCGTTGCCGACGTAAACAGCGATGTGTGCCATTCCGCCATAGCCGCCGTTGGCGTAGTAAGCGAGATCGCCGGGCTGGGCTTCAGCTGCACTGACCGTGCGGCCGAGGGAGAGGTAACCGGCCGGCCAGTCGTGGAAGTGAATACCGACCGCGGCCAGCGAGTTGGTCACCAGCATGGTGCAGTCCTGTGTGACGCCGAGCTGTGCGTAGGCCGCTGCAGCGATAGCTGCACCGAGGCCGCTGGATGCAGCGGGCGCCTTGGCTGCGGACGCGTCAGCGTTGACCGCCAAAGTTGCGGTGCCACCGGCAGCCGGAGCTTCCTTGGCAGTCGCCTTCTGGACGACGGGAGCGGGGGCTTCCTCAGTCTTGACCACAGGGCGCTCATAGGAGATGGCAACGCTGGAATCAGCAGCAATGGTGGCCTGGGCAACAGACTGCACGTCAAGCGTGGAGGCAGACGTAGATTCCCGCTGAACGTTGGTGTCCGCAGCATTTGCAGCAACTCCGCTGGTCAGGACAAGGCCCGACGCAGCTGCGATCACTGCTGCCTGACGGCCAACGCCACCGGCGTTGTCGCTGACAGCCTTGGCAATGACGGCAAGTGAGCTGGTCTTGGGGGCCTCAGCTCTATGCCGTGCAACCTTGTTTGCACTGGTCATGATTACTCTCTTTTCGTAGCCGCGCACGCTGGGACCGCACGCGGGTTATGGGCTGCCAGCACTTGGGGGGCATGCTGGCTTACCCCGAATGGGATTTCCTAGCGGAGGGTGTAGAACGAGGATGTGCCGGTGGAGGCCACGGAGTGCAGGAGCGTGCCCTGGCTGGGGTTCAAAGCGCTGATCATCATGCCGTTGCCGACGTAGATGCCCACGTGGGCTCCGCCGTTCTGAACGACGAGGTCGCCAGGGGCAGGGGTGCTGGTGGGGGTCATGATCGTCCAGGCATTGACGCGGGGGATGCTGATGCCGGCCTGGGCGTAAACCCACTGGGTAAATCCGGAGCAGTCCCAGCCGTTGGGGGAAGTGCCGCCCCAAACGTAGGGGTGGCCGATGCCGGTGTAGGCAATTGCTGCAAGTCCGGAGGCCGCCGCGCTTGAAGCAGCATCCTTGGCCTTGGAGGACAGGGCACCGAGGGTGCTGTTCGCTTGGTCTTCGGTCGACGTGCGCTGGGAGGCCCGCTGAACCTTGGGAGCTTCCTTGGTGACCACAACGGGGCTTTCGAAGGAAACCGTTGCGGTGGGCTCCGCGGTAACAACTGCGGTGGCGACCAACTGCTGGGTGCTGGAAGATTCCGACTTCGAAACGTCGGTGTCGGCGGCCTGGGCCGGGAGTCCAACACTGAGAACGAGCCCCGAGGCTGCGGCCAGAACGGCGGCTTGGCGGCCTACGGTGCCTGCATTGGTTGAGACAGCCTTGGAAAGGGTGTTCAACGGGTTCGTGCGAACCAATTCGGCGCGATGGCGCGCAGGGGTAGTGCGTGATGACACGAAGGTAGCCTCTCCCAATGCCTGCGAGGTGAGCTGTCGGATTCGGATGGGAGTCATCCGGCCGCGCGGCTTCAAGGAAGCTTTTGCGACTTAACCCCAAGGTCTTCTGACTCGAAGACCAAAATTGGTTCCCCCGCCCCTGCCAGACGATTTTTGCGAACGGACCTCGAGTGGTGGCAGAGCTAGGCAATCCACTCAAGTGCACCGGCCCCCTAAAAAGCCGATGCGCTTTAGACGGTACAACAGATGTTCGTGAATGTCACATTCAGGTCACGGGGCGTGTCATGGATGCGAGAGACAACCATCAAATTGCTCAGAGCCAGCCCATGGGATCTACGACTTCGCCGTTTACCTGGACCTCGAAGTGGAGGTGGCAGCCGGTAGATGCTCCTGTGGTGCCACTCAGCGCGACGGTATCGCCGCGGCTGACAGTCTGCCCCACCTTGACGTTGAAGGACGACAGGTGGTTGTACGTGGTCTCAAGGCCGTTGCCGTGATCAATCACAACGCGATTGCCTCCGCCGTACTCATGCCACCCGGCGAACGTGACCTTGCCTGCAGCGGCGGCGTGGACGGCGGTTCCGCACTGGGCCACGAAGTCCTGGCCACGGTGGAAGTCACCGGTGCCGCCGGTAAGGGGGCTGACGCGGTAGCCAAACGGCGATGCCGTGACCAGCTTGTCCAGAGGACTTCCCAAGGTGCCAAGTGAGGAAGCACGCTGAATGCTCCCCGCTGACTGGGCGCTCAACAGCTGCTTGAGCTTGCCGTCCGGGTCAGCGGCGGTGGCGACTGCTGCACGACTGAAATCGATTTTGGCGGAGGCTGCTGCAGAAACTTCGGGCTGGCTGCCGCCGGGCACGGAGAGCGCCGCCTCGGTCTGGCCCGATTCCGACGTGGCCATGACGGGGCTGGTGGCAGGCAGACCTACAGTCAGGGCAAGTCCGGTGGCTGCAAGCGCGACACCGGCCTTCTGCCCTACACCACTGGCTGACGCGAAGTCGGCTACCTGGCGCAACGGGCTCTTACGGCGGCGCACCTGACGCGGGGTGTCGCGTGGCCGGATCTCCATTGCGGCGCGGGCTGGCCGCAGCTCAGCAGTGGGGCCGGACGCACGGCGACGGCCCCTGACGTTCTGCGATGTCAAACTCTGTTCCTCTCTGGAAAGCCTGCGAAGTTAGCTGTCGGATTCGGGTCAGAGAGTTCAAAGACCCGGTCCGCACGAAGCGCAAACGGCACACAGGTATCCCCGGAAGGACTTGCGTTAGTAGGCACTTCTGCTGCGGACTTCACCCCAAGGCTGCTTCTTTAGGCAGCCGCTTGTGGTTCCCCCGCCTCTGCCAGTAGTTGATGACACACCTGATCTGCTGGCAGAGCTCGGCTCCAGATCAGGTAACGCTTTGGTATCGGCGCTAGTAGATAACTATAGGTGATTAAAGCCCGCAGTAATAAATTCGTTATCTTTCCAAAACGACCGAGTTGCGGGTGCTCCATATCATCAGTCGCGGAAACCCGCAGGTCATACGCGCGCCAACCACCACAAAGTGAGATCCGACACTCCCGTGGTCAGGGCAATTCAGAGTCAGCTGACGGCGACGAAGACGTGCGCAGCGACCTCGGGAGGCAACTCCAGTGCTCCTTCAATGCCCGGAACGCGGACGGAGATGTACTCCCCCACCCGTTCCAAGGAGACGGTTGCGCCAGGACGAATTCCGCCTTCATCGAGCTGGGTGAGGAGCTCGGGCTCAACCTGGATGGGTTCAGCAAGCCGGCTGACCACTACACGCGAATCGGCAGCGTACCCGTCCATCGCGTGCAGCAGGTTCACGTCCAGGCGGGAAAGAGGCTGGTTGGCGAGGCCGCCAAGGGCTTCCAAGCCCGGAATGGGGTTGCCATATGGTGACTCTGTGGGGTGTTCCAACAACTCATAGAGCCGCCGTTCCACCCGTTCGCTCATGACGTGTTCCCAGCGACATGCTTCGTCATGAACGTACGCCCAGTCCAGGCCAATGACGTCCGCCAGGAGCCTCTCGGCAAGGCGGTGCTTCCGCATGACCTCGGTGGCCCGCTTGCGCCCGACTTCGGTCAGCTCCAGGTGGCGGTCGTTGGACACAATCACCAGGGCCGTCACGCTCCATGCGTCCAATGGTCTGGGAAACCGTGGGACCCGAGTGCCGCAGACGCTCCGCGATGCGCGCGCGAAGAGCCACGATGTTCTCTTCTTCAAGCTCCAAAATGGTCCGAAGATACATCTCAGTGGTATCGATCAGATCCGTCATCCAGCTCAGCTCTCCTCGAACGCATTTCTTGCGTAATCTCCACCGTACCGCGTCCCAGCCAAGGTGGACGGTGTGCAACCGACACCTCCGGAACGTCAATCCAAGCCTAGCTTATTTGGAATTACTCTGGATAATTTTTCCCTGGGCCGGAATCCCTGTGGTGGTCCGGCATTCCACGTGGCGGACTATGACACCCGCAGATTCCTGACGGTGGGCCCGGTCAGGCAGAATGAGGGAGTCGAAGGGGCAGCCGATGCCACCTGCCCACCTCCCCCTCTCTAACCGATACCCATTGGAGCCACACGTGAGCGACAACAGCATCACTATTCCCGCCGACCTGCTGCCCAAGGACGGACGCTTCGGCGCGGGACCGTCCAAGGTCCGCCCGGAACAGGTCCAGGCCCTGTCTGCCGCATCGACCACCATTCTTGGCACGTCCCACCGTCAGGCGCCGGTCAAGAACCTGGTGGGTTCGGTCCGCGAAGGACTCAGCCAGTTCTTCCGTGCACCCGAGGGCTACGAGGTTGTCCTCGGCGTCGGCGGTTCCACTGCTTTCTGGGATGTAGCAGCTTTTGGGCTCGTTGAGAAAAAGGCCCAGCACCTTTCCTTCGGTGAATTCGGTTCCAAGTTTGCCGCGGCCACCAACAAAGCCCCCTTCCTGGATGCATCCTCCATCATCACGTCCGAGCCCGGCACGCGGCCGGTCTCCCAGGCGGAGGCCGGGGTTGACGTCTATGCCTGGCCCCAGAACGAGACTTCAACCGGTGTTGCAGCCCCTGTAAAGCGCGTCGAAGGCGCCGACGCCGGTTCGCTCGTCCTGGTGGACGCCACTTCAGCCGCCGGCGGGCTGGACGTCGACGTCGCCGAATCGGATGTCTACTACTTCGCCCCGCAGAAGAACTTCGCCTCTGATGGCGGCCTGTGGCTGGGCCTGTTCTCCCCGGCAGCGTTGGAGCGCGCGGCCCGGATCAAGGCCAGCGACCGCTGGATTCCGGACTTCCTGGACCTGCAGACCGCTATCGACAACTCCAAACTGAACCAGACGTACAACACACCTTCACTGTCCACGCTGGTGACTTTGGATGCGCAGGTGCAGTGGCTCAACAGCAATGGTGGACTGGACTTCGCCAGCAAGCGCACGGCAGACTCTGCCAGCCGCATTTACTCCTGGGCCGAGGCGTCCGAGTACGCAACACCGTTCGTCGCGAAGGCTGAGGACCGCTCCAACGTCATCGCCACGATCGACTTCGATGACTCCATCGACGCCGCGGCAATCGCCAAGATCCTGCGGGCCAACGGCGTCGTGGACACCGAGCCGTACCGCAAGCTTGGACGAAACCAGCTTCGCATTGCCACGTTCGTCGCTATCGAACCGGACGACATCTCGGCCCTGCTCGCCAGCATCGACTACGTCGTGGGCGAACTCAAGAAATAAACTGAAGAAGTAACTGTCGCGGAATTCCGCGCAAGGCAGGAAACGGCGTCGTCAGGGTTCTTCCCGGACGGCGCCGCTGCCGTTAATCGCCCAGGCGGGCGACGTCGTCGTCATCGTCGTCGTTATCCACCGCGTCAGGATCGGCGGCTTCGGCGGCAGCGTCTTCCTCGGCCTGCACGGCTTCCTCGGACACTTCCTCCACCGTCTCCTCCACCAAGGGTGTCTCGTCTTCCGGGCGGACACGCTTTGCCCACGGGACCCATTCCGGGGCAAGGATGGAATCGTCGGAGGGCAGGAGGCCAAGCTCGCTGACTGTGACGATCTTCGACCGGGAATTGCGCGTGATCACGGCATACCACTGCCACCCGCCGTATCCGGCAAGCTTGGACTCGAACAAGTGCGTGACCACGCGGTCGCCCTCGGACTTTGCGCCTACGTGGGCACCTACCTCGCCCGGGTTCGCGATAGTCTCCACCGCTTCCCGCGCGACGTCGACGGCGGCGGCCAGGAACGCATCCGGCTTGCCAGTGCGCCACACGGGGATGCCTGCCCGCGGCTTCGCTGCGACCGGCTTCCGCGCAGGGGTGTCGCTGTTTTCAGGGGCTTGCCCGTTGACAGGATTCCCCCCGATGACAGGGACGTCGGCGGCAGAAGTGACGGCCCCAGGACTGGCCTGTGCGTCCCTTCCGGCCTGTGTATCCTGTGCGGATTCCGAAGTCATGGCGGTTCCTAGGCTTCCAGCTCGTCGGCAACCTTGCGCAGAGCCATACCGATGGCCTTGGCCTTGTTGCCTTCGGGGTACTTGCCGGAAGACAAAGTACCGGACAGGTTATCCAACACGGTCACGAGGTCCTGCACCAACGGCGCCAGGTCCTTGGCGTTCATCCGCTTGGCCTTGGCGATGGAGGGCGTCTTGTCCAGGACCCGAAGGCCCAATGCCTGGGCACCGCGACGGCCATCTGCCACGCCAAATTCCACACGCGTACCGGCTTTGAGCTCGGTTACGCCTGCGGGCAGTGACGTCTTGGGCAGGAATACCTCCTGGCCGTCCTCAGCCGCGAGGAATCCGAAGCCTTTTTCCTTGTCATACCACTTGACCTTGCCGGTGGGCACGTAATCAACCTTCTTCGTTCTTGCTGTGGAGACACGTCGTGCCGCCACCGCATCCGCAGGGATTTGCGGGATCGAGGGAGACAGCACGGTCCGTGTTGGTCTGTTACTTCAAGGTTATCCTGCCGGACCACCTATTCATGCTTTGCCGCCGCTTTGCGGCGCCTTTGCTTCACGCTTGCGGCGCCTTTGCTTCACGCTTGCGGCGCCTTTGCTTCACGCTTGCGGCGCCTTTGCCCATGGGCCTGGTCCGTGTGGCCCTGCTGCTAGCGTTAGGCGCATGACTTCCCCGGGTTACCGCCGCCCCCTCATGATCGTTGCCGCCATGATCGCCGTCCTGTCCTTGGCCGCAGTGGGCGCGGTCATGGCCATCGCCTTTAACAGTGGAGTTGCGCCGGTGTGGATCACGTCCACCGCCCTCTATGGGCTGCCGGTTGCCTTCATGCTTGCAGTGGTCCTGGTGTTGGACGCCATCCGTCAACGGCGCCGGCAGTAGCGAATGAAGCACCGTCAATAGCAAATCAACCGGGGCAGCTTTGCCCTGGCCACGCACGAGCGGCCCGGTGGCGGTAACGTTGGATTGATGTCCCTCATTCGCGCGCTCAGCAAGGAACTGGAAGCGCGCAGCGACAATTCGCTGCGGGCCTTGTTTGCCGCGCGACCCGACCTGATTTCTCCCATGGCCCCGGACTTCGCTGCCTTGGCAGCCAGGGCAAGTGCGCGGGTCAGCGTTCAACGGGCGTTGGAGCGGCTGACGAAGCCCGAAATGCAGGTTCTGGAAACACTCCATCTGTGCACGAATGCCGATACCGGCCACAGTGTTTCCGCTGCCGGGCTCAAGAAGGTCATTGCCGGTTCCACGCTGTCTGCACTGGAACCGATTCTCGCAAAGCTTCAGGAGTTGGCGCTGATCCACCGGGCCGATCCTCCTGCGGCAGCAAACTCACAACCGAGTTCCCGGCAACGGTTCTACCTTCCAGTTGGAAGCCTGAAGGACGTGATCGGCATCTATCCGGCCGGCCTGGGCCGAAGCTACACAGAGCTGGTCAGGTTGCAGCCGGCTTTCGCCCAACGCGTGGTCCAGCTCGTAGCCGAGCTCCATCAGTGCGGCCTGGACATCCACCCCGCCAGCACGCCAATGGACGCGGCCTTGTCCCTGCAACGCTGGACGTCAAGTGCAGAGAATGTGCGCGCCATTCTGGCCACTGCGCCCGAAAGGACCGTCGGCTTACTGGACAAGTTCGGCAGTTGGGCCATGGGCGCGGTCCCCCAAGCTCAACGGCGGGCCTCCGTAACCCACGAAAGCGCCGACGTCGGGCCTGTTGACTGGCTGCTGGCCCGCGGTCTGTTGGTTCCCTTGGACGCCGGCCACGTCGAATTGCCGCACAGTGTCGGCATAGCACTGCGCGGTGGTGCGATCATTGACGACTTCACCCTGACCCCTCCGGTTCCGGAACTGGGCCACACGAGTGCTGCCCTCCGACGCAATGCCGCGATGGGCGCCATCGCCGAGACACTACGGCTCACCAGCGAGGTGCTGTTCGCGGTTCGTGAGCAGCCATTGGCAACCCTCCGGAGCGGCGGCGTAGGCGTGCGTGAGCTGCGGCGACTTGCAGAATCCGTCCGGTGCGGCGTCCACGAAACTGCCCTCCTGCTGGAGTTCTGCGCACTGGCCGGCCTTCTGCGGCTGGACGTTGACAGTTCCACGTGGATACAGGCGCCGTCGTTGGAATGGCTTTCCCTGCCGCGACAGGAACAGTGGCTCTGGCTGGTGAACGCCTGGTTGGCCAGCGAGCGGGCACCTTCGATGGTGGGGCAGCCCCTCCCGGGGTCGACTTCCGGTTCGCCATCCCATCCAGGTTCCGCCGGCAGCACCATCAATGCATTGTCCGCCGAGGCTCAGAGGCCCGACGCTCCAGTGGTCCGGCGCAGGATCCTGGAGATCCTCAATGAACTGACCGCTGAAGCGGCCGCTCCGGATGGCAAAGCACCTGTCCTTGACGCGCGCGCGGTGCTGCAACGCGCGGAATGGACGCAGCCCCGCATGTCCCGCCGGTTCAGCTCCCTGGTGAGGGGGATCCTGGAAGAAGCCACTTTGTTGGGCTTGATGGGCTCCGGGGCCTTCACACAGTTGGGGTCTGCCATCGCGCTCGGCCATCCGGAGGAGGCAATGACCCTCCTCGGTGAACACCTGCCAGCCGCGGTCAACCACATCCTCCTGCAGGCGGACCTCACAGCCGTGGCACCCGGTTATCTCGCGCCCGAACTCAGCGAAACGCTGCTGCTCATGGCCGACGCCGAGGGCCAGGGCCCGGCGTCGATCTACCGTTTTTCCACGGCAACCATCCGCAGGGCCCTCGACGCCGGGCAGGATGCGGAATCGCTGTTGACGTTCCTCCGGGAGCATTCAGCCACGGACGTACCGCAACCGCTCGAGTACCTGGTGCAGGACACAGCATCCCGACACGGACGTTTGCGGATCGGTTCCAGTGCCAGCTTCATCCAAAGCGACGACGAATCCGCCATCACTGACCTGTTGCAGGAGGCCCGCACGTCTGCACTGAGCCTGGTTCGGATCGCTCCGACCGTGCTGACGTCCTCTGCCAGCCCCAAGGAGACTGCACGTGTGCTGCGCGAGCTGGGACTTTCGCCTGCCGTCCAGGACGCGGAACCCGCCGTCGTGCGCTTTAAACGGACAGCGGCAGTGCCGGGCAGCGCGCGTCCGGTCTATACGGCACCGCGGACGGCCCCACCGGACGACGACGTCGAAGCCCAGCTTTCGGTCTTGCGGCAGCACCGTGGCGTCCCGGCTGATGCGACAGGCGAAGCCTCCACACAGCTTGGCCTGGAAACGCTGCAGAAGGCCATCCGCCTCAAACAGGCGGTCACCATGAACGTGGTGGACAGCCTGGGAAATGCGAACATCGAAACCGTGGTCCCTGTCTCCGTCTCCGGTGGCCGCGTCCGGGTCTTCGATCCCGGCAAGGAAACTGAGCGTGTACTGTCCATCCACCGGATCATCGATGTAGAACCAGCAGGAGAGCTGCGCAAGTGAGGATGCAAGAGTGACCGACGGTCCACTGATCGTACAAAGCGATAAAACCATTCTGTTGGAAGTCGACCACGAGCTCGCCACGGAAGCCAGGCACGCCATTGCGGCATTTGCTGAGCTGGAGCGCGCTCCCGAGCACATGCACAGCTACCGGCTGACGCCTCTTGGGCTGTGGAACGCCCGGGCCGCCGGACTCGACGCCGAGCAGGTGTTGGATACGCTGCTGAAGTACTCCCGCTTCCCGGTTCCGCATGCATTGTTGATCGATATCGAAGAGACCATGTCCCGCTATGGCAGGCTTCGCCTCGAAAAGGATCCACAGCATGGTTTGGTGATGCGTACTGACGACTACCCCGTACTGGAGGAAGTCATCCGCGCCAAGAAGATCTCCCCGCTCCTTGGGCCCAGGATCGATGGCGAGACTGTGGTGGTTCATTCCTCGCAGAGGGGCCAGCTCAAGCAGCTGCTCCTCAAGTTGGGATGGCCGGCCGAAGACCTTGCCGGATATGTCAACGGGCAGCCGCACCTGATCATGCTCGATGAAACAGGCTGGCAGTTGCGCCCTTACCAAAAGTTGGCCACGGAGAACTTCTGGGCCGGCGGCAGCGGAGTCGTCGTTCTTCCTTGTGGTGCGGGAAAGACCCTGGTGGGCGCGGCGGCCATGGCGACGTCCTCCACTACAACGCTGATCCTGGTCACCAACACGGTTTCGGCACGCCAGTGGAAGGACGAGCTGCTCAAGCGGACGTCCTTGACCGAAGATGAGATCGGCGAATATTCCGGTGCGGTCAAGGAAGTCAGGCCCGTCACCATCGCCACCTACCAGGTACTCACTACCAAGCGCGGCGGACTTTACCCGCACCTTGAACTCGTGGACGGTCATGACTGGGGCCTGATCATTTATGACGAGGTGCACTTGTTGCCCGCCCCGATCTTCCGGATGACGGCGGACCTGCAGGCCCGGCGAAGGCTCGGACTGACGGCCACACTGGTGCGCGAGGATGGCAGGGAGGGCGAAGTATTCAGCCTGATTGGACCCAAGCGCTACGACGCTCCATGGAAGGACATCGAAGCGCAGGGCTACATCGCACCGGCGGATTGCGTTGAAGTCCGCGTCGATTTACCCCGCGACGAGCGGGTGGCCTACGCCATGGCCGATGACGCCGACAAATACCGGCTGTGCGCAACCTCCGAGACAAAGACCCGACTGGTGGAGCAGCTCGTGGCGGCGCACAAGGGCGAGCAACTGCTGGTCATCGGCCAGTACATAGACCAACTGGACGAGATCGCCGAGCGGCTGGATGCTCCCTTGATCAAGGGGGAAACCAGCGTCAAAGCCCGGCAGAAACTCTTTGATGCCTTCCGTAAAGGCGAGATCCAGACTCTCGTGGTGTCCAAAGTGGCCAACTTCTCCATCGACCTCCCGGAGGCTTCAGTCGCCATCCAGGTTTCGGGTTCCTTCGGGTCCCGGCAGGAGGAGGCGCAACGACTGGGCCGCCTGCTCAGGCCAAAGCAAGACGGTCGTTCGGCCCGTTTCTACTCCCTTGTGGCCCGCGACACCTTGGACCAGGACTTCGCGGCCAAGCGCCAGCGGTTCCTGGCCGAACAGGGGTATGCCTACCGGATCATGGACGCCAAGGATGTGGGTAAAGACGCTCCCGCAGAGGAATAATCGCCGGGCCATTGCTATTTATCTCCAGCAATTTTAGGATTCCAAGTGAAGCTCTCCGCCCTTAGGGTTGCCCTTGGTCCAGGCAGCCTGGCGGCCAGTCGTCGGTAACGGGGGAATCCCGCAGCCAGGGTGCCGGCGATTCGAAGGCCTTGAAGAATCTGTGATTTTTTACCAGAGGACTCCTTATGCGTAAAACCCTTCTGGTCCTGTCGGCGATCATCCTGCTATCAGGCCTTGCCCAGCTGTTTTTTGCCGGCTACTTCCATTTCCAAAACACTATTGAAGCCCAGCGCGAAGCGGGCGTTTATCACGTCATGAACGGCCAATATGTGCTGCGTTATTCGGCTTTGCTGGCTGTGATCGTTGCAGCCATTGCCAAGGCGGGATCCCGGACCATCTGGCTGGCCGCCGGAATCTTCCTAATGACATGGGTGCAACTGTTTATCTTTATTATCGGCGGCATGCTCACTGGCTCGTCGGAGGATTTCATCACGCCCTCCGGCTCGTGGGTGGCTTCCATTCACCCCATCACGGGGCTGCTGATCATCTTCATGTCCTACTGGTTGTTCAGGCGGGCCCGCACCCTTGCACTTAATCCCCAACCCCTTCCACCCAAGGCAGCAGCCTCGGATGCTTCCGCCTCTTCCGCTACGGCGTGATGAGCGGCGGCTGTGAATATTTCACAGCTACTGGCCGTCGATTTGGTGTTGGCCATCCTCGCCGCCGGCGCCTGGATGGCCGCCGCCTGGATGGCCATTTCTTCAACAGCTGACAGGAGGCCAGCCAAGCCACGCGGTGTCGACTTGGCGCTTCTTCTGCTGGGCCTGGCCGTCGTTGCCACTGCGGCGCGCTATGCCTTGCTCCCCGCTTTGGTGGCGGGCAGCTGGTGGTTTGCCAGCGAACGCACAACCATCAGCCTGCCTTTGACCGCCATCCCCGCGGCTTGGGCCGCGATGGCCGGTGTTCCGTACTTGCTGAGGAGGCGGAACACCGGCCCACCACGTTCGGGCAAGCTACCCGGACGCGCTGGCCGAACCCAGGAATGGGCTGTCCTCGCCATGGTGTCCGCCGCGGCTTCGGCAATTGCTTCACTTGCGCTGACCTTTGTCCTCGGCCCATTCCCCGCCCCGTGGACGCTGGTGGTTCTCCTGTTCCTGGTTGCAGGGACCGTGATGCTGGCCAGGCTCGCGCTGTTCCCTCGCTTCCCTCGCCCGCCCGCTCCTGCCGCTCCCGCCGCTCCTGCCGCTCCGCCCGGCGGCACCGTTTCACCCGGCCGGGGCCGCATGGTTCGGAGGCGCACGACGGCGGCTGCTGCAGTCGCCGGACTCATGGCCTGCACCGCTTTGGGCTCGGGAGTCTTTGCCTGGTTGGGTAGCCGTTCCGCTGATGGCGCGGTGATTGCAGCCGCAATCGGTCATCACCGAGGTGTCACCACTGCACCAGTGGTGGCCCCAACTCCGGTAACCAGCCTGGTGGGCGACCTCCCTGACAATGCCGTGGTCCGGCACTACGAACTCACTGCCCGCACCGAACACATAACCCTGCCCTCCGGGGAGTCCACCGATGCATGGACCTTTGGCAGCCTCCCGGGCCCTGGCATCGAAGCCCAACTGGGCGAGGTCATGGAAGTTGAGCTGAGGAACCAGGACGTGGGCGCTGGCGTAACTCTGCACTGGCACGGCTACGACGTCCCCAACGCCATGGACGGCGTGGCCGGGGCCACACAGGACGCCGTCATGCCCGGGCAGTCCATGACCTACCGGTTCCTTGCTGCCCAGGCCGGCACGTATTGGTACCACACGCACCAAGATTCAGCCGAAGGTGTCCGCAAGGGTCTCTACGGCACATTCGTCGTGCACAACCCCACACTGCCTCGCGCGGATACCGACATTGTGGTGGCAGGACACGACCTCGACGGTCTGGGGTTGCTGGGCTCCTCAGACCGTAGCACTGTGCATGCGGCCGTCCCCGGCTCGAGCGTTCGCGTGCGCCTCATCAACACTGATTCCCTGCCGCAGCGCTACCTTCTGGATGGAACGGCGTTCAAGGTTGCAGCCGTGGACGGAACGGAGGTGAACCAGCCCCAGGAGGTCAAGGGGAAGCTATTGCGGCTGGGAGCCGGGGGAAGGATGGACGTCACGTTCACGATGCCCGAATCCGCGGTGACGCTCCGCTCTGACTCGGCGGCCAGCGCCGTCGTCGTGGTTGCCCCGTCCAGCCCTGACGCCACAATGAAAGAAGCCGACATCACTGAGAAGGCGGTTGGCGCCCCTGAGAAGGCCGAGCCGGGCATCCCTGAGAAGGCCGAGCCGGGCATCTTTGCGACGACGCCCGTCCTGGATCTGCTGCACTACGGTGAACCTGTGGCCGGCACACCGGCACCCGCAGAAAATGTCCGGGAGGAAGTGCTGGTGTTGGATCGCCAGTTCCGCTTTGTTGACGGAATTCCGCGCTACGCGTTTACGGTGAACGGCGCAGCCTATCCCCTGGTGCCATCCATTGAAGTGGCCGAAGGGGACACCGTAAAAGTGACGATCGTCAACCGCACCGCGGAGCCGCACCCCATGCATCCCCACGGACACCACGTTCAAGTACTCAGCAGGAACGGCGTGGCCCCAAGTGGATCGCCGCTGATGCTTGACACCGTGGACGTGCTGCCGGGCGAAGTATGGGAGCTGCTGCTGCACGCGGACAATCCGGGCATCTGGATGGATCACTGCCACAACCTGGACCATGCTGCAGAGGGAATGATGATGCTGCTGAAGTACGAAGGCGTGTCATCCGGCTTCGTACACGGTGGCCATTCCCACAACCGGCCTGAATAGGACGGCTGGTGTAGCGTTCGTCCTCAGGCCACCATGCGGCTGGCGTGCGGGATGGCAACGTGATCCACTACTGCCCAGCAGTCGGCGTCATGGAGCTGTGCGCTGGCGAAGCGCTCGGCCGATGCCAGGTCCGGAAATTCCTCGCGCCGAATGTGGCCCGAGTCTGTATCCAGGTACGTCACGTGGAACTCGACGTCCGCGGCTTTTTCATTGTGATGAATGCTGATGGGGGCTGCTTCTTTTGCCATGCTTCCAGTTTGGAATGGGGCACTGACATTTTTAGGAGCATCCGTGGGCGTGTTCAGATCTTAAGCCTTGGGGATGTCCCGGGCTAGGGCGTTCGAAGGTACTCGGCGGAGACTTCGCGCACTATGGAGCTGACGACGTCGAGCACTTTTGATGCCGTCTTCCAGCGCTGCCAGTAGAGCGGAACATCAAAGGGGCGCGCGGGAGCGAGTTCAATCAAGCGCCCGTCGGCAATGTCCGGCCCGCATTGAACCTCCGGAATCAATCCCCAGCCCAAGCCCAGGCGAATGGCATCGCCAAAGTCCTGTGAAGCCGGCACGTAGTGTCGCGGCCCCTTCTGTTGTGCCTTTGAAGCACCCGGCCACGATTCCACGAAAGCCCACTGATAGGTGTCCTTTCGGTCGAAATCCACGGCCGGTGCTGTATTGAGCCTGCCTCCGTCCACCCCGTCCGCAAACCAGCGGTCCACAAAGACCGGAGCTGCCACTGCCCGGTAACGCATGACTCCGAGGCTCTCCACCCGGCAGCCCTGCACCGGGTCCGGAGTGGCCGTGACCGCAGCCATGACGGTCCCCGAACGCAGCATCGAGGTGGAGTGTTGTTCGTCGTCGCGGTGCAGGTCAAAGGTGATGTTGAGATCGCCGGGCACACGGGCAAGTGCTTGCAGGAACCAGACCGCAAGCGAGTCCGCATTCACCACGATCGGCACAGCCAGCTGCGGACCGTCCGCGCCCAAACCCAACTCGACGCCTGCATCTGCCTCCAGCTGGCCTACTTGGCGGGCAAGGCGAAGCACCACTTCGCCCGCTTCCGTGGCCTGCGCGGGATTGCTCCGCTGGAGCAGGACCCTTCCGGACGATTGCTCAAGCGCCTTCAAGCGTTGGGACACGGCCGACGGCGTGATGTGCAGCCGGCGCGCTGCCGCATCCAGTGTGCCTTCCGAAAGTACGGTGGCGAACGTCAACAACTGCTCAGAAGGAAACTGTGGCATAAGAAGATCTTATGCGACGTGAAAAACATTAGCTGGTCTAAGTTTCGTTCGCCCCATAGTTTTCAAGGGTGACTTTCTCTGACTTCTTCAACTCGGCAGGCCTCGGCCTTGCGACCGGTCTTGGCCTCATCGTTGCTATCGGTGCCCAAAATGCCTTCGTGCTGCGACAAGGAATCCTTGGCAAACACGTAGGTGCGGTCGTCGCAGTATGCGCACTCTCAGACGCCCTTCTTATCGCCGCTGGCGTGCTTGGTACAGGCGCACTGATCGCGGCCGCTCCTGCCGCCGTCGTGATCTTGCGCTTTGTCGGCGCGGCATTCCTGGTGGCTTACGGGGTTCTTGCTGCGCGTCGCGCCCTTCGCCCACAGGCGCTCGATTCTTCCGATACGCCGTCCACCGGTGGCGACACCAAACGTGGCCTCGCCGCTGTACTCACCACCGTACTGGCGCTGACGTGGCTAAACCCGCATGTCTACCTGGACATCGCGCTTATTGGTTCGCTGGCCAGTGCCCAAGGCAGTTCTTTGCAATGGTGGTTCGGAGCCGGGGCGATGCTGGGAAGCGTCCTCTGGTTCTGCTCCCTGGGCTTCGGTGCCAGGTTCCTGCGCGGCTTCTTCGCGCGGCCCAAGTCCTGGCGGATCCTGGACGGCGGGATCGCTGTGACCATGGGAGCCCTCGGCGCAGGACTCGCCCTCGGAGTCTAAGCGGCGCGCAGTCTTCTCACATCAAGCATCCAGATAACTCACAGAAACTGGGAGCATCATGGGTGTCATGAAAAAGAACGGCCCCGAAGCCAAGCTCCTTGTCGTCGACGACGAACCCAACATCCGCGAGCTTCTCTCCACGTCCCTGCGGTTTGCAGGTTTCGAGGTCGTTGCCGCATCCAATGGGCGCGAAGCCCTGGCCGCCGCCGACCTCCACGCCCCCGACCTCGCGGTCCTGGACGTCATGCTGCCCGACATGGACGGCTTCACAGTGACGCGTCGGCTCCGTGCCGCAGGCAAACACTTCCCGGTCCTGTTCCTCACGGCGAAGGACGACACCGAGGACAAGGTAACGGGCCTGACTGTGGGCGGGGACGACTACGTCACCAAGCCCTTCAGCCTTGACGAAGTAGTGGCCCGCATCCGCGCCGTACTGCGCCGGACCCAGCCCCTTGAGGATGACGACGCCGTGATCCGCGTGGACGATCTCGAACTCGACGACGACGCCCACGAAGTCCGGCGCGGCGGCACGGTCATTGAGCTGTCCCCCACCGAGTTCAAGCTCCTGCGCTACCTCATGCTGAACCCCAACCGCGTTCTCTCCAAGGCACAGATCCTGGACCACGTTTGGGAATACGACTTCAATGGCGACGCCTCGATCGTTGAGTCGTACATCTCCTACCTGCGCCGCAAAGTGGACATCGACCCCGATGCCGCAGCCCTCATCCAGACCAAGCGCGGAGTGGGCTACGTGCTGCGAACGGCAGAGAAGCGCTGACCTTGCTGCAACGCTGGAAAGCGGCGTCCCTGAGGTCGCAGCTCGTCGCCATCATCATGGGACTGCTCCTCCTCGCGCTGGCCGCGACGGGCGCCGGCACGCTGACGCTCGTCAAGAGCTACCTGCAAGGCCAGGTTGATGACAAACTCAAGGCCGCCGTCGCACTGGCCCAGGACCAGCAGTCATTCGACAAGCTGTCCGAGCCGAACCCTGCCGTCCCCACGGACTACTCGCTGACCCTGTATGTTCCGGGGCTTTCGCCGTATCCCTTTGGCGGCATGCAAAGCGACCGTCCGGCGATCGCGAACATCACTCCTGCCGAGGCCAAAGCGCGCGGCAATGCCCCGTTCCAAGTGAGTGGCACCGCCGGCAGCAACTGGCGTGTCGTCGCCGTGGGCGTCGTGGCCAACGGGCAGAACGGCGTGGTCATTATCGGCCTGCCGTTGACGCCCGTGGACAAAGTCATGGAACACGCCGTGCTGGTGGTGGTTGGTGTTGGCCTGCTGACCCTGGTTCTGGCGTTCTTCATCGCTACATGGACTGTGGCACGATCCTTCAGGCCCCTGGCCCGGGTGGAGAAGACAGCCGCAGCCATCGCCGCAGGCGACCTCTCACGACGCGTGGAAATCGACAACCCCCATACAGAGGTGGGCCGCCTCGGCGCTTCGCTGAACGCAATGTTGGCCCACATTGAGGCCTCCTTTGCGGCGCGCGCCGCTTCTGAAGCCCGGATGCGCCGCTTCGCTGCGGATGCTTCCCATGAGCTCCGGACACCCTTGGTCACCATTCGCGGTTTCTCTGAGCTTTACCGCCACGGCGCGCTGGCGACTCCCGAAGACGTCGCCACCGCCATGGGCAGAATCGAAAGCGAAGCCAAGAGGATGGGTTCCATGGTGGAAGACCTGCTCCTCCTGGCCCGGCTGGACGAGCAGCGGCCGTTGCAGCTCAAGCCTGTGGACCTTCAGTTGTTGGCGCACGACGCCGTGGTGGATACCAAGGCCTCATCCGGCAACCGGAACATCACGCTCATCGGTCTCGACGGATCCTCCCCCACCCCGGCCCCCGGTCCACGGCGATGAGGCCAAGCTCCGGCAGGTAATCGGCAACCTGGTGGGCAACGCCCTGCGCTACACGCCAGAGGGTACCCCCATAGAACTCGCCGTTGGTGTACGGAGCAGTCCTGAGGGCACGCTTTCGGTCATCGAAATACGGGATCACGGGGCCGGCATTCCGGAGGCTGAGACGAACAAGATCTTTGAACGCTTCTACCGTGCCGATACCTCCCGCACCCGCGAGACCGGCGGCAGTGGCCTTGGACTGGCCATTGTGGCCGCCATCGTTGGCTCGCATGGGGGCAGCGTCCGGGTGAAAGAGACCGACGGCGGCGGCGCAACTTTGGTGGTCAGCCTCCCGTTCCGCGAGGAGCCCGCGGAGCTGATATCGCAGTAACGCGGGTGTCCCCCGCATTGGCATTACCTGTATGACGGCTCATCAACGGAGCGGTTATCCACATAGCGACGAATGATTGTTCCCCGCCCCCAAGCGGCTGCCTAGGCTCGATGTTGTGGCCACGCACACCGCCGCGAGCAGCGGAACATCATCGTCGAAAGGCATCACCCATGAGCGTCATTTCCGTCGACACAGAGCTCCTTCAGCTCAAGTCGTCCAACGTCAAAGCAACCGTTGACCGCATCAGCACGGACGTGCAAGCCATGAAACTAGGACTGGACGAGCTCCAAGCCACGTGGAAAGGCTCCGCGGCAACCAACTTCCAATCGCTTGTCCTTGAATGGTCCCTGACGCAAAACAAAGTCGAGGCTTCACTGGCTTCCATCAACATGGCTTTGGCGTCGGCAGCCGCAAGCTACCTCGAAGTCGAGCAGGGCAACACGCAGCGGTTCGCCTACTAGGGTCTCCACGATCAAGCTACATTCGCGGTCCAGCTAGCTATAAGCTCCTGCGGGGCCGGCTGTCTTCCCCCTGTGCAGCCGCCCCGCAGGTCATTAAAGCCCGTTGCTGCCTGAGCTGTACTTCCCCTGCTGTGCTTCCTGTTTGCTCCCTGTTTGGTCAGTTTTCGGGGGTTCCCTGGTGGAATCGGAGCCGCCACTGGCCTCGGTCCAGGAGCCAAACGGAACTGCGGAGGGCCGAACCTGAGTGCGCGAAACTGCGGTAGTTCAGCAGGATCGTGTTCTCACTCAAGCGATCGGCGCTAAGAACTTCCAGTTCAATCGGTTCGCCGGGGTCCTCCTCGAGGGCGACCATCATGGCGTCCCGGGTCCAGAAGCGACCGGAGCTGCCAATCTCGGCAAAGTCGGGATGAAGCAATACTCCAATCCTGCCGATGTCAGTCCTCACATCGGGGCGCAGGAGTTCGCGCTCCAGGGCAACCACGACTTCCTCCGCGGGCAATTCCCGCGCGGACGCATCCTCGTCCAGTTCACTGAAAAGATCCGGCTGGCCGAAGATACCCGACTCCCCAAACAGGGTGGGTTCCGAGTGGGATTGGAATCCGCGCCCGGCTCTGGCCGGCGGAACTGGAGTGGTCGTGGGAACGGCCCCTGCTGTGCGTACGGATCCGGCTGTAGGAACCGCCCCGGTGCCAGCGGCCGCTGCGGCAGGAACAGGTTCGGCCGAGACTTGGTGTGAGCCCGTAAACCCCGGTCCGATAGGAGCTGCCGTGCCCTGCTGGAAGGCGGTGGCTACGGCGCGTGCGCGCTCGTCTGCTGCCTCGTTGAGGTCATGTCCGGCGTGACCCTTGACCCATTCAAACGTGTATTTGCGCCCGACGATTGCTTGGTCGATGTCCTTGAGGAGGTCAACGTTCAGCACGGGCTTTCCGTCAGCCTTCCGCCAGCCCTTCCGCTTCCACCCGGGCATCCACTTGGTGATGCAGTTGATGACGTACTGGCTGTCGCAAAGGATCAGCAGTTCTTCCTGCGGTATGTGGGCCGTGGAACGGAACAGGTCCAGGACAGCCATGAGCTCGCCCATGTTGTTGGTGCCGTGTGGCCAACCTCCGGCGCGCCAACAGGAATCGTCAACGTACCAGGCCCAACCGGCCGGCCCGGGATTGCCGAGGGCAGAGCCATCGGCGGCAGCAATAATCGTCATGCCTTCAATCCTGCCAGACCGCACAGACACTGAAAGCGTGCTAGCACCCAACCCAGTAGCAGCAGATGCCCTTTTGAGCGCTGAAAAGGGCATCTGCTGCTATCTACTTGGGCGCGGACGCAAACGACGGCGGCCCCCTCCAAATGGTGAGGACCGCCGTCGTTTGCTCTAAAGCGTGACGCTACAGCTTAGGAGGCTTAGAAGCCGCCCATGCCGCCCATGTCGTCGCCACCGGCAGCCGGAGCGTTCTTCTCAGGCTTGTCGGCAACTACAGCTTCGGTGGTCAGGAACAGACCAGCGATGGAAGCAGCGTTCTGGAGAGCCGAGCGGGTGACCTTTACGGGGTCGTTGACGCCAGCAGCCAGCAGGTCTTCGTAGACACCCGTGGCAGCGTTCAGGCCGTGGCCGGAAGGCAGGCCGCGAACCTTGTCTGCAACAACGCCCGGCTCGAGGCCGGCGTTGAAGGCGATCTGCTTCAGCGGAGCATCGATGGCAACCTTGACGATGTTGGCACCGGTTGCTTCGTCACCCTGGAGGGTGAGGTTGGCGAATGCCTTGGCGCCAGCCTGGATGAGGGCAACGCCACCACCGGCAACGATGCCTTCTTCAACAGCAGCCTTGGCGTTGCGGACAGCGTCCTCAATGCGGTGCTTGCGTTCCTTGAGCTCAACCTCGGTTGCGGCACCGGCCTTGATGACTGCAACGCCGCCGGCCAGCTTGGCCAGGCGTTCCTGCAGCTTCTCGCGGTCGTAGTCGGAATCGGAGTTCTCGATTTCGGCGCGGATCTGGGCAACGCGGCCTGCGATCTGGTCGGCGTCGCCGGCACCTTCAACGATGGTGGTCTCGTCCTTGGTAACGACAACCTTGCGGGCGGTACCGAGGAGATCCAGTCCGGCGTTCTCCAGCTTGAGGCCGACCTCTTCCGAGATGACCTGGCCACCGGTGAGGATCGCGATGTCGGCGAGCTGTGCCTTGCGGCGGTCACCGAAGCCCGGAGCCTTGACGGCAACAGACTTGAAGGTGCCACGGATCTTGTTGACGATCAGGGTGGCCAGGGCCTCGCCCTCGATGTCTTCAGCGATGATCAGCAGCGGCTTGTTGGACTGCATGACCTTCTCCAGGACCGTGACAAGTTCCTTCACGTTGGAGATCTTGGAGTTCACGATCAGGATGTACGGGTCTTCGAGGACCGTTTCCTGGCGCTCAGCGTCGGTGACGAAGTAAGCGGAGATGTAACCCTTGTCGAAGCGCATGCCTTCGGTGAGTTCGAGCTCCAGGCCGAAGGTGTTGGACTCTTCGACCGTGATGACGCCTTCCTTGCCCACCTTGTCCAGGGCCTCGGCAATGAGGCTGCCGATTTCCGGGTCGCCGGCGGAGATGGAAGCCGTAGCTGCGATCTCTTCCTTGGTCTCGATCTCCTTGGCGGAGGCGAGCAGCTCGGTGATGACGGCCTCGACGGCCTTCTCGATGCCGCGCTTCAGGGACAGGGGGTCGGCGCCGGCGGCAACGTTGCGCAGGCCTTCCTTGACCAGTGCCTGGGCGAGAACCGTAGCGGTGGTGGTACCGTCGCCAGCGACGTCATCCGTTTTCTTGGCAACTTCCTTGACCAGCTCAGCACCGATCTTCTCGTAAGGATCGTCCAGCTCGATCTCCTTGGCGATGGAAACACCATCGTTGGTGATCGTGGGGGCGCCCCACTTCTTTTCGAGGACGACGTTGCGTCCACGCGGGCCGAGGGTGACCTTGACGGCGTCGGCGAGGATGTTCAGGCCCCGCTCGAGGCCGCGGCGTGCCTCTTCATCAAATGCAATGATCTTGGCCATAACGGCGGTAGTCCTTTCGGGACAGTCGTTAAGAAGGAACCTGTCAGATAGGGTGCCCGCGACGGACGGTCCTTTGCTTGCGGCCTCTGTATGCCCCGCGCTCCGGACCTCACCCCACCAAGGTGTTTCTTGATCCTCCTGACGTTCCGGGAGCCATCTGCTGCCGGCGTAAACCGGGCCGCAGTTAGCAGTCGAAGCGTAGGAGTGCTAAATCAATAATTAGCACTCGACCGGGGAGAGTGCAAGCAGAAGCGCCACTTTGCGCTATAAACAAAGGGGTTTCAGCCGTTAGCTGACGCGACGGCCGAGGGGACTATGCAACGCGGACACTTTCGGCCTGCGGACCCTTCTGGCCTTCGCCTAATTCGAACTCCACCCGCTGGCCTTCCTCAAGAGCGCGGAAGCCTTCCATCTGAATCGCGGACCAGTGCACGAAGACGTCGTCGCCGGAGTCATCCACAGTGATGAATCCATACCCTTTTTCGGCATTGAACCATTTGACGGTTCCCAAAGCCATGATGCCCACACTTTCACAGTAGCCAAGACCGGTTGCCGGGATCTCCGGACCGGAATCAATCCACTGTAACCACAGTCACTCGCCGCGCGCTGCTGCGGAGGGGTCCACCATGACTTTTGTTATTGAGGCTTAACCGAGTTGCCACTTTCGAGGCTGGAACCCCGGGAAAATGCTCGAAGATCGGCGGAACTACTGGTAGCCAGGTCCCACAACAACAACCAGCGGCTGCTGGATTTCAGGAGATTCAACAACGGCGGAAATACCCAGGAGCTTGCCCAGCGCTTCTGCGTTCGCCTTCTGGCCGGGAACGTTGTAGAAGACCACGGAAGACTGTTGCGGCAGGCCTCCCCAGTTCCCCACAGTTCCCAGCGTCCAGCCATCGCCTTGGACCAGCCCTGCGACTCGGCTCGCAAGCCCGGCCGTAGCCGTGCCGTTGTAGACGGCAACTGCAACGGTTTTGTCCACCGGTGCAGCAGAAGGAGTTGCCGAGGCTTCGCCGGAAGGTGTGGTGCCCGGGCTCGGCTCACCGGAAGCGATGGGCGCGTTGCTTGATTCGGTAGGTGCAGCCGAAGGGGAAGTTTCACTCTGCTGGGGCGCCGGCGTCGAAACGCTTGCGGACGCACCGGGGGCAACCAGGCCAAGCCGCGGAAGTATAAGGAAAGCGACGAGTCCCAGCACCAGTGCGACGGCTCCGACGGTCAAGACCGGCCACAAATTGGGGCGGGCTGTCTCTTGGGCGTCACGGTGAACACCCTGCCGGGAGCTGTTCTGTGGGACCCGGTCGAATTCATCCTTGGCAAATTTGGTCATGGTGAAGCCTTGTCCTTGCTGGTTGCTGCTGACTATCAGCCGGGCGATTTACGCGTCGGACCCCAGGCGGCGCGCTGTCCGCGCACGTTGGCGCGACGTACGTAGTCTACGCAATCTCTTCACAAGCATGGGATCGTGGGCCAACGCATCTTCGGTATCGATAAGTGCGTTCAGGATCTGGTAGTAGTGGGTGGCGGAGAGATTGAAGAGCTCACGGATCGCCTGTTCCTTGGCGCCGGCGTACTTCCACCATTGCCGCTCCAAGGCCAACATTTGCTGATCACGGTCACTTAAAGGTGAGTCGCTGCGGGTCTCTGCCGCCAGGTCTTCAAGTGCCAAACCGGTAGACTGCGGCGCCATTGGTTCCGGTGCTGGTTCTGCCACGGCACACTCCTTGACGCTGGTTGGGGGAAAATGTCCTACACCCATGTTACGGGCGAATAACAACGCTGTCATTCGCACCGCCGATGCCATGGAGGGGACAATGACAGGGTGACTGGCGAGGATGCACTGTTTGACCTGGAACCTGCCGGCGTTGCCGATCCGGGCTTCGACGAGCTTGTTGACCGACCCCTGGAAGAGCTGATGGCCGCGGATTGGGCGGACGCCTTGCGACCCGTGGAAGGCCAACTCCGTGAAGCTTTGGCCTTTGTTGCGGGTCAGGCTGCCCAAGGGATCCAAGTCCTACCCCCGGCTACCAACCTGCTCCGGGCTTTCTGCCGACCACTGGCCGACGTCAAAGTACTCATCCTTGGCCAGGACCCGTACCCAACCCCGGGACACGCCGTCGGGCTTTCCTTTGCCGTCTCGCGGCATACGCGGCCGATCCCCCGGAGCCTGGCAAATATCTATCGTGAACTCCACGACGACCTTGGGCTCCCGCCGCGCATCCATGGCGACCTCACAGCCTGGACGGACCAAGGCGTCTTGCTGCTGAACCGCGTCCTTAGCGTCGCAGCGGGAAACGCCGGCTCACACCGCGGCAAAGGCTGGGAGGCAATCACGACGGCGGCCGTCAGGGCGGTAGCCCATCGCACCGACGGCGCGGGACGCCGTAGTCCGCTGGTAGCGATTCTGTGGGGGAAGGACGCCGAAGCGGTCATGCCGCTGCTGGATGGCACACCGGCAATCACGTCAGTGCACCCGAGTCCCCTCTCAGCATCCCGTGGTTTCTTTGGTTCCAAGCCCTTCAGCCGCACCAACCAACTGTTGAGGGAACAGGGCGCAGAGCCCGTCAATTGGGAACTACCCATCTTGTAACCTTCGACTCATACGCAGGTGGCACCCAACGAATTAGCTTAGGCTTGCCTACATGGCTGCTCTCCCCGTTACCTCGTCCGCCACCCGGAACACGCGTCCGCAGGTTAACCTGACCGTCCTGCGCAAAGAATGGCTCTCACCCCACATGGTGCGGATCGTCGCCGGCGGCCCAGGGTTCAGCGACTACGCGAACAACGAATACGTGGACCGATACGTCAAGATAGTTTTTCCGCAGCCCGGCGTTGATTACCAGCTTCCGCTGGACCTGTGGGGCATCCGCGAGTCAATGCCACGTGAGCAATGGCCGCACACCCGGACGTACACCATCCGCTGGGTGAACCTTGAAGAACGCGAACTGGCGATTGACTTCGTAGTCCATGGCGACGAGGGCCTGGCAGGGCCTTGGGCGGCGGCAGCAGAACCCGGAGACTCCCTGATTTTTACCGGCCCCGGCGGCGGCTACAACCCCGCGCCCGACGCCGATTGGCACCTCTTCGCCGGCGATGACGCCGCGATTCCAGCCATCGCAGCCTGCATAGAGGCCCTCGCCCCGGAAGCCCGCGGATATGCGTTCCTTGAGGTGGACAGCGCCGAGGACATCCTGCCTATCGCCGCTCCTGCCGGCCTGGAACTCCGATGGCTCCAGCGCAACGGAGTGCCCGCCGGATCAAGCGAGGTGTTGCTGGACGCGCTTCGCGAAATCCAGTGGCTGCCCGGCCGCGTAGATGTCTTTGCGCATGGCGAAAGGGGCTACATGAAGGGCCTGCGGCAGATCTTCTTCACCCAGCGCGGCCTGGAGCGTTCGCAGGTTTCACTCTCCGGCTACTGGGCACAGGGCCGGGTAGAGGAAGTGTTCCAGGCAGAGAAGAAGCTCCCCGTAGGACAGATCTAGCGGCGCCGTACCCTGCGGCGCTCGTTGCTGGATAGTCCCTTCGTAAGCGGCCGCGCCAGGTTATCGCCCAGCACGATGCCTGCTGCCACTCCCAGGACAATCGCGCCTGCGTTCAACATGCCCCCCGCGCCCTGCAGAATGTCCGCTTCCTCGATGGTCAATACATACATCGAACGGAATATGGTCAGGCCGGGCAGCAGAATCAGCGCGGCCGGAACAGCCACCACAAGTTGGGGAGCACCAAGTTTCAGCGCCACTACCCGAGCCAGCAGGCCGATAGCCACAGCCGAAACTGCCGGCGACAAGCGGTCGCCAAACCCGGCCGTAGTAGCCCCCCACAAGACGAAAAAGCCAACCAGGCCGACTGCCGCCGTCGGGAGTAACAAACGCATCTGTGTTTGTTCGGTGACCCCAATAGCTACCACCGCGATCGCGATCAGGATGGCTTGGCCCCACAAAGGATACGCGTCCGGGAATGTTTTGGTGACGTCCAGGACTTCGCTGCCCATGAGGGTCCCCACCACAACCGCGACGGCGATGCCGGCGACGATCGCGCCGAAGGTGAGCAACGTGGAGAGGAATCGTCCGGCGGCCGTGACGGGGAAGCCGTTGATGGCGTCCTGAACGGAAGACACCAGCCTGCCTGTGGGAAGCAACAACAGGATCCCGCCCGCAACCACAATGGACGGAGCGATGTCCGCGCCAGCCCAACGCAGCATGAGGGCGATAAATGTAACCAGGAACGAGCACGACAGGGTGATGAAGAAGTCCGGGGTGCGCCACCGGCTCAATTGACGCGCAACCAGGCTGATGAGCAAGTTGGAGCCAAATGCCAGGGCTGAAGCGCCCGGACCGCCGCCCAGTACGCCCACGAACACCGCGGCGAACACAGCGAAGGCAACGGTTACCATCCAGCGAGGGAAGGGCTTGGCGCTCCGGACGATGTCGTTGAGTCGACGGACTGCCTCGTCGCGGCCAACGCCTCCGGCCACGATGTCCGTGACCAGTTGATGCACTTGGGCCAGGCCGGCGTAGTTGTTGGTCCACGAGCGCACCACGCGCAACAACGTGATGGGGGTCTGGTCCTTCGGTGCATAGTTGATGGCCACCGACTGGTTGGTGATGTCCACTTCAACGTTCTTCAAGCCAAGAGCGGCAGTCACGGCAATCATGCTCGTCTCAACTTCAAGGGCACCTGCGCCGTAGCGGAACATGACTTCGGCCAGATGCAGGGCGAAGTCGATGGTCTTGCGCGCTGAAGCGTCGACGCCGACAACCTGGATAGTTGGGTTGGCGTACGGACTTCCCGCGAGCCGGTCCACGATGTTCATGGGGGCTGTGGGCGGACTATCGCCTTGCACCAAGCGCATCAGCATGCGTTTGGCATTGGCGTTCTGCCGGATTTGCGATGGCCGCATCGGCTGGGTCTTGGGCAAGCCGTCAGTGTGAGGCCTGCCGCCGGAGCCCTCAGGGCGTTCAGTCACGCAGTGTTCCTCCCTTGGCTTCGTTGATTAGTTCTTCCCCCGAAATTTCCTCAGCAGGTTTCCGGGCTCCGGCAATTTTGCCAGTACCGTCTTGGCGGCAGCTGCAAGCTTCCTGACCGCCTGGTAAGCAGTGAAGACCGGCAGATTCACCGGTGCAACGAAGTCGCCCACCAGTTGGACCACTTCGCCGCCGAAGCCCTTCTTGAATTCGTAGCCGCCGTGACCGGTTTCATCCTGGCCCTGAATGCCGAACGTGCCATAGAAGTTGTAGCGCGAGTAGCCGTTGTTCAGCGCGTGCAGCATCATGCCCCAGTAGAGCGACGTTGCCCCGTTGAAGTAGATGTAGTCCTGGACAGTGCCGCCGATCACGCACACGATTTCATCGCCGGAGCATGCGAAGTGGATTGCCGCAACCGTAGCCACGCCGACCGAGTCGGGGAAGCGTTCGATGTCCTTCAGGCTCCGCTCGTAGCTGTCCACGAGATCCTGGACAACCTTGACGCGGTTGGCCTTCTTCTTGCTCCCGGTTTCCTCGACCTCTCGTTTGAGGTCCGCGAGGGTCTTGGCTTCGGCATCCAGGCGCTCGGTGATGGACGCCCGGTATTCGGGGATATTGATCTTGGCCATCATGAGCTTGGTGAACTCATCCGAGGTATTGCGGAGCAGTCCTTCGTAGTATTCACGCTCGCGGTAGGTGAAGCCCTTTTCGTCGCCGGCCGTGCTCAGCGCGTTGTAGAAGTCGTCCAGCGTTTCCAGCGTGGCCTGCTCCAGGTAAACGCCGTTCTTTTCGGCCTTCCGAATGGCCTTGCGCGTGCGGTAATTCATGCCCATGATGAGCTCTTCGGAATCGGCGATCCCATCCAGCTTCTTGACGAACATCCAATTGATGTTCGCGAAATTCATGTCAAAGCCCTGGTGCTTGAAGCCCAACCCTGCCAGTTCCTTCAGCAGTGGACGGTTGTCCTCAACCTCCGGGTGCTCCGCCCCGTCCTCGTCGCGGGCGATGTACTTGACGTTTGGCGAGATCCGCAGCTCAGCAGCCTTCTTGGAGGCCGCATGCTTTTTCAACTGCTCGACGACGAACCGCACCGTTTCGGCGTCGTTGTAGTCCAGCAGTGGTCCCTTTGCGCAGTCGCAGACCTTGTAGCCAAAACGGTTGGCTGTGTAGACGAGCTTTCCGGCGGCAATCAGGCTGCCGCCGCGGGTTACGCCAAAGAGCTCCACTTCCTGGCCGCGGGCACGCTGGAACCGCGCCAGGTCTACGGACTGGATGAAGCTGCCTTGCGGGTGTCCCTTTGCGAATGTCTCGAAATCAGCGTCATTGAGAATCACGAATTCCATGCCGGTTCCAGCCTCAATCGGAGTCAAAGAAATTACCTCACCTAGATAGATTTGCACCCGTTGGTGGCCGGGGCGGGCCTGAAGTGTGTTGGGTTGGTGCCGGTTCTTAGTAGAACTGTCCGCCGGTGCGCATGGTTTCCAGCCGGCGGAAGACGCGTTCGGCACCCTTGAGCCAGAGCTTATGCCGGATTCGTCCGAGGACGAGGTCGTAGCAGCCTACGAAGTCCGTAACGGTCTTGGTGAAACTCGTCTTGAACAAGCCCATGCCAAATAGTGGGTGGGTCTTGTCCTTGATCCGGGCGGCAGGTGGCGTGCCGCAGAAATCGTACTCAACGCAGCCCAGATCCTGCATCCGCTGGATAGCTGCCCACTGGACCAAATGCGAATCACCGTATTGCTTGCGGTTCTGCGTGGAGCCGCCATCCTTGTAGGTTGCCTTGGAGCCATAGTTGATAACGAAAGCACCGACGCTGGGTGCACCGTCCTCATGGACAAAGAAGAAGTGCCCCTGCCCGCGGCTGCAGAATTCGTGCCAGAAACGGGAGTAGTACTCATAACTCCGCAACGGCATGGCACCCTTGGCGTTCACGGTGTCTTGCATCAGTGCGTAGAGCTTGCGGTAGGTCTCCTCGCCAGGCTCAGCTGGGAGAACTTCGCATCCTTCACGTTCTGCCCTGCGGACGGCGTTGCGTGCCCGCGATGAAATGCTCCGCAACACTTCGTTGGCAGGGGCCGAAATATCCAGCAGCGCTGTTGAGTCGTTGGATTGAATATTTGGCGCCTTAACCAAGCCCACGGCTTTCAGCTGAGCCGCCACCTCAGGCGAGTCCACGACGTCGGGCTCGATCTTGATGGTGAAGACGTTCATCTTCTGTTCACGGGCCAGCGCAGCGATTGCGGTCAGCATGGGGTTGATGTCATCCACAGAGGCGGCGTCCGGGCCCTTGATCAGGTACCACAGGCGGCCCAGGACAGGGAACTTCTTCTCAAGAAGCAAGTTGTAGCTGGAGTATTCGGAGGTCTCCAGAACCAAGCGGCGGACCAACCAGCCGTTGCCATCCTTGACTGCCGCATAGGCGTCCGACTGCAGCATGTTGCCGCCATTGGGGTTGGCTGTGACGTGCTTGTCCCAGTTATCGATTTCCTCGGCGGTGGCAAAGCGGGCGGTAAATTCTCGCAAGGTGGCCGTGTCCAATCTCAGGGGTTTGGTGCAGTGTTCAAATCGGTGCTCAGAAGCAAGTGCGCATGCGGACATGCAGCCCCAAGTCTATCGGGCGTAGGAAAATAGCTTGACTCTCCGTGAGTTGCCCGTTCGAGCTAGGCGCGAATTGCCTGCGCCGGATCCGCTCTGGACGCCGCAATAGCCGGATACACCGCAGAAAGAACACCGGTAGCTGCGCCGGCAGCGATCCCAGTCCACACTGATTCAGGTCCCAGCACCGGCGTCCACTCCTGGCTCAGGCAAAAGGCCAGGACGCCGAGCACCCCCACCGCTCCCCCCGCCAGGCCCCCACCCAATCCCACCAGCAAGCCCTCAAGGATAAACATCCGGGCAATGCTGGCGCGACTCGTACCGAGGGCTCTACGGAGAGCGATCTCCGATCTTCGTGTTTGCACGGTCAAATACATGGATGTAGCAGCGCTCAGGCAGGCAAGAGCGAGCAACACCCAGGAGATGACACTGATCAATACGCCCAAATCATTGTTCACACCTCTTCGGAGCGAGCGAAGGTCGGCCACGGTGTTTACTGTGAAGTGCTCGGGATGGGCGGCGTCGAGGGCTAAAGGAATCACGTCGGCCAGTGGCGCTGGAAACCCAGGGAGGGTGCGGACCACAAATACCGGGTTATCAGAAGCAGTGGACGGGTAGGGCCCCGATCCCCAGGATGATGCTGTCTGCCAGAACAGGGTTCCTTCCGGTCTGGCTGAGTATGCCTACGACGGGAACCGGCTGCCCACCGATCCAAATTTTCTGGCCTGGGCCCGCAGAAGGTATCCCCAAACGCGTGGCCGTGTCCTGTCCCACTATTGCCACTGGCTTTCCATAGGACTCGTCCAGAAGAGACAGCGCAGAGGCCGGTTCAACTACGGCCTCGCTAAGTTCCAGAAACGTGGAATCCACGGCCAAGAGGGATCCCGCGAAGTCGTCCTCTTGGATGCCTGTATTTGGCCGAAAGCGTGTGGGTCGGAATTCGGAAGTCGCCATCTCAACGCGCAAACCAACCGCAACGACTCCATGAAGGGCCGCTATTTTGTTCTGCTGATCCCGCAAACCTGCGAGGTCAGGGTTTCCGGGTTGAACCCCCGAGGGACTCCTCGAGGCTTGCAGTTCATCCAATGCGGCTTCGGCCAAGCGCTCGGAAACCTGCGCGGAGGCGCTTTGGCTAAGTCCAACCGAGGCAACCAGTCCACCGGATCCCAGCATGAACGCCAGAATGAGCAGGAGTGCCTTACCTGTCCTGGAGGTAAGGGACGCCAAGGCATCATAGATGTCGTCCGCCAATAGATTGAGCCGTCGCCCAAGAGGCGCAGCGGCGAGAATTTCAGCTGAATCCGGGCGTCCACCCCTGGCCTCATGATGGGCCGAGCCTTGCGAACTCTGTGCATCGGGCGTTTCCAACCGTCCGTCGTTGATGACGATCTGCCGGTCTGCCGCGGCGGCGACGATCGGATCATGCGTTATGACGACGACGGTCACGCCCGTCTGATTCAAGGCTTTGAGATCCGCGATGACACTCTGCGTATTGCCACTGTCCAGGTTTCCAGTCGGCTCGTCTGCAAACAGGATCCCGGGCCTGGTCGCGAGGGCCCGCGCCAAGGCAAGACGTTGCCTTTCCCCTCCAGAGAGGTTCTTGCCGGGCACGTCCGTCCTGTGCAGCAACCCAACCCGACGCAGGGCCTCCGTCACCTGCAACTCCCGCTCCACGTGGCGGACACCTTGAACACGGAGGCCGAGCGCCGCATTCCGTGCTGACGATTCATCCAACATCACATGCGAGGCTTGGAAGACAAATCCAAACATCCGCGATCGCAACACGTCGCGCTGTTTCTCCGCCATCAGTGACACATCGGCACCGTTGATGAAGTACGTGCCCTCTGACGCGCGGTCCAACAGCCCAAGAATGTTCAGGAGTGTTGACTTGCCGGAGCCTGAGGGGCCGATGATCGCAACAAACTCACCCTCACCAATCTCAAGATTGACATCTTGAAGGGCAGCGGTGGGTACATCGGCTCCGCCATAGGAGCGCCCGATGCGTTCCAAGCGGAGCAGGGGAATCCCGCCGGGCGTTGGCATGTTCACGATACGTCGACGGCGGTTCCAGGCTCGAGGTCCGATGTCTCGGCCAAAGCAGCCCAGCCATCGCGCTGCCCCGTCACTGTCACGTCAATTCTCTCCACCGATGCGCCCTCACCAGTGTCCTTTTTCGAACTCGGCACCATCACGTACGTCCCGGTGTCGTCCTGTTTGATGGCGGTCAGGGGAACTGCCAAGGTCTCCTGGACCGGCTCCTTCACGTTGATAGAGACAGGCTGACCGGGTTTTGGCTTGTTGGGGTCCTCGGGAATAGAGGCGATGATGTCCATTCCGGGAAGCGTCCCCTTTTCCGCATTGCCTTGGTCGAAAACCCCGATGCTCTGAATGACGCCCTGAGCGTTGTAACCACTGGCTTCAAGCGCGACGGCCCTGGCCAGCTTTGAGAGCTTCAGCCTGGGTAATGGACGCCCGTCCCACCACCACGTCCGGGGCAGTTTGCACTGTTGCTACCAAGAGATTGTCCGTCAGCACGGCTCCTGAAGCAGCAATGCTCGTCACCGAGCCCTCATCACCAGGAATTTGAACAAACTCCCTCCACCGGACCATGGTCTTCTTGTCGTCGGATTTTGGTGCTGGCTGATCAACGTCACGGTACAGAGCCGCCACGGATTCCTGGGTGTACTTATCAAATACTCCGGTCATGCTGGGCAGATACCCCATGGATTGAAGCCACTTTTGCAACGCGGAAACGTCTTGACCGTTGTCACCATCTTTGAGGTCGCGATACAGGGGGACGGACGTTGAGATAACAATAAGAGGGCGCCCGGACACAGTCGCAACGATCGTGCCGGGCTTTAGCGTGTCACCAACGGCAACCAGCATGCTCGTGATGACGGCGCGTTCAGTCCCTGAAGGTACTGATGCTGCGATGCCCGTCGACGTTCCCGGAGTCATGCTCCCGGGGACGACCAGTGTGCTCGCCAAAGCCCTGCGCTCCACCGTGGCGGTCACCTGGACTGGAATGTTGATGGAGTCGAGGGCTGCAGACTGGGGTGACTTTATGTAACCTCCGGCAAGGAAGGCACCTGCCATTCCTGCCATGACTACGACCAGGAAGCCAATGATCCGCCGGAATCGAGGAACCCGCGGCACCTTGACTACCGCGTCCTGCTGCATCGGCATCAAGCGCCGCCCTTGCCGTGTTGCCGCAAAATCGTCCTGGCTTTTGCCAGAGCCTCGGTTTTGTCAACGGCGAGCCTGTTCATGGCGGCTTGGTTGGCGGCGATCAGGGCAGATTGATACTGCGCCCGGATATCCGAGATGCGCTGCATTACCTTCGTTTCCTGCTTGCAGCCCGCGTCTTGTACAGCTGTCCTGATTTCGCCTTGCTTGTCCGAAGGGTATGAAGGAACCCAGGCATCGGGTGAATCCTGCCGCATTGAAATTCCGGCTTCTTTGAGGCAAGCAATCCAGTCATCGCGTGCTTTGCCCCACTCAGGATCCCGCTCAGATAATGCATTCGAGTCGTTGCTAATGTTCGTCAGCAATGAGTCCTGACCCGCGATTCTGCTACGGAAAGGAGGTATCTGACTGGACATAGTGGCATTATCGCATTCAAAGTACTTCTTCACATTTGCGTCTGCTGATTCCCTCGTTTTGGAATCGTAAATGCCCGCTATGGTACGGATGATCGGCTTGTCATACCCGTACTTTGCCGCAAGTTCAGGAACCCAAACGCCATACGATTGGTCAGCCTTAACCGTCAGGTCGCCGTGCTTCTCCGGCATGATGACACCGGCGTTTTTCATGCAATCTTCAATGACGTACATGTTGGCTGCCGTTATGAGCATTGATTCATCGGGCGTCGCTTCATACGCATCCATGGGCAAAGAAATGCTCGCCGTCGCCGGATCAAGTTTTGCATGCACGCCGTTAAATGCTGCCCGGTCCACGGGAGGCAAGGAGGCCGCATCCAGTCCGGCGGGCTGCGAATTGACGCTGCATCCGGCCAATGCAACTACCAACACGATCAGACCCAGTGGATACCGCGCCATTTTGCCTCCCGGCGTCCCCACAGCTCCGGCTGAAACTGTAATGATGCCAAAAATAGCCATCTTGCGCGGGAACACCAAGCGCGACAATTTATTGGGATTTCAATGGTGAAACATTGGAGAATTCTCAGAAATAGTCATCTTTGGGCGTCACGAAGCTATTGGCCACGACACATGTAATGGGGACCTTCATGCCCTTACAGCTCGTGCCGTTACAGCCGGATCTGCTCAGCGCTCTCCAACTTGATGGCTTTGGGTTCCTTGCCGAGTTCCCGCTGGCCGCTCACAAGGCGGTCCGCGTTGGCCAGCCGGGTGAGGCTCAGACCGGTAAGGTCAGCGATCTGTCCGATGGGAACCTGGAAGGTCCGGAACGGCCCCAGGGGCGGCGGTTCGCCTTCCAGGAGCCGTTGATCGATCGCTTTCTTCAGTTCAACCTTGCCCAGCAATGGCGATTGGTCCAGCACAAACCCGGCGGCGGCCAGCTTGGCGTCGTTCGTCCATACGGCGATTTTCCAGAACTTCCGCGGAACCTGCACGCCCCTGTACGGGAGGTCGTCGTCGAGAAGAACGGGCCCCGTAAACACGGTTATCTTGGCATCGTGCGCGTCCGCATGGCCCAGCACGTGGTCCTCGAGTCCCACCCACAGTTCTTTGCCTTGGTTGAAGTCGTCCACTTGCGGCGCGGCATTGGTGAAGGCAAACGTATCCTGGTTTGCCTTCTTGGCCGTTGCCGGATCGCCCCAGACGGGATCCAGGCGACGAACCAGGTGGCCGCGATCGAACGCATTGTTTTTGTAGACGTCCGGGCCAGCCTGCTGCTCCTTGGGGATCCTGTCATCGAAATGCCAAGTCCCTTCCCGGGCCAGAGGGCTCAGTTCCCCGCCGCTGATGTTGACACCCACGATCGCCGCGAGCTTCCGGGGAGCCCGGAAGCGCACGGAGAAGTGCGTGTAGTCCAAAAGAATCGTCGTTGCTGACGGACTGGGCAGTTCAACGCGTGCCCGCAAAAAATCCTTATCGTATCCCCCGCTCATGGATACAGCATGGCACTAGGGACAGACAGCGAACAGACTCAGCATTCGACGACGTTCACGGCCAGGGCCGCCCATCGCGGTTTCCTTGTACTTGGAAGACATGTCCTTGCCGGTCTCGCGCATGGTCACGATCACCTCATCCAACGACACCCGGTGCGTCCCATCCCCCCACAACGCCATCTTCGCCGCGTTGATCGCCTTCGCCGCCGCGATCGCGTTCCGCTCAATACACGGAATCTGCACCAACCCCCCGATCGGATCACACGTCAACCCCAGGTTGTGCTCCATCGCGATCTCCGCCGCGTTCTCCACCTGACCCGGCGTACCACCCATCACCTCGGCCAGCCCCGCAGCAGCCATCGACGACGCCGACCCCACCTCGCCCTGGCAGCCCACCTCAGCCCCCGAAATGGACGCCTGCTCCTTGTACAACACACCCACCGCACCCGCAGCCAGCAGGAACTTCACCACCACATCGTCCTTATCCTTTTGGGTGGCCTTGTCCATGCCCGGCGCATAATGCAACGCGTAATACAACACCGCCGGGATAATCCCCGCCGCACCATTCGTCGGCGCCGTAACCACCCGCCCACCGGAAGCGTTCTCCTCATTGACCGCCAACGCGATCAGATTCACCCACTCCTGCCAATACTTCGGATCGTTACGGTCCTTGTCCTCCTTCAACAACCGCTCCAGCCAGTCCGGAGCACGACGACGGACCCTCAACCCCCCGGGCAACACACCCTCACGCTTCAGGGACGTCTCAACACACGCCTCCATCACATGCCAGATATGCAACAACCCCTCCCGGATCTCCTCCTCGGACCGGGACCCCCGCTCATTGATGAACATGATGTCGCTGATCCCCAACCCCTTCGAGGAACACCGGCCCAGCAACTCAGCAGCCGTCCGGAACGGCAACGGCAACTCCGCCTTCGTCTCCTCCAACTCCGCCCGCGCCGCGTCCTCCTCGCCCTCACGGACAATGAACCCGCCACCAACCGAGAAAAACGTCGCCTCCCGCAACGTGGCGCCCTCAGCATCAACCACGGCAAACTTCATCCCGTTCGTATGCCGCGGCAACACCGTCAACGGATGCAACACCATATCCTCCACCGCATACCGCAACTGCACCCCCGCACCAGCAACGCCAGCACCAGCAAGATTCAGCACACCCGTCTCCGCGATCGCAGCCAACCGCTCCTCCACCTCATCAGGCAGGATCAACTCCGGGTGGTAACCCTCCAAACCCAACAGCGTCGCAGTCATCGTCCCGTGGCCACGGCCAGTCGCAGCCAACGACCCATACAAATCAACCCGCAACCCCGCCACCGAACCCAGCACCCCGGACTCACGCAACTCGCCAGCGAACACCGCAGCAGCACGCATCGGCCCCACAGTATGAGAACTCGACGGGCCAATACCCACAGAGAACAGATCGAAAACACCAACAGCCATAGTCGGGATCCCTTAATACAGCTTGAAACGGTCCGGCAGATGGTCCTGCCGGATGGCCTCCCCGCTTGTGGCGGCAGACGGCCGAAGCACGACGCCGGATGGCCCCCAAAGGCGGCAACCCGGCGTCGCAAATTATTTAGTTCTACAATCCCACGCTACGCCACAGTGGGCGCTGTATGGGCGCTTCGAGCCAACGTCCTCCGCGGACTCCAGCGGCCATTTCGGGGCTCCCCTGCCGAACATGCCGTGCGCACGGCATCTCCGGCAGCAACCCCACGAAACGGACTGGCAATACCTCATCGGCGGAACGGGCCCATGGGACCGGCGTCCGGAAGCGTGCGTCCAAGGGAGCGTCACGTCCGCCCAGCGGGCGTCTTCGCGACCGAGCACGCGGAGGACGTCGGCCCCGACGGGCCAACCACTGACCCTACGAGAGGTCTCCGCCGTTCTTGGAGGCGTACTCCTCGGCCGAAAGCAGCGGACCGTCGGACTCAGCCGCAACCTTGAAGAGCCAGCCGGCGCCATAGGGATCGTTGTTGATCAGGGCAGGATCGCCCACTACGGCGTCGTTGATCTCGGTGACCTCACCAGTGACCGGCGAGTAGAGGTCGGAAACACTCTTCGTGGACTCAACCTCGCCACAGGTCTCACCGGCAGTCACGGTGGAACCAACCTCAGGCAGATCGACGTACACGATATCGCCCAGCGCGTCGGTTGCAACCTCGGAGATGCCAACAGACACCAGGTTCCCCTCCCCGCGGGAAACCCACTCGTGCTCGTCGGAGTACTGAAGTTCAGGCGCTACTTTGGGCATTCTGTTTCCTTACTGTGGTTGATCAAAAACTATGGCTGGGTTGGGTGCTGGGGCACCGGATCTCCCCCGGCAGGTTGCCACTCCCCCAGCATTCAGCGGTTCACGAATCGCCAAAGTGGCCACGCGTCCTGGTGAGGTGCACGCCCCTTGCGGGGCCGGCCTCCGGCAGCATGCGTCCAAGGGAGCGTCGCGTCCGCCCAGCGGGCGCCATCGCGACCGAGCATGCAGTGGAGGTCGGCCCCGCCGGGCTTAAGGCGTGTCGCGACCGACCCGGCCTACTTTTGGCGCTTGTAGAACGGCAATGCAACGACTTCGAACGGCTCGCTCTTACCGCGCAGATCGATGTCCAAGGCAGTGCCAAGCTCGCTGTGCTCAACATCCACGTAGGCCAGCGCGACCGGGTAGCCGAGCGTCGGGCTGGGCTGGCCGGAGGTGACTTCGCCTACCACTGCACCATCCTTGAGGACCGGGTAGTGGCTGCGGCCAGCGCGGCGGCCCAGGCCTTTGAGGCCTACGAGCTTGCGCCCGCTGGTGGAGCCGGCGCCGTCGGCCTTGAGCGCAGCGAGTGCCTCCTTGCCGACGAAGTCGCCTTCTTTGGAAAGTGCGACCACGGGACCGAGTCCTGCGGCGAACGGGTTTCCTTCGCGGGACAGTTCGTTGCCGTAGAGCGGCATGCCGGCTTCGAGGCGCAGGGAGTCGCGGGAAGCGAGGCCAGCGGGAGTGAGCTCGCCGTCTTCCGCGGCGTCGGCGATGGCCTGCCAGAGGGCAGCAGCGGAGTCGTTGGACACAAAGATCTCGAAACCGTCTTCACCGGTGTAGCCCGTGCGGGCAAGCAGCAGGTCCTGAGTACCGCCGTCGAACGTGAAGGGCACCTCGACAGCGGCGTAGTACTTCAGTTCGGTGACCAGCGCGTGCTGCTCTGCGGGCACGAGGCGCAGGAGGATGGCTTCGGCGCGCGGACCTTGGACAGCAATCAGCGAGGTCTCGGCCGAGGCGTCCTCAACCACGACGTCGAAGCCGGCGGCGCGCTCCAGCAGCGCTGCAGCCACTACTTTGGCGTTGCCAGCATTCGGCACCACGAGGAACTTGTCCTCGCCGCGACGGTACGTGATGAGGTCGTCGATGATGCCGCCGTCTTCCTGGCAGATCAGCGAATACTTGGCCTTACCCTCGGCCATGGCGGAGATCTTGCCCACCAGGGCGTAGTCCAGGAACGCTGCCGCGTCCGGGCCTGTCACCCAGACTTCGCCCATGTGGGAGAGGTCGAACAAGCCGGCGGACTTGCGGACGGCGTGGTGTTCGGCGAGCTCGGACTCGTACTTGAGCGGCATCTGCCAGCCGCCGAAGTCCGTGAAGGACGCGCCGAGTTTCTTGTGCTCTTCGTAGAGAGCGGTGTAGTTCTCAGTCATTGCGGGAGCGTCCTTAGTTCTCGAAGTCTTCGATCGGTGGGCAGGAGCACACGAGGTTGCGGTCGCCAGCAGCGCCGTCGATGCGTCCGACGGGCGGGAAGTACTTGTCCTGCTTGAGGTGGTGGACGGGGAACGCGGCCTGCTCACGCGGGTATGCGCGGTCCCAGTCAGAACTTACGACGGCGGCAGCTGTGTGGGGTGCCTTGCGCAGCGGCGAGTTCTCAACAGTGAAATCGCCGGTGGCGACCTGCTCGATTTCGGCACGGATGGTGATCATGGCCTCGATGAAGCGGTCGATCTCCACGAGGTCCTCGGACTCGGTCGGCTCCACCATCAAAGTGCCCGCAACCGGGAACGCGAGTGTGGGTGCGTGGAAACCGAAGTCGATGAGGCGCTTGGCGACGTCCTCAGCCGTGACGCCGGTGCGGGCAGTCAGTTCGCGGAGATCCAGGATGCACTCGTGCGCTACGAGTCCCCCTTCGCCGGTGTAGAGCACCGGGAAGTGCTCGTTGAGGCGGGAAGCAATGTAGTTCGCAGCGAGCAGCGCGGACTTGGTGGCTTCGGTGAGCCCCTGGCCACCCATGAGCTTCACGTAGGCCCAGGAAATCGGGAGCACACCGGCCGAACCGAAACGGGATGCCGAAATCGGAACGTCGTTGCCTTCGGTCCAGGAAGCAGCGTCGCCAGGCATGAACGGGGCAAGGTGTGCCTTTGCAGCGACCGGGCCAACACCGGGTCCGCCGCCGCCGTGCGGGATGCAGAAGGTCTTGTGCAGGTTCAGGTGGGAGACGTCGCCGCCGAACTTGCCCGGCTGGGCGAGCCCAACGAGTGCGTTGAGGTTTGCGCCGTCGATGTAAACCTGGCCGCCGGCTTCGTGGATAGCGTCGCAAACTTCCCGGACATCGGCGTCGTACACACCGTGCGTAGACGGGTAGGTGATCATGATGGCCGAGAGGGCGTCCCGGTTGGCTTCGATCTTGGCTTTGAGATCCACGTGGTCGATGGTGCCATCGGGAGCGGTGGCCACCACTACTACCTTCATGCCAGCGAGCACAGCCGAGGCCGCGTTGGTGCCGTGGGCCGAGGCAGGAATAAGGCACACATTGCGCTGCTCGTCGCCACGGGAAAGGTGGTAGCCGCGGATCGCAAGGAGGCCGGCGAGCTCACCCTGGGAACCGGCGTTCGGCTGGATGGAAACCTGATCGTACCCGGTGATCTCGGTCAGCTGGGACTCAAGGTCGGCGATGAGTTCACGCCATCCCGCAGTCTGGGAGTCCGGAGCGAACGGGTGGATCGAGGCGAACTCCGGCCAGGAGATTGCTTCCATCTCAGCCGTTGCGTTCAGCTTCATAGTGCAGGAACCCAACGGAATCATGGTGCGGTCCAAGGCGAGGTCCCGGTCCGAAAGCTTGCGGATGTAGCGCAGCAGTTGGGTTTCGGAGCGGTGCGTGTTGAATACCGGGTGCTGCATGAAGTCGCTCGTACGCTCAACGGAAGATTCCAGCGAGAAACCTTCGGCGGATTCGGTGACCGAAGCGCCGAAGACATCCAGGACGCCGCGGACAATCTCTGAGGTAGTGGTCTCGTCAACAGAAATGCCCACCAGATCAGCGTCAATGCCGCGCAGGTTGATTCCCTTTGCCTCGGCGGTGGCGACGATTTCGGCAGCCTTGCCGGGGACGCTGACTGTGATGGTGTCGAAGAAGGAACCGTGAAGGACCTCGACGCCGGCAGCCTTCAGGGACGCTGCAAGGGTGCGCGCGTGACCGTGGGCGGTTTCGGCGATTGCCTTCAGGCCTTCGGGGCCGTGGTAGACGGCGTACATGGAGGCGACGATGGCAAGCAGGGCCTGGGCCGTGCAGATGTTGGACGTGGCCTTCTCGCGTCGGATGTGCTGCTCACGGGTCTGCAGCGCCAAGCGGTAGGCGGGGACACCGGCGTCGTCCTTGGAAACGCCCACCAGACGGCCGGGCATTGAACGCTCGAGGCCCTTCTGGACGGCCATGTAGGCGGCGTGCGGGCCGCCGAAGAACAGCGGAACGCCCAGGCGCTGGGCCGAACCGACGGCGATATCGGCGCCCTGCTCGCCCGGAGGCTTGATGAGCGTCAGGGAGAGCAGGTCTGCAGCCACGGTGACGAGCGCGCCACGCTCCTTGGCGTCAGCGATGACGGCGGAGTGATCGAACACGCGGCCGGAAACGCCGGGCTGCTGCAGGACGACGCCGTTGATGGCGCCTTCCGGGAGGCCGAGCGAAAGGTCAGCGACCTCAACCTCGAAGCCGAGTGCCTCGGCACGGCCCTTCACGATGGCAATGGTCTGGGGAAGGCAGTCGGCGTCCAGGACGGTCTTCCCGTCATGGGCGGCCTTGTTCTTGTTGGCGCGGCGCATCATCAGCACGGCTTCGGCCACTGCCGTTGCTTCATCCAGAAGGGAGGCGTTGGCGATCGGCAGGCCCACGAGGTCCTGGACCATGGTCTGGAAGTTCAGCAGAGCTTCGAGGCGGCCCTGGGAGATTTCCGGCTGGTAGGGCGTGTACGCGGTGTACCAGGCCGGGGATTCAAGGATGTTCCTGCGGATAACCGGCGGCGTGACGGTGTCGTAGTAGCCCTGGCCGATCATCTGGACGGCGGTCTTGTTCTTGGACGCAAGCTTGCGCAGCTCGGCCAGCACCTCAACTTCGCTGAGCGCGTTTTCAAGGGTGAGGGCAACGTCCTGGCGGATGTCGTTGGGAACGGCTGTATCAACCAGGGAATCAACGGTGTCGTAGCCGACCGTCTTGAGCATGGTTTCAATGTCGGCCTGGCGGCGGGCGCCAATGTGCCGGTCGACGAAGGTGGTGGAGGCTGAACTAACCGTCACGAAGGAACTCCATTACTTGGGCGGCGTTGGGTACGCCACAGCGGCTCGGGTTCCTCCCCGCTCTGTATTGGACCTGAGAGTTTCCGCGTGTTGCTTGAACAACGATCGCTTGCACCGTCGGTGAGCACAGCACTTCTTCCGCGCCAAGAGGGCGCAGCAAAAGGCCTGCTACTTTCCAGAGTTGCCTCGCCGCGGCGGTGCGTGGGCCTGAGAGATTCCTGGGGAGGGTTTGCTCCTACGGCGCCCGCATCACTTGCTTGCGGGACTCTCCCGCCGCAGATCAAAGGCATATTCAATTTTTTGCGGGCCCCTGTGAAGACGCACCACAAGGCTCAATTGTCCTACGTCGGGGGCGTCGCCGCAAATGGATGGCCCGCTACTTGCGGAGCCGGTCCAGGATGCCAAGGAGGATCTCGACGTCGGCCTCCCGCCCGGCCTTGCCGCCTTCCTGGCCACCCTCGAACATGGCATTGAAATACAGGCCGTCGCCCATGTAACTGACGGCTTTGGCAACCTCCGGACCAACATCCTCGGCCAGGACGTCCAACCACTGCTGCTGGATTCCGGCAAACCTGCGGCGGGTCTCCTCATGCGCAACTTCGGCCAGTCTCGTGGCAGCGACCAAAGCCCGATCCATGGGGGTTCCCGCCCATAGGGAGGAGCGGATGAAGTAAACCGCAGAGCCGTCCGGCGCAGCCTTCATTTGCTCGACGTCTTCCTGGGCCAACCGATCCAGGCGCTCAAGGAGGGCGCTGATCAGCGATTCCTTGCTGGGGAAGTGATAAAGCAGCCCACCCTTGGAGACGCCCGCCCGCTTGGCAACGGCATCGAGGGTGGCGGCCCGCTCCCCCACCTCGATGAGGAGGGCTTCGTAGGCATCCAGGACCGCATCCCTGGCAACTGGTTTTCGTGGCATGTGTACATCATTCCCTACGGGGTCGGCGGCGCTTAATTTGAAACTGTACCGTCTGGACGGTACAGTAGCTGTCATGTTCACGCCGTCCTCGACCCAAGCTCCCCGTTCCGCTCGTCCTGTCATGGGTGGAGGCGCACCTTGGCGCGACTGGACGGCCCTGGCACTCCTGATGTTCCCGGTGCTGCTGGTGGCCGTCGACAACACCGCGCTCACGTTCGCCCTGCCCGAAATTGCCCGCTCCCTGGACGTGGGTGGCGTGCAGCTCCTATGGATCATCGACGCCTACCCGCTCGTGTTGGCGGCATTGCTGGTTTCCATGGGCAACCTGGGCGACAGGATCGGACGACGGCGGCTGCTGCTGATCGGCAGCACCGGCTTCGCTGCGGTTTCGGCTGCTACGGCGTTCGCGCCTTCCGCGGAATGGCTGATTGCCGGCCGCGCAGCCCTTGGCGTGTTCGGCGCGATGCTGATGCCGTCAACGCTGTCCCTGATCCGGAACATCTTTGCTGATCCGAACCGCCGGCGGCTCGCGATCGCCGTATGGGCCGCCGGATTCTCTGGTGGCGCTGCCCTTGGCCCGATCTTCGGTGGCTGGCTGGTTGAGCACTTCTGGTGGGGTGCTGTCTTCCTGGTGGCGACCTTCCTGCTCCTGCCGCTCCTCGCCTTCGGCAGGGTCCTCATTCCCGAATCCAAGGACGCCAACCCCGGCCGCGTGGACGTGCCCAGTATCGGGCTGTCCGTGATCACGATGGCTCCGTTCGTGTACGGCATCAAGGAATTCGCTGTTCACGGATTCGGGGTGTCGGCAGCGGCCTTCATGGTCTTCGGCCTGGTGATGGGCGTTCTGTTTGTCCGTCGCCAGCGGCAACTTGAGAACCCAATGCTGGATGTCCGCCTGTTCAGCAACCGGGTATTCAGCACAGCGATCGTGGCCAACGTCCTGTCCTTGTTTTCCATGACGGGCTTCATCTACTTCTTCGCCCAGCACTTGCAGCTGGTTGAAGGCCAGTCCCCCATGGAAGCGGGCATTGCAATGATTCCGGCGCTCCTGGCAACGGTCATCGCCGGTCTGGTAGTGGTCCCGCTGGTAAAGCGCATCCGGCCAGGATTCGTAGTGGCCGGCGGACTTACCCTCAGCGCTGCAGGCTATTTGGTGGTGGCTGTGGGTGACCACGGCAGCGGACCGGTGTTCCTCTTGTCAGCTTTGACTGTCCTGGCCGTTGGCGTTGGCGCAGCGGAGACCATCTCCAACGACCTCATCCTCGGCTCCGTACCGGCCGACAAGTCCGGAGCGGCGTCCGCAATTTCCGAAACCGGATACGAACTGGGTTCGCTCCTGGGAACGGCCGTGCTGGGCTCTATCCTCACCGCGTCCTACCAGCACAACCTCGTCATCCCGGAGGGCTTGTCCACGCAGGCGGCAGGGAACGCGGGCGAAACGCTGGCCGGCGCCGTGGATGCCGCAGCTGCACTACCCGCTCCTTTGTCCGATGCACTGACAGCCGCCGCCCGGGTAGCCTTCGAGTCCGGCGTCCACATCACTGCGGCGATTGGGCTGGTACTGATGGCCGGAGCGGCAGTGCTTGCCGCCGTCGTGCTCCGCAGGGTGCCCAAGGCGCGGTAAGCGAGCGTGCAGTAAGCGAGCGTGCAGTAGCCGGGTGTACAGTAGGCCGGCGTTCCGTCGGGAATCAGTGGCCGTCAGTAGGTGCAGCCTTGTCATCTACGGCGGCCACCAGCTCGTCAATCCGGTCCAGGGCATCGCTGAGCCGGCCTACCGTTGCCCACAATCCAGGGTGCTTTTCCTTGATTTCATCAAGCGTCGCGCCTGCGGATCTGAGCGATCCGAGATCAAAGCTCACGTTGGTGCGGGCTCCTGCGATGGCTGCCCTGAGGGCTCCAAACCCCACCACGACGTCGGCAATGAGTGCTGGGTTCCCGTGGGCAGCAAGCCATCCCAGGTCCTCGATGGCGTCGATGGCATGATCGCCGAGCACAGCGGAGGCCTTGGCTGCATCGACGGATGCACGGTGGATTGCCTGCTCCCGGTCCGGGCCAGGATCAAGCCGGAAGGCCGCACCGAAAGCCTTCGACGCCGTTGCGTCCTCGTCCGCCAGCTTCAGGGCGGTTTCGCGGAGGGAGCGGGCCCGGACGTGCAGCTCGGCCAACTCCTGCCCGGGCGCCTCTGTGTAACCCGCGACCATGGACGCCAGGGACGCTGCAACGGCCAGCATCACGCCGGTTCCCGCGCCTCCACCCGGTGATCCGCTGGACTCTGCCAGGGCCTTGGTCCAATCCTCGACTGTTGAGCCTTGGGTAGTGATCTCTTGTGAAGATTCCATGCAACCAAGTTTGCCCTGAAGCGCAAAGGTGTGGGTCGGCGTCGTTGCCTGATGACGTCGATACACTGGCCAGACCCTGCGGCGTCGACCTGTTAAGGAAAATTCCCCATGAGCATTGACCTGGAAGCCCTCTACCGTGATCTCCACTCGAACCCGGAGCTTTCCTTCCAAGAGGTCAGAACAGCCGGGATCATCAGCGGACACCTTGAGGACTTGGGGCTGCTGGTCCACCGCAGCGTGGGGAAAACGGGGGTTGTAGGAGTCCTGGACAATGGCCCCGGACCCGTGGTGATGCTTCGTGCGGATATGGACGCGTTACCGGTCAAGGAGGACACCGGGCTGGACTACGCAAGTGCGGCAGTCGGCGTCGACCATGAAGGCCGTGAGGTGCCGATCATGCATGCGAGCGGGCACGACGTACATGTCAGCTGCCTCCTCGGAGCAGTGGAAGCGTTGGCCGCACAGCGGCAGGACTGGCAGGGCACGCTGATCGCGGTCTTCCAGCCAGCCGAAGAATGGGGCGGCGGCGCCCAGGCCATGGTGGCGGATGGGCTCTTTGACCTGGTCCCCAAGCCGGACGTGGTCCTCGGCCAGCATGTGGCGCCCTTTCCTGCCGGATGGTTCGGCATCCGTTCCGGCGTGGCCATGGCCTCAGCGGATTCCCTCAACGTGACGTTGCATGGGCGCGGCGGCCACGGCTCCCGGCCTGAAACCACCGTTGATCCAGTCCTCATGGCTGCGGCAGCCACCATGCGCCTGCAGGGAGTGGTGTCCCGGGAACTGGCCGCCAGCGATTCTGCAGTGGTTACCGTTGGGCAAATCCATTCGGGAACAAAGAACAACATCATTCCCGAGACCGCAACCCTGGGCCTCAGCATTCGATCCTTCAGCGAGCCCACACGGGAGAAAGTCCTGAACTCGATCGAGCGCATCGTTCGAAGTGAAGCTGCTGCCTCAGGCGCCCTGAAGGAACCCGACTTCCACTATGAGGAGCGCTACCCGCTGACGGTCAATGATGAATCGGCCGCCGGAAGGATCGCTTCGGCGTTTCGCGATAAGTTCGGCGCCGCAAGGATCATGGACCCCGGCCCCGGTCTCAGGCAGTGAAGACGTCGGGGAACTCGCGACGGCGGCCGGCGCGCCCCTCGTGTTTTGGTTCCTGGGCGGGATCGAGGCCACCCACTTCAAGGAATGGGCGACGACGGGTCGCTTGCCCGAGGACGTTCCGTCGAACCACTCGCCCTACTTTGCCCCGATCATCCAGCCGACCTTGGCCCTTGGCACGGAAGCACTGGTTACTGCGGCCCTCGAATTCCTGGAGACTTCGGGAAGATAGCAGCAAAAACCCCGCCTAACGGACAATTCACCGCCGCACCCGGTGGTGAATTGTCCGTTGGACGGGGTCTTGCTCGAAAAACGCCTAGACCTTCTCGCGGATGCGGTCGATCCTCGGTTCTGAAACCTCAAATTCCCTGCGACGACGCGCCAGGAAAGTCCACAACGTTCCTTCTGTCTGCGGGCTCTTCTCGGCAGGGGCCTCAGGTGCCTGATCCTTGCTGGTCTCAGGCTTGTGCATCTCGGGCGTGCGCACGGAGTCCTTCTTCGTACGCCTCTCATAGCCCTCGTAGTACGAGTAGCACATACCCAACCTCCTTAGTGGCTGTTCTTTAATCGTCCTCGCACCTGGACCGTAAGTCGACTGCTAATTAATGCAACTCACCGTGAAACAAGGCCTTCAACGCGGCTGGCCGCCGTCGCCACAAAGGAACCCGTGGAACTCCTTACCCTCTTTGGGTAGCAGGGCGAGCGCATGCATGTCAGGGCGCGACCGAAGCGATAACCCCGCCGAGATGGCACTTGATGCCAATGGTGGCTGGAAACATTGGCATCAAATGCCATCTGGGGAGACCTCGATCCGGTACCCCCTTGCATCCAGCCGTGACTACCGCCATACTAAATGAACGCTATTCATTTAGTGACTGTCGTCTCACCGGAGTACATGCCCCCATGATTGAAATTACCCGCCTCGAAGCCCCGACTTCCCTGGCCCGCACCGAGCCGTCCACCCGCACCCCACTGCGGGTCGGCGTCGTTCAGCACCGCTGGCACGCTGATGAAGCAGTCCTGCATGCCGAACTGAACGAGGGAATCGAACGCGCAGCCAAGCTGGGAGCCAGTGTTGTTTTCCTGCCTGAACTGACTCTTTCCCGCTACCCTGCAGACACCCGGCCGGAGAACAACCCGGCCGCTGGTATCCGCCCTTCGGACATCACCGAAGACCTGCTCACGGGCCCAACCTTCACGTTCGCCGCAGCGGCTGCCAGGACGTACGGCGTCTCGGTGCACGCATCGCTCTACCAGCGTGCCGAAAACCCGGACGGCACGGACGATGGCCTGGGACTCAACACAGCCATCCTCGTCTCCCCCGCTGGCGAACTCGTCGCACGCACCCACAAACTCCACATCCCTGTCACGGCCGGTTACTACGAGGACAAGTTCTTCCGCAAAGGCCCGGCCGCCGAGGACGCCTATGCAGTGCACGCTCCGGCAGAACTCGGCGGCGCACGCCTTGGCATGCCCACGTGCTGGGACGAGTGGTTCCCGGAGCTGGCACGCATGTACTCCCTGGGCGGAGCAGAGATCCTGGTCTACCCCACGGCCATCGGTTCCGAGCCGGACCACCCCGACTTCGACACCCAGCCGCTCTGGCAGCAGGTCATCGTGGGCAACGGCATCGCCAACGGACTCTTCATGATTGCCCCCAACCGCCACGGCAGCGAGGGCACACTGAACTTCTACGGTTCATCCTTCATCTCCGATCCCTACGGCCGCATCCTGGTCCAGGCACCCCGCGACGAATCCGCCGTGCTGGTTGCAGATCTTGACCTGGACCAGCGCAAGGATTGGCTCACGCTCTTCCCCTTCCTGGCCACGCGTCGCCCGGAAACGTACGGCCGCCTCACCGAACCGGTCAACCCCAACGCCCCGCTCGGCTCCACAGCCGAGGCCTCGCCGTACCAGGCAGTCTCCGCATGAGCGCCTGGCGCATGCCGTCCGAGACCGCTCCCCAGGACCGCGTCTGGATGGCCTTCCCGACCGGCGGCTACACCTTGGGTGACACCGAGGAAGAGGCCCACGCAGCGCGATCCACGTGGGCCGCCGTCGCGAACGCCATCCTTGAATTCGAGCCGGTCACCATGGTGGTACACCCCGACGACGTCGACACTGCCGCGCGCTACCTGGACCCTCGCGTCGAGGTACTCACCGCCGAGCTCAACGACGCCTGGATGCGGGACATCGGGCCGTCGTTCGTGCTCGATGCCAACAAGCAGCTTGGCGCCGTGGACTGGATCTTCAACGGATGGGGCGGCCAGGATTGGGCCGCATGGGACAAGGACTCGCTCATTGCTGCGGAGGTCAGCGGCCGCGCCAATGCCCACCACATTCCGTCGGGCATCGTGAACGAGGGCGGCGGCATCCAAGTTGATGGCGAAGGCACCGTCCTGGTCACCGAAACCGTACAGCTTGACCAAGGCCGCAACCCGGGCCTGACCAAGGCCGACATCGAAGGGGAACTTGCCCGCACCATCGGCGCCACGCATGTGGTGTGGCTGCCCCGTGGCCTCACACGCGACTCCGAGAAGTTCGGCACGCGCGGGCACGTCGATATTGTGGCAGCAATCCCCAGCCCCGGCACACTGCTGGTCCACTCCCAGCAGAACCCGGAACACCCGGACTACAACGTCTCCCGGGAAATCATCGACTTCCTGCGCACAACCCATGACGCAGCAGGCCGGGACTGGAACATCATCGAAGTTCCCGCCCCGGAAACCCTTACCGACGACGAAGGTTATGTGGACTACAGCTACATCAACCACCTCGTGGTCAACGGAGGGGTCATCGCATGCAGTTTCAATGACCTCATGGACGAGAAAGCACTCCGCATCCTCGCCGACGCCTACCCCGGACGCCGCGTTGTCAGTGTTGACGCGCGCGAACTCTTCGCCCGGGGCGGCGGCATCCACTGCATTACGCAGCAGCAGCCTACGGCCATCTAGAAAGGGCCCTTCATGAGCCAGACAATCCGTAGCACGGCCGCAGGCACCAGCCCGGCCGGCACGTCGCACGACATCAGCGGCAAGGGACTGAAGACGGGGCAGTTGGGGCTCCTCGCCGTCGTCGTTCTTGGCATTTCCACCATCGCCCCGGCGTATACGCTCACCAGCGCGCTTGGCCCAACCGTCAACGAAGCCGGGCTGCAACTGCCCGTGATCTTCCTTATCGGGTTCATTCCGATGATCCTGGTGTCCCTGGCGTACCGGGAACTCAACGCAGATTCCCCGGACAGCGGCACCACCTTCACGTGGGTCACCAAGGCCTTCGGCCCCTGGGTGGGCTGGATGGGCGGCTGGGGCCTGCTCGCGGCGAACATTATCGTCCTGTCCAACCTGGCGGGCGTCGCTGTTGACTTCTTCTACCTCTTCCTGGCTCAGGTTACGGGCTCGGCCGAGCTGGCCGACCTCGCCTCGAACAAGGTACTCAATGTTGCCACCTGCTTCGTCTTTGTAGCGCTGGCTGTTTGGGTGAGCTACCGCGGCCTGCACACCACCAAGATCGTGCAGTACGGCTTGGTCGGTTTCCAGCTGCTGGTGCTCGGCCTGTTCGTTGCCATGGCATTCGCCAACTGGTCCACGTCCGAGACCGCCGTTCCCTTCAGCTGGGACTGGTTCGACGTCACCAAGATTGAGACCTTCGGCCAGGTCGCAGCCGGCATCTCCCTCTCGATCTTCGTTTACTGGGGCTGGGATGTCTGCCTCACAGTCAACGAGGAAACCGCCAACGGAAAGAAGACCGCCGGCCTCGCAGGCACCCTGACCGCCGTCATCGTGCTGGGCATTTACCTCCTGGTCACCATCGCCACCATGATGTTCGCAGGCGTCGGAGACACCGGAATCGGCCTGAACAATGAGGAAAACCACGCCAACGTCTTTACGGCCCTCGCGTCTCCGGTTATGGGTCCGTTCGCGATCCTGATGTCCCTCGCCGTCCTCTCCAGCTCGGCGGCTTCCCTGCAGTCGACGTTCACCTCGCCGTCCCGCAGCCTGCTGGCCATGGCACACTACGGCGCCCTGCCTGAGCGCTTCAGCCACATGAGCAAGAAGTTCTCGACGCCGGGCTTCGCCACCATTGCGGCGGGCGTCCTGTCCGCAGGCTTCTACGCCGTGATGCACGTGATCAGTGAGAACGTCCTCAACGACACCATCCTTGCCCTTGGCTTGATGATCTGCTTCTACTACGGACTCACGGCCATCGCCTGCGTTTGGTACTTCCGGAACAGCGTATTCTCCAGTGCCCGGAACTTCTTCCTGCGTCTCTTCTGCCCACTTCTGGGCGGGGTCGGCCTGTTTGTTGTCTTCCTGCAGACCGCGGTGGACAGCTGGGCCCCGGAGTTTGGCAGTGGTTCGGAAATCTTCGGAGTGGGACTCGTGTTCGTGCTCGGCATCGGAATCCTTGCCCTGGGTGCCGTGTTCATGCTGATCATGTCCCGCGTCCGTCCCGGCTTCTTCCGCGGTGAGACCATCCGCAAGGACACCCCTGCCCTGGTGGTCCCCGAGTAGTTCCTCAACGCGAAGACGCAGGAAAGCGGTCAGTACCCCGGAAATCTCCGGACGAACTGGCCGCTTTCCTGCGTTCTCGCGTTAGCCGGCTACCCAATCACCAACGGTGGGCGACGTCCACCACAAGGCGCGAACCGCCGTCGGGCCCGTCCAACGTGAAGACGCGGAACGGAAGCCGGGCACGGACACCCAAACCGATGCTCGTGGTTCCTTCGAAGCTGCCCGCGTAAACCACCTGACGGAACGTCTGGTACCCGGAAACGTTGGACAGTTCAGCCTTGGCAGCCGGAGCGTACGTCAGTTGGCCGTTCTGGTCATAGGACGGAGCCGTCACCATAATCTGCAGGTCAGCATCACCGAGCACGGGGATTGGATAGCCGGTGGCATCCTGAACCACTACCGGGACATACTGCACTGAATAACCGGCCACCTTGCCGGTCATATCTACCACCAGGCGGTCGTAACAGGTCTGTTGGCCCGTACGGACGTTGGTGACGTTGGCGGCGCTCATATCGGGGTCGGCCCTTGGCCAGCGAGCCCCACATGATCCCGCAATATGGTGATGCCGAGGCCGGCCCCGGTGCCACCAGACCGAGTCCGGCAGCTGCAAGGACTGCTGCCAAACCCGCTCCAAATTTCCTCATTTTTTGTGCCCCCTTCAGGCGAAGTTGATACTTCAACAGTAGGAGTCGCTTGGGTTGTTTGGATGGGTTGTGGCCGCTTCGGCGCACAACCGTTAAAACGACTCCGGGGTGGTCACAGGAGAGTCATGGAAGGGGACATTTATGCCGGTTCAGGGACCAGTTAGTGGGTCTTCATGCATAGGTTCGTAATCGAAGATAACGACACCTGGGCGTTACAAAGAGTTGCGGACACGCAAAAGCCCCATCCGACCATCCATTGGCCTGACGGGGCTCGACGCTTTGCGGTGCCCGGGACTAGCCTTCGCAGTCCTTGCAATACTTAAGGCCGTTCTTTTCCAAGGCAACCTGGGACCTGTGGCGGACCAGGAAGCAGGAAGAACACGTGAATTCGTCAGACTGTTCGGGTACCACCACAACGGTCAGTTCTTCACCGGAAAGATCGGCGCCCGGGAGGTCTATGCCTTCCGCGGTGTCGTTTTCGTCGATGTCGATGACTGCAATCTGGGCACCGGCTGCGCGGGACGCCTGAAGAGCCTCAAGCGAGTCCGCGGGAGTCTCTTCTTCTGTCTTGCGGGGTGCGTCGTAATCAGTAGCCATTGGGTTCGCTTTCGTTGCTGCATAGTGCCATTTCAGGCACCTCAGTGAAGCAGTTTAGGGCATAGCATCCGCGTTGGACGAAAAGTGTGCCCAAAACAACATTCAGCAGCTTTCAAGCCAACCTTTAGGGGTTACGGCGGACCATTCCCGAGTGGGATTGAATGGCCTGCGCACTGGCGACCGTAACCCCGCTAAGCGCCGGCAACCACGTCCAATCAGCGGGGCGCCCCTGAGCCCCTTGGCCCCCGGGATCGTTTACGGGTTCCACACAATCCAGGACGTATGCGGCCTCAATCCATTCGCCGATCCTGGAGCCAATCTTCGCGATTTGTCCGGCCAACCATGATGCTTTCATGCGGCAAAGGTATCCACACGTCATGTGGGGCCGGTTTCTGCAGCGTCACGGGCTTGTTAACTTCCCCTTTTCTGCTATTAGTCCCGCAGAGCCTGCTGCACGACGTACTCCGCAATCGCCATCGACGACGTAGCCCCAGGTGACGGTGCATTCCGCACCAAAACCATGTCCCGGCGTCGTGAAATCACAAAATCATCCACCAGGGAACCGTCAGCATTCATGGCCTGCGCACGGACGCCGCGCGTGCCGGGAAGAACAGTGGCACCCTCCAACGACGGAACAAAGCGTACGGCCTCCTTAATGAACTTCTTCCGGCTGACCACGGTCTGGAATTCGCGGACCGCCGATGGCACATTCTGCCGGGCAAAATTCCAGAAACCTGGAAACAGGGTGTAATTCAGGACGTCGCGCACATCCATGTCCTTCCACGAATAGGCCTCGCGCCCGAAGGAGATGAAAGCGTTGGGACCCAGCATCATTTCGCCGTCGATCCTTTTGGTGAGATGCACGCCAAGGAAGGGATGCTTGGGGTCCGGCACCGGATAAATCAAGCCCCTGACTTTTGCGCGGCTTTCCTTGCCAAGGAGGAAGTACTGCCCAAAGAAGGGAACGATGCGCGGCGTTGCGGGCTCTCCAGTGGCTTCCGCCAACCGGTCGGATTGAAGCCCGGCGCACGCCACCACAAGATCGTAATGCTCGCCGCCATCCTTCGTGTGGACAACGACGCCGCTCCCCTGCTGTTCCAGCGAGGTGACTTCCTGCCCAAGCCGGATCTGCCCGCCTGCGTCACGGACGTCGTCGGCGAGCGCATTCGTGATGGCCCTATAGTCCACGATCGCCGTTTCCGGCGAGTGCAAAGCAGAAAGCCCGACGGCGTTCGGCTCCACCTCCCGTATTTGGTCACCGCGCAGCATGCGTGCGCCCGGCACTCTATTGGCCGTTGCCCGCGCGAAGATGTTCTCCAGCCGCTTGGACTCTTCGGGGGTCTGGGCGATCACCAACTTGCCGCAGGCCTCGTACGGCAGATCCGTGGTGGCACAGAATTCGCGAAGCAGTTCCACACCCCTGCGGCACAGCGTTGCCTTCAGCCCGCCGGGTTCATAGTAGAGCCCGGCATGGACCACCCCGGAGTTGTGGCCGGTCTGGTGCTTGGCGAGCTGGTCTTCCTTTTCGTAAACGGTGACCTGGACGCCGTCGAGTTTATTGGCCAATTCCCGGGCAACAGCCACGCCGATGATCCCGCCACCAATGACCGCACAGCGTTTGATGTTTTTCGGCGTTATATTCGCAGACATGGGAACTCCTCGTCGGTGGGGATTGGTCCGCATCACTCCACAGCATTCCATGGAGTGGTTCGCCGGGCACGTAAAAAGGGGCGGCACGTCGCGTGCCGCCCCTTTTACTTAGTGCGTGAAGTGCTAGACAGCGCTGGGCTGGTCGAAGCGCTGGCCGGCCGGGTTGGACGGCAGGAGTGCGAGAACCAGAATTGCGAGTCCGCCAAGGAACGGAATGAGGCCGAGCAAGGCGAGCCAGCCGCTGAAGTTGCCGTCGTGCAGACGACGGACCAGCAACGAAATGGACGGAATGAGTACCGCCAGGTAGAACGCAAAGATCAAAATAAGTCCTACAACTGCGCCCGGGCCGGGAACTGCCGTTCCGTTTGCCGAGACTGTAGAACCTGCAGCACCGAGGATGCCGGTAAGGATCTGCAGTACGAGGCCGATGACACCCAAAGCGAGGGCCACCCACCAGTATTCGCTGCGGCTCGCACGGCCGGTGAAGGCGGTGTACTTCTTGAAGAAACGCTTTACGGCGGCGCCGATGGGTGCGCCATAGTAGGGAGCCCACAGCGGCGGTTCGCCGGTCTGTGCGCCATACGGCTGGGTTTGCTGTGGCTGTTGCTGGTAACTCAAGGTGTTCCCCCGGGGTTAGGTGTGAATAATGCAGTGAGACCTAAACTCTGTGAAGAGTCGTTGCTCATCGTAGTGCTCTCCGCGGTATTTATGCAGGTCGATGGACAAAATTAACCGGGATTTAGTCCGTTGACGGATTATGTCGCCCCAATCCCTCTCTCACATACCAACCCTTTTGCGCAAACCTTCTCTCACATACCAACCCTTTTGAGCCAACGCTCTCTCACATACAACAAGACGTGAGAGAACAACCGGGGTCAGGACGCGAATTGCTTTCGTAGCTCCATTTTGCGGATCTTCCCGCTGGCCGTTCGCGGCATTTCGTCAACGAACACTACGGATTTGGGGATCTTGTAGCGCGCAAGCCGCCCTTCCAGGTGCGAGCGCAGCTGCTCTTCGCTGAGCGAGGCACCCTCCCGCAGGGTGACGATGGCTCGCGGCACCTCGCCCCATTTGGGGTCCTCGATGCCGATCACAGCGACGCTCCCCACGGAATCGAGTTCGGCGATCGCGGCTTCGACTTCCGCAGGGTAGATGTTCTCGCCACCTGAAATGATCATGTCCTTCATGCGGTCCGAAATGAACAGGAAGCCCTCGTCGTCTTGGAAGCCCATGTCGCCGGACCGGAACCAGCGGGCATCAGCGTAGCTTTCCGCCGTGGCGTCAGGGCGGTTCCAGTACTCCTTGATCACGTTGGGGCCCGGAGATCTGGATCTCACCGACGTGCCCGGCAGGCGTGGGCCCGCCCAGGGGATCGGTGATACGGACGTCGGTGAAGAACTGGGGCAAGCCGGCAGATCCAGCTTTGTCCTTGGACCTTGAGACAGGCAGCATGGTGGCTCCGGGCGCCGTCTCAGTCATGCCGTAACAACTCGTGAAGCCAATGCCGCGCTCCTCGTAGGCATCCAGGACCCGCCGAGGAACCGCCGAACCACCACAGGTGAGCTTGTCCAGGGAGCCAAGGTCCGCCGTCGGCCATTCAGGATGGTCGCAGAGCATCTGGAACGTGGTGGGGACTCCGTTGAGCGTGGTGACCCCATGTTGCCCGATGAGTCCCAGCACCTTGCCGGCCTCGAACTTGGTTTCCAGCACCACCGTTGCTCCCTTGAGCAGCATGGGCAGCAAACCCATGTCCAAAGAGGCCACGTGGAACAGTGGCGAGATCATCAGGGCGACGTCGTTCCGGTTCAGGTCCATGTCCACTACGGTGTTGATGCAGTTCCAGGTGATGTTCCCGTGCGTCAGCAGGGCGCCCTTGGGCTTGCCGGTGGTTCCTGAGGTGTAGAGGATCATGGCGCCGTCGTCCAGGCTGACGGCCTCGTCCTGCGGCGTCGAGGCCGCCGCTTGAAGCACTTCGTCATAGCGTTCGACGCCGGATGGCAGCTTTGCAGGGGAAACTTCCGTGGCGTCGTCGGCGGCCACCACCAGGCGATGGGTCACCAGGGTTTCTTCGACGGCAGAGGCCGCCAGGGTCTCCAGGGCCTCGGCGTTGACCAGGAGCCGTGACCCGGAGTCCTGGAGTTGGAACTGCAATTCGGGGGCGGCGAGCCGGGTGTTCAGCGGAACGAAGATCGCACCGAGCAGCCCACAGGCGAAGAAGGTCTCCACGAAGGAAGGATGATTCTCGCCGAGAAAAGCGACTCTGTCTCCCTTGGCCACTCCCCTGTCCTTGAGGGCGTTTGCCAGCCGGTCTGTCCGGTCGGCGAGTTCGCCGTAGCTCAGCGTGCGTGCCCCGGATATGAGTGCCGTCTTGGGTCCCGACTTGATCCGGCGACGGTGCAGCCAGGAACCAACTCCGTTGTTGTCCATGTTTGCAGTGCTCCTAACTGACCGAAGTGAGGTCGTTATTCTTAGACTCCCGCGTCAGCAGGATGAACACAATCGACACCAGTGCCATGACTGACAGGAACACCACCACGGGGACGATGCTCTGGCCGGAGTCCTTGTACAGGCCTGCGATGATGCCGGGGGTGAAGCCGGCACCTATCAGCGTGGCCAACTGGTATCCGACGGCGGCACCGGTGTAGCGGGACGTGGTCCCAAACTGCTCCGACACAAACGCTGCCAGTGGCCCGTACAGGGACGAGTGCAGGACGAGCGCCACAGTGAAGGCCAGGAAGATCAGGCCGACATTCCCGGAACCGAGCATCCCGAACATGGGGAACAGGTAGGCGATGAACAACGCCAAGCCCGTCACCATTACCGGCCGCCGCCCGAATCGGTCGGACAGCCTTCCGCCTAGAAGAACGAACACGATGGAGATGGCCGAGGCTCCCGCGAACGCATAAAGCACGCCCTGTTGGGGTGCACCCTTGGACACTGCGTAGGTCACGGAGAACGTGGGCAGCACAACTTGAAGGCCGAAGCCCGCGGCACCTGCGAACATGATCATGATCAATGCCTTGGGGCGGCGCAGCACTTCAAGCAGCGGGATCTTGCGCTTGGTGGTTTGGGCATCTTCCTTGGCTACTGCCTCGGCGAAAATCGGGCTTTCCGAGACTCGCAGCCGAACGAACATGCCCACAATCAGGAGAACGAAGGACAGCAGGAACGGCACCCGCCATCCCCACGCCAGGAAGGCGTCCTGCGGCAGTGCCGAGAAGATGCCCATCACTACGGTGCCAAGCACGGCTCCGGTAGGCGCACCGGCATTGACGAACGATGCCGCGAAGCCACGTCGCTTGGGATCGGAGTGCTCCAGCGCCATCAGCGCGGCCCCGCCCCATTCGCCACCAACCGCGATGCCCTGGCAGACCCGCAGGACCACCAGGATGACCGCACCCCACGGGCCGATCACGCTGGCGCCGGGAATCAGGCCGATGAGCGTGGAGGCGATGCCCATCATTGCCATGGACACGATGAGCATGCCCTTGCGGCCGATCCGGTCACCGAAGTGGCCGAAGATGATGCCGCCCAAGGGTCTTGCTACGTAACCGGCGGCGAAGGTTGCGTAGGCGGCGACGACGCCCACCCATTCATCCGTGCCGGCGAAGAAGACCTTGGGGAAGGCAACGGCCGCGGCCGTTGCGTACAGCAGGAAGTCGTAGAACTCGATGGTGCTGCCCAGATAGCTGGACAAGATGACCGTGCGCGCTTCTTTGCGCTTGGCGGCCGTGCTCAGAGGTGCGAGCGCAGTGTGTCCTGACATGGCTGTTCCTTGGGGAGGAGGGGTGGGGAGTCTTTCTTGTAAAACGGGGTTCCTACTTGTAGAAGCGGGCGAGGAACTCGGCCACGACGGCGGGGCGTTCCTGGCCTTCGATCTCGATGGTGGCGTTGACCTTGATCTGGGCGCCGCCCTTGACCTCGGTGACTTCGGCGATAGTGGCCTGCATGCGCACCTTGGAGCCCACCTTGACCGGGGAAGTGAAGCGCACTTTGTCCAGTCCGTAGTTCAGTTTGGTGGTGACGCCGTCGACGTCGAACAGCTCGCCCCAGAACGGGATGATCAGGGAAAGCGTCAGGAAACCGTGGGCGATGGGCGCACCGAACGGGCCGTCCTTGGCGCGCTCGGGATCAACGTGGATCCATTGCTGATCGTCCGTGGCATCAGCGAACAGGTTGATCTGCTGCTGCGTGATTTCGCGGTAATCGGTAGTGCCTAGGTCCTTGCCGGTCATGGTGGGCAGGGTGTCGAAATCGACGACGAGATTGGGCATCGTTGCCTCCTGGTAGTTGTTGGTTGTAAGAGTGCGGCTAGTGGGTGAAGGCGCTGGACTATCTGGTAAAGGCACTGGCGCCCGTGAGGGCGCGGCCGACGATCAGGGCGTTGATTTCGTGGGTGCCCTCGTAGGAATAGACGGCTTCGGCGTCGGCATGGAACCGGGCGACGTCGGAAGCGAGTGTGATGCCGTTGCCGCCCACCACTTCGCGGGCGAGCGCGACGGTCTCGCGCATGAACAAACTGGTCTGCATTTTCGCCAGGGCTGAATCCTGGTCCCGGTAGATTCCACTGCTCTGTTGTTCCGTTAGCCGGACCACGAGCGAGATCGAAGCCGTAATGTTTCCGAGCATGCGGGCCAACTTCTCCTGCACCAACTGGAAGGACCCCAATGGGCGTCCGAACTGTTGGCGTTCGTTGACGTATGCCAGCGCTGCTTCGAACGCGCCGGCTTGGATGCCGGTGGCGATCCATGCAACATCCGAGCGCATCGCCCGGAGCATGGCAGCCACATCCTTGAACGAGTTCACGTTGTGAAGGCGCATGGCCTCTGGAACCCGGACGTTTTCCAGGGTGATGTGGGCGTTCTGCATCATCCGCAATGACGTCTTGCCGCCGATCTTCGCCAGGCTGACCCCGGGCGCGGTGCGGTCCACCAAGAACGCTTTGACCTGCCCATCTGCTACATCCCGGGCGAACACGCACAGCACGTCGGCAGTTGAGGCTCCCCCGATCCAACGCTTCGCGCCTTCCAAAACCCAGCTGCCGCCGTCGAGATCTGCATCAAAGCGCGCTGTGGTGGACAGCCCTCCGGCGATGTCCGAGCCGTGATCCGGCTCGGTCAGCGAGAAGACGCCTTTGAGCGAGAAGTCGATAACCTTTGGCATCCATTCCTTTTGTTGGGGCTCGGAAGCACCGACGCGGATGGCTGTACGGAACAGCCCGGCTTGGGCTGTGTACCAAGTGGCCAGGGAAGCATCGGTTCGGGCAAGTTCGAAGATCCGGAAGCCGTGGTAAATTCCCCGGGCGGGCGCCTCGAACGGTTCCATGAGGTTGAGATCGATCAAAGGCTGCACCAACTGCTCCGGGAACTCGCCCCGCTCCCAATAATCGGCCAGCAACGGCTTGGCCTCCTGCGAAAGGAAATCCCGGAGCCGGGCCAGGATGTGGCGTTCGTCGTCCGTGAGGAGGGATTCGGAGTCATACCAATCAGCAGCGGCGTAAAGCCGATGTTCCAACGCCGTGGTGGACATCTCAACCATCCAAACCGAGCAGCCGGACAGCGTTCTCCTTGAGAATCTTCGGACGAACCTCGTCCTTCAGGGGAAGATCCTCAAACGCGCCGAGCCATTTCTGCGGAGTGATGAGTGGGAAGTCCGTGCCGAACAGCACCTTGTCCTGGAGCACCGAGTTTGAAAGGCGAACCAGGGACTCCGGGAAGTACTTGGGCGACCACCCGGACAGATCGATAAACACGTTGGACTTGTGCGTGGCGATGGAGTTGGCCTCGTCCTGCCAGGGCACCGATGGGTGGGCCATAATGATCTGCAGGCCCGGGAAATCCGCCGCCACAGCATCCAGCAGCAGCGGGTTGGAGAATGCCAGCTTGATGCCGTACCCGCCAGGAAGACCGGCACCCATGCCGTTCTGGCCGGTGTGGAAAATGGCCGGCAGCCTCAGTTCCTGCAATGTGTCCCACAGCGGGTAGAACTGCTCGTTGGACGGATCAAAGCCTTGCAGCGAGGGGTGGAACTTGAAACCGCGGGCGCCGAGTTCAATAGCCTGGTACTTCGCCCCGGCGATTGCGTCCTCCCCCGTGCGCGGGTCAACGCTGCCGAACGGAATGAGCACATCATTGTGGCGCGCGGCGCCGGCGATCAGCTCCGGGATGCTGTTGGGTTCGTGCTTGAGCTGGGTCCGGGCGTCCACGGTAAAGACGACGGCGGCCATGTTCAGTTCGCGGTACATCGCGGCAATCCTGTCCAACGACGGCGTCCGGTCCTCGGCCTTGAAGTACTTCGCGGAGGCCTCAGTGAGGGCGTCCGGAAGGGAGCCATGGCCGCAGCTGTCCACTTCGAGGTGGACGTGCATGTCGATCGCATCGAGCTTGGCGGCGTCGATGCCAGGTTCGTAACGGGTCATGATCAGCGGGCCTGTACTGGTTCGGGCTGCAGTTCGGCGGGCAACGGCAGGAATTCCTCGCCGTAGCTCTGCACGGCGTTCGCTCCGAAGAGGGACCCGGCGTTTTCGCACAGGGCTTCGTAGCTCCAGCCTCCGTTGCGGTATTCGGTGGTTGCCGCCGTCGGGTGCGTCCAGACCTGCAGCCGGTCACCGCCGGCGCCGATGGCCTGACCGGTGATGCCCGCAGCCTCATCAGAGGCCAGGAACGCAATCAGCCCGGCGACGTCATCCGCGGTTCCGAATCCGAGGTCGTGACGGAAGAAGGACGGCATGGCCTCGCCACGTTCATCCGCCTCCACGGCCTTCTGGAAGTACGGGACGGTCTTGGTCATGGCAGTGGCGGCCACTGGGATCACGGAGTTTACCGTGACGCCGGCCTTCTTCATTTCCAGTGCCCAGGTGCGGACCATGCCCACGATCCCGGCCTTGGCAGCGGCGTAGTTGGTCTGGCCGAAGGTGCCGCGCTGGCCTGTCGGGGAGCCGATGGTGATGATGCGGCCGGGAATGTTGTTTTCCTTGAAGTAAGCGAATGCCTCCCGGACACACGTGAAAGTTCCGCGAAGGTGAACGTTGATCACCAGGTCAAAGTCTTCATCGGTCATTTTCAGCAGGCTCTTGTCGCGAAGGATGCCGGCATTGGTGACCAGGATGTCCAACCGGCCGAATGCCTCAACGGCACCGGCCACGAGCGCCTTGGCGGCGTCCGTAGTGCCCACCGGAACCACAACAGCGGTGGCCCGGCCGCCGTCGGCCTCAATCTGCGCTACAGCCTGCGCCGCCGTCCCGGCATTGACGTCATTGACAACGACGGCGGCACCCAGGCGGGCGAGCTCCCTCGCGTAAGCAAGGCCAAGACCCTGCCCGCTCCCAGTAACAATTGCAACCTTGCCGTTCAAGCTCATGGCGTGCTCCTTCGCATGCAGTCACCGGCCGGAGCCGGTGGGGCCGATCCCACTGCGTCGTGAGATCCTTGTCATGATCAATGAGAATACGGATCATTGCAAAAGTCAATGATTGATTTTATTTACTATTGGAGTTGTCATGGGCCTGCAAAGCACCGAAGTTGAGACCCCGCGCCTCGCGGCCGCCAAAATCGGCAACGACGTCGGCTTGTTGCTTGCCAAGCTGCACGCAACAGGCTCGGTCCTCAACAACAAGGCGCTGGCGGACTACGGGTTGCGCGAAAGGTCGTTCTCAGTGTTGACGCTGGCCTGCAGCGGCCTGGAACCCACCCAGCGCGAACTCGCCGACTTCCTCAGCCTCGACCCCAGCCAAGTAGTCAGCCTGGTGGACGACCTCGAGCACCGCGGCCTGGTGGAACGCGCACAGGGCAAGCAGGACAGGCGTGCCAAAATCATCGTGTCCACGGCCGAAGGCCGGCGGATCCACACGAAGGCTCGCTCGGCCCTGGACGCGTGCGAGCAAGTACAGCTGTCTTCGCTGAGCAACGCTGAGGCGACCCAACTCAAGGCGCTGCTCAGGAAGGCCCTCTGGGGCTAGGATGGGGCCCACTCATCCCCCCGGTCACTCGCGGACGCTCTACCTGACCGCTGGGGACGGCACATCGCGGCCAAACGGCTGAGACGACGGCGTAGCCCGCCACCAGGTAGTACCCCAGTGTCGGCATGGACATGTGCACAGTGGTTCATGGTGAAGGTAGGCACCTGTCCATATCGCGGCGTTCGGGCATATGTCAGGATCAAAGTTCACATCCTGATACCCCGGAATGGACCATGAACATCCCACTTTTCCACGACCCCCTTCAGGGCCGCGTCACCGCCGACGCCCCCGTGCGTGATCCAAGGATTGGACGCGATGGCGCGTTCCGTCGCGATCCCCGGACACGCATTTCTCCCGGCGCCACCCGGCCCGCCACGCACGCGGCCAAGTCGACACGGAACGCACGGCAGCGCGAGGTGGCCAAGGTTGCCGAAGATCTCCAGGCGTTGATTGCCAGGGCTGGGATCAAGTCCTGAATAAGGCACCAATTGGCGGCTTCGGCAAGGAATAGATCCGGCCCGAATGGGTACAGATACGGGCATACCCTTCGTAATTCATGCCGATCCTGACGGCAGGAGGTGTGCTGTGAGCAGGAGATCATCCGAACATTGGGCCTGGCCTCTGAGCGCCACTGGAAAAGTGGCGGTGGACGTGCTTATTCCCACGTGCAACCGCCAGGCGGAAGTGGCCGTGGCCCTTGCCGGGTTTGCTGCACAATCTGAGCCTTCATTTAGCGTGGTGGTTAGTGACCAATCCACTGAAGCCCCGGACTGGGAACATCCTGCCGTTGCTGGAATGGTTCGGGTGCTGCAGGCGCAAGGGCGGCCGGTCAGGCTGCTTCGTCATATGCCGCGGCGCGGATTGGCTGAGCATCGGCAGTTTCTACTGGAGCAGTCAACAGCGGACCGGTGCCTGTTTCTGGACGATGACGTATGGCTGGAACCGGGTGCGCTTGAGCGATTGAACCAGGCACTGGACAAGTTGGGCTGCGGTTTCGTGGGCATGGCACCACAGGGGCTCTCCTATCTGGATGACAGGAGACCGGACGAGACCGCCGCATTTGAACGATGGGAGGGGCCGGTAACAGCAGAGCTGGTCCGACCCAACACTCCCGGTTTCGGTCGCTGGCCTCTTCATAACGCCGCCAACCTGAGCCATCTCAGTGTTGATCTTTCCCTGCCGCCTGGTGAATGGGTGCCCTACAGGGTTGCCTGGCTTGGTGGATGCGTCCTGTACAACAGGCAGGCCTTGCTGGATTCGGGAGGCTTCACGTTCTGGCCCCAACTTCCCATTGATCACGCCGGCGAGGATGTGGTGGCGCAGTGGCAGGTGATGGAGAGGTACGGAGGTGCAGGAATTCTTCCTTCGGGCGCCGTGCACTTGGAGTCGCCCACGACGGTGGCGGACCGCCGCGTGGAGGCTTACGAGGTGGTGCTTGGTGTCCGACCCGAGGCGTGACATGAGCCGGCAAGCGCGTTCACGACGACTACCATCCACAGCATGAGTATCCGTATCGGTACGTCGGGCTGGAGCTACGACCATTGGGAAAATGTGCTCTACCCGCCGGGTCTGCCCACGGCCAAGCGCCTGGCGCACTACGTGGCACGGTTCGACACCGTTGAGCTCAACGCGAGTTTTTACCGCTGGCCGCGGGACACCGCATTCAAAAGCTGGCATGATCGCCTGCCGGCTGGATTTGCGATGTCGGTCAAGGCACCGCGCGGCCTCACACATGGGAAAAAGCTGTACAGCCCTGAAGTGTGGGTGGAGCGCATTACCCGCTGTTGGCACGAACTCGGTGACAAGAGAGCTGTGCTGCTTGTCCAGCTTCCCCCTGATTTCGCCCGCGATGATGCCCGGCTCGACTACTTCCTGGCAGCCTTGCCGCATTGGATTCGCGTGGCGGTGGAGTTCCGGCACGATAGCTGGGACCACACTGACGTGTACGGGTTGCTTGAACGCCACGAGGCCGCCTACTGCATCATGAGCGGGGCCAATCTGCCGTGCATCCTCCGGGCCACGGCACCCTTCGTTTACGTCCGGCTTCACGGACCGGACCCCCATCACCTGTACGGGGGCTCGTATTCGGAGGAGGACCTTCGCTGGTGGGCGGATCGGATCCGTGAGTGGAACAGCACGGGCAAGGACGTGTACGCCTACTTCAACAACGACGGCGGTGGCAACGCCGTGCGCAATGCCGATACTTTGCGGTGGCTGCTTGGGAACGGCTGACTCGCCGGGGGCGAGCCAGCCAGCCGGTCCTAGGCAGCCCTAGCCCAGGCGGCCCCGCACGATCTCACTGACGGTCTTGCCGTCGAAGCGTCCTGCAACCTTGGCCGTAACCGGCTTCATGACGGCGCCTATGGAACGCATTGACAGTTCCTGCCCGTCGGCTTTCAAAGCTGCGATGGTTTCGTCGACGATGCCCTCTACTTCTTCCCGGCTGAGGGCCTTGGGGAGGTACGCCTCGATGATCTCAGCCTCCGCAACTTCGGCGGCTGCCCTGTCTGCTTCCCCGGCTTCGGTGTAGATGCGTGCGGTATCCCGGCGCTTGGCAGCTTCCTTTTGAAGCAGTGACGTAACCTGCGCATCGTCCAACTCGATGGGCGTTTTGCCCGATTTCTCGCGGGTGGTGATCTCGCCCAGGACATTCCGCACGGTGGTGAGCGCTGTCTTGTTGCCCGCCTTCATGTGGCCTACGACGATGCTCCTATAGTCGTCAAACTGGACTTGGATTCGGACTTCTAGAGTTTCATTACGACCAGTTCGGGTTTGGGGTCGTGTCCTATCGCGTCAGATCAGCGGTCTATCGAGGCCATGTTGGTCTCGTCGTGGCGTTCTCCGGCGGCGGGCCGGAGTGAGTTGAGGCGTTCGAGCTGGTCGGCCGTGAGCTCGATGGAATCCGCTGCGGTGTTCTCCTCGACACGCGCGACCCGGCGGGTGCCCGGGATCGGGGCGATGTCGTTGCCTCGAGTCAGCAGCCAGGCGAGGGCAGTTTGTGCGGGGGTTGCTCCTACCTCGGCGCCGATGGCCTTCACCTCGTCCACGATCGCGAGGTTCCGGTGGAAGTTCTCGCCGGTGAAACGGGGGTTGGTCTTGCGCCAGTCATCATCGGCGAAGTCATCCACGGACCGGATTTGACCGGTCAACAGGCCGTGGCCGAGCGGTGAGTAGGGGACGAAGCCGATGCCGAGTTCGCGCAGCAGGGGCAGGATCTCGTCTTCGACCTCGCGGGTCCACAGGGAGTACTCGGTCTGCAGGGCTGTGAGGGGCTGGACGGCGTGTGCTCGGCGGATCGTTTCCGGGGAGGCTTCGGACAGGCCGAAGTGCAGCACCTTGCCTTCGCTGATTAGGTCGGCGACTGCTGCGGCGGTTTCCTCAATGGGTGCGTTCTGGTCGACCCGGTGCTGGTAGTAGAGGTCGATGTGGTCGGTGCCCAGACGCTTTAAGGATCCCTCGACGGCGGTGCGGATGTTCGCTGCACTGCTGTCGATTACGCCGGGGCCGCCGCCGGAGTGGGAGACGAGGCCGAACTTGGTGGCGATTTTCACCTGGTCACGGCGGCCTTTGAGGGCTTGGCCCACGATCTCTTCGCTCAGGAACGGCCCGTAAATCTCGGCTGTGTCGATGTGTGTGACGCCCAGGTCGAGGGCGCGGTGGATGGTGCGGATTGATTCGGTGTTATCCAGCGCTCCTTCGCTGGTGTAGGTGCCGGCCATGGTCATGGCTCCGAGTCCAATGGCGGAGACTTCCAGGTCTCCAAGGTGTGCGATCTTCATGGTGTGTTCCCTTTCGCGGCTACAAGGTGTCCTGGGTTTTGTTCAGTGGGCTTCAACGAAGCCCAGAGATTCTTGGAGGTAGTCGACGAAGGCCGGGCTTCGTCCCTGGTCCCGGAAGAATGAAGCCGGCAACGGCGGGCGGGGGGTTTCGTAGGCGTGGTCCGCCAGGGCCCGCTGCGGGAAGTCGTGGTGGACGACCGCGCCGCTGGCGACGAAGACGAAATCACTGCCATGATCCAGGGCGCGTTGGGCTCCTGCGGAGCTCATGACGTCCCCGGAAACACCCACCTTGGTTGATGCCCTGGGGAGATCTGTGAAGATTTCGACAAGCAGCTCACCGGTGTGGGGGCCTACCTCTACCCGGGTGCCGAGGCTCCGGATGACCAGGTCGAGGTAGTCGACCTGGCCGCGTTCGAGGAAGTCGGCGACCATGTCGCGGAGTTCGGGCAGGTGGGGGTCCTGGCCGCTGAGGGCGAGCCTCAGTCCGATGTGGAAGCCGGGGCCGCAGGCCGCCCTGATTCCCTGAATGATTTCCCGGAGCAGGCGTGAGCGTCCGTCGGGGTTTCCGCCGTAGTGATCGGTGCGGCGGTTAGTCTCCGGCGACAGGAAGGCGGACAGGATGAAGCCGAAGGCACCGTGAAGTTCGATGCCGTCGAAGCCGGCCCGTTGGGCGCGCCCGGCTGCTGCGATGAAGTCATCGCGGAGCTGTTCGGCTTCGAGAAGGGTCAGCGCCCTGGCCCCGGCGTTCTCACCGTCGGAGGGCCCAACGAGCGTCTCGGATCCGATCAGGTCCTGACGCGCGAACGCGCCGCCGTGGTGCAACTGGACAGATGTGAGGATTCCGTGGCGGTGCGCGATGTCGGCCATGGCTGCGAGACCGGGGATGTGTCGGTCGTCGTAGATGCCAAGCTGGCCGGCGAAGGACTTGCCGGTTGGCTGCACGTTGGCGGCGGCGGTGGTGAGCAGTGAGTATCCGCCGGCGGCGAGTTGCTCAAACCAGTGGAGGTCATGCGCTGAAGCGGTTCCGTCTTCGTGGCTCTGCTGGTTTGTCAGTGGGGCGAGAGCGAACCGGTTCTGCAGCACAGCGCCCGTGGAGAGTGTCAGTGGATCGGTCAGGATTGGCATAGGTATTTCCTTAGGAGTCGTAGGACAGTGCCGCGGACAGCGGTCGGTTCGCTTCGATCTGTTCCTGGACGGCGGCTTGCTTCTTTTCGATGGCGTCCATGGCGTCGGCGCCTGCGATGAAGCGTGCGGGCAGGGTGCCTCGGTCGGAGAGCAGGACCAGCGCGTCGGCCAGTTTTGCCGGGTCTCCGCCCTGTTGGCCGTTCATGCTCTTCCAAGCCGCGATGGTGGAAGCTGTTTCCACGGCATAGTCCTGGATGTGCACTTCGGGCCAGATCGTTGATGAGCCTTCGACGAGCAGTTCGGTGCGGAAGAATCCTGGCTGAACGGCCATTGTTTCAATGCCGAACGGTGCAACCTCCAGGCTCAGGGACTCCATCCACCCTTCGAGGGCGAATTTCGACGCTGCGTAGGCTGAGGTGAACGAACCGCCGACAAACCCGGCAGTCGAAGTCACCGTGATGATCTGGCCTGAGCGTTGACGACGCAGAACTGGCAGGACGGCGCGGGCGACGTTCAGGGGACCGAAGAAGTTCGTCTCCATCTGCGCCCGGATCTGCTCGGGGCTGAGGGTCTCAAAGAAGCCGGCGTAGAAGTTCCCGGCGTTGTTGACCAGCACGTCGATGCGACCGAAGCGGTCCACGGCAGCCTTGACGGCGGCTTCTGCCGCGGCTGGATCGGTGACGTCCAGCGCGAGAGGGAGCAGGTCCTCATGAGCTCCAACTGCTGCCGCGGCCCGGGCCGCGTCTCGGCCGGTGGCGACGACCGAATGGCCTGCGGCGAGAGCGGACTGGGCGATGTCGATGCCCATCCCGCGGCTTGCTCCCGTGATGAACCAAACGTTCTTTTCTGCCATGACTGCATGTCCTTCTGCTCCGCGGATCCGGCCCGTTGCCCATCCGATGACGTGATAGATCCAGTAAAGGAGAGCCCACAGGCCGGAGGCAGACCCGCTCTGTAGGGTTAATAAGCGGGACCCCCTCAGGGTTGGTGCCTGACGTAGATTTAGAGCATGACCACCGCCGCCAACATCCGCGAGTTCCTCATTACGCGCAGATCGCGGCTGACCCCTGCAGAGGCCGGACTGCCCGACTTCGGGGGCCGCCGCCGTGTGCCGGGGCTTCGCCGCGAAGAGGTGGCCCTGCTCGCGGGAATGAGCGTTGAGTACTACGTGCGCCTGGAACGGGGCAACGCCTCAGGGATCTCGGACGCCATCCTCGACGGCATCAGCCGCGCGCTCAAGCTCGACGATGCCGAGCACGCCCACTTGTACGACCTGGTCCGGGCAGCGAACCGGGGCGCCAGGACACCGCAACGAAAGCCCGCCTCCCGCACCCATCAGGTCCGGCCCGGCACGCAGCAGATCCTGGACGCCATGACGTTTCCCGCGATCGTGCAGAACGGGAAGATGGACGTCATTGCCTCGAACGCGCTCGGCCGTGCCCTCTTCTCCGAGATGTTTGTGGAGCCGCATGGGCCTGTGAACTTCGCCCGCTTCCTCTTCCTCGATCCCCGCGCCAGGGTTGCCTACCGCGAATGGGAGGACGCGGCGCAGCAAATTGTCGCTCTGCTCCGCGCCGAATCAGGGCGTGTGCCCTCCGATCGTGCCCTCCGCAGCCTCATCGATGAGCTCTCAAACGGCAGCAGCGAATTCGCGGCCCTCTGGGAAGCCCACGACGTACGGATACACCTTGCCGGCAAGAAACTTTTCCATCACCCGGATGTGGGCGACCTCGATCTCAGTTACGAAGCCATGCAGCTCATGACCGATCCGGGGCTCCAACTCGTTGGCTTTACAGCCGAACCGGGATCATCCACTGACCACGCTCTCCGCCTGCTCGGAAGTCTCGCGGCACGGCACCCCGAGGAAATCGAGCTCGAAAGGTAGGAAGCGGCCAATGGACGGGCTGCCACCTGATACAGCCCTGGAAGTAGATAACCTGCTGATGGTTACGCCAAGAGCCTGCTTTCGGCTGATTGCCCGGTCAGCCACCGGCGGTAGACAGTGGCGAGGGAGTCGTCGCGTACCGGCCCCGTTCCAGGAGGGAAATCTTTGAGGGCCATAGGCCAAGCTCCCGGGCCGCGCTTGTTATGGTGCAGCCTAGTGTGGTGCGCATTTGCCGCAAATCTGAGTTGTCGGGCGCTGGTTGTGGATTGGTGATTTGGCGGTAGATTTCCCGGGCGGCGTACCGTTTGAGGCAGCGCATGGTCTCTCTTTTGCTCTTGCCTTCGGCAGTGCGCTTGGCGACATAGTCCTAGGTCCGCTGGCACGACGCCATTCGGACCACGACGACCTGATAAAGGGCATGGTTGGCGTCGCGATCACCGCCTCTACTGAGCCGGTGGCGGGTCGTCTTGCCTGATGACGCGGGTACAGGGGCGACGCCGACGAGGGAGGCAAATTGCGCCTCTGTGGCCAGACGATCCGGGTTGTCGCCGACAGTGACCAGCAGTTGGCTGGCGACTTCTGTCCCGACGCCTGGCAGATGGCAAAGCATAGGAGCTTAGGTGTTGACAATGTCCCGCGGAGTGGCGTCTGCAGTTTGGATTTCTGCTGATAAGGATTGACAGCGGGTCGCCAAGGTCTTCAGCGTCAGCAGGGTCACATGCTCAGGATCAGCCATGTGGCCCGAAGGTCGTGTGCGCTGGAGGGCTGGTAACAACGCCGGCGTCGCATGGGACCGATATTTCGCCCGAAGTTTGTCCGGTGCCGAGACCAGAAGATTCTTGATCTGGTTGATGGCTGCAGTGCGGGCTTTTACGGCTGACGCGCGGCCGGCCCCGCAGGACACGCAGGCATTCAACAGGACCATCCTTGGCCTTGGGGATCGCTTTGCTGCGGCCGCCGAGTACTGATTGGGCGGCTTGGTATGCGTCTAAGGGGTCTGATTTTCCTTCAGCCGACCCGCACCCGGTTAAGGCGGTTTACTTCAAGGACGGTCGCCTACTTGCCATCGTAGCCAGTCCCCCAAGTGGACGCGGACCGGAATGAGGGTCCGGAAAATTTTGCTTGCGGAGCATTTAGTAAGCATGCTTAGCTTATTGTGCCGCTGGAATTCCTTGAAGGAACCGGTTGGCTCACCGATCGCACCGAGGAGCCTTAGCTCTACATGGGAGGGACAACCATGCACCTAAACGAACGGGAGCGCAGGGTGCTGCAGCAACTCGAACGGGAACTTTTCATCCAGGATCCGGACTTGGCCCGTCAACTGGAAACAGGAATCCCGGCGCGTCGCCCCTATGAACCGCGGGCCCGCCACGTTCTTGCTGTCGCCCTTGGAGTGCTGCTGATGCTGTTGGCCATACCAATCAACCCGTCCCCGTTGGGATACTGTGGCTTCCTTCTGATGGCGTGGGGATTAGTGGCACATTTCGTTCAGAGGGCGCGTTCCACCTCCGGGTGAGCCTATTCCTTTTCCAGACCCGTATCGGTCCATGGGGCCGGACGTACTTCGGGAAGTGTCCGCATAGGGAGCTCCTTCTCGGTTGGCCCACTGACCACCACCTGCGCGGGGCTGTGCAGGAGGTATCCATTGAGCCAGGAAAATAGTGCACGGACTTTCTGCTGGACCCCGGACAAGAGGGCCAGGTGGACCAGAAGCCAGGACAAGAAAGCGAAAAGGCCCTGCAACTGGATTCGCTTGCGGCCCAGTTCTGCTACTGCGGCACCGCGGCCCACCATGGCCATATAACCCTTATCAACGTAGCGGAAGGGAGTACGGCTTCCGCCAGTCAGGTCTGCAAGGATATTGGCTGCCGCCCACTTTCCCGATTGTTGGGCTACCGAGCCAAGCTGTGGCAACTTTGCGCCAGTGGAATCGGTGATGTTCGCTGCATCACCGATGACGTAGACACCATCCACATCCGGGGCGGTCAGGTCCGGACGAACATCGACGCGCCCACCTTTGCCCTGTGTCAGTCCCGAAGTGCTGATGAGGTCTCCTGCTTTCAGACCGCCTGCCCAAACGACGATCTGCGCGGGGACGAAGCTCCCGTCAGCCAGCGCCACACCATCTGTTCGCACTTCGGTAACGCCCACTCCCATATGCAGCTGGACGCCCACCTTCCCAAGACGTTCGGTGGCGTACCGCTGCGACTTCGTGGAGAACATGTTCAACACGCTGGGCACCATGTCCACCAGGTGCACGCGGCAGCGGGCGGCGAGCTCGGGAGAGAAGTACTTGCGGACCATGTATTTCACGTTTTCTGCCATGGCCCCGGCGGTCTCCACGCCGGTGGGTCCTCCTCCCACTACCACCACGTCTACCATGCCTTCTGAGCTTCTGTCGGCCCTGATCCAGCAGCCGCGTAATGGCGGTGCCCAGCCTGGTGGCGTCGGTGACGGAGTACAACGGAAAAGCATGTTCCCCGGCGCCTGGTGTGTTGAAGAAGTTGGGAACGGCACCTACCGCAATGACGAGGATGTCCGCCCGCAAAGTCACGCCATCGGCAGTAGTGACTGACCGTTGGGCGGCATCAATGGAGGCAACACCCGCCGTCAGGATTTTGACGGTCTTATAGCGGCGGAAAACGGAGCGCAGCGGCCGCGTGATGGCTGAAACCCCGATCTGGGAAGTAGCCAGTTGATAAAGGAGCGGCTGGAATTGGTGGTAATTGTTCGAGTCAATCAACAGGACGCGTACGCCCTTGCGTCCGAGTTTTTTGGCTGCCGCGACGCCTGCAAATCCGGCACCCACCACGATGACTTGGTATGAGTCCTCCATGCGAGCAACTTACTTCACCATGGGTTCCGGCAACAGTACCGGAGGGTCCCCTGATGTCTTTTCAGGCTCGACGGCGGGTGGACGGCCAACGCTGGGACGGTAGCTCGCCGTCGTGCGTTTATTCTCTGGTCCCGTGGGTACGCAGTGGGTAGTGTTCTGCATTCGGCAAGCGCGCGCGAAGGAGTTGGTTTTTTTGAACGACGACGAGCGGACAAAGGCAAGGCAACTGACAGAGGCTGTGCAGGAAGCCGGGGCTGTTGAGTTGCTGCTGGTCCGGCATGGAGAAAGTGAAGGCAACGTGGCCGCGACGGAAGCCCGCCTGGCGCGGGCTGAGGTCATTGACGTCCCCGCCAGGGACCCGGACGTCAACCTATCGGATACCGGCCAGGATCAGGCCAAGGCATTGGGAACTGCGCTGTCCCGGATTGCGGAGGAGTTCCGCCCGGACACGGTGGTCTCCTCCCCCTATGCACGCGCCCTTCAGACAGCGGAAATTGCTGTTCAAACAGCTGGCTGGCCCCTGAAAGTCCACACGGATGAACGCCTCCGCGACCGGGAATTGGGCATTTTGGACAGACTCACCCGCTTAGGCGTGGAAACGCGTTACCCCGATGAGGCCGAGCGGCGCCTCTGGCTGGGCAAGCTGTTCTACAGGCCACCCGGAGGTGAATCCTGGGCTGACGTCGCGCTTCGCCTGCGATCCGTCCTGGACGAGCTCAACAACCTGGGAAGAGGACACCGTGTAATGCTCGTTTGCCATGATGCAGTGATCCTGCTGGTCCGGTACGTCCTGGAAGGGATGTCCGAGCGCGAGATCCTGGATCTCGCCGCCAGCACAACGGTGCTGAACGCATCAATTACCCGGTACGTGCGCCCCTCTGGCGCTGGACCATGGATGCTCGAGAGCTTCAACGTGGCCGATCATCTCACCGAACAGGGCGTCACGGTCACCGAGCATGCCGGAGATGCCAGTGTCCACCCACAGTGATTTCCACGGCACTCCCGGCCCCACGCAAGTGACGCCATCGCTTCTGCGTGAGTGGCCGCTGCCCGCTCCGGGCGAAGATAAATACTCACGCGGCGCTGTTCTGATCATCGGCGGCGCACGAACCACTCCGGGCGCCACCGTCCTGGCCGGCATCGCCGCCCTCCGCGCGGGGGCCGGAAAGATTACGTTGGCTGTGGCCGAATCGGTGGCCGTGCAGGTGGGAGTCGCGTTCCCGGAGTGCGGGGCGGTGGGCTTGCCGGAAACTGCCGATGGGTCCGTTACCGGTGAGGGGCTGGACGTCATCTCAAGGTACTTGGAACGGGCAGACGCAGTGTTGGTCGGGCCCGGCCTGGATGATTCGGACCTGGCAGGGGAATTGCTCGCCAGGTTGTTGGAGCGGGAGGAACTCAAAGGCGAAGGGCCGGCTCTTGTCCTCGACGCCTTCGCCCTCGGCGGACTGGTGAAGCTAAAGGGGATGTTGGAACCTTGGCGGGGCCGGTTGATCCTCACTCCCAACCCGACTGAGGCTGGAGTCCTGCTGGGACGGGACGTAAACCACCTCGAAACCGACGTTGCCGCCGTCGCCGAACAGTACGACGCAGTGGTTAGCTGCCAGGGCGTGATCGCACGCCCACCTGGAGAAGACCCCGGGGACCCTGAACTGTGGAAGATCACCACCGGATACGGAGGTTTGGGTACCTCAGGCAGTGGAGACGTACTGGCCGGTGCCATCACCGGTCTCCGGGCGCGTGGGACCACCAGCGCGCAGGCTGCCTGTTGGGGAACCCACCTGCACGCCGCCGCAGCCGACCGCTTGGCCAGCAAAATGGGCCCGCTCGGGTTCCTTGCGCGCGAGCTCGCCGACGAGTTGCCCGCCCTGATGCTGGAGCTGAACACCTGAAACACTGAGCCTCGTAGCGTTATGCAGGCTTCAGGAGTTCGTGCTCCACGACTGCCCTGCGGGAGAGAGTCTTGTACCCTTCCTGCTCGAACAAGACGGTGATGACGTCGTCCTCATGCCTCATCACCAGACCCGGACCCCATTCCTTGTGAATCACAGCGGACTGCAGCGGGAATAGGTCGCTTTCGCCAGCCCGCTGTTCATTTGGGTTTTCACGCTTTGAGTTGCCATCGACAGCCCTGGAAGCAGCGGCGCACACATCACAATTGCCGCACGGCTCCGAAAGTTCCTCACCGAAATAGCCCAGCAGAAACTGCCGGCGGCAGCTGTCCGTCTCCGCATAGGCGCGCATCATCGTCAGCCGGGACTGGTCAACGCGCTGCCGGGCCTCGGCCAGTTCGACGGCGCGTGCCACTAGGGCTGAGAGTTTGGCTTTGGATGCCAGGCGAATGCCGCGCTTGCCTGTGGTGACAGCGCCGGCTTCCTCCAACTGGTTGACGAGCCCGGTGAGGCGCCGCGCAGGGAATCCGGTCAGCTCCGCGAGCGCGCTCTTGGGGGCAGGAGCGCCTGCGGCTTTCAGGATCTTCAGGACTGCCAGGAGCGAATCCGGGTCCGGTGAATGCGTGCCGAAGAATTTCCGCAGACCAAGATCCTCTTCGCGGTAATGCAGTGTGGCAGCGGCTGGTTCACCGTCTCGTCCGGAACGGCCGATTTCCTGGTAGTAGGCGTCCAGGGATTCCGGAATGTCGGCATGCACGACGAACCGCACGTTGGGTTTGTTGATACCCATGCCGAACGCCGTCGTGGCAACCACGACGTCCAATTGATCGTCCAGGAACTGCTCATGGATGCGATCCCGGTCAGTATCGGATCGACCGGCGTGGTAGGCCTCCGCGCGGAGTCCTTCCTTTGCCAGTTTGGCGGCGTACTTTTCCGTGTCCTTGCGCGTGGCGGCGTACAGCAGCCCCCGCTCTCCCCCTTTGGCTAGCACGGCAACCTGCTCCAGGACTGCTTTTCGCTTGCCTTTGTCTTCTTCATGCCGGACCACGTCAAGGCTGATGTTGGGCCGGTCAAAGCCCCGGACCAGGACCAGCGGGTCCTTCATGCCCAGCCGTTCGAGAATTTCATCGCGCACAGGCGGGGAGGCTGTGGCGGTAAGGGCCGCCACTGGAGGGTTTCCCAATCGTTCGCGGACATTTCCCAGATCGAGGTAGTCGGGGCGGAAGTCATGGCCCCAAGAGGAGACGCAGTGGGCCTCGTCCACCACGAACAGGGTGATGTCCAGCTTGGCTATCCGGTCCACAGTCTCCTGTTTGGCCAACTGTTCGGGAGCCAGAAACACGAAAGTGGCTTTGCCGGACTCCGCCGCTTCCCAGGCGTCTTCCACTTCCGAGTCGCTGCGGGAGGAGTTGATGGCGACGGCAACGCCATCACCCAGCTGCCCGTTCAGTCCGTCCAGCTGGTCCTCTTGCAAAGCAATCAAGGGAGAAACCACGACGGCGGGGCGCCCGGTTTGGTTGAAAAGGTACCTGGCTGCCACTTGGTAGGTGGCTGATTTGCCGTACCCAGTGGGCATGACGGCCAGGACGTCGCGGCCGCCGGCGAGCGCAATCATGGCGGCGAGTTGGCCGGGGCGGAGCTTGGGGAGGGAAAAGGAAGACGCCGCAAGGGCGCCCAGGTCTGGATCATCGGACATTGGAAAACGGCTCCGCACAGTGGGTGTTGCGGCCGCTTGCTTCAGCCGAGGTAACCAGACTAACGCGGGCCGGGACCCGGCGTCGTGCGCTTCTTCCTGCTTGTGGATAACTCTGGCCGCCTACCGGGACACCGGCATCATGGCGTCATCGAAGGTGTGGCGGTAGCTTTGGAATACTTTTCCGTCGAAGCGGCCGGGGTAGAAGCGGCCGAGGTACCGGAGGTACCGCTGATGCAGGGCTTGTCTACATCCTTGGTTCTGATCGCACTCTTGGCTGTGGCGGCGCCCCTGGCGGTCCGCTTGCTTGACCGGGTGGTCAAAGTGCCGCTCGTGGTGTTCGAGATCGTCCTGGGAATCCTGCTGGGTCCCAGCGTGTTGGGATGGATCGAATCCACGCAGTTCACAGATACCCTGGCTGATTTCGGGCTGGCGATGCTCTTCTTCGTGGCCGGCAACGAGATCGATTTTTCCGATATCCGGGGCCGTCCCGCCATCCGCGCCTCTGCCGGATGGCTGATCTCGTTGGCCGCGGGCGTTGGGGCGGGCTTTCTGTTGGCCCCCACGCCGGAGGGCCGCAGTCATCATCGGGGTGGCGCTGTGCTCCACGGCGTTGGGGGCGTTGCTGCCCATTCTTCGTGATGCCGGTGAATCAAGATCCCCGATGGGTATCGCCGTCACGGCATTGGGTGCAGCTGGTGAGTTTGGTCCCCTGATTGCAATCTCGCTGTTTTTCAGCGGCAGGCAGCTGGGACCGGCTACGGCGGTGCTTCTCGGATTCGTTCTCCTGGCCGGCATTGCGATTTTCCTGGCTTCCAAGGCGAGGCACACGCTCTTCCACTCGCAGGTCACCCGGACTCTCCACACCAGCGGCCAGTTCGCTGTCCGCTCCATCATGTTCATCCTCACCGTGCTCGTGGTGCTGAGCATGGTCCTGGGGCTGGACATGTTGCTGGGGGCATTCGCCGCAGGCGTCCTCTGGAAAGTGGCCATTGCGCGCGCACCCGAACGGGACCGGAAGGTGATCGAGACCAAACTCGACGCCGTTGCCTTCGGGTTCCTGGTGCCCATCTTCTTCATCGATACCGGCATAGATTTCGATCTCGGCGCACTCACGTCCAGCCCGTCAGCCCTGGCAATGGTCCCGCTGTTCGTGCTCCTCCTGCTGATCATCCGAGGCCTGCCGTCGATGCTTGCTGCCCCGCCAAGGTCCACGTTCGCCGAGAAACGGGCCATCATGCTTTTCGGGGCAACCGGCCTGCCGATCATCGTTGCAGTCACAGCCATTGGCAGGGATCAGGGCTTCATTTCAAGCGGAATCTCATCGGCACTGGTTGGAGCCGGCATGCTCTCCGTGCTCCTGTTTCCGCTGCTGGCACTTCGGCAGGGTCAGCGTGAACGTCAGCGCAGGATCCCGGTGCCGCAGGAGGAAGTCCCTTAGACCGTGCAAGGCACGAATGAGTGTGCCGTAGATGGGCCCAGTACCGCTTCAGTTCGCCAGTTCGGCGCGTCGAAACCGCAGCTCGCGTAACGAGCCGTTCAACGGCGAGCCCGTGAATGGCAGGGATTCCAGGTCTATGCGTGCTGACAGGCCGCCCGCTGGACTTGAGATAGTCGGGAGTGTATGAGCCGCCCCGATCGGTCCTGTCCGCAGGTGTCGGAAGAATGCCTACAATCTCGGCGCACAAAACCCTCCCGCATGGCAGGGGCGGAAGGAGTCCGGAAGTCTCCGGGAAAGCAAAACCGCGGCGCTACCGGACTTGGTCCCGGTAGCGCCGCGGATTTTTGTGGAGCCCCCTGTCGGATTCGAACCGACGACCCCCGCTTTACAAGAGCGGTGCTCTGGCCAACTGAGCTAAGGAGGCATGCGCCGAAAACGACGCTAGATAAGGTTAGCCCAGACCCTCCCCGTCACGGAAATCACGAAGACGGCCAGCCACCCCAGGATGAGCGCAAGGCACAAACCGAGGCGACCAGCCGCCGTCGTAAATTCCTGAAACCTAGCCCTTGGCGTCAACCGCGGTCTGGATTTCAGCGTTCAGGTCGGTGGATCCATCCCACTTCTTGCCGTCGATGAACACGGTTGGGGTGCCCGTGATGCCGATGGCCGCCGCTTCTTGCGTAGCCACCTTTACGTAGGGCCGGTACTGCTTGCTGTCCACGCAGGAGTCGATGTTCGCTGCACCTACCTCCTTGGCCATGGCCTTGAGGTCGTTGTCCGAGATACCGGCGCTGCCTTCGGCAGGCTGGCGTTCGAAGAGAAGGTTGAAGAAGTCGGCGTACTTCTCAGGCGAAGAGTTCACCACGCACGCTGCGGCATTTGCGGCGCGTGAGGAGTAGTTGGTGGTGGATTGCTGGTCCAGGAAGCCAAGGGGACGGTACTCGACGGAAATCTTGCCTTCGTTGCGTAGTTTGGTGAGCGACTCCCCGTAGGTTGTCTCAAACCGCTTGCAAACCGGGCAGATGAAGTCGATGTAGGCGATCACCTTGACGGGCTTGCCGGCCTCGGGCTCACCACCGGGAACAGTGATCGTGGCGGGCTTGGTTGCCGGAGCCGAAGGGACGTCTGCCACGTTCACGGACGAAGCATCGGACTTTACGACGTCGGAGTTGGCCAGCAATGTTACGCCGCCGTGCACGTTGCCATTCGCGGGAGTGGGACCCTGATCGGCGATCGGCGCGCTTTGCTGGATGCTGGTGGTCACTACCAACGCGATGACGGCAAGGATCGCGACAACGGCCACCACAATGCCCCAACCGATCAGGAGTTTGTTGCGCTTTTCCTTTTTCAGCTGCGCTTCGCGGATTTCGCGCGCTTTCTCCCGTGCCTGGGCGGTGCGTTCAGCCTTGGAGAGGCGGGGTTCGTTTGCGGGGCTCATCAGTTCCTCGGATTACTCGACGTCGGTAGTGCATAGCTAGGGCAACGGGGTCAGTTTACGGGAGCAAACTTGAAGATTCGGCGCGCACGCAATGACCCGGTCGTTGAACGATCAACCGCCCTCTATGATTCCGCCGGTAGGCTGGGAGGTGAGTCACAGCAACCCCAGGGAGCAGTAATGCAGGATTTGGCAAGCGAAAAACTCAAGACGGAAGACGGCGTTAGGGCCTCTCCCACCAGGAAGCCAACGGCGAGCAAGTTCGACTTCATGGTGGTGTCCAACCGCCTGCCCGTCGATCGCTGCAGCAGCGATGGCGACGGCGATGGTGGCGGGGGCTGGCGACGCTCACCGGGCGGCCTGGTTACCGCGCTTGCACCGATGATGACAAAGTCCGACGGCGCGTGGGTGGGCTGGCATGGCGCCCCGGATGAAACCGTGCGCCCTTTCAGCCACGAAGCGATGGATCTTGTCCCGGTCCAGTTGAGCAGCCACGACGTCGAGCTGTACTACGAGGGCTTCTCCAATGCGACCATCTGGCCGCTGTATCACGATGTCATCGCCCCGCCGGAATTCCACCGCACGTGGTGGGATTCGTACCGCCAGGTAAATAAGAAGTTCGCCGACGCCGTCATCCGCCATGCCGCTGACGGCGCGACGGTGTGGGTCCAGGACTACCAGCTCCAGTTGGTTCCCCGCATGCTCCGCGAGGCACGGCCGGACCTGAAGATCGGCTTCTTCAACCACATTCCCTTCCCGCCTCCGGAGATCTTCGCCCAGCTGCCGTGGCGCCGCGAGATCATTGATGGCCTGCTGGGTGCGGACCTGCTGGGCTTCCAGCGTCCCAGCGATGCCGGCAACTTCATGCGCTCTGCCCGCCGCTTCCTGGGCGCCAGCGTCAAGCAGCAGCAAGTGCATGTGAAGGGCCCGGACGGCGAGGTCACCCACATTGCCCGGGCGCAGGCCTTCCCTATTTCCATCGATGTGGACCAGATCCGGGAGCTGGCCGGAAGGCCGGACATCATCGAGAGGGCCAAGCAGATCCGCAAGGACCTGGGCAACCCGAAGACCATCCTTCTTGGCGTGGACCGCCTGGACTACACCAAGGGCATCGGCCACCGCCTGAAGGCCTTCGAGGAACTCCTGCGTGAGGGCAGCATCAAGGTGGAGGACGCCACCCTGATCCAGGTAGCGAGCCCCAGCCGGGAACGCGTGGAGCAGTACCGGCTTCTGCGTGAAGAAATCGAGGGCACCGTCGGCCATATCAATGGCACCTACGACACCATCCAGAACACTGCAGTCCGCTACCTGCACCACAGCTACCCCGTTGAGGAAATGGTGGCGCTGTACCTCGCCGCGGACGTCATGCTGGTCACGGCGCTGCGCGACGGCATGAACCTGGTGGCCAAGGAATACGTGACGGCCCGTTCCGAGGACGACGGCGCGCTGGTCCTGAGTGAGTTCGCCGGCGCTGCCGACCAATTGAAGCAGGCGCTGCTGATCAACCCGCATGACATCGATGGCCTTAAGTCGGCCATTCTCCGGGCCGTTAACCTCTCCCCCAAGGAAGCCCGCCGCCGCATGAAGCTGATGCGGAAGCAGATCCTGGACCACGACGTCGATCATTGGTCGGCGGAGTTCCTGGCCGCCCTCGAGGAGAAGGTGGTGCGCGATGACAGCTGAGCAGACGCCCCTGTCTTTGTCCCCGGAACTGTTGGACGCCATCCGGCGTATCGCTGGCACGGACCATCTCCTGGTGGCCTTGGACTTCGACGGCACCCTCTCCCCAATCGTGGACCATGCTGGTGACGCCCGGCCCCTTCCGCGATCCGCTGCGGCTTTGGACGCCCTTGCTGAACTGCCGCGCACGACGACGGCACTCATCTCGGGACGCGCCCTGGACAGTTTGCGCCTGGTCGCCTCGCCTCCTGTGAACACGTTGCTGATTGGCAGCCACGGCGCGGAGGTATGGCTGGGCGAAGGGTCCGTGGGCCTGGAGTTGGATGACGAACAACGTGCACGGCTCGCTTCAGTACGCGACGTCCTGGCCGGCATCGTCGATATCGCGCCAGGGACGTTGCTCGAGGACAAACCCGCCGGAGTCGTCCTTCACACACGGCTTGCCGACGACGACGTTGCGGAAGATGCAGTCGAGGCCGCCACGCGGGTTCTGCGCGAACATCCTGGCGTGTACGTAAAAACCGGCAAACGCGTGCTGGAGACGTCCGTTGTCAAGGCGTCCAAGGGCGAGGCAGTGGAGTTCCTCCGTCAAGCGACCGGCGCCACGGCCATTCTGTTCGCCGGCGACGACGTGACCGATGAGGACGCCTTGGGCCGGCTGATGGGCGACGACGTCGGCATCAAGGTGGGCTTGGATTTCACCCAGGCCGAGTACCGGGTGGAAGCCCCGGTGCAGGTTGCGGAACTGCTGGAAGCACTCCTGCGGGAGCGCCGCCGCGTCACCGCGGAAGCATGATCCCGTCACCGCGGAAGCATTAGCGGGACCAACGTCACATGTGACGTTCGTAACATTTGCGCAGTAAATCCAAAAGTCTGACATACTCTTGAACGTGATGTGACGCACAGTACCGTGCGACGTCACACGATCCTCCCCGGCCAATGGCCGGGGAGTTCAACTGAAGAAAATGAACCATTCACAACGGATCGTCCGGCACGTACCTGCCGGTGAAGGGATTGATAACTGTGGCTACAGTTACTTTTGATAACGCTACGCGTCTGTACCCGGGCACAGATAAGCCCGCCGTCGATAAACTCAACATCGACATCGCCGATGGCGAATTCCTGGTCCTCGTTGGACCCTCCGGTTGCGGTAAGTCCACCTCCCTGCGCATGCTCGCAGGTCTTGAGGATGTGAACGCCGGCCGCATTCTGATCGGTGACCGCGACGTCACGGATGTTCCGCCGAAGGACCGCGACATCGCAATGGTCTTCCAGAACTACGCTCTGTACCCGCACATGACTGTTGCGGACAACATGGGCTTCGCGCTGAAGATTGCAGGCGTCTCCAAGGAAGAGCGCGCCGAGCGTGTTCGCGAAGCCGCCAAGCTTCTTGACCTCGAGCAGTACCTGGACCGCAAGCCGAAGGCACTCTCCGGTGGTCAGCGCCAGCGTGTTGCCATGGGCCGTGCAATCGTCCGTAATCCCCAGGTCTTCCTCATGGACGAGCCCCTTTCCAACCTTGACGCCAAGCTCCGTGTCCAGACCCGTACGCAGATCGCGTCCCTGACCCGCCGCCTCGGCGTCACCACGGTTTACGTGACGCACGACCAAGTTGAGGCAATGACCATGGGTGACCGCGTCGCAGTCCTCAAGGACGGCCTGCTCCAGCAGGTTGACACCCCGCGCAACCTTTACGACCGCCCGCAGAACGTCTTCGTTGCAGGCTTCATCGGCTCCCCCGCCATGAACCTGCTGGAACTGCCGGTCGTCGACGGCGGCGTCCAGTTCGGTGGCACGGTTTACCCGGTCAAGCGCGACGTCCTCGAAGAAGCACACGGACAGACGGTTACTGTTGGTTCACGCCCGGAAGACCTCGAGACGGTCGGCAACGGCGAAGGCCTTCAGGTTGAGGTTGACGTCGTCGAAGAACTCGGCGCCGATGCCTACGTCTACGGCCACACCATCCTGGATGGCAAGAGCCACGACATCGTTGCCCGCGTTGACGGCCGCCGCCCCCCGATGAAGGGCGAGTCCATCTTCGTTCGTCCGCAGTCCGGCCACGTGCACCTGTTCGACACCAAGACCGGCCTGCGCCTGGGCGACTAATCCCCACCGGCACCCTAACCTCGCTCCGCTTCGGCCAGGGAACCCTGCCGGCGTGGGGCCAGCCACCAGAAGTATCCGCACTGTGACAGCGGCCCGACCCCTTCCGGTCGGGCCGCTCTCGCGTTAACCTTTCCGCAGAAGGAACGGCATGAACACCACGGACAACCTGATCCCCCGACCCGTACACGTCGCGCCATCGGACGGTCAGGCCTTCACGCTTGCCCCTACGGCCCGGATCGCGGCAAGCGAGGCAGCAGTCCCGGTCGCGGAGCAGCTGGCGGTGCTGCTTCGCCGCGGCACAGGTTTCGCTCTTCCCGTCGTCGGGACAGCCGACGCCGGCGACATCGCCCTGGAGTTCGTGGAAACGCTCGACGGCGGTCCGGAGGCTTATCAGCTGACTGTCACCGATGCCGGTGCACGCCTCGCGGCAACAACCCCCGCTGGCCTCTTCAACGCAGTCCAAACGCTCCGCCAGTTGTTCCCGCCTGCCATTGAACACTCCCTCACCGGTGAAGACGATACGAACAACACGGATTCGAACAGCACGGATTCAAACAACGGGACCGGCGGCACCTGGGTGATTCCCGCCGTCGTGATTAAGGACGCGCCCAGGTTCACCTATCGCGGACTCATGCTCGACGTCGCCCGGAACTTTTTCACGGTCGAAGAGGTGAAGGAGCAGATAGATGTCATGACCCAGTTCAAGCTCAATGCCCTGCATCTGCACCTGACGGATGACCAAGCTTGGCGTATCGAGATCCGAACGCCCAAGGAAAATCCATCGGGCCTGGATTATGGCAAGCTCACGGAAATCGGCGGAGCAGGCGCGGTGGAGTTCCCCACTGCGGCACCAGTCCGCGGCCGGGAGGGGTTCTATACCCAGCAGAACTTCAGGGAGATCCAGGAATACGCCGCTGCCAGGAACGTGCTGGTGGTCCCCGAAATCGATCTGCCAGGCCACGTCAATGCGGCCCTTGCAGCCATACCGCAGCTCAACCCGGACGGCCATGCGGCAAGCATGAGTACCTCGGCAGCAGTGGGCTGGTCGACGCTGGTTGCAGCCCTTCCTGTGACGTATGAGTTTGTCAGGGAAGTCCTTGAACAATTGGCAGCCATGACCATCGGCCCCTACCTGCACATCGGGGGTGACGAAGCGTTGGTAACGGATCACGAGCATTACGTCAGCATGACGCAGGAGTTCGTCCGCATCGCCGATGAAACCGGCAAGAAAGTGGTGGGTTGGAACGAGTACGCCGCCGTGGACCTCCGTGAGGGCGACGTCGTGCAGTATTGGTTTGGCGACCTCCCCCCTTTGGTTCAGAAGGCAGAGTCCACGGGGTCCTTGATGATCATGTCCCCTGCGGCAAACACGTACCTGGACCAGAAGTATGAAGCAACGAGTCCCGTCGGCCTTGAGTGGGTGGACGGTGGGCCGTTCACGTGGGCCGAGTACTACGACTGGAATCCCGCCCAAGGGGGCCTGCAAGATGACAGGATCCTGGGCGTCGAAGGCCCGTTGTGGACGGAGACGGTCCGCAACAACCAGCAGGCCTACTGGCTTCTATACCCCAGGGTAGTTTCCCTGGCGGAAGTGGCGTGGTCGGCCCAGGACGCGCGGGACCTTGGTGACTTCCGACGTCGGCTTGGCGCCTTGGGTGAGCGCCTCACAAGGCAGGGCGTCACCTTCCAGGCAGCACCGGACGTCCAGTGGTCCGCGATGCCCGAATCTCCCTTTCCCCCAGTAATGAACGCCAACACCGGCGAGTACGGAACAATTGAGGCATGAGCGAGCAAAACGGAGCCCAGTGGCACGACGAACCGACCGACTACGGGCAGATCGGCAAGCTCCCCCGGACTGAGGCGGCCAGCGCGCAGGACACAGCACCACCGGCCAGCGTTATCGGTTCCCTTAACATCACTGCCGCCGCGGCGGATCCGGAGTTGTTGGACCTGCCGTGGCACATTGCGCTTGAGGACTGGCCGGCCGAGAACCTCGCCGCCCTCCCCCGCGGTATTTCCCGGCACATCGTGCGTTTCGCGCACTTGGGTGGATCGGTCATTGCCATCAAGGAAACTTCGGAGCACGTCGCCCGCCACGAATACCACATGCTGCGGAAGCTGGCCCGGCTGGACGTTCCCTGCGTGGAGCCGGTTGCTGTCATCACCGGCCGCACCACCGCGGACGGCAAACCGCTGAACCCGGTGCTGGTCACCCGGCATCTGAAGTTCTCCATGCCGTACCGGGCGCTTTTCTCGCAGATGCTCCGGAAGGACACGTTAACGCGTCTCATCGACGCCCAGGCGTTGCTGCTTGTCCGCCTGCACCTCATTGGCTTCTATTGGGGAGATGTCTCGCTTTCCAACACGCTGTTCCGTCGTGACGCGGGCGCGTTCGCTGCGTACCTTGTGGATGCCGAAACCGGCGAGCTTTACCCGGACCTGTCCATGGGCCAGCGCGAGTACGATCTCGAGATTGCCCGCGTCAACATCGCCGGCGAACTGATGGACCTCCTGGATGGCGGGCTCATCGAGGAAAAGGTCGATCCCGTGGCTACCAGTGAACTCATCATGGACAGTTACCGCAGGCTATGGGCTGAGCTGACGGAGAAGGAATCCTTCGAGCTCGGCGAGCGCTGGCGCGTTGGCGCCCGCATCCGCCGGCTCAATGAGCTCGGCTTCGACGTCGAGGAATATGCCATCAAGACCACGGCGGATGGTTCAACCATCCAGCTGCAGCCAAAAGTCGTCGACGCCGGCCATCACCAAAGGCGCTTGCTGCGGCTTACCGGGTTGGATGCCCAGGAGAACCAGGGCCCGGAGGCTGCTGAACGATATGGACCAGTTCAGGGCAGACAACAACCCTGAGCTGGATGAGGAAATCAGCGCCCACGCATGGGTCAGCCAGATCTTCGAGCCGATCGTGCGGTCCATCCCCAGGCACCTTGCCGGCAAGCTGGAACCGGCTGAAGTAGTGCACGAGGTCCTGGAGCACCGCTGGTACATGAGCCAGAAGCAGGATCGCTACATCCCGCTGGCTGAGACTGTGCAGTCCTACCTGGACACTGTGCTGCAGCACCGCAGGGATGAGGCCGCCATCATGTTGAACCCGGACACCGAGATGCTCAAGATTCTTGAGGTTGAGGTGGAGGAGTCAGGCCGGTACGACGAAGTGGATGAGTACCCGGACGCGGACGACTAACTCAGGGTTCCAGGGTCTCGGCAAGACCGGCCAGGACCGGCTCCCGGCCGAGCTCGATGTGCGTGTACGCCAGCGAGTACGCCAGGTCCGGCCGGCCTTTCAGGATGGCGTTGCAGAGCTCTTTGTGCTCGTCCCGTTGGAGCTCATTGCTGCGGTTGTGGGCCAGTCCGAAGATCCAGCGCATGCGGCCAAAGAGCGGCTGCACGGACTCGATGAGCAGCCTGTTGCCGGACAGACGGACGATCTCGGCGTGGAGCTCGGCACTGATCAGCGCGACGTCGTCTGCGCGATCCTCGTCGATGGCGGCGTTGGAGGCTTCCATCAGTTCCTCGAGCCTGCCGCTTGAATGGCCTTCGGCAACGCGGGTGGCAGCCATCCTCGCGGCGAACGTTTCCAGGCAAAGGCGAACGTCGAAGAGCTCGTTGACGTCGGTGAGCGTGAGTTGCCGGACCACGGCGCCGCGGCGCGGGAAGGTGGCCACGAAGCCGTCCTTCTCCAGGCGTTGAATGGCTTCGCGGACGGGGATCCGGGAGACGCCGTACATCTCGGAGAGTTCCCGTTCACGCAGGCGCCCACCCTGTGCGAAGGTGCCCGTGACGATTCCCTCCAACACAAGTTGGTAGACGTGCTCCGCACGGGCTTCGTCATCGCGGCCATTTCCCGTCTCCGGCATCGCCTCAGCCACTGTCAAACTTCCCTTCATGCCAGCGTCCGCTCCATTCGCCGGCCGGCGCCGGTCAGCGTTCCAACCGAGCATACACGGGTGGAAACAGCTCGTCGGAGGGGCGGTTCAGGGCATCCCTGAGTGTGTAGGCGTTGCGCATCCTGGTGAAGAGTTCCTGGGCCTTCGCCCGCCAGTAATCCAGGTCCACTCCCTCTATGAGACCATCGGCCATGATGGTCCGGCCGGCCACCACTGAAAGCACTGCCTGGCGGGCTGTTCCGTTGAGCGTGAGTGTCCTTAGCGGGTCTTCGTGAACCCCGTCCCGGATGTCTCCCAGGGAGAAGGCCACCATGTCTGCCTGGGCCCCGGGCTCCAACCGGCCCAGATCGGTTCGTCGCAGTGCCCGGGCTCCTCCGAGGGTGGCGGCGTCGAAGTATCCGGCGAGGTCGCCGGCGTCGTTGTTGCCTGCCAGGATCTTGCCCAGCTGCACGCCTGCGTCGATGCCCCGGACCAGGTCCGGCGGGAAGGAGTCGGTGCCCAACGAGATATTGATACCTGCTGCCTTGTATGCGTTGAAGGAATCCAAGGTGCTGCCATAGCGCATGGATGTCAGCGGGCAGTGGATGATGCTGGCGCCGCTGTCTGCCAGCCGGGCGAGGTCGCCGCGGTCCTCTCCGAACACGGCTGGGTTGCGGTCAGTGTAGGTGGCATGCGGGATCAGCAAACGTTCGTTGAGCATGCCCACTTGGTCCAGGAGCTCCAGGGGCGTGACTCCATGCCGGTCCAGGATGAGCTTCCTTTCCACGAGTCCCTGGAGGGAGTGCAGGCGAACCAGGACGTCCCGCTCTTCCGAAGCGGCCGCCGTGGCTTTGAGCAGTTCGATGTCCAGGGTCTCGATGCGGCACGGGAGCAGGACGCCGCTGATTAGCGGGTCGTTCAGCTCCGTCGCATGGTCAATGAAGCGCAAGGCGTCCGCGAGCCCCTCACGGCCGCGGTCGACGTCGAACATGACCGAGCGTTGGCCGTTCTCCAACACGACATTCACGCCCGAGCGGTATGCGGGCCCAAGGTAGCCACGCAAGCCCAGCCGTCGGCTGCTCTCCGCCATACCCACGAGTTCCTCGAAAGACTCCGCCCACTCGGAATGGACCTCCGACGCAATGGGCATGTAGGTGGTGATGCCGTGCAGGACCAGTTGGATGAGGGCGTACTCACGGATCTGTTGGCGTTCCTCGGCGGTAAAGACGTCGGCCCGGGCGTTGCGGAAGTAGTCCTCGGACCATTGGTGTCCCTTTGCCTGCTCCGGCCCTGCCCAGCTGTCGAGGATGAGGTGGTCGATGTCGGTCAGGGCATCGAGGTCGATCAGGCCTGGCATCAGCAGTGCGTCACCGAGGTTGAGTTCCTCGTCTACGGGACCTGTGTAGTTGTGCCCGACGTATTCAATGGTGTCGCCGCTGTAGACGACGCAGGCATCCTCGAGCAGCACGTGTTGCCCGTTGTTGTGCCCCAGGACGTAGCGGGCAGTTGCCTTGATGGGCACGTGCACTCCTTTGCTCGAACAAAATAGCTATCTGGTATTCCAAACAGTACATTATTTGTGATTTACATCGCATCAATCCTGATCTAATCTAGTTTGGTATACAAGAATCGCGGAGTCAGCTCCCTGGATCATGAAACGAGCACAACCGTTGACCCAGCTACAGTCCATCGAACCGAATACCGGCAGTCCGCCGCCCACTCCGGCAACCTCGCCAGAGGGCAAAGCAGCCACCGCCGAGGCGCGCTCGCTGCTCGCCACGGCGTGGATGAGGATCCGGCGGAGCAAGATCGCACTCCTGAGCCTGTGCGTCGTGGTGGCCATCATGCTGTTCGCCATCCTTGCCCCCGTACTCAGCGCGATGTCCGGCAATGACCCCTTCACGTCCAACACCAGCCCCGAAGTATTGGACGACTTCCAGACGCCTGGCCTGCCGCTCCCCGGCTACATGTATCCATCGGCCGAGCACTGGTTGGGCGTCGAACCCGGCCTGGGCCGCGACCTGTTCGCCCGGCTTGCCTACGGTGGCCAGGTTTCCCTCACAATCGCACTGCTGTCCACTGCCGTTTCCGTAGTTCTGGGAACAGTGCTCGGTGCAGCCGCTGGCTACTTCGGTGGCAAGACCGATGCCATCATCAGCCGCATCATGGATCTGTTCCTTGCCTTTCCGCACCTTCTACTAGTGCTCTCACTGACGCCCATCCTGCAGTCGCGCCTCCGGGACACGCCGCTGGGTGAAGGCAGCTTCCTGCCCATGGCCTCGCTGGTGATCATCCTCGGATTCTTCGGCTGGGCTTATCTGGCCCGAATCGTCCGAGGCCAGGTGCTGAGCCTCCGCGAGCGCGAATTCGTCGAAGCGGCCCGTTCCTTCGGGGCTTCCCACCTGAGTGTCTTGTTCCGCCAGATCATCCCCAACGTCATGGGAGTCGTCCTGGTGTACGCCACCATGTTGATCCCCACCAACATTTCTGCTGAAGCAGCCCTCTCCTTCCTGGGCGTCGGCGTCAAGGACCCCACACCGTCGTGGGGCCAGATGCTGAACGCCGCGCAATCCGGCAACTGGTACCTCAGCGATCCATGGTTCCTGGCCGTGCCTGGCGTCATGCTCATCGTCACCGTCCTGGCGTTCAACCTCCTGGGCGACGCCGTCCGGGACGCGCTGGACCCCAAGGCTTCCCGCCACTAACTTCCAACATCTCCCTCCACCCAACCCCTTCAAGAGGAGCATCATGAAAACCCCCACGAGAGCACTGGCGCTTTCCGTGCTGATTGCCATGGCCGCAACAGGCTGCGCCGCTGGCCAGAACCAGCCCGGCAACACCAAGTCCGCAGAATCGGTCACGGAGTTGGCACCAGTGGTGGTGAAGTCCGGCTTCAACACCAAGGGCGGCAACCTCAACGTCCTGATGTCCTCGGACTTCCAGACCCTGGATCCCGGCAACAGCAACTACGTCCAGACCGCCAATGTGGGCCAGCTGTACTACCGGACCCTCACCATGGCCAAGGAAACCGCGGGCCAACCACCAACAGTGGTCCCCGACCTCGCGACGGACACCGGCAAAGTCTCCGACGATGGCCTCAGCTGGACGTTCACGCTCAAGGAAGGCGTGAAGTTTGAGGACGGCACACCCATCACCTCCGCCGATATCAAGTACGGCGTGGAACGCACCTTCGCACAGGATGTCTTCACCCAGGCGCCGCAGGAGTTGAATTCAGCGCTCGACGCCGGCGGGTACAAGGGGCCGTACAAGGATCCTTCCGCTGTGCTCAAGGCGGTGGAAACGCCGGATGACCGCACCATCATCTTCCACTTGAAGAAGCCTTTCGCGGAGTTCCCGGCCCTGGCATCCCGTTCCAATACAGCCCCGGTCCCGAAGGCCAAGGACACCAAGCTGGACTACACCAACCACCCGGTGTCTTCGGGGCCGTACATGGTGGAGTCGTACAACCGTGGCAAGTCATTGAAGTTGGTCCGCAACCCGCACTGGGATCCCGCTACGGACTCCAACCGCACTGCCCTTCCGGACACGTTCAGCTTCTCCCTCTCTACCTCGCAAGCCACCATCAGCCAGCAGCTGTTGGCTGACTCGGATCCAAATGCCATCACCCTCGATTCCAACGGCGCTCTCCAGACCTCGGATTCCGCCAAGCTGGCCGATGCCAAGGTAAAGGATCGCGTCGCATCCGGCCTTCTGGGCTGCAACGATGTCCTCAGCCTGAACACGGAAAAGATCAAGGACCCGGACGTCCGCAAGGCAATCGCCCTGGCCTTGGACCGCCAATCCATCCTGGTGCAGTACGGTGGACGACGCTTTGGCGAGATCACCCAGAGCCCGCTGAACTCCAAGATGCGTGGTTACGTCGAGACTGAGCTGGAGCTGGATCCTGCCGGCAAGCCCAAGCTGGAGGAAGCCAAGAAGCTCCTTGAAGGCAAGGACTACCCCAAGTCCCTCACATACGGCTACGCCAACAATCGCGATGCCTTCAAGAACACCGGCACCGTAGTCCAGCAAAACCTGAAGGCCCTGGGCATCGATGTTGAGCTGGTGGCCATCCCCGCGCCGAACTACTACTCGGTCCTGGCCAGCGAACAGCTTCCTGACATGGGCCGCTCGGGTTGGTGCGGTGGTGCCGATCCGGCCTCCGTCCGTACGTCAGCGGACCCATTGCTGGGACCGAACAATGAAGGAACCAGCTATGGCTTCTCCAACACCTCCCGCTACTTCGATCCCGTAGTTTCCAAGACGATGTTCGATCTGCGCAACACGGACGGTACTTCTGAAGAGCTGGGCAAGAAGTGGTCCGAGGCGTTCGGTACGGCCCTGAAGACGTATCCGATCGTCCCGCTCATCCGCAGCCACACCAACAGCGTGGTGGGATCCAACGTCCGTGACGCCCAGGTGGGCTACTTCTTCGGCGGCATCGACCTCTCGATCGTCGGCGTCGAGCACTAACCGGGCTTCGACAACACATCGCCATAGTCCAGAAGGAGAAGCGGGGCCGCCTGCTCCAGCAGGCGGCCCCGCACCCACCACAATGATGACTTTTATTCTTCGCAGGACCGGACCGTTGGTCCTGCTGCTCGCCGCAGTCAGTTTCATCACTTTCACGCTCTTCCAGCTTGGCCCCTCCGACCCCGCGGCCGCCGCCTGCGGACAGGAATGCACCCCCGAACGCGTGGCCGAGGCCCGCGTTGCCCTGGGCATGGACCAGCCCTTCTTTATCCAGTACATCGACTACATGCGCGGCCTTTTCTCACCGCGCATGATTGGTGCGCCCGGAGCCCAGACGCTCTGTGAATGGCCATGCTTGGGCAAGTCTTTCCAGACCAATGAGAGCGTTGCGGACATCATCGCCCGCTCGCTCCCGTACACGTTCTCCATGGCCATTGGGGCCCTCATCCTGTGGACCATTACCGGCGTCGGCTTGGGCCTGCTCGCTGCGCTGCGCAAGGGCTCGCCCGTGGACAAGTTCATCGTCGGCGCGGCCTCGGTGGGCGTATCGCTGCCCATCCCGGTGACGGGCCTTTTCCTGCTGCTTCTCTTCGTCAACCAGCTGCACCTTCTGCCGTTCACGACCAACGAGATCAATAGCCCCTTTGGTCCACACGGGCCGGGCGCGTGGGTGGCGAACTACCTGCTGCCATGGATTGCGTTGGCCGTCCTGTTCAGCGCCTCCTACATCCGCGTCACCCGGACCAACATGATCGAGACATTCGGCGAGGACTTCATCCGCACTGCCCGCGCCAAGGGCCTGGCCCCCCGGACCGTCACGTTCAAGCACGGCGTCCGTGCCGGGATCACACCTGTTGTCACCATGCTTGGCATGGACATCGGCTTGCTCCTGGGAGGCGCCGTCCTTACCGAGCAGATTTTCTCTGTCCCCGGCCTGGGATTCACTGCCGTGCACGCCGCAATCTCGGGTGACCTGCCGGTAACCATGGCCATCACCATGCTGGCCGCGTTCTTCGTCATCGTCGCCAATGTTCTGGTGGACCTTGCCTACGCCGCCATCGATCCCCGAGTGAGGCTCCAATGACCCACACACCACTGACGTCATCCCCTGCCCGCCGCCCAGCGGGCGCCACGGCCACCGCCCCCTTCCTGGACGTCCGAAACCTCTCCGTGAAGTTCCCCACGGATGACGGTCTGGTCTCCGCCGTTAACGGGATGGATTTCACCCTGGAGCGCGGCAAGACCCTTGGCATCGTGGGCGAGTCCGGCTCAGGAAAATCCGTCACCAGCCAAGCCCTCATGGGCCTCCTTAAGGGCACCTCGGCCCACGTCACCGGACAGGCAATGTTCCAGGGCAAGGACCTTGTCACGCTGCCCGAATCCGCCATGCGCCAACTCCGTGGCCGCAACATCGGCATGATCTTCCAGGATCCTCTTTCGGCGCTCCATCCCTTCTATACCGTGGGACACCAGATCGCCGAGGCCTACCTCGTCCATAACAAGGCAAGCAAAAAGCAGGCCCGGAGAGCCGCCGTCGACATGCTGGGAAGGGTGGGTATCCCCAGTCCCGAGCAGCGCTTCGATGAATACCCGCACCATTTCTCCGGCGGCATGCGCCAAAGGGCCATGATCGCCATGGCACTGATCTGTGAACCGGAACTGCTGATCGCTGACGAACCTACCACCGCGTTGGACGTAACAGTCCAGGCCCAGATCCTGGACCTCATGTCAGAGCTGCAGGAGGAAACCAATTCCGCGCTCATCCTCATCACGCACGACCTCGGCGTCGTGGCCGAAATCTGCGACGACGTCCTGGTGATGTATGGCGGCCAGTGTGTCGAATCGGGTCCCGTGGACGAGATCTTCTACGACACCCGGCACCCCTACACTTTGGGCCTGCTCAATTCGATGCCCACCCTGAACGGCTCCGCGAGCCAGCTGAACCCCATACCCGGCCAGCCGCCGTCGCTCCTTGACCTGCCCAAAGGCTGCATCTTCAGCGCCAGGTGCCAGTACGCCGAACTCGTGGGCGACGGCGTCTGCGCCAAGCAGAGGCCTGAGTTTACGGTGGACGACGGGCATGGCAAGCGCTGCCACCTGAGCGGGCCGCAGATTATTACCATCCGGAATTCGCGTTAGGACCCGCCATGGAACATCAACCAATTCTCCAGGTGGAGAACCTCCAGAAGCACTTTCCGCTCAAGGGCGGCCTCCTGCCGGGGGCTCCCAAGCGATCGGTCAAAGCGGTCGACGGCGTCTCCTTCAGTCTCGCTCGAGGCCAGACTTTGGGACTCGTGGGTGAGTCCGGTTGCGGGAAGTCGACCACGGGACGCATGGTGGCACGGCTTATGGACCCGACGGGCGGGCGGATCATGGTGGATGGCACCGACATCAGCCAGCTGCGCCGCAAGGACCTGTACAACTTCCGGCGCAAGGTCCAGATGATCTTCCAGGACCCCTTCGCCTCCCTGAACCCGAGGCAGACAGTGGGCACAGCGATTGCAGCTCCCATGGTTGCGCAGAAGATCAATCCGCAAGGCGGCCTGAAGAACCGGGTCAAGGAACTCCTTGACCAAGTGGGGCTCAAACCTGAGCACTACAACCGGTTCCCGCACGAGTTTTCCGGTGGGCAGCGGCAACGCGTCGGAATTGCCCGGGCCATCTCCCTCAACCCGTCGGTAATTGTTTGCGACGAGCCCGTCTCCGCGCTGGACGTCTCCGTGCAGGCGCAGGTAGTGAACCTCCTGCAACAAATCCAGCGCGACACCGGCGTTTCCTACATCTTCATTGCCCACGACCTCTCCGTGGTCCGGCACATTTCCCATGACGTTGCCGTGATGTACCTGGGCAAGATCGTGGAACAGGGGCCCCGGGATGAGCTCTTCCAGAACCCGCTGCACCCCTACACCAAGGCCTTGCTCTCTGCAGTTCCCCTGCCGGATCCCCGCGCATCACGCGAGCAAGTGAAGATCCGGTTCCGGGGAGACCTCCCATCACCGGCCAATCCGCCCAGCGGTTGCGTCTTCCGGACCCGCTGTCCGCTGATCAGCTCTCTTCCCGAGGAACAGCGCCAACGCTGCATCAACCAGATTCCCACGCCTGCCCAGCCGGCTGCGCCCGCCTGCCACCACACAGGTATGGCAGCAACGGTCCTGGCCGGCGTGCAATAGATGCAGGCAACAGATTCACGAGTAAAGGAGCATCCATTGAATACCCTGATCCGCGCCGTCCGTCCTTGGGGGAACGCGCTCAGCGACGTCACCCTTGCGGCGGGCGAAGCAGGCGGCAAGATCACCGCCGTCGAGCCTCATGACCCTGAGCGCGTCGTTCCAGATGGCGTGACCGTTGTGGAAGGCCGTGGACGCCTCCTGCTGCCGGCCTTCTCCGATGTCCACGTGCACCTGGATTCCACCCGGATCGGCCTGCCGTTCCGCGAGCACACCGGCGGTCCGGGTGTGTGGACCATGATGATGAACGACCGCCTCAACTGGCGCAACGCCGAAGTCCCCCTGCAGGACCGCGTCAATGACACCCTGGGCCGGATGATCGCCCGTGGCACGACGCGTGTTCGTTCTTATGCGCAGGTGGATGTGGACTGCCGGCTGGAGCGTTTCGACGCCGTTGCTGCTGCCAAGGAGAAGTTCGCCGGTCAGGCTTCCGTGGATATCATCGCGTTCCCGCAGGCTGGATTGTTGCTTGAAGAGGGGACGGTGGAGCTCATGGAGGAGGCGCTGAAGGCGGGTGCCAACGTCATGGGCGGGATTGATCCGTGCACCTTGGACCGGGATCCGGCGAAACACCTGGACATCGTGTTCGGCCTGGCTGAGAAGTACCAGGTGCCAATCGACATCCACCTCCATGAGCCCGGCGAGCTGGGCGTCTTCAGCACCGACCTCGTGCTGGAACGCACCCGGGCGTTGGGTATGCAGGGCAAGGTCACCATGTCCCACGCCTACCAACTGGGCAGCGTCAACGAGGCCACAACGCGCAGGCTCATTGATGCCTTCGCGGAACTTGACGTATCCATGGCTTCGGTTGCCCCGGCTGCCGCAGGCGAACTGCCCATCCCGCTCCTGACAGAGGCCGGGGTGCGTTATGGATTGGGCGAGGACGGCCAGCGCGACTACTGGTCCCCCTATGGCAACACGGACATGCTGGACCGCACCTGGCAGCTCGCATTCACCCATGGCTTCCGCAAGGACGAGTTAATCGAGCATTGCCTGGCGATCGCCACCATCGGTGGGGCGAGCATACTTGACCCCGGCGCTACCAGGCTGAAGGACACTGCCCACCGTCCCGGCGTCGACGTCGGAGATCCGGCCGAGCTGCTTCTGGTGGACGGCGAGACTGTAGCTTCCACAGTCATGGACCGTGGAAAGGACCGCACGGTGATCCACGCCGGCAAGGTGGTGGCCGACCAACTGGAACTGCTCTAACTGCTACGAAACCCGCTCGTGTCCGAGCTCCCGACCGTACAACGGTCTGAGCGCGGACAGAGCGGGTTTCGGCGTTAAGCGCTACTCGCTCCTGGCTGTGGGCGCGTCATCCAGTGGCGTCCACCAGGTTGCAGGAGGCGTCACCTTGAAACGACGCCCGGACACGTCCGATGGAACAATGCGGATGAACTGGTCCTTTTGCCCCGCTTCCCAGGGAAACAGCAGCAGGCCGATGGTATCCAGCACGTCCTGCGTCAGCTTCACGGCGGAAGCCTGCCCCTTGATCACCACGCTCCAGGCCACTCCGGTTTGCGCATCGACACCGTCAGCCTCGATCGCAACAGGAGCATCACCAAGGGCTGCATGAAGCTTGGTGCCCTCCCCCGTGCGGAAGACCATGGTCCCGTGGTCCACTTTGTAATTCACCGGAAAGATGTCCGGGTGGTTGTCCACCCACACGGCAAGCCGGCCCACTGAAACTCCACGGAGGAGTTCCCAGCATTCGTTGGTGTCCAGGACTTCAGTGGCGGGAGTGTTGGGGGTGTTGTCGCCAGACGTTGAGTTGGTCATATCGCAGAGGATACGCCGGAGCATAGCCGGCCGACAGTGGTCGAACCCCGCCTGATGGACTATTCACCCCCGCGCGCGAGGGTGAATAGTCCGTTGGGGGATGCATTACTGCTTACCGGCTCAACATTCACTACGGGCCCACGTATGGCCAGGAAGCCTGCAGCGGCCAGAACCACCGCTTGGGCCGCGAGTGCCCAGAACGTGACTTCCCAGCCTCCGGTCCACGCATGGAGCAGCCCGGCGACGAGTGGACCGAGCGAGGCAAGGGCGAACCCCAGCCCTTGGCTCATGGCCGAGAGCTTTCCCGCTGTCTGCGGACCTGAGGAGCGGATCACTACCAAAGCCATCGCCAGGCCGAACCCGGCGCTCTGGACGATTCCCAGAATCCCCACCATCAAGAACTGCAGGGCGGACGGCGCCGCGAGGACTCCCAAAAGTGCCAGGGCAACCGCCAGTCCCAGGCCGGGTGCCATTATCCGCAGGATGGCAGGACGACCGGCCAGCACAGGAGCCAGCAGGCTCGCGGGGAGCCCCGCAAGGCTGAACCATGCCAGCAACCCAGCAGCGTCCGCCGATGACAGCCCCTTGGAGACGAGATAAACCGCCAGCCATGACGTGATCGCGAAGTAGAGCATGGCCTGAAGTCCAAAGAAGGCCGTGACAGCCCAGGCTGTGCGCTGCTTACGCAGCGGTGTGACTTGCAGCGGCGTGACTTCCGACGGGCTGACTGGCGCCGGGATGACAGGCGCCGGGAATACAGAGAACGACGGCGCGCCCTGCGTCAGCGGCGAAACGGCGCCTGCCGCTGACCCGGCTTTGCGAGTGGAGGTGCCCGCCGGCGTCGACCGTCTTCCGGAGCGTTGGATGAGGCATGCTCCCAACAGTGCCGGGACGGCCCACACCGCCAGCGCCCAGGCGAGGCTCCCGCCCAAAGTCTGGGCAAGGGGCTGGACCAAACCTGCGCCGAGCGCTGCTCCAAGCCCAAAGCCCATGGTGCAAAGTCCCGTCCACCAGCCGGAGCCGTGGTTCGCCTTGACGATCTGCGGAACCAGCACACTGGCCGTCATGATTGCCATGCCTGCAAGGAACGTGCCGGGCAGGAGGAGCGGGGGTACAAGGACCCTGACGATCAACGCGGCAGCGAGAAACAACAGTGCAAGCGCCACAGCAGGCCCGGTTCCAAGCCGCCGGGCAAGCCACGGCCCAATCGGCCCGGAAACACCGAAGGCCAGGACCGGCAACGTACCCAAAACTGGGAGCATAGCCGGATCCAAGTGAAACGCCCCCGGGACCTGGTTCATCACACCGGCAATGGTGGTGATGGCAGGCCGGAGATTGACGGAGACCAGCACCAAAGCCAACAACACCAGGACACGGGACACCCGCGAACGCCGCCCACCCAGCCCCAAACGCTTCTCGCGCACGCAATTCTCCTCATGGCAATTTTGGTATACCAAACAAGACTACGAGGAGCGCGACTCAAAGTAAACCCACCAAACATGCTGCTACTAATGCGAACTGAGAACAGCGGGCAACTGTTTGGAATACCATCTCGGATGGAGCGGGGAGCAAGGCCGAAACGCGGCAGCGCGCGTGGCGAGCCGAACGAAAGGGCCGCAGGGCCGGAACGCGGCAGCGCGCGCGGCGAGCCGAACGAAAGGGCCGCAGGGCCGGAACGCGGCAGCGCGCGTCTAAGGGAGGAACGACCGAGCGCGCAGAGCGTTTCGGCCCTGCGGCCCTCCACCCGGGCCCGCCACACGCCCCGCCCCGCAGGCAAACCCCTAAATAGCCTTCCCCGGATTAAGAATCCCCGCAGGATCGAACAACTCCTTGATCCGCCGCTGCAGTTCCCGCACCGGCTCAGGTTGTTCCAGTCCCAGCCATCGGAGCTTGTACTGCCCCACGCCGTGCTCACCAGTAATCGTGCCACCCATTTCGAGGCCGATCCGGATCGATTCATCAAGGGCAGCGTTGAGGCGTACCAGGGCGTCGGCGTCTGTGGCGGGGTCTACCCGGTCCATCCAGAACGTGGGGTGGAGGTTTCCGTCTCCAGCATGGGCCACCACTTTGAGGCGGACCTGGAAGCGGTCGGCCATGGCTTCGAGTTCAGCTACGAAGTCCACCAGCCTGGAGCGTGGAACAGCGATGTCCTCGCCGACCCTGAATTCGTCGTCCATTTCCACGCCGCGGCTGTTGCGGCGTAGTTCGACGAGCATTTCGGCTTCTTCGCTGGCTTCGGTGGTGACTTTGGCTCCGCCTTCGACGAGTACTTGCCGGACGACGTCGGCTTCCGCGGCTGCTCCAAAACCGTCTGTTTGGATCAGCAGCAGGGATTTTCCGCGGGTTTGCAGGTCTGAGCCGTTCATCTCGTCGAGCTGGATGAGTGTTCCGTTGTCCAGGAGCTCCATGATGGCTGGCTGGACCCGGGCTTTGCCTACTGCCAGGACGCCTGCGGCGGCGCTGCGGAAGTCCTGGTAGAACGCGGCGATGGTGTGGACTTCGCGTGGCAGGTACTTCAGGCGGACCGTCACGCCCACGACGATTCCGAGTGTCCCTTCGGAGCCCACCAGGAGTGCCGTGAGGTCGTATCCGGCAACGCCCTTGAACGTTTGGTGCCCGGTGTGGAGCAGTGAACCGTCGGCCAGGACAACGTCCAAGGCCAGTACAGAATCCCGTGTCACCCCGTATTTTGCGCAGCGCAGTCCACCTGCGTTGGTGGCTACGTTGCCGCCGATGGTGGACATCTTGTAGCTGGCCGGATCCGGTGCATACATGAGCCCGTGTTCGGCGGCTGCGGCATTGAGTTCGGCGTTGATGACGCCAGGTTCGACGACGGCGGTCTCGTCATCGGGGTTGAGGTCCAGGATGCGGTTCATTCGTTCCAGGCTGAGCACAATGCAGCCTTGGGTGGCGTGTGCGCCTCCCGAGACACCCGTTCCGGCACCACGCGCGACGATTGGCACCTGGTAGGCTGCGCAACTGCGGACGATGTTTTGGACGTCTTCCACGGATTCGGCCCAGACGACGGCGAGCGGCAAATGTCGCTCCAGCAATGGCCCTTGATCTACGGAATAGACCGTGCGGGTGGCTTCATCTCCGGCGATCTGGCCGGCCCGGAGTCCGCCGGCAAGGCTCTCCAAGAACGCGCGCTGCCTGGCACTGTGGCCGACGTCCGTTTGCGCGGCTTCCGGGCGGCCGACAGTGCGGCCTTTGATGCTTTCCTCTGTTGTTCCGGCCATAGCCGTTTCGTCCGACAAGGTGGTCCCTTCACACATGAGCTCCGCGGACACGCCAAATCGGCAGTCTTCGCAGAGTTTTCAGTGCTCCCAGTCTAATCAGCGCCACCCACCACCGTAGGAAGGCAGGTTCCGGGCAGGGACCAGATACCAGCAGAAATGCCGTCCGCGCATAGCAGTACGTCGCCCTCACTCCCCCGGCTCGTCGTGATGTTCCCAAAGCTGTGCAGGGGTGCGTCGGACAGCGATTCGAGTTGCAGCTTGGAAAGGACGGCCTTATCCAGGCAGACCCGGGCGGAGTCGCGGACGGCCATGACCAGGACTGCAGAATCAGTGGTCTCACGCACGAATACCACGGCGTCTCCCTCCGCGTGAATCCAGCGCAGCCCGCCTTCGGTGAGTGCGGGCAGCCCACTCCTCAGCCGCCCCAGGGCCGAGTAGAAGGAACGCAGATCCTTGACGCGGTGGCGGCCGGATTTTCCTTCCTGCCAGCCCCACGGCATGGGCGTCCTGGAGTCCTCGCCGTTGAAGCCTTCAAGGCCAAACTCGTCTCCCGCGAACAGGACAGGAACGCCCGGCAGGGTGAAGGTGAGCAGCGCGCCAACTTCCTGGCCGCCGTCGAGCATTACTGTCGCTGCGCGTGCGGTGTCATGTGTGTTGAGCGCATTCATCGTGTTATTTCGCACACCCCAGCTAAATCCCGCAGTGAGGTCCAGATGGGTGGCCAGGAAGGCTTCGGCCTCGATCTTGTTGGGTCCTGCCTGGGGCGACCCGAAGAAGTTTACGTGCGGTGCATCCCCCGCAAGCCAGGACCACAGTGGCCGGGTGAGGTTGGAGTAGGTCATGGCACCGTGCCAGTGCTCACCCGTGAAGTCCGGCGCGGCATCGGATGTGGACTCGGCCAACAAAGCTGCATCCGGGTTGATCTCACGGACCCGCTCGGCGATGAGCCGGGCAACCTCGTGATTCAGATCCACGGAGCCAAGGCGTCCGGTCATATTGCCGACGTCTATCCTCCAGCCGTCCAGGTTGAAGGGCGGCTTGAGCCACCGGGCAACCACCGAATCCTCGTCCGTCACGAAACGCCGCCGGAGGGCGTCCGAAGACCAGTTAAGTTTCGGCAGCGACGGCACACCCCACCACGACTCGTACGTCGAATGGTCCTCGCTGAAGTAGTAGTAACCCGCTTCCTCCGAGCCGGGATCGGCGAGAGCCTTCACGAACCAGTCGTGTGCATCGCCCGTGTGATTGGCGGTAAGGTCACCCATCACACGAATGCCCCGCGAATGCGCCGCCTCCACCAACTCCACCAGCGCTTGGTTCCCGCCAAGGAGCGGGTCCACGGAGTTGAAGGTGGAGGCGTCGTAGCGGTGGTTGGAACGGGCCCGGGAAGAAGGGCGTCAGGTAGAGAACGTCGATGCCCAGTTCCTGGAGATGGTCCAGTTTCCCCGTGATTCCGGGCAGGTCACCGCCATAGAACTGAATGGGCGTTTCCCGCCCGGTAGCCACTACTGCTTCGTCCCACGAGCTGCCCACAGCCCAGTCCGGGAGGGGGTGAGCATCGGCTTGGGCAGAGCGGGAGAAGCGGTCCGGAAACACCTGGTACATGGTGGACTGATGCAGCCACTGCGGTGCCGGGGCAAATGTGGTGAGGCGGAAGTCCGCTGAATCAGCAACGTCTCTCTTGAAAAGCCCTTGGGCGTTGAGGTTCCAGTAGTTCCGCCCACTCGCGCTGCTGATCTCGATTTCCAGCAGGAACCGGTATTTCGCCACAGGATTGGCCACCAGCATCGCCATTTCCCACCAGACCCAGCCATCGATGCTGCCGAGCCGGATCGCGGCGTCGTAGCGCGGCTCGCCGTCCTGCACGGAACGGACCCAAACGCGGGACGCGGAACCCCACTCCTGCGGAACCCGCAGGCGAAGCCGAACAACCTCGCCCAAGGAAATCCGACCGGGAGCATGACTCGAAACATAAAGAGCGGATCCGTCGTGATGTGGAACGGCAAGCGACATGGTCATCCTTTTACTGAGCCAGCGGTAAGGCCGCTGACGATGTACTTCTGCAGGAAGAGGAACAGCGCCATGACCGGGATAGCCGCGATGACGGCGCCAGCGGCGAAGACGCCCCAATTCTCCGAACGCTGCTGTGCGACGTAGGAATAGAGCCCGACGGCGAGTGTCTGGCTATCAGGATCGGTCAGGACAACGCTGGCGATCACGAATTCACTTGAGATACCGATGAATGCCAGGAGTCCAACAACCGCCAGGATGGGAGTGACCAGGCGCAGGATGATGCCGAAGAAGATCTGGACATGGCTGGCGCCATCGATCTTGGCAGCTTCGTCCAGGGACTGCGGGACCGTGTTGAAAAAGCCGTACATGAGGTACGTGTTCACGCCCAGCGCGCCACCGAGGTACACCATAATGAGCCCCAGTTGGCTGCCAAGGCCCAGGGCGGGGATCACCTGCGAGATGCCGCTGAGGAGGAGGAAGATCGCGACGACGGCCAGCAGTTGCGGGAACATCTGCAGCAGGAGCAGGGTCAACAGTCCCACACGTCGGCCTTTGAAGCGCATACGGGAGAACGCGTACGCGGCCATCGCCCCCAGGAAGACCGTGGCGGCGGAAGTAACCAGGCCCACCAGCAGGGTATTGAGGAACCAGCGGCCGAAGGGACGGCTTGGATCGCTGAAGAGCGCAGTGAAGTTGCCGGTATCGAATCTGGAGAACAGACCGTTGGAGCCTACCAAGGTGCCGTTGGAGTCCAGTGCCGCCGACAAAACATAGAGCAGCGGGAACACGGCGAAGATGGTGGTGACGATACCGACAGCGTGCCGCCAGCCCTTGTCTTTGAACCAAACCCCAAAGGGACGCCGCTTTGGCACCAGCGATGCGGGACCGCCGTCGTGCGCCTGTTCCATGGTGCGGAGGGTGCGTACCTGTGCCTCGCTCATTAGTTCACGTCCTCGAGTGCTTTGGTCTGCTTGAAGCTAATGGCCGAAATCGTGGCCACGATGATGAAGATGATGATGGCGAGCGCGCTTGCCAGTCCGTAGTCGCGCCCTGTGCCTTGGCCGAACGCCACCTTGTAAACCAGCGTGATCAGGATGTCCGTGGCTCCGATATCGCGATCGGTGTCAGCAAAGCGCGGGCCGCCACCGGTCAACATGTAAATGACATTGAAGTTGTTGAAGTTGAACGCAAAGGAGGAGATCAGCAGCGGTGCCACCGAGACCAGCAGCAGCGGCAGCTTGATGGAGCGGAACACTCGCCATGGGGATGCTCCATCCATGCGGGCAGCCTCGTCAATTTCTGTTGGCAAGGATTGGAGTGCCCCGGTGCATACCAGGAACATGTACGGGAATCCGAGCCACACATTGACCACCAGCACGCTGATCTTTGCCAGGACAGGGTCCGTGAGCCAGCCAATGTTCGCCCCGCCCAGCAGTGTCTGGTTGAGCCACCCGAACTCGGGGTTGAGGATGCCCGACCACACCAATCCAGACAGGAATGCCGGGAATGCGTAGGGCAAAATCATCAGGATCCGGTAAATCTTCTTGCCGCGCAGATCCTCACGGTTGAAGGTGATGGCCAGGAACAGCCCCATGGCGAACGTCAAGGCAACGGAGGCTACGGAGAAGGTGAAAGTCCAAAGAATGACGCCCAGGAGTGGACCGCGGAGGCTCGGATCGGTGAAGGCGCGGGCGAAGTTCTCCATGCCTACGTCGATCTTCCAGCCGGTGGCCAACGTCTCTCCATCAGCGTCCGCGAAGGCGCCCTTGCCGTTGTCGCGGTAGGCCGTACCGGTCTCGCTGTCAGTGAAGGTATCGGTGGCGGCGTCGTAGCTCAGCGCCGGCTTGAACTGGTAGGCGGTGCTGCCATCGGCGGTGCGCAGGGTTCCATCAGCGGGGTCCTCCGAGACGGGAACGGTAATCTTCAGGATTTCCTGCTGGTTGGCCACGATCTCCTGGAACTTCAGTGTTTCGTAACCGGGAAGGGAGTTGGCCTTGCCGGTGGCATCCTTTCCCGCCCCGGAGACGTCAGTGAGCGGCGCCTCGGTGCTGCCTATCTGGGCTTTGCCGGAGGGGTCCGTAAACAAGAGGTAGAACGTATCGCCCTTGGTCAGCACGGCAGCCTTGTATGCGGGCGAATCCGGGACGCGCTTCTGGGCGGTCAGCTGGATGGCCGCGATGGCGTCTTCCTTGGTGCTGTTATGCCCGTCGCCATAGTTGGTGAAGGCGATATAGCCGCTGAAGAACACCACCAGGACCTGGAACACCAGCAGGAACAGCACACCCGGAGCCAGATACTTCGCCGGAAGCCCGCCCCTGCGCAAATAGATCCAGTTAATCGCCAGGACCACCAGCGAGGAGACAGCGAGCGCGGCCCATGATTGGCTCAGGAACAGCATCATCAGCACGTACACGGCAAAGGCATCCACCACGCCCAACAGGACGATCTTTAGGATGGTGCCCTTGATGGAGTCGGGGCCCCGGAGGCCGTTCCCTATTTTCCGGCGTGCAGCGTTCCGGCGGGCAGCCTTCTGGTGTGCAGCCTTCTGGTGGGGAGCACCGCGAGGCGGCTGCACCGGCGTCGTACTGGCTGGACTGGCTGGCAGTTCGTGGAGATCTGGCTCTGGCATCTTTGATCCTTGGAGTAAAGCAGTTTGCGGCTGGCATGGGCCGGACGGTGGGCCCGGTGTCGGACGGCGGGCACCGTCCGGCCCCGGGCAGACCGGTGGAATCACCGGTTGCGGCGTCAGCCGCCGATCTTGGACTTGATGCTCGCGGCCATCTTGGTCCACGCTTCAGCGGGATCGCCCTGGCCCTTGATGATGGCCAGTTCCGTGGCGCCCCAGTCAGCCCAGACGGCGCTCATTTCGGGGATGGCCGGCATGGGTACGCCGGTGGCGCCGATCTTGCCGAAGGCCTCCACTACGGGATCGCTGGCTGCCTTCTCAAAGGATGCCCTGAGCGCCGGCGGGCGACCGCCGGCCGTGTACATGGAGTCCTGGGCTGACTCTGAGGTGAGGTAGTTGGTGACGAACTCATTGGTGGCCAGGGCGTTGGCACTCTTGGCGCTGATGATGAAGCCGTTGACGCCGATAAATGGCTGCGCTGCCTCGCCACCGGCCGTGGGCAGCTCATCAACTGCGAACTTGATGCCCTTCTTCTGAACATCCGGCACGTTCCACGGGCCCGTCAGGAAGTAAGGAGATTCTCCGGCAAGGAACTTCTCCTTGGCGATGTCGCCCGTGATGTTGGAGTTGATGATTTTCTCGCCGGCATCGCCCCAGGCGGCCAGCTTCCTGGCGAATTCGACGCCGGCAGCGTCACCAATGAGCAGCTGCTTGGCATCGTAACCGCCGTCGGCGTTCTTACCGAAAACCTGCGAACCCATGGATGACTGCAGCGGGTACAGGTGGTACGGGTCGCCCTGTTTGGGATCCATGCCCACCAGGAACGGAAGGTGGCTTTGCCCTCTGCAACGGCCTTCTTGCCGTTGGCCACTACCTCATCCAAGGTGCTCGCCTTGCTGTCCACGATGCTGGTGTTGCGCAGGAGGGCAATATTCTCGATCGCGCGTACGGTACGCCATAGACGGCGCCGTTGTAGGTCATGGCCTTGATGGACGAATCCTGGAACTGGCTGGCTTTGTCGCCCAGTTCCACCGGTGCGATCACACCATTTTGAACAAACTTTCCAATCCAGTCATGCGGTCCAACGATCAGATCCGGGCCTTGGCCGGTAGGAACCTGAGTGATGAAGTCATCGCGGACGGCAGCGAAATCCTTCACTACGAGCTTGACTTCGATGCCGGTGTCGGACTTGAACTTTTCGGTGATGTCCTTCAACGCCGGCGACCGTTCGGCGTCCACCCACATGGTGATAGTGCCGGCGCCGGCTGCCTTGAGGTCCTGCTTCGTGGCTTCCGAGCTGGGAGCGGTGGAGGCGCTGCCGCCACAGGCGCTCAGGGCCAGGGCTGCGACCACGGAGATCGCGCCGGTAGCGAAAACGCGGCGGGTGGTCTGAGTCGCGAGGGTGTTGTGCACCTTCATTGGTGTCCCTTTCCTTATGTGCTTCGACGGCGGGGCTCTCGCCCAGAGGCAACGTCGGTGATGTGGCTCACAACTGCAAGCGCTTCCAAACAGTACATGTCAAAACGATGATTGGTAAACCCCGCCACCAAACATTGCTGTCATGGAAGGATAATTTTGACTGAAAGCGTTTCCAATCTGATGCCTGGTCTTCTACGATGTGTTCATGTCTGTTGATTCATTGCTTCCAGTTGAGGCGTCCGCGCCCTCTGCAGCTTTCACTGCATTGACCCCCGTCCACGAGGCCTCCCGGGCCCACGGATGGTGGCGCTCCGCAGTCATTTACCAGATCTATCCGCGATCCTTCCGGGACCTCAATGGCGACGGAATCGGTGACCTCGCCGGTATCACCCGCGAACTCTCCCAGCTCGCCGAACTGGGCGTTGATGCCGTCTGGCTCTCGCCCTTCTACCGCTCACCGCAGCGGGACGCAGGTTATGACGTCAGCGACTACTGCGATGTCGATCCGCTGTTCGGCAGCCTCGCGGACTTCGACGCCCTCATCTACGAAGCCAACCGCCTGCACCTGCGGGTCATTGCAGATCTTGTTCCCAACCACTGCTCCGACCAACACGCCGCCTTCCAAGCCGCACTCGCGGCTCCGGCCAACAGCCGCGAGCGGGACATGTTTATCTTCCGGGACGGCCAAGGACCTGACGGAAACGAACCTCCCAACAACTGGCAGTCCCATTTTGGCGGCCCCGCCTGGACCCGGATCATGGAACCGGATGGCCAGCCCGGACAGTGGTACCTGCACCTCTTTGATTCCTCCCAGCCGGATTTCAACTGGGACAACGATGCCGTGCACGCCGAGTTCGAGCGGGTCCTCCGCTTCTGGCTGGACCGCGGCATTTCCGGTTTCAGGGTTGACGTGGCCCACGCGCTGGTGAAAGCCGCCGGCCTGCCCAACTGGGGCGGACGCGCGGATGGCAACAGCTCCGATGGCTACCCCGGCCACGATGCCCCCATGTTCGGCCAGCCCGCCTTGCACGATATCTACCGGCGCTGGCGCTCCATCCTGGAGGAATATGGCCCCGACCGGATCCTCTGCGCCGAAGCCAACGTCGATCCCCTTCCACGGCTGGCACAGTGGGTCCGGCCCGACGAAATGCACCAGGCCTTCAACTTCCCGTACCTGCACGCCGGCCTGGACGTGAACCGCCTGCGCCACATCATCACCGATTCGCTGGTCTCACTGGACGCGGTTGGCGCTCCCAGCACATGGGTGTTGTCCAACCACGACGTCGTCCGGCACGCCTCCCGCTTCGGTTACGAGGGTCCCGGTCCCCGCGACGGCGACGGCATCGGTCCCGACGACGTACAGCCCAATGAAGAACTCGGACGACGCCGGGCTGCCGCGGCCACCATGTTCATGCTCGGCCTCCCCGGTGCTGCCTACCTGTACCAAGGGGAAGAGCTTGGGCTGCCTGACTCCACAAGCATTCCCGGAAGCATGCGTCAGGACCCAACCTTCGCCCGGACCGGCGGAGAAAGGATAGGCCGGGACGGCTGCCGCGTACCGTTGCCCTGGCGTTCGTCGGAGTTGCATGCCGGTTTCGGCGATGGCCAGGAACCCTGGCTGCCGCAACCAGAGTCCTGGGCCGCCTTGGCGAGGGACAAGCAACAGGAGGATCCGGCGTCGCACCTTAGCCTTTACCGGGAAATGCTCGCCGAACGCGCCGAACGTCGGCTGGGCCAGGGTTCCCTGGCATGGGTGGAGGACTACTGCACCGACTCCTCGCTCGCCTACCTCAACGGCGACATCCTGGTGATCATGAATGTGGGTAACCAGCCCCTGCCGCTTCCCGACGGCAAGGTAATACTTCGCAGTTCGGCAGCAGCCGGCGCCCATCCCGTGGGCTCCAATCTGCAGGGCACCGATCTACTAAGCTCGGGGAGAGCATCTGGCTCACAACCAGCTAACTTTCCCACCGAGGAGCAGCATGACCGGCATCAAGGACGTAGCCGAGAGTCGGACTCTCCGTTGCCACGGTTTCACGCGCGCTCAGTGGCAAAGGCAACGTCTCCCCCGCCAGCCGGGAACGGGCACGTGCAGCCGCAGCCGAGCTTGGCTTCGTGCTCTCCTATCACGCCTCGAGCCTGGCTTCCGGCCGCCACCCACAACGTTGGCCTGGTGGTGCCCTCGGTCCACCGCTGGTTCTATTCAGCGGTGATCGAGGTGCCTCCGCGGCGCTCCTGAGTGCCGGATACGACCTCACGCTCTACAACATCGGGGAAGACCCTCAACACCGGCACAGTGTGTTCAACGACTTCCTGCTGCGCAAGCGCGTGGACGCGGTCATTGCAGTCTCCCTGGAGCTCAGCGAGGACGAGATGCAGCAGCTCCTCGCCGTGCACCGGCCGATCGTTGGAATCGGCGGCCCCCTTCCGGGGGCGTCCACCATCCGGATCGATGATTCCGCGATTGCACAGCAAGCCACCAACCACCTGATCGGCCTGGGTCACACCAAGATCGCCCACATGACCGGCGAAGAAGCATACGAGCAGGACTTCCAGCTTCCCGGGACACGGCGCGGGGTTTCGAGAAAGCAATGAACGACGCCGGCTGCCAGGTTCGGCCCGAATGGATCGTTTCCGCCGACTTCACTATCGAAGGCGCTTACGCCGCTGCCCGACAATTGCTGGGAGGCGCACCAGAGCGGCCAACAGCGGTTTCGCGGCATCAGACGAGATGGCCATCGGCACCATTCTTGCTGCGCGTGACTTCGGCCTGCGGATTCCAGAGGACCTCTCGGTCATCGGCATCGACGGACACGACCTCGGCAAGGTCATGGGCCTCACCACCATCGACCAGGACGCGAAGGGGCAAGGAGCACTGGCCGTGCGCACCTTACGGGCGCCATCAACAATGGCCTGGTCCTTGAACCATCCGATACTGAACACCCCACCAGGCTCGTGGTTCGTTCGAGCACGGCCGTGCCCAGGAGCGACGCTACCTAGGCTGGCGCTCATCCCGGAAACCGGGCTCCCGCCTCAACCAACGGCTACTGCTCCAGGACCTTTTCCATGACCAGTTCCCGTTTGGACGTGTCCTGCGGATACGGCCGACTGTCCCTGTGGTGTTGAAACCGTGCCGCCGGTAGAAAGCCAGCGCCCTAGTATTGTCCTCGTGGACGCCCAACTCCAAGACCTTGGCACCCAAATCGACCGGGCAGCCTCGCACGCCTCGTGAAGGAGTTCATCAGCCAACCCCAAACCTCGATGTTCGGGGGCAACGTAGACACTTATCAGCATGGCCTGAAGGGGCTTCTGCGGGTCTTGAGGATGTTTCACGACAACCCTCATCAGTGCACAGAACGGACTTCCATCCACGCCGCCGTCAGCCACCAACGTCACGCTGGAATCGCCGGCCATGGCGGCAGTCCGCTCCTGCCACTGCGCATCCGTTTGCCGTCGCGCTGCCTCCAGGCTTTCGACATAAGCCATGGGCGTGTCCGTCAGCATTTCCAGCCGGACTTTCTTCAGGAGTGACCAATCCTCAGCACGAAGTCGCCTGACCCTAGGCAACTGTCCCGCCCATGAACCGTACATAGCGTTCCAGGACGCGAGGCCAACCTTCCGCATACGATGCCCGGCTGGCAGCAGGATCCTCTGCACCTTCCCAACCGTCATGAACCAACCGCACCTCCGTGCCACCCTCAACCGCCCTGAACGAGACCCTCAATTCCGTGGACCAGGGGCGTGCTCGCCGGATACCAGCTTGCATGGAAGGACAACGGCGGCTGCCAGTCATCGATGGTTCCCCAAACCGAAGTGCGCCCGTCCTCGGCCGTCTCCAGGATCAGGTTCTCCTCGAATTCCACGTGTGATCCCGCGCCGAACACACTCTCCTCCTCAAGCGGCCACCACAGATGGGGATGGTCCGTAAAACCCAAAAAGGCATGTGAAACGCTGGTTGGCACCACCACTGTCACCACCAGGGGTTCGAGGTCGTTGGTGTCCTGTGACGAGGGCTCAGGCTCCGGCTCGGGATGACTGAAAATACTGTCCATGACCACCAACTCTACCGGGGCCGAAACGCGCATTTCCCCCGGCAACCATGTCCACCCCGGCTGCTGGAGCATGGCTTTGTTGCGCAGCTTGTCAGCGCGGTGTTAGAGTCCCGTTGATCGTGATTATCAACAGGAGGTGAGACCCATGAACGCAGTATCCGAAATGGGTGCTCCCCCGCAGGACACGATCTCGCGACTCAGCTAGTCGCCAACGGGAGCGCCACAGAGGCAATTCGCGAAAGGCGACTCCCATGAACACAACACCTTTTTCAACCCTGCCCGGCACCTCGACCACCACTTCCGGGCAGCCACGGTCTGCCCAGGACCAGCCGCGGGAAACACCCGCCACGATTCCCGGGCAAACAGCCGGACGAGCGCTGGTGCTTGGTGGCGGTGGATCCACGGGCAATGCGTGGCTGATCGGCGTCATCGCAGGAATGTTCGATGCCGGCTTGGATGTGACCACGGCCGACTTGACGGTGGGCACATCGGCTGGCTCCACCGCAGCGGCACAGATAGCTGGCGCGAGCCCGTCGGAACTGTATGCAGCTATCCTTGCCGAGCCACCCCAGCCACGGCCGCCGCAGTCCGGTCCAGCACAGCCCAGTCCAGTACAGTCCGGTCCAGCACAGTCCGGTCCAGCACAATCCAGTCCAGTCCGGTCCGGTCCAGTGCGGCGTGTGGTGGATCAATTGGAACGAACACAAAAGATCATTGAGGCGTCGAAGGATCCTGCCGATATGCGTCGCAAGATGGGCGCTGCAGCGCTCGAGCTGCCTGCTAGTGCGGACGAATCAAGGCAAAGACAGTGGCGTGCAACAGTTGCCTCCCGACTCCCAAGTTTGCAATGGCCCCAGCGAACAGTGCTCATCACTGCCGTGGACGCCGTAACGGGTCAGCCGGTCCAGTTCGATCGTCACAGCGGAGTGGAACTGGTGGATGCTGTAGCCGCCAGTTGCGCCAGTGGGTTCGCCTACAGCATCGGTGACAGCCGATACATTGACGGCGGTTACCGATCCAACGCCGAGAATGCGGACCTGGCTTCGGTATACGCACGCGTCCTGGTGCTGTCACCATTTGGGGGCAGAACACGGACTCCGCTGGAGTGGGGCCTGCATCTCGCCGCGCAGGTCGACGAATTACGTGCCGGCGGCAGCCGGGTCGAAACAATCTTCCCGGAGGGCAGCTCCGAGCACCTGTTCGGAGCGAATGCAATGGACCTGTCGTTGCGTCCGGCAGCTGCGAAGGCCGGTTACGAACAAGGCCGAACACTGGCGGAGCGACTCGATGGGTTCTGGAACGTCTAAACACGGGGCATAGCTAAACACGGGTTAAATGGGTCAAGCCCCGGCTGTGTGGTCGGGGCTTGTCTTGTGTTGGTCTGTTTTTTCTCGTTTGAATGCAGTCGCTTGAATGCGGGAGACCCCCAACCCTGTGTGGGTTGGGGGTCTCTACCTAATGTGTGTCCGGCGGTGTCCTACTCTCCCACACCCTCCCGGGTGCAGTACCATCGGCGCTGTGGGTCTTAGCTTCCGGGTTCGGAATGGGACCGGGCGTTTCCCCCACGCTATGACCGCCGTAACCTTGTTACCCGTCCCGCGCACCGTGTGTGTGGTGTGGGGTGGGAAGACTGTGTGGTTACAACTGTGGTGTTGTGTATTTAGTTGTTGGTTCCTGGAACGGTTGTTGTTCGGGAACCACATAGTGGACGCGTGCAGTGTGTTGTGTGTGGTGTAAGTTGTTGGCCTATTAGTACCGGTCAGCTTCACGAGTCTTTGGTCCTCGCTTCCACATCCGGCCTATCAACCCAGTGGTCTGGCTGGGGGCCTCTCACACGTATTGTGTATGGAAATCTCATCTTGAAGCGAGCTTCCCGCTTAGATGCTTTCAGCGGTTATCCCATCCGAACGTAGCTAATCAGCGGTGCACTTGGCAGTACAACTGACACACCAGAGGTTCGTCCGTCCCGGTCCTCTCGTACTAAGGACAGCCCTTCTCAAATTTCCTGCGCGCGCAGCGGATAGGGACCGAACTGTCTCACGACGTTCTAAACCCAGCTCGCGTACCGCTTTAATGGGCGAACAGCCCAACCCTTGGGACCTACTCCAGCCCCAGGATGCGACGAGCCGACATCGAGGTGCCAAACCATGCCGTCGATATGGACTCTTGGGCAAGATCAGCCTGTTATCCCCGAGGTACCTTTTATCCGTTGAGCGACGGCCATTCCACAATGTACCGCCGGATCACTAGTCCCGACTTTCGTCCCTGCTTGAGATGTCTCTCTCACAGTCAAGCTCCCTTGTGCACTTACACTCGACACCTGATTGCCAACCAGGCTGAGGGAACCTTTGGGCGCCTCCGTTACTTTTTAGGAGGCAACCGCCCCAGTTAAACTACCCATCAGGCACTGTCCCTGACCCGGATCACGGGCCGAAGTTAGATGTCCAAAGTGACCAGAGTGGTATTTCAACGATGACTCCACCCGAACTGGCGTCCGGGCTTCAACGTCTCCCACCTATCCTACACAAGCCACTCCGAACACCAATACCAAACTATAGTAAAGGTCTCGGGGTCTTTCCGTCCTGCTGCGCGTAACGAGCATCTTTACTCGTACTGCAATTTCGCCGAGTTTATGGTTGAGACAGCGGGGAAGTCGTTACTCCATTCGTGCAGGTCGGAACTTACCCGACAAGGAATTTCGCTACCTTAGGATGGTTATAGTTACCACCGCCGTTTACTGGGGCTTAAATTCTCAGCTTCGCCCGCAAGGGGCTAACCGGTCCTCTTAACCTTCCAGCACCGGGCAGGAGTCAGTCCGTATACATCGTCTTGCGACTTCGCACGGACCTGTGTTTTTAGTAAACAGTCGCTTCCCCCTGGTCTCTGCGGCCCACACCCGCTCACGGAGAGCAAGTCTCCATCACGGGGCAGGCCCCCCTTCTCCCGAAGTTACGGGGGCATTTTGCCGAGTTCCTTAACCATAATTCTCTCGATCGCCTTGGTATTCTCTACCTGATCACCTGTGTCGGTTTGGGGTACGGGCGGCTAAAACCTCGCGTCGATGCTTTTCTAGGCAGCATAGGATCACCGGATCCCCCCGAACGGGAGTCCCATCAGATCTCAGGATCGTGCTCGAAACACACAGGAACGGATTTGCCTATCCCTGACCCTACATCCTTGGACCGGGGCAACCATCGCCCGGCCCGGCTACCTTCCTGCGTCACACCTGTTAATACGCTTACCTCCCGGGATCAGGTCCCGCGCTCGGCCAAAACCCACACACCACAAGGGCGGGCGGGCAGGCTCCGGGCGGTTAGTATCCCCCGCTTGGCATGGGCGGTTTTTCGCCGGTACGGGAATATCAACCCGTTGTCCATCGACTACGCCTGTCGGCCTCGCCTTAGGTCCCGACTTACCCAGGGCAGATTAGCTTGACCCTGGAACCCTTGATCATTCGGCGGACGGGTTTCTCACCCGTCTTTCGCTACTCATGCCTGCATTCTCACTCGTGTAGGCTCCACCGCTGGTTTCCACCGCGACTTCACTGCCCACACGACGCTCCCCTACCACTCCACACCCCTGAACCACGAAGGCTAGGGTACCGTGTGAAATCCACAACTTCGGCGGTGTACTTGAGCCCCGCTACATTGTCGGCGCGGAATCACTTGACCAGTGAGCTATTACGCACTCTTTCAAGGATGGCTGCTTCTAAGCCAACCTCCTGGTTGTCTTCGCAACTCCACATCCTTTCCCACTTAGCACACGCTTAGGGGCCTTAGTTGGTGGTCTGGGCTGTTTCCCTCTCGACTATGAAGCTTATCCCCCACAGTCTCACTGCTGCGCTCTCACTTACCGGCATTCGGAGTTTGGCTGACGTCAGTAACCTTGTAGGGCCCATCGGCCATCCAGTAGCTCTACCTCCGGCAAGAAACACGCAACGCTGCACCTAAATGCATTTCGGGGAGAACCAGCTATCACGGAGTTTGATTGGCCTTTCACCCCTACCCACAGCTCATCCCCTCCATTTTCAACTGAAGTGGGTTCGGTCCTCCACGACGTCTTACCGTCGCTTCAACCTGGCCATGGGTAGATCACTCCGCTTCGGGTCTAGATCACGCCACTACACTCGCCCTGTTCAGACTCGCTTTCGCTACGGCTACCCCACACGGGTTAACCTCGCGACGTAACACTAACTCGCAGGCTCATTCTTCAAAAGGCACGCCGTCACAGTTACTAGTGATTACTCACGACTGCTCCGACGGATTGTAAGCACACGGTTTCAGGTACTGTTTCACTCCCCTCCCGGGGTACTTTTCACCTTTCCCTCACGGTACTGGTCCGCTATCGGTCATTAGGAAGTATTTAGGCTTATCAGGTGGTCCTGACAGATTCGCACGGGATTTCTCGGGCCCCGTGCTACTTGGGATCCTCTCCAGGCGGTACACAACATTACGGTTACGGGGCTCACACCCTCTCTGGCCGGCCTTTCAAGACCGTTCACCTATGCCTGCACTACACACCCCACCGGTCCGGCAGAACCAGTACGGAAAGTCCCACAACCCCGCCCATGCAACGCCCGCCGGCTATCACACATGGAAACGGTTTAGCCTGATCCGCGTTCGCTCGCCACTACTAACGGAATCACTCTTGTTTTCTCTTCCTGCGGGTACTGAGATGTTTCACTTCCCCGCGTTCCCCCCACGCACCCTATGTGTTCAGATGCGGGTCACACAATCACCCAGCGTTGTGCGGGGTTTCCCCATTCGGACATCCTGGGATCAACGCTCGGTTATCAACTCCCCCAGGCTTATCGCAGATTCCTACGTCCTTCTTCGGCTCCTAATGCCAAGGCATCCACCGTGTGCCCTTAAAAACTTGACCACACAAGATCAAAAACTTACTCGAGAGAACCACGACCACAAAAGGCCAGGTTCATTCATAAGAAATTGCTGTAAGAACACACACAAAACATGTGCGTGTTCTAGATGCTCGCGTCCACTATGTAGTTCTCAAACAACAACCCCGTCAACCAGACCCCCAACACCCACACAGGGTGCCGGTACGAACCGGAAGCAGGAACAAAAGAAACACCAGAACTGTGTCCCCCTGCATTGCTGCAAAAAGGTCCTGTTGCCTCAGGACCCAACAGTGCGCCAAACACAACCCACACAAACCACGCCCCGGCACGTTCCCAACACCACACACCCCCAAAGGGGCACGCACTGCCGTACTAACACCAGGACACAACCGGTCAGGCCATGCCAAACAAACGTTTGATTCGTTGATATTCCACCCATGAGCACCCACCGCAGAACATACGCCTGCGCAATGGGCAACACTGACAACCACCAGCCCCCGCATGCACGGGAACCGACAACGGTTGTTAGCAGCTCCTTAGAAAGGAGGTGATCCAGCCGCACCTTCCGGTACGGCTACCTTGTTACGACTTAGTCCCAATCGCCGGTCCCACCTTCGACGGCTCCCCCCACAAGGGTTAGGCCACCGGCTTCGGGTGTTACCAACTTTCGTGACTTGACGGGCGGTGTGTACAAGGCCCGGGAACGTATTCACCGCAGCGTTGCTGATCTGCGATTACTAGCGACTCCGACTTCATGGGGTCGAGTTGCAGACCCCAATCCGAACTGAGACCGGCTTTTTGGGATTAGCTCCACCTCACAGTATCGCAACCCTTTGTACCGGCCATTGTAGCATGCGTGAAGCCCAAGACATAAGGGGCATGATGATTTGACGTCGTCCCCCACCTTCCTCCGAGTTGACCCCGGCAGTCTCCTATGAGTCCCCGCCATAACGCGCTGGCAACATAGAACGAGGGTTGCGCTCGTTGCGGGACTTAACCCAACATCTCACGACACGAGCTGACGACAACCATGCACCACCTGTAAACCGACCGCAAGCGGGGCACCTGTTTCCAGGTCTTTCCGGTTCATGTCAAGCCTTGGTAAGGTTCTTCGCGTTGCATCGAATTAATCCGCATGCTCCGCCGCTTGTGCGGGCCCCCGTCAATTCCTTTGAGTTTTAGCCTTGCGGCCGTACTCCCCAGGCGGGGCACTTAATGCGTTAGCTACGGCGCGGAAAACGTGGAATGTCCCCCACACCTAGTGCCCAACGTTTACGGCATGGACTACCAGGGTATCTAATCCTGTTCGCTCCCCATGCTTTCGCTCCTCAGCGTCAGTTACAGCCCAGAGACCTGCCTTCGCCATCGGTGTTCCTCCTGATATCTGCGCATTTCACCGCTACACCAGGAATTCCAGTCTCCCCTACTGCACTCTAGTCTGCCCGTACCCACTGCAGAACCGGAGTTGAGCCCCGGTCTTTCACAGCAGACGCGACAAACCGCCTACGAGCTCTTTACGCCCAATAATTCCGGATAACGCTTGCGCCCTACGTATTACCGCGGCTGCTGGCACGTAGTTAGCCGGCGCTTCTTCTGCAGGTACCGTCACTTTCGCTTCTTCCCTACTGAAAGAGGTTTACAACCCGAAGGCCGTCATCCCTCACGCGGCGTCGCTGCATCAGGCTTTCGCCCATTGTGCAATATTCCCCACTGCTGCCTCCCGTAGGAGTCTGGGCCGTGTCTCAGTCCCAGTGTGGCCGGTCACCCTCTCAGGCCGGCTACCCGTCGTCGCCTTGGTAGGCCATTACCCCACCAACAAGCTGATAGGCCGCGAGTCCATCCAAAACCACAAAAGCTTTCCACCACCATGACATGCGCCAGATGGTCATATCCGGTATTAGACCCAGTTTCCCAGGCTTATCCCAGAGTCAAGGGCAGGTTACTCACGTGTTACTCACCCGTTCGCCACTAATCCCCCCAGCAAGCCAGGGATCATCGTTCGACTTGCATGTGTTAAGCACGCCGCCAGCGTTCATCCTGAGCCAGGATCAAACTCTCCGTTGAAAACAAAAAATCAAACAGACACAACCACACCCACCGGAAATAACGGCGAACACGGCTGCACAAAATTCGAAACCAGCTGAAAACCAAACCACCACACACGGGGGTGCGCAGCAGCCTGGCCATAATTTCAACCAATCAAAAAACAATCGGCATCAACAAACTTGGCACACTATTGAGTTCTCAAACAACAGACACTTACCGGCACCACCCACAACCCCTACAGGGCCACAGGATCGCTCCGGAGCAACTTTTCAAACTTACCCGATCAACCCGATCTTGGCAAATCAACGTTTCCGCGATTCCCGATCCAGGTCCCGGCCCCACCCGGCAACCAGCACGCCCAAAAGCGCACCATATTCCAGGCTGTTATCAAAGGCGGTCGGCCCCCGCAGTTCCCAGCACCAGGCTGTCTCACTCGCGGCGACTCAGAAGACATTACACGCCCACCAGCCCCCACACAAATCCACCCCAACACCACCCAAAAACCGGTCAAAACCGCCCAAACACAGGCCAAACAACGCCACAGACCCTCCAAAACCACCCCAAAACCCCAAAAACCAACCCCAGTGAAGCCCGTCACACCAACCACAACCCACCACCCCGCCGCCAAACACCCACGCCAACCACCGCCGTCGAACACCACACCCCCCAACCCACCAAAACCCCGCACGATCTGAGAGAACGACGCTAAAAAACCACGACTACGTGAGAGAACGATCCCCCAAACCCCGCACGACATGAGAGAACATCCGAAGAAGGCGGCGCTCATCCGGCAGCGCGCGTCCCAAGGGAGGAACGACCGAGCGCGCAGAGGCAGACCGCACCTTCGCGCCAACCACCCAGCCACCCACGCGCCAACCACCCAGCCACCTTCGCGCCGCGCCACCGAGCCGCATTCGGCGCCCACCCACGCACAAACAGCGTTAAACGCAGAAAAGGCCGGCAACCATAACGGTTGCCGGCCCTTTCAGAGCTTCGTGATTACCAGGAAGACTTGGTGATACCCGGGAGCTCACCGCGGTGAGCCATGTCGCGGAAGCGAACACGGGAGATACCGAACTTCTGGAAGGTGCCGCGGGGACGGCCGTCGATCTGGTCGCGGTTACGCAGACGGATCGGGGAGGCGTTGCGGGGCAGCTTCTGCAGGCCGAGGCGTGCAGCTTCGCGTGCTTCGTCAGTCGCGTTGGGGTCAACCAGGGTCTTCTTCAGTTCGAGACGCTTGGCAGCGTAACGCTCAACAATGACCTTGCGCTGCTCGTTGCGAGCAATCTTTGACTTCTTTGCCATGTGTTTAGCGCTCCTCTCGGAATTCGACGTGCTGGCGGATCTTGGGGTCGTACTTCTTCAGGACCAGACGGTCAGGATCGTTACGACGGTTCTTGCGCGTTACGTAGGTGTAACCCGTGCCCGCAGTGGACTTCAGCTTGATGATCGGACGTACGTCCTTGTCCTTTGCCATTAGAGCTTTACTCCTCGTGCCAGGATGTCGGCGACGACAGAGTCGATGCCGCGTACGTCGATTGTCTTGATGCCACGGGCTGACAGGGTCAGCGTGACGTTACGGCGCAGGGACGGAACCCAGTAGCGCTTCTTCTGAATGTTCGGGTCGAACCGACGCTTGTTGCGGCGGTGCGAGTGCGAAATGCTGTGTCCAAAGCCCGGCTCGGGCCCCCGGTCACTTGGCAGTGTGCTGCCATGACTCTCCTCCAAAGATTGAATGTAACGGTGTGCAGATGTTCCTGCGTTACCGTGCGACAGGCAGCGTTCGCGTCCGATCCATACCATTTCGGTAGTTTCCGCATCAAGTACGGCGAAGAAGGTTGGGCCTCAGAACCGGTCAGTGATAAACACTGGAACAGATCCTGGGATACCGGGCGAATACAGGAATGCACGCAACTTGAGCCCCTAACTACCGGCCATCGGGATGTCAGTCAGACTGACCTCACCGCCAACCGGAGCAATTGCACACGATCCGCACTACCTAGCGCCTAACTATTCTACGGGCCAGGCCAAATTAAGACCAATCAGGAATCATAAGCCCTCGCAAGCCCTTTCACAGCAGAACGAAAGGATGCCTGGCGAGTCTTGGATCATGACATCGCTTCTTTCACGTGTTTCGGGTGCTGAACAGTCCGCGGCGCCGGGCCCACGGACACCGCCGGCCGCCGTCGAACCCTTCCAGGGGCAAGCCCGACGGCGGCTGGCCCGGGCTGACATTCTGGGTTTCCTTGGGTGGGTGTCCCCGGTGGCCGCGGTCGCCTTGTGGCTCGCAGACGGCGGCGCAGGCGGGTTCTCCTCCTTTGCCAGTGGCGCGACAGGCCTGGGAATCGTGGCTGGTTTGGTCGGCATGGACGTGGTCCTCCTCATGCTGCTCCTGGCGGCCCGGATCCCGCTGATCGACAACACAATCGGCCACGACCGCGCTCTTGAGATCCATAAATCACTGGGTAAGCCGGCGCTTTACCTGCTGCTGGCACATGGGATCCTCCTGGCGGTCGGCTATGGCGCCGCAGAAGGCCTCGACCCCATCAGCGAATCGGTGTCCCTGTGGGTCAACGTCCCGGATATGTGGCTCGCGTTCGTCGCGATGGCGCTGTTCCTCGCCGTGGTCGTGACCTCGTTAGTGGCGGTGCGACGAAAGTTCCCGTACGAATTCTGGTACGTAATCCATCTCCTGACCTACGCAGCAGTGGCAGCGGCCATCCCCCACCAGTTCAGTGTTGGCGGACTCTTTGCCGAAGGAACCTGGCAGCGCTGGTATTGGCTGGCTTTCTGCATCGGGACGGGCGCGGCGCTCCTGTTCTTCAGGATTTACCTGCCACTCGCTGCGACAGTCCGGCATCAGCTCACGGTCAGTCGTGTAGTCCGTGTTGCACCTGATGTCTTCAGCATCGAAATGACCGGACTGCATCTGGAAAAGCTGGCTGGCAGCGGCGGGAGATTCTTCATCTGGAGGTTCCTGGCTCCCGGGTTCTGGTGGCAGCCGCATCCCTTCAGCCTATCCGCGGAGCCACTCCCCGCTACGGGCACTGCCGTGGGCAAACTCCGTATCACCGTCCGAAATCTAGGCGACGGATCGGCCCGGCTTGCCCGCCTCAGGCCCGGCACCAGGGTCGCCCTTGAGGGACCCTATGGGATGTTCAGCACCGCCGCCCGGTCCCGCAACAGAGTGGTGATGATCGGCGCCGGCATCGGCATTGCTCCTCTGCGGTCGCTGTTGGAATCCACGCCTTTTGAGCCTGGCAATGCAACGGTCCTGCTGCGCGGACACGACGAATCCGAGCTCTTCCTTGGTCAGGAAATCATGGCCCTTTGCCAAGCCCGCGGCGCGACCCTCTTCCACCTGACCGGCCCGCGCTCCGCACGCCCCAACGCATGGCTCCCCGAATCAGCCGTCCAAGCCGGGTTCACACTCCGTTCCTATATCCCGGACGCGGCCAACGCCGACGTCTACGTCTGCGGCCCTGCTGGCTGGGCCGGCAAGGTGGTCCAGGACGCACAGGCCGCCGGGGCACCTGCAGAACAACTCCACTACGAAAGGTTCGACTGGTGAGAATCCGCGCAGCGATGGCAACGGCCCTGGCGTCCGCGGGCATACTGCTCGCAGGCTGGCAATCAGGAGCTCATGTTGCCGAAACAACCACGTCCACAACAACAAGCCTGAGCAGCAGCATGTCGGCCGGCAGTTCAGCGGCGAACGGCAGCACCGCGGAAAGCACGACGGCGGCAACGTACGACGGCGCGTCGGTCCAGACCCGCTTCGGCACGGTTCAGGTCCAGGTGACTATCCAGAATGGCAAGATCACCGAGGTCACACCCCTGCAACTCACCGATGCGGAACGGAAGTCTGCACAGATCAGCAGCCGGGCAGCACCTGTCCTGCGATCCGAAGTCCTGCGGGCCCAGTCAGCCAACGTCCAAACTGTCAGTGGCGCAACAGTCACCAGTGAGGCCTATCTGACCTCCCTCCAGGCGGCCCTCGATGCAGCCAACTTTTAACGGCGAACAGCTCCGTGCGCGTACGTTCCGCAGCATGGGCACTGTGGTGAGCCTGACCGTGGCGAGCGGAACCTCCGCCCAAACCGGCGTCGATGAGCTGCAGTCCGCCGTCGACGTCGTAGGGGAAATATTTACGCAGCTGGACCTGACGTTCAGCCTTTACCGGGAAGGATCTGAGGCAAGCCGGCTGGCCCGTGGCGAACTGACGTTGGCTTATGCCTCGGAGCGAATGCAGGAGCTCTATGCCGTGGCCTCGGAATGGCGCGTGGAGACCGAAGGTGCGTTCACGGCCGAGCGACCGGACGGTGCGTTGGATCTTTCCGGAATCGTCAAAGCCCACGCCATGCGCGAAGCTGCACTGTCCCTGGGTGCCCTCGGCCTGCACAATTGGTGCCTCAACGCCGGCGGGGACGTGCTGGTAAGCGGATCACCGGAGCCGGTGGACTCCGGGTTTGAAGAACCCAATCCGTGGCTGGCCGGCATCGTTGATCCGTTTGACCGCCGGAAGCTGCTCAGTACATACCGCCTCAGTGCCTCGGCGGAACGCGGAGTGAGGGCCCTTGCAACGTCAGGCTCGGCGGAACGCGGGGAACACATTTGGACCGTCGGTGCAGTGCGGCCGGAGTTCGTTCAGGTTTCCGTCGCGGCACAGGACATTGTCACGGCCGACGTCCTGGCAACAGCCATCGTCGCAGGCGGACCGCAAACCCTGGATCACGCTGTGGAGAAATGGGGCGTCGACGTGCTCGCGGTTGGCAGGACCGGAACGCTGCTCGCCACACCCGGTTTTCGTAGCGCGGGCTGAGCGAGTTCTGCTCGCCCGGCTTAACTACACCGGGCGGATCAGAGCCGGATACTTCGGGCTAAGCCCATCGCCCGAGGACGTACCCCGTACACGGCGCACTACCCACGGGCCGGCGAATTCCCGGACCCATCGCGCGTTTGCCCGAATAGCTTCGGATCGGTTCAGCGTGGGAAGCGGTGCGAGCTCCGGGACTTCGAGCACATGCTCATGCTCGAGGACGTCCAGCACGCGCTTGGCCATATTGACGTGGCCCGCCGTCGACATGTGCATCCGGTCCTGCGCCCACATCCGGACGTCGTAGTATTCATCGAACCGCCAGTAATCCACCAGCAGGGCACCATGGTTCTCGGCGATTTCGCGGAGCAGTTCGTTGTAGATCGCGGTCCGACCACGCATCGTGCTGAAAACCTTCGAACCGCGGGCGTCAAGGCCCGTGAAGAGCACAACGGTGGCGCCGGTCGCGCTTAACTTGGCGATGCCGGCGTCGTAATCCTCCAAAAGCGAGTCAATATCGATCTTGGGCCGCAGGATGTCGTTGGCACCGGCATACATCGTCACCAAAGTGGGCTTCAGCGCGACGGCCGCGTCCACTTGTTCCGCCATGATTTGGCGGAGCTTCCTGCCGCGGATGGCGAGGTTGGCGTAGCCGAAGTCCTCGTTGCTGTGGGCCAGCTGCCGGGCAACGACGTCGGCCCACCCGCGGACGCCGTTGGGTCGCGTTGGGTCGTCGTCGCCAACGCCCTCAGTGAAGGAATCCCCCAAGGCAACATAACGGGCAGAAAAATCCATGCCGTCAGTCTGCCATTAGGCGACCGCTACCTACAAAGCACGGACAAGGCTACGATTCGCGCAGGATCCAATGGTTATTGTCCAGCCTGGAGACAATCTTCTCGCCGATGCGCGCGAGGTCCGCGACGTCGTCGGGCGAGAGTGAATCGAGCATCAGCGCCCGCACGGACTCAACGTGACCGGGGGCCAGTGCCACAATGGTGGACATGCCGGCCTCGGTCAGGTGGGCGACGGTGACGCGCGCGTCGCCGGGGTGTGCCTGACGTTCCACCCAGCCGCGCTTCTGGAGTTTGGTGACCACGTGCGACAGGCGCGACAGCGAGGCACTGGTCCGGGCGGCAAGCTCGCTCATGGGCAGGTACCTGCCCTCGGTTTCCGAGAGCATCGCCAGCACGTTGTAGTCGAACAGCGACAATTTTCCAGCAGACTGAAGCTGCGTATCCAGCGCCGAGGGGAGCAAGGTATTGATGCTCAAGAGGGCCAACCAGGCACGGCGTTCGTCGGCATTAAGCCAGCGGGGTTCAGTCATGGATCCATCTTAGGAGAATTAGCCGGTTGCCCCGGCCTTGCTGCAGCCGCAAACGGTAGGCTGGCGGAATGTTTGTTGTCGCCTTGACCTACAAAGTTCCCGACGAAATCGTCGATTTCCACCGTCCAGCCCACATGGCCTGGCTTAAAGACGCGTTCGACGCCGGCGTGTTCCTTGCGTCGGGACGTCGCGTTCCAGCCACGGGCGGCGTGCTGCTGTCAAAGGTTGACCGGGAAACCCTGGATAACTCACTGGCCAAAGACCCGTTCTTCAGCAACGGCGTGGCCGAGTTCGAGATCATCGAATTCACGGCCACCACTGTGGCCGACGGCTACGAGAACCTGCTCGAGAAATAAGGCCTGCTGGCTGCCTTCACTGCGTGGCCTGCTGGTTTTCGACCAGTTTCTTCAGTCCGCCCTTCCGGGGGACTTTCACAGGCTGGGGCCAACGGGGATTCAGGGAGTCCCCCAGGGTGATGCCGCGGAGTTTACGTCCAAAGAGAGGCAGAACCCAGTCGTTCACCCAGCGCCGCTGCCTGCGTTCCCATTCGCGCATTGTCATTCTTTGGGGTGGGTCCCATTGCTTCGGAGAAATCTTGTGCGGGACGTTCAGATGGTCAAGGACCTGGGCGGCAAGATATTTGTGGCCGGCCTTGGACATGTGAAGCCGGTCGGGAGCCCACATCCGCGAATCTTTGTAGGCGTCGAAGCACCAGTAATCCACCAGGATGGCCCCGTACTTTGCGGCCACATCACGGACCTTTTGGTTGTACATCGTGTTGCGCTTCTTGAACGGTTCCAGGACGGCTGAGACCTTCACGTCAAAACCGGTAAAAAGGACCACCGTGGGCCCCGGTGCCAGCAAGCCGGGCGACCAGCAGTTCATAGTCGTTGAGGAGCGCGTCCATGTCCGTGCCAAAGTCCAGGATGTCATTGCCACCGGCATAAAGCGTGATGAGCGTTGGTTCCATGGCGAGGGCAGGTTCGAGTTGTTCATCGATGATGTGCCGGAGCCGTTTGCTGCGTACGGCGAGATTCGCGTACTCCCATCCAGGCTGCGCTTTGGCCAATTTCTCGGCGACACGATCTGCCCAGCCGCGTACCCCGTTAGGCAAAACCTTGCTCGGATCCCCCACGCCCTCGGTGAAGGAATCGCCAAGGGCGACGTACCGCCGTCGTCCGCTGTCCCCAGCCGCGCAACCATCCCGCATCCAGACAACGCTACCCACCCCCGGTTACTCCCCAACCAACCCAAAGTGAACAGGTCGAGCGGGAAGTGAGAGAGCATCCCCAAAAAACCAGCGGGAAGTGAGAGAACAAACCGAATAAACGGGCGGGAAGTGAGAGAGCAAACCGAAAAAACGAACGGGAAGTGAGAGAGCATCGGAGGGTGAGGGACGCACGGGGCCGGTTGGCGGTCATCCGGCAGCGTGCGTCAAAGCGACGAAGGAGCAGCACGCAGAGGATGGCCGCCAACCGGCCGGACCCAAGCGGCCGACCCAGCCACGACGCCAAACAGCCTTAGCCCTCTGCCTTGCCGCGTCGCCAGTAGCCCATGAAAGCAACCTGCTTCCGATCGATTCCGACGTCCCGCACCAGGTACCGCCGCATTTCCTTGATGACGAACGCTTCCCCGGCGATCCAGGCGTAGAAGGGCAGCGCACCGGCAGGCGAAGTGGGGTTCTTGGTGGCTTCGATGGCGGCAGTGTCCATGCGTTGCGGGGTTTCCCAGAGGATGTCCTGGTCCACGTTGACGTCTTCGGGTTCGGGACCGGCAGCTTCGGATCCCTTGATTCCTACCCAACCGGGGACGGGAACGGCCTTGGCGACGGCTTCTTTGAGGAGTTCGCCATGTGGGCGGGAGCGCCCAATCGCTGCGCCGCGGGCGAGCCAGGTGATTTCGACGTCGGCAGGTGTGCTGATGTCCTGGAAGTCGCCGGCTTCGGGTACTTCAAGGAATGCGTGGCCGGTCATGTCCGCGGGCAGGCTCTCGAGGATGGCGCTGATTGCCGGCACTGCTGTCTCGTCTCCGGCGAGCAGGACCCTCTGGGCCAGCCCGGGCCGCCATTCGATGCCGCCGTAGGCACCGGCCGTGGTGCATTGGGCTGCACGGTTGTTCGGGCCGATGATGGTGAGGGCGTCACCTGGCGTCGCCGCGACAGCCCAGTTGGCTGCGGGTCCGCCATGGCCTGCGTCGTCAAAGTGCATGACAAAGTCGATGTCGATTTCGGGGTACACGGCGTCGAGTCGCTCAGCCCTGACCGTGTAAGTGCGCATGGCTCCCCGGACGGAAGTATCCATGGCCAACCATTCCTGGTACCACCCGGCTTCTTCCATCTTGAATTCGGGCAGGGGGATCTGCTGTCCTTGGGCGTCGAATGAAGGAATCATCAGCTTCACGCGCAGGTCCAAGGTATCCCCTGCAACGCCGAAGCCCCGCAGCGAGTAGCCACCGAACGTGATCCGCCGGAAATTCGGGCTCAGGTCCTGCACGGCCGAGACCGTGACGTCGAAGGCAAGGGTCATGGGTTCCACGCTGGCGCTCGCTTGGGTCCGTGTTGGTTGTGCACTCATGAGGCGATCTCCAGTTCGTTGGTTGAAACGGGCTGTGCGTGATGGCGTCCGATGGGGACAATGAGCGGTGTTCCTGAGATGGGGTCTGGAACCACGCGGGATTCCAGGCCAAAGACGTCGTAGACCAGTTGCTCGGTCACCACAACGGGTGCGGGTCCTTCGGCCACAATGCATCCGCCCTTCATGGCGATGACGTGGTCGGCGTAGCGCGCGGCGAGGTTGAGGTCGTGGAGCACGATCGCCACGGTGGTGCCCCGGCTGCGGTTGAGGTCCGTAACGAGGTCCAACACTTCCACCTGGTGCGCAAGGTCCAGGTATGTGGTCGGCTCGTCAAGCAGCAGCACGTCAGTTTCCTGCGCAAGGGCCATGGCAATCCAGACGCGCTGGCGCTGTCCGCCCGACAATTCGTCGACGCTTCGCTCTGCGAGCTCCAGCGTTGCGGTGGCTTGGAGCGCCCGCTGCACCGCGGCGTCGTCGGAATCGCTCCAACTCCGGAAGAAGCCCTGGTGCGGATACCGGCCCCGTCCCACGAGGTCGCGCACGCTAATACCGTCCGGAGCGGTGGGGTGCTGCGGAAGAAGGCCCAACGTCCGGGCGAGCTCACGGGCGGGTCGGGAATGGATGTCCTTGCCGTCGAGGGTCACGGCCCCGCCGGCGGGCTTGAGCAGCCGCGACAATCCACGGAGAAGCGTGGATTTACCGCAGGCGTTTGCGCCCACGATCATCGTGACTTTACCCTCGGGGATTTCCGTGGTGAGGCCCTCAACCACCTTGCGCTGCTCGTATTGGAGTGTCAGGTCCTTGGCTTTAAGCATGGCCATGTCAGGCTTCCTTTCGATTCGAGGTGACCAGGAGCCACAGCAGGAAGGGTGCACCGAGGGCGCCCGTGATGACGCCGACCGGGAGGACGGTTCCGTCGAGGATGGCGGGTGCGATGTTGGAGGCGAAGAAGTCTGCGGCCAACACGATCAGCGCGCCGGTAAAGGCCGACGCCGGCAGGCTGGGTTTGCGGACGATGCGTCGGGCGATTGGTCCGGCCAGGAAAGCGACGAAGGCAACGGGACCGGCAGCCGCCGTCGCGGAGGCGGCAAGCCCGACGGCGGTCAAGACCAGTCCCAGCCTGGTGGCGTTGACCCTGATGCCCAAGCCGGCAGCTGCATCGTCACCGAGTTCGAGGATGCGCAGCGGGCCGGCAAGGATGATGACAGCCGGAACCAGGACCAGCAAGGAGGCCATGAGGATCCCGGTGCGCTCCCAATTGGCAGAATTCAGCGAACCGTTAAGCCAGACGAGGACGTCAGCCGCGGTACGGATGTCAGCACGGGTCATGAGAAAGTTGACCACTGCGTGCAGTGCCGCGGCGATGCCCACACCTGCGAGTATGAGGCGGTTGCCGGCAGCATTGCCACGGCTGCCTCCGCCTGCCCCGGACCCGGTGCCGCGCGAAATCGCGTAGATAATGGCAGCAACACCCAGCGCACCGCCAAGGGCTGCCCAGGAAACGACGGCTCCGGAAGCACCAAAGATGACAATCGCCGTCACGGCCGCTGCACTGGCTCCGTAGCTGATGCCGATAATGTCAGGGCTGGCCAAGGGGTTGCGCAGCATGGTTTGGAAAAGCGCGCCGGCCAGGCCAAAAGCCACGCCGATCAGTGTTCCGATGGCAGCGCGGGGCAGTTTGTGCTCCATGACGATGAAGCTGGCCCCGGGGATCTTCTCGCCGCCGGTCAAGTGTGCGATGACGATCTTGAAGAAATCAGGGATGGTCACCGTGTAGCTGCCCAGCAGCACGTACACGGCGAACATGACAACGAGGGCCAAGCCGAGGAAGAACGTTGGGCTGGGCACGCGCCGAAATGACAATTGATACGAATGTTTCCGGGGAACATTGCCATTAAGTGCCAACTCGGCGGGGAGTTTGCGAAGGGTGGTCATAGTCCGGCCTCCTTTCCGCGGCGGATGAGCCAGACGAACACCGGCGCACCCACGAGCGCGGTCATGATTCCGGCCGGAACTTCGCCGGGAAGCAGGACCACTCGGCCGATCACATCGGCGATGATCAGCAGGATGGGCGCCGAGATCATGGAGAACGGCAGGACCCAGCGGTAGTCCGGACCGGTGAGCGAGCGGACAGCGTGCGGAATCACCAGGCCGAGGAAGGCGATGGGTCCAGCCAACGCGGTGGCGGATCCGCACAGCAAGACGATCCCAAGGCCGATGATTCCACGGGATAGGCCAACATTCTGACCGAGTCCACGTGCGATGTCGTCACCCAGGGCGAGGCTGTTCAAGATGCGGCCACTGGCCAGAACGATTACGGCGCCGACGGCCAGGAAGGGAAGAGCAGGTAGCAGAACGGACCAGTCGCGTCCGCCAATACTTCCCACCTGCCAGAACCGGAAGCGGTCCAGGGTGTCCTGGCTTGAGACCAGGATGACATTCATCAGCGAGAACAGGCCGGCACTCAGCGCCGCGCCCGCGAGGGCGAGCTTGACCGGCGTCGCACCGTCACGTCCCCTGGACGCGATGGCGTAAACGACGACGGCGGCAGCTGCGGCGCCGATGAAGGCGAACCAAATGTAGCCGGTGAGCGAACCGACGCCGAAAACATAGATGCCCACGACAACCGCAAGGGCCGCACCCGCATTGAGTCCCAGAATCCCGGGATCAGCCAGGGGGTTGCGGGCCACTCCTTGCATTGCGGCTCCGGCCAAGCCCAGGGCGGCGCCTGCCAGGAGACCCAATACTGTGCGGGGAATCCGTGCGATGACCACTGCGTGGTCGCCGCTTTCAGGATTGAAGTTGGTGATGGCTTCCCAAATGGTGGACAGGGGAAGCCCGCGCGCGCCGATCGCCAAGGATGCTGCGCACGCGGCGACGAGTACGACGACGGCGACCAGCAGCCAGGCACTCCGCCCGCTTGTTGCCCTGGAACCGGTTCCCCCTCCGGCCACATTGCTCCGGGGTGCGCTATCGCGCTGGTTACCAGGCACAGATGTGCCGCCAACCTGCCCCACGGAAGCCGCCGTCGTCGTACTCAATTTCATTGCAGTTACTTGCCTGCCGCGTCCGTTGCCTTGTCCGCTGCACTGCCCAGCTGCGGCAGGAACGTGTCCAGGGCCCACGGCAGGCTCAGCGGCGAGGAGGCGGAAATGGACAGCGTCAGGGTCTGATCGGCGTCGGCGACGAGTGCGCCGGACTTGACCGCGGGTATCTGGCCCAGCAGGGGGTCGGCCTTGATGGCGTCGGCCGTGGCGGCTTCGGGCACCCACGTCACGAAGACATCGGACTCGAGCTCGTTGGCCTTTTCAGCGGACCACGCAATGAAGAAGTCCTTGTTGGTCTTCGTGTTCTGCTCCACTACCGGAGCGAGCTTCATGCCGATTTCGGAGAGGAAGCGCGGGCGGTTATCGATGGCCGTGTAGACGTTCACGCCGTCACCCTTGGCCGGTTCGAGGTTGCCGTAGATAAAGGTCTTGTCCTTGATCTGCGGGTACTTGGAAACCTTGTCCTTGACGGTGGCTTCAGTGTCTTCAATCAGTTTCTTGGCTTCGGCTTCCTTGCCGAGGGCCTTACCGATGATGGTGGTGCTTTCCTGCCAGGGCGTACCGTAGGCGAGCTCCGGGTAGGCAACCACGGGAGCGATTTCGGAAAGCTTCTTGTAATCGGCTTCCTCCAGGCCGGAGTAGGCGCCGAGGATGACGTCCGGGTTCAGCTTGGCGATCTCAGTGAAGTTGATCCCGTCCGCCTCGGAGAACTGCACGGGAGCCTTGTCCGAACCGAATCCGGCGCCAAGCTTCTCCAGCGCGGCATCCTTCCACGGGGTGGAGCCCTTGTCGTTGTTGCCCCACTCGTTCTTGGGAACGCCAACCGGGACAACGCCCAGGGCTATTGCGACGTCGTCATTCACCCAGGAGATGGTGACTACGCGCTTGGGCTGTTCCTTGATGGTGGTCTCACCGAAAGCGTGCTTGATGGTCACCGGGAAAGCAGCGGTTTCTGCCTGCTCCGTTGCCGGAGTGGAGGTGGCGGGCCCGGTGGAGCAGCCAGTGAGGGAAAGGGCGACGGCGGCCAAAGCGGCTGTCGCGGTGCCTGCGGTCTTCAGCAGGGCGCGGCGTGGAAGAAGGGAAGCCACGGGACTCCTTAGGTAAGGGATGCGAACCTAAGTAAGGCTAGCCTACCCTTTGGATAATTACGAAACGTTTGCGTCACGTAATGTCCACCGTGCACATTGCTAAGATATCGGCAGCGGACTACCGCTTCCAAGGAGAACGACGAGGAGATGAGCGTGCGCACGATTTCAGTTGCTGCAGCCATGGATGGCGAGGTGGCCATTTTGGCCTGCTTGGCACTCCCCCACCCGTCGGCATCACTCTAGGTACACGCACTCCGAACTCCTGTTTGGGTCTCTTTGCTGTGCCTCGCTTTCACAGATGACCGACGCTCCTTTCCAGCTGGCGCTCCTGTTCAGCGCGCCGTCGATCAACTCCGAAAGAAGCTTTGCCATGCAGAAAATTACTGCCCAACAAATCCGTTCGTCATTCATCAATGCCAGCCGGTCCGAAGCCGCCAGGCTCAACCTTCCGCGCGACTTTGAAACCATCGACTGGGAAAACCTTGAATTCCTCGGCTGGCGCGACGAAAAAATGCCCCAGCGCGGCTACCTGGTTGTCCCGCACCGGGGCAAGCTCACCGGAATCATGCTCCGGGCGCCTGAAGGAGGCTCCGGAAAGAAGCGTGTGGTCCTCTGTGAATTGTGCCGTGACGTCTTCTCCAAAGACGACGTCTATCTGTGGGTCGCCAAGAAGGCCGGACAGTCAGGCAAGGACGGCAACACCGTGGGGACCCTGATCTGTGCCGAGTTCGGCTGCAGCGCCAATGTGCGCAAGGAGCCGCCTGCCAATGAAATCAACCCTGACCCGGCCGTCGTCGTGGTTCGGCAAATCGCCGGGCTTGAGGAGCGCACAGCCCAGTTCCTGGACCGGGTCCGGGGCACCTCCACCCGCTAGCAACGCGAGGTCACTTACGGCCCATAAATGGCCTCAGCATGGGCCGTAGGTGACCCCGCGTTGCTTTAGCGCAGGACGATATCCACGGGATTCGCCTCTGACCGCCATGCGCCGGGCTCTCCCGTGCCCGCAATGACGGGAGACGTGAGCACGCCCGACCGGTTGGTCCGCTTGTCCCGAAGGATTTCCGTGACCGAGCCAAGGTGACGCGAGAGGTCGATCACGTTTTCCGGCGCGGCCAGCAATAACTGGAAGCCGAACTCGTGAAGCGCCTTGATGCCGGCTCCTGCGAATTCCTCGGATGCCAGCACGAACGCTTCGTCCATCATCACGGTGCCGTAGGTAGTGAAGCCCTGCTCGGCAATACCCAGCTGGTAGCTCAGGGCCGCGGCCATGATGAACGCCGTGAAGCGCTGACGTTCACCGCCGGACATGGAGCCCGTATCGGCATGCATGAAGACCTCGGTCTTCTTCTTGCCGGTCTTGCCGGTTTTCGCCGACTTCCCGGCCACCTCCTTGTGCTCCTTGCACTGGATAAACAGGTGGCCGCGGACGTCCAGCACTTCGGCGCGCCAACGGCGGTCCTCAGGGGTTTGGGAACCGAGACGCTTCACCAGGGTCTCCAGCGACTTGTAGCGGGCGGTGAGCTCGGCGTCGTCGTCGACCTCCGTTCCAGCTGCGGCAGATGCGCTGCGGGAGGGCCGCGTGTGCTTGGCCTTCAGCGCGTTCTGGATCGCATCCTTGAACTGCTTGGCCGTAGCCGGAAGCGTCTGCTTGATGTCCAGTTCCAGATAGCTGCCCTCGTGGAAATTGACCTCTGACAAGATGCCGTTGAGGGGCAGGATCCGGCTGGTGATACTCCGGCGCTCCTCATCGAGCAGGTGCAGCAGCGTACTGAATGATTCGTGCGTGCGCTGGTTGAAGAACAGCCGGAATTCGGCCTCCTGGGCGGGTAGGCCATCGCTCACGATCGCGTGATAGCGCGATTCGAAGTCCCCGGCAGCCCCGATGGACGTGCCATGGTCAGCGCTGATGGCGCTGCCCCAATCACGCACGAAGGCCTCGAAAATTCGCGTCAAACGCTCGGCCGTCGCCTGGCTGCGCGATTCGGCGCCGTGCAGCTCGTCGAGCAGTTTGTTGCGGACGCTGTTGGCCAGGTTGTCGAGTTCGTACAGCTCGGATACCTCGCCGACGCCGGCAAAGTACGGTTCCAGCGCGGCCACGGTGGAGCTCGACGGCGGTGCTTGCTCAAGTTTCAACCTGGCGGCATCGAGCAGGCCATCAGCCGTGATCATCTTTTGGTCGAGCGCTTTGTATTCACTCTGCAGCACGGCCGCCGCACCTGTGGCGGACTGGTGCTTTTCCCGTACTGCCTCGATGTTGGCGCGTAACGGTTCAAGGTCCGCCTGGGCAGCCAACGCATCGGAAAGCCGCTGCTCAATCCGGGCAAGCTCCTCCGCGGCAACCGCTGCGGAGACCTGTTCCCATGGACGCTCATCCTCGGCCACCCTGCGAAGGGCTTCCAATTGCCGGGCCATCCCTTGGTGGGAATCTTCACGGCTTTGCGCCAATTCGGCAGCTTTGGCCAGCTCGTTTTCCAGCTCGCCCACGCGGGCCGCCACCAGTTCGAGCTTGGATGCGTTGTCGAAGCCGAGGACGTAATCCTGCCGGCTCGTGAAACGGTCGTCCTTTTCCACGGTGTGCCGGTTGCGTTTGACCACGCCACCCAGGCTGAGGCCCTTGTCCATCGCCGCAAGCTCGTCCGGGTCCTCCACGCACGGGTACGCGAAGTCCAAGGCGATCCGCTCGCGGATCCATGCCCCGGCGTCGGCGTTGGCGCCCGAGGTGAGGATGCTCAACTTGGTCAAGAGGTCGCCGTCGGACACGTCCTCCACAGCCAGCGCGCCACCGGCAACGGGCTTGGACACATCAACTGCGCGCAGTGCACCCCGGACCGTGTTGTCGTTCAAGTACCGCGTAACCGCAGCGAAGTGCTCTCCCGGGACCAACAGCGTGGTGGCGAGGTTGCGGAGCGCACGTTCCGCGGCCGGACGCCACTGATCCTGGCCCTCGGCGAGGTCGATCAGCTCACCGCCAAACGGCATCCGTTCCTCGGGGATGCCGGTCGCGGCTGCGATCGCGGCCCGGTTTTCTATGCTCGACGGCGGCAAGAGGGACTTGCGCGACCGCAACGACAACAGCTCCTGCTCAGCCGCAGCCAGCTCGCGTTTCTTGGTCGCGTGGCCGTCGAAGGCCTCGAAACGGAGCTCCTTCAAAGCCTCCGAGTCGTCCTTCAACTCCGCCGAACGGGCAGCCGCCTGCTCATGGGCCTGGTCCCAGCCCTCGGCCGACCAGTCAAGGTTCAGCCCAGCATCGGCCAGCGCCTTCCGGGCAGATTCCTCCACCTGCTGTCGCAACTTCAGACTGACGCGGGCGTTCTCCAACGACTGCTCGATAGCCGAAATCGCGTTACCGCCGCGGTTGTTGTAATCCAGCTCCAGCTCACGGAGCTCCTTGGCCAAAGCATCCCGGACCGTGCGCTCGGCAGCGAGTTCCTGTGCCTTGGACTGTGCCAATTCCTTGAAACGCGCCAAGGTCTTGGCGTGGACGGTGACAGCAAGTTGCTGCTTGTACGCCTCAAATTCCTCGCCAGCCAACTCGCGAAGCCTGTTCGCGTCCAACAACGCCTGCGCATAATCCTTATTCAGCCCAGGTACCGGCGCCAGCTGATCGCGCTGCTGCCGGACATCCTCCAACCGCTGCCGGATAGACATCAGGTTGCTGAATTCCTCCACCACATCATCAGCCGCAGCCAACGTAGCCGGAGCATCGAGTACCTGGTCGCGGAAAAACGTATTAACGCTGCCGCCAAGGCCTTTCCCGGCCTGGATGACGCGCAGCAGGGGAAGCGCCTGGTCAGAGTTGATGCCCAGGAGCCTGCGGAACCGCTCCGCGAACGCCTTATGGACGTCGAAGACCTGCCCGTCAGGGAAGATCGATTCCAGCGCACCCTTGGTGAACCTCTTCCGGGCGATCCCCTCGATCGCTTCCAGGTCCAGCGGCTTGTTGTCGATCACGTAAAAACGCCCGACGCTGGACTCCGTGCCATTTTTCGGCAAATCAAACAGCGCAGAGACCGTCACCTTCGTGCCTGCCGCATTATCAAACGTCAGAGCGACGGCGGACCAAGTGGCACCAGGGCGCTGGAAGGCACTGGCCGAACCATCCCCAACAGCCTTATCACCGACCTTGCCGCGCATATAAGTGAACGTGGTCCTCTTGTCCTCCACAGCGCCACCGGAACGCTGCGCAGCGGCCTCATTTGAGCGCGGTCGGGCATCAAAGACACGGAGCATGGCATCGAACAGCGTCGACTTGCCGACGCCCGAATTGCCCGTCAGGAGGGTCCCGTTGCGATCCACGTGCATCGTATGGGCCCCATGGAAGGTGCCCCAGTTGACCACCTGCACGAGTGCCAAACGCATCTGGCCCGGGTTGGTGAGCTCGCCGAGCGGGAGCATGGTTGCGATGGTCACTTGGCTGCTCCTTCGCTGTCGGTCATTGTTGCGTCCGCGGCGGTACCGGACACATGCTCTGCATGCTCGCTCGTGCCTCCCCAACCGCCCCCTGACCTCGCAAGCTCGGTTAGGGAACCCTGCGGTTGTGGGCCCACCTTAGACGCATGCTGCCGCATGTCCCCGGCGTCGCCGCTCGTGCCGTTCCCGGCCCCAGAACCGGCACCACCGGTTTCATTCGAAAAACGCTCGACGTCGGCGCTCACCTCCGTGGGCCCGACACCTTCCGCGTCGTCGTCCAGGTCGTTTGAGTCTGGGTCGATGTCCAGTAGGGGCTCCGTGCCCGACTCGTCGGCTGCTACGGCGATGAGGGCTTCGATTTGGACCGGGATGTCGCCGATGTTTTCGAACGGGAGAGCCAGGGGGAGGGCGTTGCTGATGGTGTACGTGTCGTCCAAGGGGGTGGGGAGGAGGAGTTGGCGGGCCAGGAGTTTGGTGATGGTGCGGGTGACGACGTCGGAGTCGCGGAGTGCATCCTGCTGGCCGGGGGGAGTGTAGTTGGCCACGAGGTCCGAGATCTCTTCGCGGGTGATGGTGGGGTCCGTCTGGGCTGTGACGTGGCGGTCAAGGAGGAGCCGCAGGCGGAGCAGGACGATGGTTTCCACACGGCTCAGTGCACGCTGCTGCCTCAGGATGCTTGATCGTGAACTGGCGCCGATGATCTCAGGGTCAACGGGGCGGAGGACTGCGATCTTACGGTCGTGATCGAGCTGGAGGGTGAGGAACAGTTCCGAAAGGCGGCTGCGGAGGATGAGTTGGTTGTCCAGGAGGGTGGTCCAGAGCTTCTCGTCCCGGCCGCCGTCGATGTAGGGGCCTTTCAGCAGTTTGACCAGCGCGTGACGGACCTTCATCGGCAGCACGCCTGTGTCACCGGGGAAGAGCGCAGCGCCGTCAACGAACGTGTCCCGCGGGGTAACGCGGAATGGGTCGCCTTGGCTGGCGTGGGGCGCCGTTTCAGCCGGGACTTCAGCCTCCTCAAGGGTGACTTGTTCCTCCTCGGTGACGTCCGTCGTCGTGATTTCCTCAGTCATCAGAATCCTCATTCAGCGTGACGACAGGCAGGTACGCAGTGCGGATACTGCCGTCGATTTGTTCGAAGTCGATGTGTTCCCAGGCGGCCCGGTCGAATCCCGCGCCGGTGTGCAGCGCCATGGACAGCAGGGATCGGACGGTGTTGATGTGTCGTTCCTCGGCGGGCAGGTTTTCCCATGCCTCGCCCAGGGTGGCTGCGCCGGCCATCGCGGCCCGCACAACAGCCGGTTTGGCCTTGCCGGTGCGTGCCGAGCGCACCCGGTCCGAATCGCTGAAGGCGATGGGGTCCGCCAGCCGGGGCGGGGTCGCGAACTCGTCCGGGTCAAAGAGCTTGACCATGGCCAACGACTCGAATCCGGCGTTATACAGAACGGGGCCGCGTACCAGGCCGGGCCGGTCACGTTCGTAGGGCATGGACCGGATGGCTTGCTCTGCCTCAGCGAGAACCTTTCGCAGGCTGACGGACTGACGGACGTCGTCGCTCTGGATGTAGGTGTTCAGGCTTTCGGAGAGCTTGCCGTAGATTCTCTGGATCTGGCTGTGCTGGGTTCGCAGTTCAGCCACGAGGTTCTTCAGCGTTTCGCGGTCTTCGTGCGAAAGATCGTCCGCGAACTGCCGGCTGAGGACCTCGCCAATCGCGGATCGGAAACGCAATTGCTGCTGCGGGTCTTCCAGGAAGGCTGTGAAGGAGCGGAACGTCCTGCCCTCGGGACTTTGGCGCAGGCGTTTGTCGGCCTCCAGGACCTGGGCCATGGTTGCGCCCTTGCTCAGCGACTCCTCGATGATCTGGTTGCGGAGCTCGCCCACCAACTCCTCGATGCGGTCGCGCATTTTCTTGTAATCAGCGGGAAGGCTGGCGGCGAGGTCAAGGATATTGCCTGCGGCCTCAACAGCTTCTTCGTCGTCCAGGAGGCCGTCGAATTCGCCGGAGCTAATGTCCTGGACGAGTTGCTGGCGCTCCTGGATTTCTTCCTCCAGTGCCTCCAAACGTGCGCTTTGGTCCGGGTTGGTCTCGTTGGCGAGCTTCTCCACATCGCCAAGCAGCGTGCCCAGGCGGGAACCGTTGAGCGTGGAGCGCTCGCTGGAAAGGCTGTCCAGGAATGCGAGCACACGCGCTGCTGCTTCGGTGACCTCGTAGACAATCTGGCCGGACTGGTTGCGGCGTGTCAGGAACTGCTTGCGCGTCCACTCGTCGCCGAAGGCCTTGCCGTTCTGCTGGCCACCCAGCCCTGGTTCCTGGCGGCGGAGCTGCTCAAGGAAGGCGTCGACGTCGGCATGGAACTCTTCCAGCGGAAGCTGCGGCCGGGTGCGGGTGAAGGAAGCCTGCAGCACCGCGATCACCCAAGGTGCCGAACGTGTCAGGGCCCAGGCGGGACCTTTGGTCAGTTGCTCAAGGTCGCGAAGCCGGGCACTGATGGCGTCGGCGGAGGACATCGCTGAACGGGACAACTACTCTCCTTCAGCTGCTGCGAAACCTGGCTGGCAGCGGAAACTGCCCCGTACAAGGTTAACGCAGAGCGTCCCTACCCATCTAAGTAGCAGCAGAGCACGTTTACGGGCCCCTAAACGCGCTCTACTGCGACCTAGACTCACAGTTGGGCGGGGCAGGTGCCGAAGCCGCACGCCGCCGTCGTACTCATTCCGTTACATACCGCCCGGTTCGGTTTCGATCCCATATCGACACGGCCGCGGCGCGATTCTGTGCTGGCCGAAAACCACGCCCACCCCTAATGTCGGATCATCGACGCAGCCACGCCGCGTCTACCCACGCACTGTCGCATAGGGGGAACCATGGATTTCGACTTCACTGCTCTGGAAACAGCCACCTACGTATTCATTGGAACGCTGGTCTTCGCCGCCATTTTGGTGGCGTTTATCGCAGCAGCGGCCATAGCAACAATCGTTCTGATCGGTGCCATGGGAATGGCCTGGTACACCGTCAAGGCAGTCCTGGGCGGCTTGGTGCATGGCATCAATTTTGCGTGGGACAGCCTGGTCCATCACGCAGGACAAGTGGAAATCCCGGCCGAATTCCAGCCCCAGGTTTCCTCTGGCACGGGTAGCTACCCGCGGGTAGCATTGAGGGACAGCTGAAGGGTTCCCACCCGAGGCGGACCCTGGCTCCATCCGGCACAACCGGCTAGAGGAGTTATTCCATGACGTCCGCTACTGACAACAGTCTCACCGCCGCAAGCGTCAACGCCACAGCAGAAGAAGCCCGCGCCGTCGCCGAGGCCGCCCGCGAAACTGAATGGAACCGGCCCAGCTTTGCCAAGGGCCTGTACCTGGGCAGCTTCGACCTCAGCCTGATCCATCCGTGGCCACAAGCCAAAACGGAGGACGTGGAGCGCGGTGAAGAGTTCATGGCCAAGCTCGAGGCGTTCTGCAGGTCCATGTCCGGACGGGTGATCGAACGCGACGCGAAGATCCCGGATGAGTACCTTGCAGGCCTCGCGGATCTGGGCGTTTTCGGCATGAAAATCCCCCGCGAATACGGTGGCCTGGGATTGTCCCTGGTCTATTATGGCCGCGCGCTGGCTTTGGTGGGCTCCGTCCATCCGAGCCTGGGCGCACTGATTTCGGCGCATCAGTCCATTGGCGTTCCGGAGCCCGTCAAAGAATTCGGCACGCCCGAGCAGAAGCAGGAATACCTTCCGCGCTGCGCCGCCGGCGCCATCACGGCTTTCCTCCTGACCGAGCCCGACGTCGGCAGCGACCCCGCCCGGATGGGCGCCACTGCCGTTCTGTCGGACGACGGCCGGTCTTACCTTTTGGACGGCGTGAAACTCTGGACCACCAACGGTGTGATCGCCGAACTCGTGGTAGTCATGGCAAGAGTTCCGGCCCACACCGACGCCGACGGCACCACGCACAAAGGCGGCATCTCCGCGTTCGTCGTGGAGATGGACTCCCCCGGCATTACGGTGGAAAACCGGAACAGCTTCATGGGCCCTGCGCGGTATCGAGAATGGCGTGACCCGTTTCCACCAAGTGCGCGTGCCGGTGGAGAACCGCCTGGGCCGCGAGGGCCAGGGCCTCAAAATCGCTCTCACCACGCTCAATACGGGACGTCTTTCCATCCCCGGGCTCTGCGTTGCGGCTGGGAAGTGGAGCCTGAAGATTGCCCGCGAATGGTCAAACGCCCGTACGCAATGGGGCCGTCCGGTAGGCAAGCATGAGGCCGTTGGAAAGAAGATTGCGTTCATCGCCGCCACGACCTTCGCGTTGGAAGCCGTGTTTGAGTTGTCGGCCGAGATGGCCGACGCCGGCCAAAAGGACGTGCGCATCGAAGCCGCGCTGGCCAAGCTCTGGTCCACCGAACTCAGCTGCCGGATCGCCGATGAACTGGTTCAGATCCGCGGCGGCCGTGGCTTTGAAACCGCCGAGTCCCTTGAAGCCAGGGGCGAGCGCGCCGTGGCGGCCGAGCAACTCCTCCGGGACCTCCGCATCAACCGGATCTTCGAGGGTTCCAGCGAGATCATGAAACTCCTCATCGCCCGCGAAGCCGTGGACGCGCACCTTGCCGCCGCAGGTGACCTCGCCTCAGCGGACGCGAGCCTGCAGGACAAGGCGAGAGCCGCCGTCGGCGCTTCAGGTTTCTACGCCCGCTGGCTGCCGAAACTCGTTGCCGGGGCAGGCATGGACCCGCGCTCCTACGGCGAGTTCGGGCGTCTGGGCAAGCACCTGCGGTTTGTTGAAAGGTCCTCGCGACGGCTCGCCAGGCAGACTTTCTATGGCATGGGGCGCTGGCAGGCGAAGCTGGAACACAAGCAAGCGTTCCTGGGCAGGATCGTGGACATCGGCGCCGAACTGTTCGCCATGGCAGCATGTTGCTCACGTGCCGAAATGCTGCTTCGTACCCATCCGGAACACGGCGCCACCGCCTTTGAACTCGCCGAGGCCTACTGTGAGCAGGCTCGGGTGCGGGTGGACGAATACTTCGACCAGCTGTGGCGGAACACCGACGACGGCGACCACCACCTTTCGCGCAAAGTCCTCGCCGGGGATTACGCCTGGCTTGAGGCCGGAGTCCTGGACCAGTCCGAAGGCACCGGGCCGTGGATCGCCGATGCGTCCCCTGGTGCCTCAAGCAAGGAGAACCTGCACCGCAAGTATCGGTAATCCGGCGCGTTCCTTCCCATTTAGTCCCAGGCGCACCTCGCCGCGTCCGCAAGGATACGCGGGCTGAAGCTCCGGTTCGGCCGTTTTTGCCGTGGCAACCGGGAAGGAGCGTTAGCGCACGTCGCCGTCCACGTAGTACCAGACCTTGTCCTCGCGTACGAAACGGCTGAGTTCCCGCTGGACGCCCCGTTCCCCGTCGGACCGATAGTGCGCAGCGAACTCAACAGTCCCGGTGCTGTCCAGGGGCCCGCCCTTGGACGTGCCCAGGATGTCGAGCCTGCGCCAGTGCATGTCAGCGTCCAGTTCCAAGGAAGCCGGGCGGGTTGAGGCGTGCCACGTTCGCAGGAGGTACGCCGGGTCCAGAATGACGAATGCCGCATACCGGGAGCGCATCAGCTGCTCGGCTGTGGGTGCGTCGGCCTCACCGCGGTGGAACCGCCCACAACAATCGTCGTACTGCTCTCCGGAGAGGCAGGGGCATGCACCGTCGCGGAGTCGGCTGAAATCAGGGGTCACTGGGTCCCAATCTGAGGCTGAAAATGAGAGCTGGGCAACACATTTTCCCACGCCGTATAACAGCTTCGAAACAACCCTGCCCGAGGGTGGTGCGCGGCGTGATTCCGTCGGTGCTGGACCGTAGGCTAGATGTGCAAGCTGGGTGGGCAATGCGCGCATCGCAAAACGACAGCCAGGGGAGGCTACGTGGAGGATCCGACAACACTCGCCATCAACCTGACATATTTGGGCACAGTGGGGATGGCTATCCTCATGTTCCTGGGCCTGGGTGTGGTCGTCATCATCACTCTGGTAGTTGCCGGAGTGGGACGGCTTGTGTCGGTGATTCTTTTGGCGATGGTCGGCATCTTCCCCAAGAAGGAAACAGTCACCATCGTCCACTTGCCCCCGGCTCCGGAACGCGTACCCTCACCGGCGGGTGACGACGTCGATTACTCCAGTCGCGGTGTTGAGTCGCCGCTTGAAGATCTTGCCTACGTTCCTGCCGGACCCGCTGCCGAGCCCGCACACAATCCTGCTGCCGCGGAACCCAAGAAGGACCTCCTTGGCGATGTTCGACGCCGGGTCTCGGATGCCACTTCTGCCGTCAAGGACGGTGCGTGGAAGGTTCGCCATAAAAAGGTGCCCAAGCCGGTCCACGTTAAGGAAGTGGTGGAAACGCAAACCGCCCACCACCCCTTGCTTGTGGCCGCCAGCAAGGAACCCCCCGTACTTGCAAAGGACTGGGCCGACGCCGTCGCGGAAGCTGACCGGAGGGCGGCCGAGCGCGCAAAGGCAGAGGAACCGCCCGCCATCAAGGTGACGGTCCGGGAGCTGGACGAGCCAACACCGCCGTCCAGCAAAGACGAACCGTCCGCCCCGAAGGCCCCGGACGCGCAGCAGTCTCCTGGCAGCGGTCCTGAAAAGTCCGGGCCTCAATCCAACAGGTCCGGCCAAGGGAACGGCCCCACCCAAGGGAACAGCCCGAAGAAATCAGGCCCGAACACTTCCAAGAATGGAAAGTCTTCGAGCCCCATCCGTAAAGGATCGCTCAGCGGGGCAAGCCGCAACTCCTAGGCTGCGAGCTGCCGGAACGATGCTCCGTGGTAGATCAGTGGCTTGGATTCGTGGTTGATGGTGGTGGCCTTGACCTCGAGGACAACGATCGCGTGATCCCCCGCCGGCGTTTCGGAGACAACTTCGCATTCGAAACCCAGCACCGCGCCGTCGATAAGAACGGCCCCCGAGTCGCTGACACTGGTGGACAATCCGGCGAAGCGGTCCCGGGTCTTGGAGGACAGCTGAAGGCAGGCAGCTTCCTGGCCCTCGGCCAGCACGGACACACCCAACCTGCTGGCCTGCCGAAGCTTGGGCCACGTTGTGGAGGAGTTCTGTACCGCGAACATCACCAACGGCGGTTCCAATGACACGCCCACAGTGAAGGACGACGCCACCAGTGCCTCCGGCGTGAAATCCACCATGGCACTGAAGGCAGCCACTCCGGACGGGAACTGCGCAAATGCAGCCTTGATGGCCGCCGTTTCTTCCACGGTCGTCTGTGTCATTGTGCTGTCCCCTATCGTGCGTTGCTTGAGTTCCTTTCCCATAATTCACCCGCTTCCGGGAACGGCAATATTTGTTGATTCGAAAGACATTTGTGTTGCCGCGTGTCAAGAAATGTCGCGAAGTAAGGCCCCTTCCATTACCTCGCAAGACGAAAAACGAAGAAGTTCTACCGTTTGCATTTCGGGGTCCCACGGCCCTGTGTAGCCTCGATTGGACATCCCTTGATGACGGTTGAGCCATCCACTGGCCCGCAGCTGTCAAACCACTGACCCACCACAGGAAGCCGACATGAGCCTCAACGAGCTACGAACGCTTGGACGCACTGGCGCCCTGATCAGCCCCCTCACGCTGGGTACTTTGAACTTTGGCACCGGGACCGCTCCCACCGGCCCTGCGGAGAGCATCCGCATCATCCAGGCGGCATTGGACGGCGGCATCACCAGCATCGACACCGCCGATATCTACTCGCAGGGTGAGGCCGAAGTCGTGGTGGGCCAGGCAATCCACGGACGGCGCGACGACGTTTTTCTCGCCACCAAATTCCACGGCCAGATGGGGTCCAATCCAGCGCATGCCGGGAACTCACGCAGGTGGATTGTCCGGGCTGTGGAGGACAGCTTGAGGCGGCTGAACACGGACAGGATCGACCTCTACCAAGCGCACCGTCCCGACTACAACACTGATCTTCTTGAGACGATCACCACCCTGAACGATCTCATCCGGCAGGGCAAGATCCTCTACTACGGCACCTCAGTGTTCAGTCCGGCGCAGCTCGTCGAGGCACAGTGGATCGCGAACACCAACCACCTGACGCCCCCGGTGGTGGACCAGGTTCCCTACTCCCTTCTGGTTCGCGCCAACGAACGCGACGTCTTCCCCATCACCCAGCAATACGGCGTCGGGGTTTTGAGTTATGGACCACTCGACGGCGGTTGGCTGGCTGGCGGTTACCGCGTTGGCGCGGGCCAGCCCGAAAGCTCACGTGCGGCTGCGGTTCCCGGCCGCTTCGACGTGGCCGCTCCCTTCAACCAGAGCAAGCTGCACGCGGCGGACGCACTCGCACAGCTGGCGGCCAGGTACGGACTGACCCTCATCCAGGTTGCCGTCGCCTTTGCCCTGAACCACCCCGCCGTGACCAGTGTGATCATTGGACCGCGGACCGAGGACCATCTCACCGACTACCTGAAGGCCGCCGACGTGGTGCTCAGCGAAGCGGTGTTGGATGAAATCGATGACATCGTGGCCCCCGCCGTCAACTTCCTTGAGCGGGACGCCGGCACGGTCGCTCCCCATCTGGAGTACCCGGAACTTCGACGCCGGTAGGTTCCTTGCGCTGTGAGGCCCGCTCCGTGGCCTTCAGTCCTAGTGAAGCACGTCGGGCAGGGCGCACAATCACCTATTGACGGCATTGGACCATGGCGTGATCCTTGTCCTAAGTGCTGCGGCACGCCCGCAGCGTCAGGTCCAGTAGAACGCCGCCTCCCATGTCCAAACCCCATGTCAAGCAAGAAGCGGCGAAAGCCGTCATCCCGGGACAGCCGACCGAAGGTCCCCTGACCCACGAAGAGTTGCAGCTCTCCGGCCGCAACCATTCAATGCCGCTCGAAGCCCTCCACGACGACATCACGCCGGCGGGCCTGCACTATCTGCTCATACACTTCGATATCCCGCACGTTTCCGCCGAGGCATGGCGCCTGCGGCTCGGTGGCGCGGTTGATCACAGCTTGGAACTGAGCCTCGACGACATCAAGGCGCGGCCCTCCGTGACCATGCCAGTCACCATGGAATGCGCCGGAAATGGACGCTCGCTCCTGCAGCCACGTCCGCTCAGCCAGCCCTGGGTGCTGGGAGCAGTAGGCACTGCAGAGTGGACAGGAACCCCTTTGGCACCACTGCTGGAGGAGGCAGGTTTGGCGGATGACGCCGTCGAGCTTGTCTTTACGGGCGCCGACAGCGGTATCCAAGGCGGAGTTGAGGAACCATACGCCCGCAGTCTTTCGATCGCCGAGGCGATGCACCCCGAAGTCATGCTGGTCTACGCCATGAACGGCAACCCGCTCCCGATCCAGCACGGTTTCCCGCTGCGGCTGCTGGTGCCGGGCTGGTATGGCATGGCAAGCGTGAAGTGGTTGACGTCCATTGAGGCAGTGACTTCACGGTTCATGGGATTCCAACAGGCCGTGGCCTACCACTACCTCCAGGGACCCGATGGGCCAGGTTTGCCCGTGACGCACATTCGCGTCCGTTCCCTGATGGTGCCGCCCGGGATTCCTGACTTCTTCACCCGACGCCGGGTAGTGGATGCCGGCCCAGTCATGCTGCACGGCAGGGCGTGGTCCGGGCACGGTGAAGTGGAACGCGTGGAGGTAGGAATCGACGGCGAGTGGATGCCGGCCCACCTGGAACCTGCTGTCGGTGACTTTGCTTGGCGTTCGTGGACCATGGTGTGGGTCGCGAGCCCGGGAGAGCACGAGTTGCGGTGCCGTGCGATGGACTCCTCGGGTGCGCTGCAGCCCAGCGATCAAGTGTGGAACTACCAGGGCATAGGGAACAACATGGCCCAGCGGGTTGAGGTAACAGTTCGGTAGGGCTTGTCCGTCCGGCTTCTCGAGATCGCTGTCAACGCCGGACTAGACTCGTTCAAATCATGAGTATCCCGTCTTCATCTCCAGCGAATGTCCGGGTGGATGCCTGGTTGTGGGCGATCCGCGCTTACAAGACCCGATCCGCGGCTACCGCTGCCTGCCGCGCCGGCCACATCCGCATCAACGGAAACCCCGCGAAAGCCTCGCAAAGCGTGATTATTGGCGACACCATCAGGGTCCGCGAATCCGGCTGGGAACGGATCCTCGAAGTGAGGCGACTGATCGCCAAACGCGTCGGAGCCGAGGCTGCGTCGCACTGTTTCACCGACCACACTCCCCCACGGCCCGTCGCCCCCAAGCTCGGCCTTCCCCAGCGCGACCGCGGCGCCGGCCGACCCACCAAGAAGGACCGGCGGGACATGGAGAAATTGCGGGGTTAGGGACGAGCCCTAATAGTTATCCACAAGCGGTCCTCTTCGACGTGAAACCCTGCCTCTGCCCCGCCTAGACTGGCCGACACATCGTCAAACAGCTGCTGGGGGAGCCTGTCATGTCACGCCTTTCTGCCAATTCTTCACGTGCCCTTGTTCGAGGAACGGTCTTCGGACTCGGACTGACAGCCTCGCTGCTTCTCACTGGCTGTCAGGGCGGCCAGCCCGGCGGTCCTCCTTCCGAAACAAGCTCGACGACGGCGTCACCCACCTCAGGGGTTTTGTCGCCACGTCCTTCGGCTACTGAATCTTCGGGGAGTGCTACTCCCGCCGCTGTCTACAAGCCAGCCGACGCGAAGGGCAAGGCAAAGAATGTGCCAGTGCCGGTGATGCCCGAATTGGCGAAGGAGAACTCGAAGGCGGGGCTAGAGGCGTTTATCCGGTACTGGTACGCAGTCGGTAACTATGCCGACGAGACGGGCGACATCTCAAACCTCCGAGCACTGAGCACTCCCGAATGCCAAGCATGCACATACTTCCAAAAAGCCTCAACGGACAGCAACAAGAATGGCCGCTGGCTAGTGGGCGGCAAGGTGCGTATCCCAACCATTGAGATTGTTTGGGACGACACAGAGAACACCCATCAAGCCAAGGTCCAGGTTATTCAGGACGCCATCAACTACTACAACGCAGACGGTACTGAGGGACGTCAGGCAGATGCAGAAACGAATGATGCCTTTGTTGTGGTTGCCACCTTCCAAACGAGCTGGAAGGTGGTTGACACGGGTGTCATTCGCTGATTATGCATGGAGGCTCGCTCTGGTACCTACCCTAATCGCAGGCCTGTCAGCCACGTCGCCGCTCAGCAGGGCCGCCCAGCATGAAGAGGACTGGGCTACGGCTAACAAAACCGCCGGAACCATAGACGTTGGATCCAGATGGGAGTTTGACCCGACGACAGGGACAGCCACACCCAGCGCTGGTGGAGCTACCACGTCCTCCGCCACTGACGACCCCAACCAGTACATGGCCGATGTGCACTGCCGCTCGGGAGGGTCAGACACACCGGACAGGGGCTGCCTAACGATGGAATGCCCCGCTAAAACGCCAGGTGGCGAAGAAGGAACACCCGTGATCTGGAAACAAGCTCCAAAGTCAATCGCGAACCCGCAGTGGACAGACTACCCGGCGATCAGCGGACCCACCTGCCTGTACGACGCCAACCCCCAGAACGTCCTGGCGAACATCGCAGCCCGGATCCTGAACGACTTCCGCCAACTCCCCGTCAACCCGGGAACCCTCCAAGCCCAACCCTTCCCCCACACCCTCAAAGGCGGACCAACAAACTTCTACACCACCACCACCGAACAAGCCTTCAACATCACCATCCTCGGCCAAACCGTCCACCTGAGAGCAACCCCGGCAAGCTTCACCTACACCTTCGGCGACGGCACCAGCCTCGGCCCCACCCCCGCAGCCGGCTATTCGATCCCCGAAGCCGACTGGCTCCTCAACGACACCCGCACCAGCCACAGCTACACGGCTACAGGGAACTACCCCGCCACCATCACCACCAGCTTCACCGGCACCTACTCCGTGAACAACGGCCCACCCCTGCCCATCAACGGAACCCTGGACCTGACCACCCCACCAAAAACCATCCAGGTCTGGAAAACAGAAAAAGCACTCGTCGCCGACAGCTGCCAGGAAAACCCCACATCCTGGGGCTGCCCCAACGCCGAAAAATGACTGAGCCCGTGGCTTCCTGACCTTCATGGAGACAAAAAGAGACCCAAATCGCCGGAAAAGTGCAGCTTTGGGCTCCAAACAAGGTCAAGGAGCCACAGAGCGAGAGTGATCAGGAGAACCAGGTGTCCGGCGGTCCCATGAAAAGCAGGAAGCTGAATACTGCACCGACGCCCAGCAAAACCAAAACAACCGCCAGAATGGGATTGCCCAGCACCCATGCCTGCGCCTTTTCCAGGGCGCCGCGGGGCTTCTCGCCGCCAGCGGCCAGCCGCCACCCGCCGTCGAGCAATCCCCGCCGATCAAGCGACCTCTCCACCGGGATGGTCGCATAGGGAATTACCGCCGAAACGATGGCAAGCAGTCCTGTGCGGGCATTCCATTTCTGGTTGATCCATGTGAAGGCTGCTGTGGCTCCATAGCAAAGGAAGACAAAGCCATGGATGCCTCCGGCTACACTGACGCCCACTTCCGTGGTGTGCGTGACGTACTTAAGGAACAGCCCAATCAGCAACAGCGTCCACGTCACAGCTTCGGCAAAAGCAACGGTACGAAACAGGGTGCGGGGCAGCATGGAAGTCCTCAGCTGGGAAACGGGAGTCACGTCCAATTTACCGTGACAGGACAAACACGTTCACCCCAGGAGAGGAAGCGAGCCGCGATTCCGGATCTGCGAGTCCCCGAATTCGACAGGCACGGGGGCAATTTCCATCGGCGGCTCATGGCGGGTCCGGGCCTTGCCAACAGCAATGTGGGGCAACCACCGGGGTGACCTGTAACCAAGGGCAGGTGAACTCAGGATGAAGTCGTCGATGTTGTTCAGGCCCAGGTCGTCCAGAAGCACATGGAGCCCCTGGACCAGAAGGGCCTGATAGTCGTGCACCTCTTGGGGAACGTCCACTTCCAGGCCCATGAGGCGGCCACCGCCCAGGGGGATCAGCTTGTCCGACTTTCCCAGAAATCCTTGCAATACAGGCAACCCTGTCAGCCAACCCACAAGCTCCGGAAGTACCTTCTCTGACCGCGAAATTCCTTTGGTCCAGGCTTCAATGTCCTGGACCAGATCATCGAGGATACCCACGTGCAGCAACGTCATGTGCAGCCCTTGCGGCTTCCGGAGGAAGTCGACGTAATGGCTTAGTCCCTCGTAGTCGGTTTGCCCGGCGCCTATGCGGAGGACAGGCACCTCGACAGTGATCCGAGGTCCATGCGGTTTGCCTCCAGCGGGGTTACTGGCCGTCATGCATGACATTATGCGCCGCCCGCCGCTCCCATGGCAGGCCCCGAACAGAAGCCCAGTGCCGCCGTCGTGCTTGACGCCCTACTTCCTGGAGCGGGCTTGAACCAGATTCGCAAACGGCAGGCGGCCATAGGTCGCAACGAAATCAGCGTGGTAGGCAGCCTCGGCTGCGTTCACTTCCGAAGGAGGTAGTTCTTTCCACGCGATGATCAGGTCCAAGGCGTCCCGAAGCTGCCAGATGAGGCGGGCATCCCAGACGACGGTGGGTCGCCCGCGGCCGTAATCCATGAACTCCTGGATCTGCTTCCGAAGCCCCCGGTTTCCCTGGCTTCCGGCGCTGGCTTTGCCCAGGTACAACAGGGAAGCATCGGGAACCCACTCCGCCTCCAAACCGTCACGCTTGAGGGATGGGTCTTTCTTCTTGAAGGTTCCGGCGGTGCTCTTGTTGAGGAAAACGGGCTCGAAGCCGGCAGGGCAAAGCAGGGCAAAGACCCCGGGACCTTGGGGGAAGCGCATGACGTCGAGGTCGTCCAAGGCTCGGAAGCCCGTGAAACCTTGGGCGGTGAGGGACTTTTTGGTGAAGAGCATGGTCCATTGTGTCAACCGCGCGTCTGCGGTGCCGGGCTTGCGACGTTGAGTCCGGCAAGGCCACGGTGGAGACGTCGAAATTCATGGACGTCTTCCAAGCCTTGGGATTCGAAATTGCCATACGCAACAGCGAGACTGGCCTGGTCCGATGGTAAATGCCCGAGCACTCGCCACGTTTATGGATGGGACCCACTGCGGCCTACAACGAGTTGGCACCGTCAGGTCCTGACGTGTTGTTCGGCGACGAAAGGTGTGGTGAAGCTGTTCGGCATCCTCCGGTCTATCGAGGGTCATGCGCGCGTGAGCTAGGTCCCCGCCGCAATCAGCGGAGCGCCCCCGGCCCCAAAGCGTGAAGCGAATCTTTCAGCGTTGACACGGCCTTGTGACCCGTGCCATATTCGATAACGTGAACCTGTCAGACAGCCGGACAGCCGGACAGCCAGCCCCTCAGGGCTCTTCCGCTGGGCATACGCCGATCTCCCGCATTTCCGCGGCTGAGGCTGTCTTCGCGGCACTCAGAAGGGCTATCGAGGGCGGTCAGTTCGATATCGGCACCAAGCTGAGTTCTGAAGCAACGCTGGCAGCCCAGTATGGCGTGAGCCGCTCGGTCATCCGCGAAGCACTGCGGTCCTGCAACACGCTGGGTTTGACCGTGACCAAGACCGGTAAGGGCACGTTCATTGTGGCCAACAAGGTCGCCAATGACCTTACCTTGGGCCAGTACAGTGCGCGTGATCTGAACGAGGCACGTCCGCACATTGAGATTCCCGCAGCCGGACTGGCAGCGCAGCGCCGCACCGAGGAAGAACTTGAGCACCTGAAGGACATCGTCCAGGAAATGCTCAACGAGAACGATCCCGAAGCGTGGGTAAACCTGGACGCCAGCTTCCATTCCGCCGTCGCCCGGGCCAGTGGCAACCGGGTGTTCGCCAGCGTCGTCTCCGATATCCGCGACGCCTTGGCCCACCAGTCCGAAACCCTCAACCTCGTCGCTGACCGGCAACACCGCTCGGACGAGGAACACGTTGCCGTGCTGAACGCAATCGAAGCAGGCGACGCCGAAGCAGCGAGCAAAGCGATGGCCGATCACCTTCAGGCCGTCAGCGTCGCACTGGACACGATCCTCAGCAAATGAACCACCCAAAGGACACCATGCCTCAAGCGACCGCGGCAGCAGCGGCCCAAACAGCACAGAGAACACCCAACCACGTCCCGCTCGTCGAACAGACCCGCGACGGCTTGGTGGAGAGCATCCACTATGGATCGTTGATCGCCCTGAACGCCGATGGCAGCAGTGCCATCGAAGCCGGCGAGCCGGACGCGCCGATGTATCCGCGTTCTTCCCTTAAGCCGCTGCAGGCCGTTGCCCTCCTCCGCGCTGGCTTGGACATCCCCCAGAACCTCCTCGCCCTGACGGCGGCCAGCCACTCGGGCAGCAAAGCGCATCGCGACGGCGCCGCCGAGATCCTGGCGCTTCACGGCCTCACCGAAGCGGCACTGGGCAACAGCACTGACCTGCCATACGGCGTCGTTGAGCGCGAAGAATGGCTCCGCGCTGGCAACGGCCCAACCCAACTTGCCCAGAACTGCTCCGGCAAGCACGCGTCCATGACCGCAGTGTGCGTTATTAACGGTTGGCCCGTGGAGGGCTACCTCAGCCCGGAGCACCCGCTTCAGGTCCTGGTTCGTGACACCATCACCGAACTGACCGGCGAGGATGCAGCCGCAGTGAGCACGGATGGCTGCGGTACGCCGCTTTTTGCCCACACGCTTCACGGCATGGCCCGCGCCTATGGCCGCCTCGCCGCCGCTGACCAAAGCACCGTCGAAGGCAAGGTTGCCCACGCCATGCGCCGTTTCCCGGAGATGGTTGCCGGGGAAGGCCGCGACGTCACTGCGCTGATGCGCGCAGTCCCGGGGTTGCTGGCCAAGGACGGTTTTGAAGGCCTCCAGTTGGTGGGCTTGCCGGACGGCCGCGGCGTGGCCGTGAAGATTTCCGACGGCGGTGACCGCGCGCGCATGCCCGTCACCGTTGAGGTTCTCCGCCAGTTGGGCGTCGACGGCGGCAGCCTGGACACGCTTCAAAGCCCACCGGTGCTGGGCGGCGGCCTTCCGGTCGGCGAGCTCCGCGCAGCGCAATTTTTCAGCAAGAACTAAACCAAGGACAGCTATGACCACCGTCGATCAGGCGATCCCCATCCGTTCCGAACACGACCTCCTGGGGGACCGCGATATCCCCGGGAACGCCTACTGGGGCGTCCACACCCTGCGGGCCATCGAGAATTTCCCCATCACAGGACAGCCTCTGTCCACCAACCGCCATCTGGTCCGCGGCCTCGCCGCGGTAAAGCAAGCGGCAGCCCGCACGAATCATGAGCTCGGCCTCCTGGATGCCGAACGCGCCGGAGCCATTGACCAGGCATGCCAGGACGTCATGGATGGCATGCTCCAGGAGCAGTTCATGGTGGACGTGATCCAGGGCGGCGCGGGCACCAGCTCCAACATGAACGCCAACGAGGTCATCGCCAACCGTGCACTGGAAATCCTTGGCCACCCCAAGGGTGATTACTCAAAGCTGCACCCCAATGACCACGTCAACCTGAGCCAGTCCACCAACGACGTCTACCCGACGGCGGTGAACCTCGCCACGATCTTCTCGGTGAAGGAACTCCTCCTCGCCCTGGAAGAACTCGAGTTGGCGTTTGCCGAGAAGGGCCGTGAATTCCGCACGGTAGTGAAGATGGGCCGCACCCAGCTTCAGGACGCCGTTCCCATGACCTTGGGCCAGGAATTCGGTGGGTACGCCGTGACCATTGGCGAGGACCGTGCCCGCCTGGACGAGTCCCACATGCTGATCCACGAGATCAACCTTGGGGCCACCGCCATTGGCACGGGCCCTGAACGCGCCAGTCGGTTACGCAGATGCTGCCTGCCGTCATCTGGCCGAAATCACTGGCCTTCCGCTCCTGACGTCTGCGGACCTCATTGAGGCCACGCAGGACGTTGGCGCTTTCGTTCATCTGTCAGGCGTCCTCAAGCGTGTGGCAGTGAAGCTCTCCAAGATTTGCAACGACCTCCGCCTGCTGTCCTCTGGACCGCGTGCGGGTTTGGGCGAGATCAACCTGCCGGCTGTTCAGTCCGGCTCGTCGATCATGCCCGGCAAGATCAATCCGGTGATCCCGGAAGTGGTCAGCCAGGTGGCGTACGAAGTCATCGGCAACGATGTCACAGTCACCATGGCCGCGGAGGCGGGCCAGCTTCAGCTGAACGCCTTCGAACCGATCATTGTGCACAGCCTGCACAAGAGCATCTCCCACCTGGAAGCAGCGTGCCGCACCCTTACGGCACGCTGCGTCCGGGGCATCACAGCAAACACCGAACGGCTACGGCTTACCGTGGAGCAGTCGATCGGTCTCGTCACGGCATTGAACCCCCACATCGGTTATGCCTCCGCCACGGCCATCGCCCAAGAAGCGCTGGCTACCGGCAAGGGTGTTGCAGAACTCGTCCTGGAGCACGGTCTGCTGACTGCTGCCCAGCTTGAGGAACTGCTCAGCCCGGAACGTCTGGCAAACCTGAGCAAGTAAGCCGAAACCGGCCAGTAAGCCCAGCGGCTCAAGAGAGCCGTCCCGCCCGATAAGGCACACCCCCACGAGGCCCTGTCCTGCGCTCCGGCCCCCGATCGGACGCGTCCAGGACACCCCCAACAGGACACCCCTAAGGATTCCAATGACCAACCCACCCATCACGGACCACACGGTCCCGGCCCAAGCGCATGCCAGCGAGAAAGCCCTCCACAAGGAGGACAAGGGCTACCACAAGGATCTGAAGCCCCGCCAGATCCAAATGATCGCGATCGGCGGTGCAATCGGCACCGGGCTGTTCCTCGGCGCCGGTGGCCGCCTCAACGCTGCGGGCCCTTCGCTCGTCATCGCGTATGCCGTATGTGGCTTCTTCGCATTCCTGATCCTCCGCGCTCTCGGTGAGCTCGTTCTCCACCGCCCCTCGTCCGGATCCTTCGTTTCTTACGCCCGTGAGTTCTTCGGTGAGAAGGCAGCTTTCGTTTCCGGCTGGTTCTACTGGATCAACTGGGCCACCACCACCATCGTGGACATCACAGCAGCGGCGCTGTACATGAACTTCTTCGGCAAATACGTCCCGTGGATCGGTGTGGTTCCACAGTGGGCATGGGCGCTTATCGCACTTGTCGTGGTCCTGAGCCTGAACCTGGTCTCGGTCAAGGTCTTTGGCGAGCTTGAATTCTGGTTCGCCCTGGTCAAGGTCGCTGCTTTGGTGGCCTTCCTGGTGGTAGGCAGCTACTTCGTCATCTTCGGCACCCCGGTGGAGGGCCAGGAAGTTGGCTTCAGCCTCCTCTCCGACAACGGCGGCATCTTCCCCAATGGCATCCTTCCCATGATCATCCTCATGCAGGGTGTGCTGTTCGCTTACGCATCGATCGAGCTCATCGGCACCGCCGCCGGTGAAACTCCGAACCCTGAGAAGATCATGCCCAAGGCCATCAACTCCGTGGTCTTCCGTATCGCAGTGTTCTACGTTGGCTCGGTCATCCTGCTCGCTCTGCTGCTCCCCTACACGTCCTACGAGAAGGGCGTCAGCCCGTTCGTGACGTTCTTCGGTTCCATCGGCATCCAGGGCGTGGACGTGATCATGAACCTCGTGGTCCTCACCGCCGCGCTGTCTTCGCTGAACGCCGGCCTGTACTCCACCGGCCGTATCCTGCGCTCGATGTCCGTTGCAGGGTCCGCCCCGAAGTTTGCCCAGCGCATGAACAAGGCCGGTGTCCCCTACGGTGGCATTGCGATCACGGCAGGTGTCTCGCTCCTCGGCGTTCCGCTGAACTACCTCGTCCCGTCACAGGCGTTCGAAATCGTCCTGAACGTTGCTTCCGTGGGCATCATCGTCACGTGGGCCACCATCGTCCTGTGCCAGATGCAACTCAAACGCTGGGCGGACAAGGGCTGGCTCAAGCGCCCGTCCTTCCGGATGTTCGGTGCGCCGTACACCGGTTACCTCTCGCTCCTGTTCCTGGTAGGTGTGTTGGTGATGGTCTTCATCGACTCCCCGCTCACCATGCTGGTCACGGCGATCGCATGCGCACTGATGGTGGTTGGCTGGTACCTGTGCCGCAAGCAGATCCATGAGCTTGCTGCGACCCGCGACGGCTACACCGGCAGCGCCCCGGTTATTGCCAACCGCCCCATGCGCGGCGGCGACTCCTAACGGGTCCCCAATAGCTCCAGTTCCGAGTAACGCCCGACGGCGGCACCTGGGTTCCGTAACAACGGAACGCAAGTGCCGCCGTCGTTGGTTAACGAACCCAAGTAAGTCGCAGCAGATGCCGTTTTGAGCGCTCAAAAGGGCATCTGCTGCTACCTAGTTGGGTGAGAGCGCGCCTAAGCCAAACATCCGATGATTCGCGACTACTATGGATCCATGGCTGTCACAGATGAGGCGATTGGCAAGATAAAGGACATGCTGATCCGCGGGGAACTCAAGGCCGGGGATCGGCTTCCGCCCGAGAAGGAACTGAGCGAGCGGCTCGGCCTTTCGCGCAGTTCACTGCGTGAGGCGGTGAAGGCACTGGAGCTGATCCGCGTGCTCGACGTCCGCCGCGGCGACGGAACCTACGTCACCAGCCTCGATGCCAAGCTGCTTAACGAAGCCGTGGCATTTGTGGTTGACCTGCATCAGGACCGCTCCATCCTGGAACTCTTTGAGGTCCGACGAATCCTTGAACCGGCCACCGCCCACCTCGCTGCCGGCAAGATCGGGCCGGCAGAGCTCATGGCGCTCCGGGCCACCATGGACGGCATCGATGAAAACACGGACGTCGAGGAACTCGTAGCCCACGATCTCGAATTCCACCGAATCATCACCGAAGCTGCGGGGAACGACTACCTTGGCAGCCTCTTGGAAGCCCTGTCCAGCAGTACGGTCCGAGCCCGGATCTGGCGTGGCCTGACGCAGGAAAAAGCTGTGGCGCATACGCTGGCAGAACACCGCGCTATCGCCGACGCCCTGGAACGCGGCGATGCCGAACTGGTCCGGGCCCTGGTGACTGTCCACATCAGCGGCGTGGAGAACTGGCTGCGGCAGGCCCTCTAGTCCGAGGAAGTCCTAATCCTTGGGAGCTAATCCTGTGGAAGCGGCGTAACCGGCAGCCCGTAGGTGCGGATTGCTGTCGCCTCGAGCGCGGCATCCTGTTCAGGGACGCTCAGTGAAGAGATGAGTTCCAACAACACATCCAAGGTCCGGCCGTAAGGCGCACCCAGTGTGCTGACCGGCCAGTCGCTGCCGATCATCAAGCGATCGGGACCGAAGGCCTCCAGCGCTTCGTCGAACAAGGGCCGCAACGAATCTGCGGAATATTCCACGCCGGGCAAGTGCAAGCCGGACAACTTGGCCACGGTGTTGGGCAGACGCCCTAGTTCTCGAAAATCAGCGCGCCAAAGGTCCATCGCAGCGGCGTCGGCAAGGGGTGGCTTGCCGAGATGATCCAGGACCACGGTCAGCTCAGGAAGTTCGCGGGCAAGCCGTACAGTGCCTCCCAGATGACGTGGGAAGGCATCGGGGACGTCGAAGGCCAGGCCGCGTGCGGCAAGCAGGGCCAGGGATTCGCGTACCGGGGGCAGGTCAAGGAAGTCATCCCGGGGATCATCGTGCACCAAATGCCGCACGCCCCTGAAGACGGAATGAGTGGCGAAGCGGTCCAGTTGGGATGCGGCTTCCGCGGGAGAGTCCAGTTGGATCCACCCCACGACGCCGAGTACCCACGGATTGCGCGAGGCCACCCCCAGCATGCTCTCGGTGTCAGCAACCGTGTCGTCGGCCTGGACCATCACCGCTCCGCTCACCCCCGCTGCGGCCAGGACCTCTGCGGCCTCATCCTCGCCGAAGCTGCGGAACAGCCCACCGTGCTGCGGGCCGAGCCATGAGTAGGGCCGGACACCTCCCGTTACGAAGGTATCGAGATTCCAGAGGTGCAGATGCGCGTCAATCACGCCGCAGGGCCTCCAACGCGTCCCACAATTCTTCGGGCACGGATTCCTGCATACGGCTGGCGTTCGAAGTGACCTGTTCAGGTCTGCTGGCCCCGACTGTCACATTCACCACGGCCGGATGCCGCAAGGGGAACTGGAGTGCCGCCGTCGGGAGTTCCACCCCGAAGTCGCTGCAGACGCCCGCGAGCGCACGCGCACGCTCAACCACTGCACGCGGTGCGCGGTCGTAGTTGTAATGCGCGTCGTCGGGGACTTCGGGACGGGCCAGCAGCCCGGAGTTGTAGACGCCAACATCCACGACGCCGGTGCGCTGCTCCACGCAGCGGTCAAGCAGCGGGACGCTGGGCTGCTCAAGCAACGTGTAGCGTCCTGCGAGCATGATGAGGTCCAGGTCCGCGGCCTCGACACATTCCAAGGCTGCTTCCGCGGAGTTGGTGCCGACGCCGATGGCTTTGACCAAGCCCTCGGCGCGCAGTTTCTCCAGCGCTGGAAGGGCGTGGGAGATGCCCTTCTGGAGATCGTGGACATCGGGATCGTGGAGGTATGCGATATCCACATGGTCCAGGCCCAGGCGTTCCAGGGAGTCCTCGATGCTGCGCCGGATGCCGGCTTCGGTGAAATCCCATACGCGTCTGCTGGTAGCGGGGACGTCGAAGCCCTCGTCGTCCTTTGCCGAGCCGGCCGCTGCCGGGCCGTCCTTTGCCGAGCCGGCATCGGGGTTGGCTTCCAGCAAGCGGCCCACTTTAGTGGAGATGACGAATTCTTCCCGGGGTTTGTCCCGGAGGACAGCGCCCAATCTCTGCTCGGACAAGCCCAGGCCGTAGTGGGGTGCGGTGTCGAAATAGCGGACACCTGAATCCCAGGCCGCCAGGACAGTAGCCAACGCTTCCCCATCCGGGATGGCTTTGTACAGGTTTCCGATGCCGGGCCCCCACCGAATCCGAGCCTGCCGAGAGTCAGTGGTTCAGAGTTCATGGCAGTTCCCATACTTTCTGGATACCCGAATCGTTTCCGGAGTAATCGTCCTGAACCTCAAGAAGTTCTGCCATCCGGGCCTGCCAGGGAACGTTCGCCGGATGATCCGCGAGCGCATGGCGCATGGCTTGGTAGTCCTCGACGTCCACCACGTGGAAAAGGTCCAGCCCGCTGCGCCAGATCCGCCAATTCCGTACGCCGGCTCCTTTGAGGGCTTCAACGAGTTCGGGCGGGATGTTCGCGTGGGCGTCTGCGTATGCCTCTTCGGTTCCGGGTTTGAGCCGGGTGTGGAGGGCGATGCTTTCAGTCATTGAGATTCCCCGGCTTCAGGAAAAGTTCAAGCACGGGCACCGCGACGTCGGGCCGCTGGACGGGGAGCTTGATGGTCAGGGTCCCGGCTGGTTGGCCTCCGGGGGTCATGTTCATGGCCTGCTGTGCGGGGTCCACCTGTTGGAGGAAGACCTCGGATGCGTCGTTGAGGAGTTGGGCGTACTCCACTTTGCCGGCCAGGTCCGGGAGATGGACGTATTCAAAGGGCCAGGCGAAGAGGTGCACGTACAGGCGGTCCCCGCGCTGGGTGTAGCGGGCATCCGCAGGTGCTGTGAACTGTGAGGTCCCCGCGCCGTAAATCGAGCGGGAATGCAGTTCCATCCACTCGCCGATGCCTTCAAGGGAGGCGAGCGCCCGGGGGTCGATGCTGCCCCGGCCTGTTGGGCCTACGTTAAGCAGCAGGTTGCCGCCTTTGGAGACGCCGTCCACCAGCATTCGGATGAGCAGGTCCACGGATTTGTAGTTGAGGTTGTCGCGGTCGTAACCCCAGCTGCCGTTCAAGGTCTGGCAGGCCTCCCAGGTGACGGGGACGCCGTCGACCATCATGGGTCCGGCCGGCTGGTACTGCTCGGGGGTGACGAAGTCGCCGGGGATACCAAGGCGGTCGTTGACCACTATGCCGGGCTGCAGTTCCCGCACCATGGCGAGCAGGGTTTCGGAGTCCCAGTCCTTGGCACCCTTGCCGCCCCAGAACTCTGAGTGTCCGTCTCCTGCGTAGGAGAAATCGAAGAACAGGTAGTCGATGGTGCCGTAGTTGCCCAGGAGCTCGCGCACCTGTCCGTGCAGGTACTCGCGGTAGCGTGCCATGTCGCGTCCGGCGTTGAGGTTTTCGACGTCGGCTGCGTTGCGCTGGGGGTGCACGCCGTCGATGGTGAAGTCCGGGTGGTGCCAGTCGATCAGCGAGTGATAGAAACCGACTTTGAGCCCTTCAGCCCGCAGCGCTTCCACGTAGGGTGCAATCAGGTCACGGCCCGCTGGGGTGTTGGTGGCTTTGTAGTCCGTTAGGCCTGAGTCCCATAGGCAGAAGCCGTCGTGATGCTTGGTGGTAAGGACCACGTACTTCATGCCGGCCCTGCGCGCGGCCCGTGCCCACTCGCTGGGATCGTAGAGATCGGGGTCAAAGCGCCGGAAGTATTTGGAGTACTCCTCCACAGTGGTTTCCTCGCGGTTCATCACCCACTCGTGCCGGGCGGGCAGGGCGTACAGGCCCCAGTGTACGAACATGCCAAAGCGTGCCTCTTCGAACCAAGGTGCGTGCTGGATCAACGGGATACCTTCCGTGTGCCGGGATTTGGCAATGTTTTTTCAGCGTCAGGCCCGGATTGGGAGCCGCTCAGGGCCTCCCAATCCGGGCTGATTCTATTGGTAGAGGTTGGGCTTAATGGTTTCGGAGTCGATGTTCTTGGCGTCGTACCAGTAGAAGCCGGTGTCGATCTTGCCCGGCAACTTCTCACCCTTGATCGCGGCAACGGCGGCCTTGATCGTCTCATAGCCGATGCCAACAGGGTTCTGGGTGACGGCGCCTGCCATGAGCCCGGACTTGATCGCGTCGATCTGCGCCTTGCCGGAGTCGAATCCGACGATCGTCAGCTTGCCCTTGAGGCCAAGCTCCTCCACGGCCTTGACGACGCCGATTGCCGAACCTTCGTTGGTTCCGTACATGCCTTTGAGGTTCGGGTTGGCGGTGATGATCGCCTTGGCAGCGTCTGCCGAGAGCAGCTGGTCACCACCGGCGTACTGGATGGCGACGATCTTGACGCCGGGGTTGTTCTTTTCGATGTATTCCTTGAAGCCGTCCCGACGGTCAGTGCCGGACTTTGAGGTCTGGTCGTGGCCGATGATGGCGATCTCCCCTGATCCGCCAATCAGTTCAGCAAGGTGCTTTGCAGCCTCAGCTGCTGCAGCCTTGTTGTCGGTGGAAGCCGTGGTGGCCGGGATGGTGGAGTCAACGCCGGAGTCGAACGCAATGACCGGGATGTTCTTGCTCTTGGCCTGCTCCAGGAGGGGCGTGGCGGCCTGTGAGTCCAGCGCTGCGAAGCCGATGGCTGCAGGCGATTTGCCCAGGGCCGTGGTGAGCATCTGGATCTGCTGATCGACGTCCTTCTCGGTGTTCGGGCCCTCAAAGCTGATCTCGACGTTGAATTCCTTGGCAGCCTTGTCCGCTCCTTGCTTGACGGCCTGCCAGAACTGGTGCTGAAAACCTTTGGACACGACGGCGATGTACGGCTTGGCGCCGTCGGCTGCTGCTCCGCTGGCGGAGGCGGATCCGGCCGGTGCCTCGCAGCCGGCGATGGCAACGGCACCGAGGGCGAGGCCGGTGAGGGTAAGGAAGGAACGGCGGTTGTGGATGGACTTGCTCACGATTGAAGACTCCCTTTTCTGAGGATGCGTTCTGGAGAAGATGCGTTCTGGAGAGGATGCGATTGGGTGGAGCGGAAGCGGGTGGTTGGAGCCGAAACGCAGCGGCTATTTGGTGGTCTCCTTCCTGCGCAGCATGTCCAGATAGACCGCCACGAGGATCACGACGCCGATTGCCACGTTCTGCCATTCCTGCGGCACGGAGATAATGCGCAGGCCGTTGGTCAGGACGGACATGATGAGGGCGCCGATCACCGTTCCGACGATGGAGCCTTTGCCTCCGGCCAGGGATGTTCCACCGATCACGACGGCGGCAATCGCCTGCAGCTCGTAGCCCATGCCCTGCCCCGGCTGGGCGGAGTTCAGGCGGGCTGCGATGATGACGCCGGCCAGGCCCTGTGAAGGCTCCGGCGGCCGTATAGATCCACAATTTCCAGTTCCGCACGTTGATGCCGGAAAGTGCTGTTGCTTCCTCGTTGGAACCGATGGAGAAGGTATAGCGGCCCAAGAGCGTCTTGCTCATGACGAGTCCGGCCAGTACGGCCACCGCGAAGAAGATGAATACTGCGTTGGGAACTACCAGGCCGGGGATGGGCTTGCCGAGGGCAAGGTTGGCGAAGCCTTCAGTGCTGGTGAAAATAGATGGGTTTGGTTCCGGAAACCACCAGGGCCATGCCCTGTGCTACGAGCATCGTGGCCAAGGTGGCAATGAACGGTGGGATCTTCAGGAACGAAATGAGGAACCCATTGACGGCACCGATCACGGCTCCCATCAGGATGCCGCCAATGACGCCGGCCCACAGCGGCAGGCCGAGATAGGTCAGGACCACGCCCGTCATGACTGAGCACAGGCTCATCCCGGTGCCTACGGAGAGATCAATGCCTCCGGTAATGATCACGAACGTCGCGCCCAGGGCCAGCAACCCGATCACGACGGTGGAGAGAAGGATGTCCGAAAGATTGCTTGGCACCAGGAACCTTGAGTTCATCGCACCGAAAAAGATGACCAGGACAATGAGTGAACCGAAGGCCAGGAGCTGTTGAAGGGATGAACGGAACCGGGTTGCCAGGTCACGTACGGGCTTCTGTTCGGCGGGTCCGGGCTTTGTACCCTGGTTGCGGGACGCGGGGGTCTCTACAAGGCTCATGCTGTCATTGCTCCTGGTGTGGCGATGGCGCGGCGGGTGGCCAGCTCCATGATTTGTTCCTGGGTGGCTTCAGCGTTGCTGAGGAAGCCTGTGATCCGGCCTTCGGCCATAACGGCGATCCGGTGGGACATGCGCAGGATCTCGGGAAGCTCCGAGGAGATCATGATGATCGATTTCCCACCGGCGGCCAGTTCGTTAAGGAGCCTGTAAATTTCCTCCTTGGCACCAACGTCGATTCCACGCGTGGGTTCATCAAAAATGAGAATGTCGCAGTCCTTGACCAGCCACTTGGCGATCACGATCTTCTGCTGGTTGCCGCCGGAGAGATTGCGCGCCAGTTGGTTGATGGATGGCGTTTTGATCCTTAGCTTCCTGCTGTATTCCTCAGCGGGTCCTGCGCAACGCCGAATCCTTGATGAAACCGCCCGGTGCGTTCGCCGCGAGCGAGGAGAGCATGATGTTCTCCTTCACGTCGCGCTCAAGCATGAGGCCAAGATGCTTGCGGTCCTCGGACAGGTAGCCGATGCCCAGCTTCGCGGCAGCGGCAGGGTTCGGGATGGCCGCATCAACGCCGCGTACCTGTAACCGGGTGAACGTGGCACGATCGGCGCCCACCAGGGCCCGTGCCACCTCCGTCCGACCTGCGCCCATGAGCCCGGCGAAGCCAAGGATTTCGCCGCGTCGCAGTTCGAATCCGACATCCCGCAGCAAGGCTCGCGTCGATAACCCCTCAACCGAAAGCACGACGTCGTTACGCACCTCGGCGGGGACCGCCGTAGGGCGCTGTTCTCCTGAAATCCGACGCCCCACCATCAGGGAGATGACTTCCTTCATGGTGGTTTCCGCTGTATTGACGGTGTCCACGTACTCGCCATCGCGGATGACGGTGATGCGCTGTGAGATCTGCTTGAGTTCGTCCATCCTGTGGGAGATGTAGATGACGCCTGTGGTGGGAGAGATGAATCCACGGATGATCTGGTGCAGGGCGGCCACCTCGGCGTCATTCAGTGCTGCCGTTGGTTCGTCCATGATGATCACTTTGGAATCGTGGCTCAGTGCTTTCGCGATCTCCACCATCTGCTGCTTGGCGACCGTCAGCTGCCCCACTTTCTGACGGGGATTCAGCTGCAGCCCGATCCTGTCCAGCAGTTCCCGGGCCTGATGGTTGAGGGCCCGTTCGTTCAGCACTCCGAAGCGCCGGGGTTCGCGGCCGATGAAGATGTTCTGGGCTACGGTGAGGTCCGGCATCAGGTTGAATTCCTGGTGGATGATGCTGATACCCAGTTCCTGCGCGTGCTTGGGACTGTTGGGCACAAAGGCCGTTCCGTTCAGCTCGAAGGCGCCGCTGTCCGGTGTGTAGATGCCGGATAGAAGCTTCATCAGCGTGGACTTTCCGGCGCCGTTCTCACCCACGAGCGCAAGGACTTCACCATGGCGAAGCTCCAGCCCCATGTTGTTCAGGGCCCGGACTCCGGGGAAACTCTTGCTGACTCCGTGGAGGGAGAGCAGCGGTGGTGCTTGCTGGGTCATGCGATCACTTCCTTGTGAGCGTGCACGTGCTGTCGCGGTACGTTATCGGGCCCAGACGGGGCCGTCGGGGAAGGCGTATTCCGTCAGTGTTTCACGCACCATTTCGTTGCCCGCACCAGGAGCCGACGGCGGCCAGTAGACGCCGCTTCGGACGTCCACAGGTGTGATGAAGTGCTGGTGCAGATGGTCCACGAACTCGATCATCCTGCCTTCCTTGGTACCTGAGACGGCAACGAAGTCGAACATGGACAGGTGCTGAACGGCCTCGCACAGCCCCACGCCGCCGGCATGCGGACACACGCGGATCCCGAACTTGGCCGCGAGCAGCAGGATGGCGATGTTTTCGTTGACCCCGGCTACACGGGCCGCATCTATCTGCAGGACCTGGAGGGAACCAGCCTGGAGCATCTGCTTGAACACCACCCGGTTCTGGACGTGCTCGCCTGTTGCCACAGGGATGGGGGCAACCCCGCGGGCAATGGCCGCATGCCCCAGGACGTCATCGGGGCTGGTAGGTTCCTCGATCCAGGCGATGTCATAGGGAGCCAGGTGGGCCATCCAATCGATGGCTTCCTGGACATCCCAGCGCTGGTTCGCGTCCACCGCGATCCTGGTGTCCGGCCCCACCGCAGCACGGGCAATCCCGACGCGCCGGATATCGTCTTCCAAGGAGGCACCCACCTTGAGCTTGATCTGCGCAAACCCATCGGCCACGGCTTCCTTGGCCAGGCGCGTCAGTTTCTCGTCGCTGTAACCCAGCCAGCCCGGCGTCGTGGTGTAGGCGGGGTAGCCTTCAGCGCGGAGGGCTGCTTTGCGTAGCTCCTTTCCCGGCTCCGCCATCCGGAGGATCGCCAGCGCCTCATCCGGCGTGAGGGCGTCGGTGAGGTATCTGAAGTCCACCAATGCCACGAGTTCCTCGGGACTCATGTCTGCCAGCAGTTCCCAGAGCGGCAAGCCGGCCCCGCTTGGCCTTCAGATCCCAGAGAGCGTTGACCACCGCACCTATGGCCATATGTATGACGCCCTTCTCCGGGCCAAGCCAGCGGAGCTGGGAATCGTGGGCCATCAGCTTCCAGGTGGCACCCATGTCGCCCAGGAGGTCCTCCACGTTACGGCCCAGAATGTGCTCCCGGAGGGCGTCGAGGGCTGCCGTCTCAACCTCGTTTCCGCGCCCGATCGTGAACACGAAGCCGTGGCCTTCATGGCCGTCACCGGCATCAGTGCGAATGATCAGGTACGCGGCTGAATAGTCGGGGTCCGGGTTCATGGCATCGGAGCCATCGAGGTCCTGTGAGGTGGGAAAGCGGATATCGAAAGTGTCCGCTGCGGTGACGACGCTCATTGCGCTCCTTGCTTGGCAGCTGGCGGTTGATCTAGGTAGAGCTAAACATCCGATGTCTACCTTGTCAATGGGTCACATTTCCGTATTATGTAGTGAAACAGCACACTAGAGCTCGGATGTTAGTCCCAAACGCACGGAGGAAGCCATGACCTTGAAATTCGCCAGGCTGGGTACGGCCGGAAACGAACAACCGGCCGTCATCGCCCAGGACGCCGACGGCATAGAGAAGTACTTCGATCTCTCGACGCTGACCAACGACATCGACGGCGTTTTCCTCGCCTCCGACGGTTTCACCCGGACCCGCGCAGCCCTCCAATCCGGGGAACTTGCGGAAATTTCCGTCGAGGGCATGCGCATCGGCGCTCCCATTGCCCGGCCCGGCTCGGTGATTGCCATCGGCCTGAACTACACCGCGCACGCCGCCGAATCCGGGGCCACACCGCCCGAGGTCCCAGTGGTTTTCCTGAAGCCGTCCAACACCATCAGCGGACCTTTCGACGCAGCGCCCATCCCGCCGTCGTCGGAAAAGTACGACTGGGAAGTGGAATTGGCAATCGTGATCGGCAAGGAAGCGTCCTACCTTTCCTCCTTGGACGAGGCCGAAGCATGCATCGTCGGCTACGCAGTGGCCAACGACCTGTCCGAGCGCGACTACCAGATTCCCGGAGCCGCCGGACAGTGGACCAAGGGCAAGTCACTCCCCGCCTCCACTCCCCTGGGCCCATGGCTTGTACCCGCCGCTGACGTTGATGCCAACAACCTCCGGCTGAGGACCCTGGTCAACGGCGAAGCCCGCCAGGACTCGAACACCTCGGACATGATTTTCGATCCCGCCACGGTCGTCCACCACCTCAGCCAGTACATGGTTCTGGAGCCAGGCGATGTCATCATCACAGGCACACCCGAAGGCGTGGCCCTCTCCGGTCGGTTCCCGTACATCCAGCCCGGCGACGTCGTGGAACTGGAGATCGACGGCTTGGGCCGGCAGCGCCAGGAATACTACCGCGCGCAGGCCGGCACTGTTTCCGCCGTCCCTGCCCACATCAGCGCCTGATGGCAACCCCTATGGGCCAGGAATTCGAAGGCCTGGCAGCACTCGTAACCGGCGGGGGCCTCCGGGATTGGTGCTGCCATTGCCCACCGGCTCTCCGCCGGTGGCGCGCAGGTCGCCGTCCTGGACCTGGCACCTGAAACCAGCCCGCACTTCGGCGTGGAATGCAACGTTGCCGATGACGCCTCGGTGCGTTCCGCCGTCGAGACCGTTGCCAGGCAGTTCGGCCGCCTGGACATCGTGGTCAATAACGCCGGTATAGGCGCCCAAGGTGACATCGCCGCAAACGACGACGACGAGTGGCTCCGGGTCCTGAACATCAACGTCGTGGGAATTGCGCGCGTCAGCAGAGCGGCGCTGCCTTACCTGCGTGAGTCGCCCTCAGCGGCCATCGTGAACACGTGCTCGATTGCCGCGACCGCCGGGCTGCCCCAGCGGGCGCTGTACTCGGCATCAAAGGGTGCGGTGCTGTCCTTGACGCTGGCCATGGCTGCCGACCACGTCCGCGAGGGCATTCGCGTGAACTGCGTCAACCCAGGCACCGTGGACACTCCTTGGGTGGGGCGCCTCCTGGATTCCGCCGCTGACCCTGCAGCTGAGCGCGCCGCCCTCAATGCCCGTCAACCTCATGGCCGGATGGTGGACCCTGCCGAGGTTGCAGGCGCGGTCGCCTACCTCGCAAGCCCGCTGTCCGGTTCGACGTCGGGAACCTCCCTGGCCGTCGACGGCGGCATGCAGGGTTTGCGGCTAAGGCCGGTTCAGTAGGGGGTGCGTTGGTTGGGGATGGCTCCTGAGTTGGCTCACGGGCTCAGGTCTCGCGGACCGGCAGGCCGCTGAGCTGCGGTGTTGTGTCAAAAAGAGAGATGGACAGTGGGACTTCGAACCTTCCGAGGCAGGCGCCGGAACCCCTGGCCTCGAAGCTGGCTGTGCCGACTGCTAGCCGTCCAGCCGATCCGGCGTGGTTATCCTGTCGTGCCCCTCGTCCATACTTGACGTTGGATGCCGAGTGACAATGGGGCGCTGGTTATCGTCCCGATGAGAGCAAAAGCTTACTACCACTTGGGCGGCTTCCTGTGTCGCCTACGGGGTACCCATCGGTTGTCGCTTGTTGTGGCATTTCGGTTTGTGCCAGGCACGGGTGAGCGTAGCGAGCGACGCCCTGTCTGCTCGGTCTGCTGGCAGATGCCCGGCGACTGACGGGCTGGAACAGCTGGGCAGCGACCGAAGGGTCTGCGGCCGATTCCATCCCACTGCACTGCAACCACCAGTTCCGTTGCCCTTGCGAAACTCGTCCAAACCCTCCCCGGTCCGCCTGCGCTCCCACGCGGTTCCCACCAAGAACCCAAGTGGGACGGTTCTTCACTGCACCTTGTCAAAGTGCTTGAGTAAGGCCGCGTCCCAGATGAGATAACGAGGCACGGATAGTCTGTGGTCGAGGTCCAAGGGAGGAAGAAGGGCCGCTGCGTGAACTCTTTTGTGGCCAGCGGTCAATACATAGTGTGAGCACAGACAGCGAAATCATCAGGCGGTCCCGGGACAGCCCCGCAGTTTTCGGGGAGCTGTACGATCGGCATGCCTCAGCCATTTACAGGTATGCGGCCAGAAGGGCAGGGGAATTCGCCGCGGACGACGTTACCTCGGAAACCTTCCTGGTCGCTTGGGAGCATCTGGAAAGATACGACACGAGCCGGGACGATGCCCGGCCATGGTTGTTCGGCATCGCTACCAACTTGCTTCGACAGCATCACCGGGCCGAAGCCAGCGTCCTCAGAACAGCCGCGAAAACGGCTTCAAGTGAGGCCATAGCCGATGACTCCGACCGGATCGCTGCTGAGGTCGACGCCAAGGTAGCCACCGGGAGAATTGCTCAAGCCCTCCGGGATATGGCTGCGATCGACCGGGAAACGTTGTTGCTCTACGCATGGGCTGATCTGACTTACGAAGGCATTGCCCAGGCCATGGGCGTTCCGGTCGGGACGGTTCGCTCCCGCTTGAACCGTGCGCGGCAAACACTTCAAGCCCAGCTCAACCTTGAAAGACCTACCGAAACGGAGAACCACCATGGACGACCTTCAGCTGCTCCGCGAGATGCGTAGCGATGTCGGCTCAGCACCACCTGCTACGTTGGCCCGGGGCAGGGAAAAAGTCATGGCCAAAGTGCAAGCGTCCGTCACCTCAGCGCCTCAGCGGAAACCCACCGTTTCGCCTATTCGGTTCCGGCGACGTGCCCTTTTCGCTTCTGCCGCTGCCGCGCTGTTGGTCGGCGGTATCGTCATTGCCGATGTCGTCAGACCTGGAGGTCCGGGAACCACGGCAGAGGCGGCCGAGGTGCTGAACAACGCCGCTGCTGCAACCATTCAAACGTCCGACCCTGTGGTGGGACCCGGCCAGTATCTGAAGATCGCAACGAGGTCGGTCTTTGGAACGGGGGGGCAGGCTGCCAATGTAAGCGACGTGAGATGGGAAGAGACCACAAACAGTCAGATGTACGTGCCAGCCGACAGGGCAGATGTATGGGTCTGGAACCGGGAACCTCGCCTGATTTTGGACTCGCCGAGCGAGGAAGCCAAGGCTCTGCCAGACGAGGTCCGTAAGGCTCAGGAAGCCGAGTGGGATGGGCAGCCTGAGTTCGTCGGGATTCTGCGTTCCCCGGGAGGTGTCTTCTATGGGAGTGAGCCGACCGTCATCGTTGGTACGCCGTTAAGGGAGGCCGCGAGTCTGCCTAGGGATCCACGGGCTCTCCTGGATTTGATCTACGAACGCATCAAGGGCGCCGGGAAGTCTCCCGACGGTGAGGCTTTCACGGCAATCGCGGACGGCCTGCGGACAGGAGTCGTTCCGGCTGACCTGCGCGCTGCGCTGTACAAGGCAGCTGCTCTAATTCCCGGCGTTACGGTGACTGACAGGCACGCAATGATCGACGACCGCACAGGCATCGCCATCGGTATCGCATCATCTGACGGAGTGACGGGAGCGAACATCGTTATCGATCCTGCCTCGGGTCTGGTCATCGGGGTACAGTCCGTGTTGCTCAAGGACTATCCCGGATATCCCGCGGGGACGGTCACGACTTGGACCTCGCTGAGGACCTCAGTGGTGGACTTCGCTCCCTAAGCTGTCGCCCCAGAGAGATTTGCCGCACATCACGGCGGGGCGGTCGCCGTTGGGGGATGACCGCCCCAAGTGGACGGACTGAGCCCGAACGGTCCGTCCACCGGCCCTGCATGCCTACCTCGCGATGATGGTTCTCCTCACCGCTGGGATGAACCCCAGGGACGCTAAACCCCTTTAATCTGGCATAGATTTTGAGATTCGGAAATCTTTGACCGAAGGAGTGCTGGAGAGTATCCGGAAAGTGATTCTCGTTTGTCACGCCCTATGAACTTGTTGTGCGATTCGACAGCAACAGGACGCCGAACGTCGCGAGGCACGTTCAGCAGAACATCATTTCGTTAGAGGAAGAATCGTCGGCTTCAATTAGCCGGCCAATTCCCGCCCACGCGAAGCAGTATTGAGCAGTTTCCCATTGCTGCGGCGTCCTAGGCGAGTTCACCGGCAGAAACAGCGAGCCCGTTACTCCCGCTTTCCGCCCTTGTATTTTCCTTACGACGGCGGCTCCAGATCGCAAAAGGCGTGGCGAAGCCAGATTGTCTGAGGAACAGGTTAGAGTCTGCTCCAGTCGGCGTGGTCGACAACCAAATCTCAATTATGGGGCAATATGCGGAAGTTAATCAAGGGCGGGATCTCTGGGATCTCGGCCCTGATTGCGGCACTTTTTGTCGTTGTGATCGGCGTGCAGCCGGCTCACGCAGGGTGGTACAACTATTTGGCTGGTCACCCGATGTACAAAGGCACTTCGCCTTGGTGTACCGGCAGTTATGTCATTAACGGCACGAGCGGGACTTTTATCCTGACGGCTGGCCATTGCTTTTCTGTGGGCGAACGGGTGTCCGGCACGGGCGCCCAGTTCGGCACGCTGGAGTACCGAAAGTACAACGGCACTGACGGTGACTCCGGGCTCGTTCGACCCGACGCCGGCGTCGACGTGTACCAGACCATTGTTGATCCCAAGACAGGGAATGCTCCTGGCAGCGGACATGTAACGGGAAAGATGCCCAGTGCTGATCAGACTCTCGGCACTGCGGTCGGCAAGATGGGCAATACAACAGGCTGGACTGAAGGAACGATCCAATACCGCTTTTTGGATTGGAACGGAGTTTACGTCTACTGCGCCAACTATGCCCGAGCCGGAGGTGATTCCGGCGGTCCCGTTTGGCGACAGGACAGCCAAGGTCTGCGAGCTGTTGGCATGCACGTCGGGGCCCTTAACTACAACGGTTCCGTTCTCGGTTGCTACATCCCCATAGACACTCTTTTGAGTCAGTGGGGAGCGAGCATGAACTTCTGGCCAGCGTACGCAGCTCGTGGGACAGTTTCAGAGGAAGAATTGATGCCTCCAAGCCCGAGCAACGAGCTCCCGCCCGTACTCACAGCCGCCGATGGTGTGCAGCTGATCCTGGACTAGTGGGAGTCTCCGGAAGCGGTAGCTGGGCAAACGTGTTTGCTCGCTAATACAAACTAAATATGGGATGTCCTCCTGGTTGCTCAGAAAACCAATGCAGCAGCTAGGAGGATATCCATTTAATGTGCTGTCAATTCGTCACGGCAACCTGCCCAGCTTGGCGGCTGATGCCAGCTGCCCGGCCAATATCCGTCCAGGAAGCGCCTGCCGCTTTCGCAGCCGCAACGGTCTTATCCAGACGATGCCCGGCCTGCCGGTGCTCCCTCGCCGCCGCCTCCACCCCAGGAATCGCTTCGGGCCTGAGTTGGCTCACGGGCAGTGGTCTCGCGGAGCGGCAGGCCGCTGACCTGTGGTGATGTTTGCGGATGTACAGTTTTTCACGCACTGATGGAACTTGATCTAGTGTCACGGTGTGGCATTGATCAGGAGGGTGCGGACGGCATCTGGCGCTCAGCGACCATCACCATCAACGGCACACGCAGACCTTCGCACCCGACATCGCCAACGAGCAACAAGCCATTCTCGATGCCATCCGGAGTCCAAAACTCACGCACTGAGCAAATGAGCCACGTCAGGCCGGATGGTGGACCCTGCTGAGGTTGCCGGTGCCGTCGCCTACCTCGCGAGCCCGCTGTCCGGTTCGACGTCGGGAACCTCGCTGGCCGTCGACGGCGGCATGCAGGGGCCGCGGTTGCGGCCGGTTCAGTAGGGGTGCGCTGGTTGGGGCTGGGTTGGCGTGGCGTTTCAGTAAAGCCCGTTGAAGATGTTCCAGCCCCAACCGACAGTCTCCATGCCCTTCCAACCACCGCGACCATCGCCGTAGTACATCACCAGATCGCCAGCGGCATTCACGCCATGGACATCATTGAAGCCATCCCGGTTGAAGTCGCCAGCACTGCCAGCCATGGTCAGGACGTTCCAGCCATGGCCGATCTGGCGCACCGTGGTCCATCCGCCGTGGCCGTCACCGCCATACAGATACAGGCGTCCGGCTTTGTCTTTCGCCAGGACGTCCACGTTGCCGTCTCCATCCCAGTCACCAGGCCCGATGAGCAGGTCCATGACGTCCCAGCCTTGGCCGACTTTCACGCGCGGATTCCAGGTGCCGAAGGGCTTGGACGGGTAGATGTAAAGGTCGCCGTTCGTCTCTGCGCTGAGGAGATCGTTCATTCCGTCCCCGTCGAAGTCCCCTGGTCCAATCGCAAGAACCGTCGGCTGCCACTCCCAGGTGGCTTGCGGGTACAGCGTATGGAACCCTCCGTCGCCCGTTCCCGGGAACCGGTAGAGCGTCCCCGAGGTGTTCTCGACCATGAGGTCAGCGATACCGTCGTGGGTCACGTCGCCCGGGGCGATGATCGTGGTGAAGAAGCCCCACCCCGGACCTACATAGCGGGATTCCTTCCACCCTTTGACGTTGTCCTTACCGAGGTAGAGCATGAGTGCGCCGCCATGGGTACGGCCAACCAGCTCAAAAACCCCACGGCCGGTGAAGCCAGCCGCGCGCACCGGTCCCTGCGCTACGGCCGGTGTTGCTTCCGTGACCAGTTCCTGGCCGGGGCACTTGCCGGGCGAAGCCTTGACTATGGCCGAGATTCGCCCGCCGATGTCGTCCTTCTCCAGGACGTAGAGATTCCGGTTGTAGAGCGGGTTCCCGTCTACGGGTTGGCCGTCCCGGAGCCATTGGACGGAGTAGCCAGGATCCCCGTCCCCTCCGCAGCCCGAAAAGTAGTCCTGGGCACCCTGAACGAACAGCGCCGAGCCGACAATAGGTGCACCGGAGATCTTCACGCCAGACGAATCCGCAGCGTGGGCAGGGGAAACGAAGCCCGAAACAACGAGCGCCGGACCGAACAACAGCGCCGCAATGCTTTTGATGATCGAGTTCTTTGGTGACATGTTCGCCTTCCGTAGTACATCACGAGGTCATCGGCGTCGACAGCTTCCGCGGCCGGAGCAAACGTTGTGCCGATCAGCAGCGCACACAGCATCCCCGCGCTGCTGCCACCGGCGGTCGCCTTTCTGGAAAACAAACCCACGGATCCCCCTCTTTACGGCGTGGCCCAGCCAGGTGTTGCGCTTATCTTAGGTTCGGGAAACGACGCCGGGACGAAAGCGGGTGGCGACAGGCCGCCGTCGGGTGTTGGCTGCGTAACGCAACGGGCCTGCAACGTCCCAGGGCGGATGCTTCCCCTATGCTCAACTCCAAGGAATCAACGGCGATCCACCAAGCACACCCAGGAGAAACCCCATGACCAACTGGCGTATCAGGGACTTCCATTCGTCCGATCTTGACGGCATCCTGCACCTCTGGGAGTCACTCAAGGCTGATGGTGTTGAGCCCGTGTACGCACTCTCTGAGGTCCTTGCCTCGTGCGAAAAGGACCATGCAGTGGTGGCTGTCCAGGGCGATCAGGTGGTTGGCGCCGCTGTTGGACGTGCGGCGCATGACCAAGGCTGGGTTGTTTTCCTCGCCACGCTGACGGAGTTCCGTGGCAGGGGCATCGGCACTTCGCTGCTGTCCGCCGTCGAGAACCGCATGGCTCCGCACGGCCTCAACAAGCTGTCCGCGCTCATGCCGGAAACCGAAACCCGCGTGGAAGCGTTCCTGGGGCGCGGCTTCGTGGTGAAGAAGAACCTGCGGTACTTCGAACGGACCATTCCCGTGCAGCGCCAGGAGCTGGAACCGCTGAGCCTGCTGGGTGGCCGGATCCTGGCCCGCGACCTGTGGGAAAACGTGGCGGGCATGAAGCGCGAGAAGGAACTCTTGGAACGCCGTTTGGTCCTTCCGCTGGCTGAGGCGGACCTCGCCGACGAATACGGTGTGGTGCCGCCGCGCGCCGTCGTGCTTTTTGGTCCTCCGGGCACCGGCAAGACCACGTTCGCCAAAGCCATCGCGTCACGCCTCGAGTGGCCGTTCGTGGAGGTGTTCCCGTCCCGACTGGCGTCTGACCCCAAGGGCCTGGCCGGGGCGCTGCGGGAGACGTTCCTGGAAATCGCCGAGCTGGAGCACGCAGTGGTGTTCATTGACGAAGTGGAGGAGATCGCCTCGCAGCGCGCGGGCGATCCCCCGTCACCGCTGCAGGGCGTCACCAACGAGCTCCTCAAGATCATCCCGGCTTTCCGCGAACAGCCAGGCCGCCTCCTGGTCTGTGCCACCAACTTCATTCGCGCCCTGGACACCGCGTTCCTGCGCCATGGCCGGTTCGATTACGTCATCCCCATCGGCCTGCCGGACGTCCACGCCCGCGAAGCAATGTGGCAGCGGTTCATCCCCGCCACCGTCGTGGACGACGTCGATATTGCCCAGTTGGTGGAACGCACCCAGGGTTTCTCGCCGGCCGACATCGAGTTTGCCGCGCGCAGCGCGTCGCAGCGTGCCTTGGAAAAGGCCGTGTACGACGACGGTGCTGCTTCGGGTGCGTCGTCCGCAGTCTCGTCGAACGGACGGAAGGGGCCGGTCACACAGGACTACCTCGACGCAATCGCCGATACCCGCACGACGGTGAGCGACGAGGTGTACCAGGAGTTCCTCGAAGACATCGATGTGCTGGGGCGCGTGTAAAGTTTGGCAACGGTAATCTTTGACCCATGTCCACAAACCCACTTCGCCATGCCCTGGCCCGCATGGGCGGCCGAGATCCCCACGAGAAGCACCGCACGGCCACTCCGCTGGAGCTGTTTTTCGACCTGACGTTTGTCATTGCCTTCGGAGTTGCCGGCAGCCAGTTCGCCCATGCTGTGGCGGAGGCGCATTTCTGGCCAGGGCTCCTGGCGTTCGCGTTCGCCATGTTTGCCGTGATCTGGGCCTGGATAAACTTCACGTGGTTCGCGAGCGCCTATGACACCGACGACTGGGTGTTCCGCGTGGTCACCATGGTCCAAATGGTGGGTGTGCTGATCCTGGCCATGGGCATAGAGCCGGTGTTCCACTCCATCATCGAAGGCAAGCACGTGGACAACGTGACCATGGTGTTGGGCTACATCATCATGCGCGTGGCTTTGATCTTCCAGTGGCTGCGCGCTGCGCGCCAGGATCCTGCCCGCCGTGAAACGTGTTTGCGGTATGCAAAGTACGTCGCACTGGTACAAGTGGGGTGGGTCGCAGTCCTCTTGATCGATGCGAGCATCGCAACTACCTTCCTCATGGCAGCCCCGTTGTTCATCCTGGAGATGGCGGCCCCATACTTCGCAGAACGGAAGATCCGCACGCCTTGGCATGCCCATCACATCGCCGAACGGTACGGTCTACTGGCCATTATTGCCCTGGGCGAGTGCCTGATCGGCGCCATTGAAACGCTTCGCGCAATAGTTGCCCTCCACGGCTGGACCTTGGATGCTGCGCTGGTTGGTTTGAGCGGGACGGGCTTGGCCTTCGCCCTGTGGTGGATCTACTTCATCCTGCCCTCAGGTCCTGCCCTCCACGTACAGCGGCACCGCTCGTGGATCTTCGGGTACGGGCACCTCCCCCTTTTCGCAGCTATCGCAGCAACCGGCGCCGGACTTCACGTTGCCGCCTACTTCATCGATCATGAGGCACACATCCCGGCGGCTGGCGCGGTCGCCTCGATCGCCATCCCTGTCATCCTGTTCAAGGTCTCGCTGACTACGCTCTACAGCATTATGCTCGGCCCGGACCGGGAGCTTCTCTGGAGCTCAGCGCTGGTGGTGATCGCTTTGGCGGGAAGCATCGCCATGGCGGCAGCGGGCGCGTCCGTACCCCTCTGCATGTTGGAAATGATGGTGGTGCTTGGGCTCTCGATCATTTTCGATGAACGCCGTGGACACAAGGGACGGGCAGCAGCCCTGCGTCGGCTGGAGGCGGCGGCGGGCTGAGGGTGCACGGATGGAGTCGGTACGTTCGTGCCGGTTTTTCACAGGAATGCCTTGATTTGCCGCTGTTTCCGGGTGAAAACTTGGGGAATCGGCACGTTCGTACCGATTCACGAAGTGGGAGGACCTCATGCCAGCCAACAGCCTCATGGCAACTCTCGGTTCTGAAGTCCGCGCCCGCCGCGCCTCATTGAGCCTGAGCCAGCGGGACGTCGCCGATCTCGCGGGCGTCTCCGAACGGTTCGTCCGGTTCGTGGAAACAGGCAAGAGCACAGTCCAGCTTGAGCCCCTTGTGGCGGTGCTGGACACCCTCGGCCTGGAACTTTCCCTCCGCCAAGCCGGTAGGCCTGGCGCTTCCTGGACAGCTTCCGAGCCAGCACAATGACCTTCCACCGCATCGCCGACGTCTACAAAAGGGGCATCCTCGCGGCGCGCCTCGAACGGCATGAGGGCGGCACCAAGTTCAGCTACCTTCCGAAGTACCTCGACGCCGGCCTACCCGCCGTGGCAACGACGCTCCCTGTGAGCGCCGAGCCTGTTTTCACGCCGAGCGGCGCAGTACCGCCCTACTTCACCGGCCTGCTGCCTGAGGGCCGGCGGCTCAACTCCCTGCGACGAAGCGTCAAGGCGAGCGCCGACGACGAACTCGCCCTCCTCATGGCAGCGGGCGGCGACGCAGTGGGCGACGTCCAGACGGTCCCCCACGGCGAGGCACTGGCGGAAGGGGGCGCCGCCGTCGTGCTTGATTCAAAACTGCCGCTGGACTTTGATGCGTTGCTGGGCGATTCCGGATTGATCGATCCCGTCGCGCTGGCCGGTGTGCAGGACAAGTTGTCTGCCGGGATGATTTCACTGCCCGTGGCGCAGGCGGGCAAGCGGTACATCCTTAAGCTCAACGCCCCGGAGTTCCCCTCTGTGGTGGAAAACGAGTTCCTGATGTTCCGTTATGCGCGCCGGCTGCGGATTCCGGTGAGCAACGTGCAGTTGGTGCACGACGTCGGTGGCAGGGCCGGCCTCCTGGTGGAGCGTTTTGATCGGGTCACCGCAGCCGACGGCTCGCCTCTGCGGCTGGCGGTGGAGGACGGCGCCCAGATCCTGGGGCTGTACCCCGCGGACAAGTACAGTGTTCCGTTCAGCGAGGTCTGCGCGGCGCTGGCCGGGCATTGCCCTGCCCGCCTTCCAGCACTGCGGAATCTGGTCATCCAACTCGCCTTTGCCTGGCTGACGGGGAACGGGGATCTGCATGCCAAGAACGTTTCCATGGTGGAGGCGCCCGGGGTTCTTGGCGCGCGCGAATTCACCATCGCCCCGGTCTACGACATTCCCTCCACAGTGGTATACGGCGACAAGACGCTCGCGTTGGCCGTCGGCGGGAAGAAGACCGGTATCTCCCGCAGGCACTTCCTCGCCTGGGCCGCGAAGCTTGGGCTGACTGAACGGGCCGCCCAACATTGCGTGGACATCGCCCTCAAAGCAACTGGCTCGTTGGTCAGCGACCTCGACGGCGGCGGGTCTCCCTTCGCGGCGCGGCAAACCAAGGAATGGACCAAGGAGCTCAAGCATCGCCGGCGCCTGATGGAGGGCTGACCCCGGGTTACCCAGGAACGATCTCGTCGAGCTCCGGAAGCAAATGCGGGTTGATCCGCTGCAGGATCAACGCCACTTCTTCACGCGGCACGGCCCGGTAGAGCACCGGTCGGGCATCGGCGTAGCGGGTCATGGGCGGCTTGTCGGGCCATTTCTCCGCCAGTGCCTGGACGCGTTCCGGCAGGGAATTATGGGCATTGTCGGCGATTTTGACCAAGGTGGCGTCGTGGTCCTCGGCCACAAACCGGATTCCTGCTTCATAGTCGTCGGGGTCATCGTGGAATCGGCGGGTGACACGTTCGATGATGGCGAGGGCGCGATCGGACACTCCCATGTCCAACAGGGCTTGCCGCGTGATGGGAGTATCCTCGGCGATGTCGTGAAGGTAACCCGCAATCCGGATGTCCTCGTCGAAGTCGGCGAGCGCGTCCCCCACCGCCAGGACATGCTCCCGATAAGGGCGCTTGAGCTTGTCCTTTTGGCGGTTGTGGGCCACCTCGGCGAGTACCTTCGCCGTCTCAACGGTGAAGCGTGGTTCGGTCATGCGGGCCTCCGGATTGATGTAGGCACCGAACAGGAATCGGACCTTTCTTCAGGCTATCCGTAAAGTCCCGCGCAGCGCCTACCCAGGCACTGGCACTACTCCTGAACAGGTCCCTACTCCTGAACGGCGCGTGCGGCGATGCCTACTGCGAGCGCCCTCGGCACGCGCTGCGCCAGACCGGCGGCGATCCGGTTGGCCCAGCCGGACACGACGCTTGCCGGCGTTCCGGGGCGGTCCAGCGCTTTGAGGGCTGTTTGCACAACCTGCGCTGAGGTTTGCATGCGTCCAACTGCAGCCGATTCACTGCCGAGGACATCGAAGAACTCGGTGCGGGTGGCGCCCGGGCAGAGGGCCAGTACACGAAGTCCTGAGCTCTTGACCTCGTGGGCGACGGCCTCGGTGAAGCTGAGGACGAATGCCTTCGTGGCCCCATAGACGGCCATGCCGGGGATGGGCTGGAAAGCGGCTGTGCTGGCGACATTCACCAGGGCGCCCTTGCCCGAAGAGAGCATGGCTGGCAGGAAGGGCCCGGGTGATATCCACCAATGCAGCCACATTGAGTGCGATCTCGGAAGCGATGACTTCCGGATCTTCCTCCACCAAGGGAGAGCGTGTTCCGAACCCGGCATTGTTGATGAGGGTGTCCACGGTGATTCCGCGCTTGGCCATTTCGTCCACGAGTTCGGCGCCAACACCGGCCCGGCCCAGGTCCATGGGAAGCACTGTGACGGCTACGCCATGCTCGGAGCGCAATTTCCCGGCCAGTTCTTCGAGACGGTCTGCGCGGCGGGCTACTAGGACCAGGTTGGAACCTCGAGCGGCAAAGCGGTTTGCGAATTCAGCGCCAAGCCCGGAGCTGGCGCCTGTGATCAATGCGGTAGTACCCGAATAGGTCATGGTCATGGCAAGTCCAATCTGTAAGCGCCGGCTCCGGATGAAACCCGCTGACTCGATGTAGTCAATGCCAACATCGTAGGCACTGTCTACATTGTTGTCAATGACTACTTCTCCGCTAGACTATCGGTATGACGGACCAGCCCTACCACCACGGCAAGCTGCGCGAGGCCCTACTGGAGCGCGCCATGGAAACCATTGAGCAAGCCGGCGTCGACGGACTCTCCCTAAGGCAGCTGGCCAGGGACCTCAATGTCAGCCATGGGGCCCCGGCCAAACATTTCCGCGACAAGCAATCCCTCATCGACGCCTTGGCGTTGGCTGGGTTCGAATCAATGAACCATCGGATCCTCGCTGCCTCCCAGGCCGGAGATGACCTTCGTCAGCGCTTCGCAAGCGTGGCCACCGCCTACGTGGACTTCGCAGTCACCCACCCGGCGCTCTTGACCGTCATGTATTCCACCAAGCATCACCCCGATTCCAGCACCGAGTTGCGGAACATCGGCGAGCAAGGGATCCACGTAGCCCGCGCCCTCATTGCGGAGGCACAGGATAGTGGGGCCCTGGCCCCGGGCGACACCGAAACCCTGGCAATGGTGTGCTTCGTGAGCTTGCACGGCGCCGCACTCCTGGCAGCAGGCAAGCAACTGGACGGCAACAGTGTTGAGGACGTTGTTGCTGCCACTACTGACACCCTGTGGGCCGGCATGGCGGCGGGAGTTCCAGCCGCGCAGCTCTCACACACAGCGGGCGCCTGACCAGCCTGATGAGGGCCAGCTGGCGTGAGGGCGCTGGCGGGACTACGAAAGCCCTGCAATTGCCTCCCGGACGGCTGAACTGAGCAGGAGGTTGCGGCATCCAACTCCTCCCGGCTCGGCCTGTTGCGGGACGTATCCAAAGCCAAGTTCATACACCGGGTCCGCGAACCCCAAAGCCGCGCTGGCGCCGTCGTGCCCGAACGCGCGGTAGCTGCCGAAGGGCATGCGGCTGTGGGGCTTCATGAAGACAGTGGCAAAGCAACCGGCCTCGCCGAAGACGCGATCAATTCCGAACACCTGCTCAGCGGAAACCCTGCGGATGGTCTCCTCCGTCAGGAAGGGTGCGACGGCGGGCCTGACCGCCCGCGGCCAAGCCCGTTACCGCCGCAGCGTAGATCCTGGCCATCCCCTCAGCACTGGAGACGCCCGCCACCGAACTCATACCCGCGGCGCGGACCTCGAGGATGTTCGGAAGATCCAGGATGTCGCCCTCTGCAGCATTGGCTGACAATCCGAAGTGACTGGCGGGGTCTACCCAGGGCCACGTGGGGTCGGCCGCCCAGCGGAAAGGCGCGAAGCGTTCTTCCTCAGCATCCGGTAGGCCAAGGTAGAAGTGGGCACCGGTCACGGAGCGGATGCGCTGTTCGAAGACCTCCTGGAGCGTGGAACCCGTGATTCGACGGCACAGCTCCTCCATGAAAATGCCGATTGTCAGGGCGTGGTAGCCGAACGCCGCACCGGGCTTCCACAGGGGCGGAAGTTTGGCGAGCTTCGCGGCCGCGAGTTCAGAGTTGTTGACTTCCTCAAGGCTCACGCCGCCCTCGACGCCCAACAGACCGGCCTGGTGCGAAAGGAGTTGGGAAACAGTGACGGAGGCCTTCCCTTCAACACCGAACTCCGGCCAATATTTGGCCACTTCCGCATCGGGATCCAGCTCGCCGTCTTGAACGAGCAGAGCCATGACAAGGCCGGCCATGCCCTTGGAGCACGAGAAAACACCTGTCACGGAATCGGCACGAGTGTGGGGCCCGCCGCTGATATCCAGCACCTTGACACCCCGATGGTACGCCGCCAGCTGGGCGGAATATTCAGGGTCTTGTTCGAGGAAACTTTCGAAGAGCCCGGCTACGGATTCGAAACCTGGGGCGATCACCTGTGAATGCATCCAGACAGCCTACTTGGCCTGCCTTCAGCCGTTGGGCGTTTTCCACACCCAGGGCTCCCTTGGCAGCCTTTCGGGGTCGAATTCGGGCACCGCATCCTGCAAGGAACCTGCCGGCAATCCCAACGACTCAAGGAGGAGGTCGCGCACGCGCACCGCTGAAACCCCGACGGCGGCGAGGTCGCCAAGCGTCACCGCACCGTCGCGCTTTGCCAGCCTCACGCCGTCGTGGTTTACAACCAGCGGAACGTGGGCATATTCCAGCACTGGCAAGCCCAACAGGGTGGCCAAGTAAGCCTGCCGCGGAGTGGACGGAAGGAGGTCATCGCCCCTGACCACCTGGTCGATTCCCTGGGCGGCATCGTCTACTACAACTGCCAGGTTGTAGGCCGTGACGCCATCGTTGCGACGCAGTACAAAGTCATCCACCACACCCACGTAGTGTCCGTGCAACTGGTCCTCAACAGCCCACTCAGCGACGTCCGACCGGAGGCGGATCGAGGCCGGACGCGACGCCCGGCGGATCTCGCGCTCGGCCTCGGACAGCCTGCGGCACGTCCCCGGATACGCGCCTTGTGGAGAGTGCGGCGCAGACGGCGCCTCCTGGATTTCGCGGCGCGTGCAGAAGCATTCGTAGGTGCGGCCCTGGACAGTCAGGCGGCCAATTGCGTCCTCGTACAGCGGTCCGCGCTCAGTCTGACGCACGACGGCGGCGTCCCAACTGACGCCGACGGCCTTCAGGTCGCGGAGCTGCTCAGCTTCCGAGCCGGACCGGGCACGGTCCAGGTCTTCAACACGGAGCAGGAAGTCGCGGCCAGTCGATTTGGCGAAGAGCCAGGCGAGGATCGCCGTCCGGAGATTGCCTACATGCAGTTCCCCGGAAGGACTCGGGGCGAAGCGGCCGGCAGACGTCATGATCCAAGCCTATGCGTCCGGGCACAACACAAGAGCCCCTCAGCTACCGCAACGATCCGGTGGCTCAGGGGCTCTTGCTGTGCTGCCCGTCAGGACGGGCGGGTGCAGAATGACAATGCTGTGAACAAGAGTCAATCAGCGGCTGCTTCCTTGCGGGAAACCTGTACAGGGGTCCGGGTGGTGTTCCAGGTGCCTGCTGCCTGCGGGATCCGGCGGTAGCCTCGCCCTGCTTCGTTGTCACCATTTCAACAGTACGCATACAGTAGGTGCAATAGACATGGCATTGAGTGGTCGATCTGACTAATCACAGTTGAATTTGTAGACAGGAAGTGGTCATTTTGCAGGAACTCGATGCGACAGACCGTAGGATCATCGCCGCGCTTGATGAGGATCCCCGCGTCCCCATCATGGTCCTCGCCCAGAAACTTCACCTGGCGCGCGGCACGGTCCAGTCGCGGCTGGAGCGGATGACGGCATCGGGCGCATTGCGCGCCAACAGCAGCCGCGTGCTGCCCTCGGCACTTGGCCGGGGTGTGGCCGCCGCTGTCAGCGCCGAACTCGATCAAAGCCACCTCAACGAAGCCATCGCGGCCCTACGGGAGATCCCTGAGGTACTCGAATGCCATGCACCCGCGGGCGATACCGATCTCATCATCAGGGTGGTTGCCAAGAGCCCGGATGACCTCTACCGCGTCTCGGAGGAAATCAGGCTCTGCCCGGGAATCGTGCGTACGTCCACCAGCATGTTCCTACGCGAAGTGATTCCCTACCGGACAACCGGGCTGCTGAAGGAATAGCGCTCAGACCGGCGGTCCGATATTGGTCTTCAGGTTCTTCATCACCAACGTTGAAGTGAGTCGCTCAACAGCCGGGAGGGCTGCGAGTTCGTCGTCATAGAAGCGTTGATAGGCAGGGAGGTCGGGCCGCGATGACCTTCAACAAATAGTCCGGCGAGCCGAACAGCCGCTGCGCCTCCACAATGTTGGGGCTTGCCGTCACGCGCTCCTCAAACTCCGCCATGATGGTGCGCTCCACCTGCCGGAGCGTGACGAACACAATTGCCTCGAATCCGAGCCCCACCGCTGCTGGATCGACGTCCGCGCGATACCCGCGGATAACTCCCGTAGCCTCCAGATCCCGGAGCCGGCGATGGCACGGAGCAACCGTCAATCCCACCTTCGATGCCAAGGCAGTGGCGGTCATTCGACCATCCTCTTGAAGGTGGCGCAAAATACTTCTGTCAATGTGGTCAATCACGCAATGATCTTACCCGGATTGAAGGTTTTGGGGATAAATCAGGGAACACTTATCGGGCGATTTTCCTTAGAGTTTTCCTACCACTAACCCTCTGGAGAGATCGTGAACCCACAGCTGTTCCTCGCCTTCATGCTCGTCGCAGTCTCATTGGCCTGCACCCCCGGCGTCGACTGGGCTTACTCGATCTCGGCTGGACTTCGCCAGCGCAGCTTCGTGCCCGCTGTCGCCGGGTTATGCAGCGGATACGTGATTCACACCGTGCTCATGACGGCAGGTTTGGCAGCCCTGCTGGCGGGAGTGCCAGGCCTGCTGGGGTGGCTCACGGTTGCCGGCGCCGCGTACCTGTTGTGGCTTGGCTTCGGGACCATCCGTTCCTGGCGAGGGGCCAGCTTTAGTGCGGAAGGCGCCGTCGTGCAGTCCGGAAACCAGCTCCGCACGTTCTTCCAAGGCATGGGCACCAGCGGCATCAACCCCAAAGGCCTGCTGTTCTTTGTGGCGCTGGTGCCGCAATTCGTCAGCCCGGAAGCCGCGCTGCCTGTTCCTGTTCAGTCCGGGTTGCTGGGATTAACGTTCGTGATCCTCGCCGGCCTGGTGTACACCGGGGTCGCACTGACCTCGCGGAAACTGCTAGCTTCACGTCCAGGCGCAGCACGCGTGGTGACGCTGGCAAGCGGGATCATCATGATCGGGCTGGGAGCAGTGCTGTTGACGGAGCAACTCCTTCCCATCCTGGTAAGCCGGGCCTAGCCGGCCAGTACCTCATCGAGTCGCTCGTACCCTTCGATCACGCCGTAATTCATGCCTGTGGCGAGTGCCATGTCACGCGCTTCCACCGATGGGTAGACCTCGTGGACGACGATCCTGGTGCGACCGTCAATTTCCTCGAACCTGGTGGTGCTGATGCCCACTTGGCCAGGGGCACCGTCGAATTCGAAGGTCATGATGATCAGCTCGTCGGTGTCCACGGTGTGGAAGACCCCGCGGAATCCGTACATCGCGTTTTCGTGGCCACTTTCGTAGTGCCAGCTGCCGCCCGTGGTGGCGTTGTATTCGGTGACGTTCAGTATCGCGTCCCGCGGACCAAGCCACTTGGCCAGGAGATCCGGGTCCACGTGGGCCTTGAATACCGCGCTGACCGGCGCATCGAATTCGCGGACAGTATCGACGAACGGAACGCCGTCATCAGCAGTGATTGCTGTTGGATTGCTCATTTCAATTCCTCTTCATCTTGTTGTTGTGACCCCTGGAGGACCCCGGGGCCGGACTCGACCAGGAGCTCGTCGAGCAGCCGGAAGCGACGCTCGGCGATCAGTCGATATTGGTCTATCCACGCCGTCAGCTCTTCGAGGGCAGCTGCATCCAGGTGCACGGGCCTGCGTTGGGCATCACGGGACCGGGTCACCAGCCCTGCGTGCTCCAGGACCTGGATGTGTTTTGAGACGGCCTGCTTGGTGATCGCGAAGGGCTCCGCCAATTCGTTGACCGTTGCGTCTCCCCGCGACAGGCGGGCAACGATTCCCCGCCTGACGGGATCAGCAAGGGCCATGAAGGCCTTGTCCAGAGCGTCTGGATCCATAACCCTGCGCGACCTTTCTTTGTCAACCAAATGCTTTATCAATCACTTGGTTGATTACAAGACTACGCTTGCATCAGGGCGTGCACAATGCCTTATTCCCCGCTTAGCTGCCTGAAGTCGTTCTCCCACAAACGGCGCATCTCGGCGTCCTTGCGGATCACTTCCAAGGCCTCCAGCTCTGCCGGCGGGGCGGGGCGCTTGGAACGGGGAGTCAAGGTCCGGCGGCCCTGGTCCAACGCCAGAAGGGCGCGGTCCGTGAGGGCGTCATTGCGCAAGGCCAGGCTGGTCTTCCTGCGCCGAAGGACCTCTTTCAGCGCCGCCTGGGCCGATTCAAAGTCGCCACGCGCACGTTGCGATCGAGCCCGGATCAGGAGCAATGCCGCCGAGAGATCATCCGTATTCAACAGCCCCTCCGTACACATCACCACATCCCGGTGCCGGCCCAGAGCAAACGCTGCGGTGCAGCGCGCCAGAGCAGAAGGCAACGACGGCGGCAAACCCACCACAGCTTCCAACGCCGACTCGATCATTCCCATCTCCCGAAGGCAATGGGCCAACGCTAGGAACACGGACTCCTCGCTGAACAAAACCGGGACTTCAATGCGTTCGGCCACCTCAACCCTGGTGACCACCTGCCCAAGGTAGAGAGCCGAGAACTGGCTCGCGTCGTCGTCGATCCTTGTTGTTAAGCCGCGCCGCAACAACTCGGACGCCCGCAGATAACCGCCGTGTTTGTACGCCAACAGCCCCGCCATCACGTAACACAAGCCCGCCCACCCCGGGTAGACGCGACCCAGGGAGATCAGCCGATCAGGCTCAGTAGAGGTGAAAACGGCCTCGTGCATTGCCTTGGCCTGCTTGGTGGACAGGCGCTTCAAACGGGGAACATCGCCCAGCACGGAAAGGCGGGCAGGATCCCGGCCAGTCAGGACGCCGGACAACACTTCACCCACGCCATCGGCCAATCCACGGACGGTCGTGCGCACATATCCTTCGCGGAAGGGAGTGAGATCCCGGGTGTCATGGAAGATTGATTGGAAATCGCCGTTGGGAGCCTGGCTCATGAACCCATGCTAACTGCCACCTGACTGGCCATTCCCCTGCAATTGGAGGCATTTCAGGAGTATTATGGCGGCGTCGGCAAGGTTTTCCGACACCCTTGCCGCGGGACGGCTCTCCATGAGAAGAGCCGTGTAACTGCGTGAAAGGGAGGACTTCATGACCACCGCTTCGCACCCCACCGAACACCATCATGCGATGGGGTTGACTCTTCACAACACCGCCATGGGCGTTGGCATTGTATTTCTGCTCGTGGGTGTCCTGGGCTTCATCCCGGGTATCACCACCAACTACGGCGCCATGACCTTCGCGGGACATGAATCCGGCGCCATGCTGCTTGGTGTGTTCCAAGTATCCATTCTCCACAACATCGTCCATCTGCTGTTTGGCGTAGCCGGTTTGGCCATGGCCAGGACAGCACGCATGGCTCGCCTCTTCCTCATTGGTGGCGGCGCCGTATATCTCGTTCTGTGGATCTACGGCCTGATCATCAACCAGGAAACGGGCGCCAACTTTGTTCCGTTCAACACCGCTGATAACTGGCTGCACTTTGTTCTTGGCGTGGCCATGATCGGTCTGGGTGCTTGGCTGGGCAGGGATGTCATGGACGAGACAACGGCGGCACGGCGGAGGATGTAACGTCGCGGACGTCGGTTCAACGAACGACGGCGGTCGGACCCTTCGTGGGGACGGTCGCCGTTCTTTTTTGTCTCCGCCGAGATGGCACTTAATGCCAATCCTTGGCTCTCGGATTGGCATTAAATGCCATCTCGGCGGGGCTCAGCGTGGTGCGCGCCCACCAAGGCGCGTGGTGACCTTGGCGGCGGCATCGGCGCAAGCTTCACCGAGACTCGTAAGCGTATCCTGCGAGACGCGGAACTTTGGCGCGGGGATGAGCACGGACGCCACAATGTTTCCCCTGTGGTCATAGACGGGCGAGGGCCACGCCCACTTCCTCGATGGACGTTTCGCCAAAGTTCACCGTCCAGCCGCGCTTCGTCGAGTCCTCAAGCCGCTGCAGGTACGCCTCCACGGCTTCTTCATCGAGGCCCGGAAGAGTGACCGCACCGCTCCTGAGCAGATTCCGGACGCGATCCTTGTCTTCCGCGGCCAGGAAGACCTGAACAGAGGAACTGAGTGCCTCGTTGTAACGTACTCCCAACGGGGCTAGATGCTTGACCTGGTGCCGGCTGGGGATCTGCTCCACACTCATGGATTCAGTGCCGTTCCAGACCATGAGCGCGCTGGTCTCCCCGGTTCGCTCGGTCAATTCGCGCAGTACCGGATACGCCACGCGCCGCTCTTCGAGTTCCGCCAGGAGTGGGCCCGCCATGGCGATCATTCCCAGCCCCAAGCGGAACCTGCGCGAATCGACGTCGCGCTCCACCAAATGCTCTTGCTCCAATGTGGCCAGAATGCGGGAGACTGTGCTCTTGTGCAGGCCAATGCGCCCTGCGATTTCAGTGACCCCCAACAGCGGCTCTTCGGCACTGAAACTGCGCAGGACCGCGATGGCGTTGACAATGACCGAGGTACCTTTGGCTTCGCCGTTGCCTGAAACGTCGCTGGATTCCGTGGGAGTCATGGGTTCACTATATTTGGCTGAAGCTCGCGGACAGGGACAGGTTTCGACCGGTGGACGCCGTGCACTGCGTCCACCGGCCGGATCACCTAGGCTCCGATGATGTTGTACTCGGGGCCGAACGGGAACTTGGTGATGTTCTCCGCACCGTCTTCACCCACCACCAGGATGTCGTGCTCGCGGTAACCGCCGGCACCCGGCTGGCCGTCCAACACCGTAATCATCGGTTCCATGGAAACCACCATGCCCGGTTCCAGCACCGTATCGATGTCTTCACGAAGTTCAAGGCCTGCTTCGCGTCCGTAGTAGTGGCTCAAGACGCCGAACGAGTGGCCGTAGCCGAACGTGCGGTTGGCCAGGAGCCCGTGACCGATGTAGATCTCGTTGAGCTCGGCGGCGATGTCCTTGCAGACCGCGCCGGGCTTGATGAGTTCCAGGCCCCTCTTGTGGACCTCCACGTTGATGTTCCACAGTTCCAGTGAGCGGGCGTCCGGTTCGCCATAGAACAGGGTGCGTTCCAGTGCCGTGTAGTAGCCGCTTGTCATAGGGAAGCAGTTCAGGGACAGGATGTCGTGTTCCTGGATCTTCCGTGTAGTTGCCCAGTTGTGCGCGCCGTCGGTGTTGATGCCGGACTGGAACCAGACCCACGTGTCACGGATTTCAGAGTCCGGGAACGTGCGGGCGATCTCGTGGACCATGGCTTCGGTGCCGATCAGGGCAACCTCGTACTCGGTGATTCCCGCCGTGATGGCGTTGCGGATGGCCTCTCCACCGAGGTCGCCGATGCGGGCGCCGTGCTTGATGACTGCGATTTCTTCGTCCGACTTGATCATGCGCTGGCGCATCGCAGCCTGGGCAACATCCACCAGCGTTGCTCCGGAGAATGCGGCCTGGATCTTGTTGCGGTTGTCCAGCGGCAGGGAGTCATCCTCGACGCCGATGCGGCGCGGGTTGATGCCGCGGGTGCGCAGGACTTCCTGGATGGCGTGGATGTAGTTGTCCCGACGCCAGTCCGTGTACACGAGGTTGTCGCCGTAGCTGCGGCGCCAAGGCATACCGGCGTCGATATTTGCCGTAATGGTGACGGTGTCATCCTTGGTGACCACCATGCCGTAGGAACGGCCGAAATAGGTGAAGAGGAAATCGGAGTAGTACTTGATGGAGTGGTAGCTGGTAAGGATGACGGCGTCGAGGTCTTTCTCGGCCATGATGTTGCGAAGTCCGGCGAGTCGACGCTCGAACTCTGCATCGGAGAAGGTCAGGGAAACCTTCTCGCCGTTGTTGAGGACCTTGAGTCGATCGAGCTTGGCCACATCGTTGATGGCCTCGTTCTCGGTGATGGTCATGGTGTTCCTTTCAATGGGTTGGTTGGTTTCAGTCCTGCTGCAGTGGCTTCTTGGAAGTCTCGGCGGCGAACAGGACTGCGATGAGGGAAACAAGGGCGGCAGCCACGAGGTACCAGCCGGGGGCCAGTTGATTGTGGGTCATGCCGATGAGGAGCGTTGCCATGAACGGCGCAGTACCGCCGAACAACGCGTTGGAGAGGTTGAAGCTGACAGCGAATCCTGTGTAGCGGACCTTCGTCGGGAATAGTTCGGCCAGGAAGCTCGGCAGGGTGCCGTCGTTGAGGGTCAGCATTCCGCCCAGCAGGATCTGGACCAGCACGATCACCAGGAAGTTGCGAGTATCCAGGAGCATGAACGCCGGGACCGTCAGCACCACGAACAGTACAGACGCCGTGATGAGCATGCGCTTGCGGCCGAACTTGTCCGACGCGATGCCGGTCAGGAAGATGAAGCCGATGTAACTTGCCAGGGCGATGGTGGTGGCAAGGAACGATTCCGCTGCTCCGAAGCCCAGTTCCACGGACAGGTATGTGGGCATGTAGCTGAGGATCACGTAGAAGCCGACGGCGTTCAGCAGCACTGCGCCCGTGGCGATAATGAGCTGCTTGCGGTAGGTCTTGAACATCGCCAGGGCCGGAGCCTTGACAGGGGTCTCCTTCTCGGACAGTTCACGGAACGCAGGGGTGTCCTCGAGCTTGGTGCGGATGTACCTGCCGATCAAGCCCATGGGCGCCGCCAACAGGAACGGCAGCCGCCAGCCCCATTCGTTCAGCTGTTCCGGCGTCAGGACTGAACTCAGCAAGGCGGCCAGCAAGGAGCCCAGCAGGAGACCCGCTGCGGTACTGGCAGGCACGACGGCGGCATAGAGTCCGCGACGATTCGACGGCGCATACTCCACCAGGAAGGCGGACGCGCCGGCGTACTCCCCTGCAGCGGAGAAGCCTTGGACCACTCTTACGAGCAACAGCAAGATCGGGGCCACGACCCCGATAGTGGCGTAGCCGGGAATCAGGGCGATGCAGAACGTGGCTACCGACATCAGGACGATCGAGAGCGACAACGCCTGCTTCCGGCCCAGCCTGTCTCCGATGTGGCCCCAGATGAATCCACCAAGCGGCCTTACGAAGAAGCTGACGGCGAAGACACCGAAGGTCGCGAGAAGGGCTGTCTGGCGATCCGACTCGGGGAAGAAGACGGTCGAGATGATGCCGGCCAGGTATCCGTAGACGGCGTAGTCGAACCACTCTACGAAGTTGCCGATGAAGCTTGCGGTGACCACGCGTCGGCGCGTGTCCTTGCTGACTGTGTGATTGGGGCCGGCTTCGGGAGAAGTGCCGAGTCCACCATTGGACTGATCTCCCGGAACGGCTGCCACAGAGGAAAGTTCATTACTCATGTGTCCACCAAGAATATTTGGGGTTGCATTAGAAGCAACGCTGTTGCACCAGACTACGTGTGGGCCGCGTCACGGTCAAGACTATTTTCAAAAGTCGTATTGGGGTTTGTTTGGCGTTCCGGGTATGTTCAGCGCTCGCGAGCCCGATCCAGTGTTTGTTGCATCTGAAGCGACTGAGTTGCACCAGTCGCCCCACCCCTCGGATGTTCTCTCACATCCAACGGCCCTTTTCCGGACGTTCTCTCACATCCAACGGCCCATTGCGGGACGTTCTCTCACATCCAACGGCCCATTGCGGGACGTTCTCTCACATCCAACGGCCCACTGCGGGACGTTCTCTCACTTTCATAAAGAAAGCCCGGCATCGGACACCCACGGTGAGGAGCGGAGTTCTGGCTCGCGGTACTGACTGAGATCAAGAACCGGGGTGTGGAGGACGTGTGCATCACTGTCTGCGACGGCCTCAAGGGCCTGCCGGAAGCGACCAACACCGCCTGGCCCTTGGCAGTGGTCCAGATCTGCATCCTGCATCTGGTGCGGAACACTTTCCGCTACGCCTCAAGGAAGACTGGACCGAAATGGCCCGGACCTCCGCCCGGTTTACACGGCGCCGTCCGAGCCCGCGGCCAAGGAACGCCCTGGAGAGTTCACCGGTAAATGGGGCAAGCAGTATCCGGCGATCATCCGGTTGTGGGAGAACGCGTGGAGCGAGTTCGTCCCCTTGCTGGACTACGACGTGGAGATCTGTCGCGTCATCTGCAGCACGAACGCATCGAATCCTCAACGCCTGCTATCGTCGCGCAGTCAGGGCCCGCGGACACTTCCCGACCATCCCGGCGGCCGTTAAATGCCTCTACCCGGCCACCCGCGCACTGGATCCCACCGGGAGGAGCAGAGCACGACGGATTGCACGATGAAAACCGGCCCTGAACGCCTTTGCCATCGGACACTCCCACGGTGAGTGCCGACGTCGGGCTTTAGCGCGTGACAGCGAGTCAGATGCCGCCGAAGGATTTGAGGGAACCTCGGCCAAAAGACCGTCGGACGTGAGGGAACCTCGGCCAAAAGACCGTCGGACGTGAGGGAACATCGGCCAAAAGACCGTTGGATGTGAGAGAACATCCGCCAAAAGACCGTCGGATGTGAGAGAACATCCGCCAAAAGACCGTCGGACGTGAGGGAACATCGGCCAAAAGGCTGGTGGATGTGAGAGAGCATCGGCCAAAAGACCGTTGGATGTGAGAGAACGTGCCGGCGGCGGAGCGGGCGGGGGGCTCTAGAGGACCTTGCGGATCGTCTCTTCGAAGCTGACTACGTGGTGCAGGGCCAGTTCGGCGGCGCGGTCTTCGTCGCCATCGGCGATGGCTGTCAGCAATTCCGCATGCTCGGAGATGTGGCCCGAGACGGAGGGCATCCGTTCCAGCATGTAGCACCAGATGCGGGTAGCCAGGTTGTCATACCGGATCAGGACGTCTTCCAGGTGTGCGTTCGCGGAGGCCTTGTAGATCAGGCGGTGAACCTGGATGTCGTAGCGCATGAGTTCCTGCGAGGAATTGTCCTGGCCTTCAAGATCGCGAATTGCGCCAGCGACAGCGCGGAGTTCTGAACGCATTGAAGGGCTGGCCATGCGGGCGGCTTTCCTGGAGGCGAGTGGTTCCAGGAGCTCGCGGATCTCGGAGACCTCAGCGAGCTGGGTGATGTCCACGCCCGTGGCAAACGTCCCACGCCGCGGGTAGGAGACCACCAGGTGGTCGCTTTCAAGACGCTTGATGGCTTCGCGGACGGGCGTGCGTCCAATGCCGAGTTCCGCAGCAATCTGGCCATCGTTGATGGGGTCGCCGGGCTTGATGTCCAGCATGATGAGCCTGTCGCGCAGGAGCAGGTAGGCGTTCTCCGCCAGGGACGAACCCTGTGGAGCTGATTCCAGTGCTTCCAATGCTGCGCTCATTGCTCTCTCCCGTTGTCGCCAATCCAGTTTGGGTGGATTGCCGCAGACCTGTTGACGACCTTGTGATCTTCAACATACTATGGCAATAGTTCTAATATATCAGTTGCCTAACAGTCGGCCACTAGACAAGCTTTTGAAGGAGAACACCATGGTTGAACCGCTGATCCGCCCGCTCGCACAGGCGGACCCGGAGGTCGATCAGGCGATCGCCCTGGAACTCATCCGCCAGCAGTCCACGCTGGAAATGATCGCCTCTGAGAACTTCGCCCCCACGGCCGTCATGGAAGCACAGGGCTCAGTCCTTACCAACAAGTACGCCGAGGGCTACCCGGGCAAGCGCTACTACGGCGGCTGCGAACACGTTGATGTGATCGAACAGCTGGCCATCGACCGCCTGAAGTCCCTGTTCGGCGCAGAATTCGCCAACGTCCAGCCCCACTCCGGCGCCCAGGCAAACGCCTCGGCAATGCACGCACTGATCACCCCTGGCGACACCATCATGGGCCTGAACCTCGCCCACGGCGGCCACCTGACGCACGGCATGCGCATCAACTTCTCCGGCAAGCTGTACAAGGTTGTCCCGTATGGCGTCCAGGAGGACACGCACACCATCGACATGGCCGAGGTGGAGCGCCTCGCCCTGGAAAACAAGCCGCAACTGATCGTGGCCGGCTGGTCGGCGTACTCCCGTCACCTGGACTTCGCAGAGTTCCGCCGCATCGCGGACCTCGTGGGCGCCTACCTGATGGTGGACATGGCCCACTTCGCGGGTCTCGTCGCAGCTGGACTGCACCCGAGCCCGGTCCCGCACGCCCACATTGTCACCAGCACCACCCACAAGACCCTGGGCGGTCCCCGCGGTGGCGTCATCCTGACGAACGACGCCGACATCGCCAAGAAGGTTAACTCCGCCGTCTTCCCCGGACAGCAGGGTGGCCCTCTGGAGCACGTCATCGCAGCCAAGGCCGTAGCGTTCAAAATGGCTGCCGAGCCGGAGTTCAAGGAACGCCAGGTCCGTGTACTTGAGGGTTCCAAGATCCTTGCCGAGCGCCTCCTCCAGGACGACGTGGCCGCAGCCGGCATTTCCGTGGTCAGCGGTGGGACCGACGTGCACCTGGTACTCGCCGATCTCCGCCACTCCGTCCTTAATGGCCAGCAGGCCGAGGACACGCTGCACCGCATCGGCATCACGGTCAACCGCAACGCCGTCCCCTTCGACCCCCGCCCGCCGATGGTTTCCTCGGGCCCTGCGCATCGGCACCCCCGCCCTCGCAGCCCGCGGCTTTGGCGCCGAGGACTTCACCGAAGTCTCGGACATCATTGCGACGGCGTTGATCGCCGCAGCGAACAGCGGCACCAACGGCGACGGAACCGAAGCAGGCACCGATGGTGACGTCACCCTTGACGATGCGACCGCCGTCGAACTCCGCCGCCGCGTGAGCGCGCTGGCCGACAAGTTCCCGCTTTACCCACACCTCAGCAACGGCAACGACGCCGCAGCTGAACTCGAAGAAATGATTGGAGCAGCCCAGTGAGCGCGGACCACCTCCCCGAACACCCCGACTTCCTCTGGCGCAACCCGGAACCGAAATCCTCGTACGACGCCGTTATTGTCGGCGGCGGCGGGCACGGCCTTGCAACGGCCTACTTCCTGGCCAAGAACCACGGCATGACCAACATCGCCATCCTTGAAAAGGGCTGGCTGGCCGGTGGCAACATGGCCCGCAACACCACCATCATCCGGTCCAACTACCTCTGGGACGAGAGCGCTGCGATTTACGAGCACGCCCTCAAGCTGTGGGAAATCCTGCCGGAAGAGCTGGAGTACGACTTCCTGTTCAGCCAGCGCGGCGTAATGAACCTTGCCCACACCCTGGGCGATGTCCGCGAAAGCATGCGCCGCGTGGGCGCCAACCGCCTCAATGGTGTGGACGCAGAGTGGCTGGAGCCGGACCAGGTCAAGGAACTCTGCCCCATCCTGAACACCAGCGACAACATCCGCTACCCCGTCATGGGCGCCACGTATCAGCCGCGTGCCGGCATCGCCAAGCACGACCACGTGGCCTGGGCCTTCGCCCGCAAGTGCGATGAACTCGGCGTGGACATCATCCAGAACTGCGAAGTCACCGGCTTCATCAAGGACGGAAACCGGGTTACGGGCGTCAAGACAACCCGTGGCACCATCAACACCGAAAAGGTAGGCCTCTGCGCCGCAGGCCACAGCTCGGTCCTTGCCGAGATGGCCGGGTTCCGCCTCCCGATCCAGTCCCACCCGCTCCAGGCGCTCGTGTCTGAACTGCACGAGCCGGTCCACCCTACAGTGGTCATGTCCAACCACGTCCACGTTTATGTGTCCCAGGCACACAAGGGTGAACTGGTGATGGGCGCTGGCGTGGACTCCTACAACGGCTACGGCCAGCGCGGATCGTTTCACGTGATCGAGGAGCAGATGGCAGCCGCCGTGGAGCTCTTCCCGATCTTCGCCCGGGCCCACGTGCTCCGGACCTGGGGCGGCATCGTGGACACCACACTGGACGCCTCGCCCATTGTTGGGCTTACCCCGGTGGAGAACATGTTCGTCAACTGTGGTTGGGGAACGGGTGGCTTCAAGGGCACTCCTGCGGCTGGCCTGACCTTCGCGCACACCATCGCAACCGGCGCCCCGCACAAGCTCAACAAGCCCTTCGCCCTGGAACGCTTCGAAACCGGAGCGCTCATCGACGAACACGGCGCCGCAGCCGTGGCCCACTAGTAAGGACGGGAAAAGACATGCTTCTCATTTCATGCCCCAACTGCGGGCCACGCGACGAAACCGAATTCCACTACGGCGGCCAGGCGCACGTTGCCTACCCGGAGAACCCGAACGAACTCACCGACCGCGAGTGGGCCGAGTACCTGTTCTACCGCGAGAACACCAAGGGTGCATTCGCCGAACGCTGGGTCCACAGCACAGGCTGCCGCCAGTGGTTCAACATGCTGCGGGACACCGTGACTTACGACATCCACTCCATCTACGCGATGGGCCAACCCCGCCCGGATACAACCGGCGAGTACGGCCAGGCCGGCGGAGCAGGCCTCGCCCCCGGCGCCCCCACCACCCCGACGGCCACTGCCGCCCCCACCTCCTCGGAAGGAGTCTAGAAGTGACCAGCAAGAACGCACGCCTCGCCACTGGCGGACGCATTGACCGCAGCATCGCTTGGCGCTTCACTGTGGACGGCCAGGAATTCACCGGCCACCCCGGCGACACCATCGCCTCGGCGCTGCTGGCCAACGGCCACATCAACGCAGGCAACTCCCTTTACGAGGACCGCCCCCGCGGCATCATGGCCGCCGGCGTGGAGGAATCCAACGCCCTGGTCAAGATCGCTCCCCGCTTCCCGGGCCACGTTGCCGAATCCATGCTCCCCGCCACCGCCGTTTCACTCGTGGACGGCATGAACGTTGAGCTGCTCTCCGGTTTGGGCAAGCTTGACCCTGCCGAGGACAAGGCTGAGTACGACAAGAAGTACGTCCACACGGACGTCCTGGTGGTCGGCGGTGGTGTTGCCGGCCTGGCAGCCGCCCGTGAAGCAGTCCGCACCGGTGCCCGCGTCATCCTGATCGACGACCAGCCCGAACTGGGCGGTGCACTGCTCTCCGGTTCCACGGCCGAAGGCCTGCAGGAAACCATCGAGGGCAAGCCTGCCCTGGAATGGGTTGCCGACGTGGAAGCGGAGTTGGTCTCCGCCGAAGAATGCACCGTGCTGAACCGCACCACTGCCTTCGGTTCCTACGATTCCAACTACTTCATCGCAGCGCAGAACCGCACGGATCACCTGACCGTTCCGGCCGCGCCGGGCGTTTCGCGTCAGCGTATCTGGCACATCCGCGCACAGCAGGTTGTCCTGGCACCGGGTGCCCACGAACGTCCGCTGGTCTTTGAGAACAACGACCGCCCGGGCATCATGCTCGCCTCGGCTGTCCGCACGTACCTCAACCGCTACGCGGTCGCGGCCGGTTCACGCGTCGTCATCAGCACCACCAACGACTCCGCTTACCTGCTCGCCGCAGACCTGAAGGCAGCAGGCGTGGCGATTGCCGCCGTCGTCGATGCCCGTCCGCAGATCAGCGCGAAGGCCGCTGCCGCCGTCGAGTCCGGTATCCGGGTCCTCATTGGCAGCGCAGTTGCTGACACGAGCGCCGATGACAAGGGCCGCCTCAGCGGCGTCACCGTCCGCAGCATTAACGACGACGGCGAACTCACCTCGGGCGTCGAGCAGATCGCCGCAGATCTCCTTGCTGTTTCCGGCGGCTGGAGCCCAGTGGTGCACCTCCACAGCCAGCGCCAGGGCAAGCTGCGCTGGGACGACGAGCTCGCAGCGTTTGTTCCGTCCACGGTGGTTCGGGACCAGCAGGTTGTTGGCGCAGGCCGCGGCAGCTATGAACTCCAGGACTGCCTCGCAGAGGGCATCTCGGCTGGAGCGGCAGCATCCATCGCTGCTGGTTTTGAGTCCGCAACCACCCCGGTGGACCTGCAGGCACCCGTGGCTAGTGCGCCGACACGCCAGTTGTGGCTGGTTCCCGGCCAGGAAGGCGAACCTGGCGAGTGGCACCACCACTTCGTTGACTTCCAGCGTGACCAGTCCGTGGCTGACGTCCTTCGCTCCACGGGCGCCGGCATGCGCTCGGTGGAACACGTGAAGCGGTACACCTCCATCAGCACCGCCAACGATCAAGGCAAGACCTCCGGCGTCAACGCAATCGGCGTCATCGCCGCTGCATTGAAGTTCGGCGGCGCGGAAAGCGTACCCGGCGTCGGCGAGATCGGCACCACCGCCTACCGCGCACCGTTCACCCCGGTCGCATTCGCCGCTTTGGCGGGCCGCCAGCGCGGGGAGCTTTTCGATCCCGCCCGAGTGACCTCCATCCACCCGTGGCACGTTGCCCAGGGTGCGCTGTTCGAAGACGTCGGACAGTGGAAGCGCCCTTGGTACTACCCGCAGTCCGGCGAGGACATGGACACGGCAGTCCTGCGTGAGTGCGCAGCAGTCCGCGATTCCGTGGGCTTCATGGACGCAACCACGCTGGGCAAGATCGAGATCCGCGGCACGGACGCCGGCGAATTCCTGAACCGTGTGTACACCAACGCCTTCAAGAAACTCGCACCGGGATCCGCACGCTACGGTGTCATGTGCACCCTGGACGGCATGATCTTCGACGACGGCGTGACCCTGCGCCTGGACGAGGACCGCTACTTCATGACCACCACCACCAGCGGCGCTGCCAAGGTGCTGGATTGGCTGGAAGAGTGGCACCAGACGGAGTGGCCGGAACTGGACGTCGTCTTCACCTCCGTCACGGAGCAGTGGAGCACCATCGCCGTCGTTGGTCCCAAGTCCCGTGCAGTGATCGCGAAGGTTGCCCCGCAGCTCGCCGAAAACGGCGGCCTGGATGCTGAAGCCTTCCCGTTCATGACCTTCCGCGAAACCACGCTGGCATCGGGAGTGCAGGCACGCGTTTGCCGTATCTCCTTCTCCGGTGAACTGGCCTACGAAATCAACGTTCCGTCCTGGTACGGGCTGAACACCTGGGAAGCCGTTGCCGCCGCAGGTGCTGAGTTCAACATCACCCCGTACGGCACGGAAACCATGCACGTGCTCCGCGCCGAGAAGGGTTACCCGATCGTCGGGCAGGACACCGACGGCACGGTCACCCCACAGGACGCAGGCATGGACTGGATTGTTTCCAAGGCCAAGGACTTCATCGGCAAGCGCTCCTACCTCCGTGAGGATGCCAAGCGCGAGGACCGCAAGCACCTGGTGAGCGTCCTTCCCGTGGACCACTCGCTGAGGCTGCCCGAAGGCACACAGCTTGTGGAGAAGGGCATCCCGGTCAACCCGGCGTACGGACCCGTCCCCATGGAGGGCTTCGTAACTTCGAGCTACCACAGTGCCGCTTTGGGCCGATCCTTCGGCCTGGCCCTGATCCAAAACGGCCGCAACCGCATCGGCGAGACCCTCGTGGCCTCGGTGGGAGACCAACTGGTGGACGTGGTTGTTGGCGAAACCGTACTTTTCGATGCTGAAGGGACCCGCAAAGATGGCTGAAACAGCAACACCAGCAGAAACCGCACACGTCGACCGCGTACGGGGAGCCCGCCGCAGCCCGGCCGAGCACCTAGCTGACGCCTTCACCTCCGGCTCAGTGCCGGGCACCGTGACGCTCAAGGAAATCCCGTACCAGGCCATGGTGGGTATCCGGGTTGAGCGAACGTCCGACGCCGGTGCCCGCGTCGCCTCCATCACCGGCGGCTTGCCTGCCACTTGTGGTGAAGTGACGGAGGCCGGTTCCGTGAACACACTCTGGCTTGGCCCCACCGAGTTCCTGGTAGTCGCTCCGGAGGAGTCCCACGACTCACTCGGCGGCTCCTTGGTCAGCGACCTGACCAAGGCACTGGGCAACGATGAAGGTCAGGTGGTGGACCTGTCCGCCAACCGCACCACGTTCGAGCTCTCCGGCAGCCACGCCCGCGCTGTGCTCGAAAAGACGTGCTCGCTGGACCTTCACCCCCGCGTCTTCAAGGCCGGCACCGCCGTCTCAACGGAGCTCGCACACATCCCCGTGATGCTTTGGAAGACCTCGGATGAGAACTACCGGATCTTTCCCCGGGCCTCGTTTGCCGATTTCCTGGGACGCTGGCTTCTTGATGCCATGCGGGAGTATGCCTCCCCCGAGGTCCCCTAATGGCACTGAGTGTGCTTGACCTGTTTTCTGTTGGCATCGGGCCGTCGTCGTCACACACGGTCGGCCCGATGCGGGCGGCAAAGCAGTTCACGGACGGTCTTGAATCGTCCGGCCAGCTTCCGGCCACGGTGCGCGTCCAGGCTGAGCTCTTCGGCTCCCTGGGCGCCACCGGCCGGGGCCATGGCTCCGACAAAGCCGTGGTGCTGGGGCTGCAGGGCCAATCACCCGAAACTGTCGACACCAAAACGGCTGATGACCAGGTGGCCGCGGCTGCCCTCGACGCCGAACTGCGCCTGGGTGGCGACCACCGGGTGGACTTCAACTGGGACGAGGACGTGGTCCTCCACCGCCGCAAGTCCCTTCCGGCACACCCCAACGGCATGACGTTCCGGGCACTTGACCACACCGGGGCAGTACTGCGTGAGCGCAGCTACTACTCGATCGGTGGCGGCTTCGTGGTGGATGGGGACGCCACGGGCACGGACAAAGTAGTAGCCGATGACACCGTGCTCCCCTACCCGTTCTCCACTGCTGACGAGTTGCTCGCTATTTGTTCACGCGAGGGCATGTCGATTTCCGATGTCATGCTGGCCAACGAACTGGTGTGGCGATCCGAGGACGAGCTCCGCGAGCGGCTCCTCAGCATCTGGGCCGTCATGCGCGAATGCGTGGACAACGGCTGCTCTGCCGAGGGGATCCTTCCTGGAGGTCTGAAGGTCAGGCGACGGGCGCCGTCGTTGTTTAAGAAGCTTTCCGAAACCGACGCCGAGCTGAACGGCAAATCCTCAGCTGACCCCTTGCTCGCCATGGAATGGGTGAACCTGTTCGCGTTGGCCGTCAACGAGGAAAACGCGGCCGGCGGCAGGATCGTCACCGCGCCAACCAACGGTGCCGCCGGAATTGTGCCGGCCGTGCTGCACTATTACACCAAGTTTGTTCCGGGGGCCAACGACGACGGTGTCGTGCGGTTCCTGCTCGCGGCAGCAGCCGTCGGAATTCTGTTCAAGATCAACGCGTCCATTTCCGGCGCCGAAGTTGGCTGCCAGGGTGAGGTGGGTTCCGCCTGCTCCATGGCCGCCGCTGGTCTTTGCGAGGTTCTGGGCGGGACGCCGGAGCAAGTGGAGAATGCGGCCGAGGTGGGCATCGAGCACAACCTGGGCCTCACGTGCGATCCCGTAGGCGGGCTGGTGCAGATCCCGTGCATCGAACGCAATGCCATCGCCAGCGTCAAGGCGATCAACGCTGCCCGCCTTGCCCTGCACGGCGATGGCAGCCACAAGGTGTCCCTGGACAAAGCCATCAAGACCATGCGCGAGACAGGCGCCGACATGAAATCCAAGTACAAGGAGACCTCCCGTGGAGGCCTCGCCGTCAACGTAGTGGAGTGCTAGCCATGACTGCCGTCCAAACTGAAACCTCTGTTACCCCTGCCGAAGAAACCACCGTGGAGCACGTCCTTACCCTGGACTGCCCTGAAGGTCCCGGCATTGTGCACGCTGTGTCCGGCTTCCTGCTGGAGCATGGCTGCGACATCATCGACAACAAGCAGTTCGGTGACCGTGCCGAGGGCCACTTCTTCATGCGGGTGCACTTCGCTTCCTCCGGTGACGAATCAACCGTGGACACGCTGCGGGCTGCGTTTTCCCCTGTGGGCGAGAAGTACAACATGAACTGGCAGCTGGAACGCCAGGGGTCCAAGCGTCGCGTGTTGATCATGGTCTCGAAGTTCGGGCACTGCCTCAATGACCTGCTGTTCCGTGCGCGGATCGGTGAGTTGCCGATCGATGTGGTGGGCGTCGTGTCCAACCACACGGACCACCAGGGCTTGGCGGAGTGGCACGGGATTCCCTTCTTCCACGTCCCTGTCACCGCCGCTACCAAACCTGCGGCGGAAGCGCGTTTGCTGGACATCATCGACGAGTTGGACGTGGAACTCGTTGTGCTGGCCCGGTACATGCAGGTGCTCAGCGACGATCTCGCCCGCAAGCTCGACGGGCGCGCCATCAATATCCACCACTCGTTCCTGCCGAGCTTCAAGGGTGCCAAGCCGTACCACCAGGCTTACGCCCGTGGAGTGAAGACCGTGGGCGCCACCGCCCACTACGTCAACGGCGAGCTGGACGAGGGCCCGATCATCTCCCAGCAGGTGGTTGAGGTGGATCACACGTTCGGACCGGACGATCTCGTAGCCGCCGGTCGGGACACGGAGTGCAAGGCCCTCAGCAACGCCGTTCGTTGGCACTGCGAAGGGCGGATCATCCTGAATGGGAACAGGACGATTGTGCTGAAGTAAGGCCTTGCGCGCCCCATTTCGATGGTCCGCTACGCATTAGACGTATTAAATCGTCGTGTGCGCAGCGGGCCGTCGTTTTGGCGTCTAAGGGTTCTGTAGGCGAGCCAACCGCGCCGCCAGATGCAGGGCTGCGAGCCGTCCCGTTCCACGCGGATCTCCCCCGCACAGCTCGAAGATCCGCTGCAGCCGGTGGTGCATGGACTGCCGTTCCAGGTGCAGTTCCCGTGCGGCCTGGGCTGTGTTGCAGCCGGTGTCCAGCCAGACGGTCAGCGTCCGGAGAAGCTCGGATCGCCGCAGTTGGTCATGCTCGACGACGGCCCCCAGCTGCCGCTGAACGAACCCTTCTCGGGTGGCTGGGTCCAGATGTTCCTCGACGAGGCGTTCCATGGCGAAAGCTTCGGCATCCACCACGCCACCTCCCACCAAATCCAGGTCCAAGGTCCGGCGAGCCTCGGCCAGCGACCACGGGGCCTCATCGATCCCCTTGCCCACCGGGCCAAGCGCTATCGCTGAACCGGCCGGCGTCTCCAATGCCCTGAGCGCGTCCATCAGCGTTACCCGGGTAGCAGCGCCATCGCCAACGGACGCGAGTGCGATCAGCTCCGCGTTATCTGCATAGCTGGCGCTGTGCGGCACGTTCGCACGCAGCAATGCATCCAAGGCCGAGCGGAGATGCCCGGCACCCGTGGAGCGGATCACCAGCGCAGCAACAGGGCCATTGGCGGGAAAACCCGACGCCGGCCCGAGCTGCTGGAGCTGCCACGATTGGCTCCCGGAATTGATGGCCCGCATCAGTTCGATGCCCGCCAATTCCTTCAATCCCGGCGGCATCCGCTGCAACAGGGCCAGGCCAAGAATGTCCACGGACCGCTCTCCCGCCACGCGCGCGAGGCCGGTGTCGCCGTCGTCGGGCACTCGCAGCTCCAAGCGGGCGGCGAGGACGCCACGCACAGGCACATCAACTGTGATGAGCCCGCGGTCCTCCACCGGCGGCGCTGAGCCTGGTGCGGAACCTGCTGCGGAACCCAGGGTAAGGCCCGACGGCGATACCAACCGCGCGCTGACACCCGTCCTTTCTGCCAGGACAGCCAGAAGTTGGTCAAGTCCGCCGCCATGGGCGAGTTCGGCGGCCATCGCGTGGCTGGTTTGGTCGCCGCGTTGAAGCTGTTCGACGGACTCGCTGACCAGGAGGGAGTTGATCTCCTGCATGACGGCGACGAACGGTACAACGTGACGCAATTCAATAACGGGTAGGCCTGCGGCTTCGGCGGCTTCCAACATAGGACCCGGAACCTCTGGCAGCGTCGGTCCGGTTTCCAGGGCCAGTGCGGCTATCCCGCGGGCTGCCAGTTCCCGGACGTATTCGGCTTGCCGCCCGGCGCTCTCAAGCGCAAGCGCCTGGCCGCCGCTGAGGAGCAGCTCGCCGCCGCTGAGGAGCGGAGCGATGTCCAAAACCTCGCTGGAGTGCACCCAACGGACGGGGCGGGTCAGGGCGTCCGCCACTGAATTAAGCAGGCGTGGCTCAGCGGCTTTGAGACTTTCACGTTCCAAAGCCTGGCCCAGAAGGATAGGCATGACACTCCGTATGGTCGAATGCAGTTTCTTTAGACACATCGTATCTTGTTGCTGTGATCTGTGGCACATACGCTGAAAGAGTCCCTTTCACACACGGAGGCTCCCCCTCATGCAAGACAACCTCTCCCCGGCCTCACCGCAGCCTGCCTCACCCCAGCCTGCCTCACCCCAGCCAGGCTCATCGCAGCCAGGCTCATCGCAGTCAGTTCCGGCAACGGCGCCGGCCCATGACAGCGAAGCCTGGCTGCAGCCCATCCCCGAGTCAGACCGCACGCGCAAGGTCTCGGGCCAGTTCTGGATCTGGGCCGGCGCCAACCTGGCCCCTATCAACTGGGTGCTGGGCGCACTCGGAATCCACCTCGGCCTCGGCTTCGCCGACACTGTGTTTGTGCTCGTCCTGGGCAACCTCATCGGCATGCTGCTGTTTGGCTGCTTCGTCCTCCTCGGCCAAAAGACCGGTGCCACCGGCATGGTCCTTGCCCGGGCCGCGTTCGGCCGTCGCGGCAACTATCTCCCCGCCGCCATCCAGGCTCTCCTGGTCATCGGCTGGTGCGCGGTCAATACGTGGATCATCCTGGACCTGGTCATGGCGCTCTTCGGAACGCTGGGCTGGGTGGACCCCACTGAAAAGAACTACGCCTGGAAGATCGGCGTGGCCACCGTCATCATGGCCGCCCAGGTTGCCATCGCCTGGTTCGGTTACAAGGCCATCGCCGCTTTTGAAAAGTGGACTGTTCCGCCCACCATCATCATCCTGGCCGTCATGTCCGCCGTGGCATGGTTCGGTATGAAGATCGACTGGGGTTACGCAGGTCCGGCCGGCAACATTCTTGAAGGATCCGAGCGGATCGCGGCGATGAGTGCGGTCATGACTGCCATCGGCATCGGCTGGGGCATCACCTGGTTCACCTACGCCGCGGATTACTCGCGCTTTGTCAGCACCTCGGTTCCCAAGCGCAAGGTCTACCTGGCCTCGGTCCTTGGCCAGTTCATTCCCGTGGTCTGGCTCGGTGTCCTCGGCGCGAGCCTTGCGACAAACAGCGGCGAGATCGACCCCGGCAAGCTGATCGTCCAGAACTTCGGAGTCCTTGCCCTTCCCGTCCTCCTCATGGTGTTGCATGGCCCCATCGCCACCAACATCTTGAACATCTACACCTTCTCCGTGGCCACGCAGGCCCTGGATATCAACATCAATCGTCGCAAGCTCAACCTGTTCGTGGGCGTCTTCTCGCTCCTCGCCGTGGTGTTCTTCATCTTCCAGGAGGACTTCGCCTCCGTACTGGACGCCTGGCTGATCGGCCTCGTGGCGTGGGTAGCTGCCTGGGGCGGCGTCATGTTGGTGCACTATTTCTGGCTGGAGAAGCGTTGGCCGGGCAAGGTGGAACGGCTCTTCGACGGCGTCGGCACACGCCGCCTCCCCGTGATCAACTGGGCCGGCATCGTCTCCCTGTTGGTTGGAATCTTCTGCACCTGGCTGTTCATGTACGGGCTGATACCCGTAATGCAAGGCCCCATCGCCGTGGCACTTGGTGGTTGGGATCTCTCGTGGCTGGCCGGCGGACTTACCAGCGCGGCAGCCTACGCCATCCTCGGCCCGCGGGCGCACCGGAAGTACGTCCTCGCGGACGAAAACCACGTCTCCGCCAGTGCATCGGCAGCATCAGCTACTCCCGTCGTTCCCGAAAGGACCACAGCATGAGCCAGCCTGCCTTCGCGGACTCCCTGCACCCGATCACCTGGCCAGAGGGCTTCAAGGCCGCCGCGTCCTTCACCTTCGACGTCGATGCCGAGTCCTGCACCATCGCCCACGATCCGTCCAGCACCCGGCGCATGTCACTCATGAGCCACCAGTCCTATGGCCCAACGATCGCAGTCCCGCGGCTCCTGCAGATCCTGGATCGCCAGGGCATCAAGGGAACGTTCTTCATCCCCGGCTTCACGGCCGAGAGCTACCCGGACGTGGTGGGCAGGATCGCTGATGGCGGGCACGAAATCGCCCACCATGGTTACCTTCACGAGCCCATGCAGGGAATCGACGCCGCAACCGAAGCCAGTTACCTGGACCGCGGTTTGGAAGCTCTCGCCAACGTCGCGGGTGTTCGGCCCGTGGGCTACCGGGCTCCGTGGTGGGAGTTGAACTGGCAGTCTCCCGCGCTGCTCGCGGACCGCGGCTTCCTGTATGACTCAAGCCTTCTCGACGGCGATGCCCCCTACCGCATGTCAGTGGCCGAGGATGATCCCCGGGACATCGTGGAAATCCCTGTGGACTGGGCACTGGACGATTGGGAGCAGTACGCGTTCTACCCCGGCATCACGGGCAGCGGGGTCATTGAAAGCCCGGCCAAAGCCTTGGAAATGTGGACGCTCGAGGCCCAGGCGCACCACGCCCAGGGCAGCTGCTTCGTCCTGACCAACCACCCGTTCATCTCCGGCAGGCCGTCCCGGGCCGTCGCGTTGGAGCAGCTGATCGAACGGGTCAAGGGCCTCGAAGGTATGTGGGTCACCACGCTTGCTGAGATCGCACAGCACACGAAGGACACGGTTCAGGAAATCCACACCCACGCCCGGATCGACGTCCCTTTGTTCCCAGGAGCCGGTGCTTCATTCCGTCCAGCCCAGTTGCGGGTACCCAGCCTCCGCTAGTTCCCGCCGAGATGGCAAAAGATGACAATCCCACGGCCTGGGATTGTCATCTTTTGCCATCTCGGTGAACTAGGACAGCCACACCCCGATGACCCACGTGCTCGCAGCGGCACATGCGAGGCCGAACTCCACGAGAATCCCGATGCCGGTCGCCTTCAGCGCGGCGCCGCTTGAGCGGACGGCCGTACGGAAGTCACGGGTCCGCTGGACCTCGCTAAGCAAAAGCCCGACGGCGAACCCCACCAGGAGCCCGATCACTGGAATCACGAACATCCCCACGACGCCAAGGACTATCCCAATCAGCACAGACCTGTTGGGAATCCCATGCTGTTTCAGCTTCCGCCCTGTGAGCACGGCACTGGCGGCCATCCCTGCCACCACGAACACCATGCCGATGGCGAAGATCACCCAGCCGAGCGTTCCCGCACCACCCCAAATGGCCCACGCGAGCAGGCTCGCCCCAATGAGGATGCTTCCCGGAAGGACAGGGATGATGGTTCCGGCCACACCCACGGCAATGGCCAGGCCGCAGAGGATGGTCACAACGAGTTCGGCGTTCATGGCCCCAGTCTAGGTGTGGCCCCTCCCCCCCGACGTGCAACGCGAGGTCAGATACGGCCCATCCGACGGGGCAACATGGGCCGTAAGTGACCCCGCGTTGCTCCTTAACAAACCGACGACGGCGACGCTCCCCTGCCTGGGGGCGTCGCCGTCGTCGGTTTTTAGTTGGTTACCGTTACTCGGTCACGGCTGCGGCAACTGCCGCGGTGACAGCGGGTGCTACACGGGCGTCCAGGGGGCTCGGCACGATGTAGTCAGCGGAGAGGTCTTCCTCGGCCAGCTCTGCGATGGCGCGTGCAGCGGCGATCTTCATTGCCGGCGTGATGCGGCGGGCCTTGGCGTCGAGCGCGCCGCGGAAGATGCCGGGGAAGGCCAGCACATTGTTGATCTGGTTCGGGAAGTCGCTGCGGCCGGTGGCGACAACTGCCGCGTACTTCTGGGCAACCTCGGGGAGTACTTCGGGGTCCGGGTTGGACAGCGCGAACACGATCGACTGATCGTTCATCAACTTCAGGTGCTCTTCGTCCAGCTTGGAGGAGGAGACGCCTACAAAAACGTCGGCGCCGGTCAGCCCCTCGCCGGGACCACCTGTGACGCCGCGGGGGTTGGTCCGCTGAGCCATACGGGCCTTGACGCTGCCGGGATCGGCCACGAGGTCGGCACGGTCAGCGTTGACCACACCCTTGGAGTCGAGCAGGATGACGTCCTCGATGCCAACAGCAAGAAGAATCTCGGCGATGGCAATGCCGGCGGCACCTGCGCCCGAGACAACTACTTTAAGGCCGGAAAGTTCGCGCTCGGTCACCTTTGCAGCGTTGGTCAGGGCCGCGAGAACCACGACGGCGGTGCCGTGCTGGTCATCGTGCATGACGGGGCAGTCGAGTGCTTCGATGAGGCGCTCTTCGAGTTCGAAGCAACGCGGCGCGGAGATGTCCTCGAGGTTCACTGCACCGAAGCTCGGGCGGAGGCGGACCAGGGTCTCGATGATCTCGTCCACGTTGGTGGTGTTGAGAACCAGCGGGATGGAGTCGAGGTCGCCGAAGGACTTGAAGAGGGCAGACTTTCCTTCCATGACCGGGAGGGAAGCGCTGGGGCCGATGTTGCCCAGGCCGAGGACGGCGGTGCCGTCACTGACGACAACAACCAGGCGCTCAGCCCAGGTGTGGGTGCGGGCAAGTTCGGGGTTGGCGTGGATTGCGCGGCTCACCTGGGCGACGCCGGGGGTGTACGCGATGGAAAGGTCACGCTTGTTGTTCAGGGGAACGGTGCTGGAAATCGTCAGCTTGCCGCCCTCGTGTGCTGCGAAGATCTCTTCTTCGCTCAATACCAGGGCGTCGTTGTCAGTAGCGATTGTCTCAATGGACACGTCTTTGTCTCCTCAGGCTAGCCGTGGACCCACGGCATGGTTCGGGCAGGAACAGAACTGCTGGTTCGGACCAAGGGTGGCTGGCCCGGAAGGTGCATCTGCAGGTTGGGCTGCTAGCCGCTTCGGTCTTTCCAGCGTAGGGAAGCCCGGAGGGTACAAGATTCAATACCAAGAGAGACGATTCGAGAGTAAAACGTTTATGCAGGTCTAAAAGTGACTCAGCTCACGCGAAAAAACGCATTCTCAGGGGCCGGTGGTCTAGACCGGAAGAGCTATGTGTCATTCCCCCGTCATGAGGCTGCACGCCTTCTTGAGGTCCTTTTCGGCTTCAAAGAGCGACAAGCGACGGCACCGGACGGCCTGGACCAGACCACTGACCAGATGCAACAGAATCCTGGCCTTCGGTGCGTCATTTCCGGGCTCTTTGCTCAACGAACCCACAACTTCTTCGGACAAGAGGTCAATCTCGCGCAGCAGCTGGGCGGTGTCGCTGTCTTTGCCGGCAGGCCGGATGAGGCAGTGCTCCACGCCGGGCTGCATAACCCTCAGGTGGAAGATCTCCATCATCAAACCTGACAGTGCATGGCCCTTGCCGTTCCTCTGGCGCACGCCGTCGCGAAGCTCGCGCAACTGCTGCCGGTAGACGGCCAACATGAGGTGCGCCGTAGAGGGAAAGTAACGGTAGAGGGTGCCCAGCGGAACGTCCGCTTTCGCGGCAACGTCCGACAAACTCAAGGTGTCGAATTGACGTTGCGCAAAGCCGGAGGCTGTCTTCAGGATGCGGGCATAGCGCAAAAGCTGCCGCGGGGTGGTAGGTGCGGCAGCCATACGGGGCAACCCCGTCGTCAGGTCAAGGGAGTACGGTTCCAGGGAAAACGGTTCGGGCATTTCCGGCGATCTCTTGGCAGGCTGGCAAGGAAACGGCCGGCTCAGGTCACAGGACCCGCGGCAGGCCGATCGCACCAATGATACGTGAGCAAAATGACCGTTTCCTGAGAGCGCCCTGCTTGCAACGCGTCCATGCCGTTCCCCGGATTCCCCCCGCTGCGCCCCTAAACTGCAGGAAGCTCAGGTAAACCCAACTAGGTAGCAGTAGAGCGCGTTTTGGACGCTCAAAACGCGCTTAAATGCGACCCAGTTGGGTCCACGCACGGGAGGAAGACCACTATGGGGAATTTTCGACGCCGGATGGCAGCAGCGCTGCTGGCCGCCGCTGTGGCGGCCGTGGCACTTGGCCCCCTGCCGGCGTCGGCGGCCAGCAACGGGCCGGACCCCATAGTCAATGGTGAAGCGTTTGTCGGCAAGACGCTAACAGCCGAAATCGGCCCGTACACCTTCTATGGCTGCGGCGGCGGCAAGGGCCCCGACTTCACTGTCTATTGGACAAGGGACGGCTTCCTGGTGGCGGGCGAAACCGGGCGCAGCTACCTCCTGCAGCAGGATGACACGGGCGCACGCATGGCTGTGCACCTGACCGCCAGCAAGACTGCCTGCGGGGGCGAAACCCTTCACAGCGACGAGACCGGACCCGTCGCTGCGCCCAACCGGGCCAATGGTTTCACGGGCCGCAGCTTCGAACTCCTGGCGCGCGGAAGTGACGGCTCGTTGATGTTGTACGGGCGGACAGGCGCCGCTTGGGACGCCGCCCGCACCGTGGGCTGGGGGTGGAACGTCTTCAACCTTGTCCTTTCCCCCGGCGACTTCAACGGTGATGGCAAGGGTGACGTGATCGCACGCGATTCGGCGGGGACTCTGTATCTCTACGCCGGCGACGGAACCGGTGGATGGAAGCCCGCCCAGACCATCGGCAAAGGCTGGAACATTTTCGACTCAATCGTCAGCCCTGGCGACTTCAACGGGGACGGCAACAACGACATCCTGGCCAGGGAACCCGGCGGCGCCCTCTATTTGTACCCCGGCAATGGTTCCGGAGGCTGGCTGGCGAGGACCGCCGTCGGGCAGGGCTGGCAGGTGATGGACGCCTTGCTGACGCCTGGCGACTTCAACGGCGACGGCAAGGTGGACGTGCTTGCCCGTGACCGCAGCGGTTACCTGTATTTCTACGGCGGCAACGGGGCGGGCGGTTGGACGCGGTCGTGGCTCATCGGTGTCGGCTGGAATGCCCTCAAAGCCGCGGGTGCCGCGGGTGACTTCGACAAGGATGGCTTCCAGGACGTTTACGGCGTGGACCAACAGGGCCGGCTGGTGATCTATTACAGCGATGGCCGGACCGGGTGGCGCACATCCCAGTCCGTGGGCAACGGATGGGGCGGTTTCACAGCAATCTTCTAGCTGAGTCCCAGCCGCGGTAAGATTAGCCGCATAAGTCTGGGGAGGACACAATGAACGCTCTATCATGCCGTGTATCAGGCGTGCGCCGAGCGGTAGCCGGAATTGCGGCTGCGCTTATTGCCGCCGTCGCTTTCGCCCCGGCACCTGCAATGGCAACCATGGACCCCGCAGATCCCGTGGTTCACGGTGCGCCGTTTGTTGGCTCAACGCTCACGCTTGAGATCGATCCTGCTTCCTACCGTGGCTGCGGCGCCGCGGCAGGCCCGGACTACCAGATCTACTGGACCCGCGACGGTGTTCGAGCCGGGGACCACTGGGAGTGGTGGAACTACAAGCTCGGCGAAGAAGACCGCGGCAAGACCATCGCCGCCCATGTCGCAGCCAGCCAAAACGGGTGTGAACCGCAGGAAGTCTCCAGCCAGGAAACAGCGCCCATCTCAGCATCCAACAGGGCCAACGGCTTCACCGGTCGGGGCGCCTATGAGATGCTGGCCCGCCGCACGGATGGCACCCTCATGCTGTATCCCCGGATTGGCGGCGCCTGGGAAGCCTCCCGGACCGTTGGCCCCGGCTGGAACGGGTTCAGCACGGTCCTCTCCCCCGGCGACTTCAACGGCGACGGCACCAACGACATCCTTGCGAAGGACTCCTCCGGAAGGCTCTTCCTTTATGCGGGTACTGGGGACGGCGGCTTCCTTGCCGGACGCCAAGTGGGCAGCGGATGGAACAGCTTTACGTCGATCGTCTCCCCCGGCGACTTCAACGGCGACGGCACCAACGACATCCTCGCCCGTGATTCCGGCGGACTGCTTTATCTCTACCCCGGCAACGGCAGCGGCGGCTGGCTGAACCGTTCATTGGCCGGCAGTGGTTGGAACGTGGTCAACCAGATCATCACGCCTGGCGACTTCGACGGCGACTACAACGTGGACATCCTGGCGAGGGACTCCGCCGGCAGCCTGCGCCTGTACAAGGGCAACGGCAGCGGCGGCTGGGCAGGCATGGCCGTGATCGGTCAAGGTTGGAACGGCATGGCAGCCATTGGCGCAGCCGGCGACATCGACGGTAACGGCAATGTGGACGTCTATGCAGTGGACGGATCCGGCCAGCTGCTGGCCTACTACGGCGACGGCGACGGCGGCTGGAACGGCGCCCAAACCATCGGCTGGGGCTGGGGCGGTTTTAACGCCTTGTTCTAGGGGGTTGGGGGAGACCATGACGACTTTTTCTTCCGTGCGCCCAGCGGCTTTTGTGCATTCGGTACGGTCGGGTTTTCACATCCTTCTAGCCATCCTCCTCTGCTCTGCGCTGGCAATTGCAGTCCCGCCGCCCCGCGCTACAGCTGCGGGAACAATCGTCCCGCTTCCCACCGTGGTTACCCGGACGTCGGCGGCAACGGCGGGTCCCGGGAGCATTGTCTCCTTGTCCTTCACACTGAGCGGTCCCGCCAAGGAAGTAGGTTTCACCTACGTCAATGAGGACACCCTGGAGCAGGCCACCCTCTACGGACCTGCCAGCCAGCTGTCCGGGCCCTACAGCGCGCAAGCCAAAGTGCCGGTGGACGGGAGCGCCTTCCAGCGAACCGGGCGCTACAAACTCCTCAGCGTCAACATCATGCTCCCCTTGGGCCAGGGGGTAATCCGCTACGGCCGCGATGGCAACATCATCTTCCTTTCGCAAGGACTGGAAGCACCAACGCAGCGGCCAGGGGCCTTGGACGGCGTCGACTTCGCCGTCAACAATCCCGGCTTCCCACTGGTGGACAATCCAAATATCAAGCCACCAACCATCACAGGCGTGGCACGCTACGACCAAGTGCTGACCGCGGACAACGGCTCCTGGACCCAACCGCCCACCGGCTTCGCCTACCAATGGCTGCGCAACGGCCAGCCGATCCCTGGAGCCACGCTCAGCAATTACCGCATCGCAGAAGCAGACCTTGATCAGACCCTGTCACTACGGGTCACGGCCACAAGGGCAGGCTTCCGGGCTGTGTCGGCATCCTCGCTCCCACTGACACCCACGTCACCCATCACAGCTACCGCTCCCACACTCCAAGGCAAGCTGATCATCGGAGAGAAGCTCACCGGCGTCTTCAACGAGGGCAGCGTCTCCGGCGGGACACTCGGCGGGCACGTCAGCGTCAGGTACGAATGGGTGCGCAACGGTACCGTGATCGGCGGTGCCACCACCAAGACTTACACCCTTCAGGCAGCGGACCGTGGCGCCGTCGTCGGCTTCCGGGCAGTAGTCCAAGCGGGCAATCCAGTGACGGCCACGCGTCCGTTTACGGTTTTCGACCGCTCCGTGGTTCGAAACAAGCCGCACACAACAGGTTTCGACGCCGGGGCCTCCATGGACCTGTTCGCGCGCGATGCTGCGGCGAACCTGCTCCTGTACCCCACCGATGGCGCGGCCCGCTGGCAAGCTCCGCGGACCATCGGCTTTGGTTGGGACGTGTTCGACACCGCCTTCAACGCGGGCGATTTTGATGGAGACGGGTTCAACGACGTCATCGCGAAGGACCACGATGGATCGCTGTTCCTGTACCCGGGCAACGGAACCGGCGGCTGGCTTCCGCGCAAGCAGATCGGCTGGGGATGGGACGTCTTCGATTCGATCATCGCCGCAGGCGACTTCTCGGGCGATGGCAACAACGATGTCCTTGCCCGCACGCCTTTGGGCGCCCTGGTGCTCTACCCCGGCAACGGGACGGGCGGCTTCAAATCCCCTGGCGCCGTAGGCCAAGGGTGGGACGCCCTCAGCGAGGTCTTCTCGCCCGGCGACTTCGACGGTGACGGCAACCCTGATGTCCTGGGCCGTGACAGCGCAGGAAACCTACGGCTCTACGGTGGCAACGGCAACGGCGGATGGACCACTGCCCGGTCCATCGGCACAGGCTGGAACGTCATGTCACGCATTGGTGGGGCCGGAGATTTCAACGGAGACGGCTTCAACGACGTTTGGGCCATCGACGCCGGCGGCCAACTGAACATGTACTACGGCAGCGGCATCGGAGGATGGAAAGGCGCCGGTGTCGTTGGCTGGGGCTGGGGCGGGTTCACGGCGGTTTTCTAAGCCGATTTTGGTTGCGTTTTGAGTTTGACTTGTCTTTCGCGTGAATATTTGCCAGCAAATTCCCAGACTTTCTGTGTCGCCATGTACTCTCAAGTCACTTATTCCCGCCGGCCATCTGCGACCGGCCTAATTTGGGGGAACCATGGGGAGCACTCCTCTGCGCCGCGTGCGCAGCTGGCTGGCCGCATTTTTGGGCAGCGTTATTTTGGTCGGCGGGCTGGGGTTGGCACCCGCAGCACATGCTGATGACACCTTCGCACCGGTACCTGTAGCGGTCTCCACGACGCCAGACGCGATCGGCGCTGGAGGGCAGGCAACATCGCGCGTTACCTTCCAGGCATCCGGTCCGATTACCGACGTCTACGTCCTGTTCCGGAATACAGCAACGGGTAAACTCCACACGACGATGACGCAGGGCTCGTACAGTTCCGCTGATTCGACGTACTCGTTCGACGTCTTCTTTGCACAGGGGACCCCGCCGGGAACCTACCTTGCCCAGTACATGCAGATTCAAACCGCAGCCGGCCAGGAAGTAGGTTACTGGCGCGACGGTTCCCTGATCCACAACCCCGGCAACCTCCCCGCCTCCGGAACCGCGGCTGTGGCCTTGGACGCCTTGGACTTCAACTACGTGACTCCCGTAGACATTGATCGTCCCCACACGTCCGGCTTCTACCGTGCCGAATATTGGGATTCGTACACGATGAGTTTGTTTGTCCGGGACTCCTGGGGACGACTTGGCCTGTTCCCGACCGGCGGAAACGGCACCTGGCAGCAGGCATATGAAGTCGGCTCGGGGTGGAACATCTTCAACACGATGTTCGCTGCCGGCGACTTCAACAACGACGGCGAGAATGACGTCATTGCCCGCGACAGTTCCGGTTCGCTCTTCCTCTACCCAGCTGGCTGGCATGGTGGTTGGTACCCGAGACAGCAGATCGGTTGGGGCTGGGGGATCTTCAGCACCATCTTCGCGGCAGGCGACTTTAGTGGAGACGGCAACAACGACCTCCTTGCCCGCAAGTCTTCCGGTGAGCTCATGCTGTACCCGGGCAACGGCCACGGCGGCTTCCTGGCTGCCTCGACAGTCGGCTGGGGATGGGGCGGCATGACTTCGGTGTTCTCCCCTGGTGATTTCGACGGCGACCACAAGCCTGATGTCCTCGCCCGTGACGGCGCCGGAAACCTCGTGTTCTACGGTGGCAATGGCCACAGCGGCTGGACTAGCAGCCGCGTGATCGGCCAGGGCTGGAACGCTATCACCAAGCTCGGCGGTGCCGGCGATTTCGACGGCGACGGGGCCAACGATGTCTGGGGCATCGACACCTCGGGTCAGATGCGCATGTACTACGGCAACGGCTCAGGCGGGTGGAAAGGCTCCGCTGTAGTTGGCTGGGGCTGGGGCGGCTTCAACGCTGTTTTCTAGAGTCCGGCGTCAGGCCGTTAGGCGGGGGCCTCGTCCGAATCGATTAGGACGAGGCCCCCGCCAAGTTCATTGTTAATGATCCGGGTTGGCCAGCAGGCCAGCCTTCTTTTTGGAGGAATCCCTTGCATACCAGCACTCCTTTGCCCCCCACCGCGCGCAGGCGCCAGCGTTGGCTTTCGGTCCTGGCCGCATCCGTTGTGACAGGTCTGCTCGTAGCTCCGGCACTCCCGGCGCAGGCCGTCGCACCTGCAATTGCCGCACCAACCCGCTACGTCTACATCAACGGAACACCCCAACTGGGCGGCGATCCAACAGTCGGCGGCTTGCTGAAGTTGGACATCTCGCGGACCTTTGCCCACGTGTCACCTGACGGCGGCTCTCCTTCCGTTTCATTCTCTTGGACGAGGGACGGAGCTGTAATCCCCGGTGCAACGAGTACCACCTACCGCGCAACCGCCGCTGACCTTGGACGGGTGATAGCCGCATACGTCACCATCATCTACGACGCCGACTCCCAGCTCACGGTGCAGGCACGCAATCCGCTGAGGGTAGCAGCCGCCGCCCGTGCCCGCGGATTCAATGGCGACGGAACACTGGATATCTTTGCCCGCGACGCCTCCGGAAGGCTCCTGCTGTACCCCACGGACGGGCGGGGCAACTGGCAAGCGGCACAGGTAATCGGCTGGGGTTGGAACAACTTCAACCTTCTGGTGTCTCCCGGTGACTTTGATGGCGATGGCACGGTAGACGTTCTGGCTCGCGATAATTCCGGCCGCTTGTTCCTTTACCAGGGCAACGGCTCCGGCGGGTGGAAGCAAGCCTTACAGGTCGGCCAGGGGTGGCAGGGCTTTGCTGATCTGATCGCCCCCGGAGACTTCAACGGTGATGGCACTAATGACATACTCGCCAAGGACACAGCAGGCAACATCTTCCTGTATCCCGGCAATGGGCGCGGGGGTTGGCTACAACCACGCAAAATCGGCCAGGGGTGGGAGGGCTACTACGCCGTTGGTGCTGGACACTTTCTCGGAACATCAGATCTCGTGGTTCTGACCCGTCCCTTCTGGGGAAATCTTGAAGTGCGCACGACAAACCGTAACGGATGGTTTGAGGAATACGGCCTGCCTGGTGGATTCGCCGGTTCCATCGGCTGGGGCTGGGAGTCAATGGCCCGCATCGGGGCGGCGGGTGACTTCAACGGCGATGGCGACTCCGACGTTTATGGAATTGATAACAGCGGCCGGCTCACGATGTATCTCGGAGACACAACCGGATTCGCGGGTTCCGGCATCGCCGGCTACCGATGGAAAGGCTCACCGGTTGTCGGCTGGGGCTGGGGCGGCTTCACGGCCGTCTTCTAGGCCTCTAGGCTTACGCCACGCTCTTGATCTTGACCACGAACACAGCACCCAGCAGACCGATGACCGCGGCGGCTACATACAGCGAGACGTAGCCGCCCAAATACGTGACGAACGGGAATGCGATAAGCGGGGCGATGACTTGCGGGAGCGAGTTTGCCACGTTGATCACGCCCAGGTCCCTGCCACGGTCCAGTGCCGTCGGCAGGACCTGGGTGATCAGTGCGAAGTCCACAGCAAGATAGGCTCCAAAGCCGAGGCCCAGGACCAGTGCCCCCGTGATGGCACCGGCCCACGTCGGCGCAAAACCGAGAATCAAGGACGCCACGGCGATGATCACGGACGACGCGATCACCAAAGGCTTCCGTTTGCCCATCCGGTCGCTCAAAGCTCCGCCGATCACGCTGGTGATAATCACCATGACCGCATACAGGCCTGTCAGGATAAGCACTCCGATCGCGGGTTCGATGCCCTCGGTTTCTTTCACATGCACGGCATCGCTGAGGAAGAACAGGAGATAGAGGGTGACCATGTGGTTGCCAATGTTTACCAACAGTCGCGTCAGCCAAGCCCAGGCGAAATCGGGATAGCGTGCTGGCGAAACCCAAAAGCCTTGGAAAAACCGCGCAAGACTGAACGGTGGGCGGGCCTGGGCTGGAAGCGGCTGGTCGTCATTCTTGAAAAGATAAAGCACGACGCCGGCAAGCAGCGCCGCTGCACACACCAGGTAACCGGCAGCAAAGTTTCCCGCTACGACGGCGGCAATCACCGCGCCGGCCAGGATGCCAACTGTCTGTCCCATGGCTGCCAAACCACCGACCGTGCCACGTTGCGGCACCGGAACGCGGTCTGGAATCGCAGCTGTAATGGCAGCGTAAGCACCGTTGCATCCGGCCTGCACCAAGCACCACAGCACCGTCATGACCGCGACGTTCGGCGCTCCCGCCAGTCCTACGAGTGCTACAGCGCCCAGGATTGCTCCTACGAGGACCCACGGAACGCGACGTCCGAAGCGGGAGACAGTCCGGTCGCTGAACGCCCCGAACAAGGGGTTGGCAACCAACGAGACGGCGGCGCCGCAACCCGTTACCAGCGCCAGGATCGCTTCCTTTTGTTCCTCATCGAAGTGAGCCGCCTGCTGGCCCAACAGCACCTGGATGGGGCCGAAGAACGCCGCATTGATGCCCACGTTGATGAGCACGACGCCAGTAATCCACAGTGCGCGGACCCGGTCCACTGGTTCGGCGAGGGCAGTGGCCGTGCCGCCCCGGACTATGGCAGGATCCGGCACAGGACCGGGCAGGTCGGACAGGCTCATGGCAGGTTCCCCCTAGTTTCAACGTCTGGATTCAGATTAGCGCGGGTGGAGGGCATGGAACCTAAGTTCATGTCAGTTATCCACATAGCCCTCGACGGTCCGTGCCGCTTACCTGGCGCACGCGTTAGTGTGGCCTCAAACGTAGTGAGGAGAAGGACATGAACGAGCAGATTAATACAGCTGATCTCTATGACGATCGGGGCGAGGAATTGGAATCGGTTGCTGTCCAGTTCCAGAACCTCGGCGGTCACACGCACTTCAGCGGACAGGTACGAACCATCAGGTGCTTCGAGGACAACGCCTTGGTGAAGACAGTCCTCGGGACGCCCGGCGAAGGAGCCGTTCTGGTGGTTGATGGTCAGGGATCATTGAGGACTGCCCTCATGGGAGACATGATCGCTGAAAGCGCGGTGGCCAATGGTTGGGCCGGCGTCATTATTAACGGAGCCATCAGGGATCGGGAAGCACTCGCCCGCCTCCCGCTGGGCATCAAGGCGCTGGGCAGCAACCCGAAGAAGAGCGCGAAGACGGGTGTAGGCGAGGTTGATGTCCAACTGGTGATTGACCGCGTGAGAATCCAACCCGGAGTAATGATCTACAGCGATCCGGATGGCATTCTCGTGGAACGCTGACCCCTGAGACTGGCCGACTTACGAAGGTTGTTCAAGAAACATTCTTCTTCCGGGAATCAAACAGGCATTAGGATAGTTACTGAAAGCAACTATCCTGCTTAAAATCCACTTTTCTGCCACCTCTGGAGAAGATATGTCCAAATCTGCGCCCGTCCGGGCCGCCGGCGAGGTCCTGACGCATCGTCAGACGCTCACCGTCATGGTGGGACTCATGCTCGGCATGTTCCTGTCCTCACTGGACCAGACCATTGTGTCCACGTCCATCTACACCATCGCCAATGACCTCGACGGCTTGTCACTCCAGGCATGGGCAACTACCGCCTACCTCATCACTTCTACTGTGAGCACGCCGCTCTACGGCAAGCTCAGTGACATCTTCGGGCGCCGTCCGCTGTACCTGGCAGCCATCCTGATCTTCCTGGCCGGATCCCTCTATGCCGGGTCCGTCCATTCCATGACGGAGCTTGCCATCGCCCGTGGCGTGCAGGGCCTGGGCGCAGGTGGTCTTTTGGCGCTGGCACTGACAATCATCGGCGACATCGTTGCTTTGAAGGACCGGGCCAAATACCAGGGTTACTTCATGTCCGTCTTCGGTATCTCCTCCGTCCTCGGTCCTGTCATCGGCGGCGCTTTCGCGGGAACATCGACCATCCTGGGCTTCGACGGCTGGCGCTGGGTATTCTTCATCAACCTTCCCATTGGCCTTGCGGCACTCACTGTGGTGTTCATGTTCCTTCACCTGCCTGCACGGCACGTGAAGCAGAAGATCGACTATTGGGGCGCGGCAGCCATCACCCTGGCAATCGTTCCGCTCCTTCTTGTAGCCGAGCAGGGCCGGTCCTGGGGTTGGGCATCGGGCGCATCCTGGCTGTGTTATGGCCTTGGCGTCGCCGGCATCGTGGCGTTCCTGTTCGCAGAGATGCGGGCCGGGGACTACGCCTTGATCCCCTTGCGTCTCTTTAAGAACGCAACCTTCGGTTTGTCATCCCTGCTGAACTTCATCATCGGCATCGGCATGTTCGGTGCCATCGCCATGCTGCCCATGTACCTGCAGCTGGTGAAGGGCCTTACCCCCACCGAAGCGGGCCTCATGATGATCACGTTCACCGTGGGCATCCTGTTCGGTTCCATCAGCGCCGGCCGCACCATCTCGTCGTCGGGCGTTTACAGAATCTTCCCCATCCTCGGTACGGCAATCCTGACTGGCGCAGCCGCTGTGATGGGCCTGGTGCTCGGCGTGAACACTGGCCTTTGGGTTCCCGGACTCATCGCCGTGTTCTTCGGCGTCGGCTTGGGCTTCTGCATGCAACCGCTGACACTTGCCATGCAGGTATCGGTGCCGCCCAAGGACATGGGCGTCGGAACCTCTACTGCGGCGTTCTTCCGTTCCATGGGTGGGGCTGTGGGCACGGCCGTGTTCATCTCGATGCTGTTCAGCCTGGCCGCGGACAAGATCGCGGATGGCATGAAGACCGCTGCTTCCAGCCCGGACTACCAAGCGGTCATGAAGGATCCGGCCGTGGCAGCCGATCCCGCGAACGCCAAACTCTTCGATTTCTTCAAGAATGGTGCCACCAACGATTCCCTGAACGACACCAGCTGGTTGCACGCAGCCAACAGCACCCTCACCCGGCCCATCACCGAGGGCTTCGCACAGTCAATTGACACTGTGATGCTCACGGCCGCTGGCCTGATGCTGATCGCGTTCCTCATCAGCTTCGCGTTGCCCAACAAGAAGCTCATGGACCCGAAGGCAGCAGCCAAGGAATCCGTCCCGGCGCACTAAGCGGTACGTGCTCTTCCACGACAAGAACGGCAGGCAGTCCGAGGATTGCCTGCCGTTCTTGTCGTGAAGCCATTGTCGTTCGGTGTCAGTGCATTTCAGGGCTTGAGATCAGTACGAGTCCTGGACAAGGCGTTGCGCCTGCTCAAGGTCATCCCGCAAGTCGCGGTCCTGAACTTCGGATGGCAAGGTGAAGCCTGCCTCCATCACGGCTCGCAGCCGGGGGCTGCTGAATTCTCCAGGACGCCTGCCTTGTGCGCGGAGGGCCCGTGACGCACAAACAAGCTCGACGCCGGCGACGGTTGCCAAGGCGTGGGCAGTGGACTCCAACTGTGCCGCACCCAGAGTTGCGAAGCTCGCGTCTTCCTCAGCACCCAAGGACAAATTTACGGTTTGCAGGCTTACCGGCTGGGCGTTGGCCCGAATACGGCCTACCGCTGCAGCGGCGACGTACTCCAGCATCATGACGCCGGACTGGCCTGCATCATTGCCTGCCAGGAATCGGTGGAGGCCGGTGAAAGTGGGATCGCAGAGACGCGTGATCCGGCCCAGTGTCGTTGTGCACGCCGCCCCAACGGCCACCTGCAGGGCATCGATGCGCCGGGCCAGTGTGGACATGTGGAACAGGCCGTGATGTGCCACGCCGTTGGTGCCGTCTTCCACGGAGCCAAAGACCATGGGGTTCTCGTGGCCCGCTACGGCCAGGCGCTCCAGGGTGATCCTCAGCGATTCGAGTTCCTCCACGACCGCCCCCAGAGAATGCGGCAACATGCGCAGGCAGTACGGATCCTGAATCCTTGCAGGCTTCCCGGATCCAGCCACCAATTCCTGCAGGGTCGCAGCGACCTCAGCCATGGCGTCCGATTCAGTGGCCTTTGCGACTTCGGGGCTAAACGCTTCCGGGTTGCCGGACATGGCCGTGAACGACAGAGCACTGATGGTGGTCAGGTTCTCCATCATCGTGACCAGCTTCTGGTGCGCCAGGATGGCCTGCCCGATGGTGAGGGCACTGGAACTGATGAAGGGAAGCGCGTCTTCAGTGGGCCAGGAATCCAACGCCTTCGGCACCGGCGTGCCATCCATCGTGGGACGCTCACCCAGGAGTGTTAATGCGGTTCCTGCCAGGGCCGGCAGGTCTGCTGTGCCAATACCGCCAAATTCCCGCACTTCGGGCAGGGTATCCGCGTTCAGCATCTGTACAACGGCCTCGACCAGGTCCGGGTTGATTCCGGACGCCCCAGCCGCCAGCTGGGACGCTCTGACAACCAGCATGGCCCTCACCGTTTCGCGGTCAAGGGCTCGCCCGGCATCCACCGCATGGCTCCGAAGCAAGTTGACTCCGTGCTGGTCGGCCGACGCATCCGATGTATCCAGGGTTACGGAGCGATTAGCCCCCACACCAGTGGAGCGCCCATAAACCGGCCGTGCCTGTGCCGTTGCGCGGGCTGAGCGCTGCGAGGCGGCCATGCGTTCGATCGCCGACTGCGCAAGAACCACCTTCTCGCCGCCAGCGGCAATTGCCACGATCCCGGCAAGCCCAAGGCGTCGTCCGTCGATCTCGACCATGGAATGATCCCTTCGTGAATTCGGTCAACCAACCAGGTAGCAGCTGATGCCGTTTTCAGCCCTCAAAACGACATCTGCTGCTACCTAGTTGGGGATGGTGGGCTTACTTGTTTTCTGGGGCCACGCCACTGGAACCGAGGGTAACGGTCAGGGGTTCGTGGGTAGTCAGAGTCACTTTGTTGCCTACTTTTCGTTCATGGGGATGCGGACGCCGCGTTCGTTGGCGACTTCGACGGCGCGGTCGTAGCCGGCGTCGACGTGGCGGATGACGCCCATGCCGGGGTCGTTGGTCAGGAGCCGTTCGAGCTTCTCCGCGGCCAGGTCGGTGCCGTCAGCGACGGAAACCTGCCCGGCGTGCAGGGACCGGCCGATCCCCACCCCGCCGCCGTGGTGGATCGAGACCCAGGTAGCACCCGAAGAGGTATTGATCAGCGCGTTCAGCAACGGCCAGTCAGCAATCGCGTCGGACCCGTCGGCCATGGACTCGGTCTCCCGGTACGGGGACGCCACCGAGCCGGAGTCCAGGTGGTCACGGCCGATCACGATCGGGGCCTTGACCTTGCCCTCGGCGACGAGCTGGTTGAACAGCAGGCCGGCCTTGGCCCGTTCGCCGTACCCGAGCCAGCAAATACGCGCCGGCAAGCCCTCGAACTCCACCCGCTCCTGGGCCGCGTCGATCCACTTGTGCAGGTGCTTGTTCTCCGGGAACAACTCCTTGATCGCCTCGTCCGTGACCCTAATGTCTTCCGGGTCACCGGACAGCGCGACCCAGCGGAACGGGCCCAGGCCCTCGCAGAACAACGGACGGATGTAGGCCGGGACGAAACCGGGGAACTCGAACGCCCGCTCGTAGCCGCCCTTGCGTGCCTCGTCCCGGATCGAGTTGCCGTAATCAAACACCTCGGCCCCGGCGTCCTGGAACTCCACCATCGCCTGCACCTGCCGGGCCATCGAGGCCTGGGCTTTCTTCGTGAACCCTTCCGGATCCGCCTCAGCCTCGGTGTGCCACTCCGCCACGGTGATGCCCTCCGGCAGGTACGACAACGGATCATGCGCGGATGTCTGGTCGGTGACCACATCGAAGGTCACGTCCCCGGCCTTGTGGCGGCGGAGCAGTTCCGGGAACACCTCAGCGGCGTTGCCCACATACCCCACCGACCAGCCACGACGCTCGGCCTTCGCGGCCTGGACCTTCGCGATCGCCGCGTCCAGATCCGTTTCAACCTCGTCCAGGTACCGCTTGCCCGCCCGGCGACGCAAACGGGTCTCGTCCACATCCACGATCAAGCACGCACCATCATTCAACGTCACCGCCAGCGGCTGCGCACCACCCATGCCACCACACCCACCGGTCAGGGTCAGCGTCCCCGCCAGGGGACCCTCGGACGAGCCTTCCGGGGCGGGGGCCGGGTGGCGTCCCTCCGCGGCGAGCTTGTTCCCCACCGCGGCGAACGTCTCATACGTGCCCTGCAGGATGCCCTGCGTGCCGATGTAAATCCAGGACCCGGCAGTCATCTGCCCGTACATCATCAGGCCCTCGGCCTCGAGCCGGCGGAACTCCGGCCACGTTGCCCAGTCCCCCACCAGGTTCGAGTTCGCGAGCAGGACACGGGGAGCCCACTCATGAGTGCGGAACACACCCACCGGCTTGCCCGACTGCACCAGGAGGGTTTCGTCCTTCTCCATCGTTTCCAGGGTGCGGGTAATCGCATCAAACGCAGCCCAGGAACGCACCGCACGGCCCGTACCCCCGTACACCACCAAGTCATCCGGACGCTCAGCAACCTCCGGATCAAGGTTGTTCATCAACATGCGCAACGGTGCCTCGGTCTGCCACGACTTGGCAGTAAGCTCAGTACCCCGCGCGGCCTTAACCGGACGGGCACCAGTAGTGAAATCGGCAGTCATTCTTTACTCCTATAAATCCTGCAAACCAGCGGAAGCACGAGGGCCGGGTTTAGCCCAGGTTCTTGCTCTTGAGCCATTCCTTGGCGATCTCGCCGATGTCCTCAAACTTCGCTACGCGGCCGTTCATCTTGATGAGGTCCTCAGTGGTGAGCGCAGCAGAGACCTTGTCCAGTGTTTCCTTCACGGTATCCGTGGACTTCTTCTGGTTGATGACCGGCAGGATGTTCTCTGACAGGAAGAGGTTCTTGTTGTCCTCGAGGGCCACCAGGTTGTTCTCGGCCAGCGCGGGATCGGTGCTGAAGAGGTCAGCTACCTGTACCTGGCCGGAAAGCAGGGCATTCAGCGTCAGCGGCCCGCCGGCGTCGAGCGCTGAAAATTCCTTGAACTCAAGGTTGTAGACGGACTTCAGTCCGGCAACGCCGTTGAGGCGGGTCTTCCACTCCGGCGGCCCGCCCAGGACGAGTTCCTTGGCGACCGGCTGGAGGTCCTCGATGGTCTTCAGCTTGTACTGGTCGGCGATGTCCTTCTTCACAGTGAGGACGTCCTTATCCTCCGCTTCCGAAGCCGTCAGAACCGTCAGGCCAGAGGGGATCTTGGTGGCCAGTTCTTTGGTGACTTCCTCGGACGATACTGCCTTGGTGGCGGAATCGAGGTATTGGAGGAGCGCACCGCCGTACTCCGGCATGAGGTCGATGGAGCCGTCCTTGAGGGCGGGGATCGTGACCTCGCGGCTGCCAATGCTGGGCTTTTCCGTGACATTGACACCCTTGGCTTTGAGGGCCTCGGCGTAGATCTTGGCGACCAGCTGGCTCTCGGGGAAGTCAGCCGAACCGACAATGATGCTGTCGCCGGAGCCTCCAGCTGCGGCAGTGTTTGATGTGCTCATAGGGTCCCCGCCGCCACAGGCGCTCAGGGTGATGGCGGCGACGGCCGCCAGGGTGAAACCGGTCAAGTACTTCTTCATGTCAACTCTCCTGAAATGGCGCTTACAGGGCATGCAGTGGCCAGGTGGGGGGTGGGTGGAGGTGATTCTTGCGTGCTGGAAGTCCAGCGCAGTGTGTTGCTTAGACCGTGACGGGGGTCTTCACGGGTTCGGCTACCGGAACCGACTTGATGGTTCGCCGTGTCAGTCCGGGTGAGACAACGCGGCGGGTGATGAAGGCGAGGAGCTGGTCGAAGAACAGGGCCAGCAAAGCAACGAGGACAGCGCCGGCGACCATTTGGCTGTAGTCATTTTGGGCCTTCCCGTCGATCAGGAGCCGGCCCAGGCCGCCAAGCGAAATGTATGCTGCGATGGTCGCGGTCGAGATAATCTGCAGCAGTGCGCTGCGGACACCCGACAAAACCAGCGGAAGCGAACACGGCAACTGGACATCCGTGAGGATCTTCATGGTGCGGAAGCCCATGCCCCGGGCGGCGTCGACGGCGGCAGCATCCACTGCGCGCACGCCGGCATAGGTGTTGGTCAGGATCGGAGGCACCGCAAGGAGTACCAGGACGATGAGGCTTGGCAGGATGTAGCCCATCCTCGATGGGAACGCGGGCGAAATGAGCAGAACCAAAAGGATCAGCAGGCCGACGCTCGGCAGGGCGCGCAAGGCATTGGCCAGGCCGGCGATCATGAACACGCCCTTGCCGGTTACGCCAATGTAGATTCCCAGGGGAACGGCGATAACGGCAGCGATAGCCAGAGCGATCAGGGAGTAGAGGAGGTGCTCACCGATCAGGGTCGGGATGCCGTCTGCGCCGTTCCAGTGCGCGGGGTCGAACAAGTAGTTCACGATGCCACCACCTTGGGGGTCCACGGTGTCAGCCACCGGTTGAGAAGGATGATCAGCCCGTCCAGGATCATGGCCAGAATCACGCAGAGCACGATGCCGGCGATGATCGGCGTAAAGAAGCGGAGCTGGAAGCCCTGCGTAAACAGGGAGCCGAGCTGCGGGATACCCAACAGTGCGGCAACGGAGACCAGGCTGACGTTGGATACAGCGGCCACGCGAAGGCCCGCGCAGATAACGGGTACGCCCACGGGCAGCTCTACCTTCAGGAGGCTCTGGTACCCGCGGTAGCCCATCGCCTTGGCAGCCTGGACGGTGTCTTCAGGGACGGAGTCCAGGGCATCTGCCACGACCCGCACCAGCAGCGCAACCGTGTAGATGGTCAACGCCGCCACGATATTCAGCGGGTCCAGGATCTTGGTGCCAAGGACAAGTGGCAGCAGAACGAAAAGTGCCAGGGAGGGGACGGTGTACAGGAGTCCTGCGACGCCCACCAGCAGCGGATAGATCCTGCGGCTCCGGTGTGCCCACCAGCCCAGGGGCAAGGCGATCAGTAGACCAAGGACCAAGGGGATGACGGCCAGCAGGACGTGCCAGCCGAGAAGGAAAACAATGTTGTCGAACTGGCGGCCCAGCCACTCAAAGTTCATCGGGCCGTCTCCAGGTGTGGTTCAGCCTCGATGGCCTTGACGACGTCGGTGGCTGTCACGGTTCCGATCAGCTCACCATGCTCGTTGACAACGACACCGCGGCGGCTGGGCGAGGAGAGTGCAGCGTCCAGCAGTTGGCGCATCGTTCCCGAGGCAGCTGCCGGGATACCGCTGAGGTTCAGGTTTTCACGCTTGAGCTCACCGTTGAGAAGCTCGGGCTGGGCCCACCCAAGAGGCTTCCGGCCGCCGTCGACTACCAACACCCACGCACCCGAAGCCTTGGCGCGGGCCTCTTCTCCGGAAGCGCCGAGCTGAACCACAGCTTCCTCACCGATGGCCACACTGCCGGCCTTCGTGAAACCGAGGGAGCGGTAACCGCGGTCACGGCCCACGAAGTCTGCCACGAACTCATCCGCCGGCGAGGTGAGAAGCTCCGACGGCGTTGCCATCTGGGCAAGCTTGCCGCCGACACGCATCACGGCAACCTGGTCGCCGAGCTTGAGGGCTTCATCGATGTCGTGGGTGACCATGATGATGGTCTTGCCGATCTCACGCTGGAGGCGGAGGAACTCCTCCTGCAACTGCCCTCGCACCACAGGGTCCACGGCACTGAACGGCTCGTCCATGAGCATGAATGCCGGGTCAGATGCCAGTGCCCGGGCCACGCCCACGCGCTGCTGCTGGCCGCCGGAAAGCTGCCACGGATAGCGCTTGGCGAAGCTCGCGGGCAAACCCACCCGCTCCATGAGCTCCAGGGCCTTGGTCCGGGCCTTCTGGCGGCTCTCGCCCAGGAGGACCGGCATGGTGGATACGTTGTCCACGATGGTCTTGTGCGGGAAGAGCCCCGCGTGCTGGATGACATATCCGATCCTGCGGCGGAGCAACGCTGCGTCCATGCCGGAGGTGGGCTCGTCATCAAGGTAGATGGTGCCGCTAGTGGGTTCGATGAGGCGGTTGATCATCCTCAGCGAGGTGGTCTTGCCACAGCCGGATGGGCCCACCAGAATGGTCAGCTTCCCGGTCGGGGCCTCCAGATTGAGACCATCGACGGCGACAGTACCGTCAGGGTACGCCTTGGTGACATTTTCAAATTTGATCATTTCTCTTCCATGCTTTCCTGGGGCACTTCATGGTTTCCGTCGGGTTCCACGAGGATGTTGTTCGCTACCTTGACCAGTTCCTCGCCAAATGTCCGGGCCTTCGCCTCGTCCAAGCGGTAGCTGGGAACGACGATGCTGAGGGCTGCCACGGTTCGGCCACCGATCACGATGGGGGCGGCAACAGCAGTGATGTCGTCTTCAACGCCGCTGCGCACAATGGCGTAACCGCGGCCGTTCTGCCCGCCGGTCAGGACCTTGCCAGCGGCGGACCCTTCCAGCGGGATGCTCCTGCCGACCCAGCTGGTGTGCCGGACAGAGCGGGTACCTTCAACGATGGCGATGTAGATTCCGGTTTCCCCAGGACCGGGAATACTCAAATAGCAGGACTCGCCGGTTTCCGCGACGAGCCGCTTCATGTGCGGGGTGCAGAGCGACACCAGGGATTCCTGTCCCAAAGCGAGGGCTCCCAACTGGATGACGCTGGCTCCCGGCCGGAAATTACCGCCCGGATCCCGCGTCACGAAACCGCTGCCTTCCAGAGTGCGAAGTAGGCGGAGCGCGGTGCTGGCAGAAAGGTCAACCACCCGCGCGGCGTCACTGAGGCTGATGGAGCCGTCAGTGCAGACTGCGCTAAGGAGAGCCAACGCCCTTTCGACTGTGCGGGTGGAGGAATCTGCTGCCACTGCCTGACCTGCTTTCAAGTGGTCTAAGTCACCATGTCTTGCCACTAAGTAAAAATCAATTTTCATCAAATGGCAAGGCTTGGCTGCAGATTACTTGACATTCCGGGATTTGAGACGTCGCTTGTTCCTTTAAGGCGCGCACAGGTTTCGAGCCTGTTAATAGTTGCTCGAACTCTTGCCATGTGGTGGCATCTGGTTTTTACTTGGTGGCAGTCTTCATCAATCGGAGGAACACGTGGAAACCGTCAATCAGCTCCTCGCCTCAATACAGGATGTGGGCCGCGATGCGGTGCGCGGAGGCTACTCCAGGGCCGTCTACTCGACACCCGAACTTGATCTCAGGCACTGGTTCATTGACCAGGCAAAAAGCCGCGGCCTGGACGTTGAAACAGATCGCAACGGCATCATCTGGGCCTGGTGGGGAGACCCACAGGATGGCGCCCTCGTCACCGGCAGCCACCTCGATTCCGTCCCTGGTGGCGGCGCCTTCGATGGACCCCTCGGCGTCGCTTCCGCGCTCGCCGCCGTCGATCTCCTCAAAGCCCGCGGAGTTCAGCCGCCGCGTTCATTGGCCGTCACGGTCTTCCCGGAAGAAGAAGGGTCCCGCTTTGGAGTGGCCTGTTTGGGTTCCCGGCTCCTCACCGGCGCCATCGACGTCGACAAGGCACTGAACCTGCGCGACGCGGACGGAAACACCTTCGCCGACGTCGCGCGGGACAACGGCCTCGATACCCGGCATGTCGGCCCTGATCCTGAGGCCTTGGCGCGGATCGGCGATTTCGTTGAATTGCACGTGGAACAAGGCAAGGGCCTGGGACAAGACGGGCCGGCCATCGCGGTGGGAAGTTCGATCCTGGGTCACGGACGCTGGAAGATCAGCGTCAGCGGCCAAGGAAACCATGCCGGCACCACCCTCATGGCAGACCGGGCCGATCCTATGGTTGCTGCCGCGCAGATCATCGTCGCCGTTCGCGATACGGCCGCCAAACAGCCCGATGCCCGGGCCACGGTCGGCCGTTTGACCCCCGTTCCCGGCGGCACCAACGTGATCGCCTCGCGCGTCGATCTATGGTTGGATGCCCGTCATCCCGACGACGCCGTGACGGCTCACCTTATCGAGGCCATCTACAGCACGGCGCAGGAAGTCGCCGCAGCCGAAGGGTGCACGGCAACCCTCACGGAAGAGTCCTACAGCGACACCGTGCACTTTGACCCGGGGCTGAGTCGACGCATCAGCGGCCTGTTGCCCGGAGCCCCGGTCCTGGCAACCGGCGCGGGGCACGACGCCGGCGTGTTGGCTGGATATGTTCCCTCGGCCATGCTCTTTGTCCGTAATCCCAGCGGAATCTCGCATTCACCGGAAGAATATGTGGCCGACGAGGACGCTTCGGCAGGCACCGTTGCCCTCGCGGATGTTCTGGAAGGACTCCTGTGAACGCGTTTTGGTGCGAAACGGCCATCATCACGTCAGACGATTCCGCCGGTTCGAAGGACCGCACCGCCGGACCCACCACGCTGACGGCTGCCGCCGGAGTACGCATCGAAACGCAAAACGGCCGGATTTCCAGCATTACCACCCGAGCTGAACCACAGCCCGGCGACAAGACACTGACCGGAATTACCTTCCCGGCAGCTGCCAACGCCCACTCCCATGCCTTCCATCGGGTGCTGCGCGGACGCACCCACGACGGCCGCGGAGATTTCTGGGTGTGGCGGGAGCAGATGTACCGAAGCGCATCCGAGCTGACCCCAGAGAAATACGAGAAGCTCGCCACTGCTGTCTTTGCTGAAATGGTGGTCACGGGCTTCAGCAGCGTGGCCGAATTCCACTATGTCCACCACCAACCCGACGGTAGGCCCTACGCGGAACCCCATGCCATGGAGCTGGCCCTGGCGCGGGCGGCAATGTCCGCCGGGATCCGGCTCACTCTTCTGGACACCTTGTATCTGGCCGGAGGAATCGGTACGCCCCTCAATCCCGAACAGGCAAGGTTCGGGGATGCGGATGTGCATGCCTGGCTCGATCGCTTAAGCTCCCTCCGGGCAGCTATTGCCCAGCAATTTCCGCCGGAACTTGTCAGCGTCGGAGCTGCTCTTCACTCCGTCCGGGCCGTCCCGGAGGAAGACCTCAAAGTTGTAGCCAGGCAGCTGCCCGAAGACATCCCCCTTCACATCCACCTCAGCGAGCAACCCGCCGAGAACCAAGCCTGCCTCGAGGCCTACGGCACCACGCCAGCGGGTCTTTTGGAACGCCACGGACTCCTCTCCAGCAGGCTGTCCGCCGTCCATTCAACGCACCTGACGCAGGATGACATCGCCCTGCTCGGAAACGCAGGCGCCACGGTGGTCATGTGCCCCAGCACTGAAGCCGACCTCGCAGACGGGATAGGTCCCGCGCGGGAGCTTGCCGACGCCGGGGCAGCCATTGCGCTGGGCACGGACCAGCATGCGGTGATCGACCCATGGACTGAAATGCGCACGTTGGAACACGGCGAGCGGTTGGGCACAGGACAGCGGGGAAGGTTCTCACCTCAGGAACTCCTGCGGGCCGCAACGGAAGGGGCTGCCCGGTCCATGGCTACGCCCATTGCCGCGTCGGGGCTTGAGGTCGGCGCAGTGTGCGATCTCATGGTTATTGATCCGGCATCCACCCGCACTGCCGGGTCCCGACCTTTGCAGATGGCATTCAGCGCAACTTCCAGCGACGTCACCGAGGTCATCATTGCCGGAGAACTGGTGGCCTCGCACGGCGTCCACACACAGCTCGGCAGCCCGGGCAGTCTTCTGTCGGAGGCGCTGCAAGAGCTGTCCTAGCGTCATGCATGCGCTCCTCCAAGGGGCGACGGCGGCATGGTGCGTTCCACTCGCGACGCACCTGCCGCCGTCGTGCTTTGCGTTCAAGTAGTGACGCCAAAGGCAACCCTTCCGACCTTGAGAGGGCGTGTTTGGACCTTCCAGCCCACTCCCAGCTGCCAATCAGGAGAGGTGCGTTAATTTAGTGAATGCACGTCATCTGAACCGCCTTGACTGGAACTTGGCGGATATGGCGTGCCACACTGTGTAGCGCGTGTGCACCGGCGTCCCCGTCGGAACAGCCGACGACGTCCCGCACCGTGAATCCCACACCACCATTCCCAAGGGAGACCCATGTCCAATCCCAGCACCGAAGGCGTGCCACCAGTGTCCAGGAAAGTGATCGGCCTGGCCGTCGCTGGGGCGGTGGGCGGCTTCCTGTTCGGCTTCGATTCTTCCGTGGTCAACGGTGCCGTGGATGCCATGAAGGACGAATTCCTGATGAGCGAGGCCGTCACTGGCTTTGCCGTCGCGGTCGCCCTCCTGGGGTGCGCACTGGGAGCCTATCTTGCGGGCAAGGTGGCCGACCGCTACGGCCGCATCCCGGCCATGAAGATCGGTGCCCTCCTGTTCCTCGTGAGTTCCGTAGGTACAGGACTGGCTTTTGGTGTGTGGGACCTGATCTTCTGGCGCTTGGTGGGGGGCTTGGGCATCGGCCTTGCTTCGGTGATCGCCCCTGCCTACATTTCCGAGATTTCTCCCCGACACGTGCGTGGTCGCTTGGCGTCCCTTCAGCAGCTAGCCATCACCACCGGTATCTTTGCGGCACTGTTGTCCGATGCCGTCCTGGCTAATTCAGCCGGCAGCGCCGGCAGCACCTTCTGGATCGGCATGGAAGCGTGGCGCTGGATGTTCATCGCTTGCGCCGTTCCTGCTGCGGTGTATGGCTGGATCGCATTCCGCTTGCCCGAGTCGCCGCACTTCCTCGTGCTCAACGGCAAGGAAGATGCCGCCCGCAAGATCTTCGACACCCTCATCCCGGGCGACGACACCGAACGGCACATTCGCGATATCCGCGAATCCATCCAGCAGGACCAACTGTCCACCAAGAAGGGCTCGCTGCGAGGCAAGATGTTCGGCCTGCAGGCAGTGGTATGGATCGGCATCATCCTGTCCGTGCTGCAGCAATTTGTTGGCATCAACGTGATCTTCTATTACTCAACCACGCTGTGGAAAGCGGTCGGATTCCAGGAGAAGGACTCCCTCACCATCTCAGTAGCCACGTCCGTGACCAACATTCTGGTGACACTCGTGGCCATCGCGCTGGTGGACCGCATTGGTCGCCGTCCAATCCTTCTGACCGGCTCCATCGGCATGGCCGTCTCGCTCGGCGTCATGGCATTGGCCTTCTCCTCCGCTGTTGGTACGGGCTCCGAGATCAGTCTCCCGGCCGCTTGGGGGCCAGTTGCCCTGGTTGCTGCCAACGTCTTCGTGATCAGCTTCGGTGCTTCCTGGGGTCCACTCGTTTGGGTGCTGCTTGGCGAGATCTTCCCGTCCCGTATCCGGGCCCGCGCGCTGGGGCTGGCCGCCGCCGCGCAATGGATCGCCAACTTTGCCATCACGCTCAGCTTCCCCATCATGGCGGCAGGTTCGCTGCCACTGACGTACGCCTTGTACGCGGCGTTCGCTGCGGCGTCGTTCTTCTTTGTGATGTTCAAGGTTCCCGAGACCAACGGCATGTCGCTGGAGCAGGCCGAGACGCTTTTCGTCCCCAAGGGCGCGCCGGTGGCGCCCCTGGCGGTCACGTCCAACGAGGCCAAATAACAAGCATCTACACCAGGTGCGGCTCGTGCGACTTCAGGTACCCGCGGCCTCCGAAGGCAATGAGAATCGCAATCACCATGGCAACAGCACCGGCGAAGAAGGGCACCTGGGGGCCAAAGTGCTCACCCAGTTGCGCTGCCGCAAACGGAGCCAGCGCACCACCCATCCAACGCACAAAGTTGTAGCCGGCCGAGGCGATGGGTCGCGGCGAATCGGAGACGCCCATGGCCAGCTCTGTGTAGATCGTATTGTTGATGCCCAGCAGGGCGCCCGCCACGATCACAAGCACGACGACGACAGTCACCGAGTGCCCGGCAGCGAATCCCAGTCCGATGAGGTCGAGCATGAGCGCGGCCAAAGTGCCGGTCAGGACCTTCACAGCGCCGAAACGCTTCTGCAGCACGGGAGCTACGAACACCGACAACACGGCAACGGCAACGCCCCAACCAAAGAACACTCCCCCGATGCCGTATGCGTCCATGCCGAGGATAAAAGGCGTGAAGGCGAGGATGGTGAAGAAGCCGTAGTTGTAGAACAGGGCGCTTGCTGCCGTCGTGCTGAGGCCCTTGTGTCCCAGCGCGAGAAGCGGATCCCACAGACGTGACTTCCTGGCAGGAGCGGGCGTCTTGGGAAGCAAAGCCAACAGCGCGATAAAGGCTGCAGCCATGAGGACCGCGGTTCCGAAGAACGGTGCCCGCCACTGCCAGCCGCCCAACAATGCCCCAAGAAGCGGGCCGAGTGAGATGCCCAGGCCGAGCGCCGCTTCGTAGAGAATGATGGCCGTTCCGGTCCCACCGCTGGCCACACCAACAATCACGGCCAAGGCCGTCGCGACGAACAGGGCGTTCCCCAGTCCCCAACCAGCACGGAAACCCACCAATTGCTCAACACTGCCAGACAGGCCGGACAACGATGCGAACACCACGATCACTGCCAGCCCGATCAGTAGCGTCTTCTTACCGCCGATGCGCGAGGACACGAAGCCGCTGATCAACATCGCAATCGCAGTCACCAGGAAGTAGCTCGTGAAAAGCAAGGAAACTTCGCTGGTGGAGGCCTCAAGGTTCTTGGCTATGGCCGGAAGGATCGGATCAACGAGCCCGATGCCCATGAACGCGAACACGGCAGCCAGCGCAGTGGCCCACACGGCCTTCGGCTGCCTGAGGAATGAAGCCTTTTCAGCCTCAAGGGTTGATTCAGTAGTTGTCTCGGCGCTTTCTGAAGCGTCAGCCAGCTGGCGTGACATTCAATGGCTCCTTGTCGGTGCGTTGGGTTCTGGTTAGTTCTGGAATGAGCTGTTGAGCTTGCTGATGATAGGGAGCGCCGCGGCGAGTTGCTCAACTTCGTCGCTGCTTAGCTCCTGCAGCAGCCCGGCCACCATCGCGTTTCGACGCTGGTTGGCGGACTCGACGGCGGCCCGCCCGGCTTTGGTGATGATCACCTGGACGGCGCGGGAATCGTTGACGTCAGGCTGCCTGCTGACGAGCCCTGAGCGTTCGAGCTTGATGATCTGCTCTGTGGCGCTGGGGACCTTGATCCCCAGGTTCTTGGCGATGTCACCCACGCGGAGTCCGCCGTCGGAAATCATGGACAGCAGGCTGAGCTGCGCTGCGGTGAGTTCACCCTCCGGATCCAGGCGGCGGAACATGTACACGCCAAGGCGGAGTGACTCGCGAAATTCCTGAGCAATATGGAGAAGCCGTGGGTCTAAAGCCGAAGTGCTCGTCATACTTAGGTAGCCTAATAGTTAGGATACCTAAGAGTCAAGCGATGCAGCACGCAAGTGAGTCGCAGGTGAGCGCGTTTAGAGCCCTGAAAACGCGCACAAATGCGACTCAGTCGGGTTAAAGCGTGAGCTTCATGCCCTCGTGGCTCGCGACGAAGCCCAGCCGTTCGTAGAAACGGTGCGCAGCAACGCGCGACTTGTCCGTGGTGAGCTGCACCAGGGAGCAGCCACGGTCCCGGGCCTGGTCGATGGCCCACTGGATCATGAGCGCGCCTACGCCTTGGCCACGGAGCACCTCGGAAACCCGCACGGCTTCGATCTGCGCCCGCCAAGAGCCCTTGCGGGACAGGGCCCGGGAGATAGCTGAGCTGGAAAGTGGCCACCACGTCGCCGTTCAGTTCGCCCACCACCAAGAGGTGGGCCGGGTCGCCGTCGATAGCGTCAAAAGCAAGCTCGTAAGGCACGAGGTCGTCCGGATTTTCACGCGCGGCACCTAATTGGTCATCAATCAGCAGCGCAAGGATGCGCGGCAAGTCGGCTTTAGTGGCGCGCCGAAGACTAAAGGTTCCGGAGCCGACGTCGGCAGTCATCAGGGCGGGCATGGCGGCAGAGTCTGGGGTCACCACCCCAGCATGCCATTTTGATCAGAACTCAGTATTGCTAAGTACCGGTACCTAGTTCTACTATGTAGTGGTAGCTAGTAATACTGAGTAGTGAAGGAGGTGTCCGATGGGCAAGCAAATGACAGAGATGCTCAAAGGCACGTTGGAGGGCATTGTTCTGGCCCTCCTCACCGGAAAGGCGGCGTACGGATACGAAATCACAACGCTGCTCCGGGCGCAGGGCTTCACCGAGATCGCTGAGGGCACCGTGTACGCACTGCTGGTCAGGATCGAACAAAAAGGGCTGGTGGACGTCGAAAAGCGACCATCCGAAAAGGGGCCACCCCGCAAGGTGTACACCCTCAACGCGCAGGGCGAAAAAGAACTGAACGAATTTTGGAACACATGGAGCTTCTTGTCCGAACGGCTTGAACAGCTCCGCAAGGGAGGAAATTAACATGGCAGCAAAGTGGATCGAGCTGGTAACCGGATCGCTCGAGCAGAAGAAGCAGTACAAGCAGGCCAAGGCGCGGCTGGATGCGCTGCCTGAGCCCTACTCCTCCGTGGCGAACGCCTTCAACCGGTACTTCATGTACTACGGCGGGGTCACCGAGGGGGACACGATCGTGCAGATGTTCACCGACCTCGCCGACCTATGGGAACGCGCCGCAATCGACGGCACGCCTGTGAGCGAGATCGTCGGCGAGGACCCCATCGAGTTCGCCGAGGCCTTTGCCCAGGCATACGGCGGAAAGCGCTGGATTGATAAGGAACGCGAGCGTCTCACGAAGGCCGTTGATAAAGCGAAGGAGGCTGAATCATGACTGCTACCGCAATCCGGGTAGAGGGCATCGAGAAGTCGTACAAGGATCTGCATGTTCTGCGCGGCGTGGACTTCGAGGTGGCGTCGGGCAGCATTTTCGCCCTCCTCGGCTCCAACGGAGCAGGCAAAACCACCATGGTGAAGATCTTGTCCACCCTGCTCAAAGCGGATGCCGGCACTGCCGCCGTCGAGGGTTTTGACGTTGCTACCGCGTCGCTCCAGGTACGGCAGTCCATCAGCCTGACCGGGCAGTTCGCGGCAGTGGACGAGGTGCTGTCCGGCAAGGAGAACCTGATTCTGGTGGCGAAACTGCGTCACCTGAAAAACGCGGCTCAGATCGCAGATGAGTTGCTGGCTCAGTTCAGCCTCACCGAAGCGGGGTCCCGCAAGGTGGCGACGTACTCCGGCGGCATGCGTCGCCGCCTGGATATCGCCATGAGCCTGATCGGGCAGCCGAAGGTGATCTTCCTGGACGAACCCACCACAGGCCTGGACCCCGAAGCCCGCCTCGAGGTCTGGCAGACCGTCAAGGATCTCGCCCGGAACGGCACAACAGTGCTGCTCACCACCCAATACCTCGACGAGGCCGAGCACCTCGCTGACCGAATCGCGATCCTGCACAAGGGCACGATCATCCAAAACGGCACGCTCGACGAGCTCAAGCGGCTGCTGCCGGCGGCCGAGGTCGAGTACGTCGAGAAGCAGCCCTCGCTCGAAGACGTCTTCCTGGCGCTAGTCGGCGAAACGGCTGAAGAGCAGAAAGAACAGGAGGCATCCCGATGAGCACCCACGTCCTCAGCGATACCAGCGTCCTCACCGGCCGCTCGCTGCGCCACATCCTGCGCAGCCCCGATACGATCATCACCACCGCGGTCACGCCGATCGCGCTGATGCTGCTGTTCGTTTATGTGCTTGGCGGTGCGATCAATACCGGATCCGACGAGTCGTACATCAACTACATGCTTCCCGGCATCCTGCTGATCACGATTGCCTCCGGCATCGCCTACACCGCCTACCGCCTGTTCCTCGACATGCAGGGCGGCATCTTCGAGCGCTTCCAGTCCATGCCGATCGCACGGTCGAGCGTGCTCTGGGCGCACGTGCTCACCTCGCTCGTGGCCAACCTCGTCTCGGTCGCGATCGTCGTCGGAGTGGCCCTCCTTATGGGGTTCCGCACCGGAGCATCCGTGGGCACCTGGCTTGCAATCGCCGGCATCCTGATCCTGTTCACGCTCGCCCTGACCTGGCTGGCCGTGATCGCAGGGCTCTCCGCGAAAACCGTCGACGGCGCCAGCGCGTTCAGCTACCCGCTGATCTTCCTGCCGTTCATCAGTTCGGCCTTCGTGCCGACTGCGACGATGCCGGGCCCGGTGGCCTGGTTCGCCGAGAACCAGCCAGTGACTTCGATCGTGAACTCCATCCGCGCGCTGTTTGCGCAACAGCCGGTGGGCAGCGACATTTGGATTGCGCTGGCCTGGTGCTTCGGCATCCTGGTCCTGGCCTTCGCCTTCGCAATGGCCGCTTACCGGCGGAAGATGGCCTAATCCCCCCGGCCTAAGCTCCCCTTTTCCACAGGGGAGCTTTCGCCGTGAGAGCCGATTAGCCATTGGTCAGACATTAGCTATAGCTTTATCGAAACAGATTTGTAACGGCCGTCACCATTTTGGTGGGCTCTTCGAAGGGTTCTTGAACTAATGTCCGACCAGACAACACAAGCGCAACTCCGCGCGTCCAGCAGGGACAGCGAGCCCCACCTGTCACGCTCGCTCAGCAACCGCCACATCCAGCTCCTGGCAATCGGCGGCGCCATCGGAACCGGACTCTTCATGGGCTCGGGCAAAACCATCTCCGTCGCCGGACCCTCCGTGATTTTCGTGTACATGATCATCGGCTTCATGCTGTTCTTCGTCATGCGCGCCATGGGCCAGCTTCTGTTGTCTAACCTGAACTACAAGTCCTTCAGCGACTTCGCCGGCGATCTCCTCGGCCCCTGGGCAGGCTTCTTCACCGGGTGGACCTACTGGTTCTGCTGGGTGGTCACAGGCGTGGCCGACGTCATCGCCATCGCCGGCTATGCCAATGAGCTGTGGCCAGGCGTTCAACTGTGGGTCCCGGGAATTGCGACCATCATCATCCTGCTCCTCCTGAACCTCCCCACCGTGAAGGCATTCGGCGAGACCGAGTTCTGGTTCGCGCTCATCAAGATCGTGGCCATTGTGGCGCTGATCGTCGTTGGCCTGGTCATGATCTTCACCGGCTTCCAGTCCAACGCCGGAACCGCAAGCTTCACCAACCTGTGGAGCCATGGCGGGTTCTTCCCCAAGGAATTCATGGGCTTCGTCGCCGGCTTCCAGATCGCAGTCTTCGCGTTTGTGGGCATCGAACTCGTGGGCACGGCAGCAGCCGAGACCAAAAACCCTGAGCACAACCTTCCCCGCGCCATCAATGCGATCCCCCTGCGCGTCATGCTGTTCTACGTAGGTGCGCTCATCATCCTCATGTCCGTCACCCCGTGGACTGAGTTCAAGGCAGGACACAGCCCGTTCATCGCCATGTTCTCCCTGGCCGGCCTCGGCATGGCGGCAACTGTGGTCAATCTCGTGGTGCTCACCTCTGCCATGTCTTCTGCCAACTCAGGCATCTACTCGACGTCACGCATGGTCTTCGGCCTGGCCAACGACGGCGACGCACCAAAGGTCTTCGGCCGGCTCTCCAGCCGCAAAGTACCCCAGAACGCACTGTTCCTGTCCTGCGTTCTGCTGCTGGCCGGCGTCGTACTCCTCTACGCAGGCAAAGACGTCGGCGCCGCGTTCGACATGGTGACCACGGTGTCCGCTGTCTGCTTCATGTTCGTCTGGTCGATCATCCTGGCCAGCTACCTCGTATACCGCAAGCGCCGCCCGGAGCAGCACGCGGCGTCAACGTTCAGGATGCCTGGCGGCATCCCGATGGTGTGGGTTGTTTTCGCGTTCTTCGCGTTCCTGGTCTGGGCTCTCACCACGCAGCCGGACACTCTCACGGCCCTGCTGGTGACGCCTATCTGGTTCGCAATTCTCGGCATCGCCTATGCGGTCGTGCGTAAGTCGCCGCTGCACCAGGCCCGCGTGGCCGAATGGAAGGCGATGGCTGAAGCGGAAACCGCGGCAGCCACAAAGTAGCCGCGGCGCTCTGAGAGCGTCTATGGGGCTGTGCCCGCTTCGCGATGCCCACCACGCCGCAGCCCCATAGACGCTCTCTCGCTTAGCGGTCAGTCTCACCCGCCTTCACCGTCAACCATTTGTGGAGAGAGGAACTAGGCTTCGGCTTTGCGGTCCTCTATCAGTTTCTGGATCGCCGGGAACAGCGGGTGCGACGGCGGAAGTTCGGTGATGCGCTCGACGGCGGCAGCTGCGTCCAGCTCGGAGAGCATGTTTGCGAGTTCCACGGCTTCGTCGTCGGATCCGTCGTCGAAACGAAGGGCGGCCGACATCGCCTCCAGCAACGCGACCGGCGTGACGCCACGCTCGGCGAGCTCAGCCGCCGGGCCAACAAACCGCTCGTGCCGGCCAAGCTTCCGCAGCGGTGCCCGGCCGACGCGGACCACGGTGTCGGGCAGGTACGGGTTGGTGAAGCGGGACAGGATCTTCTGCACGTACGCTTCCTGCTCGGCCTCCACAAATCCGTGCTTGGCCACCAGCAGTTCCTTTGTCTCCTCAAGAACAGCCCTGACCTTCGCGGCCACGGAGGGATCGGCCATGGCATCGGAGATCTTCTCCAGGCCCGCCGCGTAGCCGAAATACGCAGCAGATGCATGCCCGGTGTTCACTGTGAACAGCTTGCGCTCGATGTACGGGCCAAGTTCGTCCACGAACGTAGCTCCAGGAATTGCGGGGACATGGTCACCAAACGGCGTGCGGTCGATGACCCACTCGTAGAACGTCTCCACCGTGACATCGAGTCCTTGGCCCGGCGCCTGGTTCGGGACAATACGGTCCACTGCCGTGTTGGCGAACACAGCCACGGAGTCCAAATCAGCTGCGGAGTCGTCCCAGGCCGCTCGGACCTCCACTTGCAGGAGGTGCGTGGCGTTAATGGCGTTCTCGCAGGCCATCACTTGCAGCGGCGGCAACGAGGGCTCGCGGGCTGCGAGTCCGCGCGCGATCACGGGTGCCACGAACTTCAGGATGTGTGGCCCCACCGCGGTGGTGACCACATCCGCCGTCGAGATTTCCTCCACAACGGCGGCTTCCTGCGTGCTCGAGTTCAGCGCACGGAACCCGTCCACGGTTTTGACCGCGGGGTTCTCGCCCACTTCATGGACCTCGTAGCTGCTCGCGGAGGCCAGCTGGCTGATCAGTGCGTCCGCAACATCGGCGAACACCACCTCGTAGCCCGCTTCGTGCAGCAACAGCCCCACAAAGCCGCGTCCGATGTTGCCTGCCCCAAAATGGACTGCCTTCACTATGCGTTGACCTTTCCGAACAGCTCCAGCACTTCCTCAACGGTGGTCGCTTCCTCCAACTGGGCCACCTGGGCCTTGTTGGTGAAGATCTTGGCGATCGAGGACAGGATGTGGAGGTGCTCATTGTTGAGGCCAGCGACGCCGACCACGAACTTCACTTGCTTTCCACCCCAGTCGATGCCCTCGGGGTACCGAACGATGGAAACTGCGGAGTGCCGGATGTGCTCCTTGGCATCGTTGGTGCCGTGCGGGATCGCCAGGAAGCTGCCCATGTAGGTGGACACGGATTCCTCGCGTTCGTGCATGGCATGGACGTAGCTGACATCCACGGCACCGCGGTCAAGCAGGAGCTGCCCGGCTTCGTCGATCGCAGCATCACGGTCGTGCGCTGTTCCGTTCAGCACAACGCTTTCGGGGAGCAGGACTTCTTTACCCCCGACGGCGGCAGGAGGCTCAGCGGCATGCGCACCGTGGGCGGCGGCTGCTGCTGCTTCTGTTTCTGCTGCGCCGGTTGGATGGGCAGCGGCCGGACCTTCGGTGTTGCTCGTCTTGACCAGCTCCACGATTTCGTCGTACTTGGGGCTGTTCATGAAGTTATCCACGGAATAGTGCACCGCGCTGGATGTCTTCGGCTGGGCGCGTTCCGTGAGGTCCTGGTGCGTGATCACAACATCGTACGTATCGCTCAGGTTGGCGATTGCGGAGTTGGTGACCTTGACGTCCGGGAAGCCGGCTGCCTTGATCTTGTTGCGCAGCACCGAGGCGCCCATGGCACTGGAGCCCATGCCGGCGTCGCAGGCGAACACGATGTTCTGAACCGGCCGGGTCAGCACGGCAACGTCGCTGCGGCCCTTCACGGTCGCCCACCAACGCCGATGAGACGGAGCTCTTCTTGCCCTTCATGGCTTCCATGCGGGACGTTGCGGCGGAGAGGTCATCCTCGCCCTTGTTCTTGGATGTACGAAGGATCAAAGAAGCGATGAGGAAGGAAACGGTGGTTGCCAGCACCACAGCCAGAATCACGCCGACGTAGCTGTCCCGCGACGTCTGGAAGATGACTGCGAGGATCGAGCCCGGGGCGGCCGGAGCCACAAGGCCGGAGTTGGTGATCGCCAGGGTTGCGATGCCGGTCATGCCACCGCCGATGGCAGCGAGGATGAGGATCGGCTTCATCAGGACGTACGGGAAGTAGATCTCGTGGATACCACCGAAGAAGTGGATGATGGCAGCACCCGGAGCCGAAGCGCGTGCAGCGCCGCGGCCGAAGAAAATGTACGCCAGCAGGATGCCGAAGCCCGGCCCCGGGTTGGCTTCGAGCAGGAACAGGATGGACTTGCCCTGCTCCAGCGACTGCTGGATGCCCAGCGGCGTAAGCACGCCGTGGTTGATGGCGTTGTTGAGGAAGAGGACCTTGGCGGGCTCAATGAAGATGCTGGTCAGCGGTAGCAGGCCATTGTTGACCAGGAACTGGACCACATTTCCGGCGCCCGCCGTGAAGAGCTTGACCAGCCAGGAGAGGCCATAGAACCCACCCAGAGCCAGGATTGCGCCCCAGATACCGGCCGAGAAGTTGTTCACCAACATCTCGAAGCCGGGACGGATCTTGCCGTCCCAGAGCCGGTCGAGCTGCTTGATGGTCCAGCCTCCCAGCGGACCCATGATCATTGCGCCGATGAACATCGGAGAACTTGTACCCGCAATGACGCCCATGGTCGCGATGGCTCCAACGACGCCACCGCGGACGTCATAAACCATCTTGCCGCCGGTGTAGCCAATCAGGATCGGGAGCAGATACGTGACCATGGGGCCAACGATGCCCACGTTGGGTGCGCCCTCGGCATTCGTGCCGAAGCCACCCAGCTCCGGGACTGGAATCCAGCCGACTTTGATGAACAGGGCAGTGATGAGGCCCCAGGCGATGAAGGCGCCGATGTTGGGCATGATCATGCCGGACAGGAAGGTTCCGAACTTTTGGACACCTACGCGCGCACTTGTGCGGGGCTTCGCAACGGTCTCTGTTGCCATGTGAATTCCTAACGTGTGTCCCGCAGCGGCGCGGGGTCAGTCGATATAGATCGAGAGAGAACAGCCTTAGGAGCTGCTGGAAATGCGGTGAAGCCACTCAAGGAACAGCTTCAATTCAGAGCTGGAAAGTTGGTCCGAATGCGAGGCCTGCAGTGCCGCATTCAGGGCGATTGCCGCAACAACCACGGAGGACTTACCGGAGTCCTCCGGTGCGGCGCCACGGGCGGTATCCGTGGAGACGGCGAAAATCATGGAATCCCGGGTCATCGTTGAGAGCTCGAGGTTCCTTTCTTCCACCGGTTCGGCGATGAGCATGAGCGTTACACCCACGTTGGCCGCGAGGATGCTTCGTGCCGCTTCGCGGGGCGGCACGTTGATCTGACCGGCGATGGCGGCCTTGTTCAGCATTTCTTCCAGAAGCGCTTCAGCATCGGCCACGATTGCTGGGCGGCTTTCCGGCCTGATATTGCCGAACATCACCAAATACAGGTGGGGTTGGCTCAGCCCGAACTGGACGTGGTTGTCCCACATCCGCCGGACATCTTCCAAGGGCTCCCCGGAAGGAGCAAAGTCCCTCTCCCCTGCCACGTACTCTTCAAAGCCGGCGGAAACGACGGCGTCGAACAGTCCTTCTTTGTCTCCAAAGTGGTGGTAGAGCGTTGGGGCCGTAACCCCGGCCAACGCTGTGATCTGGCGCGTAGAGACCGCTGACCCCTCCGAATTTGCCAGCAATTCAGCAGCTGCACGGAGCAACCGAATTTTTGGCGGAAGCTGGTCATCGAAACTCATAACCGCTACCCTAGCACCTATAGCGTTGCTATATGAAGTGGCTCACAACAGAATTTTGTAGGCTAATTTCGCAGGCTCGTGGTGCCGTCGCCGGTGGGTCTGAACCAACACGCAGGAACAGAGGATTCAGTGCAGAATTTCCAAGGAGTAGGGGTAAGCCCTGGCCGCATCATTGGTTCCGTCCGCCAGATGCCCAAACCGGTGAGTGAACCGCCGTCGGGCGAGCGGCTGGCCGCAGACGTTAGTCCGGAGGACGCCGTCGCGGGCTTGAAAGCCGCAGCGCAAGCCGTCCACGACCAGCTCAAGGGGCGCGCGGATTCCGCCTCCGGCGACGGCAAGGCCGTCCTCGAGGCCACCGCGCTCATGGCCAAGGACACCATGCTCCTGAAATCCGCGGCGAAGCTCATCAATGCGGGCTCGTCCGCGGAACGGGCCATCTGGGAAGCCGGCGCCTCCGTTTCGGAAATGCTGCACAATTTGGGCGGGTACATGGCCGAACGCGCCACGGACGTGCTGGATGTGCGCGCCCGCATCGTCGCCGAACTGCGGGGCGTGTCCGCGCCCGGCATCCCTTCTTCGGAGACGCCCTTCATTTTGCTGGCAGAGGACCTCGCACCGGCGGATACCGCCACGCTGGATCCTTCCAAAGTGTTGGCACTGGTGACCTCTGGTGGCGGACCGCAGTCACACACCGCGATCATTGCGCGCTCGCTCGGACTGCCCGCCGTTGTTGCGGCCCACGGCGTTGATTCCATTGCTGATGGCACAGAGGTCTACGTGGACGGGGCAGCCGGCCTCGTGGCTGCCCCGCCGTCCGAGGAGCAGCGCACTGCAGCGACCGCGTGGGCGGAAACCTCCGCAACGCTCGCCGCCTTTGACGGAAACGGCACGACGGCGGACGGCCACCTGGTCCCGCTCCTCGCCAACGTGGGTGGAGCCAAGGATGCCGTGGCAGCAGCTGGCCTCGGCGCCCAGGGTGTTGGCCTGTTCCGCACCGAGTTCTGCTTCCTCGAGCGTGATACCGAGCCCTCCGTCGACGAACAAGCCGCCGCGTACAAGGCTGTGTTTGACGCGTTCCCCGGCAAGAAAGTAGTGCTGCGAACCCTCGACGCCGGCGCCGACAAGCCCCTCCCCTTCCTCACCGACGCCACCGAACCCAACCCCGCCCTTGGTGTTCGCGGCTACCGGACGGACTTCACCACGCCCGGTGTTTTGGAACGCCAACTGCAAGCCATTGCCCGGGCAGCCTCTGAATCCGAGGCCGACGTCTGGGTCATGGCCCCCATGATCTCCACAGCCGCCGAAGCCGGACGCTTCGCCTCATTGTGTGCTGCTGCCGGCATCCAAACACCGGGTGTCATGGTGGAAGTTCCCTCCGCCGCTTTGACCGCCGCCTCCGTGCTCCGGGAAGTTGGCTTCGCTTCACTGGGCACCAATGACCTCACCCAGTACGCCATGGCCGCCGACCGCCAACTCGGACCCCTCGCGGAACTGAACACTCCATGGCAGCCAGCTGTCCTGAGGCTGGTGCAGCTCACAGTGGAAGGTGCAGAGCAGGAAGCATCCGGCCGGGAAGGCAGCAGCAAACCCGTGGGCGTCTGTGGCGAGGCAGCCGCGGACCCTGCCCTCGCCGTCGTACTTACCGGACTCGGCGTCAGCACGCTGTCCATGACCGCGCGCTCGCTGGCCGCCGTCGGGACTGTCCTGAAGACCGTCACCCTGGAGCAGTCGCAGGAACTCGCCCGCCTGGCTCTCACTGCGCCCAGCGCCACCGAGGCCCGCGAGTGGGTCCGGGCCAAGCTCCCCGTACTCGAAGAGCTCGGCCTCTAACCCGTTTTTCGTCCACCCATAAGGAGAAAACCATGCCAGAACGCACAGCCACCATCGCCAGCCGCTCCGGCCTGCACGCCCGGCCCGCTGCCCTGTTCGCCGAAGCGGCAGGTGAGCAGCCGGTGGAGGTCACCATTGCCATGCAAGGCGAACCCGCCGATGAAGCCCTCGACGCCGCCAGCATCCTCTCGCTCATGACGCTTGGCGCCGCTAAGGGCGACGTTGTTGTGCTGCGGGCGGAGGGCGACGGCGCCGACGCTGCCTTGGACGCGCTCGTGGCCTTGTTGGAGACGGATTTGGACGCGGAGTAGCCTTCTGTGCCCGGCGCCCGGCGCCCGATTCGATGGCTTGCTGCGTACAAGACGGTAGGAATCGTCTGATCTGCAGCGAGCCATCGAATCGGGCTCGACTAGCTACGGCAGCGCAGTCACCACTACGTCCTGGTAGGCGGCGCGTCCGTCGAACACGTTGACGCCAACCCTGCCGGAGACCAGCGCAGAATCCGTGACGTCGATCTGCTGCGTTCCATCCACGGACACCGTCATCCGGTTGCCATTCACTGCGGCATCCAGTGAGTAGCTCACTCCATGGCTCAGGGCTGCGGGCGTGCTCGCAATGACGGTGAATACGCCACTGACCAGCTTGAACACACGCACCTCGCGCAGGTTGGGGTCCAGGTTCACGTAATAGGCGCTCGATCCGTCCGCGGAGGATCTCAGCAACACCGAGCCTGCACCGCCGTAGCCTTTCTCCGGCGCCAGGTCCCGGTTGAGGAGTTCGCCGTTGAACGGTTCGCCGCCGAACCGCACCGTTGCCTGCACCCTCGCGTTGGTGAACGCGGCTGCGCTCATGGCCGTCGAATCTTTGTCGAACGTACCAGCCAGGCCTGCGCCTGTGCTCTCCCATTTGCCGCCCGGGACCACGACATACGCGCCCAGGTTGTGGCGTGCTGTCCCACTGGTGGAAGGCAGAACGTCCGACGGCGGCGCGGTAGTCAGGCGGGCCGTGTCGCTGAGTTGGTGTACTTTGACGGACACCAGCCGTGCGTTCCCACCGATAGCGGTGAAGGACAGGCCTGTGGAGGAAGGGTCCGGGAAGATCAGGGACGTGATGGCAGCCGTGCCGTCACCGCCGAAGACTTCCACAGAGGACGCATCCACCAGCATCCGGAGCTTCACTCGATTCTCGGACCCCACCAGAGTAGAACTCCATGGCGCCGAGGAATTGTCCGCCGGAGACCCGGCGAAGTACCTCGTGAAGTCCTCCCGTCCGGAGGTGCCACGGTCCACCGTCAAGGTTCCCGGGCCGGCGTCGTACTTCACCGTTGTTTCCTGGGCTCCGGAGGCGCCGGCCCCTTTCCTCAGCCCGAAGGCAAAGGAGCTGGCCCCGCCGGTGGTGGGAATCCCGACCTCCGCCTCGAGCTCAAAGGACCTGCCGGACGCTCCCGTGAGCGCGTTCGCCGAGCTCGGCGTCACAGTGACATCGGAGGCCTGCCAGGTTGATGTCCGTAGAGACTCTCCCTCCACAACGGGAGTCTGCGTCAGGCGGAGTCCGGCGCCGGCAACATCAACAAGCTTGAGCTCGCGCGGGATGCTGAGCTGACCGTTCCAGCGGCCCGTTGGCGGGCTGAACGCGTAGTCCCAATTGCTCATCCACCCGATCATGATGCGCCTGCCATCGGGCGCACCGTAGAAGCTCATCGCTGCGTAGTAGTCCCTGCCATGGTCAGCCTGCAGGACCTGGGAAGCGGGAGTGTCGGGCGTAAATGCGGTACCGTTCCACGTACCCGTCACGTATTGCGCGGCCGAACCGTTCGTGGCTCGGACCGCCCCAGTACTCCACCACAGCACCCAGCGCTTCACCCCGGACTGTCCCTCCACAGGCATCTCGAAGAAGTCCGGGCATTCCCACACGCCCCCGCGGATCCAGTCGCCGTAGCCGAAGGTGCTCGCGAAGGTCCAGTGGATGAGGTCTGTGGAGGAGTAGAAGCGGATGTGGTCTCCGGCGGCCACCACCATGACCCATTTGCTGGACCCTGCATCCCAGGTGACCTTGGGGTCGCGGAAGTCCCAGCCGCCGTCGGGGCCGCCCGGGTTTTCCACTACCGGATCTGCCTGGACGGTCTGCCAGGTGCGGCCTTGGTCCTTGCTGTAGGCCGCACGGACGGACTGGTTTCCGTTCCAGGCGTCGTGATTGAAGCTGGTGTAGTAGGCAATGAGGCCGGAGCCGCCGTCGAAAAGACCACTCGAGTCAGAGGCATCCACCACGGCCGATCCGGACCACGACTCCCCCGCAGCCATGTGCGGGAGTGCGATGGGCAACTGCTTCCAGTGCATCAGATCCGCGCTGACGGCGTGTGCCCAGCGTCCGCGGTCCTGGTGGAACAGGTGGTACTCGCCCTCGAAGTACACCAGGCCATTGGGGTCCGAACTGCTGCCCGAGTTCTGGCTGTAGTGGTAGCCCGGCTGGTAGAGCCCGTTCATGTACTGATCCACGCTGTCCGCGCGGACACTCTGGAACCAGGCCGTTCCGGTGGTCAACAGGGCGAAACCGTTGCCAGATGCCGCGGGCACAGAGCCATTTAGCACAGCTGTGCCATTAATCAGCACAGACGCTTCGGTGCCCTGGACAGTGAGCAGGACACGGTTGAGTTGGCCGGCTTGAAAACTTGTGGAGGGAAGGTTGCCGGAGTGCAGCAACGCCGAGGTGGTCCGGTTGTAGAGCTTCGCCGTGCCCGCCCCGGGGTCGATCCTCAGTTCCACGCCGCCGGTGCCGTCCGCCCCGCTGCGGACCACCACTGAGGCGGTGGCGGGTGAGGTGACGGACAGGTCCAGGGAGGCAACGACGTCGGACGCCACCGCCGGGACGTACCTCAGCGCGGTGCCATCCGCCGCTGAAGCCCGGAGGCCCTTGGCATCGGGCTCCCAGGAGCCTGCAGCCGAGCGCCAACCCTGCAACGAAGTCTCGAGCCCTCGAAGCGTCATGCTCTGGAACACCGCGGTGCCGTTGTAGGAGCCCAGCCCGACATGGCCGGAAGCATGGGCGGCATCCGTGGCCGTGATGGCCGGCATGACGCCGTTCGGGTCCAGGAAATCGGTCTGCCAATAGACGGCCAGCTGGTTGCCGAGCGCCGTGACCCGCAGGCGGTACACCTTGTTGACGGTGATGGCTGTGCTGAACGTGCCGAGCGTGGCGTTGTCCGAGACCCGGTACAGGCGCACGCGGCCAGCGTTGGGGTCGACCTCCGCGGCGTAACCGGACGTTCCCGACGCATTGGTTCGAAACAGTGCTGTGCCCACGCCGTATTGCGACGTGACCTGAACATCTGTGGAAAAGTCGACGTCTGTGGGCAACTGACCGGTGGCCACGGCTCGGATATTGGTGTTCGCAGGGGCAACACCGCGGAAACCTGTGGCCGAGGCCTGCCAGCCGTTCGCGGTGACAGCCCAGCCGCTGATGTTGGCGTCGATAGTCCGCACACCGGGCGTGCCGAAAGACACCGATCCGTTGAACGCATGCAGGCCCACGCGGCCTGATTCGTAGCGATAGTCCGTGGCGTCAATCCTCTTGATGCCATCGATCGCAACATAGATCCGTGGTCCGTCCACATGGACATCCACCGTGTAGGCCTGCCCCGAATTCAGTGGCAGGGACACCGGCGTAACCACGTCCTGTCCGGTCGCGAGGTCGAACAACCTCACCCGGTCCAGGTTGGGATCGATCGTCGCGGCGTAACCCGCACCGGCGTCGGGAGTCGCGCGGAAGACGAGCGCCCCAACACCGTAGGGACTCCCGGCGTCGACCGTCACCGAAGCCGTGTAGCGGACGGTTCCCGCCACGACCTGCTCGCTGACAGCCGCCGCATTTTGCCCGGAAGGCGCGACGGCGGTGTACCAGCCCTGCGCTGTCCGGGTCCACGAACCACTGACTCCGACGACATCCGGAACGGGGCTCGTAGTGCTGTTGAGGGTGACGGGCGCGGGGTCGAGGGCCACCGCCGGAGCAGTGACCCCCGTCCCAGCCAAGCCAACACCAAGGACCGCGGCCGTGAGGCCGGCAACTATTCTCTGATGCATTCAGATCGCCTTTGATCTCAGGGGTGAGAGAGCGTTCGCCAAAACCGCCCATGATGTGAGAGAAGATCGGCGAAAAGCGCTCGGGATGTGAGAGAGGGATGGTTTGGGCGGTGCTAGGGGAAGAGCGGGCGCGGACCTCCCCAGATATCGGCCATGGTCCAGGCGTCGAAGGTCAGGACGCGGACGGTTCCCTCAGCTGCCGCGAGGGTCACGCGCTCCCCGCCCAGGGTTGGGTAAACGCGGGCAGTCAGCGGCTTGCCATTCGCGAAAATCTCGACGGCGGACCTGTCCACCAGGACGCGAAGGCGCACGCGTCCGTCGGGCATCGGGACGGGGCCGGACTTGTCCTCCACATCCATGGCCAGGCCCGCATCGGCTCGAGCCAGGCTGCTGCGGGTGCGGTCCAGTTTGAGCGTGCCGTTTTCGCCCTCAAGATCGCGGCTTAGTTGGACTACCGTCTCCTCAGCGCCATCCTCCGAGCCCAACACGCCCAGCCGCAGCACAGCACCCGGTGCCAGCTGAACGTCCAGCTCAAGGTCCAGCTGGTTCCCGGAAACTCCCGTCTCCAGGGGCTTGCCGGAGCCCACCAGGACTAGTCCCGGCACGCTGACGTGATCCCGGCGGAGCTTCTCCACTTCAGGGACAGGCGCAAAAGCCAGGGTTCCGTCGTTGGCCAGGGTGGTGACGCGCGGCAGGCTCATCACGCCAGACCATCCGGCCTCCACCATCGCGGCGTCGCTGCGCCCTTCCTGCATCCAGCCGAACATGATGCGCCGCCCGGACCCGTCCTCGAACGACTGCGGAGCGTAGAAGAACCGTCCGCCGTAGTCGAGCCGGTGCAGGGCTGCAGGCTGGAAGGAATCTCCCGAATAGCGACCGGTCCAATACAACGGGTGACGGGTCTCGCCGTCGTCCCACGCGGAGAAAACCAGCACATCAGGATCGGCGTCCGGCTGAACAGAACCGAGCGAGTCAGCTCCCAGAGCACCTCCACCCGCCCTGAACAGGTCGACGCATTCCCACATGGTCCCGGTCCAGTCAGTATCGGCGGGATCGCCTTGGGATGCATCGCCAATGAACAGGGGCCCGATGTAGTCCCACGAACGCAGATCCGAGGACTCGTACAGGAACGCCGTGCCGCCGCGCCCACGAATGCCCGAGCCCACCAGTTGCCGCCACGTGGTTCCCTCGCGCCACACGCAGTGGTCCCTGTACGCTGTGATGTCCACCCCCGCAGGAGGGGCTGCGATGACCGGGTTCTCGGGCAGCTTGGTCCAGCTCATGAGATCGGCGGATCCCACGGCAACGCAGGGCAGTTCGCGCTCACCGAGCCGGCCCGAATAGACCAAAGTGGGCGTACCGCCGTCGTTCACCAACACACCTGACCAGCAGCCGTCGGCGTCCGGACCCGCGGACGGTTCCAGGGCCACCGGCTGGTCCGTCCAGGTGACGAGGTCCGTGCTGGTGGCGTGTCCCCACTGGATGCGGTGGTGGAAGGCGCCCTCCGGGTTGTATTGGTAGAAGAGGTGGTAGGTGCCGTTCCACTGGCTCACGCCGTTGGGATCGTTGAGCCAGCCCGCTGGGGAAACGAAGTGGAAGCGGGGTCGGAGGGGGTCGGACTCGGCGCGGGCAACCAGCTCGTCCCGGGGCACGGTGGCGAGCGGGTGGGTCAGTTCAGTCATGCGGAAGCCTTCTTGTCAGTCTTTTCGGTCGCCACGGGTTCGGTAGCCACGGGTTCAGTCGCCAGCGCGTGTCCGCCGGCTCCAGCACGCGGCCGGTAGAGGTGGCAGCGCACCCAGTGGCGGTTCGCGGGATCGCCCACCTGATGGCGTACAGGTTCGGTGGCGGAGCAGGCCTGGTGGGGATCGCCGTCGAAAGCGCAGCCCGTGGAGGCCATGACGGCCTGCCGCAGTTCAGCACGGCGGACGGGATCGTAGGAGCCGGCGCGGGCCGGGTCCGGAACGGCAGAAACCAACAGTTGTGTGTAGGGGTGGGCGGGGTTGGCCAGTAGGTCAAGGGACTCCCCTTCCTCCACGAGCTCACCGGCAAACATCACCGCGGTCCGGTCCGCCAAGTAGCGTGCTGAGGCGAGATCGTGGGTGATGTAGAGCATGGAGATGCCTTGCTCGTCGCGGAGTTTGCGCATCAGATTCAGCACGCCGATCCGTACTGACACATCCAACATGGAGGTGGGTTCATCAGCCAGGATGACCTGCGGCTCCACGGCCAGGGCCCGGGCGATCGCCACGCGTTGGCGCTGCCCGCCGGAGAGCTCATGCGGGTAGGAGTTGAGCATGTCGGCCTGCAGGCCGACGGTGGTCATGAGCTCCTCAAGACGGCGCTGGGTCTGGGACTCCGAACCGCCCTTCCCGTGGATGGCCAACGACCTCCGCAGGAAATGCTCAATCCTGTGGGCCGGATTCAGCGAGCCGAACGGATCCTGGAAGACCATCTGCAGCTGTGATCGGAAGGCACGGGACGCTTGGAATCGGTCGCGCTTAAGGACGTCGACGCCGTCAACCAGGATCGCGCCGGAGCTCGGCTTTTCGAGCCGGGCAACACAGCGGGCCAGTGTGCTCTTGCCGGAACCGGACTCCCCCACGAGTGCCACGATTTCGCCGCGGCCAATGGTGAGGTCCACGCCGTGCAGGGCCCGGACGGATTGCCGGGAGAACAGGCCGCCGATGGGGAATGATTTGCCCAGACCGCGGACTTCGAGGGCAGGTGTTTCGGAAGCAGCGGCTTGGCGGGCCGAACCTTCGATCGCAGGGGACAGTGCAGAGTGGCTCATGGTGCGACTCCTTCCAGAACAAGTGCTTCAGTGTCGGCACCAAACGGTGCCACGAGGTGCCCGGGCGCCACTTCGGTGAGGTCCGGGATGTTCCGGAACTTCACGCCGTCGGGCAGTCCCGTGAGCGGAACGCGGGGACCAGTGAGCGGCGGGAACGCACCCATGAGCGCCTGTGTATAGGGGTGACGCGGGTTGGCGTAGACGTCCTGCGCCTTGGCGGTTTCGACGATCCGGCCGCCGTACATGACGGCCATGCGGTGCGAGAGTTCCACCATGAGGGACATGTCGTGGGTAATGAAGAGGACGGAGAACCCGAGTTCGCGCTGGAGTTCCTTGATCTGCGCCATGATTTCCTGCTGCACCACCACATCCAGTGCAGTAGTTGGTTCGTCCAGGATCAGCAGCGACGGCTTGAGGGCAACGGCCATGGCAATCACTGCGCGCTGGCGCATGCCACCCGAGAGCTGGTGGGGGTAGGACTTCAGTCGCGCGGGGTCGATCCTCACGAGTTCAAGCAGCTCGCCCGCACGGCGGAGCGATTCCTTGCGGGAGTAGCCGGCGTGCGTGGTGAAGATGTCCACGATCTGCTCGCCGATGGTCAGCACCGGATTCAGCGAGTTCATAGCCGACTGGAACACCATGGCCACGTCCTGCCAACGGAAGCGACGTAGCTCCTCGGGGCTCATGGCCAGGACGTCCTTGCCGCCGAAGCGGATGCTGCCGCCGGCGATCTTGGCCGGGTCCTTCAGGAGCCGCATGATCGAGTTGGCAATGGTCGACTTCCCACACCCCGATTCACCAGCCAGCCCGAACACCTCACCGGTGCCGATGCTGAAGGAAACGCGGTCGACGGCGGTGGTTGAGCGGGTATCGCCCACGTACTTTACGGTGAGGTTCCTGACGTCCAGGACGGGCTCGTGGGAGCCGAAGGAGACTTGGGAGACAGTCACTTGGCGGCGCTCCTTTCGGTGGTTGCAGGTGTCTTGATTTTCCGCAGCCGCGGATTGGTAACCTCGTCCACGGCGTAATTGATAAGTGCCAGCGCGAAGGCGACCAAAGCGATGCAGACACCGGAGGGCACGAACACCCACCAGCTACCGGTCAGCAGGGCGCCTTCATTGCCGGCCCAGAAGAGGTTGTTGCCCCACGAGACCGTGCTGACGTCACCGAGGCCCAGGAACTCCAGGCCGGCCTGGGCTCCGATGCCGTAAATGACGCAAGCCAGCAGCGTGCCCATGACGATCGAGGCCATGTTCGGCAGGATCTCGCGGAACATGATCCGGCCCGCCCGTTCACCGGACACCACGGCAGCGGCCACGAAGTCCTTGGAACGGATGGACAGGGCCTGCGAGCGCAGCACACGTGCCGAACCGGCCCACCCCGTGACCACAAGGACCAGGATCACTGTGCCAAGGCCCGGTGGCAGGAATGCGGCCAGGATGACCAGGAGCGGCAGGCCGGGAAGGAGCAAGAAGACGTTGGTCACCAAGGAGAGGGCTTCGTCGATGAACTTGCCAAAGTACGCCGAGGCCAGGCCCACGAGGATGCCGACGAACGTGGACGCGAAGCCTACGGTCAGCCCGACGAACAAGGAACTCCGCGAGCCGTGGACGGTCAGCGCGAGCACGTCCTGTCCCTTGGCGGTGGTGCCCAGCCAATGCTCGGGAGACGGTTCCAGTGAGGCCATCCCGGTGATGCGCGACGGGTCGCCGGGGAACAGCACGGGCGCCAGCAGCGCAAGGGCGATGAACACGAACATCACGGCCATGCCCAGCATGGCTTTCTTATTGGTGAGGAGCCCGTGGACGAAGCTGCGGTTTGGCTTGCGGACAGCCGGGGTTGGAGTTGGCTGCTTCAGAAGTGCGGTTGTCATGATCAGTCCTCTAGTTGCTGCGCACGCGCGGGTCGAGGCGGACGTAGAGGATGTCCACCAGGAAGTTCGCCAGCAGCACGGCGGCGGTGATGGTCAGGAACAGGCCCTGCATGAGGGGGTAGTCCAGGCCTTGGACGGCGTTGAGGAGTTGGTAGCCCACGCCGGGGTACGCGAACACCACCTCGGTGAGCAGCGCACCGCCCACCACGAAACCCAGTCCCATGCCGAAGCTCGTGACCGAGGGCAGCATCGCGTTCCGGGCTGCGTAGCGGAGCATGATGCGGCCCGGGCCCTAAGACCCTTGGCCTCGGCCATGGTGATGTAATCCTCGGAGTTCGTGGCGATCATGGTGTTCCGCATGCCCAACATCCAGCCACCAATGGAAACCAGCACGATCGTCAGCGCCGGCAGCACCAGGTGCGCACCGACGTCGCCGATGAACTCCCATGTAAACCCGGGCTCCAAACCATCCGTGAACGCGTGGCGGATCGGGAACCAACCCAGCACCACGCCAAACAGGTACAGCGCACCCATAGCGAGCCAGAAGTACGGGAACGAGCCGATGAACACGAGCACCGGCGGCAGTGCCGAGTCGATCGCGCCGCCCCGCCGCCAAGCGGCCAGGATGCCCAGCAGGTTACCCACGACGGCGGCAATCACCAGGGCGGTTCCGCCCAGCAGGAGGGTCCACCCGATCTGGGAAGAGATAACCTCTGTGACCGGTGTTGGGAAACGGGAGATGGAAACGCCCATCTGGCCCGTGAAGATGTTGTGCATGTAGTCGACGTATTGCTCCCAAATGGGTCGATCGTCCACGCCAAGAAGCTTGCGCAGGGCCTCGATCTGTTCGGGCTGCATTCTGTCCTGGGAGCGGGCAAACATGCGGGAGACGGGGTCGCCGGGCATGAAGCGCGGGAGCAGGAAATTCAGGGTGATGGATGCCCAGAAGGCGATCAGGTAGAAACCCAGGCGGCGCAGGATAAAGCGCACGGTTTCCCTCCATTCGGGAATTACGGAAAGTTTGGGGCACGCCCGGCGGCCGGTCCGTGGGACGGCGGCCGCCGGACGGCGGTGTGCAGGCCGGAGCCGGCGGGGAACTGGCTACTTACGCGGTTCCAGCGTGGTCAGCACCAGGACTGTGGTGGGTGACCGCACCGAGAGGGTTGCGTACGGGTTGCCCTCGGTGGGCCAGCCTGTGAAGCGGGTGTCATTGAAGGCACCCCATTCCGGGCCGGAGAACAGCGGCACCAGCGGTGCGACGTCGTTGTACTCTTCCTGGAGCTTGTTGGCGATGTCCTTCTGCTTGGACTCGTCGGACTCTGCTGCAAATTCAGCCAGCAGGGCATCAGCCTTGGTGTCACCGAAGCGGTGGTAGTTGTCGAACGTCTTGGTTCCTACCGGCTTCACGGTTGCCGTGCCCATGGAGGTGTTGAAGTACTTGTACGGGCTGGGGTCGTTGGCGCTCCACACGATGCCGGAATCGAAGTCGCCCGTCTCGTAACCCGCAACCACGGCAGCCCAGTCCGGGGAGTCAACCTTTGCCGTGACGCCAACCTCGGCGAGGTTCTGCGAAATCACGTTGGCTACCGAAAGCCAGTCGGAGGAAGACGCGCCCACGGAGATCTTGAACTCGAACGGCGAACCGTCCTTCAGTTTGCGCTTGCCATCAGCACCCTTGGCGTACCCGGCCTTGTCCAGCAGCTCGTTGGCTTTCTGCACATCCAGCTTGGTCCAGGTGCAGTTGTCCTTGACCTCGGAGTTCTTCCACTTTTCGTAGTTGCCGGAGAGGCCAGTGCAGTCGGCCGGCTTGGCGTAGCCGCTCATGCCGATCTTGGTCACCTGGTCGCGGTCCACGGCCATGCTCAGCGCCTTGCGGACCTCAACATCGTTGAAGGGGGCCTTGGTGGTATTGAGCTGCCAGTTGATCATGGCGCCGGTTGCCGGGAACCAGTACTGGCGGTGTTCCTTGTCCTTGGAAACAAACGTCTTTTCGATGTTCGGGATGTACTGCGGGGCCCAGTCCACGTCCCCGTTCGCAGCGGCGAGGTTGGCGCCGTCGTTCCCTGCAAAAGCGAGCATCTTGATGCCGGCGATCTTCTGCTTTTCCGGCTGCCAGTAGTTGGGGTTCTTCTTCAGCACGAAGGACTGGGCCTGGAAGCTGTCCACCTCGGTGTACGGTCCCGTGCCCACGGGCTTGGCGTTGGGGTCCTTCTCCGGGTCGGCCAGCGCGGACCAAATGTGCTTGGGCAGGATGCTGAGCTGTCCGACGTCGTAAAGGGCCGGGGACCACGGCTTGTTGAAGTTGAACGTGACCTTGTTGGTTCCCTCGGCTGTCACGGTGTCCAGGTACTCGTAGCCACCCTTGATCTTCTTCTGAAGGCCGAACGTGTAAGCGACGTCGTCAGCGACGAAGGGCTGGCCGTCGGACCACTTCACGCCGTCACGCAGCGTGAAGGTGATCGATTTGCCGTCGTCGGCTGCCTTCCACTCTGTCGCGAGCCACGGCACCGTGTCTCCCTTGGCCGGGTTGAAGATCAGCAAGGACTCGTAGATGGATTGCTGGACCATCGGGTTGACGGTGGGCGCGAACGGGTTGAAGTTCTGCACGAACGTGCCCATGTCCTCACGCGGGATGGTGAGGAACGCGCTCGCGTTTGCTGCGGCGTCTGTGCCGGCGGTCTTGTTGACGGTGGCGGCACAGCCGGTCAGCAGCATCGCGCCCACCGCCAGTCCGGCCGCCGTGATGCGGGCAGACCTCAGGAATCGGGGTTGTGTCATGATGGTTATCTCTTTCCTATCTTCATCGTCCAAGGTGAAGGGGTGGGTAAGGGGTTTGCTCTTCGAGGTTGATTTCGCGGTCAGACCGAAGAGCGTTCTAGCAGCGGACAGTCGACCAATTGCTGGTCGGCAATGATCGGCTGTCCTGCTGTAAGAGCGGCGAGCGTCTGGACTCCCAGGGCTCCCATTTTTTGGAACGGCAAGGCAACAGTGGTCAGCTTTGGCCTTAGGTAGGCCGCAATGAGCTCCTGGTTGTCGAAGCCGATCACTGCGATGTCTCCGGGGATGGTCAGGCCCCGTTCTTTGATGGCGTCATACGCGCCCATCGCCATGCGGTCGTTGAGGCAGAACAGCGCGGTTGGCCTGTCCTTTTCCGGATAATGGTCCAGGATTTGGCAGGCGGCGTCGTAGCCGCCGTCGGCTGTTGCGTATCCGGACACCACCAGTTCCGGGTCCAGCTCAAGTCCTGCGACGGCCAGTGCTTCGCGGGCACCTTCCAATCGCCCAACTGCTGCGGGAATGACCGGGTCAAGGTTGATGATTCCGATCCGGGTGTGGCCGGCTTGAAGCAAGCGCTCGACGGCGACCCTGCCACCCGCACGCTCGTCAGGAACGATCGAGGGCAGCTTTCCGTCCGCGTCGAAGCAGTTGATCAGCACGGTTGGTACTTCGTTGGCACTCTGCGGAACGTGCACGCCCCGGTGAAAAGTGGCTGCGTAGAGAAGTCCTTCCACTCGTTGCTCCAGCAGCTTTTCAATGGCGGCATCTTCCAAGCCCTGGTTGGGTCCTACGGCATCGGCCTGGTCGGAGGGCGCGATGAGCAGGAACCGGCGATCAATCCATGCCTGGTCCTGGGCTCCTTTGATGATGTCGACGGCGAACGGTGCCGTCACGATCTCGGTGACGATCCCGTACCAATCACTGCGCTGGGATGCCAGCGCACGTGCTCCGGCGTTCGGGCGGTAGCCCAGTGCCTGCACGGCATCGTTGATACGGGTGCGGGTTTCCTCGGAGATGCTGGCATTTTCGCGGTTGCTCAGCACGAACGAGACTGCGGTCCGGGAGACGCCGGCGTGCTTGGCGACGTCATTCATGGTGACCCCCCGCTGCCGCACAGCCGCGGCTTTGTTGGGGGTGGTGCTTTTCGCCATTGAATGCTCCGGGTCCTGGTTCTGATGCCTGTTGGTAATGCGGATATTGGTAACGCGCGTTACTTGGAACGTGTGATTTAGGTTACGCGCGTTACCTGCTTCCTGTCAACGGGTTTCTTTTGCGCCGCCACCGCCCGATTCGACGACTCGCTGCGCAGAAGACGACTCCTACCGTCTTGCACGCAGCGAAGCATCGAATCGGGCTAGCTCCCTCGTCCCCCGCAGCCACAAGCCTCGTCCCGCGCAGCCACAAAGCCGGCACCGCGCTAGGCTTCTGCCATGGCATTGATAGCTCCCCGCGTTACAGCTGGCCTCCCGGCCGACGACGCCCGGAACCTGGCACGCTCCCTCCAGGACAGCAACGACATCACCGTGTTCGTCGATGGCACGGTCCACCGCCTCCCCGACCAGGCGAGGGACGCCGTCGTCGATCTTCTTGCGAGGCTGGGCCGCGGCGAAACCGTCACGGTCAGCAGCGTGGAGGAAATGCTCACGACCTCCCAGGCCGCGGAGCTCGCAGGCATCTCACACACCTACCTGCGCAATATGACCGACCGCGGAGAAATCCCAGTCGAATACCGCGGCACGCACCGGCGAATCCGCCAGGCTGCGATCATGGAGTGGCTTGAAACCCAGAAGCGCAAGCAGGCCGAGACCTCCGGGGGAGAAAAAGGCGAATACAACGGCCGCGATGACGCCGGAAATGACGCACGCAGCGACTAAAAGCGTCGGAGTGATAAGGATCAAGCAACGATCCCAGCCAACGGGCCAGCACCTGATTACCCCGGGGTTACGCTTGTTTGGTGGGCAATTTCAAAGGGTGGCATATCGTGGCCGGGGTGGCCGCAATGGCCCTTGCCGCACCCTTGGGATCGGCCATGGGATTGAACTTCGTAGCCACCTTCATGTTTGCGTGCGTCGCGTTCGTCGCGGTCGCCATGTGGACAGAATCCAAGATCGCCCGACGCCGGGACGCGGCTGACGCTGCCGCCTCCCCCGACGCTTCGCGCGCCGCCGGCGACCCCGCCGAATCGGACGACGCCACCCGGGATTAGCATGCGGGCGGGTCGAACAGCCCCAAACCCGAACCAGGGCTGTTTCAATAGCGGTATGGCTTCGACTTCCCGCTCCGTCGTTTGGCCCGCCGTGCACGATGAACGTCGTGCGCTGATCCAGGATCTGGAACCGCTCCCCGAGCCACTCTGGGAGACGCCTTCACTTTGCCCGGGCTGGGACATCCATGACGTACTGGCGCACGTTGTGGACAGCGCAAAGACCACCCGTTTGGGCTTCCTCAAGCGAATGATTGAAGCCCGCTTCGACTTCGACCGCGACAACGCCGTGGGGGTGGAACGCGAGAAGGCCAAGGATCCCGGCGGCACACTGACGGCGCTGCGCGCTGTAGTGTCCCGGACATCGGGACCACCGGCGGGGATTGCCACACGATTGGTGGAAGCGTTCGTCCATGGCGAAGACATCCGGCGCCCCCTTGGCATGACACGCAACTACCCGGCCGGGCAGGTCGCGTTGGCTCTTGCTTACCAGGTCAAGACAACAACAAGGATCGGCGGCGGCAAGGAGATAGCCGCGGGCTGGCGACTGGTTGCCACGGACACCGACTTCCAGCACGGCGACGGCCCGGAGGTACAAGGACCGGCCATTTCCCTGCTTCTCGCTGTTTCCGGACGGCCGGTCTCTGAGGACGAGCTAACCGGCCCCGGGGCTCCGGTATTCCTGGAACAGGCCCGGCCTTGACGGGGCGCCGAGGCAAGCGGAGCACGTTACTGTCTGCCGACGTCGAGGCTTGCGGTCTAGGTGGTCGGATTCTCTGGACGGAGGGATCGCATCCTCCGGGGACGCACGGGAGCGCGCAGCCCGCTTACATCCTTATCCACGGCATCGGCGTCTCGCACCGGTACCTTGCGCGCCTTCACGCCGTACTGGCAGCGGGCGCGCCCACCTACTCGCTGGACCTTCCCGGTTTTGCGGGTACTCCCAAGCCCGGGCGGCAACTGTCCGTGGAAGACTACGGCGCGTTCATCGCAGAAGCACTGAAGGGCCTGCGGCATCGGGTCGTACATCCTGGTAGGACACTCGATGGGCGTGCAGTTCGCCATTGAAGCGGCCCTCCATGCGCCTGAACGCGCCTTGCATCTTGTCCTCATGGGTCCCGTGGTTGACTCACGCCACAAGAACGTGGGGCGGCAGTCGCTTGCCCTGTTCCTGGATGGCCTTCTCCGCGAAAGCCCATCGTCCAACTGGATCGTGATCACGGACTACCTGCAATGCGGGCCCCGCTGGTACCTCACCGAGTTGCCGGTAATGATGAAGTACCCGACCGAGAAGCAGTTGGCCAAAGTCCGGACTCCCGTGCTGGTGCTTCGAGGGAGCCGCGATCATGTGGCCGGGCCGGAGTGGGCGCTTAAGCTCTCCCGCGCGGTGCCCCAAGGGCGCCTCGTTGAAATCCCCGGAGTTGGACACGTCGCCCAGCACATGCGGCCGAAAGCTGTTGCGGACGCCATCATGAGCTTCGTCGCTGCCACCTCCCGCCAGAGTTAGGCACTGATGCACACACTGATGCACGACGGCGGAACCCGGCGTGGGTGCCCCTTGTTGGGTTTGCGATCTGGAGACTAGGCTGGCCGGGCAAGCACAATAGTAAGTTTGCTTAGGAAGGGTGACCATGACCAGCTATGACCCTGAGGACGATCCCCGGACCTTCGGAGTTTCCGGCGACGCCGAGCCAGCCGACACGACAGGCGACACCGCTGGCGTCACTGCCGGCGACACCGACGATGTCCACGCGGATCCCGACATGCGCCAGGACGAGGACGACGATCCCGCAGCTTCCGCCAACCCCGATCCCCTGGACGGCAACGTCACGGGACTTGAGCCTGGAGGCGGCGTACCTCCGGGCGAAACCCCACCCGCGGAGGGCAGCATGAGCAGCGACCAAGGACACGAAGAGTAGCTCGTCCCCAAGCCGCTGTCCTGTCGCTGCCCAGCAACGTATTAGCGGGCCAGCAACGTATTAGCGGGGGCAACTCCGGTCACGGCAGCCTCAGTATCTCCCCGAGGTCATAGTCAGCTGGCTCCTCCAGTTGAGAATAGGTGCAGCTCTCCGGAGTCCGGTCCGGCCGCCATCGACGAAACTGGGTGGTGTGCCGGAACCGGTCGCCTTCCATGTAGTCATAGGCGACCTCGATGACGAGCTCGGGCCGAAGTGGAACAAAGGAGAAGTCCTTGCCGCCGCTCCATCGGCTTTGCGCGCCCGGCATCCGGGAACCAGTAGCGGCGGCATCTCCTTGGTCGGCCCACTGACCCCAAGGATGCTCGCTGAACTCCGTCTGGTATGGCTCAAGTTCAGCCACCAGGCTTTCGCGCTTGGCCATGGGAAATGAAGCCACCACCCCCACGTGCTGCAGCTGACCGGCGTCGTTATATAACCCAAGCAGCATCGACCCGACAACCTTTCCCGTTTTATGCCAGCGGAATCCGGCCACCACGCAGTCCGCGGTCCGTTCATGCTTGGTTTTGAACATGACGCGCTTATTCGGTTGGTATGTCCCCTCGAGCGGTTTGGAAAGTATGCCGTCAAGCCCGGCACCTTCGAGCTGCACGAACCACTCCTGTGCTTGATCAAGGTCCGTCACCGCCGGTGTTACGTAAACGGGCGCCTCAGCCTTGGCCAGTGCCTTCTCCAAGGCGGCGCGACGCTCGGAAAACGGCTTGTCCATAAGGTTCTCGTCTCCCAGCGCGAGGATGTCGAATCCGATGAAGGAGGACGGGGTGCTTTCGGCCAGCATCCGCACACGGCTGTCGGCGGGATGGATGCGCTGCTGAAGGCCCTCGAAGTCGAGCCTGTTCCCAGCTATGAGGACAATCTCGCCGTCGATCACGCATTTGTCCGGGAGATTCTTCCGAAGGGCTTCCACCAGCTCAGGGAAATACCGTGTCATAGGACGTTCGTTTCGGCTACCCAGGATGATCTCATCACCATCTTTGAAAACGATGGTCCTGAACCCGTCCCACTTTGGCTCAAAATGACCCACATCAGGGATCGAAGGAACAGACTTGGCAAGCATGGGCGAAATGGGCGGCATCACTGGGAGGTCCATACGACTATGTTCTACCTGCCGCCCGCGGCGGAAGCTAGTCTTGGGCCATGGATATCTTGGCCGTACTAGTGGCAGTGCTGGCAGCACCTGCCCTCATTGCGGCCCTTTGGTTCTGGGTCTTGCGCCAGAACAGCAAGGGTAAAGTCCGGCGCGGTGCCACGGGTGGGATGCTTGGTGTGGCGGACGAAATTTTCCGACCCGAGACCCATTACGCACACCAAGTCCAAAGGATCCAGCACGAACTGCCAGCCCCGGCTCCGGCCCCGGAGCCTAAGTCCTAACGGACCTTCGCGCCGGAAGGCGTCCCGCCCGTTACATTAATGTGACTTTACTATGCCGCTCATGTACCGTCGAAGAGCGACCCTCATCTCCGCTGGGCCGCTTCCGGGTTGACGCCGAGCTCTGCCGCAAACCGGAATCCGCCAGACCCGCGGCAGAGACGGGGGACCCAGAGTTCCCGGGCCTGATTTTTCCCCTAGGCCCTTGGGGTGAAGCCGCCATGTGCGGCCGGACGGCCTCGTCCGAACCCGACAGCTAACCTCGCAGGCGTTGAGAGGCAACCACCATGTCCCCAACCATGGATCAGCCGCGCCGCGCCCAAATAGCGCGCGAGCGTACCCAGCCAACCGGACGCCGTCGGGGCCCCAACCCAGCGGATCCTCCACCAGCACGCCGGAAGCAGAAGCAGGTTTAGCAGGCGCGACGCCGGAACCCGCCACTGCTTCTATTCCCGCCTCTGCTTCCAATCCCCAAACGGCGGCACCCACCACGCGCGCGGCCGCTCGGGCGGCAGAGCGTGAACGGGCAGCCCAGGCAGCTATCTCTGCTGAGACAGTCCCCACTGAAACTGCTCCAGCAGAAACAGCACCAGCGGATTCTGCAACAGCGGACTCTGCTCCGGCGGACCCTGCTCCTCTGGAGCCGGCAACTGCTGCGATTCCAGCTGTTCAGGCGCCCGAACCCGTCGCGCCCGAACCCGCAGCGAATCCCGAACCTGCCACCGCTGCCATCCCGATCGTTCAGGCGCCCGAACCGGTCGCGTCCGAACCCGCAGCGAATCCCGAACCTGCCACCGCTGCCATCCCGATCGTTCAGGCTAAGAGCCCCGCACAGCTTGCCGCAGCCGCGACCGCCGCCTCTGGTCTCGCAAGCCGGAAAGCCCTTCGCGCACAGGAATCCGGGAGCGGTACGGCCCGAAAGTCGGCAAGTGCTGGCGAAACCCCGGCTGGCGGCGCCCCTGCCTTCGGAGCTTCATCACTGGGAGCTTCATCACTGGGTGGATCATCCTTCAGCCATGAACCACACGCCGTGCTCACCAAGGCCGCATCGGTCAAAACAAAGGGCCAGCGCATGGCAGTCGTCGCTGGGGCCTTGGGCTTGGTATTGACCGTTGGCACCATGAGCCAGGCCTTCGAGCTTCCCTTCTTCGGGCAGGAAACGCCGGCCCAGGAAGCAAGCGACGCAAAGACGGGTAGCGACAGCAGGCAGTCAACTTCGGCCACCCCTGCACCCAGCTCGTCCTACGCCACCGCCTCCGCGTCGTCGGCCACCAGCGAGGCCGGAAAACCGGCAACCGTAGCAACGCAGTCGTCAGGAGAGGCACCCGACCAGGCGCCGTCGTCGTCCCTTCCGACTCCGCAAGTGTCACTCGCGGATCCTGTTTGGGTGCCTTCGGCAGTCCCGTCGGCTGTTGTTCCCGTCCCGGGCGTGACAACTCCTGTTCCAACCCAGCCGGCCCCGAGCCCGGTTCCGTCGGACACGGTCACCACCCCACCTGCCACGACGACGCCGACCCCCACGGGCACTCCGGCACCTACTCCAACACAGGCTCCGGCGCCAAAGCCAAAGCCGACCGGCAGTCCCAGCACCACCACACCGTCCAGCGATTCACCCCTGGACCTGGACGGCATACTTGACGGCGCCACTGGGATCTTGAAATGAGCACGCGGCTTCCCAGGACCAGCGCGCACGTCGGATGGCATGGCCGGTACTGCAGCAGCAGCCGCACTGCCACCTTCCGCAATCGGATGGGCCGCTGGAGCTGCCAGCGGTTGCGCCGGGCCTAAGGAATCACAGCAACCGGAATCACGGCAACAAGATGAGGCGGGCACCCGACCCTGAACTGCTCCACCCGGGTGCCTGCCTCTTTTGTTTCGTGTGTCGCTTGTTCATGGCCTCGATCGCTTCTATCCAAACAGCCACGCAACCATAACCAACGCCCCGATGCACAGGACCGTTGTACAGAGGATGACATCCCGGGCCATTGTCATCCCGCGTCCGTAGGGAGAAGCGAAAAGGAAGACGTTCTGTGCGGTTGGCAGTGCGGCCATGATGACGCTGGCCAAGAGGTGCTGACCCTCCAAGCCGAACACGAAGCGCCCCAGCGCCCAGACCACCACCGGCATGCCAGCCACCTTCAAGGTGGTAGCAACTACGGTCTCCACGCGGCCATCGCCCTTTTGGAGAGGCGCCTTGCCAGCCAGCGACATGCCAAAAGCCAGCAGAACCATGGGGACGGCCGCGCCGGCCAGCATATCGATGGGTCTCTGAACGAGCTCCGGAGCCTCCCACCCCGTCAGGGCCATCACCACCCCCAGGCCCGAGGCGATAATCATGGGATTGGAGAAAGGCTGCAACAGCATCCGTTTCCACGAGATTCCTGTGCCGCCCGCCACGCCCAGGACGCTCAGGTAGAAGGGCGCCATGATCAGGAGTTGAACCAGAAGGACTGGAGCAACGTGCTGCGCCGTGCCCACTGCATACAAGGAAACAGGAATACCGATGTTGTTCGCGTTGGCATAACTGCTTGCCATGGCACCAACCGCCGTTTCCGCGACCGGCCGTCGGAAGAACACGAAGCTCAGCAAACAATAGAGAAGGCCTATGACGGTTGCCGACAGGAGCGCAAGAGGGGCGTCGACGCCGAGGGCGGCACGAATGTCGCTTCCACCTACCACCGTGAACAGCAGTGCAGGATTGGTGATGTAGAAAGCCGTCCGGGTCAGTGCGCTTTGTACATCCGGGGCCAGCACTTGGTAGCGGGCGGCGAAGTAACCCACCGCGATGACCGAGGCGACGATGAGGATCCCCGACACAACGCCGCCCACAGTGCTCCTAAGAATTGGTCAGAAACCGTTTTCTCAGCGTAAGCGACGCCTGGAGGACTGTCCAATTCCGGCCGTTCCGCAGCACACGTTCCGCAGCACACGTTCTACAACACTCCGCGGCCCAAAACACTTGGCGGCCCGAAACCCCTGATATTCGCTAGATCCGGGGCCGCGAAGCCCAGCGCTGTGCCTTCAGTGCAGCGTGCAACTCGAGCCTGATGGCCCCGCTCAACGGATCAGCTCCGATGAGTTGGCGGATCCGGCCAAGGCGGTTGTAGATGCTGCTCCTGTGCAGATGAAGTTTCGCTGCGACGTCCTGCACTGAGCTGTCGTTGTCATAGAGCAGTTCCAGCACGGGCAGGAGTTCGCCGTTCTTGTCCTGGTCCTCCAACGTCCGGAAATGAACGGAGCCCGTGTCATCCCAACCGCCCGGCGCCTGAAGACGATCGAAGAGTTGATACACGCCCACCGCCCGGCTCTCCACCAATTCCCCCAGGGGCGGATCCACGGCTGCGGCCTGGGCTGCCACTTTCGATTGCCTGTAGGCGCCCGCCAGTTGCCGGATAACCTGGAACGGCTCACTGATGCCCAGGATCACCCGGTCCACTTTGCGGCCGGCCCGCTTTGCAAGCTCCAATTGATAGTGCACCAGAACCTGGGCGTGATCAGCCCGGCCACCGGATTCGCGGAACAGGACAACGGAATGGGTCTCCGTCCCGGCGCTGAACAGCGCGGCGTTGACACCAATGGTGGACTGCAACGCTGCTGTTCGGTGCGTTAGCGTTGCGGCAATGGGGTCGACGTCGGTTCCGCCGCCATCCGCGTCCAGGATGGTCACCAGTTGCCAAGGACCGCGGCCTTGGATCTCCTTCCAACCGGCCACCGCTGCCACTGCATTCGATTCGCCAGTGCAGGCCGCTAGAAACTCCTGCTCCCGCCTCCTTCTGAACTCCGATTCCGCGGTGTTTGAGTCGAGCAACAAAGCAGCCAACAGGTCCAGTTCGTCACGTACGCCGGGCAGTTCGGCGAGTATCGCCGTCGCGGTTTGCTCCTCAAGGTCCTGCTGGACCCACAAGTAGCCCACCCGGAAACCGCGCACCAGCAGCGGGACGCAAACGCGGCCGAGCATGCCCAGCTCGTCGTTCGACGGAACAACAACCGGGCGCACCGCCGTCGCGATGCCGTGGGAGAGCTGCCAGGCACTGACATCGCTGGGCACGCGTTTGCTCAGGAGGAAGTTCACCCTCACGCGGTCGGCGTGCGATTGGTTGGAACTGTAGGCGAGGAGGACGCCGTCGAGGTCCTCCAGGGACAGCCCCCTGCCAAGCTTGAGCGCCACGCGTTCAACGATCTCCTCGACGTCCTGCTGCATCCAGAAAGCGTACCAACATCAGGCGACACCTGACGCCCCAGACCTCGACAAATGTCGAGGCGCATAACAAAAGTTCCTTGAATTTCCGCGGTTTCCATTCAGACGGGCTCCAAGATCCATGTCGCCTGCCTCACAGCCGGATTTATTCTGGAATCACAGCCCACAGCAAATATCCGGCCGAAAAAGCCGCAAACGATGGAGCCAGCAAATGATCATCGGCGTCCCCAAAGAAATCAAGAACAACGAGTTCCGCGTAGCCATCACGGCCGCAGGTGTCCACGAGTTCCGCACTCACGGACACACCGTTCTGGTTGAGCGGGGTGCGGGCCTGGGCTCTGGCATCACGGACGAGGAATACTCGATCGCGGGCGCTGAAATCGTTGCCGACGCGGACGACGTCTGGGGCCGTGCCGACATGGTCATGAAGGTCAAGGAACCCATCAAGGCCGAGTACCACCGCTTCCGCAAGGGCCTCATCCTCTTCACCTACCTGCACCTCGCCGCCGAGCCCGAACTCACTGCCGAGCTCATCAACTCCGGCGTCACGGCCATCGCCTACGAAACGGTCCAGGAAGGCCGCACCCTTCCGCTGCTCGCCCCGATGTCGGAGGTCGCAGGCCGCCTGTCCGTGGTGGTCGGCGCTTCCTCGCTGATGGCACCGGCTGGCGGCAAGGGAATCCTCCTTGGCGGCGTACCGGGCGTCCGTCCGGCCAAGGTTGTTGTCCTCGGTGCCGGTGTTGCCGGAACCAACGCTGCCGCCATGGCGCTGGGCCTCGGTGCTGATGTCACCATCATGGACATCAACATCAACCGCCTGCGGGAACTCGATGCCCTTTACCAGGGCCGCTTGAAGACCGTGGCATCCAACGCCTACGAGATCGAGAAGTCAGTTGTCGACGCAGATCTCGTGATCGGCTCCGTCCTGATCCCGGGCGCCAAGGCTCCCAAGCTGGTCACCAACGAACTCGTGTCCCGGATGAAGCCGGGCTCCGTGCTGGTGGACATCGCCGTGGACCAGGGCGGTTGCTTCGAGGACACACACCCCACCACCCACCAGGAACCGACGTACAAGGTCCACAACTCGATCTTCTACTGCGTTGCCAACATGCCTGGCGCTGTTCCGAACACGTCCACGTACGCACTGACCAACGTCACCCTGCGCTACGCCGTGGCACTGGCCAACCTGGGCGTCAAGGCCGCATTCGACCGCGACCCCGCCTTGGCCGCCGGCCTCAACATCGCCGCAGGCCACGTGGCACACCACTCGGTTTCCGAGGCGCACAACCTGCCCCTCGTTGCCGACTGGCACAGCGTGGTTACCGCCTAGGCTTTGCCCTTGCGGCGGTGACAAGTCGCCGGCCCGCTGTCCCGTTGCTGTCCAGCAACGGGACAGCGGGCTTTGCACGTGCCGGGCAGAAAATTGCTGGGCAGCAAACCCGTGCTCTAGCCGTTGCCGGGGGTGACTGGTTCCTCCGGGACCACGTGAGTGGGAACCGGCACAGGGATATCCGATTGCCGAAGGGTCGGCGGGGTTACGTTGGGGGCCTCGATGCCCGGCGGCGTGATTGGTGCTGCGGGAGTCGGGATGCTGATGTTGCCGGGCTGACCATTCCCGGGAATCCTGGGTATTTCGGGCGTCCCCCCGTTGGGAGCCTTGGGTGAATTGGAATGTCCGGACCCGCCATCGGTGCCCCCTTGAGGCTCCTGGCCCGGGTTGGCGCCATTTCCCGAGGTGCCATTGCCGCCGGGGTTGCGGCCGGATGGGTATGGGGTTGCCGGAGTCACAGTGCGGCCACGCTCCTGCTCGGAGGGGGAACCAGGATTATGCCCCGATCCATTGCCTGATCCCGGCGTGAGCTGCGAAACTACTGAGCCGATTGTCGAGCCCAGATGTTGGAAAGCACCCGGGATGCCACCCTCGGAAGCAGCCGCGGCCGTAGCACCGCCTGCCAATGACACTGCCACAGCAAGCCCGGCGATCGCAGTGCGGCGCTTACGACGACGACGGGCCGCGAGTTCGTCAAGGGAAGTTAAGTCAGTGGATCCTTCGACGGACGTAAGTACCGCCGTCGGTGCACCCGCCGTGGCGGAGGCGACCTCCGCCGTCGTGCCTGTGCCGCCAGCCGCCCGGTCACCGATCATCAACGCGCGGACGGCCGCAGAGGGCGGCGGAGCGGTGCTGGCGAGGGAGCGCAGTTCAAGAAGTTCGGCACGGATGTCGCGGGCGTCGTCGAATCCGGAATCGGCCAACAGACGGTCAATGGCCTGCTCGCCTGTATAACCGCCGGCGCCACCGGTCCGTCGTCCGGCCGGGGTGATGTGTTCACTCATGGTGTGCCATTCCTTCGTAGTGCACTTTTCCTCAGTGCACTCAATGCCCTGCGCTGCAGTTGTTTTATTGCCCCTTGGGATTTGCCCATAATGGCCGCCGTTTCTTCCACGGAGAGGTCAGCCACCACCCTCAATGCCAGGACTTCGCGATGATCTGCGGCGAGGTCCTCCAGAAGTTCCGTGACGCCCAGGCTGCCGCGGCCAAATGCCTGGTCCTCTGCCGAGGGCGCCTGCCGCGCATCGAGCTCAGCATCATACGGAGCTGAATCCGGAGTCCGTTCACGCTTGCGGTAATGGTCCACCATGCGCGCGTGGGCGATGGAGAACAGCAGGGTCCTGGCCCCTTGGAGGCCACCCTGCAGATCCGGCAGCTTCGGATACAGGGCGAGGAAGACGTCCTGCGTCACGGCCTCGGGATCGTCCACACCGCGGGCGCGGAGGTAGCCGAAAACCGGGCCGGAGAACTGGTTGTAGGCATCGGTGAAGAGCAGAGCGGGATCGTCATCGTCCGTCTGCACATATTCATCAGCTAATGGGTTTAGCACCCGTGGATGCCTCCATCCCGCGCAGCGCAGCGGCCTCTCTGGAGCACCCTCCCCGGTTCTTTCCGGGGTCAGGACATCCGTTGCCACTGCCGTCTGTTACGTACTCCACCGTCCGTAAAGTGGTGGGGCTCCCCGTACCAGACGAAGGAGCCCCACCCTTAAACCGTAACCGCTGAGCGCTTAGCGGACCGAATCGAGGCCTGCACCGGGAGCGGTAGGAACCTCGGTGGGCACCTGCGTCGGCAGCGCGGGAGCGGCCGGTGTTGCAGGGACAGCGGGGACAGCCGGGGCACCGTCCGTTCCCGGAACAGCCGGGACAGCAGGAACTGCCGGCACCTTGGCTGCAACGGAAGCGTCAGCGTTTGCGGATCCGTCAGCCTTCAGACCGGCAGCCTTGCCGGCGTCGACTACTGCCTGGCAGTGGGCTTCAACGTTGGCTTCGCCGCCTGCGGCAACAACCAGGGACTTGAAACCGGGGACCTTGGTGTCAGCCTTGAGGCCACCGTTGATGAAGGCAGTGCAGAGACCGAAAGCTTCAGGCGTTGCGGCGACGGCGTCTTCGGCCTTGGACTTCGCAGCGTCAACAGCGTCCGTTGCCTTCTCTTCGCCAGCCTTGGCAGCGTCGGTTGCCTTCGCCTGTGCGGTCTCGACTGCGTCAGTCGCCTTGGCCTGGCCGGCTTCAGCCGCGTGAGCCGCCTTCGTGGCCAGCGGAGCAGGAGCACCGACGAGGTCGTGGGCGCTCTGCTGGATTTCGGTGGGAAGAGCGCCGTTGAAGGCAGCGACACCGGTTCCGCCGGCAGCTACAGCTCCGGCAGCCAGGACGCCGGCGGCGACTTTGCTAGTGGCAAGGACAGTGAACAAGGACATAAAAGCCTCCGACAAACGATGTGGGGATTGCCCCGGCAGCGTTTGGGTCGCTGCCGGATGATCAACGTGCGGACGTGGCCCGCACTCCCTCTACATCGTTCCGGGCACCGCTGAGGTTACGCCTTCCTCAAAAAAATGTTTCCGGGCAGGACCTGCCTGAACAAATCCACACTTAGGAAGCCAATGCCCGGGCCTGTTCGATCAGCTTCAGCACCGCAACTGAGTCGGCCGGATCCACAGGTGAGGGAAGCGCGGAGGCCGCACCGCCGTCGTCGATCTTTTCGGCGAGGAGGCGATAGAACTCCTGGTAGGCCCCGCGCTCGGTGGCGACGGTTCGGCGCTGGCCGTCCGACTCAAGGGTCCCGTAGTTTTCGGCAGGTTCGACGCCGTACTCCGCGGCCGTCGGCAGTCCACCGCCCAGAATAAAGGGCTCCTGCGGATCGGTGCCGAACTTAACAAAGCCGCCCTTCGTGCCCAGCACGCGGAAGCGGGGGCCGTGGAGGTGGCTGTTGAGGTTCAGGGTCACGTGGCTGACGACGCCGGATTGGTGCCGGAGCGCGATGAAGACGTCGTCGTCGGCCTTCTCCTGCGGCCGTCGGGCTGTGATCTCGGCATAGGTGACGTGCGCGGGTCCGAAGAATTGGAGGGCCAGGTCCAGCACGTGTGCACCGAGGTCGAACAGGACCCCACCGCCGTCCTCGGCAGTAGCGCTTGCCTTCCACGCTTTGGCGATCTCCGGCGCCCAGCGCTCCATCCCCGCTTCAAACCTGGTCACCGCACCCAACGTCCCGGCGTCGAGCAGTTTCTTCAGGGTGAGCGCGTCTCCGTCCCAGCGGCGGTTCTGGTAGACGGTGAGGACGCGGCCCGCTTGCGCGGCGAGTTGGATCAGCTCCTCACCTTGGGCACTGTGGACGACAAACGGCTTATCGACGACGACGTCGAGCCCGGCTTCCAGCGCGGCTTTCGCCAGCGGATAGTGCGTGGCGGGCGGTGTCCCAAGGACGACGAGATCCAGTTCGCCGGCTAGCGCCAGGATGTCCTGCGGCGTGCTGACTACCTTTGCCTGTGGGTATCGTTCAGCGGCTCTGGCCTGTCTTTGGGCGTCGGATGTTGCAATGACGGCAAGCTCATACGAACTGTTGCTTGCAATGAAGGGCGCATGGAACACGCTGCCTGATAGCCCAAAACCTGCGATGGCGGTGCGAATCGGCCTGGAAGTCATGCCCCAAGGCTAATTCAGTAAACCTCCCGGCGGTGCGCACTGCGGAAGGTCAGGACGTGAGAGAACGATCGGGAAAAGACCGCAGGACGTGAGAGAACGATCGGGAAAAGGCCGCAGGACGTGAGAGAACGATCGGGAAAAGGCCGCAGGACGTGAGAGAACGATCAGGAAAAGGCCGCAGGACGTGAGAGAACGATCGGAAAAGGCCGGGAGCCGCCCTGAACCGCTGAACAGTTCAGGGAAGCTCCCGGCCTCGTTGTGTTTAGGTCCTAGGGCAAAGCGTTACTTCTTGGCGCCCTTTTCCCAGCCGAGAGTGGTCCAGTCCGGAACGTTGGACAGGCTCTTGAACAGGGACGGTCCATAGTTGGCCAGGCCCGTACGTACAAACTGGATCTCCGGGCCGTTGAGGACGGTGCCCATGGAGAAGTACTTCTCCATGTGCTTCTTCTCTACGTCCATGGCCGCCTTGTTGCGCTCCTTGTCATCCGCGATGGTTGCCAGGCGCTTGATCTCGGCATCCAGCTCAGCGTCGCCCAGGCCGTTCTCGTTGGTGGTGGAGTCATAGAACTGCTTCACGGCGTCGGTTGCGTCTGCACCCACGGTGTAACCGGAGATGGTTACGTCGAACTCGCGGCCACCAATGACCTTGCCGAAGTCGGCGTCTCCGCGCTGATCGATGGAAACATCCATGCCCGCTGCCTTGAGCTGGTTCTGCAGGGTCTGCGACGTTGCCGCCGTGGTGGGGTCGTCTCCGAAGTTGGTGATCTTGAAGGAAACAGGAACACCGTCCTTCGCCATGATGCCCTTGTCATTCGGGGCGTAGCCGGCATCGGTCAGGACCTTCTTGGCCTGCTCAGGGCCGGTTTCCTTCACGGGGTAGTTGTCCTGGTAGTACTCGGAGAATGGCATGAGCATCATGGAACCCGAGCTTTCCTCGGACCAGTTCAAGCCGTTGAAGCGGACATCGCGGATGGCCTTGCGGTCCACTGCGGTGAAGATTGCCTTGCGTACGGCCACATCGGTAAGGGCCGGGCGCTTGGCGTTCAGGTTGAGGCCACCTGCGAACAGGCGCTGGCCGCGGCGGATATCGGAATCCTTGGTACCTTCGAGCTGCTTGTAGCGGCCCAGGGTACGGCCATTGGCTGCGTCGATTTCACCATTCTTGAACGCGGCAATCGTGGCGCTCGGCTCCATCTGGCGCCAAACCACCTTGTCAAGGACCGGCTTCTGGCCCCACCACTTGTCGTTCGGAACCATGGTCACCGTTTTTGCGGTGGTGTCGTAGTTTTCAATCTTGAACGGGCCGGCCATCCACTCGGGGTGCATGTTGCCTGCAAAGCCCGTGTTGAAAATTTCAGGCGTGTTGATTGCCGGGTGGATCAGGCCGAAGAAGAGACCTTCCAAAGGGAAGACGGGCTGGGTGGTGGTGACAATGACTTCTTTGTCGTTGGCGCCGGCCTTGACCGAGTCCACGAAAGCGTAAGCGCCCGCCGAAACGATGTCGATCGACTTATCGTCGCCCTTGAGCATCTTCCACGTGTTCTCAAAGGTCTTGACGTCGATCGGCGTTCCGTCGTTCCAGGTCGCCTTGTCATTGACCTTGATGGTGATGGTCTGCTTCCCATCCTTGACTTCGCTCTTGACGTCTTCGCAGAAGTCCTTGTTGGGCTCTGCTTTGCCGTCGAAGTCCAGCTTCCAGCAGCCACCGATGCCGCCGCTGTTGATGGAGGCCGTATTAACCGGAGTCATCAGCGCAGAGTTGTCTGCGCTGTTGCCCACATTGGAGAAGCCGTTAAAGTCAGGGCCAATGCTGCCTATGGCAAGGGTGACAGTGCCGCCCTGCTCCAGGTCCTTGGCTTCCTTGGCATTAACGCTAATGAGCTTGCTGATGTCACCGCCAGCTTCTTCGGCCTTCTGGGAGGCCGGACCCGACGGCGTTCCCCCGCCGCAAGCGGTCAGCATCAGTGCAGCTGCAACTGCTACGCCGCCGATCGTCGTGTACTTCTTCATGGTTTGCCCTTCATGTTTACGACTGGAAATCTTTACGAATTGAATACAGGGTTCAATCAATGAGTCATTTGTCGTCAGGCATGCACCACCAGCATGTCGGCATCTATTTCCCCGTCCGGGAAGAAGCATGCAAACTCCTGTTGACCTTCTGAAGCAAGTGGCGGCTCCAGAGTAAGGCACTTCTCCTGCTTGGCGGCAGGTAGTGCGGCGAATACCGGGCAACGCGTTGCGAAATTGCAACCCTTTGGCGCATCAAGCGGGCTGGGAAGGTCGCCCTGCAGGATGATGCGTTCACGCGTGCGTTCCAGATTGGGATCGGGTACCGGGATCGCAGAGAGCAGGGCTCTCGTGTAGGGATGCCGCGGATTGTCGAACACTTCGTCCACGTCGCCGGTTTCCACGATCTTGCCCAGGTACATCACGGCCACGCGATCCGAGATATGGCGGACCACGGAGAGATCGTGGGCAACCATCAGGTAGCTCAGGCCCAGTTCGGCACGTAGCTGGTCCAGGAGATTGATAACGCCGGCCTGGACGGAGACATCCAACGCAGAGACCGGTTCGTCCAGCACCACAAGTTTCGGATTCACTGCCAGCGCCCGCGCAATGCCGATGCGCTGGCGCTGGCCTCCGGAGAACTGGTTGGGGAAACGGTTGACGTGGTCCGCCTGCAGGCCCACGAGCCGCATGAGTTCCATAATGCGCTTCCGGACGGCGGCCTTGGGCATGCCCAGGTTTTCCAGCGGTTCGGCCAGGACTTCGTACACCGTGAAGCGTGGATCCAGTGCACCCGTGGGGTCCTGGAACACCATCTGCATTTCCTTGCGCATGGCCATCTTCGTCCTGGCGTCGGTGGCAACCTTATTGCTGACGCCGCCGATGACCACTTCGCCCACTTGGTCCGGGTGGAATTCCATGATTTCCAGGAGCGTGGTGGTCTTGCCGCAGCCGGATTCGCCGACGATCGAGAGGCATTCGCCTTCGCGGATGTCGAAACTCAGCCCGTCAACGGCCTTGACCGTGCCGATCCTGCGCTTGATCAGCGCGCCCTTGAGGAGTGGGAAGTGTTTCTTCACGTCCTTCAGCTCAAGGACCTTGTCCCGCTCAAGGCGAGCCACGCCGTCGAACTTTGAAACGGGCTTGGGCGGCGCCTGGAAAATCTCGTGGACGTCCGCGTCGCCCGATAGCTGGTCCGTTTTGATGCAGGCTGCCCTGTGGCCTTCGGAACCCGGCACCGAAAAGAGTTCGGGCTCGCCGTGCAGGCAGGCATCGCTGGCCAGCGGGCAACGCGGCGCGAACGAGCAGCCGGTTACGGGAAGCGTCAGGTTGGGCGGCGTGCCTTCGATCGGAACCAGTGACTGTTTGTTGGCGGTGTCAACGCGGGGAACGGCGCCGAGGAGACCCATGGTGTACGGCATCCGAGGGTTGTAGTAGATGTCCTCCACAGTCCCGGTTTCCACCGGCTTCCCTGCGTACATCACCATGATGTCGTCGGCCATGCCCGCCACAACGCCGAGGTCGTGCGTGATCATGACGACGGCGGCGCCGGTCTCCTCTTGCGCGGTGTGCAGGACTTCCAGCACCTGCGCCTGGATGGTGACGTCCAACGCCGTCGTCGGTTCATCGGCGATGAGCACACGTGGATCGTTGGCGATCGCTATGGCGATCATCACGCGCTGGCGCATCCCCCCTGAGAATTCGTGCGGGAAGGCTTTCAGCCGGTCCTTGGGACTGGGGATGCCAACCATCCGCAAAAGTTCGACGGCGCGGGCTTCTTTGGCCTGCTTGCTCATGGTGGGGTTGTGGACGGTCAGGGCCTCGATGATCTGGTTCCCGACGGTGTAAACGGGGGTCAGCGACGATAGCGGGTCCTGGAACACCATGGCGATGTCGCTGCCGCGGTGCTTGCACATGGCTTTGTCGCTGAGGCCCAGGAGTTCCTTGCCCTTGTAGCGCACCGAACCGGAGATGTCCGCAGTCTCGGGGAGGAGTCCCATGATGGCCATGGAGGTCACGGACTTTCCCGACCCCGATTCGCCCACGATGCCCAGGGTCTTGCCGGGCATGAGGTCGAAGTCCACGCCGCGCACTGCGTGGACCACGCCGTTCTCGGAATTGAAGCGGACGTTGAGGTCCCGGACGCTCAGGACGGCGTCGCCGGGAGCGTAGAGTCCAGCGTCGCGAAGCCGCTCTGCGGGCGTGTGGGAGATGTTGGTGCTCATTTGCGGGTCTTCTTTACTGTTCGTGCTGTGGTCCGCTTCGCGCGGCCGATCGAACTGGAGCTGGGGTCGAAGGCGTCGCGGAGGCCATCGTTCATCATCGCGAGCGAACCGGTCAGGAGGAACATGACGGTCAGCGGAACCCAGAACATCCACGGGAACGAGGACACCTGGCCGGTGGCCTGGCCGATGAGGACACCCAGGCTGACATCGGGGAGTTTGATGCCGATGCCGATGAAGGAGAACGCCACTTCGGCCAGCACGGCACCGGTGATACCGCGGGTGAAATCGAGGACCAACAGCGAGCCGATGTTCGGGACGAGGTGGCGCCACACGATCTTGCGGGACGGGACACCCATGTACTTGGCGGCTTTGACGTAGTCCCGCTGCATGAGGGACATCGACAATGAGCGCACCAGGCGGGGCCGTGCCCATCCAACTGAAGAACAGCAGCACGATGATCAGCAGGAGCCAGCTGGGAAGGTCCTTGAGTCCGCCGCCTCCACTGGTGGCCACGGCGACCACAAGGATGGCCGGCATCATGATGAGGGCTTCAAGGATGAACAACATCACGGCGTCCACTTTGCCGCCGAAGAACGCCATGGTGCAGCCATAGACGGCGGAAATCAGGACAGATACGCCTCCCACGATCAGGCCGATGAAGATCGAGATCCGAGTGCCTTCAACGATGAGCGCCATGAGGTCGATCCCTGCTTGGGACGTGCCCAGGAAGTGATCCGGTGATGGTCCCATTCCGATGTTGAGGGGATCAATCGTCTCCTTATTCCAGGGCGTCAGGAACCCGCCGAACAAGGAGAAGAGGAACAGCGCCAGGAAGATGAACAAACCGGCGACGGCGGTACGGTTGCGCATGAAGCGACGGAAGATAATGCGGGTCTTGCCGATAACGACGTCCTGGTCGGCAACCCTGGATTCGTCGATTTCCGCGATGGGGTCAATGATGTTCGTCATTACTGGACCCTCACTCGTGGGTCGACCAGCGTCGTCGCGAAATCGGCAAGGATGGCACCGATTGCGAAGATCACTGAGCCGTAGGCCAGCGTAGCCGTGGCGACGTTGACGTCCTGAAGCCCGATTGCCTGGATACTCCACAGGCCGATGCCTGGCCAGGCGAAGATCGCCTCGGCAAAGAAGCCACCGGTAAAGATCGCGGGGATGGTGAAGGCGATGCTTTGCGCCACGGGAATGAAGGAGACCCGCAGGGCATGCCGTCTGATGGCCTGGTTGCGGGTGAGGCCTTTTGCCCTGGCCGTGCGGACAAAGTCGGCATTCACGTTGTCCAGGAGATACTGCCGCTGGGCTATCTGGTAACCGGCCCAGCCGAAGATGGTCATCGCAAAGGTGGGCACGGCGTAGTGGGCCACGAGGTCAACGAAAGCCGGCCAACCCGGCTCGATCCCCGGCGTCGAAATGCCGGTGACGAAAAAGATGCGCTGGCCTACGGTTTCGTTGACGCTGATGGCCCCCAACTGCACCAGGAAGTAGGCGATCGGCGCGGGAAGGATGTGCACCAGGTAGCTGTAGGACGTGATGACGCGGTCCTGGTACTTGTACTGCCGCGCTGCTGAATAAACGCCGAGCGCGACGCCGATGATCAGCGTCAGGATGATGGAGGCGATAAACAGCCTTGTGGAAACAAGTACCCGGTCAGCGAATTCGGCGTTGACGAATGCCCCGTTTGGGCTGCGGCCCCAGTCCCAGCGGGTAATGATGCCGCCGAGCCAGCCAATATAGCGTTCCCAGGGACTGGCGTCAGGGTCCAGTCCAAGGCCACGGAAGGAGGCTGCCACCTGTTCCGGGGTTGGCCGCGGGATCTTCTCCTGTTCCAGGACCGCCGGTTTGAGCGTTGATACTGCCAGGAAATAGCCCGCGCTCGTGGTCAGGAAGATCATGATCAGGTAGATGCCCGACCGCTTCGTCAGATATTTCAGCATGTCGGGCGGCTGCCCTGGATCGTGGCAAAGCTCAATGCTCGTCCTTCCGCGGTTCCCGGCTGTGGCCGGCGTCAGCTACGAATTGGCATGAAGGGTGATGGCCCCCCAGACCCCTCCACGTGAACACCGCCCTTTTATGGCATGGGTCACATTCAAGAGGAAACTACCACAATAACTGCTTCACGTTTCGCTCAAAGAGGCCCCGTTTCAAGCCTGCAGCCAGATTGTTATCTGTATTCGCGTCACGATCCCAACGTCCGCGGCACTGTGGCGCTTACGGCCTACTCTCGTAGGTGGGCTAGGAAGATCGCATGAGGCGCGTGACGAGTTCGCGCCAGGAGTCCGTGAGCCTCTTCGGCGAGATGCCGTGAACCCTCACGTCGTTGACGATTCGTTCCGGATCCAGCGCGGAAAGCAGCGACATTGCCATGACCCACGGATCCGTGATGCCGGCCTCCCGCAGCAGGACCTCTACATGTCGGTGGGCAAGGACGGTGGCCGGCACGTCAAAGCGATTGCGGGCATTGGTTGCGGCCGCTTTGAGGAGCTCCCCGTTTTCCAGGACGAAGTAGATACGGCCCTCACCGAAGGCCACCAGGCGCTCGCTCGGCGTCGCGCCCGGGCCCAGTGGTGGCGGACCAAACATGAAGCCGCGCTGGAATTCAGATTCAGAGTCACTCAGAAGGGTCATCATCAGGCCGGCCCGGCTACCAAAGCGGCGGAACACGGTCCCCTTGCCTACTTTGGCCTTGCAGGCGAGCGCGTCCATGGTGAGCGCTTCTACTCCGAACTCGTCAACCAGCTCGCGGGCAGCGCAGAGCAACCGCTCGCGATTCCGGGCGGCATCGCTGCGCTCATGCGGCGGACCAAGGGGCACGTCCGGCTGGATTGGGATCGAGCTCACAAGAAACATTCTAGACCCGGGAATAGAAACCGGACCGCAGTCCGTTTAGTATCAGTGAAGGTCCCAACACTTACAAAGGAGACACCATGTCAAAGAGCACCGTTCTTACCCTCGTCGGCAGCCTCCGCGCTGATTCCCACAACAAGAAGCTCGCCGAAGCCATCCAGCTGAACGCACCGGAGAACGTCGAAGTCCAGATCCACGATTCCCTGGGCACCATCCCGTTCTACAACGAGGACATCGACGTCGAAGGCCAGGTTCCCGCCGAAGCTGCGGCCCTGCGCGCCGCTGCAGCAAACGCCGACACCCTTCTCCTCGTCACCCCCGAGCACAACGGCACCATGCCCGCATCGCTGAAGAACGCCATTGACTGGCTGTCCCGCCCCTACGGCGCCGGCGCACTCAGCGGCAAGCCGACCGCCGTCGTCGGAACCGCTTTCGGCCAGTTCGGCGGAGTCTGGGCACAGGACGAGGCCCGCAAGGCTGTCGGGATCGCCGGCGCCAAGGTCCTTGACGACGTCAAGCTGGCCGTCCCGGGTTCCATGATCCGCTTCGCTGAACTCCACCCGAAGGACGACGCCGAGGTTGTCGAGCAGATCAAGGCTATCTTCGAGCCCCTGACTGCCGTTCAGGAAGAAGAAGCCGCAGCCTAGCCTTACCGCTTTCCTTGCCCCCGCTCCGTGCCTGCGAATTTGCAGGACGGAGCGGGGGCATTTGCGTTTTCCGTGTCTACGGGACGCAGCGTGATCAACTCTTGTCCGAACCGTCACCGTAGCGGCATTTTGCTCCAAGTCACACGGGCCTAACGTTGAACTACAGGTGGACGGACAGGAGCGTGGGGCTGTCATGCGTGCCGGGCGGAGGCCAACAAGTACGACGGCGATCCCGGCTGCCTGCCTCGTGCTGGGTCTGCTGCTGGCCGGCTGCACTTCGGACCCGGGTCGTTTGCCATCGCCCGAGGCTGGTTCGCCTGTTCCCGTGGCGGGCCCCTCGAGTCCGGCGCGTGATGGCAATGCTGCCGCGGATGGGGCCTCCGGCGCTCCGTCTCTGCCGTCCACGACGACCGGGGGCACTGCGGACCGTGATTCGACAGCCGAACCTTCCAGCACTTCGGGCCCTGGGGGCGGGGGCAGTTCCGGCAGTTCCGGCAATTCCGGCACGGGTACCCCTGGCATTGGGGCGACCGAAACGCCCAAGCAAGGTGACGCCGTCGAGCCTGTACCCGTCGCTACGCCGAGCCCTTCACCGACGGCTGTTGCTCCCGTCGCCCGGGCTGCGACCGTACCCCAGGACCTGAATTTGGGGCCGGCTGTCTACTACGTTGCCGTTGACGACGGGGGCTCAAGAGGTGTCCGCTTCGGATGCAACGACAGTCTGGTGCCTGTCCGGGGCGCCCTGGCGCCCGGCGACCCTTTGACGCTGGCCCTGAGCCGCCTGCTGGAAGCCGGCATGCCCCTGGACACTGGGGCGGGCCTCTACGATTCGCTGGCTAATTCCTCCTTGCACTTCGCGTCGGGATACGTCAGCGGAGCAACCGTGGTGGTGAATTTGAGTGGAACGTTGCGCCCCGGAGGAGTCTGCGACATCCCGCGCATTGAAGCCCAGTTGACCCACACCATCGTCTCCGCCAGCGGAGCATCCCGGGCCGAAATCTACATCAATGGCAAGACTTTGGCTGAGGCGCTGAGCCTGCGTTAGTGCGGTTACTGCAGTCAGTGGGGTTAGTGCGCTTTGTGCGCGCGGACCGTCCGGATTTGTTAAGGCCTGGGGCCGCAGCCTCTCAAGCCGTTGCGATGGCCAGCACCCGCCGGAGCGCCCACGCCACGCGGAGCAGCGCAAGCACGGACGCGAAGGCGAGAACGAAGACAACCGCCTCCGGGATCCAGAGGCCCCTGGGCCCATCGCCCTCCAGCACCACGGTGACGAGGGCAGCCACCACCAGCAGGCCAAGCCCCGGGATGGCGAACAGGAACACTTCTCCGATTTGGCGACGATGCAAGGCGGTGAGCTTCTCCAGGGGAAGCTCACGCTGCCCGGGCGCCGCCTTTTTGCCGAGCACGTTGATCAGCATGGAGACGCTGGTGAGCGTGAGGCCAGCGGTAGCACCAGCCAACGTAGCGAGGGTTTGGAACAGGGTTCGACGGGCACCTGGATCGACGCCCTCCAGCATCAAGGGCTGCTCCAAAAGCCGGGCCAAGCCAAGCCCCATCAGCACAGCCACTACCGCCCACGCATAGTCTGCCGGCGGATGGAGCAGAAACCACCTCCACACCGTCCGGCGGCGCCCGGCGTGCTCTACGTCAACCTCGTACAAGCTCATGATCCGCGCTGCCTTCTGATCCCCCCGCTGGTTTAACATCCCCGGGCTTTGCCTTGGCGGCTTCCTCCTTTGTGGACGCTGCCAGAGCTTCCCGCACTGCCGCCATTCCACCTGCGACGATGTCCGGCACAGGGACCGAGTCTGCTGAGCCTCTGATTTCCGGCAGCGTGAGGGCGAAGAATGCTTCGTTATCCCTGGCCTGTTTGTTCAGGATTGCGACTGCCTCGGCAGCGGACTTCCGGGGATCGTTGAACACATCGGGGTCCACTTCGACGTGGGAGATGAAACGCTCTTTCAGCAGGTCAACCACCTCGCGGTCACCGGTCAGGGAGTCCTTGCCCTCGGCCACGACGTAGTCGAAGTGCTCTACGGATCCCGCCCTGCGGAAGAGGTCAATGAGCTGCTGGATGCGTTCCCGGATCCGTTGCTTGTCCCCGGCCCCTCCCGAACGGCCCACAGTGAGGGAAATCCGGAAGGTTCCCTCAGTCATCAGGCGCGAGGCACTCTCCAGAACGTCAGCCCATTCACCCTCCATCAACTTTCCGGAGAGGCGTTCAGCAGGAAGCGCGAACTCGAAGCGACTCACCTCAAGCCTGGTAAGGATCTCCTCAATATCCTCACGGACCACCGGGACCAGTCCGGGTTCAAGCCCCAGCATGCCTTCGAGGTACTCCCCCATCCTGGAAGCCCGGGGGCCGTTGCCACTGGTCAACACGGCGATGACGTTCCGCTTCAGGAAGGCAAAGTAGGTGGTTTCCAGAAGATGGTCACCCGGCTCCAAGGGGAGGGGCTTGCGGCGTCCAAGCGCATCCCCAACGCTGGGCAGGTTCGTATCGCGGACCCGATCCAGGAGGATTACCGGATGCGGTGAGAAAGATGCGGTCTGGGCAACCAACACCGTGCCGTCCATGCCGATGAAATGCCGGTCCGTCCCAGCTTCCTGGGCCTTCTTGAGTACCTCCGCAACGCGGCGCGCCGGAAACGGAGCGCGCAGATCCTCGCCATTCAGTTGGTCAATGCGCCAGAACTGCACACTGCGTCTTGCCATCCGCCCTCCCCTGCCTGCGGTCTTTGCTACTGATTCCAAGCTAATGGCGGGGTCAGACATTAAAGCCGGGTTCCGACGTCGTGCGCTTTCATCTGCCCAAACCGCGCTGCTTACGGCCTGTATTTGGGCCCTTGGGCGAAGAGCGCATCCATCTCGTCGTGGCTGCGGGTGCCTGCCAATCCTGCCCAGTTACCGTCGCCCAGAATTTCCTTCGCCACCCGTGCGACTTTTGCGTAGGCAGCTTTAGCCGTATTGCCGCCGATGCTGACGCGCCGTATGCCGGCGTCGTGAAGTTCGAGTGGCGAAGGCGCACCTACTCCCGCAAGGGCATTAAGGGGCGCGGGGATCTTGCTGGAGAGTTCGTGCAGGACGTGAAGGTCCACGACCCCGGGAACGAAGATGCCGTCCGCACCCGCCGTGAGGTAGGACTCAGCACGGCGCAAGGTCTCGTCGTAAGCGTTGTCCGAATATTGTCCGGAGAGGTATGTGTCGGTTCGGGCATTGATGAACAACGGGATTCCACGCTCGTCCGCCACGGCACGGATCAAGGCGATACGCCGCGATTGTTCTTTGATGTCCGTCAGTGGCTCCGCAGCCGAGTCCTCGATGTTGATGCCGATCGCACCGGCATCCAGCACTCCGTGCACGGTGGCCCGAAGTTCATCGTCCGTGCGCCCGTATCCAGTTTCGATGTCGGCAGTTACCGGCAGTTTGGTTGCCCCTACCACCCGCCCAAGCGCCGCCATCGCCAGTCCCCAAGGCACGTGGTCCCCGTCCCGGAAGCCCAGGCTCCAGGAAACTGCCGAGCTTGAGGTAGCTATCGCCGTCGCACCAGCCTCCTGCACCACGCGGGCGGAAGCCGCGTCCCAAACGTTCACCAGGACCAGCGGCATGGGTCCGGCGTCGTGAAGCTTGTGGAAGAGTTCGGCTTTGGTCACGGATCCCCGGTGCAGTGTCATAGCTACATTCCAGCCCCTACCGTTCCCGGCGTAAAGGAAACCAGGCAAACCGGCGCGTTCTTGAAAACATATGTTGCCTCATTAGCAACCTTCAGGAGTATCCTGTCACTGTGACCCACGAAACATTGGATGCCGGCACCAAGCTGCCCGCTGAAGCCATCGACGCCATTGAGCGGGGCCGCCACGGCCGCCGCCCACCCGCACGAGGAACTGTTCTCCGCGCGGGCCGCCAACATCAAGCAGTCCGCTGTCCGCGACGTCTTCGATATCTCCATGCGGCCCGGCCTTGTCTCGCTCGCAGGCGGCAACCCATACCTGCAGTCGCTGCCGCTGGAAAAGCTTGGCCAGACCGCCGCCAGGATCATCGCCGAAGACGGGATGACCGCCCTGCAATACGGCGGTGGCCAAGGGACAGCTGAACTGCGCCAGCAAGTCTGCGCGATCATGGCCGCAGAAGGCATCATGGACGCCCAGCCTGAAAACATCGTGATTACAGCAGGTTCCCAGTCAGCGCAGGATGTGGCGACCAAGGTCTTCTGCAATCCCGGCGACGTGGTCCTCGTCGAAAACCCCACTTACGTCGGGGCCCTGAATACGTTCGAGGCCTACCAGGTGCAGGTGGAGCCAGTCGAAATGGACGACGACGGGTTGGTACCTGAGTTGCTTGAGGCCAGGATCGCCGCGCTCCAGGCAGAAGGCAAGAGCATCAAGTTCCTCTATACGATCCCCAACTTCAACAATCCCTCGGGCATCACCCTGGCAGAGTCGCGCAGGCAGAGGATCGTAGATATATGCCGCAAGGCGAATATCATCGTGCTGGAGGACAACCCCTACGGCCTGCTGCGGTTTGACGGCCACCCGATCGCACCGATGCGGGCTGCAAATCCCGATGACGTCATCTATCTGGGGTCCTTCTCCAAGATCTTCGCGCCGGGTCTCCGCATTGGCTGGGCCTTGGTGCCCGCACACCTGCAGCGTCGGTTCTACCTGGCCTCCGAAGCAGTCACGCTTTGCCCGCCGCCCCTGAACCAAATGCTTGTCTCCGCATATTTGCGTGACTACGACTGGCGGGGGCAAATCGAAACCTACCGCGGCCTGTATGCGGAACGCTGCAAAGCCCTTCTCAGCGCCCTGGACGAATACATGCCAGCGGGGCTCTCGTGGACACGTCCCGATGGTGGATTCTTCGTCTGGGTCACGTTGCCCCAAAACGTGGACACCTACCCTTTGTTGAAGAAGGCCATCGATGCGGGGGTTGTCTTCATACCCGGCGCAGCGTTCTCGCCGGCAGATGGCCCGTCCAACAAGCTTCGTCTGGCGTTCAGTGCTGTACCGCCGGATACGATTGCCGAAGGCGTACGTCGTCTGGCCCCTGTTCTCGCAGAGGCCATCAAAGCCACCACTGAAGGAGCAGCACTATGACCGGGGTTGTCATTGTAGGAGTAGACGGTAGCGAGACGGCGATGAGGGCGGCCAAGGCTGCCCAGCAACTGGCCATCGGGATTGGCGCCAGTCTTCGCGTGGTGAGCGCATTTGATAGCAACAAGACCGAGGTAGTTGAGATCGGGACCGATAAATGGATCGTGTCAGACGCTGCGGAAGCCGAAGCCGTCGCCCGCACAGTGGCGGAGCGCCTGGCTGATGAGCGCCTCGAGGTAACGTACTCGGCTGCCCGCGGCAAGCCCGGCGAAGCCTTGGTCAAAGAAGCAGAAATGCTCGAAGCGCGGTTGATCGTGGTGGGCAACCGGCGCATGCAAGGCCTTGGTCGTGTCCTTGGCAGCGTAGCCAACACGGTGGCCCACAATGCCCCCTGCGATGTCTACATCGCCAAGACCGGCCAACCGTAAGCGACCTGAATCACGCCGCCGGGTGGGGAGCCTCACCCGGCTTTTGGCGTGATTTTGGCCTGTCCCCCGAAGTCATCGTTATAAAATTGAGATGCCCCCAATGGCGTGAGCCATCCTCCATCAACTGACTTCAGGGGACTTCACTTGCTTACTTTGCAGCCGCGCCAGCGCGTTGGACACGACATCCTGCTTGCCCGCCACGGCAACAGCATCAGCACGATGCGTTTTGACCGCGCGAATGACCGCATCATCGCGATGCTCGACGACGGCTCCTGGGACAGCGCCCCCAACATGATTTCCCCCAGCCTGAACATGCCGGAAACTCTCACCAGCATCATGCGCAAGGACTGGCGGTTCCTCTCCCTTGCCTGCGTCGCAATGATCACCTTCGCAGCCATGGCTATGGGCATCAGCGTGGAGATGGCAAACCACATGTCCACCACGGAACTTCAGGCATTGCTGGTCAACTACCCCGCGTTCTAAAGCGGGGCCGCCCTTACAGCAGGTGCTGGCCTGGCCTCAGAGCATCCACTCCCGCAGGAGCCACCACAAACCCGCGATGACGGTACCGCCGAACAAAGACCCGGCGACGACTTGACCGAGCGTATGGGCGCGAAGCACCACCCGCGACCACCCCACGGCCGGAACAATCACCAACACGGGCAGCCAAGCAGGCCCAAACATCAAAACGGTAATGACGGCAGCGGCTGCGATGGCCGAAGCGTGTCCACTCATCTTCCAAAAAGCACTCACCACCGCCAGAACGGCAATGCCTCCGAGCAGCGCAATGATCATCACTGAAACGCTCGTCGGACCCCCGATCAGCTGGAGCACCCCCACGCCCACCAGCACCGAAATCAAGGCAAGCAACAGCAACGGGGGCCGCTGCCGGCGGTCGCTGACATGATGATCGGTGATTCTGCCCAGCCTGACCATCACCAGCACGTACGCCAACGGCAGGACACAGACGAAGAGAGCTCCCAGCAGCCCAAAACCCATGGTCTCGGGAAAGCCGGGTTCGATAGCCGGACTGATCAACAGGAGAGCCGTCACTACGATGGGCGGCTGGAAGGCTTCCGTCAGGACCCGGGCAACAACGCGCCAGGGTCCTGACAGCAACCGGACAGGCACATGACCAGAGTTGCCAGAAGCCACAGCGGTGTTCGACCCTGAAGCCGCCGTGTTTGCGGCCGGGCGATCAGTCAAAGCAACCCCGATCAGTCAAGCAACCCCGATCAGTCAAGCAACCCCGATCAGTCAAGCAATAGGGCCGGTTCTTCAAGGATGGCAGCCACATCGGCCATGAAGCGGGCCGAGAGGTCGCCGTCCACCACCCGGTGGTCAAAGGAGCCACCCAGCGTGGTGATCCACCGCGGAATCACTTCCCCGTCCAAAACCCACGGCTTCTGCTTGATGGTTCCAAACGCAATGATGGCAACCTCGCCCGGGTTGATGATGGGCGTACCCGTATCAATGCCAAGCGCACCGATGTTGGTGATGGTCAGGCTGCCGCCCTGCATCTCGGCGGGCTGCGTCTTGCCCGCCCGGGCCTTGGTGGCGAGATCGTTCAGGGCGAGGGCCAGCTCCTTGAGGGAGAGGTCCTGTGCGTCTTTGATATTGGGCACCATCAAGCCACGCGGTGTTGCAGCTGCAATGCCCAGGTTCATGAAGTGCTTGATCTGGATCTCCGCACCGCCGTTGCCATCAGCGTTCTCCACCCACGTGGCGTTGACACTGGGGTTCCGCGCGGCCGCCCAAATGACTGCCTTGGCCAAAATAAGCAGCGGGGATACCTTGATTCCCTCGAAGTCCCGCGAAACCTTGAGCCGTTTGACGAACTCCATGGTCCGGCTCGCATCGACGTCAACAAAGATGCTGACGTGCGGTGCCGTGAACGCGGACTCCACCATGGCCTTGGCGGTCGCCTTACGCACACCCTTAACGGGTACGCGCTCGATCCTCTGGTCCTGCGGCTTCTTGGAAGCACCCCAGAAAGACTCCGCCTGATCCAGCTCAGCGTCACGCTGCGCCTGATAGCTGACCAGGTCCTCGCGGGTCACCTCGCCGCGCTGTCCCGTGGCTACGACGTCGGCAAGGTCAATGCCGAGATCACGGGCGAACTTGCGCACCGGCGGCTTCGCCAGGACTTTGTTGACGAGCCCGCTGATGGTGCCGCTGATGGCGGCACCGCGTGATGCGGCGGTCTGGGCCGTTGACGCTCCCGGCGCCGTGCCTTCCGACGTCGTGACTTCCGGCGCTTGGGTGGCAGGCGCTTGGGTAGCGGGCGCTTGGGTGACCTGCGGTTGGGTGACCGGCGCGACGGCGGCACGTGCCGACGTCGGGCGATGAGGCACCGGCGCCTGGGCTGCTTGGGCAGCCAGAACCGCTTGGTGGTCCTGGACTGTACCTTCGGCGTTTTCGGCGACCGTAGTTGCCTCGCCAGCACCGGCTGGCCGCTTGCGCGCACGGCGCTTCACGGCGTCGGCCTTGGGGCCGGAACCCACCAGCGGTCCGCCTGCCGGGCCGTTTTCGCCGTTGTCGGTATCAGCGGGAAGCTTGCCGTAGAGAGGGGTATCGGCCGCGGGAGCCGACGCCGGAGCCTGGGTCACCGGTCCTGCGTCCCCGGGCTGGTTGTCCGAAACGGCGATGATTGCCGTGCCGACCTCCACTGTGATGCCTTCCTCGACCAACAGCTCGGTGACCGTTCCGGCGAAGGGCGAAGGGAGCTCAACGAGCGATTTCGCTGTCTCGATCTCGCACAGGACGTCGTTGATTGCAACGGTGTCGCCGGGCTTGACTTTCCAAGCCACTACCTCGGCCTCGGTCAGGCCTTCGCCGACGTCCGGCAGGTTGAATTTCTTTACAGTCACGGTGGTCCTCGATTTCCGTCTGCCCGGCTGTGGAGCCGGACTGGATCAGGGCGGTTTAGTAAGCCAGGGAGCGGTCGAGCGCTTCGAGGATCTTGTCGATATCCGGCAAGTAGTCCTCTTCAACCTTGGCCACGGGATACGGCATGTGGAAACCGCCAACGCGGATCACAGGGGCTTCAAGGTGCAGGAACGCCCGTTCGCTGATCCGGGCGGCGATTTCTCCGCCGATGCCACCGAACGTGGGTGCTTCGTGGGCGACGATCAGCCGGCCGGTCTTCTTGACCGACGCCTCAACGGTGTCGAAATCCACAGGCGAGATGGAACGGAGGTCGATGACCTCGATGCTGCGTCCATCCTCAATTGCGGCGTTTGCTGCAGCGAGGGCAACCGGAACCAACGGCCCGTAAGCCACAATCGTGGCGTCCGTCCCTTCGCGGACCACGTGCGCTTTGAACGGGTCTTCTGAGAGACCGGCATTCTCAACATCCACCTCGCCCTTGAGCCAGTAGCGGCGCTTAGGCTCGAAGAAGATCACGGGGTCCTGGCACTCAATGGCCTTCTGGATCATCCAATAAGCATCGTGCGCGTTGGACGGCGAAATGATACGGAGGCCAGCGGTGTGGGCGAACAACGCTTCCGGGGATTCGGAGTGATGCTCGATGGAACCGATGCCGCCACCGTACGGGATCCGAATAACCACAGGAACAGTCAGGCGGCCATGGCTGCGGGCATGGATCTTGGCCAACTGCGTGGTGATCTGGTTGAAAGCCGGATAGACGAAGCCATCAAACTGGATCTCGCACACCGGAAGGTAGCCACGCAAAGCGAGCCCAATAGCGGTACCAACAATGCCGGACTCAGCCAGCGGGCTATCGACGACCCGGTCCGCCCCGAATTCCTTGATCAGGCCGTCGGTCACCCGGTAAACACCACCAAGGTGCCCGATGTCCTCGCCCATCAAGAGGGACTTGGGGTTGCTCTTCAGCGATGCGCGGAGACCTTCGTTGATGGCCTTTGCAATGGTCATTGTTGCCATCAGTTAGCTGCCTCCTGGTCGGCTTCGAAGCCTGCCGAATATTCTTCGAACCACGCCTGTTCCTCCGCAATCAGCGGGTGTGCTTCGGCGTAGACGTTGGCGAAGGAATCCCGGATGTCCGGCACCTCAAGGCCATGCGTAGTGCTGCGGACATACTTGGCCAGCTCATCGCCGTCGGCCTGCACCTGTTCGAAGAAGGCCTCATCGGCGAGCCCCTCAGTCCGCAGGTATTTCTCCAAACGCTCCAGCGGATCCTTCTCACGCCACGCGGCTTCTTCGGCCAGTTCGCGGTACTTGGTGGGGTCGTCCGCTGTGGTGTGTGCGCCAACCCGGTAGGTGTAAGCCTCGATGAGCACCGGGCCCCTGCCTTCACGGGCATGCTCAAGGGCCCATTCAGTGACGGCGTGGACGGCAATGACGTCGTTTCCGTCCACACGGATTCCCGGGAAACCGTAGCCCTTGGCGCGGTTGGCCAACGGGACCTTGGTCTGGACTTCGGTAGGCACGGAGATGGCCCAGTGATTGTTCTGGCAGAAGAAGACAACCGGGGCATCGTAGGAGGCTGCGAAAACCATCGATTCGTGGACGTCGCCTTCGGAGCTGGCGCCGTCACCGAAGTAGGCAATCACCGCAGCCTTGGGATCATTGGAATCACCGGCAACCGCGAGCTTCTGGTCCCGCTGGATGCCCATGGCGTAGCCCACGGCGTGAAGCGTTTGGGCGGCCAGGACCAGGGTGTAGAGGTGGAAGTTGTTCCCCCGCGGGTCCCAGCCTCCGTTGGAGACTCCGCGGAATTGCTTCAACAATTCAGCCAGGTCCACGTTTCGCACCAGTGCGACACCGTGTTCACGATAAGTGGGGAAAATGTAGTCCTGCGGCTGGCTGGCGTGGGCCGAGCCTATCTGGGCGGCCTCCTGACCGGTCAGGGGCACCCACAGTGCGAGTTCGCCTTGGCGCTGCAGAGCAGTGGCTTCCTGGTCAAACCGGCGGATTCTGGCCATGTCGGCATAAAAGACGCGGAGCTTTTCGGGGTCTATCCGCTTGGCATAGTCAGAGAAGACGGGATCGGTGCCTAGCTTTCCGTCAGGGCCGAGCAACTGGACCATCTCTACGGGTTCACCCGAGGCAGCTACAGCCGCTGAGGTTGCCGCCAGAGTTTCATCGGTCCCGGGGGGCAGTTGTGTCGAGCCCATTCCGTCTCCTTGCTTGCCGCAGCTAGTGCCGGGCAATGTCTGTCGCTGGGATATATGCCCATTCCGGAATGCATTCCGGAATGGGCATATATTTTGGCTTTCGTCCTTACTTTATCGGCAGTAAGTAGCGTAGGCGCATTTGTTAACCGCTAGGAACTGTGCGGAGCCTTTGTATAACCTGCACAGAGTTTCAGGAACCGCGTATTGGCTTCCACTTCGCCGATACTGACCCGCACTCCCTCATTTCCGAAGGCCCGGACAGACAAGGCCTGCTCGGCTGCCAACGCCGCAAACTCGCCACTGTTCGCACCCAGGTTCAACCAAACGAAGTTCCCTTGGGCTTCCGGCACGAACCATCCGAGATCGCGAAGACCCGAAGTGACGCGGTCTCTCTCGTCCACCAGGCTTTGTACCCTTTCGACAACCTGGTCGAAATTGTCAAGGGATGTAATCGCGGCGCGCTCTGCAATTTGCGAAACGGCGAAAGGTGTAGCCGTGACGCGAAGGTGCTGGGTGAGCTGCGGGCCGGAAACGCTGTAGCCCACGCGCAGACCCGCCAGCCCGTGGGCTTTGGAGAAAGTCCTCAGCACTACGACATTGGGGTATTTCCGGTAGAGCTTGATCCCGTCTACAGCAGCCTGGTCGCGGACGAATTCCTGGTACGCCTCATCGATGACCACCACCACGTTGGGTGGCACCGACTGGATGAAACGCTCCGTTTCCTCAGCCGTGAGGATGGGTCCCGTGGGATTGTTCGGGGTGCAGAGCAAGATCACCTTGGTACGCACCGTCACCGCTGAGGCCATGGTTTCGAGATCGTGACGGCCATCCGGAAGCAACGGGATCTGCACGCTGGCCGCCCCGGCAAGGCCCACACAAATGGGGTAAGCCTCGAAGGAGCGCCAGGCGTAGATCACCTCGTCCGACTTGCCGTCATCATTCTGGCCCGCAAAAGTGGCAAGAATCTGGTTGAGTGCGCCGAGGCTTCCTGCACCGGTGACGACGTCGTCAGCGGGGACGTCCAGGAAACCAGCCAAAGCATTGCGCAATTTGGTTGCCAGGGGGTCTGGGTATCGGTTGATGTCAGTCTGGTCTGCGATGGCCTGCAACACTGCAGGGATCGGAGGCAGCGGGTTTTCATTGGACGACAATTTGTAGCTGGTGAGGCCCTCAATCGCGGCGGGGGGTTTACCAGCCGCGTACTTGGGGAGCCTGTCCACGACCGGTCGAGGGAGTACGCCCTCCGGTGCGTTGTCAGTAGTAGTCATGGATTCAAGCCTACTTGTACCCCTGCGGCGTTTGGGTGTTCTCCCGCCAACCTTCGTCCTTCTCAAGTTCCCTCTCCTAGTGATGTCCCAGCCGAGCCACAGACGAGTGTGAAAGCATGGGCGCATGGGTTCATTCATAGTTCGCGTCCTGATCAATGGCCTGGCCCTGTGGGTCGCCAGCTGGCTGTTGGAGGGACTGGAGATATCCTCCTCCGCCACTGAAAAGGCGGCAGCCAACGCGGGGATCACTGAAGGCGCGGATGCAGCAGGCATCGTCTTGGCTTACCTCTTTATCGGCCTGATTTTTGGAGTGGTCAACGCGTTCGTGCGCCCGCTGGTGAAGATTCTGTCCCTCCCTGTGACGATCCTGACCCTGGGCCTGTTTACGATCATCATCAATGCGGCAATGCTGTACCTGACAGCGTGGCTGAGCAGCTTTACGCCTGTGCACCTCACCATTGACTCGTTCTTCTGGACAGCCATCCTTGCCTCAATCATCATCAGCATCATCAGCCTGGTTGCCGGACTCATCCCAGGCGCCCGCAAACGCTAGAAGCAGTTCCCGTCGCTCGCGCTCCCGGCACCGTTTGGGCTGCACCCACCATCGCGCTGGACTTACCGCGCCCCGGCCACGGATCGTGTCTCTGGAAGATTGCGGTTACGAAGGCCCCGGCCTCTTGTCCGGCAAGGGTGCCCGTTCCAGTTTGAAGTGCGTTACCTTCGCCGCACCGCCCACACCAACAACACCAGCGAACGCCGCTGTCGAAGCTGCAAGCGAGGCATCCCGACTCTCCGTGACCAATTCGGCGCCTGCTGCGTAGTTCTCCAGTCGGTGACCGGGCCCCAGGCCTGGGTCCTCCCCCTCGGGTGTTTTGACGTCATTGTTCAGCGTGACCGTAACCCTGTCCTTGGTATCCGGGTTTACGCGGCCGTCCGAACCCGGGACCCAGTCCTGGACGTGCTCCAGGTGCAACGCAGCAATTCCCGGTTCCGAGCTAATGCCGCCAGCAGGGGCTCCAGCTGTGAGGACATACCTGAGGTCGAATTCGCTGAGGAACGCCTTGTTCCGGCTGAGGTTCATGGCGTGTGCCCCTCCTTGGCTATGCCCGACTGCTACCACCTGCTCGCCGGCTTCAGCTCCGGCTTCCCTCAACGCCTGACCAATAGCAGGCACCACTTCTTCCGAGTCATAACCGAGGGCTTCACCAACGCCGGGAATATCGAAAGGATTGGTATCTGGTGCTTCGGGTTGTGTTCCCGGAATCAACACCATCCACGAGGACGAGCCATCGTGGTCGAGCTGGATGATCTCAATCTCTCCATCGCCCCGGGCATGGAGTTGCTCGAGTCGCCGGATGCTTTGCGCCATGGATGGATCCACTTGCTCGATCGACTCGTCGATCTTCTCGATGCTCACCGGGCGCGGCCTCAGTCCGGGGACGACGGGTGACTGCAGAAGCCCACGCATGATGTCCCCCGCATCCATGCCCGGTGGAATGATGCTTGTGACCACGTTTTGCGTGATGTCCGGGCCAGGTACCCAGGGAGCACCTGACATCTTCATCTCATCAAGCCTCAACATCCGCGGGAACAGATTCTTGACCTCTGTTTGCACGTAATCGTGATGGCTGGACCGCACACTCGAGCTGACACCAACCAATTCCTGCCGTACCCTGCCTACCTCTTGACCACTTATGGCCACCGCATCGATCGCGGCGCACCCCGAGGCGTACGAGTCGAAGAGGTAGGACCCCAAATCTGCCTTCACCCGGCGGGCTTCCGCTTCCACACCAACCAACTGTTGGACCAACTCGTCAAGCAGTGCCGCTCCACGCAGGAGCTCTTCCAACTGGCAGGATATTCCGCCCACTCCGCCACGAATGCCAAGGATCCCATCGGGGGCGGGCGCCGTAGGTTGGGGGGCTGAACCCGCACCAACAGGAGCAACATCAGCCATCAGTTGCCCCTCCCACCGGAGACAGCTACGTTCTGGGAATGACGGAGAACGGAGGCAGCAGCGACTTCCAATGATTCCCGTGCACGCATTAACGCCGACGCGTGAAGGGCAATAGTTGTCCTGTATGCACTTCCGGCGGGAGACTGCCACTCCTCCAACTGGGTCCGCCGCAAGGATGCCAGCACGGCATCCGTCTGGTCCACGCACGACTTAATACGCCAAGCGAGCCTCTGGACCTCGTGGCTGCGCGAGGCACACTCCAGGGGATCGAAGGTGGGTGGGGTGGCTGCAGGCATCAGGCCGACGCTCATGTCCGTGTACTCCATTGATTGTTCTGCTGATCGGTAGGTATGACGCTACGGAGCCCGGAAACCGGGCGGAAGTGCCGCCGTCGGCTATGTGGATAACGCGCACGGCTGTCCACATAGCGCAGTCATCAACTCGGGCGCCTCCACGGAACATGAAAGAATAGGCACCATGGCTGAATCCCCTCGCGTGTCCCTCGCTTCCGAACCCCTCGCTCTTGGCGCCCTCGATGGCCGGTACCGTGCCGCCGTCGCGCCCCTCGTTGACTACTTGTCCGAGGCCGCATTGAACCGCGATCGCGTTCACGTTGAGGTTGAGTGGCTGATCCACCTGACCAGCCAGTCTGTGCTGCCTGGCGCGGGTCCCCTGACGGACGAGCAGGTTTCGCAGCTCCGTGCCATCGTCACCGAATTCAACGCCGCATCGGTCGACGAACTCGCCGAGATCGAGGCCGTCACCGTCCACGACGTCAAGGCAGTGGAGTACTACATCGGCCGCCGGCTGCCTGCGATTGGCATCGAAAACCTGACAGCCATGGTCCACTTCGGCTGCACTTCGGAGGACATCAACAACCTCTCTTACGCCGTTGGTATCAAGGGCGCCGTAGAGAATGTCTGGCTCCCCAACGCCACCGCACTGGTCCAGCAGATCGAGGCCATGGCCGAAGCCAACCGCTCCGTGCCCATGCTGTCCCGCACGCATGGCCAGCCCGCCACGCCCACCACACTCGGCAAGGAACTGGCGGTCATCGCGCACCGCCTGAACCGCCAGCTGGCACGGATCGCCAAGACCGAATACCTCGGCAAGATCAACGGTGCCACCGGCACATACGCCGCACACGTTGCTTCCGTCCCGAGTGCCGACTGGGAAGCTGTTGCCAAGACCTTCGTCGAAGGACTGGGCCTCACCTGGAACCCGCTCACCACGCAGATCGAAAGTCACGATTGGCAGGCGGAGCTCTACGCCGATATTGCCCGCTTCAACCGCATCCTGCACAATGTCTGCACGGACATCTGGAGCTACATCTCCATCGGATACTTCCGGCAGATTCCTGTTGCTGGTGCCACCGGGTCCTCCACGATGCCGCACAAGGTCAATCCGATCCGCTTCGAAAACGCCGAGGCCAACCTGGAGATCTCCAACGGCCTGCTGGACACTCTGGGCGCAACGCTGGTTACTTCACGCTGGCAGCGCGACCTCACGGACTCCTCCTCACAACGCAACATCGGCGTCGCCTTTGGTCACTCCCTGCTGGCAATCTCCAATGTCGCCAAGGGCCTCAAGGCCCTGGACGTGGCCGAGGAAGTCCTTGCGGGTGACCTCGACACCAACTGGGAGGTCCTGGGCGAAGCCATCCAAATGGTCATGCGTGCAGAGGCCATTGCCGGTGTGGAAGGCATGGAAAACCCCTACGAGCGCCTGAAGGATCTCACCCGGGGGCAGCGCGTGGACGGCGCCAGGATGCAGGAGTTCGTGCAGGGGCTCGGCCTGTCCGCCGACGCCGAAGCCCGCCTGCTCGCCCTCACCCCGGGCAAGTACACCGGCATCGCTGACAAATTGGTGGACCACCTGAAGTAGCAACAAAGGCTGAAGTAGCAACAAACGCTGTACGACGGCGGGCCGGGGCTGGATGCCCAGGCCCGCCGTCGGCGTTTAACCAGGCCCGCCGTCGGCGTTTAAACTAGTGGGCACCCGGCGCGTTCCCGCCCGCTTTGTCACCGGGGCATGCCCTTCCATGTGCGGAGAAACGGCGTGTCGGGGCGTTCGCTTGCGTTAGCCGCTGATTGGCTGGAAGCAACTGGGCAGGAACGCACCGAGCAGGAACGCACCGGGCAGGAACGCATGGCCAAGACAGCAACGACGTAAGGAGCGGAGCACCCATGAAGCTCCTACTGATCAGGCACGGACAGACCCCCGGCAACGTGGCGGGCCAACTGGATACTGCCTTTCCCGGCCCGGGATTGACGGAACTCGGCGAGCGGCAAGCGGCCGCGCTCCCGGAGGCTCTGGCGGACGAGTCCATTCAGGCCCCTCTACACTTCCACCCTGCTCCGGACCCAGCGGACGGTGATACCACTTGCCGCCGCCACGGGACTGGAACCGGAAATCCTGGACGGCGTCCATGAGATTGAGGCAGGAGCCTTGGAGAAGAAGACGGATCATGAATCGCATATGCGGTACATGAGCACGGTGTTCGCTTGGTCTGACGGCGACCTCGACGTTCGCATGCCGGGCGCTTTCAACGGCCATGACTTCTTTGCCCGCTTCGATGCCTCCGTGGAAAAGGTTGCGGCCGCAGGACATTCGACCGCCGCCATCGTCAGCCACGGCGCCGCCATCCGCTGTTGGGCCGGCCGCAGGGCAGAGGATATCGACATGCACTTCGCTGAGACCCATCAATTGCCCAATACCGGAATCGTGGCACTCGAAGGTGATCCGGAATCAGGGTGGCGGGTCCTGCATTGGGACCAGATTCCAGTGGGTGGCCTGGCATTGGCAGACCAGACGGCCGAGGACCCAACAGGCGAGGCGCTCTAAGCATGTTGTGAGGCCTGTTCTGCGAGCCAAATTCCCACGGGAAGGCGCAGAGCGGGCCCCGCAACTCAGGAAATTCAGCAATTCTCCCGAAGCTTACGCGCAGGAAACACGGCGGTAACCACAGCTTCCTAGGCTTAAGACGCATAAACACCTCAGCGAAACCAAGCGAAATGAGGCATCGATGCAGACCAACCCCCGGCTCAATATCCGGCAGGTCACCTGGGCGAACCCGGTAGGCGCTGACCTCCGCGCCGCGCAACAGGCCGAACTGGACGCCCGGTTCGGAACCACGGATCACGAGCCCGGTCCCCCGCCCTCGGAAGCTGACACGGCCGTTTTTGTTGTGGCTTACGAGAAATGCTCCGGACAGCCGCTCGGATGCGGCGGCCTGAGGATGTTGGACGAGAAGACAGCTGAAATCAAGCGACTGTACGTGGTTCCCTACGCACGCGGATCAGGAGTTGCAAGCTCCATCCTCGCCGCACTCGAAGCACAGGCCCACTCACACGGATTCAGCGTCATCGCAGCTGAGGCGGGATCAGCGCAGTCTGATGGACGAAGCTTCTATGTAAGCGCCGGATTCGCTGAAGTTCCCAATTTTGGACCGTATATCGGCGTAAATGGGTCTTACTGCTACTCCAAGCGGATCAACTCCCATAGCGCCTCCCACACGGCGATGGCGTAAACACCTGAGCCCCGGCAGCAACCAAGCGTCGCGCAACATCAAGCACACGCTGCGGTAGTCGGATAATCTCGGAAAATGGAAAAAGCAGACATCACCTTCCGCACGCGTAAATGGGTGCGGCCCGAGGACCTCAATGCCAACGGCACACTCTTCGGTGGAAGCCTGCTGAAGTGGATCGATGAAGAGGCAGCGATCTACGCCATCCTCCAGTTGGGCAATGGCCGCGCGGTCACCAAGTACATCTCCGAAATCAACTTCGTGAGCTCAGCCGTTCAGGGCGACCTCATCGAAATGGGACTGACGGCCAAACGCTTCGGGCGCACGTCCTTGACCATGCGCGCCGAGGTCCGGAATATGATCACCCGGCAGAGCATCCTGACCATCGAGGAGATCGTGTTCGTGAACATGGGCGCTGATGGCCGCCCGCAGCCGCACGGCTACACGGAAATCACGTACGATCGCGACCGCATCCCCACGCACCACCTCACGGAGACCCTGCACGAGGACTGAACCACCCGGCGTCGTGCGTTCACCCGCCCAGGGCTCCCGCCCAGTTACCTCCCCCGGCACCGTGTCCAGGCCCAAGTTCGCCCTGGAATCCCGCGGAACCCCGTTAGGTTTGCGGGATGGAGTACGCAGTAAGTGGGCAGGAACGTCGGATCTTCCGCATTAACGGGTGCTGGCGGCCGCGTGAACGCGGCCGCCAGCCTATGTTTTCCGGTGACGGGAGTGAGTGTCACCGGAACCTATGGGGCGCCTGATTCAGAAAATCAGCGCCGGTCGAACGTCAGCCCGCCGGGCACCTGGAACGTCGGCATGAGCTCAAGCATGCCCACGTTGACGTGGCGCGGCGTTTCGATCGCGTAATCCAGGGCATTGACGATGTCGTCGGTGGTCAGCGACTCATAGCCCTCGTAGTAGGTCTTCCAGGCTTCTTCCATTGCCTCGGGCGTACCGCCCATGTTGCGCCCGAAGATCTCGGTTTCCACCCGTCCCGGGCAGATCTCGGTAACGCGGATCCGCTTACCCACGGTGTCGTTTCGGAGTTGGCGGGAGATTTGGTGCACGGCCGCCTTCGTGGCGTGATAGACGGTGTGGCCGTAGAAGTTGTAGACGCCGGCAATCGAGCTGATGTTGATGACGTGGCCGAGATCGCGCTCCACCATACCGGGCAGGACAAGGCGCGTGAGCTGCAGCAGGCCGCGGAGGTTCACGTCCACGAGCTCGTCGATGTCCTCTTCGGACGAGTCCAGGATGTTGCCCGGCCGGGACACTCCGGCGCAGTTCACCAGGACGTCCACCTTGAGTCCGCTTACGACGGCGGCCAGCGCGGTGGTGTCGGTCAGGTCCACCACATGCGGGACTGCTCCGGTGCGGTCGGCCAGTTCCGCAAGGCGTTCCTCGTTGCGGGCCACGGCGTGGACGGTCAGGCCGCGCTTGGCGAGGCGTTCAGCGATGGCTGCACCCATACCGGTCGAAGCTCCGGTGACGAGGGCGGTGGTGTAGTCGGAAAAAGACATTGGTCCTCCAAAAGGTGGGGATTGGTAGGGGCTCTTACGTCCAGCCACGTGGCCGGACGTAAGAGCCGGAGGTCAGTGATGGCTAGGCGTCGCGCAGCGGTTCATGGGCGCGGTCCTTGACGGTGCTGACGGCGATCAGCGTGCCCAAGGCCGTGATCACTGCGTAGAAGGCCGGCATGTAGATGTTCCCCGTGGATGAAATCAGCCAGGTCATGAGCAACGGAGCCGTGCCGCCGAACAGCGCAGAGGAGATGTTGTAGCCAAGGCCGTAAGCGGAGTAGCGGACCCGGGTGGGGAACAGTTCAACGATGAGGATGTGGATGACGGCGGTGTGGCCGGCGAAAACGACTGCCATGATGCAGGCGCCGAGGATTGCGAGGCCCATTTCACCGGTTGCAATGAGGGCGTAGGAGGGGATGCCGAGGACAGCCATGGCGATTGCGGACCCGGCGATGACCTTCTTGCGTCCAACACGGTCCGAGAGGGCACCCATGAAGGGGATGGCGATACAGATGACCACCAGGCTGCAGGCAGTGACCAGAAGGGCTTGGCCGATAGTGAAGTTCAGCTGCTTGCCTTTGAGGAACGTGGGCATGTAGGAGAAGAGGACGTAGTAGCCGGAGCCGTTCATGAGCGGGATGAAGAGGGCCAGGAGCATGGCACGGCGGTGCTCGGCGGATTTGAAGGCTTCCTTCAGCGGGTTCTTGGAGAGTCCGCCCTCTTCCTTGAGCTTTACGAAGTTGGGGGTATCGGCGATGGCCTTGCGGATGTACCAGCCGATGATGCCCATGGGGATGGCAACGAGGAAGGGGATGCGCCATGCGAAGGAACCGAAGCCGCCGCCGTCGATCGCTGCCTGGGTGAGCCACGGCGACATGGAGAACGCCACAAGGGTACCGGTAAGCAGCGCTGCGAAGGAGGCGATCTGGGCGTATGACGTGATGACACCGCGCTTGCCTTCAGGGGCGTGCTCGGCAAGGAAGGTCATGGCGCCGGCAGCTTCGCCACCAACGGAGAAGCCCTGCAGCATGCGCAGGAGCACCAGCAGGATCGGCGCGGCAATGCCAATGGCCGCATATGGCGGCAAGAGCCCGATGCCTGCCGTGGCAACACTGATCAGGAGAATCACAAAGACCAGTAGCTTTTGCCTGCCGATCCGGTCTCCGAGGTAGCCACAAACAACAGCGCCGAGGGGTCGAACGAAGAACGAGACCGCGTAACCGGCAAACACGAAGAGCAGTGCATTGTCCGGGTTGCCGGGGGCCAGGAAGACCAGGGCCAGCGTTCCCGCCATGAAGGCGAAAATGCCGTTGTCGTAGAGTTCCACGAAGATGCCAACACAACCTGCGGTGACAACCTTGCGGGTTTGGCGGCCCGTGAGCCGCTCATGCTGCGCTGGCGCAGCGTTGGTGCTTGCGGTCATGACTTTTCCTTACTGAGATGAGCGTAGCAACGCCTACTGGTATGACGACAGGGTTTTTAGCTGCATGCCGCAACTGGTAGGTCCTGCCACTGGGGTCGGCATCCGATACCGAGAAGTCCGAAGACGGTGTTGACGGATTCGCGGAGGGTTTCCAGTTGGGCCCGCGAGCGCCTGTGGGCGGCAGTTGCTTCTGCCACTGTGGTTTTCCGAAAACGGACTTTGTCCCCTGGCCTTGCTTGGGCCAGGACATCCAGTCCGGTGCTGGTTACTACTGCAAATACGGGATACCCGGCGGTGACGCCTCGTCCCCGGTGCAGTACCAGCAACTCTTCCCGTGAGGGAACCTCGACGGCGCCCACTGGCACTCCGCGGGACAGCACCTCACCGCTGGAAGTTCTTTCGGGAAGTTCTCCGCCGAGCCGCAGGCCGATGTGGTTGCTGCGGCCACTGACGGCGTATTCCGAGGTGAAGAGCAGTTCACCGGATTCGCCAAATTCGGCGACATCCGGCCCATCGGTCACATCGACCAACAGATCTGTTCCCATGCTTGGCCGTTCAAGGGCCCCAGCCTGAAGAGTGGAAGGTCAAAGTACGGCTGGCGTACCGGGCCAACGCTCCTACGGGTGGGGAGCGTGGTTCCTTCCCGAAGCTGAAGTCCGAATCCCACCACGGTGTCCGGTGCGCAGCTGCCTAGCAGAGTTTCGGCTTCCAGCGAGCCGTGGATAGCCAGGTAGGCGCGGAGCCCGCGGTGGATTCCGCGGATGGACACCGTTTCCCCTGCCCGGACGGACACCGGTTCCCACTGACTGCACGGTCGTCCACCGACCGTGAGCGTGAGCGGGGCACCGGTGACGGCGATCAGGATGTCGGCGTCGGCCTTCATCCGAAAATCAAGGGCCGTGATCTCCACCAGGGGATCATTGTCCGGATTGCCGGCCAGGATATTGGCGGCCCGGGCCGAGTACTGGTCCAGGGCGCCGTTGACCGGAAGCCCGAAACGCGGTCCGCGGGTCCTGCCGAGGTCGGTGACCACGGAGTTGCCCGGCTGCTGGATCAGGATTGCCCCGCTCATGGCTGCACCTCCAACTCCAGTGGCTCCAATTCCACACCAGTGAAGGTGTGGAAGTCCTCCGCGCGGATCTGGCGGAACCTGAGGATGTCGCCTGGCTTGTACGGGACCAGCGGTTCGCGCCGGATATTCAGTACGGACAACGGGGTCTGGCCGATGACGCACCAGCCGCCCGGGGCAACAGCAGGCGCGATAACTGCCTGGCGCCCGGCCACCGCCACGGCGCCCGCAGGCACGCTGAGCCGGGGATCCTTCAAACGCGGGACGGGCTTGGGGAACATGGGCCCGTCCATCATGGGCGAGCCCGCAGGCGCACCCAGGCAGCGGACTGTGTAGGTCTTTTCGGTGTGGAGGCGGATGACCTCGTCCACTGGGATGCCCTGGTGCTCAGCAACACGCACCAAATCCGGGCCGTATTCGCCGCCGTAAACCACGGGGACATCGAACTCCCGGGGCGCCCCCTGCGACCCGCCCGCGTGGGCGATCTCCAGGAGCCCGAGCTTGACGAAGGCGCGAACCTGGCGGGCGGAAACCAGGATGGGATCGAACTCAACCAGCACGGAGTCGTACGTAGGAACCGCACCGTGAAGGCCCTCGGCGCCGCAGCTTTCCAGCCAGTCGGCCAAGCTGTGGACGGTCAGCCAGTTGTCTTCGCTGGCCTCCGAGATCGCCACGACGCGCAGCGCTGAGTCTCCTGACTCGTAGATCTCGGTCGGAGCCGTTGAGAGCACGGACATGTCAGGCCGCCTTCCTCTTGGCGTCCATGACCTCGGCCAGCGGGGCGACGCGCACACCGGCGGAGACGAGCTCCGAGCGGATCAGACGGGCAAGTTCCACCGCACCGGGGTTATCCCCGTGGAGGAGGACGGTGTCGACATCGATATCCATGTCCACGCCGTTGGCGCAGCGGATCTTGCCTTCGACAACCATGCGCAGGGTCCGCTCCACGATCTCTGCCGGTTCGTGCAAGACGGCGCCCGGCTGGCTCCGGGGAACCAACGTGCCGTCTTCCTGATAGCCACGGTCCACGATGCCAACGATTGCCACGTCCAGTCCCGCGTTGCGCGCTGCCCTGGCCAGTTCGCCTTCTTGCGCCACCACGATGAGCTCGTTGTCCACAGAGGCAGCGGCTTCCGCCACGGCCTGTGCATAGTCGGCGCGGACGGCCACGAGGTTGCCCAGCCGGCCGTGAGGAGCAATGTGGGTGACCTTGGTGCCTTGGAAGGCGGCAAAGCCATTCAGGGCGCCGAGCTGGTAGAGCACATCGTTCTGTACTTCCTGAGCACTCAGGGCCCATGTCACGGCGACCAAAGCCACGCAGGTCCGGGAAGCTCGGGTGGGCGCCGATGCCTACGCCGCGGCGAACGCATTCAGCAACAGTGGAGGCCATGATGTCGGGATCACCGGCGTGGAACCCGCATGCGATATTGGCGCTTGTAACGATCTCCAGGAGCTCGGAATCGTCGCCAATGGTGTAGGCGCCGAATCCCTCTCCAAGATCCGCTACAAGATCAATTGTCGGGTTCACGTGGTTCTCTTTCCGTGGTTTTGCATTCAAGTCCAGGAAGGGCATAAATAATCCGCTCGAGGATTAGTTGAATTCCCGGTAAATGTCTGACGCTTATGGATTCCAAAGCGTTGCCTGAAGTTCTTTCCAAAAGTCTCGCACCGGTCAACCACGTTGCACAAAGACCTAATAGCTATCCCGTGATAGCTCTCCGTTATGACCTGCACCACCCTGTACTGTGGCAGGGGTCCCAGTGCTGCCCCGGATAGAATTTCCTTATGGCATGCCACCCGGGGACGTGGCTCTCTAGGAAGGCAGATCATGGACACACGAAAGCTTTCATACTTCGTGCAGATCGTTGATTCGGGAAGCATTACCAAGGCCGCCGCCGCCCTGCACGTTGCCCAGCCTGCTCTCAGCCAGCAAGTATCCGCACTGGAGAACGACCTCAAGCAGCGGCTCCTGATCCGGAGCAAGCAAGGTGTTGAGCCGACCGCAGCCGGGCATACGCTATACCGCCATGCCCAGTCGATCCTGCGCCTGGTTGAGCAGGGCCCGGCAGGACGTTGCCACCTCCGGAGCTGCACCCTCCGGCAGGGTCTCCATCGCGATCGCGCCCTACAGCATGGCTTCCAGCCTGACGCCCCAGATCATCAGGGAAGTAGGACGGCGTTACCCGGATATCGTGGTCCACCTGACAGAGATTTTTGGCGGCGTGTTGAGCGAAGCCATCAAGAACGGCCGCCTCGACATGGCCCTCATCTACGAGCCCGGGAAGATCCGAGGGGTTCAGTTCACCACCATGATTATTGAGGACCTGCATCTGGTGGTGCACCCGGACGTGGACCTCGCCCTCGGCAAAGACGGCAAGGACACCATCACGCTCGCAGAAGCGAGCACGGTGGGACTCTTCCTTCCGGAGAAGAACCACACCCTTCGGCAGCTCATTGAGAAGGGCCTGGCCGACCAGGACCTGCCGCTCCGCCTGGTGGGGGAAGTGGAGTCTGTCCCTTCGCTGATCCGGCTTATCCGAGCGAACCTGGGCGGCACTGTCCTACCCAAATCCGCTGCCGATGCCCTCTTCCCGGACCAGGACTTCAAGGTGCTGCGGATCGTGGAACCCGGCCTGCAGAGCAAGATTGCCCTCTGCACACCGGACCACGAGCCGCTCTCCGAAGCTGCCTCGGCCGTGCTCCTGGTGGTCAAGGAGATGCTGCACCAACAACTGATCAACAAGTATGGAACCGACCCCGTGCAGCTACCGGCCCATCCATAACAAAGCCTTATCCGGACAGTCAGCTTTGGTCTTATTCAATGCCGTTTTAATTTCCTACTATCGAATTAGCAAGAAATTCGAAAGCAGCTCACGGATTCCGCGGGCAAGTTCAAAGGAATAAACGGTGAAAAAGATCAGCACGGCCGGATGGGTTTCCAATCCAACCCGCGGAACGATGAGCGCACGAACCGGATTTCACTGCCCACGGAATGGTTTTTGGCGTCCGATCGGTGGCATTGGTGAACCATTGTTCGTCTTCGAAGGAAGCCTGATGCCCGCCCACGCCGGCAACAGCATCGAATGGCACCTCGTGGACACCCGCCCCGGACACTCCGGACTTGACTGACCCACCGGTCCCAAGCCTCCCGCGAAACCCGGCCAGCCGCCGTCGTACATCAACAAAAGCCGTAGCACCTTAAGGCGCCCTGCCACTGGCAAGGCGCCTCTACCATGCCCAAAAAACCACCCAAAAAGGCACGCCAAAGGGCCGGCCGCAACGCCTTCCAAGACGCGCGACCGGCCCTGTGCGGACGGTTAGTCTTCGACCAGGAGGCCCTTCTCCTTGAGCTTCTCCGCCAGGCCGCAGAGCTCGATGGTGTTGCCGCCGTCGTGGTACAGCTTGATGAGTTCGCGCTCGTGGTCGTCGCGGGGCCCTGGGACAGTGCAATGACTTCCTCGGCCTCCTCACGACGGATAACCACCACGCCGTCGGCGTCACCGCGGAGGATGTCGCCGGGGTAGATGATTTCGTCGCCGAAGACGATGGGGTGGTTGATCGGGCCGAGGGTTTCCTTGACTGTGCCCTTGATGCTGACGCTGCCGGAGAACACGGGCAGGCCGAGTTCGATCAGGTCCTGGGTGTCGCGCACGCCGGAATCGGTGACCATCGCGGCGATGCCCTTGGCCTTCATGGCGTTGCCCAGGACGTCGCCGAACGTGCCGGCCTCGGTCATTTCCTGCGCCCCCACCAGGACGACGTCGCCTGCCTGGGCGTAGTGGATGGCGACCTGAAGCATGAGGTTGTCCTGCGGCGCACAAGCGACAGTAACGGCCGGGCCGCAGAAAGACATGGAACGGTCGATCGGTTTGATCCTGGAACTCAACGCGCCGCGGCGGCCCTGTGCTTCATGGATGGTCGCTGAGGAAAAGGCAGCGAGGCGGCTGACGACGTCGGCATCAGGGCGCTCGAACTTGGTCTTAACGTGGATCATTTGAGGGATCTTTCTGTGGGGCCTGGGACAGGGCGTTGACGGCGTCGCGGATTGAGTCCACGCCGGCGTTGATGGTCTCCAGCGAGGTGGCGAAGGAGATCCGGAAGTAAGGGCCCAAGCCGTAGGCCGAGCCCTGGATGACGGCCACGCGGGCCGCGTCCAGCAGGTAGAGCGTGAAGTCCTGGTCGTTCTCGATGACCTTGCCATCGGGTGCGGTTTTGCCGATAACGCCGCTGCAGTTCACGTACGCGTAGAAGGCGCCTTCCGCTGGAGCGACGGACAGTCCGTTGATGGCGTTGAGACCTTCGACGGCGGCGTCCCGGCGCTTGCGATACACCTCCACGCTGTCGCGGACGAAGGACTGGTCGCCGTTCAGCGCCGCTGCTGCGGCAGCCTGGCTGATGGACGAGGGGCACGAGGATGTCTGCGATTGCAGCTTGTTCATTGCCGCGATCAAGGGCGCCGGACCCACACCGTAGCCGAGTCGCCAGCCAGTCATGGCATACGCCTTGGAGACTCCATTGACCAGCAGGATGCGGTCCTTGAGCGCCGGTGCGGCGGTGACCAGGCTGGTGACGCGGCCATCGCCGAAGTGGATTTCGTCGTAGATCTCGTCGGTGAGAATGAAGACGTGCGGGTGCTCCTCAAGGACCGCCCCCAGTGCCCGCAGTTCCTCGCGTGAGTAAACGGCGCCGGTCGGGTTGGATGGCGCGTTGAGGATGAGCCATTTGGTCTTGGGGGTGATGGCCTGTTCCAGGGCAGCCGGTGTCAGCTTGAAGTCTTTGTCTTCGCCGCAAGGGACGATCACAGGCGTGCCGTCGTTGGCGAGGACCATATCAGGGTAGGAAACCCAGTACGGCGCGGGGACGATCACTTCGTCGCCTTCGTTGAGCGAGGCCATCAGGGCAACGTAGAGAACCTGCTTGGCACCGCCGCCGATGGTCAGCTGATTGGGCTCATAGTGATGCCCGGTGTAGTTCTCGATCTTGCGGAGGATCGCGGTCTGCAGCTCGGGCGTACCGGTCACCGAGGTGTACTTGGTCTCGCCGGCGTTGATCGCTTCGATGGCGGCAGCCTTGATGTGCTCCGGGGTATCGAAGTCCGGTTCGCCGACGGTCAGGTCGATGATCGGGATGCCTTCAGCTTTCAGTTCGCGGACCCGGGCGGCGGCGGCGACGCTCGCTGAGGTCTTGATGCGGGTGACCCTCGACGCCGGCACGTAGTCGGACATGTCTCCTCCAGGAATGTGGAACTCAGGACGCGCGGATTCGCGCATCCCCTTTTTCGAGACTAGGGATCCGCGGGCGCTGTGGATAAGACCTAATGTGCGTGGATCAATAAGGGACTCTTATGACGCGCTTCCATGCACTTTGCTTATGGGTTCACGCGGTATTGGTATTTCCTCCCGCGGCTGAAGGATGCCTAGATTCATAGCTCAGAAGTGTTCGCCACTCGTCGGAAAGGAGCCCATGCGAGCCGCAACCGTTTCCGTTCAAGCCCGGTCAGCTACCGGCCGCTACACCTACCGGGCCAAGGCGTCACGGTCAGAAGCCCCGTCTCATGCAGCGGCCAAAGGTGAGCGCGCCAGGCTCGCCCATGCACTTGCAGCGCATCGCCAGCTCCTGTCCCATGCTTCCAGCGCCATCAGGACCCTGACCGCGGCGCGGAACGACATGATCGCCCAAGCCTTGGAAGACGGGCTGACCTTGACCACAGTTGCCGCAGTCACCGGGGAGAACCTGCGGACTGTCCGGACCATCGGTTTGGCTTATGACGACCTCCACGCGAGCGGAGTCCCCCGCGATGCGCACGTGGCCAGGTTGAAGGCCAAGAGTGACGAGTTGAAAGCAGCTGGACTACATCGTGACGGGATCACGGAGGCACGCGAGGCCCTGATCGTCATGGCTCTCCGCACCCAGGTTTTCGATGACCTCGAACTCGCCTCGTTGACCGCGCTCACTCCTGACCACATCCGACGGGCATCCCGGGGCCTTGCGCGGTCGGCGTAGCGCGACGCTCCGTCGGAGTCCCACTGCCGGCCCGGCTAACTGGGACGGAACCTAAGCGCCCATCGTTGAACCCACGAGTCGTGGAGGGTAGAACGGAGGCATGACCGACGTGAACTCCTGGATGAGCCAATATATCCGCGCGTGGACCTCGAATGAGCCCGATGACATCCGGGCATTGTTCACTGAGGACGCCATCTACTACGACAAGCCGAACACTGAATCACCGTGGAACGGCCATGAAGAAATCGTGAAAGCATGGTTGGACGCCGGCGACACGCCCGATGATTGGACCTTCGAGTGGACGCTCCTTGGCCAGGATGGTGACACGGCTTTCGTCCAGGCCGTGACCACCTACCTCAACGGCGAGCCTACCTACGACAACCTTTGGGTCATCCGCTTTGCCCAGGATGGTCGTGCGCGCGAATTCACCGAGTGGTACATGGCCAGGAAGGAATCAACGCCGGACACCGAGCCCGACAGTACAACCGGGGAAGTGGCTCAGTAGCTGTCGCGCTCCGCCGTTTCGGACACAGGAATGAACGTCGAGGCGAACCCTTCCGAGGCGCGGGCCAGAACAGCAACATCGGCGCCCACCAGCACAAAGGAGGCACCGGCGTCGAGATAGGCGCGGGCGGTGGACTCATTGAAGGCATTGACGCCGGCTGGTTTGCCGGCCGCTTTGGCGGCTTCGAGGCAATGCTCGACGACGGCCCCTCACCAAGGGATTTTCCTGCTGTCCCAGCAAACCCATGGAGGCCGCGAGGTCCGAGGGGCCAAGGAAGATGCCGTCCACGCCGTCGACAGACAGGATTTCCTCCACAGCCGAAGCCGCTGCCTCGGATTCAATCTGAACTGTGAGGCTGATCGATTCTGAAGCAGCAGCAAGGTAGTCGGGAACACGGTTCCAGCGTGACGCCCTGGCCAAAGCAGAACCCACACCACGTACACCCAGCGGCGGATAGCGGACGGCTGCCACTGCGGAAGCGGCTTCGAACGCAGAATTCACCATGGGAATCAGGAGATTCTGCACTCCGAGGTCAAGGTATTGCTTGATGACCACGGTGTCGTTGACCGGCGGCCGGACCATGGCCTGCACGGGGTAGCCACTCACGGCATGGAGTTGCGCAAGAATCGATTCGAGGCCATTGGGACTGTGCTCGGCGTCGATCAACAGCCAGTCCAGCCCGGATCCCGCACACACCTCAGCCACCAATGGGCTACCGGAACAAACCCACATGCCAGCCAACGGACGGCCAGCCTCTGAGAGGGCCGAATAGAAGGTGGGGCTCAGTCGAAATTGCATGTCACGACTCCCAACGGTCCGTAGTCCGCGTGCACGGTATCACCTTTGTACACCCACAAGGGCCGGGTAAACGAGCCCGCAAGAATAATATCTCCGGCCTTCATTGAGTCCCCGTGCGCGGCGATTTTGTTGGCCAGCCAGTGCACCCCGTTGGCGGGATGATCCAGCACTCCGGCGGCTACTCCGGTCTCTTCCACGGTCTGGTTTTTGTAGAGAATCGCAGAGACCCAGCGGAGATCGACGGCGTCGGGACGCACTGGTCGGCCACCTATCACCATGGCCCCCATAGCTGCATTGTCCGAGATGGTGTCCACGATGGTCCGGCCCTCCATTTCGATCCTGGAGTCCAGGATTTCGAGGGCCGGAACCACGTAGTCGGTGGCATTGAGGACATCGAAAATCGTGCAACCAGGCCCTTTGAGCCCGTCCTTCAGCACGAAGGCGAGCTCCACCTCCACCCGGGGGTGCGTGTACTGGTCCCATTGCACGGAGCAGCCGGTTTCCAGCACCATGTCATCGAAGATCGCCCCGTAATCCGGTTCGGTGATGCCTGTGGCTGCCTGCATGGCTTTGGACGTGAGGCCGATCTTCCGCCCCACCAACGTGCGACCGGCTTCCTCGTTCCGTCGACGCCACAGCTGTTGAACGGCGTAGGAATCCTCGACCGTCATGTCAGGGTAGCGGGCGGTGAGGCGCGCAACCGGCTTGCGGTTCCGGCCGGCTTCGAGCAGTTCGTCGGCAATTGCTTCGATCGTCTTCGCGTCCATCATGGTTTAGACCTGCGCCCCCAGCTTGAAGCCTTCAGCGGCCCTCACCGGCCGCGCCTTCCGGCCGGGTGTAGGAGAAGCCGTCGGCGCCGACCGTGACAGCCATTTCGGATTTCTCTTCGCGTTCGATGACGGGCTGGGGTTTGCCGTCCAGGTCCAGGACCAGGGAGGCTTCGGTGTACCAGGACGGGACGACGGGGTTGCCCCACCAGTCGCGGCGCTGGTTGTCATGGACGTCCCAGGTGACGGTGGGGTTGTCCGGATCACCGGTGTAGTAGTCCTGGGTGTAGATCTCCACACGGTGACCGTCCGGGTCCAGGATGTAGAGGTAGAACGCGTTGGACACGCCGTGGCGTCCGGGTCCACGTTCGATGCGGTCGGAGATGCGCAGGGCGCCCATCTTGTCGCAGATCTGGATGATGTTGTGCTTCTCGTGCGTGGAGAACGCGATGTGGTGCAGGCGGGGGCCGTTGCCGCCCGTCAACGCAGTGTCGTGCACGGTCTGCTTCCGGTGCATCCACGCGGCGTAAGTGACGCCGTCGGAGTCCTTGATGTCTTCCGAGACACGGAAGCCGAGGTCTTCGAGGTACTTGCGGCCGCGCGGGACGTCCGGGGTGACCTGGTTGAAGTGGTCCAGGCGGACCAGTTCGCCGGCGGAGTAGAGGTCGTAGCGCTGGGTGAGGCGCTCCACGTGCTCAACGTCGTAGAAGAACTCGTACGGGAAGCCCAGCGGGTCCTCCACGCGGACGGAGTCGCCAACGCCTTTGGTGAAGCCTTCCTTGCGGCGCTCCACCCGGCAACCGAGTTCGCGGTAGTACGCTTCGGCGGCGTCCACCTCGGCCGGGGACTTCACGCGGTACGCGAAGGCAGCAGCAGCGGCAACCGGGCCCTTGCGGAGGACCAGGTTGTGGTGGATGAACTCCTCGAAGGAGCGCAGGTAGATGGCGTTCTCGTCTTCCTCGGTGACGTGCAGGCCGAGCAGGTCGACGTAGAACGCGCGGGACTTGGCGAGGTCCGTGACCACGAGTTCGAGGTAGGCGCAGCGGACGATGTCCGGAGCCGGGACTGACGGTGTGGGGATGGGGCCGGTGAAGGGGTTGCTCATGATGGTCTCTCTTCGTTGAAAGGGGTGGTTGTGGGGACCCAACTGAGTCGCAGTAGATGCACGTTTTGAGCGTTCAAAACGCGCACTATTGCGACCTAGTTGGGTACTAGGCGCCGAACTTGGGCGTATGAACGGAGCCGAGCGTGATGTGCACAGCCTGCTGGTCGGTATAGAAATCGATCGAGCGGTAGCCGCCCTCGTGGCCCAGTCCCGAAGCTTTGACGCCACCGAACGGGGTACGGAGGTCGCGGACGTTGTGGCTGTTCAGCCACACCATGCCGGCTTCCACGTTCTGCGAGAAGTTGTGGGCCCGGGTCAGGTTCTGCGTCCAGATGTAGGCCGCCAGGCCGTACTTCGTGTTGTTCGCCAAGGCGAGGGCTTCGTCGTCGTTCTCGAACGGCGTGATGGCCACGACGGGACCGAAGATCTCCTCCTGGAAGATCCGCGCATCAGGCGCGACGTCGGCAAACACCGTGGGTGCGATGTAGTTGCCTTCGGGCAGGTGGTCGGGTCGTCCGCCGCCGGCCAGGAGCCGACCTTCGGACTTGCCGATCTCCACGTACGAGGCCACCTTTTCGTAGTGCTCCGGGTGGACCAGCGCGCCGACCTGGGTCTTGGGATCGTGCGGGTCACCCACCACGATGTTCTTGGCACGGGCGGCGTACTTTTCGCAGAATTCGTCGTAGATGGCCCGTTCGACGAGGATGCGGGAGCCGGCCGTGCAGCGTTCGCCGTTGAGGGAGAACACACCGAACAAGGCGGAGTCGATGGCAGCGTCCAGGTCGGCGTCAGCAAAGACGACGCACGGGGACTTACCCCCGAGCTCCATGGACAGGCCCTTGAGGTTTGCTGCGGCGTTGCGGAAGATCGTCTGTCCCGTGGTGGTCTCGCCCGTGAAGGAGATCAGCGGTACGTCCGGGTGCTTCACCAGGGCGTCACCGGCTTCTTCGCCCAGGCCGTTGACCAGGTTGAACACGCCATCGGGCAGGCCCGCGTCCTTGAAAATGGTGGCCCACAGAGACGCGGACAAAGGCGTGAACTCGGCAGGCTTCAACACAACGGTGTTGCCGGTGGCCAGGGCCGGGGCGAGTTTCCAGGACTCGAGCATGAACGGAGTGTTCCACGGGGTGATCAGGCCGGCGACGCCGATCGGCTTGCGGTTCACATAGTTGATCTGCGAGCCGGGGACCTTCATGGCGTCGTCGAACTGTGCCACGATCAGGTCCGCGAAGAAGCGGAAGTTCTCGGCTGAACGCAACGCCTGGCCCTTCGCCTGCGTGATCGGCAGGCCCGTATCAAACGTCTCCAGCTCCGCGAGGCGCTCTTCCTGGGCCTCCACGGCGTCGGCGATCCTGTTCAGCACACGGGCACGTTCGCGCGGCTTCATCCTCGGCCACGGACCGTTGACGAACGCTTCGCGCGCGGCGGCGACGGCAAGGTCGATGTCTTCCTTCTGACCAGCCGCAGCAGTGGCGTAGTTCTGGTTGGACACCGGGTCCAGGACATCGAAGGTCTTGCCCGACACCGAGTCAACGAACTCACCGTTGATGAAGTGCTGGATGTGCGTGGGCAGGTTCTCGGGTACGTAATGCTTTGCTGTTGTTTCTACAGGGGTCGTCATCGTTGTCTTCCTCTTTCATCCAACGCGGGGTCACTTATGGCCCATGTGCGGTGCGTTTATGGGCCGTAAGTGACCCCGGGTTGCTTTTAGTTGGTGGTGGCCAGGTATGCGTCGAGGGTGGCGGCGCGGTGTCGTCGGGCTGCTTTTTCGATCGTGTCTGCGTCCGCTCCTGTTTCGATGAGCTGGAGCAGCGCCTCGTGTTCGCGCACCGATTCCTGGGCGCGGCCGGGAACGAAGCGGAACGTGGAGGACCTCAGGGAGGCCAGCCGGTTCCATCCACGATGTACCAGGTCCAGGATGTGCGGATTGGGGCAATGCTCAAACAAGACACTGTGGAAGTCCTGGTTCAAAGCAGTGAAACGAACCGGATCGAAGTGCTCCAGACATTCCCGCATTTCCTCGTTCACGGCGCGGGGCCCCGGGCGATCGCAACGGAATCAATCAACGGTGCGGACAACGCGGTAGCCGCACCCTCCACGATGCTTAGGGTCTGCATGGTGTACAGGTACTCGGTGGGATCAATTCCGGAGACGGTGGCGCCAACGTTCCGCTCGAACTTCACCAGGCCTTCGGCTTCCAAACGGCGGATCGCTTCCCGCACGGGGACCACGCTGAAGCCCAGGTCCTCGGCAATCTTCGCGAGCACCAGCCGGTAACCCGGCGTGTAGACGCCTTCCACGATCCTGGCCTTGACGGCGTCATACGCCTGTTGCGACTTGCTTTGGGCAGCGGCGCTTTCGACGGCGGTTTCAGTCACCTTGGGCTCCTTCCGGGACTTGTCGGCTCTGCCAGTCAACCCATTTCTCGTAGCGTGCCTGCCATTCCTTGTTCATCGGGTAAAGCCCATCCACGCTGTTCCCTTCCTTGACCATCTGGAAGATGAAAGCCTCTTCCTGCTCTTGTCTGATGCAGTCATCCACCAGTTCCTCGGCGATGGCTGGCGGGATCACCAGGATGCCGTCCGAATCGGCAACGATGATGTCGCCGGGCTGCACCGTGGCTCCGCCGCAGGCAATGGTGATGTCCGTATCCCAGGGAATGTGCCGGCGACCCAGGACTGCCGGATGCGGGTTCGCGAAATACGTTGGCATCTCCAGCTCGGCCACTGCTGAGTAGTCGCGGACCCCACCGTCGGTGATGATCGCAGCGGCCCCCCGCACCTGGGCACGCAGCGCCAGGATGTCGCCAACCGTGCCGGTGCCCTTCTCCCCGCGGGCCTCCATCACGAGGATTTCGCCTTCGTTCACGGAATCAATCGCGCGTTTCTGTGCATTGAATCCGCCGCCGTGGGTCTTGAACAGATCCTCGCGGTTGGGCACATAGCGGAGGGTCCGGGCGAGGCCCACCACTTTGCGGTCCGGGCGTGTAGCCTGCAGGCCGTCGATGCTTACGTTGTTCAGTCCGCGCTTGCGGAGCTGCGAAGAAAGCGTGGCCGTTGCGACGCTTTCCAGCTTCGCCTTCAGCTCGGGCGTCAGGACGGAGACGTCAGCAGGGAGCCCCGCAGCTTCACGGGATCCGTATGCCTCTTCCCGCTGGGTGTCATCAGTCTTGGGCTTGGCACCAAAGTCCCCGAACGGCGTCGTACCTTCCGTTACTTTGGTGGTCAGGCGGCCGCTGGTGAAGCTACCGCCACTGACCTCAACCTCGACGACGTCACCCGGCTTGGCCACCGAAGCCCCGGCCGGGGTTCCGGTGAGGATGATGTCGCCCTCTTCGAGCGTGAGCAGCTGGGAGAGGTCCGCGACGAGTTGGGCGAAGGGGAAGAGCAAGTCTTCGGTGGTGTCGTCCTGGACGAGGTCGCCGTTGTGCCAGGTGCGGATCCGCAGGGCCGCGGGATCGACCGCGTCGGCCGGGATCAGCGCGGGACCCACGGGCGTGAACCCGTCGCCTCCCTTTGACCGGACGTTGGAGCCCTTGTCCGCATAACGGAGGTCGTAGACACCCAGATCGTTGGAAGCGGTCACCCACTCGACGTGGCTCCAGGCGTCCTCGAGGCCAACGCGGCGTGCAGACTTGCCGATGACCAACGCAATCTCGCCCTCGTAGCCCAGCAGTTCACAGCCGACCGGACGTTCAACAGTGCCGGGAGCATCAGCGGAGCCGAGCGCCAGGGAAGTAGACGGCTTCAGGAAGTACGACGGCTGCCCGGGAGTACGCCCGCGCTGCGCTGCACGGCTGGGGTAGTTGATGTGGACGGCAATGACTTTGCGCGTACGGGCCAGCATGTCCTGGTTGACTTCCCCGGTCCGAAACTCCAGTGTCACGGCGCCTCCTCTTGTAAATATCTGATCGAACATCCATCAAGTACGAAATCGTATACGATAACTATTGCCTTAGAAGCGCAAGTCGTCAACCCCCTTTCCCAAACGCATTCATCCGGCCATAGTGGTTGTTTTGAGCCCCAGAGCAGTGGAAGGAAGTACGTGCCGGAAAAGAACGACCTCCAGTTGCTCAGGTTTGCCAACGGTTCCGAATGGGAGTCATGGCTCGCGGCGAACTACGAACAAAGGGCCGAAGCCTGGCTCGTGATCGGCAAGAAGAACGCTGGTGCCCAACTACTCAGCATTGGGGAGGCCCTGGACGGCGCCCTGTGTTTCGGCTGGATCGACGGGCAGCGCCAAGGCAATGACGACTCGACTTTCCTGCAGCGATACTCCCGGCGCCGGCCGCGAAGCTCATGGTCACAAGTGAACGTCGGCAAGGCGGAGGCGTTGATCGAATCCGGTCGCATGCATCCTGCGGGATTGGCTGAAATCGACGCCGCAAAGGCTGATGGCCGCTGGGAAGCTGCCTACGTTTCCCAGGCCAACGCGGAGGTTCCGGAAGACCTCGAGGCCGCCTTGGCCAGCAACCCAGCAGCCCGCGAAGCATTCGAAAGCCTCGGGAAGACGCAGCGTTACCTCATCATCCTGCAGTTGCTCAAGGCCCGCACGGCGGACTCACGAGCCAAGGCAATGGCACGTTCCCTTGGGAAGCTGGTGGGGGAAGCGTAATTTCTGCTGGATCGGCGCGCACATGACGACGCGGCCCTGCCAAATCATCCATCAAGAAATGCGTGCATCCCCTGCATGGACTCCCGTAGGGTACCCGCATGGACATCATCCTGGTACCCGGTTTCTGGTTGGACGCGTCATCATGGGCGGAGGTGACGCCGCCCCTTGTCGCAGCCGGGCACTCGGTTCACCCCATCACACTTCCCGGTCTGGAGTCCGTTGACGCGCCACGCGCCGGGATTGGCCTTCGCACACATATCGACGCCGTGGTGGACAAGGTGGATTCCATCGGCGGCGATGTGGTCCTGGTGGGCCATTCCGGCGGGGGCGTAATCATCCACGGCGTTGTCGACGCCCGTCCGGATCGCGTGGATCGGGCCATCTATGTGGACAGCGGGCCACTGGGTGAGGGCGGCGTGATCAACGACGAACTGCCCGACGACGGCGATGAAATCCCCCTCCCGCCCTGGGAAGGTTTTGAAGATGCGGATCTCATCGACCTGACTGACGACCTCAAGGAAGGTTTCCGTGCACGGGCCATCCCCGAACCGAAGGGCGTTGCCTTCGACCAACAACACCTTCACGATGTCCGGCGCTATGACGTCCCGGCCACCATCATCGCCTGCCAGTTCCCATCATCACTGCTTCAGGAGTGGATGGATGCCGGGCACCCGTTCACGGAGGAACTCGCGCGGATCCGGGACGTTGACTTCATCGACCTACCCACCGGACACTGGCCACAGTTCACCAAGCCACGCGAACTGGGCGAAGCCATCCTGGCGGCCGTCGAGCGCAAGAAATAGCGCTCGACGCCGGGATAAGCCTTTCGGGGCAGAGCCACCCCTGAAACGCCGAGATTCTGAGGCGTGCCCGTAATGCGTCAGGGCTTGGCGGGCGTGTTGGTCGCGGGCCCTTCGGGCGCTGCACCGCCTTCGTCCGTCCAATCGCTTCCCGTCTGATCGTCGAGTGCAGGATCGGATACTACGTCCGACCTGACCGGTGGCGTTGAGGTGGAAGCCGGAGCGGAAGCAGAAGCAGAAGAACCCGTGCTGGAGTTGCCTTGTTGCCCGGACTTTGTCTCCAGGATGCCCGGAAACATGGTCTCCGCCTTCTCCAGGAGCTTCTTGCCCGCGGCGTACAGATTGTCCAGGATGTCCGGGACTGATTCCTGGACGGTTTCCGTGGCGTGATGGACGTTCTCTTGAACCTCCGGGTTCTTCCAGACCTTTTGGGCGCCTCCGCGAACGCGCCGATACACCTCCGGCCAAGACTTGGACCCCCACACATAGCCAACAGCGATGCCAGCGGCGAACAATGCTTTCCCTTTCACAGGACCCACTCCTTTCGAGGTGCTATTCCTACGACACTAGTCCGGCCTTCACCCACTGTCACGTGTGCTTTCAAGGGCGGACGGTTAATGGACATTTGCTGAATTGAGAAAGAGGACTAAACTTTAATGCCAACCAGCGGAAATCCCGCAGGCTACAACCACATGGCAACCCGAGGAGTGAAAACCATGGGACTGGATGACAAGATCAAGAATGCCACGGAAGAAGCAACGGGCAAGGTCAAGGAAAAGACCGGCGAAGCCACTGGCGACCGGGACCTCCAGGCCGAGGGCATGGGCGACCAGGCGTCGGCCAATGTGAAGCAGGCTGGCGAGAAGGTCAAGGACGCCGCGAAGGACGCCTTCGGCGATAAGTAGCCGGATTTCACGGCCATACAACCCCGTCCAGGGGGCAAGGGGCCCGACCGGCAAAAATAGCAAGGTTACTTGCTGTTGTTCCCGGGACCAGCTAGCGTTGCTGTTGTAGTACTACGGTCCGACCCCTTGGACAGGAGTGCTTTTGGCTGCATTTAATAATTCATCGACGTTTGCAAAATAATGTCCCGCCCCATATTCCACTGGGCCTCTTGTGGCCCTGTTACAGCGCTTAGCCGCTGGAACTGACAACCGATGAACGGAACCGCTTCACCGAGTTCATGGAATTTCCATCAACAAGAAAGTAGGAGCAAAAATGGGTTTCTTTGGTTTTCTTTTGCTCGGCCTTTTGGCTGGGGCTATCGCAAAGCTTATTCTTCCGGGACGCCAGGGAGGCGGCTGGTTGGTCACCTTGCTGCTGGGCGTCGTCGGCGCCCTGTTGGGCGGCTGGATCGGCGGCCTGATCTTCGGCGAGGGCCTGACAGAATTCTTCGCCATTCGAACGTGGCTCCTGGCCATCGGCGGATCCATCATCGTTCTGCTGATCTACGGGCTGGCCACAGGAGGACGCCGGGCCCACCATGGCTGACGAAACCACGCCCAACACCAACCAGGACGACCTTGAGGGTCAATACGCAGAAGGTGATTACGGCGCTGCCGGAGCATCGCCTGAAGCCCTGAAAGAGGACGCCGGCGGGGACTACACCGCAGGTGACTACGCCGAGAAAACGGTCCCGTCTGCGGATGCGGAGCTCGACGAGCACAATACGGAGGACACGCCCGAGGACAGGCCGTTCTCGTCCGAGCCGGATGACGAAGCTTCCGGCTCGGGCCACCCTTAGGGCGCCTTCAAGAGTTTCAGCACCTCGTCAAGCGGCAAGACCCTCTGACGATATTCACGGGTAAGAACCCGGAGGACTGCTTCGGCAGCCTCCGGGTTCTCTGTTGCCACGGCTTCGGCCGCATAGATCACCCGAATGTTATGGGCGAAAGCGTCAGCAGCAGTCTGGGCAATGCAGTTGTGGGCCGAGACGCCGGCCAGAACCACAGTTTCGACACCCCAGTTCCTGAGGCGCATCCCCAAGTCCGTACCGAAGAACGCGCTGTCGCGGGTTTTGACCATCTGCGGGAAGTCGGCCGTCACCAGGCCTGGAACGAAATTGGCCTGCTCGCTTCCCCTGAAGATGAAGCCTTGGTTATCGTCCAGCATGTTCAGGCTCCACGTGGACTTGTCCCGCTCGTGCTGGGTAGCAACCAGGAGCACGTTTGCCCCTGCAGCGCGCGCTGCACTGGTCAATGAGTTGCACGCAGCAACAACTTCTTCCTGACGCCGCTTCAGGGCCGGTTCCTCAAAAAAGGCGTTCTGCATATCGATTACCAGCACAGCAATCATGCGGGCATACCCTTTCCAATCCTGGGTCAGAGACCCTTGCCGCCTGTCACCGGAAGCACAGCGCCTGAGATGTAGGACCCTTCGTCGGATGCGAGGAGCACATAGGCCGGTGCCAGCTCAGCAGGTTGTCCGGCACGGCCCAGCGGCGTGTCCTGGCCGAAGGTGGGAAGCTTGTCCGGCCACTCGGTGGCGGGGATCAACGGCGTCCAGATCGGGCCCGGGGCCACGGCGTTGACACGGATTCCCTTAGGCCCGAGTTCCTCTGCCATGGCTTTGGTGAATGCCACCTGGGCGGCCTTGGTCATGGCATAGTCCACTAGTTGGGCGGAAGGATTAAAGGCCTGGATAGACGCCGTGACGATGATCGACGCCCCCGGGCGCAGGTGCGGAATCGCAGCCTGTGCTGTCCAGATCAAGGAGTACAGGTTGGTTTTGAAGACCCGATCGAATTCCTCGGTAGGAATGGTCTCCAAACCCTCGCGGTTCTTTTGGTACGCGGCGTTCAGGACCACAACGTTGAGGCCGCCGAGCTCCTGCACTGTTCGCTCCACAATCTCAGCCGCAAACTTTTCGTCGCGCGCGTCGCCGGGCAGCAACAGTGCCTGCGCCCCGCACTCACGGATCCATTCCGCCGTCGACTTCGCGTCTTCTTCCTCCTCCGGAAGGTAGCTGATGGCCACATCCGCACCTTCACGGGCATACGCGATCGCTACTGCGGCTCCGATGCCTGAATCACCGCCGGTGATCAGGGCTTTCTTGCCCTGCAGGCGGCCGTGCCCCACATAGCTGGACTCCCCATGATCGGGCTGGGGGTTCAAGGGCTTGGTCAGGCCGGGCTGTTCTTGCTCCTGTTGGGGAAATTCGTCGGAGTGATATCCGCTGCGGGGATCCTTCGGGGCCGAGGTGAGGCGATGATCCCCGCTTCCTTGCTGTCCACTGTGGCTTGGGTCGGCTTGAGTCATGGTTCTGGCCTTTCTCAGATGTCTGATTCCCGGCTTGCGAGGCTACCGTTGGCTGTACCCAGGCACATTGGACTCTAAACGCACGCAAAGGGCTAGGTCCGCAGCGTTTTGGCCTTCACCATGAGGAATATTCCGTAGGCGATCAGGCCCACGGCAACGGCGGCCAGAAGGTACGGACCATACGGTTGCTCCCTCAAAGCCCGCAGGCTTCCATCAAGTCCTGTGGATTGTTCTGGCTGAACGCGGACCGCGGCAATGACCACCAGCAGGCCAACGAGCAACAGGGCAATGCCTTTGGCGATGTAGCCCACCACTCCAACACCCGATTGGAACTTGCGGGTCGGCTCCTTAAGGGAGAGCGCGAGGTCCTTTTCAAAGGTCCTCATAAAGCCACGCACCGCGAACACAACGCCGGTGATCATGATGCCGGCGCCAATTGCGACAAGCAGGACTATCCCGAACGGCGCCTTCATGAGCGTCACTGTTACATCGCTGGCAGACTCCCGACTGTTTTTTCCCTGCCCCATAGTGAAAGACAGGATGGTGGCCGCCAAGCCTGCAAACACGATTGCCTGGGCCACAGCGGAAAGCCGCTTGGATGGTTTGTTGTCCGATGCCCTGCGGTAGCCGAGGGTTGCGTTGCCCAATTGCCACAGGGCCAAGGCAGCGCAGGCGCCGAAGCACGCCCAGAGCAGGATGGGACCCACCGGTTGGGCGGCCAGTTCGGCAACAGCGCCACTGACGTCGGCTTCACCACTGCGCCCAAAGGCGAGCTGAAACGCAATAACCCCGATGAGTAAGTGCAGGAGTCCGCTGACGGCGTATCCAGCCCTCGCTACAACAACCAGGGCACGTGAGTTTGAGGCTTCCTCGGCCACATCAGCGGCCTTCTTCATCTCCTCTTTGATGACAAGCCTCCTTATTATTTTGTGACTTGTCACCATGGTGCCACTCGAACGAGCACAAGACCACGGGGCGCAGGTGGCTTGCTAGAAGCCACACACCGACTGCGGCCAGATGCTCCGAAGTCCCACACCCAAAGGGTTGAACTGCTCGCGGACGCTGGTGACGGCACGGGCCTGGCCTGGGACTTCGCCTCCACGTCCGTCAGCTTCCCCGGTACCCGCGAGGGGGTCGGACTTCACGTGGGCAGCTCCGGTATTCAGGGACGTGGCTGCGATCTGGTCAGGCATTTCGGTGGTCCTTCCTGAGAGTTCCCATCAACTCCATTGGCTGATAGTTCAACCATGGGACGGGGCCCTCAAGAAGGACGCCGGGTCATCTCAAGATTCCCTCAAGAATCCGCCGTGCTTGAAGGCAGGTTCAGAAGGCGAAAAGGACCTCCAGTTGTTGCCCCGTCGACAGGGTAACGTGCCCCCTTATATGCGTGCCGTCGTCGTTAATCACGACGTCGGCAGGAACCGCTGCGGGTGCCTCGCCTCCCAAGTACACCAGTGAGGCGAAGATGCTGCGGCCGCCTGCCAAACGGCCTTCCAGGTATCCGCACGCAGCGTGCCCACCCAACGGCGAGACGCCCTCGGCCCGGAAGGTGCCGTTGTAGAAGAATCCGTGCAACGGCCATATGCCTGTGTGAAGTCCGCCGACTCCAAGAACGTGGTCATCCAGCTCAGGCGGGCCCTGGTATCTGCGAGCGCATATCCGGCGTCGCGCACGCGCAGCCCGGACGGCGCCGGCCCTGGGTTGGTCACGTCCACGTTGGGCGCCTCAACCACGTGGACCCTGAGCTCATATCCGCTGGCAGCAGTTGTCGCTGTTGCCACCCGCCAGCGGGAATTGGCGGGATCCTCCTCGTCGCTCCAGACTGGCGCATGCCAGCTTGCGGCCTGGTGATGCCCGGCTTGAAGATGCCCGGCTTTGAGCCGGTGAATCCTCGCGCGACGGCTGGGTGTTCCGGTGGCATCGAGGACGGCGAAGTGGTTGTCCACGGGGTCCTTGGTGAAGAGCGGTGCGGTGTGGCTCGAATATGCGAGGCGGCGGTAGTTGGGGTCGTCCGGTCCGGGGGCGTAGTACTTGTCGCTGCCGTGGTTGAGCACGCGGGCGATACCGTCCACGGCAGTGGAGTGGAGCAGGTAATTAGGGCCTTCTACATGCTGAACGGCGTCAATGCCCTCCAGGGGCGAGGGCTGTTCGACGGCGGTCCACACTGGATGGTCGGCGGGGAGGAGAAGTCCCACGAACGCCTTGGAGGTCCAGTACGGCGACGCTGGACCGGAGTATTCCTGGGTCATCGGGTCAAAGGCGCCGAGCCAACCGAGCGACGGCAGCCGGTCGTCGTAAGCGCCGCCATCGAGGAAGTATTTTGCGGCGCCGCTGGCGATGCGGCGGGTCTGTCCGGGGTTGAGGGGTGTCGCGCCGATGGCCTCCCCGAGGAACAAGGGAGCCACGGCGGCATAGCGGTAGATCAGTGAGCGGCCCTGGAAAACCGGGGCGCCGTTCCCGCCGAAAAAGCTCACGTGATCGGCCAGGAACCTGACGAGCCGGGACCTGTAGATTTCGGACCTTGCTTGGGCTTCCGGGTGCCGGTTGGCCGCGAACCCGGCCCACAACACCGGATACAGATGAAGGGCCCAGCCGCAGTAGTAGTCGAAGAAATCGCCCGTGCCGTCGTTATCCCCGTCCCGGTACCAGCCGCCGCCGACGTACCAGTCTTCGAGCCGCTTCAGTCCATGTTCGATCTGGGCCGCGTTGTGCTCGAATCCGGCGCCAGCCAGGAACTCGGCGATCAGGACCTGGAAGAGCACCCAGTTGTTGTCCACGCAGGTACTCCGCGAGGAACCCTGCAGCCACTCGGCCACCTGGGCCCGCTCGTCCCCGGACAGTGTGTCCCATAGCCAGGGTTTGGTCAGTTGCAGGCTCAGTGCAATGGAGGCGGCTTCCACCATCGGCTGCGAGCGGTCACAAATGGGCAGCCACGCTTCAGGACCACCTGGCCGCGTACCCTCAAGGAGGCCCGTCCTGTACAGGTCAAGATGGCCGTGCGGGTCGTTGCCCTGCTCTCCCGCCACCCGGAAGGCGGCCAGCATAAAGGTGCGCGCGAACCCCTCCATGCCGTCGGACAAAACACCCGACGACGACGGTCGGCCGCTCAGCCGGATCAATGCCTTCTGCGCGGAGAAGCAGGGGCGCACCGCGAGGAGTTGCTGATCCGCGAAAGCGACCCAGTGCTCCCGCGTCCATCCAGTGATGGGGCTGAGCTCGTAATCCGGTGCTGGCATGGTGAAGCCGGTGGCCATGGGTCTCCTGCGGGGGTGCGGACACGGTGAGCCCTAATCTTAGGCTCCTCATCCGCCTCATGGCGCGAGTTGAACAAAACTGAACGTGCACCTCTCGTCCCCGACCGAATGCTGCGTGATAGTTCATAATGAACAAACTGAACACAAGTGAACTTGAAGGCGGGAACCTGCATGCTGTCCGAGGATCGTCAACAGCTCATCCTGAGGGAATTGGCCCTTCACGGATCCCTGAACGCTGCCGAGTTCGCGGCCAAGCTTGGAACGTCCGGCATGACAGTGCGCCGGGACCTCGCGCTACTTGCCGGGCAGGGGTTGCTCGAGCGGGTCCATGGTGGAGCTGTTCCCATCGGCGGCCGTGCTTCCGGAAGTAGTGCGACACCACAGCAATCAACGTCCTGGCGACCGGGCGGGAGGCGACCCTTGGCGACGATCGGCATGATCGTTCCCTCGGCGTCGTACTACTTCCCGGGGGTGATCCGCGGCGCCGAGGCGGCTGCCCAGGAAGCGGGTGTGCGGTTGGTGCTGGGCGTGACCAACTACTCAAGCGAGGAGGAACGCCGCCAGCTCCGCCGCCTGTATGAACACGGCGTGGACGGGATCCTGATCACGCCGAGCGAGCAATCCTTGGCTGGCACCGAAACGATGGACCTGTTAGCTGAAGCTGTGGTGCCTGTAGTCGTCGTCGAGCGTTCCATTGACAACGCACTGGACCACGGCCGCCTCGAAGCCGTGCGAAGTGATCACGTGCGGGGCGCGGAAATCGCCGTCAACCATCTTCTGGGCCTTGGCCACCGCAAGATCGCCATGTGCCTTCGCGAGAACAGCCCGACCGCGCCGCAGCTTATCGATGGCTACCACCTGGCCATGCAGCGTGCCGGACATCGCGACGTTGATTCGATGGTTCGTTCGATGTCCCGGGCCCTGAATGATCCCGAGGCCCATCGACTGGTGGTGGGCGGCATCCTCGATTGGTGTACAAAAACCGACGTCACAGCCGCGATTGTCCACACTGATGAGGACGCACTCCAGTTCGCCAGCGCGTGCCAGGAACGGCAGCTTCGCATTCCGGAGGACTTTGCGATCATTGCGTACGACGACGAAATCGCCGCCCTGGGGGCCGTTCCCCTGACCGCGGTGGCACCACCGAAGTACGACGTCGGGCATCAAGCCTTGGTGATGTGCCTGAACCGGATCGGCGCACGTCGTGGAAGCACGTCCGCGCTGCAGCGCGTGAACCTCTCGCCGGAGTTGGTGGTCCGGGACTCAACGCAGGTGTAGAGCCCGCCTCATCTTTTGTTTACTTCTGTTCACTTCGTTGTCTGTGTTCACTTTTGTGGCTTTCATTGTGCCTAGTCCAAGGTGCCCCCCGCGCACACCACGACTTCGCATCGTGAACTTCAAAGGAGAACAGAATGAAGCGTCGCCAGCTTCTGCTAGGAGCAGCCAGCATCATGGCAAGTGCTGCCCTCATCACCGGCTGTGGCAGCACCCCGGCAGCCACGCCAACGCCCGCTGAAGACCCGTCCGGGACCATCACTTTCTGGTCGCCGATGGCCGGGATGGACAAGGTGGCCGCAGCCTTTAACGCGAGCCAGGGCAAAATCAAGGTCAACTTCGAAACCGTCCCCAACGGAGCGAGCGGCGGCTACGCCAAGTTGTCCACAGCAATCACCGCCGGCAACGGCCCGGACGTTGCCACCATCGAATACCCGCAGCTTCCCCAGTTTGTGAGCAACGGCCAGCTCCAGCCACTGGACGGGCTGATCAACAAGGCCGAAACAGTGGACAAGCTAACGGACGGGACCAAAGCATTGGTTCAATTCGGCGAAGAGACGTACGCACTCCCCTACGACGCCGCGCCGATGATCATGTGGTACCGCAAGGACATGCTGGACAAGGCCGGCGTCGGCGTCCCCAAAACCTGGGACGAATTCGAAGAGGCCGGCAGGAAGCTGAAGGCAGTAGCCCCGGAAGCACACCTGGCCAGCTTCAACCCCAACGAAGCCGCACTTACTGCCGCCTTGTCGTGGCAGGCCGGAGCCAAATGGTTCGGTACCGAAGGCGACAGCTGGAAGGTTGGCGTGAACGATGAGCCCACCCAAAAAGTCGCCGCGTTCTGGCAGAAGCTGATCGACCAAAAGATCGTCAAGGTCCAACAGTCCTTCAGCGACGAATGGTCGGCAGATTTGGCGAGCGGCGCCGTCGTCGGTGTTCTGGGCGCCAATTGGAGTGCCACCGGCATCCAGAAGCGTACCGAAGCAAGCGGCCAGAAAGGACAGTGGATCGCAGCGGAGGTGCCCAACTGGGGAACTCCGGCAGATGCGTTCTATGGCGGCTCGAGCTTCAACATCACCAAGAGCAGCAAGAACCCGGCCGCTGCGGCCAAGTTCATCGAGTTCCTCGCAACCAACCCGGACGCCATCAAAGCGCGCGGCAACACCGGTTCGGCTTTCCTCGCCTTCCCGGGGCTGACACCGGTTGCGCAGCAGGCTTTCGATGCCAGCTACTTCGGCAACGACATCTACGAGGTCTTCGACAACGCGTACTCCACCATTACCCCGGGGTGGCAATGGGGTCCCAATTGGGACGTCACCAACACGGCTCTCAAGGACGCCTACGGAAAGTTGACCACCGGCGGCAAGGTCGCGGACGCCGTTGATACCGCCCAGACCGCAACCGTAGCCGGACTCAAGCAGAACGGCCTCTCCGTCAAGGAGTAGGCCCGCACGGTGGGGCGGTCCCTTCATAGGGGCGCCCCACCAGCGAGGAGAATCATCATGGCCAACCAGGCACCTGCTACCTCCCGGAGAAAACCCCGCACGATGTCCGGAACCGGCGGCCGCACAGCCGCGCTCTTCCTGACCCCGTTCTTCGCGGTGTTTACCCTGGCGATGGTGGCACCCGTCATCTACTCGATCGTGCTCAGCTTCTTCGCCCAGCAGAAGTCCGGACTCGGCTTCGGCCAGGCCAAGACCTCGTTCGTGGGACTTGAGAACTATCTGCAGGTCCTGCAATCGGAAAGTTTTGTGGGCGGCATAGGTCGCCTCATCATGTACTGCCTGCTGTACATCCCGTGCATGGTGGGCGGCGCCTTGGCGTTCGCACTGCTGCTTGATGCTGCCGCAGCGCGTGCCCGGAAGCTGTTCCAGCTCCTCGTCTTCCTCCCCCACGCGGTGCCGGGCGTCATCGCTGCATTGATCTGGGCCTACCTCTACACCCCCGGTGTCAGCCCGATCGTTTCGGTCCTGGAAACCGGCGGCATTTCCCTGGACTTCCTGGACAACCACATGATCCTGCCGTCCATCGTGAACATCGCGGTGTGGGAGTGGACGGGGTACAACGTCATTGTGCTGTTCACCGCGCTTCAGGCGGTTCCACGGGAAACCCTGGAAGCCGCCCGGGTGGACGGCGCAGGCGAAATCCGTGCTGCCATCAGCATCAAGCTGCCGCTGATCCTGCCTGCACTTGGCGTCATCATGCTCTTTACAGTGATCGGAACCTTGCAGTTGTTCACGGAGCCGTCCATCATTTCCAAAGCAACGGCCTCCGTAACCAGCACCTGGGTTCCAAATATGTGGGCCTACGATGCCGCCTTCAACCGGCACAACCTCAACCACGCCGCCGCGGCCTCCATCATCATCGCGCTCATGGCCGCGGTGCTGTCCTGGGCCGTCACCCGCTTCAGCTCAAGGATGAACAAAGCATGAGCACCTCAACGTTGTCCCTTCCAGGGGTTACCGGTCCGGTTGCGCCGTCGAGGAAACGCCGCCGGAGTCGTGGCGCCCGCGGCGGCCCCTGGCAAGTGCGTTCACCGTGAACGCGCTGCTGATACTGGGTTGCGCCTACATGGTGCTGCCTGTCCTGTGGTTGTTCTTTGCCTCCACCAAGAACGCCGCCGACCTCTATTCCACCGGTGCTTATGCTTTCGGGCAACCTTCCTTTGCGGAGAACGTTGGCGCGGTTCTTGGGCAGGATGGTGGTGTGTTCCTCCGCTGGATGGCCAACTCCATGTTCTATGCCGCGTTCGGGGCCATCTTTGGTGGACTGGTCTCTGTTATGGCTGGCTACGCCTTCGATAAATTCCAGTTCCGCGGCAAGGACTCATTCTTCGGCCTGGTCCTTGTGGGCGTGCTGATTCCCAACACAGCCACAGTCCTTCCGATGTATCTGCTGGCCTCCGTATTTGGCATCACCAACACCATCTGGGCCATCCTCATCCCCGTGCTCTGCAACCCGTTCGGCGTGTACTTGGCCCGCGTGTATTCGGCGGCGTACGTTCCGGGCGAAACGTTGGAGGCAGCGCGCGTGGACGGAGCCGGACCGATCCGCTCCTTCTTTTCCCTGGGGTTGCCCATGATGATGCCGGGTTACATCACCATCGCGTTGTTCCAGTTTGTTGGCGTGTGGAACAACTTCATGCTCCCGCTGGTGATGCTCCAGGACCAGCAGCTGCTGCCTGTCAGCGTCGGAATTTCGATCTGGCAGGGATACTCACTCCCCCAGCCCGAGTTCACGCCGATGGTCATCACAGGATCACTTTTGTCCATCATTCCGTTGCTGCTCGCGTTCATCATGCTCCAGCGCTTCTGGAAATCCGGTCTCACGGCAGGGAGCGTTAAATGAGCCTGAACGTTGCCTTGGCCATGCCTGTCCACACTGCCCGGGCCGTGTTCCCGCCCCGAAGCCTGGATCCGCTGGAGCCTGCTTTGAACCTCCTCAGCCGGGATCCGATCGAGGACTTTGGTTCAGTATCCGGCCGGGCACTCCTGGCTGAAGCGGACATCCTCATCACTGGTTGGGGTTGTCCAATGATCGACGACGACGTGCTGGACGCTGCCCCACGGTTGCGTTACGTCCTGCACGCCGCCGGAAGCGTCAAGCACCACATCAGTGGCCCGTGCTGGGAGCGGGGCCTGTTGGTGAGTTCCGCCGCGGACGCCAACGCCATTCCCGTGGCCGAATACACCGTGGCCATGATCGTCCTGGCCAACAAACGGGTCCTGCAGATAGCCCGCGCCCTGCACAGCACCCGGATGGAGGTCCTCCCTGAACAGCTCTTCCCCGACATGGGCAACTACCGCAAGCGCGTCGGAATTATCGGGGCGTCAAAGATCGGCCGTCACGTCATCCGGCTGCTTACCGCTTACGAGCTGGACATCGTGGTGGCCGACCCGTACCTCTCGGCCGCTGAGGCGGGCGCTCTCGGCGTCGAGCTTGTAAGCCTGGACGAACTGGTGGCGGACTGCGACATCGTCAGCCTCCACGCGCCGTCGTTACCGTCCACAAAGAACCTCATCGACGCCGGTCGCATCGATCGGATGCGTCCGGGGGCTACTTTTATCAACACCTCGCGCGGCGAGTTAGTGGACCAGGACTCCCTCTTGGCCCGGCTGGAGCGCGGCGATCTATATGCTGTGCTGGACGTGACGACGCCGTGGGTGCTGCCTTCCGATTCCCGGTTCTACACGCATCCCAACGTGTTGCTGACACCCCACCTGGCGGGGTCGCTGGGTAACGAGCTGGAGCGGATGGCGGCGAGCGCAGTAGGCGAAGCTTTGCGGTTGTCCAGGGGGGAAGCGCTGCAATTTCCAGTGGCGGCGGAAGACCTGGCGTTCATGGCGTAGCGCATTCCCGGCGGGCTCTCATGGTGCCGCGCCGACGGACCGTAATGTTGCGCAGATCACATTTGCTGCCTACGCTGGGGTGGCTGCAGCGTGGCAGCGAACGGATGAAAGGCAGCATATTGACCAGCGAGAAGCTCTCTGTAGTTGTTCGAGTCGACCTTGACGGAGCACAGATCCAGATCGCAGCAACAGGTCATGTGACCACCTCCAATCTCCACGCGCTGTATCCAATCGTTCAACGCACCAACAGCCTGGCCGACGGCAGGGACGTCGAGATGGACCTTACTGGTGCCTTGATCGAACCGGATGCGCTTGAACAACTGCAGGGTTACGCGATGCTTCACGAGTTGCCTGTTCGGGTTGATGCTGTTCCGGCGTTGGCGGGGGCCGGGCTGGCGGCGTGAGCTACGTCAGCCCTCAAGCCGAGGACTAACCTGACTGACATGGCTCAGTCAGCGCGCGCATGGATCGGGACCATCGTCTTCCTGTTCCTCGCGCCTGGCATCGTGGCGGGTCTCATCCCCTGGCTCATCTCCGGATGGCGGCTTTACGACTGGGACGGCGGCACGTGGCTGGTGGTGCCGGTCGCCTGGATCGCGATCACCCTGGGGGTAGCTTTCCTGCTTCACGCCTTCGCGCTGTTCGCCCTTCACCAGGGAACGCCCGCGCCGGTTGCGCCCACCCGAAGGCTGGTTGTCACCGGGGTTTATCGATTCGTGCGCAATCCCATGTACCTTGCGGTGCTCACAATCATCCTCGGCCAGGCGCTGCTCTTCGGCAGTTGGTGGCTCGTGATCTATGCTGCGATAGCCCTCATCGCCGTCGTCACTTTCGTGAAGGGTTACGAGGAACCGACCCTCACTGACACGTACGGTGAGCAGTACCTCGAGTACCGGCGCAACGTTCCGGGGTGGTGGCCGCGGCTGACGCCTTGGCGGGGGTAACGGCCGCCTCAGCCAACTCACTGGCTCAGCCGAACGGCCGCCTCCTGCTGGACGCGGGCAGCCTTGCTTGAGTAGTCGGCGATGATCCGGAGTTCGTCGTCGCTGTAGTCTTCCAGCAGCGCGGCCATCCCGGCCATGAAATCGGTGAAATAGGGCGACGCGGCAGCAACCTGGTCACCGACGAGCTCGATCACGACTTTCCGCTTGTCCTCGCCGTGTTTGACCCGCCGGGCCACGCCTTTGCTTTCGAGGCGTTGCATGAGTCCGGTGACCGACGCGGGCGCCAGGCCTGAATGTTCCCCGAATTCACCCGCCGTCATAGGACCGTGGCGCAGCAGGATATCGATGGCCTTGCCCTCCGTCGCCGAAAGGCCGCGCAGTTCAGACAGCGCGGTGTGGAACATGATCGCGGCAGTGGACAGCTCCCGGCCCGACTCATAAACAGCTTCCAACAGAGCTTCGCGTTGCCCCTGATTCGTCATGCTCCGAGGCTAGCAAAGTCTTTCGCTTGTCCGAAACGATTGACCGGGCAGGGCCAGCCGATTATATTTCTTTTAACCGAACGAAATAAATTCAAGAAGGAGCTCCCGTGCTGAACTGTGTTGTCATCGGATCGGGCGTAGCCGGTCTTTCAACGGCCCTCTCACTCCAGAAAGCCGGCCACTCCGCCACCGTTTTTGAAGCGCACAATGGACCTTCTGACGGAGTAGGCGCCTTCTTCACCCTCGCCGTCAACGGTTTCGACGCCCTGGACACTCTGGGACTCAAGGAGCACGCCGCGCAACTGGGCTTCAGCACTCCCCTTATGTCCATGTACCTGGGCAGCACGGGTCGCCACCTGATCGATTTCGATTTCGGCGGCACGCTCCCGGATGGCACCACGGCCCGGACCATGACCCGCTCGGAGCTGTACACGCTCTTGCGGGAGGAAGCACTCCGCCGTGGGATCCGGATCGAGCACGGCAGGCGTCTGACAACTGTCAAGGAACGGCCCGACGGCGTCACGGCCGTTTTCGACGACGGCACCTCCGCCAGCGGCGACCTGCTGGTTGGGGCCGACGGGCTGCGCTCGGCGGTGCGGCCGCTGATCGACCCCGCCTCGCCCGCACCGCGCACCATCCCGCTGCTCAACACGGGCGGCATCGTTCCTGCCGACACCGCCACTTTGGCGCTCAAGGAGGAGGACCTGGGCGTGTCCCCGGGGCGCATGAAGATGGTGTTCGGCAAGCGCTGCTTCTACTGCTTCATGCCCAGCCCCGACGGCAGGATCTGGTGGTTCGCAAATCCCTTGCAGCGCTCCAGTGCTGATCCGTCTTTGCTCGGCCAGGAGGATCTCAGAGCTTGGTTAACAAGCTTGGTAAAGGCAGACCGGACACCGATGGCCGCCCTGATTCGTGCCACGGAAGACATCATCAAGCCGTATTCCACGTTCGATTTTCCCAGCGTCCCCCGCTGGCACCGCGGCAGGATGGTCCTGGTGGGCGATGCCGCCCATGCTGCGTCCCCTTCCTCCGGGCAGGGCGCATCGATGGCAATCGAGGACGCCGTCACGCTGGGACGCGCCCTTCGGGGGGCCACGGGCGACGACAAAGAAGCCAGCCTCACTGCCCGGTTTGCGGCCTACGAGGCGGAGCGCCGCCCCCGGGCGGAGACGGTGGTTGCCTGGGGCCGCCGGAATTCCGAACCCAAGGTCAGGAACCAGTTCACCCGCGTACTCCAGGACCTGGCCCATGCGTGCCATCTTCCGGGGACTTGCCCGGAAGGCGGCGGACAACTTCGAGTGGCTGTACGGCCATCACATCGACTGGCATGCGGTCCCCGGGTTTGCCGACAGATGACCACGTCACTCACCCGGAAGGAGTTGTGTCAGCTCCCCCGGCCGCTGCCTTCTCCATATAGGACGCCGAAACCCTCCGGTAAACGGGCGTCAGGAAGGCGATCAGTGCCGCCGCAATGAGAATGAATCCGGCAATCAGGAACACGAGGGCGATCCCGCGGGACGTGCCCTGACCCAATAGTGGTTCAAGTTGGGCGGCACCCTCTGCGGAGCGGGCGTACGGAATGATCCAGAACTGGGCAAGCGGGGCAATGAGGAAAGCGGTGATGGGCGCTGCGGCGGACTCGAACGCCATGGCGAATCCGAATACCCTGCCTTGCCGGTTCAGGGGAACCACCTGCTGGATAACCGTCTGCTCGGCGGCTTCCACGATGGGAACCAAGGTCAAATACAGCCAGATGCCAGCCACGTACAGCCATGCCCATTCACGCAGGGTGAACACTGCACCAAGGAATCCCATGACGGCGACAACGATCAGCATGGTTCGCAAGGGGTTGGAGCCGAGCCCAAACTTTCCTACCAGCGCGCCACCCACGAGGAAGCCGGTGGAACCCACGGCGAAGAACGTTCCCCACATCTCAACGGAGAACATTTCCAATCCGTACGGATCCATCAACGCCATGTAAACGCCGCCCACGAAGTTGTTGAACGTGGAGAACACGATCAGTGCGAACAACCCGGAGATAGCCAGCACAGCGGCAAGCGAGCCGCGGAAGTCGAAACCGCCATGTGCGTCAGTGGCTGCCGCTTGCACCTCTTCGGGCATTCGCAACGTGAGCAGGTGCGCGAACGCCAGCGCGGTAAAAACCAGGGAGGCCACAATGGTCCAACCCATGCCCAGCAGGCCCACCGATAGTCCGGAGAGGACCGAGGTGACAATGAACATGAGACCCTGCACCATCCCCACCATTCCATTTGCATTGGCCCGGCGATCAGGCTCAATGAGGATGGTGACGGTGGTGGAGAGGGCAATGTTGCGCAAGTTCTCAACGACGGCACCCACGAGGATGATCAGGGTGAAAATCCAGAACCATGGCTGTGCCAGGTCCAGCAGAAGGCTTGTAGGGGTGAGGAGAAACAGCACTCCTGACAGCACGAACATCACCAAGGTGAACCCGGCAGCGAAGCGCATCACGGCAAGCTTCCGATACCTGTCCACGAACGTGCCGAAGCTGATGCTGGAGAGTGCAATCAGCAGCATGTAGGCACCCCCGACGACCCCCGTCGCAATCACGTTGCGGGTTTCGAGATAAACCCAGAATGTCAGGGCGAACCAGAGATAGCTTGTGGTGATATTTGCCAGGGCGGTGTTCACCAGGATCCCCATGAAGGTCCGGGATCGCTGTGCCGGAGTGCGCAGGGAGAGGTCGATAACTTCAGTAACCCCAGCCGGTTCCTGCTCGGTCATGCGTTCCAGTGTACTGACAGCAATTGCCGCAGATAAGGGCTGGCGCCAACGCAAACCTTGTGACAATCCAACCCGGCCAACCTCCGGGTAGGATCGGCAGGGAATCCTAAAGAAGCCTGGGGGAAATTCTTGATGAAAGGTGCAAAAGGCCAGCTCGCCTTCACCGACGACGTTAGCCGGGATCTGGAGTTGCGGGAGTACGGACTGGACCCCGGAGAAGATTCCACCCTGCTTCCCAACGCCGCCGTGATGAGTGCCCTCCAGAACCTCGTGCGCCTTGCCACTGAGCTTTGCGGCGCCCCTTTCGGGGTAGTCAACATCATTAGCGCCGAATACCAATACCAAGTTGGCGCCTGGGGTGTGGAACCGGGGATGTGCTCTCGCGAAGATTCCATGTGTGCCAAGGTGTTCCTCTCCCGCGAGATCACCGTTATCCCTGACGCTTCGCTGGATCCGCGGTCCGCTGACAACCCGTTCGTGACCGGTGAATTGGGCCGGGTGCGGTTCTACGCTTCGGTTCCGTTGCAAACCGAGTCAGGATTCGTTCCAGGCACCTTGTGCGTCTTTTCTGACAAGCCCAAAGAGATCCGGGCCCTGAGCAAGTCGGCATGCTGGAAGTCCTGGCCAAGCAAGTGGTGGAGCTGTTGGAGCTGCAGCACCGCACAATCCAACTGGACCGCACGTATGCAGAGTTGAGGGAGAGCAACGCAAAGCTGGCTGGTTTCGCGGACCGCGTCAGCCACGACCTCCGGATTCCGCTCACCACAATCCTGGGTTACGTGGAGTTGGTGGAGGACGATCCGGACGTCCAAACGGACAGCGCGGCAGCCAAATACCTGAGCCGCATCGGGGCAAGTGGCCGCCGGATGCTGGGGATGCTGGAAGACGTCCTGAGCTACTCCAGGGTGGGCGGCGGCATCCAGCCGCAACAGGTCTCACTTAAAGAGGCAGCGGGCGAGGTGGCCAGGGACCTCGGCATCGAGGACGACATCCTTGAAGTGCAGGACCTGAACCTCCAGGCAGACAAGGGCCAACTGCGCACTTTGCTGCAGAACCTGCTGTCCAACGCCATGAACTACCGCAGCCCCGAAAGGGACCTGCGTGTCCGGATCAGCGGAGTCTCCAATTACCACGGCGCCACCATTTTCGTGGCCGATAACGGTAAGGGCATCCACGCGGAGGATCGGGCCAAAGTCCTGGAACCGTTGGTGCGCCTGCGCCGCCAAGGCGACGGGCCTGGCTCCGGCCTGGGACTGGCCACCTGCAGCAGCATCGCCAAGGCCCATGGCGGTGAACTCACCCTCTCGGAAACTGCCGGCGGCGGAACCACGGTGGCAGTGAGCTTTCCGGCCTGACCATAGCGGCACGCAAGGCAAGAAAACGCTCGACGTCGACCTGCCGCCGTCGTGCGTTTCCGGCCACAGGCGTTAGCCGCGGCCGTTCCCCTTACCTTTTTCAGGCTTGGTCTCGCTCTTTCCGCCGCTCTTGGCGTCCGCGAGATCCTGGGGATCGGTGGCTGCACCATCTTCGGCAGGCACGGTGGCTTGAACGGCGGGCGCCGGAACGGGCTGCTGATCCTGCACATCCACCACCTCGACTGCAGGCGCCACCGCTGGCGCCGTTTCCAGGGGAGTCCTCGGCCCGCTGGGTTGGGACTCAATGACGGATACACCGGGATCGGTCTGCCGCGTCGGTTCGGCTGAAGGTGCCGACGAAAAGACGCCATTGAAGAGCAACGCCACAGCGACCGGAACGGCGAGGGCAGCCGCAACCAGCCCGGCGAGCACCTTGGCCTTCTTGCCAAAAGCCCTTGGACCCGTAGCGGAAACACGCCTTCCCGCGGCTGAAGCAGCGGGCCCGGGGCTTGAGGTAACCACCTGTGGCGGCCGCGACGGCAAAGCCGGCTTCGCTGGGATGGCAGGCGCCGCTGGAACTACCGGCAGGGTTGCCGTTGCCACAGGCGGCAGCTTTCGACGTCGGCCGGCCAGGACGTCTTCAACGTCGCCCGCCGTCGGGCGTTGCCCTGGATCCATGTCGGTCATTGCCTGAAGGAGTCCGCGCAGTCCGTTGGGTAGGTCTTCCGGGATCTCAGGTGCCCGGTGAAGGCGTGCCGAGGCCGTCTCTACCGGCGTTCCAGGGTATTCGGGCTTGCCAGTGAGGCACTCCAGGAGGACCAAACCCAAAGAGTAGATGTCGCTGGCGGGCGTCAGGTGCAGCCCTTGTGCCTGCTCCGGGCTGAGGTATTGGGCTGTGCCGACGGTGAAGCCCGTTGCGGTGAGACGGTTATGGTCCATGACCAGGGCGACTCCGAAATCTGCCAGCTTCACAGATTCGGCTCCATCTGTCCCCTCGGAGACGACGATATTCGCCGGCTTGATGTCGCGGTGAATGACGCCCTGGGCATGCACCTGGGCAAGGGCGCCAGCCAGTCGCACGCCGATGCGGGTGGTTTCGGCATGCGTCAGAGGCCCATCGGACAATACGGCTTTCAGGTCACGACCCTCTGCGAGTTCCATGACAAGGTAGGCGCGTTCTTCCTCGTTCCGGGTATCCACGCCCGCATCGAAGGCTGCCACCAAGCCTGGATGGTCAAAGGCGGCGAGCAGCCGCATCTCGGTTTCCTGGCGGGCCCTGAACGAGTCGTCGCCGGAGCCAGGAAGGAAGATCTTGATTGCCACGTCCCGGCCAAGGAGCAAATCCGTGGCCCGGTACACCGTGGACATGGCTCCCCGGCCCAAAACAGGTCCCAGCAGATAGCGGCCATCAATAGCAGTCGCACTGGAATCGGTCACGTGGAACTCCACGGCCTCGTCTTTGTTGCCCACGAATTGTCACGCCCTTCAGGCCCACCTGCGTGCATCGGACCCTAACAGTGTCCGCTGCTACCAGGCAACGCCGCCGATCAAACTTTCACGAGAGCCGCGCGGCCGCCCTGTTCGGCGAAACCGCTACGGCTTGAGCAGTCCTGCGTCAAACAGCATCATCCGGAATTCACCAGATAAGTCATCAGGATACTTAGTATTGACCCGGAAGGGAAACGCGACCTCTCGTCGGACGTTTTCCTTACGTGACGCACGGAGCTGCGGCCCGGACGGCCGGAAGGCACAATGGAAGGCATGACCCTTACTACCTTCGCCCTCGTCCGCCATGGCCAGACCGACTGGAACGCGGAGCGCCGGTTGCAGGGGGCCACCGACATTCCACTGAACGACGTCGGCCGCGAACAGGCACGTGAAGCCGTTGCCACTTTGTCCAATTACCAGTGGGACGCGATTGTTTCCTCGCCCTTGAGCCGTGCCGCAGAAACCGCTGATCTGATCGCCGAGGGCCTGGGCCTTACTGTCGCCCGGCGGGTTCCGGAGCTTATTGAGCGAAGCTTTGGACCGGCCGAAGGCCTGCAAGCCGGCCCGGAGCTCGAAGCACTCCGCATCCCGGGTGGTTTCCGCGGCGGCGAGAGTGATGACGATGCGGCCAGCCGTGGCATTGACGCCCTGGAACAGCTGGCACAGGAATTCTCAGGACAGCGCGTCCTGGTGGTAACCCACGGCACCCTGATCCGGCTGACGCTCAGCCGGGCGATTGGACGCACGCTTGAGAGCGTCCACAATGCCGTGCTGAACCTCGCCCATCACCATGTCTCGGATGGCTGGAAGCTGGAGTACTTCAACGGCGAGTTGCTGACGGCTGACGTGGACAGCTGACACAACCGCGAAATTCAGCGAATCTTATTGACATTGCGCATGCCAGTTTCTGTATGCTCAAGAGGGTCAAGCAGTTGGCGCCATTCGCTCCGGTTTCCCTGGAGGTCAGCTTGGCTCTCACACTTGTTGGCTCCCGACTCGTGACCACTGAAGCCTGCCGGGCCAACGCAATCACGCTGACGGCAAGGGTAACTCTCGCCACCGACGGCTGGTTTGAACTTCGCGTCATTCAAATACCGGGGCTGGTGCTCCACGTTTCCCGGCTGGAAGAGGCGGCACAAGCTGTCCTCGACGCCGCAACCGCCTCGAGCGGGCGGAAGCCGGAAGAGTTCGACGTCCAGTTCCAATGCTGAGCAAGCCGGCGCCGGGTTGGGTCAACGGGCCTCAAGCCGGCTTCGCAGTTGCTGTACGAAGTCGGGGTAGGGCCGCGGCAATCTCTTCCAGATCCACCGTTTGGGGAAAGTCGATCACGGGTTGGTGCCCGGCCAGAAAGTTGGCCGTCTCTTCAGTGATGATCTGCCCATCCTGGCCGTCCAGCCCTGCCTCGGCCAGGAACTCAGGGGTGATCCGGAAGACGGACTCCCCGGCCTGCCCTTCGGATTCCCAGCGCACCAAGTATTCATCCTGATTTACGAGTTCCACATCGAATGACTTCTCCATGCCAGCAGCCTACGTGGTGTTCAGCCGTGATCGCTGGTTGTTCACTAGGATGACTGCATGGCAGCCATCGAATCTGTAATTATCGAGGTCGCTCCCACCACACAGCAGGTGGAGGCCTTCTACGCTGACGTTTTCAGCATGGGCGGCAGGGTTCATGTGCGTCCATCCGAGGCGCCGACCACGGGCTTTCGTGGATTTACGATGTCGCTTGTGCTCTCCCAGCCAGCCAGCGTAAACAGCCTTATGGACAACGCCCGCGACGCCGGCGCGATGGTCATCAAGCCGGCCGCCAAATCGCTGTGGGGGTACGGCGGAGTCCTCCAGGCTCCGGACGGCACCATCTGGACAGTCGCCTCCTCGTCCAAGAAGGACAGCGGTCCGGCCAATATGCACGTTGATGCGATGGTGCTCCAACTCGGAGTCGCGGATGTGGCTGCCAGCAAGCAGTTCTATCTCGAGCGGGGCCTCACCTTGGCCAAGAGTTTCGGAAACCGGTACGTCGAGTTTGATACCGGCACCATCAAGCTGACGCTCAATAAACGCAGCGCGCTGGCTAAGACCGCCGGGGTATCACCTGACGGCACCGGGTCACATCGCCTCCTCATCAGCGGCGATGCAGGCACCTTCACCGACCCGGACGGCTTCACCTGGAAATCACCGCTGGGCTGAGGAGTACGAGCTTTTCGCCCGGATTGCAGGCAAGAAAACGCACGACGGCGACCACCGCCGTCGTGCGTTTTGCCTGCCTTGGAAGGAGCTAAACCTCGGGTCGCGGACGCCTGTCGATGATGGTTTCGGGAGCATCGCGACGCTCCACGATATGGTCCGTACGCCGGGTGCGGCTTGCCATGATGATGGAAATGATCAGGCCCAATACACCTACAGCCATCAGGATGTAGCCGATCAGGACCTGGTCCACGAAGGGGATGAGTCCGGGGGCAAGCGCAAAGGCCAGAATCGCTCCAATGGCGATCAGTGCTATGGAAGAACCTATTCTCATGTCGTGCTCCTCTCACTTCCGACCGGCCCGCAAACGGGTGATCACGGAACTGCGTCGATATCGTAAGCATACTTCCCAATTTGCGGCGCGCGATAGATTGTGCCCGCCATTGTTCCCCTCCGGCCGCCCCGGCGTGGGCTGCGGATCAGTGCCCGAAACCTGCAGCAAACCGGGCCACGGCGTCCTCCGGAGTGGGCGGCGGACCAAAAACTTCGGCTTGCCGGCTCGTGTTGGCCACATATCGGCCCGTCTCGAACCAGGCGGACATGCTGGCCATGTCGCTTATCAGCGGAACAAAGCGTTCAGTGACTTTGCCCAGGCCCTTAAGCACAGGCGTTGGAACCGCCATGATTTTGATGTCCTTGCCGTCGGGCCCGCCGTGCCTGGACAGGAGATCCACCGCCTCGGACATGCTGACGGGCCGAGTCCAGCCGATGTCGATGCGTTCGCCATCGGTTATCTCCGCATCCACGGCATCGGCAAGGTATCCCGCGAGGTCGCTGGTGAGGACGAAGGTCAGTGGGGTGTCCTTGGAACCGATCCACATGACACGGCCTTTCGCCAGAGGGTCGCCGCCCATCCCGGCGGTCTGGTCAAAGAACGCACCCGGACGAAGCGCAACGAACGGCACGCCCAGCTGTTCGAACGTATCCTCGGCTTGTTTCTTGTGCCAAAAATGCGGCACCTGGGGTGTCAGATCACAGGTGAGGATGCTGATGAGGACAAACCTCGGGACACCAGTTTGTTTGGCCGCCACCGCCAGGTTGCTCTGGCCAAAGGTGTCGATCGCATTTGCGTTCTTGTCGTTCCGCGTATACCCGGCAGCAGTGGAAATAACTCCGGCCACACCAGTCATTGCATGGATCAACGACGCCACGTCAAGCATGTCGCCACGGACTACCTCGACACCTTTGGCTTCGAGCTTGCCGGCGTCTGATTTTGCCCGGACCAGCGCCCTGACGCTCTTGCCGCGCTTGAGAAGTGCATCAACTACCTGACTGCCAAGGTAGCCGGTGGCACCGACCACGAGGACAGGCTTTTCTTCAGCCATGATTTGCTCCTTGGACTCGCCGGGTTTCGCTCCCAGGAACAGTCGTAGCATGCCTCGCGGCGCTGATTCCAGACTTCACGCAAACGCACGACGGCGACCTGCCGCCGTCGTGCGTTTGACCCCTCCCCGGTCAAGCCCTTTGGTGACCATCCGGTCAGATGGTGATGGCGATCTTCCCGCGCGTTTTGCCGGCGTCGAAGTAACGCATGGCTTCCGGAACGTGGTCAAGGGGATAGCTCAGGTCGATAGCCGGGACGATGGTTCCGGCTTGGAGGAGACCGGCGAGGTGCTCAAGGTCTTCCGAACGCTCAGTACCAACGATCATGGTCAGCTTTTGGCTAATGAAAGGGGACAGTGCCAGTGCGCGGAACTGCCTGTCCATGCCACCCGTTAGCGGCCCACCTTCTTCACCTCCAGTAAGGACCGCAGTTCCGCTGTGGGCGAGCGCTCGGCGAAGACGCTTCAAGCTGGGGTTTCCCGCGAGATCGATGATGACGTCATAGTGCGCAGAGCCGTCCGCGAAATCCTGTTTGATGTAATCGATGACGTGGTCGGCGCCGAGGGACAACACGTGGTCCGCTTTGCCGCCGCTGCAGACCGCGGTAACTTCGGCTCCTGCGGCTTTGGCAAGTTGCACTGCGTAGCCGCCAACCCCGCCAGAGGCGCCAGTGATCAGCACTTTGAGCCCCTTCGAGGTTTGCCCTGCCGGCGTCCCGACTTCCATCCCACCTGCACGTAGAGCCTGAAGCGCGGTGCAGGCTGAAACGGGAACCACTGCGGCTTGCTCGAAGCTGATGTTTGCCGGCTTGAGGGCGAGGTGACCCTCCCCCGCGACGGCATACTCAGCGAAGGAGCCCTTCCCCACGCCGAAAACGTGATCCCCGACCGCGAAACGGGTTACCCCAGGCCCCACGGCTTCAATGATCCCGGCGAGGTCGAGCCCGGGCACGGGATTCTTGGGGCGCCGGAACCCAAAGGCCAGGCGCAGGACGTAAGGCTTCCCTGTCATGATGTGCCAGGTCCCGCGGTCCAGCCCTGCAGTGTGGACCCGGACCAGCACCTCATCGTCCGCTATCTCCGGCTTGGGGATCCGGGCCAAGCGAAGGACGTCGGCGGAGCCGTAGGCATCCTGGACGACCGCCCGCATGGTGACTTCCGGGGTGGGCGCCACATCGGACGCAGACGATTCCTTGGCTTGCTGACCAGTGGTCATGGCCGTTCCTTTCAGGAGTTCAGCTACTTTTCGTACGCTGTACTAAAGACGCTACCGTACAATGTACTAAAACGGAACACCCAAAGGAGATCCAGTGTCCGCCGCACGGCCTGAGCGCCTTCCCCTTAGCCGCGAAAGGGTCCTCACATGCGCTGTGGAACTCGCGGACGAGTCGGGCATATCGTCGCTGACCATCCGCTCCCTGGCGCAAAGCATGGGCACCAAGCCGATGTCCCTCTACTACTACGTGGCCAACAAGGACGAAATCCTGGACGGCATCGTGGACATGGTGTTCAGTGAAGTTCCGTTGCCCTTGCCTTCCGGTAACTGGCGGGAGGAAATGAACGATCGGGCACACGCGATGCGCGCAGCCCTCACCCGGCATCCATGGGCGGTTGGATTGCTGGAAAGCCGCTCCGCCCCTGGGCCCGCAACGCTCCGACACCATGAGGCGACGCTGGCCACCTTGCGGGGAGCAGGATTTTCGGTCCAACTGACGGCCCACGCATACGCGGCGCTGGACAGTTACATCTACGGTTTCGCCCTCCAGGAGGCAGCATTGCCCTTTGAAGGACGGGATACCGCAGCCGAAATCACCACGCCCATCATGGAGCGGTTCTCTACCGGGGAGTATCCGCGCATGGTGGAGATCGCCGTCGAGCATGTCCTCAAACCCGGCTACGACTTCGGCGACGAATTCGACTTCGGACTGAACCTGATTCTTGACGGCCTGGACCGCCTGATGGACGATGCCGGCGCAGCAGCCGAATAACCGCCGCATCCGTTGAGGTGCGTGAGGCAAAAGGGTACGGTCAGGGCATACTCGACGCCGTCTGATTTTAAGGATCTGATGCCATGGCCAGAATTGAGGACTATGCGATCATCGGGGACTTGAATACAGCCGCCCTGGTGGCACGCGACGGATCCATCGACTGGATGTGCCTGCCCCGTTTCGACTCCCCCGCCTGCTTCGCCGCCTTACTGCATACCCCTGAAGCTGGCCGATGGATCCTCGCGCCCACAGAGGCAGGGGCGCGGAACGACGGAAACTGTACGCGGCGGCGCTACCGTCCGGACACCCTGATCCTGGAAACGGAATGGGAAGTGGACGGCGGTGCGGTCCGTGTCACCGACTTCATGCCCGTCCGCGATGACGCTGTAGACCTCGTGCGGATCGTGGAAGGCCTGTCCGGCGAAGTAGCCATGCGTGGGGAGCTGATTCTCCGTTTCGACTACGGTCGCGTGGTGCCGTGGGTGCGCCACAACAAGCACGGAATCAGCGCCGTGGCGGGGCCCGATTCCGCCTACCTCACGACGCCCGCTCCACTCAAGGGCGTGGACAGGCGCACGATCAGTGAGTTCACAGTCCGCGCCGGGGAACGTATCCCCTTCGTGCTTCGCTGGGCACCAAGCCATGAACCGGAGCCCCGGCGAATCGATGCGGCCAAAGCATTTCACGCCACGGAATCCTTCTGGCGCGAGTGGATTGACCAAAGCGAGATGGAGGGCAAGTACAAGGAACCGGTGGAGCGATCCCTCATCACCCTCAAAGCCCTGACGTATGCCCCAACGGGAGGCATCGTTGCGGCTGCCACAACGTCCCTTCCCGAGCAGCTGGGCGGTTCCCGCAATTGGGACTACCGCTACTGCTGGCTGCGCGATGCAACACTGACCCTGCAGTCGTTGCTTGCCGCCGGATATACGGAAGAAGCAGCAGCCTGGCGGGAATGGCTGCTCCGCGCTGTCGCGGGTGATCCGTCAGAGCTGCAGATCGTCTACGGCCTGGACGGCGCCCGCAGACTGCCGGAGGCTGAGATCCCGTGGCTTTCGGGCTACGAAAATTCCCAGCCAGTCCGAACCGGGAACGCCGCGGCCCCCCAGCTGCAATTGGACGTTTGGGGCGAGGTCTTGGATGGGCTCTCGCTGACCAGGGCAGCTTCCCCGCCGGGCACCGTGGACACGTCGTGGGACATTCAAGTGGCGTTGATGGAGTACCTGGAAGGGGCTTGGGACCAACCGGACAACGGGCTGTGGGAGATGCGCGGCCCCCGCAGGCATTTCACCCATTCCAAAGTCATGGCATGGGTAGCTGCTGATCGCATGGTCAAGGCCGTAAAAACCTCAGGATTACCCGGCCCCGGAGACCGTTGGGCGGCGCTGCGCACGCATATCCATTCAGAGGTAATGACGAAAGGATTCGATGAAGGGCTCAACAGCTTTGTGCAGTCCTACGGAAGTAAGGAACTGGACGCCAGCCTGCTCTTGATCCCCCGCCTTGGCTTCCTGGGGCACCGCCACCCCCGCGTTGCGGGAACGGTGAAAGCCATTCAGGAAGGCCTCACCGAAGATGGACTGGTGCTGCGCTACCGAACCGAGTCCGGCCACGACGGCCTTCCCGGCGACGAGGGAGTGTTCCTTGCATGCTCGTTCTGGCTGGTGGATGCGCTACTGGGCCTTGGCCATGCCGGCCAGGCAACCGCATTGTTCGAGAGGCTGTTGACGCTCCGAAACGATGTTGGGCTGCTGAGCGAGGAATGGGATCCCAGAACCGAGCGGCAACTCGGAAACACGCCACAAGCGTTCAGCCACTTTCCACTGATCCACTGCGCCTTGCAACTCCATCACGGCGAAGCCCACGGCAGTGACACGCCGCTGCGTAGGCCGAAACACCCGGAGCAAGGTACCGACCAGCTCCCGCAACAGGCCATCTCCGAAAGCGGCCCGGGCACCGACCGTCAGGCACCAAAAAAGCGCCCCGAAACCAGCCGCTGAAAAGCGCTGCAGTTACGATTCCGTTTTTTGATCGTCCGGATCCGGGGCTTCAGCCTTGTGCTTCGCTTCCTCCAGGTGTTGATCGAGCTTGCGCTCGGCCTCCCGCCGACGCTGGCCGATAGTCCTCATCTGCTGTGTGGTCGGAGATCCCGCATCGGTATCCTGCCACTGATCGCGTTCCTCTGACCCAGTGCCTGAGGGCACGCCCGGGCCCTTCTTCTCTTCATCGCCCATAAGGAAATCGTCCCATCGCCTGGGCTTCTGCGGTAGGACCGGCTGTCTGGAGAAGGGCCCGGCTGGCCGGACAAAGGACCGGCCGGCCGTACAGGGCCCGACGGCGGCCTCCCGCCGTCGGGCGTTTTCACCACTTAGTTGCGCGGCAGCTGGCAGGCTTCAGCGGCGGGTATCGCGCGTGCCTTCAGTTTCGATGTTCTCCTTGCGGACTTCCTCACGCTCGACCGGCACGGTAGTCACGTTTTCGGTGGTGATGTACTTGCGAAGGCGCGCCCGTCCGGTCGCTGCCCTTTCAGTCCCGACGTTGAGCCGCTCTTCAGAACGGGTCATGGCATCCTCGCCCGCGCGTCCCGTGCCAGTCGTGTCGACGTCCATGCCGCCGACGGCGTCCACCCCGGCCCTTGTGCCCATTCCGGCGCCTGTTTCCATTCCGGCGTCTGTTTCCATTCCGGCGCTGGGGTCCGGGTAGTCACGCCGACCCTCGAAGGCACCCCGGTCCTGGATGCTGTAGTGGTTGTAGAGCCGCTCTTCTTCACTGGGATCGAGGTGCCCATCTTCGGCCACGCGGGGAGCGTCCTTGATGTGATCCTTGCTGTAGGGAACAACGACGTCGTCGCCCTCAAGGGTGGCCCCCTCCAAGGGAATGAATGATTCAGAAGTACCGAAAAGACCGGTTTTGACTGTTACCCATGTTGGCTCCCCCGTGTCGTCATCGGTGTAGAACGTTCCGATTGACCCAACCTTGTCCCCCTCCGTGGTCCGAACGTTTCCGTTGAGGCCCATCAGACGGTCAATGTTCTCCCTGGCGAGCATGATGTCTCCTTGGAATGTGATTGTCTTGCCTTTAGTGCCCGGCGGCCTGCATCACCAGGCGTAGATTCCGGAATCAGGACGGGGAATTGATTCAACCCGCTGACTTCACGGAACAGAAATACATAAGCATGCTTACTATTTTCTTGGCAAGACCTAATCGAAGATTCGAAGCCCTTGAGCGAGGACTTTTCCGGTTGCCGAAGAGAGTCCCTCCGGGAACCCCCATCAACCGGGACTCCCTCAGGCTGAATGCCCATGATGGTCTGGAACCATGACCACTGATACTTTGCGGGCACCAACAGCCCGTCGCCTGCCGCTTGTTACCTATGTGCTCGCCGCGGGCGTGTTCCTTATGGGCACCACAGAATTCGTGGTGGCCGGGATCCTCCCGGAGATCGCCCAGGACCTGGGTATCACGGTAGGAAATGCCGCGTTGATGATTACCGTCTTCGCGGTCGGCATGATCGTTGGAACGCCCACGATGTCGATTCTCACCCTCAGGATGCCGCGACGCCTCACCCTCAGCCTCGCGTTGGTGGTTTTCGCCGTTGGCCACGTCATCGTCGCCCTCACCACCGACTTCGCGCTGATACTCGGAGCCCGGTTCCTGACCGCTCTGGCCACTGGAGCCTTCTGGGCCGTCGCCGCCGTCGTGGGGGCGAAGGCGGCCGGCGCCGCTTCAGCCTCCCGTGCTTTAGGCGTGGTTTTGGGCGGCGGCATGCTGGCCAACGTGATCGGTGTTCCGTTGGGGGCGTTTGCCGGCCAGTCGATCGGTTGGCGAGGCCCGTTCTGGATCCTCAGTGCCCTGGCACTCATGGCGGCGTTGGTCGTTTACCGTTTGGTCGGCGTCGAACCTGCCTCGGGCCGCGTCCCCTCAGTTCGGGCCGAGATCGCCAGCATGCGTGACGCCCGGGTGTGGCTTGTTCTTTTGGGTTGCGCAATCGTGTGTGGATCATCCCTGGCGGCCTACAGCTTCATCTCACCGCTCCTCACACAGAACACAGGGATGGGGGCAGCGGCAATTCCGCTGGTGTTGGTGGGCTATGGCGTTGGAGCGTTCATCGGTTCCAACCTCGGTGGCCATTTTGGCGCACACCGTCCCTTCACGGCACTTTTCGTCTCGGCAGCAATGACGTTCCTGGTGCTCGGGGCTCTCTGCCTGCTCTCACGCAACGCCGTGCTGACCGTGATCCTCATCTTCTTGCTGGGCCTGTTCGGCATGGCAACCAACCCCATCCTCATAGGCAAAGCAGTCGGATATGCCCACCATGCACCCACGCTCGCCTCGGCCCTCAGCACGTCTTCGTTCAACCTCGGCACAGCAGTGGGTTCGTGGATCGCAGGCTTCGCACTCGAGTCAGCTCTCGGGGCCACTGGCCCCGTGCTGGTGGGTACCTGCATCGCGGCACTGTATTTTCTCCCGCTCACCATCTTGTGGCGGAAAGAACGGTCACCTCAGCCGTCCGAGGCAGCCCTCTCCGGCTCAGCCTGAGCTGCCGTGCCATATTCGCTGGCAGCCCACGAGGCGAGGAGCTGCAGGCGCTCCGCCGAAGGCGACCCCGGTTCCGCACTGTAGATCGTCAGGGTCAAGCCCGGCTCAGCGGCCATTTCCAAACCCTCGTAAGCGAGCGTCAACTCACCCACAACTGGGTGATTAAACGTCTTGAAACCCGTCCCGTGGTGGCGGACGTTATGAGCACCCCAGCGTTTCCGGAACTCATCACTGCGGGTACCCAACTCACCAATGAGGTCATGAAGTTCCTTGTTGTGCGGATCGCGACCGGCTTCGGTCCGCAGGATGGACACAGTCACCTCGGCGAACGCATTCCAATCCGGATAAAAATCATGGGCGCGTTCATCCAAAAACGTGTAGCGCGCTATGTTCGGCGGCTGGCCGGGCATGTCGTAGCAATCCTTGTAGAACGCCCGCGCCAAGGGATTAACCGCCAACAGATCCATCCGGCCGTTGCGAACGAACGCCGGGCCGGCAGTGACAGCATCCAGCGCCCATTGCAGGCTTTGATGCGGAACGTAGGACTTGGAGTTGCGCCGCCTGGGCGGACGGGCCACCGGACTGGCCGCGTGGGCGAGGTCGAACAGATGGGCGCGCTCGGCGTCGTCCAAACACAACGCCCTGGCGATGCTCTCAAGAACTTGAGGGGAGGCTCCGCTGATCGCGCCACGCTCAAGGCGCGTGTAATACTCCACGCTCAACCCGGCAAGCGTGGCCACTTCACTACGCCGCAGGCCTTTCACCCGCCGATTGGTCCCGGCGGGCAAGCCAACCCGCTCAGGGGCAACATGGGCACGGCGTGAGATCAGGAATTCGCGGACCTCGGCTCGATTATCCATAGCCTCAACGCTAGGCCAAGCAGGCATCGGGAGGGAGTCCCTCCCGATACCTGCTTCGCTTACCGCACGACGGCGACCTCCCGCCGTCGTGCGTTTTCCACACCCAATTCCGCGCCCAACATGGCCGTGTCAGTGTGGAACGTTAGGGTTGGTCCAAGACATCTGACGAGGAGAGCAATTGCCGTACATCGTTGACTTCAAGAACGTTTCTACCGAGGGCCTGGAGTCTTCTCCGGTTGCCGCGGCCCTCGCAGGACTGCGCGCGAACGAGGCCCGCTATTACAAGAACAAATACGACCATGACTTCACCGTGAGTCCCGCAAGTGAGGTGCCGGAAGTCGTGGATCGGGTGAGCCGGATCCTGAAGGAAGAGCGCGACATCGTCATCGAGTCCCGCCCCCTTGAGGCGACGGCCTTCGAAGTGGACGGCCTACGGATGGATTACGTGTTCTACGAGTCCGGGCTTTCCATCAACGTCATGTACAGCATCGAGGAAGGCGGGAAGCGGGCGGTCGGTTTCAAGCTCGCCGAGGGCATGGATGTTCCCGAAGAACTGGAACCGCGCTTCAAATTCGCCCGTCAGAAGTCCAAGCTGGCAGGGGTAATCCGGGGATCGTACTTCGTGATCAAGGGTCAATACTGACCGTTGGCTCTGACTACATGCCCTATCCCAAACGCGCCGGGACCCTCTATTCTCTTGACATGGGCGTTTGGGGAGCGTTGTACCGCACCAAACCCGGTTGCAAGAGCATCGGGCGCGGGTGACGCGTGGATCCCCAAGACAAGGTTCCTTCGCCGGACAATTACGCCGCATTCCTCGCAAGGTTGGACGCGGCAACCACAAGCCTGACCAGCCGGGCGAGGGCCCTTGACAAGGCATTGTCGGCGATCTCGCTGCTCTTGGGACGGTATCAACGGGCCCTTCGAGGCTGGGAACGGAGACTGGGCCGCGTCGATGAGGAACTAGACCGGCACTCCGGCGAGCCCCAGACGTCGGCTGCCCTTCATGAGCTCCAACGAACTGCCGTTCAGATGAGGTCAATGCACAGTGCACAGGTCCTGCGGCTCACGGAGAAACTGTCGCTCAAGCAAGGACAACGAGACGCCGTAGGCCGCTCGCTCCTCGAACTTGAAGTCATCAGGGCCAAACTGGAAACGTCCCGGAGGTTGTCACGGGACCGCGAAAACCTGGGCAGGGCCCTCTACGAGCTTGCGGGTACCGGCAGTGGCGCCGCGAAGATCCCCGATGTGGGATTGCGGAACGACCTTAGGGAAGCACGCGAGGCAGTAATTCTGGCCGAAGCACTCCTCGAAGTGAAGGGATCCTGACCATGGAAAACGCGCCGGATGCTGTTGAAATCGTGCGCTGGATGAGGAAACCCGGCGACAAACCCATTATCAAATTCGTCACTTTCAGCATCCTTGCCGTGATCCTGTGGCTGATCCTGATGATCTTCATGCCTGCCCTGAGAAACGCTGTCCCGGCGTCGATCTTCATTGCCGTGTTCGCCGCGATACTTACTATTCCCACCGTCGTCGCCCAGAGGAACCTGGTGCGTGGCTTGGCAAAACGGATCAACGACACCCTCACGGAGCTGACAGGCAGCCCCGACGACAAGATCTCCACGAAGCAGCTACGGAAATTGATCAAGAGCGGCGAGCAGCTTCCACTGCTGATCAATGGGGTTCCAGGTTTGCGGCTGCACGTGAAAAGGGTTGCAAGTGCCAAGGAAGATGGCTCCGAGAGACTCCTCGCGATCATCACCGTTGCCCCGGTGAGCAGTGGAACTGCGAGCTTTGACCGGCTGCTTGAGGCGGCGTTGTACGGATGACGGTTGGGCTGGCCTTCGCTGGCTCTTGGGGACTGAAACGGGGCTAGTAGGACAATGGTGCTTTTTTTGGCGCTGTAGCGGTCTGGATCTGGGTCCCCCAATTCGACTTCAGAAGAAGCCCGGTTCAGTGCTGACCGACACATTTCCAAGCGGGTCAGTCTGTTCTCCTGGCAATCCACGCCCCGCGCGATCTGTGGGCCCTAGATCTCTGATTCTGAACACATGGTTGATGCCTGGAAACGGTTGGGAAGCTTGTGGCACCCAAGGGCAGCGGCACTGCTTCCTAAAAATGTCAGACCCTGGTGAGAGGGTTTATTCATGGGAAGCATTGGGGAAATCATGGCGCGTCGGGCAGCGATGCCTGGCGTCGCGATGCGCCCCCGGGGCCTTCCCCGAGGAATCCACACCGGTCCTGCCAGCGGCCAGGCCGGCTGTGAAAGCCCGACGGCGGCGGCTGCGGCAGGCGGCGATTCGGAGAAGCTCAGGGCCATGGCGCTGCTTCGCGGCATTGAACCGAAATCCTTCGCCACCCTTAGTGAAATGGGCCGTGAAGTCGAGCCTGTTCACGGCCTGGAACCACTGCCCTTCGCCGGCCTTGAGGTCGATCCTGAAGTTGAAGTCGATCCAGGAATTAGGGTCGATTCTGAAGTCAGCCCTGTTTCCCCAGGACTGGGCGGTTCCTTGGGACTTGAGGGTGCGCTCGGCCTTGGGGATGCGCCGGAACTTGGGGATGCGCTCGGACTTGAGGATGCGCTGGCGGACAGCGTTGGGGCCTTGGAAAGTCTGCGTTCCGTCACCGTGGCCGGTGCCCCGGGGTTCGGGTTTGCCGAAGCCGCAGGGTTCGCCGGGCGGGTGGAGGAGATCGCCCGCACCGTGGAATACCTACAGGTCATCGCAGCCCACGCCGTGGAACGGACCCGCACCCAAGCCCAGCAGGCACGGCCCTCCTCCGCGGCGGGCACGGGATGGCAAACAGGCTGGACCAACCCCACACCCACAGGACCAAACCCCGCCATAGCCACAGCCACAGCTGCAAGGTCCGATGCTGCTGCTGGCTTCAATACTTCTGCTGGATCCGCCACCCCTGCTGGCTTCAATGCTGCTGCTGGGTTCGGTGCTGTTGCTGCGGCGGACGCTGCTGCGGTGGCCGATGATGGCTACCGCAACGCCGCGGAATTCCTGCGGGCCCGCCTGAGGATCGGCATCAGCGAAGCCCGGCGCCGGCTCGCCCTGGCCTCCCAGGTCCTCCCCGGGACCGGAATCGCCGGGCAACACATCCCGGCCCGCCGCGAAATCCTGGCCCAAGCCCTCGAATCCACGCAAATACCCACCCGGTCCGCGAGCATCATCACCGCCGCCCTGGACAAAGTACGGCTCCTCACCGACGAAGAAACCCTCACCCGGATGGAACACGCCCTCACCCGCACCGCCGCCGGGTCCGACCCCGACTTCGTCCTGAAAATGACCAAACGCTGGAACGACCTGATCGACCAGGACGGCCCGGAACCCAGCGAAGAAATCCTCCGCCAGCTCCAAGGCACCTTCATCCGCAAACCCCGCCACGGACTGCACCACCTGGAAATCTTCGCCACCACCGAACAATACGAAACACTCACCACCGCCATGAACACCGCCACCAACCCCCGACTCACCACCGCAACCAACACAGCCACCGGCGAAGGCAACGTCACCGGGGAAACCAACGAGAGCGTCGACGGGAACGTCGACGGTCAGGCACCCGGAACCGTCCACGGCAGTGACCGCGGGAGCGAACCAGCCGGGCCGGACCTGGACCGGCGTTCCCGGGCCCAGAAGCTCCTCGACGGCCTCGTCGGAGCCTGCGGCGTGGCACTGACCACCGGGAAACTGCCAGCCAACGGCGGACTCCGCCCCCAAGTCACCGTCACCATCAACCACCACGACCTCTTCCAACAACTCACCCGCACCGCCCCGCCCGGCGCAGCCCCCACACCACACGGCGCAGCCGCCACCCAGACCACACGACCTGGGCCTGGAACGGAAGACCCCCGTCCCGGCGCAGCCACACCGCCCGGTGCAACCGCAACACCACACGGCGCAGCCGCCTCCCCACCCGGCGCAGCCGCCACCCAGACCACACGGCCTGGGCCTGGACCGCAACACCCCCGGCTCAGCTCCGGCTCCGCCACCTTCGCCGGCCCGATGCACCCCAACACCATCCGCAAAATCGCCTGCGACGCCGACATCCTCCCCGTCCTGCTCGGCAGCGAATCCCGCGTCCTGGACATCGGGCGCACCACTCGGATCTTCCCGCCCCACATCCGCAAAGCCATCACCGCCCGGGACCAAGGCTGCGCGTTCCCCGACTGCACCATGCCCGCCCCCTGGTGCGAAGCCCACCACATCACCTACTGGTCACACGGCGGCACCACGTCAACCAACAACGGCACCCTGCTCTGCAGCCACCACCACCACCTCATCCACAAAGAAGACTGGCGCATCGACATCACAACAGGGGTTCCGTGGTTCATCCCGCCACCCCACATCGACCCCAAACAAACACCCCGACGCAACCACCACCACACACCCCTCAGAACATAAGAGTCCGCCGCGTCCAATTGCGCTCTGCTGCCTCGCCACAAGGGTGACCGGCCTCGCCACAAGGGTGACTGTCTCGCCACAGGGTGACCGCCCGCCGTCGAGCGCTCCTAAACTACGCCTCGACCCTAAGCTGAGCCTGCGACATAAGCCGGGGCCCGCGACCCTAAACCCAGTCGCGACGAAGCCTTACCGCGACGTCGGCCAGCCCGTGTACGACTCAGCCAGGTACGCCTTGGCGTGCTCGGACGAGACCACGGAGTGCAGCTCGCCCAGCTGGCGGGCGCGGTCAAAGTCGTCGGCGCCGGGAACGGTATGCAGCATGGAGGTCATCCAGTATGAGAAATGCTGTGCCTTCCAAACTCGGTCCAGGGCGCGGTCGCTGTAGGAATTCAGCAGTGTGATGGAACCGTTGGAATAGAAGGAGTCGAAGCCTTCGAACAAGACCTTCACGTCGTGTATCGCGAGGTTTAGGCCCTTGGCGCCGGTGGGCGGGACGGTGTGTGCTGCATCGCCGGCAAGGAAAAGATTGCCGTGGCGCATAGGAGTGTGGACGAAGCTCCGGAACGGTAGGACCATCTTTTCCAGGACAGGGCCTTCGTTGAGCTCAAAGCCATTACCGTTTACGCGTTTGCGGAACTCGGACCAGATGCGTTCGTCGTCCCAGTCGGCGACGTTTTCCTTGGGATCGCACTGGAAGTACATGCGCTGCACTGTCTCGGTCCTCTGGCTGATCAAGGCGAAACCATGCTCGGAGTTGGCATAGATGAGCTCGTCGGAGCTGCGTGGAGCCTGGGCCAGGATGCCGAACCACGCGAACGGGTATTCGTGGAAGAACCACTTTCGGTTTGCTTCGGGGATCTGGAAGCGGCAGTGGCTGCGGGACCCGTCAGCGCCAACGAGGAAGTCGGCCTGGATCTCGAACTCCTGACCGTCGGAATCGGTGAACCAGACTTTCGGTTTGCCCTCGAGATCGTGGACAGTGGTGTCCGTGACGCTGTATCGAACGTCGCCGTCGTCCGCCTCGCGTCGCGCAGCGAGGTCGGCGAAAACGTCTGTTTGTGGGTACAGCCACACGGATTCACCCACCAGCTCCTTGAAGTTGATTCGGTGGCTTTCGCCGTTGAACCGCAACTCGATGCCATCGTGCCGGTCACCTTCGCGCAGCACCCGGTCTGAGACGCCGGAGTCCACGAGCAGGTTGACGGTGCCGTGTTCCAGGATGCCTGCGCGAACAGTTTGGTGGATTTGTTCCCGGCTGCGGACCTCCATCACCACGGATTCGATGCCTTGCTTGGCCAGCAAGTGGGAGAGCATGAGCCCTGCGGGTCCTGCACCCATAATGGCGACTTGAGTGGTGACGGTTGTACGTGCCATGGTGTTCCTCGCTTCGTTGCGGTCCCGCCGGAACGGGATGAGTCTGGAATCAGTGTGGCGGGTAGTGCGTGACGGGTGTTACATGAATTCCGTTGAACGGAAGATCTACATTAGTCCCTGAGCTGCCGCCCTATCCCCCGGGCAGCGGTTTGCAAAGCCGGAACAAGCGCCTGCAGGCGCATCTCAGCCAAGGGCACCACCACGCCAAGGGCCGCGACCGCTCGCCTCTTGCCGTTCATCACGGGCACGGCGATGCCCCAGGTGTCAGGATCAACGACTCCCGCCAGCTGCGCATAGCCCAGTTGCGCGGCCTCAGCCAACAGGTGGCGCACGACGTCGGAAGTCACCTTTCCTTCCGGGTCCTGGAACTGTTCGAGGTACTGCGCCTGCAATTCCCGGGACTGGTGTGCCATCAGCGTCAGGCCGGCGGAGGAAATGTGGACCGGCATGCGTCCCGCGACGCGTGCCCGGTTGGCCACCGATCCTCGGCGCGAAAGCCGCTCCACAAACAGCGCCTCCCAGCCCTCGAGGACTGCCAGGTTCACGTTCTGGTTCAGGACTTGCTGAATATCCTCCATGAAGGGCATGGCCGCTTGACGGAGTGCGAGGGTGGGCGAATTTCTGTTGACGAGTTCCCACAATCGGAGGCCCAGCCGAACGTTCCCGCCAGCACCCAGTTCCAGCAGGCCATGCTCGGAGAGTTGACGGACCAGCCGGTGGGCGGACGACAACGGGAGGCCGGACCTATCGGCGAGTTCGGTCAGTTGCAGGGAGGTGGCACCTTCAGGAAAGGCTTCAATGACCCGGACTACGCGATCCACCACGGAGTCACCTGATGCTGAGTTGGCCACGATGCGCTCCTTTGCTGCCGCTCCCCTACCCGACCCCGCGGGGGCTACTTCCATTCAATGGTAGAACGTGCTTCAGATTACTCCCGCCGGTGATACAACTCTCATAACCGACCGGCCGTTCTGCTGGCCACATCCATTCCCAAAGAGAACTCCCGAGGACACTATGCCAACGATGCCATCTGCCCGCCGCTCACAATGGCCAGTATGGCTGTGTTGGTTAGCCATGGTCTTGGACGGCTTCGACCTGGTGGTCCTGGGGTCTGTCATCCCCACGCTCATCAAGACCGGCGACATAGGCTTCGATGCCGTTGGAGCCACCTTCGCTGCAACTATTTCCCTGGTAGGCGTGGGGCTCGGCGCACTCTTTATCGCCCCGCTATCCGATAAGTTCGGCCGGCGGAAGCTCTTGATCGCCTGCGTGGCCGGCTTCTCGCTCTTCACGATCGGAGTCGCGTTCGCTCCCAACGTGGCGGTCTTCTCCATACTGCGCCTGCTGGCAGGCCTCGGGCTGGGCGCCTGCCTCCCCGCCGCCCTTGCGTACATGAACGATTACGCACCTGCGGGCTCAGCCGGAAAGTCGACCACGCGGACTATGACCGGCTACCACGTAGGCGCTGTGGCCACCGCGTTCCTGGCCATCCTTGTTGTCCCTGACTGGCGCCTCATGTTTGTCGTTGGCGGCGTTACCGGGCTGGCACTCCTGCCATTCCTGTGGGCGAAATTGCCGGAGTCACTTCCTGAAGCAGCACCCGCGAAGGTGGACGAAACAACAAAGGCGGCTACCGGCGTCGTGCATTCCACGGACGGCAAGCAAAAGACCGGGTTCCGCGACCTGCTGCAGAAGCCGTATCCGCTGGTGGCCGTGGGCATTGGCATCGCGTCGTTCATGGGATTGTTGCTGGTTTACGGCTTGAACACGTGGTTGCCGCAGTTGATGGCAGCCGCCGGCTACACCGTGAGCACGGGCCTGACGCTGCTGCTGGTCCTCAACCTCGGCGCCGTGGCCGGCCTGGTTTTGGCCGGAATTCTTGCCGACCGGCACGGAACCAAGAAGATAGTGCTGCTGTGGTTCGGGCTTTCCGCAGTGTTCCTGGCCATCCTCAGCGTCAAGATCCAGAGTGAGTTCCTGCTCAACGCCGCGGTGTTTGTCACCGGCGTCTTCGTCTTCAGCTCGCAGGTTCTGGTTTACGCATGGGTCAGTCAGCTGTTTCCGGCGCGGCTCCGGGGAACGGCACTCGGGTTCGCTGCCGGCGTCGGACGCCTTGGTGCGATCGTTGGTCCTGCCGTGACTGGAACCCTGGTGGCCGCAAACATTGCCTACCCTGCCGGCTTCTACGTATTCGCCGCAGCGGGACTTTTGGCTGTCGCAGCGCTGTTCCTGGTGCCCCATCAAATCAAAAGTCCTGAGCCCGTGCCCGCGGGAGAACGGTAACCACGTCACCACGCTAGGTGCTCCGCTGCCCGTCCAACTTTCCGGGCTGTGCGTGAAGCGACTCGCGGGCCTTGCCCAAGAGCTGCGGTCCGGCCGCGTAGCATCGATCGGTGTATTGCCGGAGCGCCGGGAGTGCCTGGACGGCGTAGTCGAAGTGTTCCTCACGGATCATCGACTCGATGGCCTTGCACTGGTCCTCTGTCTCAAGCGCACCCACCATTGCCGAGGAGATCTTGAGGCTCAGCACGGCGTCCATGCTGGCATCGGCGTCGTGTTGGCAGAGGCCGTTTGAGATTCTCAATAGCCTGCCCGGCAACATCGAAAGGTAAGTGGAGAGGAAGCGCAAGGCCGGGGTGGGGTCTCCCATCTCATCGGCCAAGGGCCCTGCAACCTGCACGGTTCCAGAGCCGGAACCTGACCGTCTGCTTCGTCAGTCATGGTTGGCCGCTTGTGGCTGCGCGGCGTCTTCCGGCGTCGATTTGTTGGGGTCCCTGCTCCAGATGGAGGCGAGCATCCCGATGACCAGGATGCCGGGCGCACCGTACATCAGGATGTTCAGGACGAGTGGTTCGCGGAGGGCGCGGATGGCGTTCCCGACGTAAGGGATGGTCGCGATCTGCTTATCCACGGTTTTGCCCTGCAGGGTGGCGATCCACGGATCGATGCCATTATTCGCGTCGCCCTTGGTCTGGACAGCCACACCACCATCGGCCGTAGTAGTGATCTCAGTGATGCGGTGCGTCTCCACCCGCTGGTCTTCCACGGGGATGTGGTAGGTGATGATGTCGCCCACCTTGACGTCGGTGATTGGCGTTGGAACGGTGACGACGACGTCACCCGGGTTGATCAGCGGTGCCATCGATCCTGTCAGCATCGTGGAGGTTTGGTAGCCCAGGATGCGTGGCCCGATTGCCAGGAAGAGGAAAACCAAGGCCGCCATAGCCAGCATCGCGAAACCGAGGAATTTCATCGTTTTAGCAGCGATACGTCGGAACGCAGCGGCTTTCGCGGGGGTCTCGACGGCGGTCGCCGTCAGTGCCGCGGCTGAACGCCGGCCCTTGAGTGCTGTTCCGCTGATGCTGGTCAGTGCGCTCATGGTCCTGGCGTTCCTTCCGGTGTTGGTTATCTTCTGATTGAAAGTCTGGGCTATCCGGCTCAGGCTTCCTGCGGGAAATCCTCAAGTCTGGCTCAGGAAATACCGGCGGACCTGATCGGGCAGGGGGGCGCCCGACCAGGCCCGGCGGGGCTCTGTGGTGAAACTGGGTGGTTCTGCTGGTGTTACTTGGTGGTTTCGGTGCGTTGGGTGCCGGTGAAGGCGAAGGCGATGGTGCTGGTGGTGCCTTGGAAGGTGTCGTTCGCGGTGGTGGGGAACGCGGTGGTGACTTTGAGGTAGTCGGTTTTGGCCGGGGCCAGGGCGGTGAGGTTGTTCAGGACCTTGTTCGCGGTGATCACCGGGGCGGCGGCCATGACGGTGGTTTTGGTGCCGGTGCAGGTGTACGGGGCTGCGGCGCCGGTCCAGGCGACCGAGCAGTTCTCGATGGTCAGCTGCAGTCCGTTGGTGACGTCGGTGGTGAGCAGTGAGGCGGTGGCGCCGGCGGAGGTGGTGAGGGTGACGTTGTTCAGGTCCGAGTTGCCGGTGTTGGCCAGGGTGACGAGCTTTTCGACTTTGTCTCCGGGCAGCAGGCCCGCGACGGGGACGTTGAGGGTGTTGTTCGCTCCGGTGCCCAGGGCGATGGTGACGGTGCCGGCGGTGACTTGCTGGCTGGCCGAGGTGGAGGAGGTGAACGCGCCGTAGGTTCCCATGCCGGCGACGGCGGCTGCGGTGCCGAGCAGTGCGACGGAAGCGAGGACCTTGCCGGAGGTGGTCTTGAGGCTGATGGCCATGGGAATCAGTGTCCTTTCGGGAGGCCACCGCTGCCGGCCGGCCGTTTCGTGTGCCGGCCCTGAGTGGCTGACAAGAACCACTGTGCCGGGCCCGGATCAAGAACCACTCCTGCAATCCATCAACACTTGCTCAGGAAAAGGTCAAGGCTCTTTGTTCCGTTTCCCACCCCTTGGCAGGCACTCTGGACTGATAATAAGCAACCTGATAATCCTGTAACGAAGGGTCAACGCTAAACACAGAGGTGGGATCATGGTGGATCGCATTACTGATATATGGGGCACAAGGACTCCGTTTGAGCGAGAAGCTGAGTGGCCTTCCCGCGTGGATTACGCCCTCCAGGAAGGCCTCACTGAGGGCGATGTTGACCATTGGGTCCAATCCGCTTGCGTGCTGTGCAGCAACGGCTGCGGCTGCGATATTGCCGTCAAGGACGGGGTCATGGTTGGCATTCGTGGCCGTGCGGAAGACCGCATCAACAAGGGACGCCTTGGGCCGAAAGGACTCTTCGCAAGCTGGCAAGGCGTCTCGAACATGGACCGCCTCACGCATCCATTGATCCGCGAAGCCGGCGAATTGGTCCCAACTGATTGGGACACGGCCATGAAGCAGATCGTGGCACGCAGCAAGCAACTCTTGAAGGAGAAGGGTCCCCTCAGCCATGGCTTCTACACCAGCGGCCAACTGTTCCTTGAGGAGTACTACGCCCTGGGCGTGATTGGGAAGGCTGGTATCGGGACACCCCACATGGATGGAAACACCCGCCTGTGCACCGCGACAGCGGCGTCCGCGCTCAAGGAAACCTTCGGAGCAGACGGACAGCCAGGCGCCTACGAGGACATCGACAATTGCGATGCAATTTTCCTTTACGGCCACAACATGCCCGAAACCCAGACCGTCCTCTGGGCTCGCATCCTGGACCGCCTGTCAGGACCCACACCGCCCAAACTGGTGTGCGTCGACCCCAGAAATACGGAGGCCGCGCGCTTTGCCGACGTGCACCTGGCGGTGCGGCCCGGCACCAATCTTGCGCTCATGCACGCCCTGGTCCGGGAGGTCCTGCACAACGGCTGGGAGGACCCCACCTACATCCAGGAACACACACTCGGCTACGACGAGCTGAAATCCATTGTGGAGGAATGGACGCCTGAGGCTGCTGCCGAGGTATGCGGCGTCGGTGCCCACGACATCAGGAAGGGCCGCCCGCATCTTCGGCACCTCGGATCGGGTACTGTCCACCGTTTTACAGGGGTTCTACCAATCGTCACAGGCCACAGCTTCCTCCTGCCAGGTCAATAATCTTCATCTGCTGCGCGGCATGCTCGGCCGACCCGGAGCCGGCCTACTACAGATGAACGGGCAGCCGACGGCGCAAAACAACCGCGAATGCGGGGCCGACGGCGACCTCCCGGGCTTCCGTAATTGGCACAACCCGAAACACGTTGAAGAACTGGCCTCCCTGTGGAACGTGGATCCCGCGACCATCCCCCACTGGGCACCGCCAACCCATGCCATGCAAATCTTCCGCTACGCCGAGCAAGGATCCATTAATTTCCTCTGGGTCTCGGCTACGAACCCTGCGGTCTCCCTGCCGGAGCTGCCCCGGATACGGGCAATCCTGGCCAAGCCGGAACTGTTCCTGGTGGTGCAGGATTTGTACCTCACCGAAACCGCCAGCATGGCCGACGTCGTCCTTCCCGCCGCCGCTTGGGGCGAAAAGACAGGAACATTCACCAACGCTTCGCGCGTGGTCCATATCTCTGACAAAGCCGTAGACCCGCCCGGGGACGCCCGCAGCGATCTGGATATTTTCCTGGACTACTCCAACCGAATGGGCTTCACCACCTTGGACGGCACGCCCTTGTTGACGTGGGGGGGTCCGGAGGACGCCTTCGAAGCTTGGAAAGAATGCTCGCGCGGGCGTCCTTGCGACTACACCGGACTGAGTTACTCGAAACTCCGTGGTGGCAGCGGGATCCCTTGGCCCTGCAATGCGCAAAACCCGGATGGCACCACACGCCTCTATACGGACGGGGTTTTTCCCAGCGATCCTGACTACTGCGAGAACTACGGTCACGACCTCTTGACAGGGGCCGAAGTGGAGCCGGAACCGTACCGCGCCAAAATGCCCAAGGGCCGCGCCTGGCTCAAAACAACCAAGTACCATCCACCGCACGAAGAACCGGACGACGACTACCCGCTCCGGTACACAACCGGTCGGACGGCGTATCACTTCCACACACGGACCAAGACGGGACGTTCCAGGACGCTGAACGCGGCGGCGCCACGGATGTGGGTGGAGCTCTCGGTCGAAGACGCTTCAGCGCTGGGGATCAAGGAGGGTGACATCGTCCGCGTATCGTCGCGGCGAGGTCTGATTGAGGCGCCGGCCCGAGTCAGTGGCGTCCGGCCGGGCACAGTTTTCGCACCTTTCCACTATGGATACTGGGACTCGACCGCACCCTCCAGCCCGGATGATTCTCCCAAGGATTCGCAGAAGACTGCAGCCAACGAGCTCACCATTACCGAGTGGGATCCGGTGTCAAAGCAACCGCTTTTCAAGAATGCGGCGGTGAAAGTAGAGAAAATCCGTGACGGTGATGGATCGGCTCCGGCGCCCAACACCACCGCTTCAAGGCAGGCAGGACAACAACAATGAACCTCAACATCTACCTGGGTTTACTGCATCAGGGTGAAGCGACCCTGGCTACGTCTTTCCGGCAAGTCTCTGATGGCCACGGCTCGGAGCCTGACATACATTTCCTCTGCCAGACTTTGGCCAAGCAATGCGACAAGCACGGGGAACTCCTCCTCCCCCTCGTGCAGCGATACGGGAAGGACACATCCGACCACGAGCCCGAGCGGCTCCACGCCGACGGCTTGTCAGAAACCCGGAGCGGCCCTGTCGGCCTCCTTCGCGACCTGCAGGACCTGTATCTGCTGGCGAGCTTGGTTGACGTCACGTGGACTGTGGTGAATCAAGCCGGATCCGCACTTCGCGACGCCGGGCTGCTCGCCGTCGTCGAGCAATGCCACAAGGAAACGGAGGTCCAGCTCAGTTGGCTGCAAACCCGGATGAAGCAGGCAGCGCCGCAGGCGCTTCTGGTCGCAGACTAAGTCAGTAGCGGACTAACCAGCAGACAAGGTCAGTGGGGTAGCAGCCCAAGGATCGGGAGGGTGACCGCCGTCGAAATGGCCATGGCCGCGGTGTTGCCGATGACCGGATGGAAGCCCTCCGGCAGCTGGGCCGAAATCGCCCTGGCAATGGGAGGGGCCAGCACCGCTCCAAGCAATGCGCCGCCGATGATGCTCCACCACGAGCCGTCGTAGGCGAGCACGGCGGCAGGGGCCACTGAGACGAGTGACGCGTAGGTGGCCGCCCACCCACCGTTGCTGAACCAGCCGCGCCAAAGAACCACGCCGATGGCCGAGGTGAGGGCCTGCGCAAACAGGATGTGCGGAACAAGGTCGGAACCGTACCCGGGGTGCGCAGGATTCAGCACGAATGCCACCCCGACGCCAAAGATCATGCCCGCACTGGCGAGCGCGTTGGCGAAGAAATGGGTCTCGGTGAAGTCGGCGAGGACCCGGCGCGCCACCCACGCTGCGTCCGTAAGAACACTGTTAACGCCCGACGGCGGCTGGATGGGTTGTACCTGTGGAGCTGGCTTGCGTAGTTCAAGCCATGGCAATTTCCGGGCAACGAGGAAAGCCAGTACTGATCCCAGAGACATCGCAAGGACGTTCGCCACCACGGGCGGCAGTCCCAGCGGCGCGATGAGCGTTGGGATCAGCAACAACGCCAACGGCGTGACGGTGAAGGCGCCGAGTACAGCTCCGGTCACGCAGGTCCGCCAACCGGGTCCATACATCAGGACCATTGCCGGGGCCACGCAAACGAAAGGCACGAACGTGGGCTGCCATCCGTCGTCGAGCATCCGGCCGAAAACTACGTTGGACAACAGCAGGCTAAGCGACGCCGAGGCCAGCACCCACGGCCACAGTCCGGTGCCATATGCCAGCTGACCCGGCCAGGTCTTGCCCCGCCGGCCAGCCCACCACGCCAACAAAGCCCCGGCAAGCAACCCGCATGCCGCCAGCTCTGATTTGTAGAACAGGGGCTCAGTCATGTCGCCAAGGAACCACCTGACCGCTGCGAAAGGGGAGTTGGTGACTGATGCAGCCCAGCCCTCGAACGCAGGGCCGAGCCGTGGCGATTGCTGCGCGAGCGTGTGGAGGACAAGTGCGAGCACTCCCGCGAGGATGACCGAAGCCAACGCGCCCAATCCTGTCCCGAGGGCGCCAAGTTCAGTTGCAGTCTTCTTCGGGGCAGGATCCGGCCGACGGCGGGGCGCGCCATCGACAGCTGAGGTGAGCATCGTTGATAACCCTTAGCGTGCGATGTGGTGTAACTCGAAAGCAGCGTATCCGAGCTTTCCAGAGCGGCCCATTCGTGTTGTTGCGGGGGATTTGTGACCGGGAGTATTCCGATAGAAGAGCTTCCGTTGACACTAACGTTTCTTCGAGAGAACGTTAGTGTATGAGCCACGTAACTACTGCCCAGGCCGCGGCGCGATTGGGCATTACGCAGGTAGCTGTCCGTAAGTTGATCGGCACCGGTCAACTGATCAACTCAGGTGTCGTTGGCCGGGCCATCCTGCTGGACGCCGCCTCTGTGGAGCGATTGGCCCGCGAAGGCACACGCCATGGCCGGCCATGGACTGAGGCGAATGCCTGGACCGCGCTCCTCCTGCTTTCCGGGGAAAACGGGGTGGAGTGGGTTGACTCCACCCAACTTTCTCGGCTGCGACGCAAACTGAGCCGTATGGAACCGGCCGAATTGCCCATTCTGGCGCGCAGGCGGGCGGGCGTGCATCGATATAGAGCCACGGCCGATGTGGTCCAACGGCTAAGGGACCATGTCCTTCCCACTGGTGCCGCGGCCATGGCGGACCAGAACGTTGGCCAACGCTTTGGTCTCACTGGTGGTGGGGGAATTGTGGATGGTTACGTCATGTCCGGCGATGCAGGTGCACTTAAGGAAGCGTACGGACTAATCGACGATCGGGAGGGCAACGTAGTGCTGCGGGAAGTCACCACCAGCCAGGCGTTTACAGGGCGAGTCCCGCTGGCGGCCATTGCCTTGGACCTGTTGGAGTCCTCGGTCACCCGTGAGCGCAGCGCTGGACTCCGTGTTCTGAAGGAGCTTTTTAGTGGACGATGACCATCGTGTGACGGAACGAGTGCAGTGGGAGGCTTCGCCGCCCGCGGGTGGCTGGGGCCGGCCGTGGCCCCAATGCGCTGAACTGGCCCGCGCGTTGCCTTCTGATCAGTGGACGCTGGTTGGGGGACTTATGGTCCAACTGCACTCCGCCGTAGCGGGTCTAACCGTTTCGCGGCCGACCACTGACGTCGACATCATCCTTCACATGGAAACCGGCGCGGCAACCATGCCCGGCGTCGCGTCAGTGCTCCGTTCACTCGGCTACTCGCCCAGGCAATCCATCAATGGCGATAGCCCCGCACATCGTTTCCTTCGCGGTAATGAGCAGATCGACCTCATGGTTGCCGACCATCTTGTACCCGGATTGGTTCCCCGTATAGGAGGCCGCAAAGTCTTTCAGGTGACGGGTGGGACCCAAGCCCTCCGGCGAACAGTAGACTGCCGGGTCTTCGTGGACCATCGGGGTCCGGTGTCCATAAGCATCCCGAACGCACTGGGCGCGCTGGTCCTCAAAGGCGTTGCGTATCAGGAGGATTCGCGGGAAAGGGGCCGCCACCTCGATGACGCAGCAACACTCCTGGCAACAATTAACGGGCCCTTGGAACTTGTGGCCGACATGGGAGGCAGTGATCGCTCGCGGATTCTTGGGCTCAACCGGGTCCTCGGCGATCCAGACCATGAATCCTGGAAGGTCCTTGACCCTGGCGATAGGGCACGGGCAATCAGCAACCTTGCGGTGCTCTGCGCCAATCCCGACCGCCTCCCTGTTAGGCGCCTTGGGTAGACAGCGCCGACGACGGAGGCCCCAACGCATTCGCGTCAGGGCCTCCGGGAGCGCGGCGAATCAAGCCTTCCGGCGGGTGACCAGTCCCCAGATGACCAGTACGATCAGCGCACCTCCGATTGCGAGCAACCACGTGGAGATCGACCAGAATTCGTTGATGCCAACCTTGAAGATGGCGCTACCGATCCAGCCACCCAACACGGCACCCACGATTCCCAGCAGGAGCGTAGCGATCCAACCGCCTCCCTGCCTGCCCGGCATGATGGCCTTGGCGATGGCTCCTGCGATCAAACCCAAAACAATCCAACCAATGATTCCCATTTGTTTCCCTTTTCTCGTACGTAAGCCTCGGTCAAGCACCAATACTTGGTGCCGCGGTCGGCCTGATTGCTAGCTGCCCGCTTGTGCGGCGACGTATCCCGACAACAGCTGGGCGGGCAGACGTTTTTATGGCTCCCCTGTTACTGAAGGAAGGATTCAATCTCTCCAACCGGCAGTCCGGCTACTTCAGCAAGAGCCCGGGGCTCGACACCGGCGTCGACGGCCTTCTTGAAGGCCAGGGCGAGTGTGTTCTGGGAAATCGCCAACTCATGTTGAAGGCTTTGGCGGCGAAGTGCTGCGACCCACACACCGCTGACCGGGTCCAAGGCGTCGATGTCCATTCTGAAACCGCAACCGCATGCCCACTCCGGCCATATTGGCTCCACTGTGATCCACTGCATGGAGTCATGGCCGGGTCCTGCGGAGATTGCCATGTGCGAACCGCAGTGGACGGGCCCCATCGGCAGCACCCCTTCCGCAGCATGGTCCACGGTATTCCCAGCGACTGGTGTGGAGCTTGGTTCACGCAGTGCGACTGTCATCGTCTTCTCCCACACATCCCTAGTAACTATCTTGGCTATCTAGTTATATGTGTACTTACGATTTAAGTCCAACCAGCCGGCACGGTTGCACGCACCCGCCGCCAAAGAGCGGGCGCCACCACCACGGCAACGCCGACGGCGGCACCGATCACCGTTTCGATGATGCGGTCCCGCAACAGGAGGCCGGGATCAACCGGGGCTGCCAGCAAAGTAGCGATCAGGGCAAGCGGAGTCACGAAGATCTGTGCCACAAGGTACTGGCGGGCGATAAACATCTCAGCACCGAACTGGCAAGCTGCTATCACCAGGACCATGGCCCAGGGCGCGGGATTGAGCCAGAGGATGCCGGCAAGCAGCACCAATCCGATCACCGTTCCGGCGATTCTTTGGATGCCACGGCTGACGCGGTGGCGCGTCGAATGTCCCACCAATGGAACCACCGCTGCAACCATGGCCCAATAAGTGTGGCCGAAGCCGAGCCGCTCCCCAACCACAGTCGCGATGGTCCCCGCAAGGCCTGCGGCAATCAGATATCCGCCGCCTTCCAACCAGATCGCACGACGTTCCAACGTGGTGTGGCGGATGCGGGGCGGCCGTTTCCACGGGGTTCTGTGAGTTTTGAGCACCCGTGACGACATGCCGATCAGCAGGCAGAAGAGCGTGGTCCCTACCGCGACCAGCATGGCCTCCCACAAGGGCGGCTGAGCAGGGATGGATGCGATCGCAGCGAAGGCGAAGATGTGAAAGAGGGAGCCGCCTGGCCTCAGCCTCCAGGCCGCGACCACCACCGAGCACGCGCCCGCCACGACAGTGGTTGCAGCAGTCAAGAGCCACGAATACGCGGCGCCCTCGATGCCAATGGCTTGCGCTGCACGAGCCATGAGGGTGGCCAACAAAATGATAAGCAGCATGAAACCACCGGCACGCACTTGGCTTCGGAAGCGCACGCTATGCGGTTCATTGCGGCCATAAATGCCGGTAAACGCACCGAACGAGGCAAACACGGCCAGGTCCAACCGCCCCATCAGGGTCAGCGTAATCAGCGGCACAAAGACACCAACAGCGCAGCGGAGAGCGGGGTGATGGTCCTTGTTTCCCGGACCCATCGTGAACATTTCCGCTACAGCCTTCAAGGGGCGGCTCGCCTTTCGTCGCAGGATCAAACGTACGACGGCGGCGCTGGCGTCCGCTTCAAGGCTACGCTCCGGGCGCTGGGCTACTCCGGGTTTGGGCACAGATAGTGCCCCTTATCACGAGGAATAAGGGGCACTATCAGTTGCGCACTACTTGTCGCTAGAAGCGGGAGGGTGCTCCCTGGAAGGGCCCTGTTCCGAGTGGGTTGCCTGCTACGTCCGTCAGGCCAGTGACGGGGGTGTAAGTCGGGAAGATCGTGGTCGACGTAAGCGTCGAGCCTCCGCTGGTCCCTGCTCCAAGGGTGATGGTGAGTGTTCGCGCCGTCGGATTCCAGCTCAGGCTGGAGGCGTTGTTAGTGCCATTACCGCTAAAGCTGAGTGCGGAGGTTGTGTAGTTGCCGCCCAGTGCAACACTGCCGACCCTGAGGGTTGTACACCCAGCCCCGGTTACAGTCAGTATGTTGCTGGAGCTTACGTTGACTATCACGTTATCCGCGTTGTTGCCGGCCTGGGTCTGCACGTTGGTGGTGTCGTTCTCCCAGACGCTGCAGATCGTGTTCGGGTTGATGGGTTCAGAGAACGTTATCGTCACCGAATCGCCCTTCTCCACCTTGCCGAGGGTGCCGCCCGAACGGTTGTTCAGCTGGACCCCCGCCACCGCTGGCGAGCTCACGTCCTTGGTGGATGTAGCCACTCCCGCAGGACCAGTGTTACCTGCGGCGTCCGTTGCCTGTGCTGAGTAGTTAATGGTCCCTGGGCTGAAAGCGCTCAGGTTCAAGGGGGTCGCTGCCCAGTTCCCGGAGCTGTTGACGCTAATGGTCTGGGTCACGGGCAGGGCTCCTGTTCCCGTTACGGTCAAAGTGACCGAGGACAAGGCCTCTGCCGTCCCGCTGACTGGAACAGCGGTCACGTTTCCGCTGTAGACATATGGTGGCGCCGTCACGGACGGGGCAAGGGGTGCGGTGGCATCCACGGCAGTAACTGCGCTTCGTGTGCTTTCAGCGCCCTGCCACTGGGAGAGTTTGGGCGTAATCGTGTAGTACCAGTTCCCCGTGGTGACACCCGTGTCCACGCAGCTGAGCCCGGCCACTGTTCCTGCACAGGTTCCGGCTGCCGCAACCGCCGTGCCGCCGGTGGCTGAGGCGTAACGGACGATGCTGTACCCGGTCACGGACCGGCCAGCCGTCGTCGTGCTTGCTGTCCAGGTGACCGTCACGCTACTTCCGGAAACGGCGGTAGTGGGCTTTGCGCCCTGTGCGACGGCGTCGGGCCTGGGCCGCACCGAAGTTGCTGCTAACGGAACTCCAGAAAGCACTGGCTGCGGGACCGCCCCATGAGACGAGGAGAATGCCGAGAACGATCACGACGGCGCGGTTCCAAGCGCCCATCGTCACCCGCGTTGAGGATGATGAAGCAGCGGACTGGCGAAGCGGGCTCACTTCCGTACCTCCAGCGTGACGGGGACGTTGAATTGGGCGCCCTGGCAGGCGGAAAGTGAGGCCGCGCTCATGCTGGCCGCACCCTCAAGAGTCAGCAGGATGGATGTATTTGCCTGGATGGTCACTGTTGGCGCCAATGGTGCAGCCGGGGGCGTGAACGTCACGCCGGTGGTGGTGCAGCCGGGATGCGCGGCGTCTGCAGTCACGGCGCCGTTAGCCGCGATTCCATAGACGGTAACTGCATGGCTATTGGGGTTGGTTGCCCGGAGAACCACGTCGGCTGATCCACCTGGAACGAGGCTGGTCTGCAGGGTGTCGCCCGGGATGAGCGCATCCACGGTCACGGTTTGCATTGTCCCGTTGGTCGCCGAACCGTTGCCGATTCCGGTGGTAGCCCAGTAGGCGTAGGCAGTCCCTGCACCGCCCAGGATACAAAGGGCCACGGTGGCAGCAGTGGTGCGGGCGATCCGTCCGCTACGGGGCTTCCGGTTGAGCGTCTTCATGTCAGTTCGCCTGTCCCGTCCCGGAGTACGTGAGTTGGAGGGTCGCACCCTTGCAACCGTCCTGGAGCTGCAAGGTGTCCAGCATCCTCACTTGGGGCCATTTGCTGCTGTCATTCACGCCCAGCGAGGTCAGCGAGCTGGGCCCGGGAGGAGCTGCCAACGGGTAGCTCCCGGAGTATTGGGTGACCTGGTAGTCGGCACTGCTGCAGGGGAGGTTGGCCGCCACCGCTGCCGGCGTGCGCACCACTTGCGCAATCGAAACCGTCAGGTTCGTGATGGCGATGCTCTTGTTCCCGGGGTTGGAAATCTGCAGCTCCACTGCTCGGGACACCCCTGGCGCCAGGAGCCCACTCAATGAGCCGGTGACACCGAAGGTCCGTTTGACTTCCTGGACCTGCAACTGCCCGGGCGCCGCGTTCGACTGGACCGCGTTTTGGCCCGTGCCGCTGGCTCCCTTCACAGTGAAGTCGGACTTGCCGACCGGTGTTGTGGGGGACGTGGCGACGGTCAAAGCCACCTGCGCTGTGCTGCCGGATCCCAGAACCACCGACGACGGCGACCATGCGGCTGTCGCTCCAGCCGGAAGACCCGTAACGGTGAACGCTACTGGTCCGGTGAAACCGCCCGTGGAGGTGGCTGACACTGTGAAGGTGGTGGACTGCCCCTGATCCAAGCTGCGGTTCGAGGGCGACAACGCCACCGTAATCCCCTTGGCTACCTTGACCGGGCTGCCTTGCGTTGCGCTCTGCCCACTGCTTGCAGCGACAACCGCCACCGGAACAAGGGCCACCACGAGCGCAAGTATCAGCGTCCGGAGTGGTACGGCAGCTCGAGGGATAGGCGCGGGGCGCTCTGGCCGGTGGTCCATGGCAGCTCTTTTCGGACGGAAGCGTTCAGTCGGGAGGAATGCGGAAGCCGGAGACCACCACTCGCAAGGTGGTCCCCGGCATTCACGCGCTACTGGCTGGAGACGTTGACCGTGACGGTCGCGGACTTGCAGGCGTCCTGGTTGGCAGTGCTGTCGTTGAACTTCAAGACACCGCTGCCAACGGAAATTCCCGTGGCCCCGGCGGCGACGGTCGCGTTGGTGGTCACGGCGGTGACTTCGAACCATGCCGGGAGGCATTCGGGGACGCTGGTGGTGACATTTGCCGTCAGGGCTCCGACTACCGTGCTGGACGTCGTCGCGTTGTCCGCGGTGTAGGCCACGTTGGTTTGGTTGCCCGGCGCCAGGCCGGCATTGAAGGTGGCGTGCAGTGTGACAGTTCCGCCACCGTCTGAGTTGGCGGCCGAGCCGGTGCCTGAACCCGTGGTGGTCCAGTAGGCGTAGGCAGCTCCGCCACCTACGGCTACCAATGCCACGCCTGCGACGGTGGCGGTGATCCGACTCTTCTTGGAAAGCTTGCGCATGGTATGACTCCTTGGTTGATCTTTTTCCGGGGAGCCGCATCGCAACCCCCAGCACCCGACCGTTTCCGGCGGATGAAGCGATGTCCCCAATAGTTCAGCCAGCAGTGACACTGTGGCTACTCTTGGGTGTACGCCTCTTTTCCGCCCGACCAAGGGGTCAGGAATACGCTGAACCGGCAGGCGAGTACTCAGTTTTCGTATCGGGGACTACTTGGTCCCACTTTGCGTCATCCCAGCGCGGCATAGGCTTGTGCGCCCATCTGATAGCCCGCTTTGCTACACCAACGCTGGGCTGCGGCGATTCTGAGCATCCCGGCAGCGGTTGGATCAGGAGTACTCAGTTTTTGGACGGCCCGGTACCTGCCCCCGGGAGTCGCTGCAAGCGGGGCATTCCCGAAATTCAGCTGTCACTGAGCGAACATTGTGCCCATCTTGAGCAAAAACTGCGCTGGCGTTCGAAGATGTTCGGGCTGACTGCATTCATTGCGGGTCGTTCTAGTTGGGGCCCCTGCCCTTGCTTCTTTCGTTTCCCTGGCCTCTTTGGTCGGATTGGCCGCCGCCTTGGACCCCGTCCGCCGGTGATTCGGTTTCCTGCGCAACCTCAGTTGGCACGCTTTCCTGACTGGTCGCTGGCGATGGAACGTCTCCTTGCCCGCTGCCAGAGTCGGACGGCGGCAGCTGAACGGTTTGCACCGGCCCAGGAATGAGAACTGTTTCCACTGGCCCAGGGGTGGTAATTGTTACCACTGGCGCGGGCGTTCCAACCGGGGAAGGAAGGCCGGATTCCTGCATTACCGGCGAAGGCGAGGTAACGTCTGCCGGCAAGGGTTCCTGACCAGATAAAACCACCGCGAGGGGGACTGCTATCGCCGCCGCGAGAAGGACCATCAACAGGGCTCCGAGCCTGCCGCCTCCCCTACTCCTGTGAAGCTTGGGGGATACTTCGGTTGTTGCCCCGATGGCGGGCGCCCGGGCAGGCAGAGGCGGCAAAAGCGCCGTAGCTGCCGGGTGTGCATACGCCTCTTGCCAAGGGCGAGCCAGGAATTCTTCGATCTCCGCGGCAGTCGGCCTATTGTCTGGTTCGAGGTCCGTCATGGACTTCAGCAGTTCAGCTATGGGGTGATGGATCTGCTCAGGGATGACGGGGGCACGGTGAAGACGCGCTGCAGCCGACTCAATGGGCGTCCCCGGATATTCGGTCCTGCCAGTAAGGCATTCCAAGAGCACCAGGCCGAGGGAGTAGATATCGCTGGCAGGAGTCAAGGGACGGCCGAGGGCCTGCTCCGGGCTGAGGTACTGGGCGGTTCCCACCGTCATTCCGGTGGCAGTCAGGCGGCTACCTTCCAATATTCTTGCCACGCCAAAATCGGCAAGTTTCACTATGCGATCCGGGCCTGGAGTTTCCGAAACCAGGATGTTGGCAGGTTTTATGTCGCGGTGAATCACTCCGCTCCCGTGAACTTGCACGAGGGCACCTGCAAGGGCGTGGCCGATGTGCGTTGTTTCCCCGAGGCTGAGCGGGGCCCGCAGCAAGCACCGAACGCAGATTATTTCCGGAAACCAGTTCCATGACCAGGAAAGCCTGCGGCGGGCCGGAAGTTCCGGCGTCCACACCGGCGTCGTAAATATGCACCAGACCGGGGTGATCGAATCCTGCCAGCAACCGCATCTCTGCCTGCTGGCGCTCCTCGAAACCCTCGTCGCCTGAGCCAGGGGAAAAGATTTTCAGGGCAACTTCACGCTGCAGGACCTCATCCCGGGCCTTGCAGACAGTGGACATCGCCCCGTGCCCGAGTAGCTCCAGAATCCGGTAGCGGCCGTTGAGAATGTCCCCGCCGCCTGCTGGATCAACGAAAGCTTCTCCGCCTGCCCTCACGGCCCTACACCTCTTGCGTCCAAGCGCGCTGCGCCGATTTACCCCCATTGATCCTGCGCTGCTATGCAGTTGCTAAGTAACCTTCTTACGGCAAACGTACAGCCTCCGGCCCACCTTGCCAACCATGGAGTCTGCTACTACTTTTCGGGGAAAAATCGGGGGAATTCGCGCCTAAAGCTGCGGTTATCGAACCCCTTCGACGGCGGGTTGGGGCGTTGGAAGTGCGTCCAAGGAATTGAAGCTGTAGAGCTGGATTCCCTCTATCCCTGGTCGGACAGAGAGCTCGTCAATGAGCGCGTCCGGCGTGTACCGTTCCCCGATCAGAAGCCTCCGTGCCAGCGGGCCTTTGCGGCTGAGGAATTTCAAGGAGGACCCCACTCCGATCTTGGTGGCAAGCGAGACCAGCTTTACCTTGGGCACGGCCCCTGCCACACCTGCCCAAACTGGAAGGAGTACGCCCTCACGGCGGAGCATAGCCACGTAGTCCTGGATCCTGTCCGCCGAGAAACACATCTGCGTGACTATTTTCGTGGCGAACTCCTGCTTCTCCAGCAAGGCATCAACCAAGTGCAGGCTGGTGATGTCCGGATGCCCTTCCGGGTAGCCGGCCACTCCAACGGCCATTTCGCCGGACGTGATCTGGGCGATGTCGCGCAGCAATTCCCCGCCAGTGGAATACGAACCCGATGGCTGCCCGTCGCCCCCGATGGCGAAGACTTCCGTGATGCCCGACGCCGAACAGTCACCCAGTATGGCTGACAACTCCGCGCGGGTTTCAAGAGCCTTGGCAGCTAGATGGGGAACCACGGTATAGCCGAGCTCCCTCAGCTGGACTGCAGCACGGAGTGTGGCACCGACACCATGCTTCGGCAGGCAGGTAATGCTGATTGCGGTGGACGTAGGCAGGGCCTTGCTGACGACGTCCACGATTCCCTCGGACGGGATGATCTCAACACGAACGGGAAGCATGAGGTGTCCTTTTGCTGTGGCTTAGGCGTGGGCGGCGAGGATGGTGGAGGCTTCCTGGCGGGTGGTGCCGGAGGACTCGATGTGGGCCAGGGCGGCGGGGATTTCCCAGCCTTTCTTGCGCATCGCGGTGGCCCACAAACGCCCGGCCCGGTAGGAGGAGCGGACCAGGGGCCCGGACATGACACCGAGGAAGCCGATTTCCTCGGCCTCGTGCTGGAGGTCCACGAACTCCTGCGGTTTGACCCAGCGGTCCACGGGCAGGTGACGTTCGGACGGGCGCAGGTACTGGGTGATCGTGATCAGGTCACACCCGGCGGCGTGCAAGTCCCGGAGCGCTTCGGAGATTTCCTCGCGGGTTTCGCCCATGCCCAGGATCAGGTTGGACTTGGTCACCATGCCAAGGTCCCGGCCCTGGGTGATGACATCCAGGGAGCGTTCGTACCGGAACGCCGGGCGGATCCGCTTGAAGATCCGGGGCACGGTTTCGACGTTGTGCGCGAACACCTCGGGCTTGGAATCGCAGATCGCGGCGATGTGTTCGGGTTTGCCGGAGAAGTCCGGGATGAGCAGCTCCACCCCGGTGCCGGGGTTCAGTTCGTGGATCTTGCGGACCGTTTCGGCGTACAGCCAGACACCTTCATCGGCGAGGTCGTCACGGGCCACCCCGGTGACAGTGGCGTAGCGCAGCTGCATGGCCTGCACGGACCGGGCCACCTTGGTGGGTTCGAACATATCCACCGGGGAGGGTTTGCCGGTGTCGATCTGGCAGAAATCACAGCGGCGGGTGCATTCGGACCCGCCGATCAGGAACGTCGCTTCCTTGTCTTCCCAACACTCGAAAATGTTCGGGCAGCCGGCCTCCTCACACACGGTGTGCAGGCCTTCCTTCTTCACCAGGTTCTTCAGACCGACGAACTCGGGCCCCATCTGAACCTTGGCCTTGATCCACTCAGGCTTGCGTTCAACCGGGACAGCCGAATTGCGCTGCTCAACGCGCAGCAACTTACGGCCTTCAGGTGCCAGGGTCATGGGTTTACTTCCTTGTTGGTTGTCTCGTTTTGTCCGTTGCCACAACGCAGGTACGTGTCAGCATTCGACGACGTTGACGGCCAGGCCGCCCATCGCGGTTTCCTTGTACTTGGAGGACATGTCCTTGCCGGTCTCGCGCATGGTCACGATCACCTCATCCAGGGACACCCGGTGCGTCCCATCCCCCCACAACGCCATCTTCGCCGCGTTGATCGCCTTCGCCGCCGCGATCGCGTTCCGCTCAATACAGGGAATCTGCACCAACCCCCCGATCGGATCACACGTCAACCCCAGGTTGTGTTCCATCGCGATCTCCGCCGCGTTCTCCACCTGCCCCGGCGTACCACCCATCACCTCGGCCAACCCCGCAGCAGCCATCGACGACGCCGAGCCGACCTCGCCCTGACAGCCCACCTCAGCCCCCGAAATGGACGCCTGCTCCTTGTACAACACCCCCACCGCCCCCGCGGCCAGCAGGAACTTCACCACCACATCGTCCTTATCGGCCTGGGTGGCCTTGTCCATGCCCGGCGCATAATGCAACGCGTAATACAACACCGCCGGGATAATCCCCGCCGCACCGTTCGTCGGCGCCGTAACCACCCGCCCGCCGGAAGCGTTCTCCTCATTGACCGCCAACGCGATCAGGTTCACCCACTCCTGCCAATACTTCGGATCGTTGCGGTCCTTGTCCTCCTTCAACAACCGCTCCAGCCAGTCAGGAGCACGACGACGGACCCTCAACCCCCCGGGCAACACACCCTCACGCTTCAAGGACGTCTCAATACACGCCTCCATCACATGCCAGATATGCAACAACCCCTCCCGGATCTCCTCCTCAGACCTGCTGGCACGCTCATTGATGAACATGATGTCGCTGATCCCCAGCCCCTTCGAGGAGCACCGGCCCAGCAACTCAGCAGCCGTCCGGAACGGCAACGGCAACTCCGCCTTCGTCTCCTCCAACTCCGCCCGCGCCGCGTCCTCCTCACCCTCCCGGACAATGAACCCGCCACCAACCGAGAAAAACGTCGCCTCCCGCAACGTAGCGCCCTCAGCATCAACCACAGCAAACTTCATCCCGTTCGTATGCCGCGGCAACACCGTCAACGGATGCAACACCATATCCTCCACCGCATACCGCAACTGCACCCCCGCACCAGCAACGCCAGCACCAGCAAGATTCAGCACACCCGTCTCAGCGATCGCAGCCAACCGCTCCTCCACCTCATCAGGCAGGATCAACTCCGGGTGGTAACCCTCCAAACCCAACAGCGTCGCAGTCATCGTCCCGTGACCACGGCCAGTCGCAGCCAACGACCCATACAAATCAACCCGCAACCCCGCAACCGAATCCAGCACCCCGGACTCGCGCAACTCGCCAGCGAACACCGCAGCAGCACGCATCGGCCCCACAGTATGAGAACTCGACGGGCCAATACCCACAGAGAACAGATCGAAAACACCAACAGCCATGGCTGGATCCCTTTCAGGGAGGAGTCAAACACAACAAAAATGTGGGGGCCGGGCCAAATCCCGAGCCAAGGCGGCCCGGCCCCCTGGAGGTCCCAGTGCGAACCTCCAAACCCGGTTTTGTGTGCGGCATTCGTTCCCAGCAAATGCCACACCCGGGAGATCAAATCGAGTCCCGCCGATTCGTGGACTCCCTGCCAAACATGCCGTGCGCACGGCACACCCCGCAGCAACCCCACGAAACGGAAGACCAAAGCATCCTCGCGGCCCACCCTCGGAAGCTGCCCGTCCCAAGAAGGCGACCCGCCCCGGCGGCCCCTTCGGGGCCGGCATCCGGAAGCGGGCGTCCAAGGGAGCATCGCATCCGCTCAGCGGGTGCCTATGCGACCGAGCCCGCGGAGGATGTCGGCCCCGACGGGCCCACACACCGGCCAGCGTCGACGACCCAACCCGCAAGGCTCAGGCGAGGTTTGCAACTCCCGGGTACAGCGGATGCGCTTTCGCAAGAACCTCAACCCGGTGCCGCAACCCGGAAAGGTCCGCATCGGCGTCGGCAATCAACACTTCGGCGATGATGTCCGCAACTTCGCGGAAGGCCGCTTCCCCGAATCCGCGCGTGGCGAGGGCCGGGGTGCCGATGCGCAGGCCGGAGGTGACCATGGGCGGGCGTGGGTCGAACGGGACGGCGTTGCGGTTGACGGTGATGTCGATCGCGGCGAGGCGGTCTTCGGCTTGCTGGCCGTCGAGTTCGCAGTTGCGCAGGTCGACGAGGACCAGGTGCACGTCGGTCCCGCCGGAGACAACGGAGATACCCTTTTCGGCAACGTCGGGCTGGACCAGGCGTTCGGCCAGGATCCGGGCGCCGGCCAGGACGCGTTCCTGACGTTCCCGGAACTCCGCCGAGGCTGCGATCTTGAAAGCAACTGCCTTACCCGCGATCACGTGCTCCAGCGGCCCACCCTGCTGGCCCGGGAACACGGCCGAGTTGATCTTCTTGGCGATGTCGGCGTCGTTGGAGAGGATGATGCCGCCGCGCGGACCGGCGAGGGTCTTGTGCGTCGTCGACGTCGTGACGTGGGCGTGCGGCACCGGCGACGGGTGCAGGCCAGCGGCAACCAGGGCCGGCGAAGTGCGCCATGTCCACCATGAGGTAGGCACCCACGGAGTCGGCAATCCGACGGAACTCAGCGAAATCCAGCTGCCGCGCGTAAGCGGACCAGCCGGCAACGATCAGTGCCGGCTTGTGCTCCTGCGCCAGGCGTTCGACTTCGGCCATGTCCACCGTGTGGGTGTCCTCGCGGACGCCGTAGGGGACCACGTTGTAGAGCTTGCCGGAGAAGTTGATCCTCATGCCGTGCGTGAGGTGGCCGCCGTGGGCAAGGTTGAGGCCCATAATGGTGTCGCCCGGCTTGATCAGCGCGTGCATCACTGAGGCGTTCGCCTGCGCACCGGAGTGTGGCTGGACGTTCGCGAACTCCGCACCGAAGAGGGACTTGATGCGGTCGATCGCGAGCTGCTCGATCACGTCGACGTGCTCGCAACCACCGTAGTACCGCTTGCCCGGGTAGCCTTCGGCGTACTTGTTGGTCAGCACGGAGCCTTGGGCCTGCATCACGGCAACGGCTGTGTGGTTCTCTGAGGCGATCATTTCCAGGCCGTCGCGCTGGCGGCCCAGTTCGTCGTCGATCTTCGCGGCGATCTCCGGGTCCAGCTCGGACAGCTTCGCGTCCAACGACGCCGAAACAACCTGCTCGAATTCCGTCACGACTGCCGGGTTCACAGTTCGCCACCGTTCGCTGCAGCGTATTCCTCAGCCGACATCAGGGGGCCCTCTTCAGCGGCCGCCACCTTGAACAGCCAACCAGCGCCGTAAGGGTCGGTGTTGATCAGGGCCGGATCGCTGACAACGGCGTCATTGATCTCGGTCACCTCACCTGTCACCGGCGAGTACAGGTCCGAGACCGACTTGGTGGACTCGACCTCGCCGCAGGTCTCGCCTGCAGTCACAGTAGAACCGACCTCAGGGAGGTCAACGTACACAATGTCGCCCAAGGCATCCGCAGCAACCGCAGAGATCCCAATCCCCACAGGCCCGGCTCCATCCGAAGCAACCCATTCATGCTCAGCCGAGTACTTCAGCTCGGCAACTACTTTGCTCATTCCAGTTCCTTCTCTCGTGGCTATTTTTGGCGCTTGTAGAACGGCAGCTGAACGATCTCGAACTGCTCAGCTTTTCCGCGGAGGTCCACCTCGACTACCGTGTCCGGTGTGGAGTGCTCGACGTCGACATACGCCAGGGCGATCGGGTAACCGAGCGTCGGGCTCGGCTGGCCGGAGGTGACTTCGCCGATGAGCGAGCCGTCCTTGAGGACCGAATAGTGGGCGCGGGCTGCACGTCGGCCGGTTCCCTTCAGGCCGACCAGTTTCTGTCCGATGGTCGATCCGACGCCGGCTGCCTTGATCGCAGTCAGGGCTTCCTTGCCGATGAAGTCGCTTTCCTTGGCCAGGGAAACCACCGGGCCAAGTCCTGCGGCGTAGGCGTTGACGTAGCGGGAGAGCTCGTTGCCGTAGAGCGGCATGCCGGCTTCGAGGCGAAGGGAGTCGCGTGCTGCAAGGCCCGCGGGGATGAGGCCGTGGCCTTCGCCGACCTCGAGGAGTGCTTCCCAAAGGCCGGCTGCGTCAACGTTCGGGATGTAGATCTCGAAGCCGTCTTCGCCGGTGTAACCGGTGCGGGCAAGCAACAAGTCCTGCCCGTTGATCTCAACCTCAACAGCCGCGTAGTACTTCAGCTCGGTCACGAGGGCGTGCTGCTCTGCCGGAACCAAGGTCAGCAGAATGGCTTCCGCGTTCGGACCCTGGACTGCGATCAGCGACGTCTCAGCCGAGGCGTCCTCAACCACGACGTCGAAGCCGGCCGCCCGCTCCAGCAATGCTGCCGCAACTACCTTGGCGTTGCCTGCGTTGGGGACCACGAGGTACTGATCCACGCCTTCTTCGGGAGAAGGGCGGCGGTAGGTGATGAGGTCGTCGATGATGCCGCCGTCGGCGTTGCAGATCAGCGAGTACTTGGCCTTGCCCACGGCGATCGCGGACAACTTGCCCACGAGCGCGAAGTCCAGGAAGGCCGCCGCGTCCGGACCACTGACCCAGACTTCGCCCATGTGCGAGAGGTCGAAGAGGCCAGCTGCGTTACGGACTGCGTGGTGTTCGGCGAGTTCGGACTCGTACTTGAGCGGCATCTGCCAGCCGCCGAAGTCCGTGAACGAGGCCCCGGCTTTTTTGTGCTGCTCGTAGAGAGCGGTGTAGTTCTCAGTCATTGAGCCAGTCCTTTAGTTCTCGAAGTCTGCGGTGTTGTCCTCGAACGCTTCGAGGGGCGGGCAGGAGCACACCAGGTTGCGGTCGCCAGCAGCGCCGTCAATGCGTCCGACCGGCGGGAAGTACTTGTCCTGCTTCAGGTGGTGGACGGGGAACGCGGCCTGCTCACGCGAGTATGCGCGGTCCCAGTCAGAACTTACGACGGCGGCAGCTGTGTGGGGTGCCTTGCGCAGCGGTGAGTTCTCAACAGTGAAATCGCCGGTGGCGACCTGCTCGATTTCGGCACGGATGGTGATCATGGCCTCGATGAAGCGGTCGATCTCCACGAGGTCCTCGGACTCGGTCGGCTCCACCATCAAAGTGCCGGCAACCGGGAACGCCAGCGTGGGTGCGTGGAAACCGAAGTCGATGAGGCGCTTGGCCACGTCCTCTGCCGTGACGCCGGTGCGGGCAGTCAGTTCGCGGAGATCCAGGATGCACTCGTGGGCAACAAGACCGCCTTCGCCGGTGTAAAGAACCGGGAAGTGCTCATCCAAGCGGGAGGCAATGTAGTTCGCAGCGAGCAGCGCGGACTTGGTGGCTTCGGTGAGCCCTTGGCCACCCATGAGCTTCACGTAAGCCCAGGAAATCGGGAGCACACCGGCCGAACCGAAACGGGATGCCGAAATCGGAACGTCGTTGCCTTCGGTCCAGGAAGCAGCGTCGCCAGGCATGAATGGTGCCAGGTGTGCCTTTGCAGCGACCGGGCCAACACCGGGTCCGCCGCCGCCGTGCGGGATGCAGAAAGTCTTGTGCAGGTTCAGGTGGGATACATCGCCGCCGAACTTGCCCGGCTGGGCGAGCCCAACGAGTGCGTTGAGGTTTGCGCCGTCAACGTACACCTGGCCTCCGGCAGCATGGATCGAGTCGCAGACCTCCCGGACGTCAGCGTCGTAAACACCGTGCGTAGACGGGTAGGTGATCATGATGCAGGACAGGACGTCCTTGTTGGCCTCGATCTTGGCGGCCAGGTCTTCGTGGTCGATGGTGCCATCAGGGGCGGTGGCCACCACTACTACCTTCATGCCAGCGAGCACAGCCGAGGCCGCGTTGGTGCCGTGCGCCGAGGCAGGAATAAGGCACACGTTGCGCTGCTCGTCGCCACGGGAAAGGTGGTAGCCGCGGATCGCAAGGAGGCCCGCGAGCTCACCCTGGGAACCGGCGTTCGGCTGGATGGAGACCTGATCGTAGCCGGTGATCTCAGTGAGGTCCGCTTCCAGCCCTTCAATGAGCTCGCGCCAGCCAGCGGTCTGGTGATCCGGAGCGAACGGGTGGATGGAGGCGAACTCCGGCCAGGAGATTGCTTCCATCTCGGCGGTAGCGTTCAGCTTCATGGTGCAGGAACCCAACGGGATCATGGTGCGGTCCAAGGCGAGGTCGCGGTCCGAAAGCTTGCGGATGTAGCGCAGCAGCTGGGTCTCGGAACGGTGCGTGTTGAACACCGGGTGCTGCAGGAAATCACTGGTTCGGACCACGTCTGAGGGCAGCTCAAACCCGGAAGCGTCCTTCACCGGACCGGCACCAAAGGCGACGGCTACCGCAGAGAGGACCTCCGGCGTCGTGGTTTCATCGAGGGAAACGCCAACCGTGTCAGCATCGATGCGACGCAGGTTGATACCGCGGGCTTCGGCGGCCGCGATGACTTTGTCAGCCTTGCCGGGTACGCGGACAGTGAGGGTGTCGAAGAAGGATTCAGACACGAGTTCACGGCCGGCGGTCTTGAGGGCAGTGGCCAGCGTGCGGGCGTGGCCGTGCACGGTTTCGGCGATCGCCTTCAGGCCTTCCGGACCGTGGTAGACCGCGTACATCGAAGCCACGATCGCGAGTAGTGCCTGCGCGGTGCAGATGTTGGACGTCGCCTTTTCGCGGCGGATGTGCTGCTCGCGGGTCTGAAGGGCCAGACGGTAAGCCGGGACTCCGGCGTTGTCCTTGGAGACGCCGACGATGCGGCCCGGGAGCGTGCGCTCCATGCCTTCGCGGACTGCCATGTACGCAGCGTGGGGGCCGCCGAAGAACAGCGGAACACCAAAGCGCTGCGCAGTTCCGACGGCGATATCGGCGCCCTGCTCGCCCGGGGGCGTGATGAGGGTGAGCGCCAAAAGGTCGGCAGCGACAGTGACCAGCGCCCCGCGCTCCTTGGCGTCAGCGATGACGCCGGAGTGGTCGAAAACGCGGCCCGAAACACCGGGCTGCTGCAGGACGATGCCGTTGATATCGCCGTCGGGAAGCCCTGCGGAGAGGTCGGCAATCTCCACCTCGAAGCCGAGCGCCTCGGCGCGGCCCCTTCACGATGGCGATGGTCTGCGGGAGGAGGTCGGCGTCCAGGACAGTCTTGCCGTCCTTCGCGGTCTTGGACTTGTTGGCACGACGCATCAGCAGCGAAGCCTCGGCCACAGCGGTGGCTTCATCCAGCAGCGAAGCGTTGGCCACGGGAAGTCCGGTGAGGTCCTGGACCATGGTCTGGAAGTTCAGGAGAGCTTCAAGACGGCCCTGCGAAATCTCGGGCTGGTAAGGCGTGTACGCCGTGTACCAGGCCGGAGCTTCCAGGATGTTGCGTCGGATAACCGGCGGCGTAACGGTGTCGTAGTAGCCCTGGCCGATCAGCTGGATGGCGGTCTTGTTCTTGGACGCAAGCTTGCGGAGCTCGGCGAGGACCTGGGTCTCGCTAAGGGCGGCCTGGAGCGTCAGCGGCGTGGCTTGCCGGATGGAATCGGGGACCGCAACATCTACCAGGCCGTCTACGGAGTCGTAGCCGATTGCCTTGAGCATGGTGTCAACGTCGGCCTGACGGCGGGCGCCGATGTGCCGGTCCGCGAAAGCGGTGGGGGTTGATTGAACAGTCAAGAGGAACTCCATGATTCAGGCGCCCTATGTGCGCCACGATGATGTGGGTTCCTCCCCGCTCTGTATTGGACCTGAGAGATTCCGCAGGAATGGTTGCCTGCTTGCACCGTCGGTGAGCCCAGTTACCTGGACTGCTTTCCAGAGTTGCCTCGCCGTGGCGGTACGTGGGCCTGAGAGATTCCTGGGGAGGATTTGCTCCTACGGCGCCTGACTGGATGTACCGGCAGGACTCTCCCGCCACAGATCAAAAGCATTGCGTCACGTCAGTGACACGGTTCACACCATAGCGGGTTATCTGGAAAAAGCGCAAGCAAGGGATACCTACCGGTGCATTGCCTCGTGGATCTGGAGCGCGAACCACAACTGGGCAACAGTGGAGGTTTCACCCATGTCCAGCCCCGTCAATTCGCCGATTTTCCGTATCCGATAGATGATGGTTTGCCGGTGCGCGAACAGGGCAGCGGCGGTTTTTTGCCAGGAACGCTGCGAGTCCAGATAGGTCCTCAGCGTGACGATGAGATCGCCTTCCTGGCTCTGCTCGTAATCGAAAATCGGGCCGAGGAGACGCCGGACCAGGGCAGTTCCTTCCTCGAAACCCGTCAGCCCCAGCCATGATGGTCCCTGCGCGTAGCGGGCCAGGCCAAGCTTGTTCGCCCGGGCCGATCCGAGCGCCCACAGTGACTCCTGCAGCGCGCGCTGAATGCCCGCCACACCCGCCGGAGCGCTGATCCCGATCGCGGCATCCGCCCCGGCACAATGAACCAGGATGTCGTCCGGCACATCAGCAGGGACCACGACGTGGAGCCGGTTGTTCCGCTTCAGGGAAGCCGACGCAACCCCGTGCCGCCACAGTTCGATGTGCACGTTAGCCAGCCTGTCGCCGTCGTCCGCTGCTTTATTGCCGGCGTCCGCGTAGAGCGAGGCGAGCAGGAAATCCTGGGGCGGAACATCAAAACCGGCCAGCCGGCTCTCCATCTCGGCCGCCCCCAATCTCCCATCCATGGCCTGCAGCAGGAACTCACCCGCCAGCCGATGGCGGCCTTCCAGCGACAGGACGATGCGCGAAAGCTGCAGTCCCAGCACGGTTGCGGCGTGCAGAAGTACGACGGCGTCCGGGTGCGGTTCGCTGTTGGGCAGCACCACGAGGAGCGCGTTGGCGTGGGTCGGGATGTCCATGGTCAGCACGTGCCGGCCCCGGATCCGGTGCCACTGGAAGTTCTTTCCCGCCAAGGACACCTGCCCGGAAAGCGGAGCCCATTCATCGGCAAGGAACCGTGGGACTGGCTGTCCCTCCGGGTGCCAGGGATGCAGGCAGCGGCGGTCCACCACGAACAGCTCCGCATCCAGTTCGGTGGCGAGCCGTTGGACCAGGCTCTGCCAATGGTCCTCCGAGGCGCCGGCCGTTCGGAGCAGGTCGTAAACCCTGGCCGTCTGCCGCAAGCGCCGGGACTCTTCGAGCAGGGAGGACTCGGCAACCGAGCGGGCGATCGCGATGAACGGCAGGGGGTAGGGGATGTTGATCAGCGGCAGCGGCAGCCGGTCACAGGCCGCCAGGAACTCCTGGGTCAGCGGAGGCGCGTGCATCTTCTCGCCGATGGCCAAGGCGCTTGCCCCGCTGTCCATAAGGGCCTCGGCGAGCGCCACTTGTCCCGCGGCGTCGGCCGGAATCGAGAGTCCATTGGTCATCATCAGCTCTCCACCTGTGACCCACTCCCAGAGCCTGGGCAGATCGGACGTGTGGGCCCAGGTGATCCGGTTGTCGCGGCCCGCGTCACCGGCCAGAAGGCTGAGCCCGAGTTGGGGTTCAGCCACGAGTTCGGCGACCGTGATTGCCATCGGATGGGGTCCTGACTCTATGATTCCCGGGGCCCGTTCCGAACCTTTTAGACATTCGTCTAAGCGTCTGGGCCATTTGTAGTCAATGTACCGCTATTCGCCGTGACCCGCGTCACCAAGAATGGAATTACTTACTTCCCGCTCAATGGCGAGCACCCCTCACACCAAGGAACCGGCAATGACAATCCACAAGCCCATCGGCCCTGTCGACGCAACCAAAGTCCCCCGGTATGCCGGACTCGGCACCTTCGCCCGCCTCCCCCAAATTGACCGCGTCCCGGACTATGACATTGCGATTGTCGGCGTACCGTTCGACGGCGGAACCTCCTTCCGGCCCGGCGCCCGTTTCGGTCCTGCCGCGGTTCGCGAGGCCTCGCGTCTCCTGCGCCCGGGCTACCACCCGGAGCTCGACGTCGAACCCGTTTACGAAGCCCAGGTTGTGGACGCCGGCGACATCGCCTGCACGCCCTACGACATCACCCGCGCTGTTCGTGAGATCGAGGAGCAGGCGTTGCCCCTCATCAGCGAAGACAAGCGGCTGATCTCGATCGGCGGCGACCACACGATTGCCCTGCCGATGCTCAGGGCCCTGAACAAGGTCCATGGTCCGGTGGCTTTGCTGCACTTTGACGCACACCTGGATACGTGGGACACGTACTTTGACCAGCCCATTACGCACGGAACCATCTTCCGGCGGGCGTTCGAGGAAGGCCTCCTTGTGGAGGACAAGTCGATGCACGTCGGCATCCGTGGCCCTGTGTATGACCGCAATGACTTCCTCAGGGACCACGAGTTCGGGTTCCAGATCATCCGCTGCTCGGACCTGGATGTCATCGGTGTCCCGGCGGCAATCCAGCAGGTGAAGGACAGGCTCGGCGACACCCCGGTGTACGTCTCCATCGACATCGACGTCCTGGACCCCGCATTCGCTCCCGGTACGGGCACCCCGGAGATGGGCGGACTCCACTCCCGCGAACTCCTGGCCCTGCTCCGCGGCCTGAACGGCATCAACATCGTGGGCGCCGACGTCGTGGAGGTCGCTCCGGCCTACGACCATGCGGACATCACAACCGTCGCTGCGGCCACCCTTGTTTTCGACCTTCTCGGCCTGATGGTGAACCGCAGCAAAGCCACTACAGTCCGTGAACTGGCTTCGACGTCCCGGAGCGCATCATGAATGCGCCCTTGGCCACCCACGAAGTTCCCCGGCTTGAGGACAAAACCATCCAGCCGATCCCGCTGAATGAGCGGCACGGCAAGGCGCGCGATCTCTTCACCATCTGGTTCGGTTCCAACATCATGATCATGACCATCGTGACCGGCGGACTTGCCACCACGGTATTCGGCCTCGGTTTCGTGCCGGCGCTGGTGGGCATCATCATCGGCAACGTCGTGGGCGGCATCTTCATGGCGCTGCACTCGGCCCAAGGCCCCCAGCTGGGCGTGGCGCAGATGATCCAGACCCGCGGCCAGTTCGGCTCCTTCGGCGCCCTCTTGATCGTGGTCATCGTGGTCATCATGTACGTCGGGTTCTTCGCCGCAAACCTCGTCTTTGGCGGAGAAGCAATGGCCGCGGTCAGCCCCGGCATCAGCGTGGATGCCGGCATCATCATCATCGGCGTGGTCAGCGTCATCGCCACGATTTTCGGTTACCGGCTCATCCACGCCTATGCCAGGATCCTCAGCGTTGCAGCGGGCCTGGCTCTGTTGCTCGCCTTCGTGTGGATCCTCGTTGTCCACGGCCTTCCCGCCAGCTTCCTTGCGGAGGGCAATTTCAACTGGGTTGGCTTCATGGGGACCATCTCCGTCTCGGCCCTGTGGCAGCTGGCCTACGCGCCCTACGTCTCCGATTACTCCCGCTACATGCCGCAGGGCACGGGGTCGGCACCGGCATTTTGGGCTTCCTACTCGGGCTGCGTCCTGGGAACGTTGTTCCCCATGATCCTCGGCGCCTTGGTGGGCACGCTCGCCATGACCATGAGCGCCGACAACGTCGAAATCGTTGGCAGCCTGGGTGCGTTGCTGCAGCCGTGGACCCTGATCATCGTGGGCATCTTCTGCCTGGGTGTCGCGGCGTCCAACGCCATGAACCTCTACTGCGGCGTCCTGTGCACTCTGACCATCGGCCAAACCTTCAAGCCGTCCTGGTTGCCACGCGCCAAGACCCGCAGCATCGCGGCCCTCATCCTCTTCGTCGTCGCAGTCTCCATCGCCTTGTTCGCCCGCGACAACTTCATCCTCTTCTACACCAACTTCCTCTCCTTCCTGATGTACGTCCTGGTCCCGTGGACTGCCATCAACCTGGTGGACTACTACCTTCTGCGGCACGGCGACTACCGGGTTGAGGACTTCTTCAAGCGCGACGGCGGTGTGTACGGGCGGTTCAATTGGGTCGCCATCGGCTCCTACCTGGCAGGCGCCCTGATCCAGGTTCCCTTCTCGGCAACCGCAATCTACACCGGCCCCCTCGCGGCCGCGTTGGGAGGGGTGGACATCTCCTGGCTCGTCGGCCTCGTAGTGGTTGCTCCCCTCTACTACTTCGCGGCACGCGTGTTCCGGAAAAAGACGGAAGCCGCCCCCTTTCCATCCCCTGCACTCGCAAACTGACCTATCTGAAAGCGAATTGTCATGACCCTCACAGACACTGCACACCCCGAAACCGTCCAGTTCACCGTTCGACGCACGTCCTCTGACCATGGCAGCAGCCTGCCTCCGCAGCTGCCCCTGCCTCCCGCAGGGCACTTCATCAACGGATCGTTCGTCCCGGGCTCCACCGGTCAGCTGATCGACGTCGTGGATCCCACCACCGAGCAGGTCATCGCCTCAGTGCAGGCGGGCACGGCGGACGATGTCGACGCCGCTGTAGAGGCCGCCGTCGTCGCCCAAAAGACCTGGGGGGCTACTACCCCCAAGGAGCGCGCGGACGTCCTGAACCTGATCGCCAACATTATTGAGGAGAACCGGCAAGCGTTCGAGCTCATCGAGTCCGCCAATACCGGCAAGCCGCAGGCAGTGGCCGAGGACGACGTCACCAGCACCATCGATACGTTCCGTTTCATGGCCGGCGCCTCCCGCACGCTGACTTCCATGGCCGGCGGCGACTACGCCACTGACCACACCTCCGTGATCCTCCGCGAACCCGTGGGCGTCGTCGGCGTCATTACCCCCTGGAACTACCCGCTGCTGATGGCCGCCTGGAAGATCGCACCGATTCTGGCCGCCGGCAACAGCATCGTCCTCAAGCCCTCCGAGCAGACCCCCTTGTCCACGCTGAAGCTGGCCGAACTGCTCGCCGGACGGATCCCGGACGGGATCCTCAACGTGGTCACTGGCCAGGGGCGCACTGTTGGACAGCGGCTTTCGGAGCACCCATCGATTGCTTTGGTCGCCCTGACGGGCAGCGTCGTTAGTGGCCAGGCCGTTGCGGAAACTGCGGCAAAATCCGTGAAGCGCGTCCACCTGGAACTTGGCGGCAAAGCCCCGGTTGTTGTCTTCCCCGACGCCGATCTTCGCGCCGCCGCCGCTGGAGTCCGCAACGCAGGATTCTGGAATGCCGGCCAGGACTGCGGTGCTGCCTGCCGCGTGCTGGTCCACGAGTCCGTGGCCGAGGAATTCACCGAGCACTTGGTACGCGAAGTCAGCACGCTGGTGGTCGGCGCACCCGAGGCTGGGGACGACGTCGAAATCGGTCCCATGATCTCCCGGCCCCACTTTGAACGCGTCAAGGAATCCTTGGCCGAAGCCCGCGAGGCGGGACTGAATATCGCGATTGGCGGCTCGGCACTGGAAGGTCCCGGCTACTTCATCGAGCCAACGATCATCTCCAACGTCCCTGCCGGCGCGCACATCGCAACCCACGAAATCTTCGGCCCCGTGGTCACTGTGGAAACCTTCTCTTCCACTGAAGAAGCCGTCACCCGTGCAAACGAAAGCCCCTACGGACTGTCCGCCTCCGTGTGGACCAAGGACTCCAGCCTCTCCCTGCGCATTCCCAAGCAGTTGGACTTCGGCACCGTCTGGGTGAATGCGCACCTGGTCCTTGCGTGTGAGGTACCGTGGGGCGGATTCAAGGGCTCAGGGTATGGGCGCGACCTCTCGCTCTACGCCCTGGATGATTACTCGCGCACCAAGCACGTCATGATCAACCACGGCGCGTAAGCCTTCAAACAAGCAACGGAGCTTAGCAATGACCACCAAAGACCTTTCCCGCGCCGCCACTCCTACGGCACCTTTTGGAACAGACATCACCTGGACCAACTGGGGCGGGAACCAGAGCGCGACGCCGGCCTTCACCGTCCGGCCAAGGAACGAACAAGAAGCGCTCGACGCCGTCCGTTTCGCCATTCGGGAAGGCCTGCCTGTGCGGGCGGTCGGCTCAGGGCACTCGTCCTCACCTCTTGTTCAGACTGGCGGCGTCCTGATGGACATGTCCGGGCTCTCCGCGATTACAGGAACTGACAAGGCCGGGCGTCGCGCCCGGGCCCTTGCCGGAACCACGATCAATGCCTTTGGAGATCCGCTGTGGGAGCAGGGTCTGGCCCTGGGCAACCAAGGCGACATCGACAAGCAGCAAATCGCCGGCGCACTGGCCACCAGCACCCACGGGTCCGGGAAGCACCTGGGCAGCTTCTCGTCCAACCTCCGCTGGGTGAAGCTCATCAACGGCTATGGCGACATCGTGGAAATCGGCGAAGGTCAGCTCCGCGAACTCCGGGCCGCCCAGGTGGCTCTAGGTACGCTGGGTGTTTTCCTGGAGGTGGAGCTGGCTGTTGAGGACAGCTACTACCTGCAGGAACAGATCACCTATCCCACCTGGGCTGAAACTGCCTCGACGTGGCAGGACGATCTTGACAACAACAGGCACTACTCGTTCCTATGGTGCCCGGAGAACGATTCCTGCGAGCTCCTGGATCTTCCTGGCGCACCCGGCCTGAGCATGGCCAACCGGAGCTACACCAAGCGGTATAACGTTGCTTCCATTGAGGACGAGCGCGGGATTTCGACCGTGGAAGGTGCCCGGCTTGACCGCTCGTACCGGATCTATCCTGGCGGCTTCACCACCCAGTTCCACGAACTTGAGTACTTCGTCCGCAGCGAGGACGGCTTTGCCGCCGTCGAGGCCATCCAGGAGCTGATCCGCAGCAAGTATCCCGAGCAGAAGTACCCCGTCGAGGTCCGCTGGGTGAAGGCCGACGACGCCTACATGTCCCAGTTCCAAGGGCGAGACAGCACCGTCATCACGCTGACCACCGAGCCCGGAACCGACTACTGGCAGTTCTTCCGGGACGCCGACGCCGTCCTGCAGGAATTCGAGCCGAGGGCCCACTGGGGGAAGATCCACTTCATGACACGGGGCCGCCTTGAGCGTCTCTACCCCGAGCTGGACACCTTCATCCAGGTCCGGCGTGAATTCGATCCCCGCGGAATCTTCCTGAACGACCACACCCGGGCCCTCGTAGGCTGATCCCACTAAAGAACCCGACGCTCTCTCACATCCACACCCCCAGGCGGCATCCCTCTCTCACATCCACACCCCCAGGCGGCATCCCTCTCTCACATCCACACCCCCAGGCGGCATCCCTCTCTCACATCCCCTTGACACCCGTTTGAAACCTGCAAGTGGTAGTTTGTTCTCTGCCTAAGCCACACACCCGTACCCATCCGGAGGACATTCCATGCTTAAGGGTTTCAAGGACTTCATACTTCGCGGCAACGTGATTGAACTGGCCATTGCCGTCGTCATCGGCAGTGCCTTCACCGCTCTCGTAGCAGCCTTCACCAACCACATCATCAACCCCGTGATTGCTGCGGCCGGCGGCATGAATGCCGAAGGGCTTGGCTTCAAGATCTGGGAGAACAACCCGGCCACGTTCGTCGACTTCGGCGCGGTGCTTACTGCGCTGGTGACCTTCGTGATCACTGCGGCAGTGGTCTACTTCATCTTCGTGGCGCCCATGAACAAGATCAACTCCATGGTTAAGGACCGCCTCTCCACCGAAGAACCCGAGGAAGAACCGCTGCCTGCGGATACCGCACTGCTGGCCGAGATCCGGGATCTCCTGAAGGACGCAGCGGCCCACCGTGGCTCGGACCGCGATTCGGACCTCGACCCGGACAGCGTCCGCTAATCCCGAGCAGTAACGACCAAGCCCGAGCGTTCCTTCCCGGTTGCTTTGCAAAGCCCGGCGTTCCCACCGCGGGAACGCCGGGCTTTTGCGTTGCCGGCGTTCGGCACAAAGCCACTAAGTGGACAGGAACGCAGCACCCACCAGCGTGTCCCCAGAACGTGACGCGGAGGCAACCGTCCTGAAACAGGCGCGGGGCAGCATGAAACCATGAAGCCCCAAATGAGCTCTCCCGTTACTGCGGATCTTCGGTGCGATGTCTGCGGACAGTTGCCCGAACCGCCCAAGGCCCGGCTCACCTTGGCCAACATCGCGGTGATGCTTCCCATTGAACTGCTGGTACACGCGGCGGTTGTGGAAACCCACCTCCCCTACCTGGCCAAAGTCCTGCTGCTCACAGTCACGGCCACCGTGCTGGTTATCTGGGTTGCGGAGCCGTCGGCCGCCAAGGTCCTCCGGCGATGGTTGCATGCGCCGGCCCTCCGCCAGCGGCACAAGCTACACGCCGCACCTGCTTTGTGGCGGGCCCGGACCCTGCTGCGGGACCAGCCCGGCTCGTTGCAGAAGATCACCCAGTCGCTGGCCCGCATGGACACGAACATCCTCAGCATCCACGTTCACCCGATGGATGCCCCGGGCCGCCACGGTACACAGGGCGCCCAAATAGTGCTGGACGAGTTCGTACTCTCCGCCCCGGGTGAGGTCACCGAACATGAACTGCTGAAAGCACTCGACGACGGCGGCGGGCGTGAGTCACACGTGTGGCCAACCACAGCGCTTGCCATGGCTGATGGCCAAACCAAGGCCCTGAGCCTGGCCACCCGCATTGCCGGGAACCCGAATGAGCTTCCGCACGCGGTTGCCGAGCTGCTTTCCGCCAAAGTGGTCCCCAACGACCCTGAGAACCCGGCACCCGAGGCGAGTGCCGGCGTCGAACGTTCAACGGACATCCTGAAGATTCCTACCGCATGGCATGGACCGCTGGTCTTTTCCCGACCAGGCGAGCCGTTCACGCCTGCCGAGTCCGCACGCGCGCACCGGCTTGCTGAGCTCGCCGAGATTCTGGCATACAGACCGGAAGCGTCCCCAAGCTCGGCATACCACCGCTAGTCCGCGCTCCTTCCCACTTACTACCCCGAAAGCCCGGCATTTCCCAGGAAACGCCGGGTTCTCGTGCGCCAGGGGCAGGAGCAACCGGGGAGGACCGCGCGCAGGCATCCCACTCGGTCACATTTCGCCAACAGACTTTGTATACCAAAAACCTTGACAGTGCGGCCCGTCACATCTAACTTGGATTTTGGGATCCCAAAACGGGATCCCAAACAGACCCGCTACCGGCTGCGGCCCCCGCCACCAAAAGGGCAGGGACCGCAACAGTTGCCGCCGGCACGGGTCCGGCTGCAGCGATATCCACGCCCGGCTCATCCCCCAAAGACATACCCCAAAGACATTCCACCCCTGTTGACTCCTCTGAAGGAGAAGCTGTGTCTCCCCAAAACACCCAACTGGCAACCCAGGAAAACCAGGAAAACGAGCCCAAAACCGCCAAGGACGGTGTGCAGCGACGCACAAACGTCCGCTGGAAACTGTTCATCCTGCTCCTGGTCCTGGTCGCCGTCAATTACATCGACCGCGGTTCAATATCCGTTGCGCTCCCCATCATCCAGAAGGAATTCAACCTCCCGCCCGAGCTTGTGGGGCTTCTGTTGTCGGCGTTCTTCTGGACCTACGCGCTCATGCAAATCCCTGTCGGCTGGCTGATCGACAAGTTCGGCCCCCGCAAGATGGTCACTGCCTCCTGCATCGGCTGGGGCGCAGCAACTGCCGCTTCCGGCTTCGCAGGCGGCTTCCTGAGCATGTTCATCGCACGCCTTGGCATCGGCGTCACTGAGGCCGGCGTCATGCCTGCCGGTGGCAAGCTCAATGCCATCTGGATGCACAAGAAGGAACGTGGCCGCGGCGCCACCATCCTCGATGCCGGAGCTCCCCTGGGCGCTGGCCTGGGCGGCATCCTCATCACCTGGCTGATCGCCTCCACGGGCAGCTGGCGCATGTCGTTCATCATCGCCGGTGCCGCCACGATTCTCATGGGCTTGGCCGTCTGGTGGTACATCCGCGACAACCCCCGCCAGCACAAGGGCGTCAACGATGCCGAAGCTGAGTACATCGAAGCCTCGCATGCCGAGGACGACGCCGAGGCAGCCAAGGAAGGTGCACAAGGCAAGCGAGCTCTTCTCCCCTACCTGAAGTTCCGGTCCTTCTGGGCAATGTGCTTCGGCTGGCTTGGCTTCAACGGCGTCTTCTACGGTCTGCTGACCTGGGGCCCGCTGTATCTGGCCCAAGCCAAGGGCTTCGACCTGAAGACCATCGGCTGGTCCACGTTCGTGATCTTCGGTGCCGGCTTCGTCGGTGAAATCCTCGGCGGAATCATCGCCGACAGGTGGCGCGCATCCGGCGCCTCCGCCAACCGCGTCATGCGTACCCTGCTGGGATTCTCCAGCGTCGTAGTGGTGGGCGGCCTCGTAGGTGTCACGGTCGTCGCAGACCCGATCACCGCCGTCGTGCTTCTCTCTGTAGTCCTGTTCTTCCTGCGCTGGGTTGGCCTGTTCTGGTCCATCCCGTCCATCCTGGGCGGCCGCACCAACGCCGGTGTGCTCGGCGGGGCAATGAACTTCAGCGGCAACATCGCCGGGTTCGTCACGCCGATTGTGGTAGGCCTGATTGTCGGGGCCACCGGCTCCTACACCTGGGCGCTGCTGTACTTCGTTGGATCCGCGGTGATCATGGGCATCTCCGTCCTCGTCCTGGATTACAACAAGCGACTCCCGGTCTAACTCGCCTGACCGGGCCGGCCGGACGGTACTGAACCGCCGGATGGCCGGAAGCCCGCCTGGTCGCCGGGCGCACCGCCTCACACATCACGAAATGGAGCTGGAAATGCTAGCCGCAGAAGACACGAACATCACTGACCGCCCCCTCCGGGAGTCAGTGCGTGACACGCTCCGTTCCAGGATTTTTGAGGGGCACTATGCGCCCGGCACCAGGCTGGTGGAGCGCGACCTCGCCGCCGAATTCAACGTCTCCCGACTGCCCATCCGCGAAGCACTCCGCATGCTGAGGCAAGAAGGACTGATCCGGGACCGCGCCGGCCGCGGTTCCGAGGTCAGCGGCTTGAGCGCCAAGGATGTGGAGGACCTCTTCGACGTCCGTCAATCCTTGGAAGTCCTTGCCTGCCGCTTGGCAGCCAAGCGCGCTACCGCCGCGAATCTTGAACACCTCGCCGGACTGCTGGATGAGGCCGACCGCTGCCTGGCCAAGGGCTCCATCCTGGAAGCCCACCGCGCCAACAGCGATTTCCACGATGCCATCACGGCCATCGCCAACAACGACTTTCTCCGCTCCGCGCTGGAACCACTCCAGGGACGCATGCACTGGCTGTTCCGCCACGTCAGCGACCTCCCGGAACTCATCCAGGAACACCGCGACCTTTACGCCGCGATCGCCAGTGGCGATCCTGACCGCGCCGCTACCCAGTCGGCGTCGCACATCGGCAAGTACCGCGAGCAGTTCCCGGAGGATTCCAGCCACACTGAGCCCAAGCTGCAACGGAAAAAATCATGAAACTCCTGGTCATCAACCCCAACATCAGTGACGACGTCACGGCACTGATCGAGGCCGAGGCCCTGCGTTCGGCAGGACCGGATACCGAACTGATCGTGCGGACCGCCGGACACGGCGTCGAATATATCGAAACCCGCTTCGAGTCGCTGATCGCTGCTGGCGCTGTTGCCGAGCTGATCGCCGAATACGCGCACGACGGCGGAGCCAGCCTTGGGCGTGAACGCGGCGATGCCGCTGTGGACGGCGTCGTTGTGGCTGCCTTCGGGGATCCCGGCATGCCTGCCCTGAAGGAACTGGTGGACGTACCGGTCATCGGGATCACCGAAGCCGCACTCTGCGCGGCAGCACTCCAAGGCCAGCGTTTCTCCATCATCGCCATCTCGGACCGCATCCAGGCCTGGTACCTCGACTGCGTAGAGCGGTTCGGTTTTGGCGGCCGTCTCGCCTCCATCCGATCCATCAACCAGAGCCTCAATTCGATCGGATCCGTACAGGCCGACTTCAAGGAAACGCTCCTGGCACTTAGCCGGCAGGCGGTCGCAGAGGACGGTGCCGACGTCGTGATCCTTGCAGGTGCGCCGCTAGCAGGACTTGCCCGCGAGCTCGAAGGCCAGATTCCAGTGCCCGTGGTGGACGGCATCTCGGCCGGCATCCGCATGACGGAGGCCGTGGTCGCGTTGAAGTCGGGGGCACATCGCGGCGGCTCGTTCGCCGCGCCACCGGTCAAGCGCCGTCAGGGTCTCTCCGAAAACCTCGACGCCGCCCTGACCGTCGCACAGTCGGCGCACCTTTCCTCGTCCCCCACTCTCTAACGCTTCCCAAGAACAAGGAGGACAACGATGTCCCATTTCCCCGATCTCGTCATTGCCAACGGCACCGTGGTCAACAGTTTCGGCCGGCAGGCGGCCCACGTGGTGGTGGACAGCGGACGCATCGTCCAGCTCATTGACGCCACCGAACCCATTCCCGCGGCTGCCCGCACCATTGAAGCGCACGGCCAGCTGGTCATTCCCGGTGGCATCGATGGCCACTGCCATGTTGCCCAAGTGACGGGCCGATTCCGCACCCTGGATGACTACCGGACCACATCAACGGCTGCGCTGTGGGGTGGCACCACCACGATCATCGACTTCGGCATCCCCCGCGATGCCCAGGAGACACCACTGGAAGCTGTGCTGAACAAGAAGCGCCTGGCCGCCGAGTCGCGCTGCGATGTTGCCTTGCACGGCTCGGTTGTCGCCTGGGATGAGACGGTCCCGTGGCAGCTCGAACAGCTAGCCGCCGAGGGTGTCCGCTCGGTGAAGATGTACACCACCAACCGCGGTTCAACCATGGCCGACGGCGACACCATCCTGAAGGTCATGCGCGAAATGGTGCGCTTGGATGGCCTCACGTACATCCATGCAGAGCACGATCCCATCATCACCGATTGCACTGACCAGCACGTCGCGGATGGCCGCATCGGCATCGAACACCTGCACCGTACCCGGCCTGAGCTTGCCGAGGAGATCTCGGTCAAGGAAACCCTGGCGATGGCTGAGTACACCGGAGCGCCCGTCTACTTCGTCCATCAGTCCACTCCGGGCGCCGTGGATCTGGTCACCGAAGCCCGCGAGCGCGGCCAGGAAGCGTACTCCGAGACGTGCCCGCACTATTTGACCCTGGATGACACCGTCTACGGTTCAAAATTCCCCGAGTGGTACGCCTGCTGTCCGCCGATGCGGAGTGCCGAAACGGTGGCCGCGCTCAAGGAACGCCTCGCGGCCGGGGCAATCCACACTGTTTCCTCGGACCACTCCTGCTACGACCTCTCGCAAAAACGCGAGCGCACGGACGACGTCCGCTACATGCCGCACGGCCTCCCCGGCGTCGAGACGCGGATGCCCGTGACGTTCACGGCATTGGTCACTGAGTCGGGCGGCTCTGTGGAGGAGTTCGTTGAGGTCTTCTCCGCCGGCCCCGCACGGATCAACGCCGTACCGCGGAAGGGCGCCATCGTGGAAGGCTTCGACGCCGACCTCGTAATCTTCGATCCCGCCTTCCAGCAAACCGTCGACGGCGGTGCGCTGCACATGGGGACTGATTTCTCGCCTTTTGAAGGGAAGACGCTGAACGGTTGGCCCGCCGTCGTGGTCTCTTCCGGGCGAGTGGTCCTCGACGAGGACGGTTTCCACGATCCTGGCGCCGTCGGACGTTTCGTCGCCCGGAACGGGTTCGCTGAACACCGCGACGCCCTCTCCGTTCCCGTCCTTCCCTCTGCCGAATCCCTCAGCGCCTAGGAGCAAGCATGCCTTCAAACAACCGCCCCATCCGCATCGGCATGATCGTGCCGTCCTCCAACACCTGCCTTGAGCCACAGACCTACCGGATCCTGGGCGATCGCCAGGATGTAACCATCCATTCAACCCGCATACCGGTCACGCGAATCGCCCTGGACGACTCCTCGGACAAGCAATTCGATTCCTCTGTAATGCGTGCCGCCGCCGAGTTGCTGGCCACGGCGAATGTGGACGTCATTGCTTGGAACGGCACCTCCGGATCCTGGCTTGGAGCTTCCCACGACCATGCCTTGGTCAGTGAGATCACGGACGCCACAGGCATACCGGCCACCACGTCCACGCTCGCCTACTTGAACGCGTTTTCTACTTTTGGCACCGAGCGAATCGGATTGTTCACCCCCTATACGGCAGACGTGAATGAGGCCGTGATCGCGTCCTATGCCAAGGAAGGCATCAAGACGATCGATCACCGGCACCTCGACCTGACTGATAACGAATCCTTTGGCCGGGTCGCCGATGAGGAGATGCTGCCGGGTTCCCTGGAGCTGGCAGCCGCCCACCCGGACGCCTTGGTCTACCTGTGCACGAATCTTTACGGAGCCAACATCACGGCCGAGGTGGAGGCCCGGACCGGCGTTCCGGTGCTCGATTCTGTGGCAGTGACCCTCTGGCATGCACTCAAGCTTGCCGGAGCTCCGTTGCTGGACCCGAAATGGGGGCGCTTGCTGGCTGAGTAGATGAGCTTGCCCGTCAAGGCTCATTCCTCATCGATGCGTTCGAGCAGCTTGCCGAGCGCATCCCGGATATCGTCATAGTCGTTCTGGGCTGCCCGACTTTCGGCAGAGATGACCGCGCATCTGTGGATCTTCTTGAAGTCTCCGAAGGGAAATTTGTAGTGGCCCTTTTGGTCAGCCGGATGATCGTCGTCCACGCCGAGGTACCACTTGGAATACTCGGCTTGGCCGTTCTTCTCCAGGAACTCGTTCTCGTCCTTGGTGGACGGGGCGTGCTCGCTCCAGTCATCCCGGACATCCTTGACGATCTTGCCGTCACGGATCAGGTGCTTCGCGTTGTCGAAGGCTTTCTTGTTGAGTTTCACGGTCATGGCGCAACCTCGCTTCGATGTGGCGGTTCGGCATGGGTTGGGTAACTCGTACGGTTCAGCTTAGGACGACGGCGGATGGCCGGGAAGAGCCAGGGCCGCGCGCGCTCCAAGGATTGCGTTCAAGGGATGAGCCGTACCCGGAGCCCTGTTCCGGGTTCCTTCATGACCAACCGACGTTCGATTGCTCCAAGTTGTTTGAGCCACAGAACTTTGCCGTCGGCAGTCACGGCCTCCACCCGGCCTTGGTCCACGATCTTGTTGCCGCGCCAGATCTGCACATCCTGGCCAACGAGTGGCCTCCAATCCGTCACCCTCTTGCTTTGTGGTTTGTCGAAGCGCGAATCGGGCGTCGAATCCTTCATGTCGTCTTGCAAATCGCTGACTCCTAGCCATTCATCTTTCCGCAGTCGCCTTCTGGGCAGACTTCTGTACAAAAGATGTGGCTCTGCAAACCCGTATATGACGCGAATATCGGCGCCGAATTTAGGGGGCCAACCCTGCTAGAGCGCCTTCACAGCGCCCAACACCTTGGTCAACGAATCCTTCGCGTCGCCGAACAGCAAAGTGGTCTGAGGTTCGTAGAGAAGTTCGTTTTCGATGCCGGCGAATCCTGGACGCATGGAACGTTTGAGGAATACCACCTGCCGGGCCTCAGCTACTTCCAGGATGGGCATTCCGTAGATCGGCGAACCTGAGGTGGTCTTGGCTGCGGGGTTCACGACGTCATTGGCACCCACCACAAGGGCAACGTCCGCGGTCTTGAACTCCGGGTTGATGTCGCTCATTTCCTTCAGCGATTCATAGGGCACGTTGGCCTCGGCCAGGAGGACGTTCATGTGCCCGGGCATGCGTCCTGCTACGGGATGGATGGCGAAGTCCACCTCAGTCCCGCGTGCTTCCAAAGCCAGGGCCAATTCAGCGGCTGTGTGCTGGCCTTGCGCCACAGCCAAGCCGTACCCGGGGACGATGATCACCCGCTGGGCGTAGCCGAGCAGCACCGCAACATCTTCCGGGCTGGAGGATCTGACCGGGCGCTCACTCACGGCAGTGGACCCAGCCGTGGAGCCACCCTTGAAGGCACCGAACATGATTCCCGCAACGCTTCGGCCCATTGCGGCAGCCATGGCCCGGGTGAGGATGGTGCCTGACGCTCCAACCAGAGTTCCGGCAACCACCAGGAGTACGTTACCCAGCACCAATCCCGACGCGGCAACGGCCAATCCGGTGAAAGCGTTGAGCAGCGAGATGACAATCGGTACATCGGCGCCGCCCACCGGGAGCACCAGCAGGACACCGGCAACAAGACCAAGGATCAGCAGCACCAACGCGAGCAGCAATGAACCATCCAGTATCACCACCACCCCTGCGCCCACTGCGGCCAGCAGCACCACGGCCATCAGGACGGGCAGGCCCGGGAACGTCACCGGCCGGGTGGTCATCAGCCCTTGCAGTTTGGCAAAAGTGACGCCAGAACCCGCAAAGGAAACGGCCCCGACCAGCAGCGTGAACACAATGGCCAAGCGAACCCACGCATCACCTGTATGCGAGAGCTCCAGCAATGCCACGAGCGCAGCCGCACCGCCACCCACGCCGTTGAACAGGGCCACGAGTTGCGGCATCTGTGTCATCTGAACGCGGCGCGCCACAGGTGCGGCCACCACCGAACCCACGGCTATTGCCCCAACGATCCACGGAACGTTGTCCAGTTTCACCGAGACGAACACAGTAACCACGGCCAACAAAGCACCGAATGCCCCGATGAGGTTTCCGCGCCGTGCAGTCCGCGGGGAATTGAGTCCCTTCAAAGCAAGGATGAAACAAGCAGCCGCTGCGAGGTAAAGGAGAGCCGTCCACGTGGGATCCAGAAGAGTCACCGGCCGCGCTCCTTGCCCGCATGTTCCCCGGAGGAGACAACTGACGACGACGGCCGTTGCTTCCCACGGAACATCTCCAGCATGCGGTCCGTCACCACGAATCCGCCCACAAGGTTGGCCGTGGCCAGGACGACAGCCAGCAGGGCGACTGCCAGTACCCACGGATCAGAGGCCTGGCCCGCGACGATGATGGCACCCACCAGAATGATTCCGTGGATCGCATTTGCCCCGGACATCAGGGGTGTATGGAGGGTACTGGAGACTTTGGAGACGACCTCGAAGCCCACGAAAACTGCCAGTACGGTGATCGTGAGCAGACTCATGCCATCCATCAATGCACTCCTTCACTGTCAGGGTTGGCCGCTGTGTGGGCACTTCCAAAGGGGCCGGTCTCACCCGCGAGCGCCGCGAGTGCTTCAGCTGTTGGCCCGTGCCGCACCTCGCCGTCGTGGGTGAGGCAGGTTCCCGCCACAACCTCGTCCTCAAAGTCGGGGGCCACCACTCCCTCCCTGGTAATCAAGGCGATCAGGTTGGCCACGTTCTTGGCGAACAAACGGGAGGCATCTGCGGGCATCGCAGATGCTGGGTCCTTGAGCCCCACCAAGGTCACTTCACCTTGCCCATCAGCGGTGGGGATGTGGATGTCCTGCCCGGGGATGCTGCCTTCCACGTTGCCGCCTGACTCAGCCGCCAGATCTACTACGACAGATCCAGGGCGCATCCCTTGGACCATTTCACGGCTCACCAGCAGCGGTGCGCGCCGACCGGGTACGGCGGCCGTTGTGATGAGGACATCTGCCTGCGCCACGTGCGGGGTCAAGAGCGCACGCTGCAAAGCACCCCTGTCTGCGCTGAGTTCACGCGCATACCCTCCTGAAGCTTCAGCGGTTTCAAGGTCCAGCTTGATGAATGTCCCGCCCATGGAAGCCACTTCGTCCGCCGACGCCGGACGGATGTCATTGGCCGAAACCCGCGCGCCCAGCCTCTTGGCGGTGCCGATCGCTTGGAGCCCGGCCACACCTGCACCCAGCACCAGGACACGGGCCGGCGGAATGGTCCCGGCCGCGGTCATGTACAAGGGGAAGAACCGTGGCAGACGCGTCGCGGCCTCGAGGACGCAGCGGTATCCGGCCACCAATGCCTGTGAGGTGAGGGCGTCCATGGACTGTGCCCGCGAGATCCGGGGAACCAGTTCCAGCGCAAAGGATGTGATGCCACCTGCGGCGAGCGCCCGCACCGTTGGCAACTCCGACGACGGCGACCCCAACCCGACGGTGACCGAACCAGGGCGGAGGGCTCCCGCCGTCGACGGTTCCATGGGACGCACGTGGCAGTAAACGTCCAGGGATCCGAGATCCAAGGACTGCACAACGGAAGCGCCGGCCTGCCGGTATTCGTCGTCGCTATGTCCGGAGGCGATCCCCGCCCCGGACTCGATCTCAACATCAAGGCCCAACCCGGTCAATTGCTTGACCGTTTCGGGCGTGGCTGCCACTCTGCGCTCACCGTCGAGTGCCTCGCGCGCTATGCCTGCTTTCACCCGCCACCCCTCTTTGGGAACTCTCCAGAACCAGTTGGCACGAGTCTATGGCCGCAAGGGTCCGGACGGGAGTAGGGGGGTGCGCTATGTGGACAAGTCCATTAGGGTCGGTGGAAGCTGGGGCACCCAGCCTCCACACCGTCGACGAGCCGGTTCCGGCCGTGCCGTCGGGAAGGAACGCCGCCATGGACACATTCAAAATCGGCTATTTCGTCGGAAGCCTCTCCAGTACATCTATCAACCGCGTCCTCTCCAAAGCCCTCATCAGCGTGGCGCCTCCGGAACTGGAGTTCCATGAGATCGCCATCCGGGACCTCCCGTTGTACAGCTCCGACTATGACTCCGACTTTCCGCCTGCCGGCAGGGAATTGAAGGATGCGATCGCCGCGTCGGACGGCATCCTGTTCGTCTCCCCCGAGTACAACCGTTCCATTCCAGGCGCTTTGAAGAACGCCATCGACTGGGGATCCCGGCCGTGGGGCACCAACTCCTTCGCCCGGAAGCCCACCGGCATCATCGGAGCGTCGCCGGGCGGCATCGGAACCGCGGTGATGCAGTCCTCCATGCGCAGCGTGCTCAGCTTCCTCGACGCACCCCAGCTGAATGCGCCCGAGGCTTACATCCGCTTCGTCGCGGACGCGTACGACGACGACGGCTCGGTTAAGGACGAGGGCACGGCAGGGTTGCTGCGCCACTATATGGCGGAATACAGCGCGTTCGTCCAGCGTGTACTGGCAGCCAACGCTCCGGGCCATATCGGCGATCAGGAACCGGATTCGGCCAAGCTCACGCGCTAGTCCCCCATTGGTCAGTATGCTTACTAGTACGAGGATTCGCGAACACGCCCTTTCCCATAGGAGAAACGATGCTTCGTAGATTAGCCCTGGCAACCCTGGCACTGACCCTCTTCACGGGGTCCCTGTTGTCCGTCGCGGCAGCAGCAAACGCAGCAAACGCAGCCGCTCTGCAAGGCCACGTGGCTGCCACCACCCCCACACCGTCGGCCTCGCCGAGCAACCCGTCCGGCCCGTCAACGGCAACACCCACAAACCCGGCTCCTTCGTCGGGTGGGCAAACCACGTCCAACCCGGCAACCAGCGGACCTGCCAACCCAGGGACTGGCGAGTCGGACCCGCAGGAACAAACCCGCACAGACGTGACACCGTGGATCCTGGCCGCCGTTGCTGCGATCATCGTCATTGCGCTGATCATCTGGGCGGTTCGAGGACGCGGCCGGAACGAGGAAGTGAGGGACGAGCAGCTCTAGGCGAAGCTAAGACGGGACCGAGCGTCCGGCGCTGTGGGGCGCGGGAAGCAACTGCGGCCTGCCTCTGTTCCTATAGATACGTGATGAAAGAACAGAGAGTAGGCCGACATGACGGAGCTGCACGATGGGCACCCTTCCCACCAAACGGGTGGTGGGAAGGCTTCCGATGTCAGGCACGAGACCTTCAGCATCACGCGGGATTTCGAGGCGGACCGGGCGGACGTCTTCGCCCTGTTCGCAGACGATCGGTTGCGCCGGCGCTGGTTTCGGATGCCGGGAACGGGAGCCAATTACGATCACGACTTCCGCATTGGCGGCGGTGAGGAGGCGAGCAGCACCTTCGCAATGCCAGACAGCAAGGACCAGGAACTGCGCAATCGATCGCGCTACCTCGACATCACGCCCGATCGCCGAATTGTTTTCGTCTACGAAGCCATCGTGGACGATGTAACCCGATGGGCATCACTGGTAACGGTGACCCTGGCCGATGCGGAAATCGGCACAACCAGGCTGACCTGGACGGAGCAGGTCACGTTCCTCACGCGAACCGGAGACGGCAGCGCTGACTTACCTCATCTGCGCACAGGGACGACCCTTCGCCTCAACGGGATACCGGGCGCGCTCAAAGCATAGGCTGGTGATACCGTCGGCTAGCCCACGCGCTCAAACACCATCGTTGCCTGGATGCGGTCCCCGCCGCCGATCATCCCCTTGCTCCCGCTGCTCGCCGTGGTAATCGTGTGCAGCCGGTAGCCCTTCGCGGCCTGATCGTTGATGGCCTTCTCCAAGGAGGTCAGATTGCCCGAACCGGTTCCCCACAGCTTCTCCTTGAGGATCACTTGCAGGACGACATACTGCTGCATGACACCGCTCCCTTCCGTTGCTGGTCAATTGGAGGCAATGCTACTCAACGCGGCGGCGGCCGTGGTGCCCCCTAACCGCGGACTGTCTCCGTCGTTAGCCTGCCAATGGCGCTGCTTTCCAGATTCTCCAGCAGGTGCCGCGGATTGTCGTAGACCTCCGCGGCGCCTGCGTCGCGGAGCTCCGCCTCGCTGATACCACCACAGGTAAGGGCAATAGCGGGAACGCCAATTGCCGCCGCAGCCTTCACATCCCAGACTGCATCGCCAACAAATACGACGTCGGCTGGCTTGAGTTCCAGCTTCTTCAAGCACGCCAGGAGGATATCCGGGGCCGGCTTGCTTTCGTCCGCGTCATTGGAGCTGGTCCACGCGTCGATCGACCCGCCGGCGTCGAGGAGCCGCCTGCTGACATCAAGGTCGCGCTCTTGGGCTGACGATGCCAGCCCAACCGCCAGCCCGGAGTCGGAGCAAGCGGCAAGAAGGTCGCGTGCGGAATCGAAGGCCCGCAGTGAAGGCCAGAACGTCGAAAACACAGCCCCGTGCGCGGATTTGAGTTCCTTTTGCAAATCTTCCGGACAGTCCGGAACCAGGTGCTGGACCAGCTTGTCGCCACCCATTCCGACGCAGCGATGAATGCTGGAGATCTGGATGTCCATTCCTTCCCGCCTGAACGCCTGCCACCAGGCGAACGCGTGGAAGTAGCTGGAGTCGATCAACGTCCCATCGACGTCAAAGAGGACACCGCGTTTCTTGGAACTGTAGTTGGCTGGAGTAGACATTTAGTAAGTCTACTTATGACTACCATCCACGGAAACTCACCTCTGACTTCGACATAATGCGTAACGCCGGAAATACGCGTCTGCAACATCTTGTTGCCCTGATTATGACAACAATCGGAATCATCGGTGCAGGACACATTGGCAGCCAGGTGGCACGCAAGGCAGTGGAACTTGGCTACGACGTCGTGATCAGCAATTCACGGGGGCCGGAAACCCTTGCGGAACTGGTCACAGAACTCGGGCCGCGCGCCCGGGCCGCGACGGCAGCTGAGGCAGCAGCGGCGGGTGATTTCGCCGTCGTGACTTTTCCCTTGAAGAACTATCAGGACATCCCGGCAGAACCGCTCGAAGGCAAAATCGTCATCGACACCAACAACTATTACTGGGAGCGCGATGGTCGCATTCCCGCGCTCGATAACGGCGAGGCCACCACGTCAGGCCTGCTCCAGAAGCACCTGCCCACATCCAAGGTAGCCAAGGGTTTCAACCACATCTTCGCCAAAGACATCACCACCGACGGCACCCCTGCCGGCACTCCCAACCGCCGGGCATTGGCCACGGCCAGTGACTTCCCGGAAGCCGCCGAACTCGTGACCAGGCTGTACGACGAGTTCGGTTTCGACACCGTCAACATCGGGCCCCTCGAAGACAGCTGGCGCGTCGAGCGCGACCGCCCCGCCTACGTCATCCGTCAGAACGCGGACGAACTTCGTGACAACCTCGCCAAGGCAACGCGCACCCTCTGATAGGCGCGGACCATCTGATAACAGAACACGCACGACGGCGGCAGGCGGCTTACGCCTGCCGCTTCCTTTGTACTGGGGTGCCTGGGTGCTGCCACTCCATGAGGGCGGCCACGATTTGAGGCCGGGATTTGGGCCGGGATTTGCATCACGAATTGGCTGCTGGACGCACATGATGAGTGGCTGCCTCCCAGGAGGCCCCGCGCATAGGGCATTCCGGGAGGCAGTCGCGCCTATTAAGCCCCGAACCTGAGGAGTTGCTATGTCTACCCGAACTGAGAAATGGCCTGCAGGAACACCCGCATGGGTGGATCTGGGCGTCGACGATCTCCCTGCCGCGACGTCCTTCTATACCGAACTGTTCGGTTGGAATTACCTCTCCGGCGACGAGGAAGCAGGGGGCTACCTGCTGGCCCAACTCGACGGAAAGGCAGTTGCTGGACTTGGCCCTAAACAGGATTCCAACATGCCGACCGTCTGGACCACCTATCTTGCATCGGACAACGTAGACACCACGGCTAAAGAGGTAGGAGCGGCTGGCGGCCAACTCATTGCTCCCCCCTTCGATGTGATGGATTCCGGCCGCATGGCAATTGCTGCGGACAGTGTCGGCGCGGCCTTTGGCATCTGGCAGGCAGGCAGCCATATCGGGGCAGAGCGGGTCAACGAGCACGGCACATTGTGCTGGAACGAACTCCACACCCGCGACTACGCGCTGGCCCGCTCCTTCTATGCAGATGTCTTTGGCTACACCTACCAGGACATCGACCAGGACGGATTCATTTACGCAACCGTCAAACGCCCATCCGATGGCCGCGAAGTGGGCGGCATTCATCACGACACCGAAATTGCCGAGGGCGTCCCGAACCACTGGTTGGCGTGGTTTGCCAGCGACCACGTCGATCGAACTGCCGCAACAGCCTTGGAACTCGGCGCTTCGGCGTTGATGCCCCTCACGAACAGCCCCATGGGGCGGATGGCTATCCTGCAGGCACCGCAGGGAGAAATCTTTGGCATCATCGACGCACCCCGGACCAAGGACTAGGCCCGGAGTAAGGACTATGCCCAACCCAACGGCTACGTCAGGACAGCGTCCAAAGCTTCGCTGATGACCTCTTGGGCGTGTGCCGCTGCGAGCGGCGCCGCGAGACGGTGCACCGCCTGGAAGGTCCGGCGGACTTCCGGCCCATGCCATTCGGGCGGGAGGTAGTCCGCCGGGAGGTTGGGGTCCCGGTAAGGGAACTTGCGCCACAAGGTGAGCATCGGGATGTAGTAACGGAAAGCGTCGCGTCGCACCTCGGCCGTGGAATCAGCCAGGGCCGCCGCAGGGTCGGTGCCCACCAGGTCAACCCACTGCTGCTCCGCGCCCCGGTAGATCTCAAGGAACTCCGTGAATTGTTCATCGAGTTCCTTGAGATCCCACCATTCGGAGATCTTGGGCCGCATGGGGCCATCGAAAACGTAGTCGCTGCGGAAGAGGTCTACGAATTCGATCAGCCCGCCGGCAGTCAGGCGTTCGCGGGCCTGCTCCAGCTTGTGCGCCGGAGCGATCCATACCCCGGACGCCACGGACCCAAATCCCAGGCTGGACAAAGCGGACCTCAGCTGGTGCCGGCGGTTCCGCATCGACTCGGGCACAGAGAACACGGCGAGCACCCACGTATCCACGGGAGCTGGCTGTTCCGGGGCGAAGATCCGCCGATCACCTTCACGGAAAACATCGCTCACCGATTCGGCGATCTTGTACTTGGCAATGCCGCCCTCCCGGACGCTCTTCAGGACACCTTTTGCCTTGAGCCTGGAAACGGACGATCTCACACCCGGCGCGTCATAGCCGAGCGTACCGAGCATCGAAACCAGCGCGGAGACCGGCAACGCATCACCAGCATTCCGGCCATAAAGACCGAAGATGGTGACCAGGAGTTGCTGATGGCGCACCGGGGGTGCCGGGACGGCGAACATTGAAGGACCCTCATTTCCGCGCCATGGTGAGGCGCCAGTCATGTTCATCATAGGTGCGCCATAGATAACACAGATGACTTTAAGGCCCATGTTGAGCTTCAACATGGGCCTCAAAGTCATCCGGCGGGATGCTATGCGGCAGACCGCACAGCCCGCACGAAATGTTCCGGCCAAGGCTGGGACGCCGTTGTGCCGTTGGGGACGTGCACCGTGGTTACCGTCCCGAAGGCTGCCACCTCGCTGCCCTCCGACGACGCACCTTGAGGCGACCCAACCTGAGACGACGCACCTTGGTGGGTTCCGCCGTCGGGCATTCCGCTGGCCGTATCTTCAAGCGGGTGGCCCCGGACCTCGAAGGCCATGGTGAGCGAGGCCCGGCCGAGCGCGTGGATTTTCACCGTGGCGGTGACGCGCTGGCCGAACCAGAGCTTGGCCTTGTAGTTGATCACCTGCTGGACGCGAGGAGCGTTGGGAAAGTAGTCGGGCAGTTCCAAGGAGCGGAACAGCTCCGCCTCGGCAGCTTCCACCCATCGGAGGATGGCCGAATTGTGTTGGTGGCCGGAGGCGTCGGTGTCCACCCACTCGACCATCCGCTCAACGCTCGCTTCAGGAAACGCGTCCATGGTTCTCCTAGCGGGGGCTGACTGCTGCGGTCTCGTCGTCCGGATCCGCGACGCCGGCTCCCGCCTTGGACGTAACAACGGTCACCTCGGGTTGTGGCTTCGGAATCATTGCGACGGCGGCCGCGGCCACCACTGCGATACCGGCGAAGATGGCGAAGTTGGCTTCGAAGGGAAGCTTGGAACCTGCGATCCAGCCGCCGATCAAGGGTCCGGAGATTGCGCCGAGGCGGGCAAAGCTGAGGGCCCAACCCGTAGCCGTACCGCGAACTTTGGCCGGGTAGTAGTCGGCGATGTAACCGGTCAGGACCAGGGACGTGGAGATCGAGCCAACGCCGGCAAATGCTACGAACAGCAGGTTTACCACCATGGTGTTGGGGAAGACCAGGAGCATGATGCCCAGGCCGCCCAGGATGTAGAACACCACCAGGATGAGCTTCTTGCCGTATTTGTCTGCCGCGCGGCCCAGGAGCAGGCCGCCGATGGCCGAGGCCAGGCTGAAGACCAACAGGAATGTCAGGGATGAACCCAAATCGTAGCCGGCCTTCTTCATGATGCTCGGCAGCCAGGTGTTGAGCCCGTAGACGAGTACCAGGCCGCAGAACAGGGAAACCCAGAAGAACACCGTGGACCGCAGGTATTTCCTGGAGAACATGGTGGTGATGGTCTTCCACCACGGATCGGCGGTGTGTGAAGCGGGCTGCGCGACAGTTGCAACCGGCCGGTAGTCGACGATCTCCAGCTTGGCAGCCAAGGTCTTCGCTTCCTTCTTGCGTCCCTTGGACTCGAGGTACTCCAAGGACTCCGGGAGGAACTTCCAAATGATCGGCAGCAGGACAACCGGCGCGGCACCAATAGCAATCACGGCCCGCCAGCCACCAACCGGCAGCACGAACATTGCAGCAAGCGCGGCCGCAACGATGCCCAGCGAGTAGCCGGAATACATGAGGCCATAGTTGTAGGAACGCCTGTTGGGAGCTGAGTACTCGATGGTCAGGGCTGCGGCCACGGGGATGACACCGCCCATACCGAGTCCGCCGATGAGCCTGAAGAATCCAAACAGCTCGGGCGTCGGAGCCCAGGCCGCACCTGCCTGCGTGAGGGTGAAGATCACCATGGACGCCAACAGCATCTTCTTGCGGCCTACGAGGTCGCTCAGGGTCCCGATGAACAGGGCTCCGATAAGCATGCCGATCAAGGCATATGATCCGAGGCCGCCGAGGGCCAGCGGGCTGAGGTTCCATTCCTTGTACTCGGCCAGCGCCGGAAGCACTGCCCCCAGAACGCCGACGTCATAGCCCTCCGCGAGGATGGCGAGCCAGCAACAAATCAACACCAAGCCGGTGGTGCGCTTGGGCACGTTCCAGTCATTGACCGGTGCGGCGGCCATGGCTACTTCACCAGCGCAGACGCAGTAGCGGACGCGGGTGTCCAGCGGAGGTGGTTGGTTGTTTCATCGGCGTCGGGTTCGCGGAGCAGGGACAGCCGGGGGCGGACGGCGTCGGTGCGTGTGCTGGGGGGCTTGCGGCGGCCGGCGCGGAATTGCGGGATCCATGCGGCGCCGGGGCCATGGTATTCCTGTTCAGCGGCGGCGTGCAGGGTCCATTGGGGGTCATAGAGGTGGGTTCGGCCCAAGGCGATGAGGTCCGCGCGTCCTGCCAGGAGGATGGAGTTCACGTCGTCGTAGCTGGAAATCGCTCCGACGGCGATCACGGCCACCCCGGCAGGGGCGGCGACTTCCTGGCGGATGCGGTCCGCGAACGGGGTCTGGTAGCTTCGCCCGAACGCGGGCTTCTCTTCCTTGGCTACCTGGCCGGTGGAAACGTCCAGCCCGGCCGCTCCGTGCTCCACAAAGGCCTTGGCGATCTCGACCGAGTCGTCGGAGGTGTTGCCGCCTTCGATCCAGTCCGTCGCGGAGATCCGCACCGTGACCGGCTTGTGGGCGGGCCAGGCCGCACGGACGGCGTCGAATACTTCCAATGGGAACCGCAGCCGGTTCTGAAGGCTGCCACCGTACTCGTCGGTGCGCTTGTTCGAGACCGGGGAGAGGAAGGAAGAGAGCAGGTAGCCGTGCGCGGCGTGGATTTCCAGGAGGTCGAAGCCTGCCTCACCAGCGCGGATCGTGGCGGCGACGAACTCATCCCGGATGGCGTCCATGCCTGCGCGGTCCAGCTCCGCCGGGGTCTGGTTTTCCGGGCCGTACGGCAGCGCGGACGGACCAACGGCCTGCCAGTTGCCGGTCTCGAGGGGCTGGTCGATGCCTTCCCACATGAGTTTGGTGGAGCCCTTCCGGCCGGAGTGGCCCAGCTGCGCGCCGATCTTGGCGGTGGAACGGGTGTGGACGAAGTCCACGATTTCCTTCCAGCTGTCGCGTTGCTCATCGGTGTAGAGACCGCTGCAGCCGGGGGTGATCCGCCCGGTTTCGGACACGCAGACCATCTCGGTCATGACCAGGCCCGCACCGCCGAGGGCTTTGGAGCCGAGGTGGACTTTGTGGAAGTCCCCCGGGATCCCGTCGGTGGCGGAGTACATGTCCATGGGCGAAACGACGATGCGGTTCTTCAGTTCCATTTCTCCGATGCGGAAGGGCTGGAACATCGCCGGCGCTACCTGGGACAGGCCCTGGGATTCAGCGAAGTTGCGGTCCACGGCGTCGGCGAATTCGGGGTCGCGCAGGCGCAGGTTTTCCTGGGTGATGCGGCGGCTGCGCGTGAGCAGGTTGAACGCGAACCGGGTGGGGTCCTGGTCCTTGTACTGGCCGATCCGTTCGAACCACTCCAGCGAAGCCTGCGCGGCGCGCTGCGTTGAGGCGACCACGGGACGGCGCTCGGCCTCGTACGCCGCCAGGGCGGAATCCACATCCGGGTGTTCGTGCAGGCACGCGGCCAGGGCGAGGGAATCTTCCATGGCCAGTTTCGTGCCCGAGCCGATGGAGAAGTGCGCGGTGTGCGCGGCGTCGCCGAGCAGGACCACGTTGCCCTTGCGCCAGCTCTGGTTCCGCACGGTGGTGAAGTTGATCCACTTGGAGTTGTTCGACAGGACCTCGTAGCCGTCCAGTTCCTCGGCGAAAATCCCGCGGATCTTCGCGATCGCCTTCTCATCCGAAACTCCGGGAGGGAAGACCTCGTTGGCGGTCTCGTCGAACCCCGCCGCGTGCCAGACGTCCTGGTGCATTTCCACGATGAACGTCGAACCCTCATCGGAGTACGGGTAGCCATGGATCTGCATGACACCGAACTCGGTTTCCTTGACGAAGAACTTGAACGCCTCGAACACCTGGTCCGTGCCCAGCCACATGAACTTGTTGGTCCGCGGGTCCAGGTCAGGGCCGAACGCGTCCGCATACTGGGCGCGGATTTGGGAATTCACACCATCAGCGGCCAGCACCAGGTCATAGTTCGCCTCCAGGTCCTCGATGGCCGGGGCCAGCGTGGAGAACCGGACATCGACGCCCAGTTCGATGCAGCGGCGCTGCAGCAACTCCAGCAATTCCTTCCGGCTCATTGCTGCAAAGCCCTGTCCGCCCACCGTGACCACCTCGCCACGGAAATGGATGTCAATATCGGACCACCGCGCAAAACGGCGGCTCATGTACTCCGCCACCACTGGATCCGCGTTCCCGATCCCGCCCAGGGTTTCATCGGAAAACACGACGCCGAATCCAAACGTGTCGCTGGCAGCATTCCGCTCCCACAACGTGATCTCGTGTGAGGCATCCAGCTGCTTCATCAGTGCTGCGAAGTACAACCCACCCGGGGCCGCCTCCAACAATTGCGATCTTCATGCTTATGCTCCTTCTCAAGCCTGGCTTTGGCCGGCGGGGGTAAGTTGTTGGGTTTGTGCTTCGCCTGTGGCGCTCTCGTTGAGGAGGCCATCGCGGAGCTTGAAATGCTGGAGTTTGCCGCTGGGATTCCTCGGCAGCTCGGTGACGAAGCGGACATCGCGCGGGTACTTGTACGGGGCGATGGTCTGCTTCACGAAGTCCTGGATTTCCTTACGCTTCGCGGCGTCGCCAATGACGCCCTCGCGCAGGACGATAAACGCGCACACGATGCTCCCGCGCTCAGGATCAGGGCGGCCGATCACCGCGTTCTCCACCACGTCCGGGTGCTGGTCGATGGCCGTTTCCACCTCAGGCGCGCCGATGTTGTAGCCGGAGGAAACGATCATGTTGTCGGAGCGGGCCTGGTACGTGAAGTACCCGTCCTCATCCATCGAGAACGTGTCGCCCGTGACATTCCAGCCATTCACGACGTAATTCGCTTGCCGTGCGTCGTCCAGGTAGCGGCAACCCGTCGGCCCAATCACGGCCAGCCGGCCGGACTGGCCAGGGCCGAGCTCCTCGCCGTCCTGATCAAGAATGGTGGCGCGGAACCCCGGCACAGCCTTGCCTGTAGTACCTGGACGGATGTCATCCCCGGCAGCGGAAATGAACACATGAAGCAACTCTGTGGCGCCGATTCCATTGACCAGCTTCAGGCCGGTCGCGTCACGGACCGCTTGCCAGGTCTCCTTGGACAAGTGTTCGCCCGCCGAAACGGCAACGCGGAGGCCACGGAGCAAGTCTCCGCGCTTTTCCTTCAGAATCGCCCGGTAGGCAGTAGGAGCCGTGAAAAGGATGGTGGCCCCTGTAGCCGAAGCATGCTCGGCCAGTTCCACAGGCCCGGCTTTCTCCGTCAAAAGCGACGACGCGCCAAACCGCAGCGGGAAGATCACCAATCCGCCAAGCCCGAACGTGAAAGCAAGCGGCGGGGAACCGGCGAAGACATCATCAGCGGTGGGCTGCAGGATGTGGCGGGCAAAAGTGTCCGCATTCGCCAGGACGTCCCGATGGAAATGCATGGTCACCTTGGGCACACCCGTCGTCCCGGACGTCGGCCCCAGCAGGGCTACGTCGTCCGCAGCCGTGTCCACAGCCGCGAACTCCCCGCTCTTGCCTTCGCAACGCGCGGTGAGGTCGCCGTCGTCGGGTCCTCCGTAGCTGAGGACGGTGACGTCCTCGCCTGCCGCCGTCGCGAGCTCATCCACGAAGCGGTGATCGGAAATCGCGACCACGGGCTTGGTGAGCTGGATCAACGTGGCCACTTCGCTGGAACGCAGCATGGGCATCGTGGTGACCACCACGGCGCCCGCCTTAAGCACGCCCAGCCAGGCGGCAACCAGCCACGGATTATTCGGACCGCGGAGCAGCACACGGTTTCCGGGCTCCACCCCGAGGTCTTCGGTAAGGACCTGGGCAACCTGGTTGGAGTGCTTTTGCAATTCGCCGTAGGTCCAAACCGTGCCATCCGGGGTACGGAGCGCTGGCCGGTCCGGGCCGTACGTCTCGACGGCGTTGTCGATCAGTACGGCGGCTGCGTTCAGCCGCTCCGGGTAGTGGAGTTCGGGAAGGGTAAATTCGAGCGCCGGCCAAGTGTCGGCGGGCGGCAGGTGGTCGCGGGTGAACGTGTCCACGTGGGCCGATGGCGTCATGCTCATGGCCGTTCCTTTCAGTGGTGCATCAGTGAAGCTGGGGATGGTGTTGGGGGTAAGACTGTTCAGGCGCGGATCATGCCTTCTTGGGCGACTGTGGCGAGGAGCCTTCCTTGCCGGTCGAAGAAGCGGCCCATCGCCAGGCCCCTGTTGCTTTGGCCTGATATGGCCTCTTGTGCATAGAGGACCCAGTCGTCGGCGCGGCCATCGCGGTGGAACCACATGGAGTGGTCAAGGCTGGCGGTGGTGAGCCCGGGACTGGACCAGTTAAGTCCGTTGATCCGGAGTAGCGGCTCCAGGATCGTGTAGTCGCAAACGTAGGCAAGGGCAGTACGGTGCAGGTTGGCGTCGTCAGGGAGGCTATCGAAAGCCTTGACCCAAATCGCCTGCTGCGGCATGGATCCACCCTCAAGCTCGATGTATACCGGTCCCGGAATATGCCGCATGTCGAAACTACGGCCTGTAGACCAATAGTCTGCGGCTGGGCCTTCTGTCCCGTCCAGCGCTTCCGCTGCGGAGCGCAGCGATTCAGGCTCGACGGCGGCAGGAGCCTCCGGCTGGAAGTCCGGACCCTCTTCGGGAACCTGGAACGAACCCATCGCGGCATATACAGGCTTGCCGTTCTGGAAACCACGGACATTACGGGTGGAGTAGCCGCGACCGTCGCGCAAACGTTCCACTTCATAACGAACATGCGCACCGATGTCCACGGGTCTCATGAAGTAGCTGTGCATCGAGTGGAGCTGCCTGTCGGCGTCCACGGAAAGCATCATGGCCGCTGCCGCCTGGGCCACCATGTCTCCGCCATAGGCTTTGGGCCACGGCACGTATTGGGTGGTCGCTTCATAGGCTTCGTCGAAAACCTGGGCCTCTGTTGGGGTGAGGTCCACAGCCCTGAGGAAGGTCTCCGAGGTCAAGGTTCCAGTGATCATGGTGGTTATGCCCGGCGGTAGTCGGCGAGGGTTTCGTCCGGGACGTCCTCGAGGTTGACCACGAGGTTCTCCGGGGTGCGGGCGGTCAGCCACACGAGTTCTTCGGTGACGGACATGTTTGCTTCGACGTGCGGCATGAACGGCGGAACGAACACCCAATCGCCGGCCTTCATGTCGATGAACTCTGAGTAGTTCTCGCCGAAGTAGATACGGCCGTGGCCGCGGAGCACGTAGCCGCCGGTTTCGGCTTCGCCGTGGTGGTGGGGCAGGGAGCGGTACCCGGGGGTGTTGGAAACCTGGCCGAACCAGATCTTGGTTGCCGGAGTGTGTTGGATGCTTACACCGGATACGCGGATGCAATCGCCGGACTGGGCGGTGTTGGTGTCTTCTTCACCCGCGCGGGTCACTACGGGGACGACCTTGCCGTTAGCGCCGGCATAGATGGAGTTGTCGCCTTCAAGGCGGTATTCGGTGGTGGTCTGGCTCATGGGGTTCTCCTTTTGGCGGTGGGTCTTAGGCGTTGGCGGGGACTGGCGCCGGTGCGTGGATCCGGAACTGGTTTTCCAAGCGGCCGATGCCGTCGATTTCGGTTGCGAGGACGTCGCCGTCGTTCAGGAAACGCGGCGGGGTCATTCCCATGCCTACTCCCCCGGGCGTGCCCGTGAGTACGAGATCGCCGGGGCGCAGGACCGTGAACTGGGAAATGTAGGACAGGAGTTGCGCGGGGCCGAACACCAGAGTGCGCGTGTTGCCGCGCTGTACGAGTTCACCATTGACGTAGCCACGGACTTCGAAGCTTTCGCTGGCCTCGTCCGCAGTCAGCATCACCGGGCCCACTGGTGTGGTTGCGTCGAAGGCCTTGCCCTGGAACCACTGCAGCGTGCGGTTCTGCCAGTCACGCATGGAGACGTCGTTGGCAACCGTGTAACCGGCAATCGCCTTCCGGGCCTGATCTTCGTCAGCACGGAACAGTCCAGAACCCACGACGACGGCGAGCTCGGCTTCCCAGTCGACGCGTCCGCTGCCATGGACTTCTACGGCGTCAGTAGCGCCCACCAGGGTGTCCGCGTACTTGGCGAAAAGGGTGGGGTACTCAGGAAGTTCGCGGCCCATTTCCTGGATGTGGTCCCCGTAGTTCAGCCCGCAACAGATGACTTTTCCGGCATGGGGCAGGAGCGGCGCAAAGTCGGCTTCAGTTGCTGCGATGACGGGCTGCCCTGCTTCCGCTGCCTTCTCGGCGATCAACCGCCATTCCGGCTGGGCCAGGAGCGCGCCGACGTCGGTGGCCGGCAACACAAGGTACGTGTCGACGCCCGTGGCGAGTGCCGCCGTCGTACTTCCGCCGGAGGTGCGCAAGGTGGCAAGTTTCATGGTTCTGCTCCTTCGGGATTCAATGTGTCGACTTTTTTACGATCGTCACATATGCTCAACGTAGCACGGCGGAAATGATCTGCACAGAGGCATTTCAAAAGTTTTTGCAATTGCCGCAACAAGGAGGAACAGCATGAGCCACAAGACGATCAACCCTGAGTCGCTCCCCAAGCCATCCGGTTTTGCGCACGGCATGCTTGCCGGCAACACGGTGTTCCTGGGTGGACAGACGGCCTTGGACAAGAACATGAACATCGTCCCCGGCGGCATCGTGGAGCAGTTCACGCAGGCGTTCTCCAACGTCCTCACCACGCTGCGCGAGGCTGGCGGACAGCCCGAGGACCTGGTCAACGTGACGATCTACCTGACCGATGTAGACGACTACATCGCGAACGGCCGCGAAATCGGACGCATCTGGCGCGAAATGGCTGGCACACAGTACCCGGCGATGGCCGGCATCGGCGTCACCCGGCTGTGGCAGAAAGAAGCCCTGATCGAAATCCAGGGCATCGCAGTTATTCCTGAGGGCTAAATCTCTGGCTCTTCCGCATGCGGTGCCGGAGGATGTCACCATGGGAACCGTCACCGAATACTTGGCCAGCGTCAGCGAAGACAACCGGCAGATGCTGGAGCGGATCGTTGACATCGCCCGGGAACTCGCGCCCGACGCCGAGGAAGGCACCAGCTACGGCATGCCTGCATTGCTTGTGGACGGCAAGGGCTTCGTGAGCGTGCTCGAAACCAAGAACCATCTGGCCCTATACCCTTTTAGCGGCCAGATCCTGCCGGAGATGTCGGGGGAGTTGGGTGGCTACTCGTGGTCGCCGGGGACATTGCGGTTCTCTGCGGACAACCCTGTTCCCGACTCCATGGTTCGGCGGATTCTTGAGACGCGGCTGGCTGCGATCAGGAAGTAGAGGCGCCCGTCCGGCGAATCAGTGTTTGGCGGACACGTCCTGTGAGATCGCGTTGGCCGTTGCGACGACTTCCTGCCGCACCGACTCAAGATACTTGTCCGGGTCCGGCTCCGCCGCGACAGCCTGGGCCTGGAGGGACACGTTGATAGCGGCAACATTGTCGCCATTGTTGTGGTTCCACACCGGCGCCGCGATGGACATCAGGCCGATTTCCAGTTCCTGGTCCAACAGGCACCAGCCTTGCGCACGGACCTGTTCGACGGCGGCCCTCAAGTCTGTCGCATTGGCCACGGTTCGCGGTGTGATGGGCTTGAGTTCGACCCTGGCCAGGTATGCCTCGAGCTTGGCCTGTGGGAGACCAGCGAGCAGCACACGGCCCATGGAAGTTGCGTAGGCCGGGAAACGTGTGCCCACGGTGATGCCGACGTTCATGATGCGCTTTGTGGCTACGCGAGCCACGTAAAAGATGTCCTGCCCGTCCAGCACGGGCCGCGGAGGTGGACTCCCCCAGCTTCAGGGACAGTTCCTCCAAGTGTGGCTGCGCCAACTGGGGCAGAGAGAGCGCCGAAAGGTACGAATAGCCGAGCTGCAGCACCTTGGCCGTGAGTGCGAAGGTTTTGCCGTCGGTGCGGACATACCCGAGCTCCACAAGGGTGTGCAGGAAGCGCCGCGCGGTTGCCCTGGTGAGGTCGGTCCGGGCTGCGACTTCGCTGAGGGTCATGACCGGATTGTTCGCATCGAACGCCCGGATCACGGACAGACCCCGGGCCAACGACTGAACGTACTGGTCGCTGGCCTGCGGGGTTACTGCCGATTCGCTCATGGTTACCAATCCTAGGGGGCGTTGTGGGGCCTACTCTGCATCCCCACCGCCTCCCTAACCTCGCAAGCTCGGCCAAGGAACCCGGGCGATGTGGGCCCTGCCAGGGCAATACCAAGCAGAGCGGGCCCCACAACCCGAGGGAGTCTTAGGCGCCGGGCTTCAGGGGCAGCGGGACCAATTCCTGGATTTCCTCGAACGTGCACCCGAACGTCTCGCGGACTGTCACACCATCGGGCCCCGTGAGGAAGACGGCCTTGTCGGTGTACACGCGGGTCACGCAGCCCACGCCGGTCAACGGGTAGGTGCACTGTTCCACGAGCTTGGACACGCCCTCGCGCGTCAACAAAGTCATCATGACGAAGACGTCCTTGGCGCCCGTGGCCAGATCCATCGCCCCGCCCACGGCGGGGATCGCGTCCGGGGCGCCCGTGTGCCAGTTGGCGAGGTCGCCGGTGGCGGATACCTGGAAAGCGCCGAGGACACAGATGTCCAAGTGACCGCCGCGCATGATCGCGAACGAGTCGGCGTGATGGAAGTACGAGGCTCCGGGCAGCTCCGTGACGGGGATCTTGCCTGCGTTGATCAAGTCACCATCGACGTCATCCCCAACGGCGACCGGACCCATGCCGAGCATCCCGTTCTCCGTGTGGAGCGTGATGTTCTGTTCCTCGGTGAGGTAGTTGGACACGAGCGTCGGCTGGCCGATGCCAAGGTTCACGAACGAACCAGGCGCGATGTCACGTGCCACCAGCTGGGCGAGCTCGTCACGTCCCAGCGGCTTCTCGGACGTCTGGATGCTTGTTTGGGTGCTCATGATCAGGCCACCTTCTTGTTTGAATCGGCAGAATCGACGCGGACCACACTGTTGACGTAAATCCCCGGCGTCACCACGTTCTCCGGATCCAAAGACCCGGTCGGCACAATCTCCGAGACCTGCACAATGGTGTGCTTGGCAGCGGCAGCCATGATGGGGCCGAAGTTACGGGCAGTCTTGCGATACACGAGGTTGCCCTTGCCGTCCGCCTTGAGTGCCTTGATCAGTGCGACGTCGGCGTGGATCGGCGTTTCGAACACCTGCCACTTTCCATTCAGCAGTCGCGTTTCCTTGCCCTCGGCCAACGTGGTGCCGTAGCCGGTGGGTGTGAAGAACCCGCCAATCCCAGCGCCCGCGGCACGGATGCGCTCGGCCAGGTTCCCCTGCGGGACCAGTTCCAGCTCAATCTCGCCGGCATGGAACTTGGCATCGAAGTGCCAGGAATCGGACTGCCGCGGGAAGGAGCAGATCATCTTACGGACCCGGCCTTCCTTGATCAGCAACGCCAGGCCTTGGTCACCCTGGCCGGCGTTGTTATTGACCACGGTGAGGTCCTTCGCGCCGCAGTCCATCAGGGCGTCGATCAGTTCGAACGGCTGGCCGGCGTTGCCGAAGCCGCCGATCATCACCGTGGAACCGTCCTTGATGCCGGCGACAGCTTCACCAACAGTGTCAATAAATTTCAGCATGATCCACCTATTCCGATACGCCCGCAGAAACGTTTTCCAGCACCACAGCCAGGCCCTGCCCAACACCGATGCAGATCGCCGCAACACCCCAGCGCTGTCCGGAGGTCTGCAGGGACCGAGCCAGCGTGCCCAGGATGCGGGTGCCGGAGGCCCCCAAGCGGGTGGCCCATCGCGATCGCGCCGCCGTGGCGGTTCACGATGGACGGGTCGATCCCCCACGCGTCAACGCATGCCAGCGACTGCGCGGCGAACGCTTCGTTAAGTTCGACGGCGCCAACCTGGTCCCAGCCGATGCCCGCCTTTGCGAGGGCCTTGTTCGCGGCCTCCACCGGCGCGAACCCGAAGAACTGGGGATCGTTGCCATGGGCACCCCTGCCCGCGATGCGGGCCAAGGGATCCATGCCAAGGATCGACGAAGCAGCCTCCGAACCAATCCACGCAGCCGAAGCACCATCGGACAGCGGCGAGGCGTTACCGGCGGTGACCGTGCCGCCGTCGGGCCCTGAAGACTCAGGCCGGAATACCGTCTTCAAACCGGCAAGCTTCTCGGCCGAAGAACCAGCCCGGATGCCCTCATCGCGCACCAGGTCCGTTCCCGGCACCTGCGACACAAGGTTGTCATAGAATCCAGAACTCCACGCTGCATCGGCCAGGTTGTGCGAATCAGCAGCGAACTGGTCCTGACGCTCACGCGTGATCCCGTACTTCTCGCGCAGCCGTTCGGTGGCCTCGCCCAGGGAGATGGTCCAGTCCTTGTTCATGGCCGGGTTCACCAAGCGCCAACCGAGCGTGGTGGACGCCAACGTCATATCACCGGCCGGGTACGGCTTGGAAGTCTTCGGCAGCACCCACGGCGCACGGCTCATGGACTCTGCCCCGCCTACCAGCATGAGCTCAGCATCGCCGGCATTGATCTGGCGGGAGGCAATGATTGCCGCGTCCAACGACGAACCACAGAGACGGTTCACCGTGGTCCCGGGGATGGACACAGGGAGCCCAGCCAGCAGGGTAGCCATGCGGGCCACGTTGCGGTTTTCTTCGCCGGCGCCGTTGGCGTTGCCGAACACCACCTCGTCGATCCGCTCAACGTCCAGCCCTGGAGCCCGGCGGACAGACTCGCGGACCACATGGGCAGCGAGGTCATCGGGACGGACAGCAGCAAGTCCTGAGCCGAACTTGCCAAAGGGTGTGCGTACGGCGTCGTACACAAAAGCCTGGTTCATAGGTTTCTCTTTCTGCTTGCCCAACTAGGTCGCAATAGTGCGCGTTTTGGGGGGTCTAAACGCGCACAAGTGCGACCTAGTTGGGTTCGTTGGCGTCGATCTCGGCGAATACTTTCTGCGCCGTCTTGAAGGCCGAGTTGGCCGAGGGCACACTGCAATAGATTGCGGTCTGCAGCAGGATTTCCTTGATCTCGTCCCTGCTCAGACCGTTGTTGAGGGCCGCCCGGACGTGCATCGCGAGCTCCTCCCAGTGACCATGGGCCACCAATGCCGTGAGGGTGACGGCGGAGCGCATTTGCCGGCTAAGACCGGGCCGCGTCCAGATGCCGCCCCAGGCGATCCTGGTGATCATGTCCTGGTAGTCCTCGGTAAAGGAATCCTTGTTGGCGTTCGCCCTGTCCACGTGCTCATTTCCCAGCACTTCGCGGCGGACCACCATGCCGGCGTCGTAAATGTCCTGCGCAGTCGCTTGCGGCTGCACGGCACCGTTCCGTTCGGCACCGTTTTGCTCAGTTGAAGAGCTCATCGTCCGTTCTCCTTCATGAAGGTCCGCATCAGCCCGGCCACAACTGCAGGCGCCTCCGCTGGCGCGAGGTGACCGACGCCGTCGAGCGTTTCAACAACAGCAAATCCGCCAGCAGCGGTGATACCGGCGACGACAGCTTCAGCGAACGACGGCGGAGCAACAGTGTCCTCGACGCCGGCAATCGCCTGGGTGGGGACGGTGATGCTGCCGAGTTGCTCGCGGACGTCGAACCCGGCGAGGGCTTCGCAGCAGAACGAGTAGCTGAAGCGATCCGCATCGCGGAGTGAGTGCAGGAGGCGGCTGCTGATTTCCGGCTGGCGGTCCATGAAACCGGGACCGAACCAACGCTCGGCCGAGCCCTGGATCATCACAGGCGTCCCCAGTTGGCGCACCGTTTCAGCGCGCTCCAGCCAGCCCTCAGGCGTGCCAATCTTGGCGCCGCTGCACTGCACAGACAGGCTACGGAGGCGGTCGCCATGCTTGATGCCGAGTTGCAGGCCGACGGTGCCGCCCAGCGAAACGCCCGCGTAGTGGAACTTCGCGCCCGGGCTCACAAGGTCAACAAGATCGACGACGGCGTCCGCCAGTTCCGCGACATCGAAACCTTCCGTGGCAGATGGCGAGATGCCATGGCCGGGGAGGTCCCAGCCGATGACGTCGTACTCATCACCAAGCAGCGCTGCCGTTTCGGTCCAGAGCACGGTGGAGGTGCCCAGCGATGGACCGACCACGAGGAGCGGCTTGGCTCCCAGTTCGCGCTGCGGGGATAGCAGCACGGCCTTGACGGTTGGCTTAGCCACGGGTGGCTCCTTTCGATGAAGATCCAGTGAAGTCCGGGTAGGCGGCGAGAATCCGGCGGCTTATTTCGGCAGCTTCACCGAGGTAGCTCGCGGGGTCCAGGAGCGCTTCGAGTTCGGCGTCGGAGAGCTTGTCCGCGGGGACGGTTTCGCGCAGCAGCTTGGTGTAGATACGGGACTGCTCGGCGGCAGGAGCCTTGAGCGTTTCGTCGACGACGGCCTGCAGCTTCTGCTTTCCATCCGCACCCAGGAGAGGCGCGACGGCGGCCACCACACCTTCGCTGAGCAGCAACGGTCCCGAGATTTCCAGGTTGCGGCGCATGGCCTCGGGGAAAACGCGGAGGCCTTCGGTGAGTTCGCTGACGTGACCCGCGGCCCCCAAGGCCAATGCGAGCAGCTGACGCAGGGCCGGCCATTCGCTGTGCCAGGCACCGTCCGGGCGCTCATCGTTGAAGGTTGCCGCGGCGAGGTGGAGCTGGGATGCGAGGCCTGGTGCCTGCAGCGCCGCACTGCGGACGAGTACGGACAATACGGGGTTCTGCTTCTGCGGCATGGCCGAGGAGACCCCTCGTCCCGCGGCGAGCGGTTCGCCGAGTTCGCCCACTTCAGGCCTGCTCAGGAACAGCAGGTCCGCGGCGATCTTGCCGAAGGAATCGATGAGGGCCGTGAGCGAGTCGCCCAGGGCCGTGACGGCGAGGCGGTTGGTGTGCCAGGGAGCTGGAGCCGTTGCGAGGCCAAGCTTCGAGGCCAAAGAATCCGCCAATTCAAAAGGCGTGGTCTGCGAGGAAGCAGTCAGCTTGGTCCCCGAAGCCAGCGTTCCTCCGGCACCGCCGAACTGAACAGGCAACTGAAGCGACTCCAGCCGGGCAGCCGCCGCAGCAACCCCTTGGAACCACTGCGCAGCCCTGAGCCCAAACGTGTACGGAAGCGCGTGCTGCGTCAGGCTCCTCCCGACGCACAGCGTTTCCGCATGCTGTTCCGCCAAGGTGGCGAGCGCCGTCGTCGTGCGCTTAACGTCAACGAGCAATGCAGAAACGGCGCGGCTGGCGAGCAGCATGAGGGCGGAGTCCAGGACGTCCTGGCTGGTGAGGGAGGTGTGCACGGCGGTTGCCGCGCTCGAATCCATGGATTTCACCTTGGAGCGCAGGTCACCAAGCAAGGGAATCACAGGGTTGCCCCCGCCCTGGGCGCGTTCCGCCACCGAAGCGACGTCGTAAGAACCGGGATCAGCGGCTTCGGCCACAACTGCGGCGGAACCTGCAGGGACGAGCCCCGCTTCCTCAAGGACGGCAGCCCAGGAGGCCTCGACGTCGAGGATCGCCGCGATCACGGCACGGTCGCCCGTCAGCGCCGTGACAGCGGGCGACGCCGAGACGGGGCTAAGGAGGCCGAAGTCGCCGTTGGTCATGGCTGTGAGTCCGCGTTGACGCTGGTGTCGAGTGAACCGTCCTGCTGGAAGTCCAAGAAGACCGTCTCGTCGCCGCCCTGCAGCCGGATGTCCCAGGTGAGCCCACCATCGGGGTCGCGGCGCGCGATCAGCGTCTTGCGGCGCTCGGGGTCCAGGGAGCTCAGCAGCGGATCGTTGGCCAGTGCTTCCTCGTTTTCCGGCAGGTAGACGCGGGTGAAGAGGCGGTTCATGAGGCCGCGGGCGAACACGGCTACGGAGATGAACGGCGCAGCGCCCGGCTTCGTGGGGCCGGGGTTGACCGTTGTGAAGGTATAGACGCCGGAGTTACCGACCGAGCCGCGGCCCCATCCGGTGAACGTGTAGCCGTCGCGGACCAGGGAGCCCGTGCGCTGGACGATGTTGCCCTCGGAGTCCGGCTGCCAGATCTCAAGGATGGCGTCCGGGATGGTGCTGCCGGCGCCGTCGTAGACGGTTCCCTGCAAGCGGATGCTTCCGGGGCTGCCCGGAGCAAGGAGTTCGTTGTCCTTGTTAAAGGGAAGGGCGTAACCGTAGAAGGGTCCGACCGTCTGGCCCGGTGTGGGTGTCAGCTTGCTCATGTGCTTACTCCTCGTCCCCGGCGTCGCCGAATGCTTCGTTTTCCGTCCAGGTCCGCTTGGAGCCGGTCAGGATGATGTCCCACTTGTAGCCGAGGGCCCATTCGGGACTGGTGAGCTCATGGTCGTACTGTGCCACGAGGCGGTCGCGGGCGTCCTGGTCCACGATCGATTGGTAGATGGGATCCAGCGGGAAGAGCTGATCGCCCGGGAAGTACATCTGGGTGACGATGCGTTGCGTGAACTCCGAGCCGAACATGGAGAAGTGGATGTGGGCCGGGCGCCAGGCGTTCAGGTGGTTCTTCCACGGGTACGCGCCGGGTTTGATCGTAGTGAAGCTGTACGAGCCGTCATCGCCAGTGATGCAACGGCCGACGCCGGTGAAGTTGGGGTCCAGCGGGGCCGGGTGCTGATCGCGCTTGTGGATATAGCGGCCGGCTGCGTTGGCCTGCCAGATCTCCACGAGCTGACCGGCCACCGGGCGGCCGTCGCCGTCCAGGACGCGGCCAGCGACGATGATGCGCTCACCCTGCGGCTCACCGTTGTGCTGGATAGTCAGGTCCGATTCCAGCGCGTGCACGTCCTGGTGGCCGAACGCGGGCGAGTAGAGCTCGATGGTTTCCGGGTCCGCGTGGTGCAGGCTCTTGGTGGGGTGCCGAAGGATGCTGCTGCGGTACGGCGCGTAATCCAGCCGGGGCATGGTCTCCGGCGCCTTTCCGTTCTTCAGGGCCTCCGCATAGCGGTCCCCGATGCCCTTCATCTCAGCGCTGAGATCCGCCTGGGTTTCCACTCTCCTGGAATCATGCGCTGCATGTGCCTCAGCGGGAGGCACGAGCTCCTCGGATTCGAGCTGTTGCGCGGTCTGTTCTTGCGGCACAGCCGGCTCCTTTCGATGGGTTGGATTGTTGCTTCAGGGTTTATGACCGGTGTAGCGAGTCGTATTGGACGGCGTGGCGAACCGGTGCATTGGGCGCTCCGTAGCCGTCGTAGTTGCCGCGGCGTTCCACCATTTCGAAGAACACACTGCCAACCGTGGCGGTGTAGAAGTGGAGGAATTCTCCGTTGGCGTCCCGGTCGTAAAGGAGGTTGAGCTCCTTGAGGGTTGCCAGGAAGCCGGGTTCGAGGTCGAAACGGGCGTCCAGGTCCTCGTAGTAGTTGGCCGGAATCTCCAGGAATTCGAGGCCACGATCGCGTGCGGACCGGGCCGTTGCCACGAGGTCTCCCACGGCGAAGGCGATGTGTTCCTGGTAGGTCTTGCGTGCACTCTGGGCCTGCTGCGCCGGTGCGAGATTCAGGACCAGCCTTACCGCGCCATTGCTGGTTTCCATGACCTGCGAACGCACCAGGCCGCTGGGGCTTGGGACCTCGGCGAAGGGCTGTGGCTCCAATGCCAGGGCGCTGGTGTAGAAAAGGACGGCTTCGTCGAAGTGCTGCCAGGGCTGGGCGAGGTTCACGTGATCAATCACAGCGTTCCGCGGCGCTGCGGAGTGCTCCAGCCCCTCGCCGAACTCATGCGTCCACGCAGCGGTCCCATCCGGGCTGCCCTGGCAGAGGAAGATTTCGGTGGAGTCCGGCGCGGAGATGCCTTGGAAGACTTCCTCATCGGCCTGGACCTTGCGGGCAACCACCGGCGCCTTGAGTTGCTGGGCGCGAGCGGAGGCAATCACTGGAGAGTCGACGTCGAACCCTAAAGCGGCGATAGCCGGTTCCGAATGCGAGGCCGCTTGCTCGTTGATGATTACGCGGGCCCTGTCCCATGGTCCAGAGCTGGACGTCTTTGGTGCGGTGGCGCCCTTCGAATTCGAAGCCGAGCTGGCCAAGCAGCTTCTCGAGCTGGGCGGTGTCGTCGGCTTTGACCTCGGCGAAGTTGAAGCCGGCGGGCTCATTCACCTTGGGCAGCGTTGCCAATTCCATGGGATAACGACGGCGGGAGGCGCCACCGTTGACCGGCTCGCCGTCCGCGGAGGTGCTCGCCAACCACTTGGCGCTCTGCTCCTCCAACCAGATCAGGGAGCGCATGGCATCGACGGCCGTCCGCTCGGTGTCCGACTGACGGAAGACGTCGTTGAAGACTTCAAGAGAAACCGGACCTGTGTAGCCGGCGCGGACCACGTGGCCCATGAACTTGGCGAGCTCGAACTGGCCCTCGCCCGGGAACACGCGGTAATGGCGGCTCCACGAGAGCACGTCCATGGAGAGTTTGGGGGCGTCGGCAACCTGGACGAAGAAAATCTTGTCCGCGTTGATCTGCTCGATCGGCGCAGTGTCCCAGTCGCGGGAAAGGATGTGGAACGAGTCCAGGCAGGTTCCGAGGTTGGGGTGATCCACCATCTCGACCAGACGATATGCGTGCTCGTAATCGTTCACGTACTTTCCCCAGGCCAAGGCTTCGTAGGCAACTTTGACGCCGTGATCCCCGGCCAGCTCCGCGAGTTCCGCTAGCTGAGAGGCGCGGAGTTCGTCGTCGTCGATCGTTGCAGTGGCGACGTTTGAGCAGACCAGGATGGTGTCCATACCCAGGCGTTCCATCAAGTTGAACTTGGCCTCGGCCCGCTTGAGGTTGGCCTTCAGCAGGTCCGGAGTGACGCCGTCGAAATCGCGGAAGGGCTGGTACAGATCCAAGCCGAGGCCAAGATCCGCGGCCATTTTCCGCACTTCCTCGGGACTCAGGGGCGAAGTGACGAGGTCCTGCTCAAAGATTTCGATGCCGTCGAAGCCCGCGATGGCGCAGGCCTGCATCTTTTCTTTCAGCGTGCCGGACAGGCAGACCGTCGCGATTCCGGTGCGCATCAGTGACCCGCCTTTGCCAGAGCCGGGGCGTCGGTGGCGGCGAGCGCATCCTCGACGGCGATCAGCTCAAGGAAGTGGGCCCGCATTCGGTTGCGATCGGCGTCGTGGCCCGTGAAGAGCCGGAAGGCGTCGGCAGCCTGACCAACCGCCATGCGTCCGCCGTCGAGAACCTTGCAGCCCTTGGCGCGCGCTTCGCGGACCAGCTGCGTCTCGATGGGGCGGTAGACGATGTCCGCAACCCAGTGCCGCGGTTCCAGGAGGTCGATGTCCAGCGGCAGCCCGGGGTGGGCGGCCATGCCGATCGGGGTGCAGTGAACCAAACCGTCGGCGAGGGACATGATCTGCGGGAGCTCTTCCGTGCTCCGAGGCGTGACCGTGGCGGCCGGGAAGAGTTCGCCAAGTTCGGCGGCGCGCTCTGCGGCCCGCGCCGGGTCCATGTCCACCAGGTCCAGGGCGCCGACCCCGGCGGTGAGCAGGGCGTAGGCGACGGCGGAACCCGCACCGCCCGCACCCAGCTGGACCACGCGCTCCAGCTTCGCACCGGGGAGTCCGTCGGCGAGAGCCGAGCCGAAACCTGAAAAGTCGGTGTTGTGGCCGATGAACCGGCCGTCCTGAATGAGGACTGTATTGACGGCACCCAGGCGACGGGCGTCGTCGGAAATTTCGTCAAGGTGCTCAAGGACCAGCTGCTTGCACGGGTGCGTGATGTTCAGTCCGTTGAAGCCCATGCGCTGGGCCGCGGTGAGGAGATCCCCGACGGAGGTGGCCGGCAAAGCCAGGTCCAGCAGGTCGATGGGGCGGTACAGCAAGCGAAGGCCCTGCACATCGGCTTCGCGTTCGTGCATGGGCGGAGTCAGCGATGGCATGACGCCTTCGCCAATCAGGCCCACCAGAACGGACTCGGCTCGGTTGCTCATCCTAAAGCTCCTTTGACTTCAGCACCCCTGCTTTTGGCACTTTCTGGGGCGCCAACTGCCCGGGTGTATTCCAGATTACTACAAGTGTTCATATTCCGCACGTTTGTTCTTATCGCGAACAAACGCGATGTGCTGACCCAACTGAGTCGCAGTTGTGCGCGTTTAGCGGCCTCAAAACGCGCTTAAGTGCGACCCAGTTGGGCTAACGCTGGGGCAGGCGGGCCGCGAGCTCAGCAGCGGCTTCCTGCAAAGTAGGGACGTGGGCAATGAGCTCATCCATGGTGAGACGAAATACCGGAACCGCCGTGGCGACGGACGCAAAGGCGTGGCCTTGGGAATTGAGGACCGGTACTGCGACCGCGCGCATGCCGATCTCGTTTTCTTCGTCCATGACCGCATAGCCCTGACGGCGCACTTGCTCGATCTCCGCCCGGAATGCAGCCCGATCGGTAATGGAGCGCTCAGTGAGAGGCTCCAGAGGCAACTCTTCGAGCAGTCGTTCGCGTTCGGCGTCGTTCTCAAAAGCGACTATCGCCTTACCCACGGACGTCGTGTGCAGCGCACCAAGATGGCCAGGATCGCTGGTGACGCGGAAGGTCTTGGGGCCGTCCACCTTATTGACGGTTAGATGATGGTTTCCGTCGCGCACCGAGAGGATGGTTGCTTCTTCGGTCCGCTCCGTGACGCGCTGGAGTACGGGAAGGGCCGTTGCCGCGAAGCCGTGGTGGTTGGAAACCCGCTGGCCCAACTGGAAGACCCGCAATCCCAGATGATACCGACGACCGTCGGGCTCGTAATCCACAAATCCGTCGCGCGTCAATGAACCGAGCAGCCGGTACGTCGTACTGAACGGAAGTCCCGCACTCCTGGCCAGATCCGCGGCACTCGCACCCTTGGGCTCATTCCCCAGCAATACCAACAGGCCCAGGGCCTTGCCGACCATGTCGGTCTTTGTGTCCTCTTTCACACTCATGCTTAGATGCTCTCACATCGTGAGAGCTATTTCTAGATAGTGGGGACAAGTCTTGACAAGTGACCCCAATCACGGCCACTATTGCTGTATTGCACAAGTAGCTCTCACCATGTGGTTACTTTGGGATTGATCCGGCCTCACCTCGCTCTGGTCTTCCCGCAGAAGCTAGATCCGCGACATCGTCGTCACAGAAGGAACACCATGAGCCACACAATGCCGTCAGCGACGCCAGGCACAGTTACGCCAGCAGGAACCCCCAAGAAAGCGGCACTCGCCAGCTTCCTTGGAAGCGCAGTGGAGTACTACGACTTCTTCATCTTCGGCTCCGCCGCCGCCTTGATCTTTCCGCACGTGTTCTTCCCGGACGCGGACACCAACGCAGCCATCATGTCCTTCGCGACCTTCGGCTTCGCCTATGTTGCCCGTCCTGTAGGCGCCGTCATCCTGGGGCACTTCGGCGACAGGATCGGCCGGCAGAAGGTCCTCATGTTCACACTGGTCCTGATGGGCGCCGCCACCTTCGTGATCGGCTGCCTCCCGGACTTCAAGACCATTGGCTGGTGGGCTCCCGTCCTGCTGGTACTCGCCCGCCTCGCCCAGGGTCTTTCGGCTGCCGGCGAGCAGGCCGGTGCCTCCTCAATGACGCTGGAGCACGCTCCGGACAACCGCCGTTCGTTCTTCACCTCGTGGACGTTGACCGGCACCCAGGGTGGCCAGATCCTTGCAGCCCTGGTGTTCATTCCAGTTCTCGCGCTCCCGGACGAGGTCAAGTACGGCATCGGCTGGCGCATCCCGTTCTGGCTCAGTGCAGTAGTTGTCATCGTGGCCTACTTCATCCGACGCACCCTGCACGAGCCGCCGGCATTCGCAGAGGCCAAGAAGAACAACCAGATCGCCAAGCTGCCCATCGCCGACCTCCTCAAGCTGCACTGGCGCGACGTCCTCCGGGTTGTGTGCTGTGCCTTCATCGCCGCGGTAAGTACGGTCTTTGGAACCCTGGCCATCAAGTACGCCCAGGACGTGGCCCACGTCAACGGCACCATCACCTTGTGGCTCGTTGTGGTTGCCAACATTGTGGCCCTCGGTACCCAGCCGCTCTTCGGCATGCTCGCCGACAAGATCGGCCGGAAGCCCGTCTTCATCTACGGTGCTGTGGCCAGCGCCATCATGACTCCGGTGTTCCTGCTGACCCTCGAATCCGGCAACGTCCCGCTGATGTTCCTGGTGTCCGTTGTGTTCTTCTCCTTCGGCTACGCAGCCGCCAACGCCGTATGGCCGTCCTTCTACGGCGAAATGTTCAGCACCAAGGTCCGCTTCTCCGGCCTGGCCATCGGCACGCAGCTCGGCTTCCTCATGGCAGGCTTTGCTCCGACCATCGTCACGGCCCTGGGCGGCACCAAGCCTGGTGGCTGGGTCCAGATCTCCATCTTCACGGCAGTCATCTGCGTGATCGCAGCGGTCTCGGCCATGACGGCCCGCGAGTCAGCAAAGGTCCCGACGGCGGAACTCGGCTTGCACAAGTAAGGCCCGCCTCGCGGAAGGGGCGCCCGCGCTGAAATCGCCGGAAAACCTCCAGTTCCGCTGGAAGTTTCCCGGCGATTTTCGCGCATTTCCAGCGAACTGGTGTCGCCGACGCCGGCAGGACCTACCGCGGATTCAGCACCACTGGCATGAACTTCCCGGCACCCGTTCCGGAGTACATCAGCAACGTGCCGTCCCCGGCAACTCCCACCACGGAGGGGTCCCCAGTACCTGTAAATCCGTTGCCGAGGGCAGCGATGCTGGAGAACATGTTCCACCCTGAACCGAGGTTGGAGCGCGCAAGGAAGCCGCCAGAGCCGTTGCCCGGATAGAGCCAAAGCCCGCCGTCACCGGTTCGGCCAAGGAGGTCTTCCCTGCCGTCGCCGTTGAAGTCACCGGCCTGCAGGACCAGGTTGAACATGTCCCACCCGGTGCCGATCTGCTTGCGGGCAAGGAACCCTCCGGCGCCATTGCCGGGGTAGACCCACAACACGCCGTCGCCGGATTGGCCAACGATGTCCGGCTTTCCGTCGCCCGTGAAATCGCCCGGGGCCAGCAACTGCTCGAAGCCTTGCCACCCGGTGCCGATCTGTTTACGTGCCAGGAACTGTCCCGTGCCGTCCGTCGGGTAAAGCCACAGTGTCCCGTCGGAAGCCCGGGCCACAAGATCGGGGTGCGAATCGCCGTCGAAATCTCCCGCACTCAGCACGGACGTGAACTGGCCCCAGCCCCACCCGACTTGAACACGCGGAAGGAAGCTGCCCGATCCGTTGCCCGGGTAAAGCCACAACGCGCCGTCGGTTCCGCGCGCCAGGATGTCGGCGGCAGCATCGCCGTCGAAATCGCCTGCTTCCCAAACCTGACGGAACTGGTTCCATCCGGTCCCGATCGCAAGCCGATCCGCGAAGCCAATGCCGTCACCTGGATAGAGGGTCATGCCCCCGCCCGCTGCAGCGGTCAGGACGTCCACACGCTTGTCACCTGTGAAGTCCCGGCCGCCAACGATGTCACCTACCCCGTTCCAGCCAGTTCCGACGGCGGCACGCGGCAGGAAGCCGCCCCTACCATCGCCGGGGTAGACGTAGAGAGTGCCGTCGCTGGCCCGCGCCAACAAACCCGGGGCACCGCCGCCGAACGAACCTGACGCTGCCAGGCTGTTGAAGGAATCCCAGCCCTGGCCGATCTGCGTTTGGGCGAGGAAACCACCTGTCCCATTGCCTGGATACAACCAGAGGCGCCCATCCGCACCGGCGGCGATCAGGTCGCTCCGGCCATCGGCGTTGAAGTCCCCCGCCGCGACCAACTGCGTGAAGCCCTGCCAACCAAATCCGATCTGGCTCCGGGACAGGAATCCACCCTTGCCGTTGCCGGGATAAAGCCACAATGCGCCGTCGCTGGTTCGGGCAAGGATGTCCGCAAAGCCGTCACCGTTGAAGTCCGAGGTCCCCAGCACGGCGTTGAAAATGCCCCAGCCCGAGCCGATCTGCACGGAATCATCAAGCCGGTTTCCAGGGAGGCCGCTGAACAAGAGCAAGGACCCGTCGGCTTCGCGGGAGATGACGTCGGCCAGCTTGTCGCCGTCGAAGTCGCCCGCAGAGAAGCGCATGCGTGCCTTGAGTTTGGGATCGGCGTTGATGGTTACGGTCGCCGAGGTTGTGGAGACGGAGTTGATGGTGACCTGGGTGCCCGTGTATGTGGTGAAGGTGCTGCCTGCTTGCCACGCGTGCTTCGTGGCGTAGTACTGTTCCTGGAACGGGATGGTGGATGGCATGAGGATCAGCGAAGACGCGATGGTGGCGCCGCCGCGCTGGACGATCTTGACTCCCCTGTTGCCGGCTGGCCTGCCCTCGTCCCCAAGGTAGCTGTCGTACCCCACCGGCTGCCTGAGTTCCAGGTAGTAGACCTCTTTACTGACCGGGTCCGTGAACTTGATGGCGCGCTGCGCGTCCGTGCCACCCCATGGCTTGAGCGTGTAGCTTTTGACGCCAGTGGCCACCCCGACATCGCGGATTTCGTCGCCGCGGCCCAGCCCTGCGTAGTCCCAGAAGCTGGAGCTCACCACCGGTTGGGCGTACTGTGCCGCGCCCATGAGGTCCGTGGTGTCTCCGTATTCACGGATGTAGCAGGAGCTGTCCGTGAACCGCCCGGTGCTGTCCACGCCGACGTCGGATGCGCCGCTGTAGCACTGCAACGCATCGGCGTGCATTAGTCCGATCACGTGCCCGAATTCATGGCTCATTACGTTGTTGGAGAACTTGCTGATTTGCGGCATCAGCACCCGCCCGCTGTAGCTGCCGCTGCTGTAGCCGACGCCCAGGGCATTCCCGGAAAGCGTGGACGTGGGAATAAAGATCACCAGCGCCGTGTAGGGGCTTGCCGTCCATTTCAACTCACTGGTGATGGTGGACATGATGGTGCTGTAGCTGTCGGTCGACTTGGCTTTGGATTGGAACCCGGAGACCTTGCTGTCCACTGTCATGGACAGCTTGTTGTCCGTCATGGCTTTCCAGTAGCTGCTGGTGGCCCCAACAGTCTGCTCGGCCGCTGACATGGAGACCGGGTTGGTGTTGTCGGCAAGTTTGGCCGTGACCAATCGAACCCGGATATCGCCATTGGGGCCGCTTGCTGCTGCCCCCTCGCCGAGAAGGGATTCGACGTCGGTGATCTCGCCACTGCTGGATGGCGCCTGTCCGGGTGGCGTCTCAAAGACGTGCTCCGAATGCGGTGTCCCCTCAAAGAACCGTACGTTCGGATTATCCGGTGTGGGTTCCGGCACTGCCGATGCAGGGGCCTGGACGAAAAACAGGCCGGTGGCGAAAACCACCAAGCCTGTGGACACCGCGATTGCACGTCGCAAAAAACCCATCAAATCTCCCGGGGACGGAGTCTGTGGTTCCTGTGAGTCTCAAGAACCGTGTTCAGGTTACCGTCGCGCCCGCGCGGGTCCGCGGAAGCAGCCACAAAGCGAAGGTGAGTCCTGCCGCCGGTTGCACCTATCGCCGTCGGACGTCACCCGAAACGCAAGCATCCCGGAATGCTAACCGGACCCTAACCACGCCGAAATACTCCGGCAACAATGCCCCGCCACACTGGAATAGCCGGCAAGTGCAGGCACCAGCTCCAGTTCAGGAGGACACCATGCTGAAGGAAGTCACTACTCACACAAAACGTATACGCGCGATCAGCCAGCTCCACCGCGGAGACGAGATCGAGGCCCGCATGTCCGTTGGTCCCGCTTACGATGACGTGGTCATCCGCCGCGGACGGGTCCAGGAAACAGCGCCTGGAATCGGCGTCGTCTGGATCATGGACCACGTCTCCGGGATGAGGAAAGCCATTAATACCGACGAATGCAGTGTTTGGCGCGTCGCCTGAACCCCGGCTTGACCCCAAATACCCGCTTAGCCGCCGGCCACGGACTGGATAATCAAGACCTCCTGACCGGCCGCAACCTCCGTATCAAGACCTTTCAGACGCCGGACCTCATCGCCGTTCACGTAAATATTCACGAAACGGCGGAGGGCACCGGTTTCATCACGCAAACGCCTGGCCAGAACCGGATATTCTCCGGTTACCGAGTCCAGCAACTGTCCAACGGTCACAGCCCCGTCGGCGGACGCAGTCAGATAGGACTGTCCGCCGACGAGTGGCTGCAGGACACCCGGCAACACCACCGTAAAGTCAGCCACAACGGGCCTAACCAGGCACCGGAGCGCTGGCTGATTCTTCCCGCGCCCCGCCACTGCGGCTTCCAACCACGACGACGGCGGCACGCACGCACAGTACGTCCGGCAAGTGCGAGGCCACTTCAGTAAAGGTCTCGCCCTCGTCGGCGCTGGCGTAGACATCCCCGCCGCGGGTTCCGAAGTACACGCCAGTCGGTTCGGCAGTGTCCACGGATGCGGCATCGCGAAGCACAGCGTTGTATTCGTGGTCCGGCAGACCGGTGTGAAGCTCTCTCCACGTTCCGCCGGCATCCTCGGTGCGGTGCACGCTGAGCTTGCCGTCCGGTGGGATGCGTTCGCCGTCGGCCTTCAGTGGGATGACCCAGGCTGTGCCCTCGCGCCGGGGATGGGTCAGCATCACGAAACCAAAATCCGCGGGCAGTCCCTCTGCGATGGAGTTCCAGTTCTCGCCGTCATCGTCCGTGCGGTACACGCCATGGTGGTTCTGCGCGTACAAACGGCCCTCGACGGCGGCATCCGCAGCAATCTTGTGAACGCACTGGCCAAACTCGGGATTGGGATCAGGCATGAAGTAGGCCGAGATTCCCTTGTTGCGGGGCTCCCAGGAGGTCCCGCCGTCGAGCGATCTGTAAACGCCGCCCGTGCTCATAGCTACATGGACCTTCTCGCCGGACGGATCCACCACGATCGAGTGGGCCGCCGCGCCACCGTACCCCGCACCCCACTCGCTGCGGTGGGGGTGGTCCCAGAGCCCGCGGTTCAACTCAAAGTGCTCGCCGCCGTCGGTTGATTTCCACACTGAAATCGGTTCGCACCCGGCCCAGACCACGCCAGGGCGGGACTCGGTGTCCGGGTAGATCTGCCAGATGCGTTCCAAGGCAGCGTCTGCACCGTCCGGGAACTTGATGGCGCCCTGCTCGGGCTCGGTCCAGGTGGCGCCCAGGTCATCGGAATGGGCGACGGTGGGTCCCCAGTGCTCCGAACGCACCCCCACCATGATCCTGGTCTTGCCGTCCCTGGTGTCTATCCCGATGCTGGGGATCTCGCTCATCAGGAAGTGCGGGCCGGAGAGGGACCACTCCTTGCGATCCGGGCTGGTTGCCAGCCACAAACCCTTCTTGGTCCCAATCGCCAGGACATAACTTTCTGCGGTATCTGCGGTAGCCATGAACCCCATCGAACCATCAGGGCGCATGGGTGGCAACGGGTTCCTTGGAGCATGTGGATAACCGCCCTGGTTTGAAGCCGACCATAGACGAGACTCGCGTCACGTTTCGGCGCTCCGCGCACTAGATATTCGTGAAGCTGTGTTTCAACCGGGCAACCCTTCTGTTCGCTGGCAAGCGCGCCACTGAACTGGGTCACTTTAGATTGGGGAAACAGATGAAAAGGCTAGACAGCATGAGCGATAGGGCCACTTCCATTAAGAACTATGGCTACACCATCAGTTGGTGAGTTCGTGAGTATATTTGCGCAATCCCTAGTTCGACTGTTCGGGGGGAACGGGTAACACATGACTATTGATTCAGCACGAAAATCTCAAGGTGTAGGTCAGCGCCCAAAACGCGGATTGAAGGCTTTCACAAAAGCTTCTGTGATAGCTGTCCTGCTGGGGGGCACGCTCGGATTCGGTGCGGGCGCCGCATACGCCACGAATACGCAGAGTCTAATCGGCCAGTTCTCGACCGGTGGGAGGACATACCAAACGTTGGCCGCGCTTGATACCACGTGGGACGGCGGTCGCGGGAAGGCGGCATCCTTTATTTACGCCCAAGGAGGTGACGTCCCCGTCGGCTGGATTTATGCACGCGGCCGTGCCTTTATTGGTGGAAACTTCTGCGATGAGGGGTGGGATGTTTACAACGACATAGTCGCCCACCAGCTTGATAACGGTGTGTGGCTTTCATGCGGCTATGGGGCCTACCAGTCCTATGGAGTCGTCGGTGCCTGGAACGGCAACGGCTACAACTACTACTACACTCACTGGACACCGGCAGCCTACGGGGGACTCTAGGCATGAAATCATTTACTCAGCATCGCAAGGCCTTTGGCGTCGCGGCCACTACCATCGCTATTGCAATCGGCGGTGTTGTCGGGTTTGCCATCACCACGGCAAATGCCGGGGCACCGACTGTCCAAATTGAACAAGGAGACAAGGTGGACTTCCCCAAGAACGCGCGAGGTGAGACCTACGGGTCCGCAATGGAGGCGCGGACACCGGCCGACGAACCAGATCTCATCAGATCCGTCGGGGACGACGGAAAGATCGGCTATCTAAAGAAGGCTGATCTGGATCAGGGAACACCTAAGTCGCCGGAAGAAGCCATTCAGATGCAGAATGCTCGGAAGGACGGCGCTGGCCGCGTCTTGAAGCTCTACGCTGAAGACGGCACGACTGTCATCAGTCAACGCACAGTCGGCAAAGCCGCACCGTAGGATAGGTACAGATAGACGAATCCGTTTGACGTAGGCAGCCACCCTTCGGCGGCAGGGTGGCTGCTTCGTGTTGTCTGCAGTTGGCGTCTGACGCATCGGGTTCATTGGTGGCTAGCGTGGACGCCAGGCTCGGGCACCGGCCCGCCGAGAAAGGCAACCACCCGCCGTCGTAGTACACGGAAACACTCCGTGCTGTGTCACACCCCACCCGTACTCTGTCTATATGGCCCGTTTTGCCCTTGACATTGATTCCGTCCCCCGCCCTGGCCGTTCCCAGTCCCTTCTTGATGCGGTGAACCAGCGCGTCGTCATCGCCGATGGCGCGATGGGCACCATGCTGCAAGACCGGGAACTGTCCCTGGACACGGACTTCCAAAATCTTGAAGGCTGCAACGAAATCCTCAACGACACCCGCCCGGACGTCGTCGCCGACATTCACGACGCCTACTTTGCCGTGGGCATCGACGCCGTGGAAACCAATACTTTCGGCGCGAACTGGTCCAACCTCTCGGACTACGGCATCGATGACCGCATCGCGGAGCTGGCGTACAAGGGAGCGAAAATCGCCCGCGAACGCGCCGAGGCAGCTGAAGCGACGGACGGCCGCGAGCGCTGGGTCCTGGGGTCCATGGGTCCGGGCACCAAGCTCCCCAGCCTCGGCCACACAAGCTACGACTACCTCAAGAAGACCTTTGCCCTGCAGGCCGAGGGCCTCATCGACGGCGGAGCCGACGCATTCCTCATCGAAACGAGCCAGGACCTCCTGCAGACGAAGGCCGCCGTGAACGGTTGCAAGCAGGCGATCGTTTCCCGCGGCGTCCGCCTCCCTATCTTTGTTGAGGTGACGGTGGAGACCACGGGAACCATGTTGATGGGTTCCGAAATCGGCGCTGCACTCACCGCCTTGGAGCCGTTGGGCGTCGATGCCATCGGCCTGAACTGTGCCACGGGTCCGGATGAGATGAGCGAGCACCTGCGGCACCTCTCCAAGCAGTCCTCCGTGGCGATCGCCTGCATGCCCAACGCCGGGCTGCCGATCCTCGGCGCGAACGGCGCGCACTATCCGCTCTCCCCCGCGGAACTCGCCACTGCGCACGAGCAGTTCGTGCGTGAATTCGGCTTGGGCCTGGTGGGCGGCTGTTGCGGTACGACGCCGGAGCACATGGCCGCCGTCGTCGAACGTCTTGAGCCCTTCCGCAGCAACGTCAACACGCCCGACGCCGGGACCGTCACCGGCGGCACGAAAAGCGCCGGCGGCCGGGTCCCCACCGAGCGGGAGGCCGGCGTCGCGTCCCTCTACCACCACGTTCCGTTCGACCAAGAGTCCGCTTACCTTGCCATTGGTGAGCGCACCAACGCCAACGGTTCCAAGGCGTTCCGCCAGGCAATGCTGGAAGAGCGCTGGGACGACTGCGTGGATATTGCCCGCGAGCAGGTCCGGGTCGGCGCGCACCTGCTCGATGTTTGCATCGATTATGTGGGGCGCGACGGCGTTGCGGACATCAAGGAGATCGTCTCGCGTTTCGCGTCGGCCTCTACCCTCCCGTTGGTCATCGACTCCACAGAGCCGCCTGTGCTGCAGGCCGGACTTGAGCACATCGGCGGCCGCCCCGTGGTCAACTCCGTCAACTATGAAGACGGCGACGGCCCCGACAGCCGCTTTGCGCGCATCATGCCGCTTGTGAAGGAACACGGCACGGCCGTGATTGCCCTGACAATCGACGAACAGGGCCAGGGCCCGCACCACCGAAGGCAAGGTGGCCATCGCTTCCCGCCTCGTAGACGCGTTGGTGGGCGAATGGGGAATGCGCGTCGAGGACATCATCGTGGACGCCCTGACGTTCCCCATCGCCACGGGCCAGGAAGAAACCCGTCGGGACGCCATCGCAACCATTGAGGCCATCCGCCAGATCACCACGAAGTATCCCGGCATCCAGACCACCCTCGGCGTCTCGAACGTGTCCTTTGGCCTTAACCCTGCCGCGCGTATGGTGCTGAACTCGGTATTCCTGCACGAGGCCGTCCAGGCGGGCCTGTCCAGCGGCATCATCGACGCCGCGAAGATCGTCCCGCTTGCATCGCTGCCGGACGAACAGCGCAAGGTGGCCCTGGACCTCGTGTGGGACCGCCGCGAGTACGACGCCTACGGCAACGTCACCCATGACCCCTTGGCCGTCATGCTTGACCTGTTCGCGGGCGTGGACAGCGCCGCGCTCAAGGACCAGCGCGCCGCGGAACTCGCTGCACTGCCCACCGGCGAACGCCTGCAGCGGCGCATCATCGACGGTGAAGGCAAGGGCCTCGAAGAGGACCTCGACCTCGCACGCAGCGAAGGCATGACCCCGCTGGGCATCATCAACGACCAACTGCTGGAGGGCATGAAGGTTGTTGGTGAGCGCTTCGGCGCCGGCGAGATGCAGCTTCCGTTTGTGCTGCAATCCGCTGAGGTGATGAAGAACGCGGTCGCACTGCTTGAGCCGCACATGGAGAAGTCGGATTCATCGGGCAAGGGCACCATGGTGATCGCCACCGTTCGCGGCGACGTGCACGATATTGGCAAGAATCTCGTGGACATCATCCTCACCAACAACGGCTACAAAGTGGTCAACATCGGCATCAAACAGGGAATCGCCGAGATCATTGCCGCTGCGGAGGAGCATGACGCCGACGTGATCGGGATGTCTGGCCTGCTGGTGAAGTCCACGGTCGTGATGAAGGAAAACCTTGCCGAGCTCCAGTCCCGGGGCCTGGCGAAAAAGTGGCCGATCATCCTCGGCGGTGCGGCACTGACGCGCGCCTACGTGGAGCAGGACCTGGCAGAGCAGTTCGAAGGCACCGTCAGGTATGCCAAGGACGCTTTTGAGGGCCTCTCCCTCATGGAACCGTTGGTGCAGGTGGCCCGCGGCGCTGACCCTGACGCGGTGGGCCTTCCGCCACTGAAGAAGCGGATCCACAAGAGTGGCCCGAAGTTCACGGTGACCGAACCGGAGGCAATGCCCGGCCGGTCCGACGTCACCGCCGAAAACCCTGTCCCCGCTCCCCCATTCTGGGGCACGCGGATTGTGCGCGGCGTCGCGTTGCACGACTATGCTGCTTTGCTCGATGAGCGCGCAACCTTCATGGGCCAGTGGGGGCTCAAACCTGGGCGCGGCGACGACGGTGCCTCCTACGACGAACTGGTGGAACTTGAAGGCCGGCCCCGTCTGCGGTACTGGCTGGACCGGATCCTCGCCGAGGGAATGCTCGACGCTTCGGTCGCCTACGGCTATTTCCCCGTTGTGTCCGAGGGCGAACAGGTGGTGGTGCTGCACCACGGTGAGGACCACGACGGCGTCCTCGGCATCCCCGGTCTGCTCGCCCCCGATGGTGGTTCAGCCGGACCCATCGGCACCGAGCGCCTGCGCTTCGACTTCCCACGCCAGCGGCGGGACCGGCACTTGTGCCTTGCTGACTTCGTGCGCTCCCGGGAATCGGGCCAGATCGATGTCCTGCCGATCCAGCTGGTCACCGCCGGCTCGAAGATCGAAGAAGTGACTTCCAAGCTGTTCGCGGGAAACCACTACCGCGACTATTACGAGCTCAATGGCCTGGTCATGCAGCTCACCGAGGCACTGGCTGAATTCTGGCACGCGCGGATCCGTTCCGAGCTGGGTTTCGCGGCCGAAGAGCCGAAGGACAAAGCCGGTTACTTCAAGCTCGACTACCGCGGTGCACGCTTCTCCCTGGGATATCCGGCCTGCCCGGACATGGAGGACCGCCGCAAGGTCACGGAGTTGCTGAAGCCCGAACGGATGGGCGTGATCCTCAGCGATGAACTCATGCTCCACCCGGAGCAGTCAACGGATGCTTTCGTGTTCCACCACCCGGAGGCCAAGTACTTCAAGGTGTGAGTTGGTGCGGGCCTTTGGGTTGCGGACGTTGGGGACGGTCATTCTTCATGCCCGTGTTCCTGGACCCCGCGTCCTCAGCCCGGGTAGTTCGAACGCCCGGGCCGGAGACCGGCTTCGCCCGCCTGAAAGCGGCGAGGATGGCCCGTCCCACCGCAAAGATTCCGATGATGGTAGTGATGGCACGCAGGGTGTCCCATCCCGCCGTCGAGGTCAAAAGGGAGTAGAGCAGGAAGCTGCTGAGGTTGGTGGCCAGTGGGGCGCCGGGCACGTAGGAAATGCCGGTTCCGGCACCGACGGCGAACGGCCAGAACCACAGGTTGGTGAGCAGACCGAAAACGTAGGACGCCACGACGCCATAGCCGCAAAGCATCCATAGTTCAGCTCGTCCGCGAACCCTGCGCGGCAACAGGCCCGCCCCCGCCGCCACCCATGCGCAGGCGAAGATCTGGAACGGCGACCAAGGGCCTAGGCCGCTCCACAGTGCACTGGAGACCGCGATCGTGGCCGCGCCAAGGAGCATTCCGAATCTGGCACCGAAGGCGCGGCCGGCCAGGATCAGCAGGATGAACACTGCTTCGACTCCCCCGACGCCGGTGCTCGCCACGCGAACTGCCGAACCGACGGCAGCCAGAACGCCCAGCAGGGCAACGGTGTGTGCGGAACGGACCGAGCCGTCCAGGGCCACGATAATGCCGACAACGGCAAGGGGTGCAATCGCCAGGGCGGCGAAAGGCACGGCCGCAGCCGCATCCTCGGGCAGGGCGGCGGCTAGCAATGGCCAGCAGAACGCGCCCAGGGCCAAAACGTTGGCAGCCGCGAGAATCGCGATCTCCAAGGGCCCGTGGCAAACGGAGGTGGTGAGCCCTCTTTGGGGTAGCAGCATTTGCCGGTCGGGTGTCTTTTGCCCCGTCGATGAACTGGGAGACCTCAACGTTCCCGATGGCTCCGGGCTGCTCTGCTGCCGTGGGTGTGGAGGTCGCCGGGCCGGCGTCGCTATCGGATGGGAGTACGGCTTCGGTTTGGGGGGCCGGCGCCACGCCGTCGTCCATCTGCACGATCCGGGCGCCCAGGCGGTGGGCGAAATCGAGGTCATGCGTGGCGATCAGGACGGCCGCGCCGGTGTCCGCCAATGCGAGCAAGGCGGCCGAGACTCCTGCGCGGGCCTCCGGATCGAGCCCACGGGTGGGCTCATCAATAAGGAGGACCTGGGGATCATCGGCGGTCTGCAGGGCGATGGCGAGGATACGGCGCTCTCCGGCCGACAGGTCCCGCGGGTGCTCGTTTCCTATCGGAATCCGGACGTCACCACGCAATCGGGCCAGGCGTGCCGCTGCCGGTTCTGACACGGTCCTGTCCGAGCCATTCCCGCCTGATTTACGCCGGGCGCGCGCTTCGCGTCGATCTGCCGCCCGGAGTTCGGCAGCCACCGTGTCCCGCGTGAAAAGGTCGTCAGAGGCGTCCGGAACCAAGGCGACCCGGCCGCCGTCGACAGTGCCGCTGGTTCCTTCTCCGAGCGCGATGGCCACCAGGAGCGAGGACTTCCCGGCCCCGTTGGGTCCGAACAAGGCAACCACTTCCCCACGGCCGAGGGCCAGGGAAGCTTCGCGGACGAGCGGCTTGCCGTTACGGTGCACCGCGAGCTTGGCCGCAGTCAGCACGGGCGGGTGTTCCGGTAACGGTGCGGACGCCGGCGCCGGGGGGATCCCACCCGGGCGCGAAGGTGCTGGCGCGGGGCCTGCTACCAAGCCGCCGTCGTGAATCCTCCACCACGAATCGGCGACAGGCAACAGCGGCTCCGCCCGATGCTCAGCCACAATGATGCAGATGCCGGATCCATGGGCGAGGGTGTCGAGTACGGCTATGACGCGGGCGCGGGCCGTGGTGTCGAGGTCAGCAAGCGGCTCGTCAACCAGGAGCAGGGCCGGGCGCTCCACCACGGCGGCGGCGATTGCCACAAGCGTTGCTTCGCCGGCCGAGAGGGAGTTGAGGTTCCGGTCCAGGAGCGCAGACACTCCAATCCACTCCGCGACCTCCACCGTGCGGGCCCTGGCGATGGCGGGTGCAACGCCGCGCAGTTCAAGGGAAAGCGAGATTTCGTCTCGTACGCGGGTGCTGGCGAAGGCCGCGCGCGGGTTTTGCAGGACAACGCCTACGACGCCGGCAGTATCGCGCGGCGGTGCTCCGGCACGGTCCACTCCGGCGACACGGACCGTGCCAGTGAGTTCTCCGCCGTCGACGTGTGAAAGCAGTCCCGCTACACCCCGCAGGATGGTGGACTTACCGGAGCCGGTGGGTCCGGTAATTACCGTTACTGTCCCGGGGTCTGGCTTGAAGTTTTCGACCTGCAGCCGCGTATCACCGATGCGGAATTGGGCGTTCCTGATCTCAAGGGGCAACCCGGGATCGCTGGCGGGTTGGTGAGCCGCCTTGCTCCCGAAGCCGCGCAATTCCAAGGCTGCGGCCACCCGGCTGGCGTGCTCAAGAGTTCGCTCAAGTACGGGAACCAGGGCTCGCGGGCCCAGGCGTTCACCCCGCAGCCGGAAGGCCAAGCGGACGGAGGCAACGGCGTCGGCGAGCGCGGGGAGCGCAGCCCAAGCCACCACGAGTGTGCGGGCTATGCCCTGGAATGGACCGCCGCGGGCCAGCCGCATGAAGCCCCTTGCCACGTCCACGAAGGAGTTGAGCAGTCCGAAGGCGAAGATGATCCCGGCAATCGGCAGGGCTGAAGCAACCGCCTCCCACAGACCAGGCGATGTTACTGGGCCGAGGAAGACCACGTGGGCGTATGGGGCGGGCAGCCGCACTGACGGCAACTCCAGCAGCACGGGCCCAACGGTGCCCGCGCCGTTGAAAAGGATGCGGTAGATGACCCGCGCCGCTATGAACACGACGGCAAGCGCCGCGGCAGCGCGTAACGGCGCGGGTCGAAAGGTCATGCCTTGGGTGCGGCCGGTGCGCCGTCGATGGTGTACAGCAGTTCGAGGCTCTCGCCTGGCTTCACCTGTTGGGTGGCGAGGCCTTCCTGGGCGTAGGCCCAGTCACCGGAGGCGGGCTTGACCCAAATGGACCAGTAGGCAAAGGCCGCGGGCATCTTGCTGCATTCTTCGCGGTATGTGCCGCCCTTGTGGGTGATGTCGAAGTCGGCAGCCGGCACGCCGTTGACCCGGCACACCAGTTCGGTGGGGTACTGGGTGGTGCCTTCGGTCTTCACCTTGGCCTCATCGAGCACTTTGGCAGCGGTCGTCGGCGCATCCACTGCCACGCAAACGGTCTTCTCGGCGGCGGGTTGCTTCAGGGCGCCGGAATCGACAATGACCTTCACGCCGCTGCAGGGCCCGGCAGCAGTAGCTGAAGCGCTTGCTTCAGAGGCGGGGGCGGAGGCGCTTGGCTGGGTGGCGGCCGGCGTGGAACAGGCAGCGAGGGTAATCAGGAGACCAGCGGCGGCGAGGGAGTTCGCGGCGGCCGTGCGGATCTTGGAAAAAGTCACGATCCAAGGGTAGGACGTTGCTTGGCTGGATTTGGATGTGCCGGGTTGTGTGACGTTCAGTGGCGATGCTCTGGCGCTGAGACGCTCAACAAATCTCGAAGAAATTGTTGACAATTGACAGTGGCCGATTTAGATTCATAGTGAATGAAAAACCTCCACTCGCTCGCATCAGAAGGCCCATTGCCCGAAGCGAGCGAGCGGCCCCTCCCGCTGGACCTCCACTGAAAGGACCCACCATGGCCACTACAGACTCCCGCCCGAAGTACATCTCCTTTGACATCTACGGCACACTGATCAACTGGGATACCGACTCCACTACCCGCCGCCTGCTCGCGGGCCGTTTGCCTGAAGAGCAGTGGCCTGCGTTCAAGAAGGTTTTCCGCGGATACCGCTTCGACGAGGTTCTTGGCGACTACAAGCCGTACGAGCAGATCCTTCAGAATTCCTTCGACCGGGTCTGCAAGTTTTTTGGCATAGGCCCAACCCCGGGCGCAGGGGCAGAGTTCGCTGACGCTGTACGCGGTTTTGACGCCCACGACGACGTGCCGGCGCCGCTTAAGCTCATGGGCGACAACTACAAGCTGGTTGCCCTATCCAACGCCGACGACAGCTTCCTGGAGATCAGCATCCCCAAGCTCGGTGCTGACTTCCATGCCGTGCTGACCGCCGAACAGGCCCAGGCCTACAAGCCGCGGTACCAAGCCTTTGAGTACATGCTCGATACCCTGAACGCCAAGCCGGAAGATTTCCTTCACATCGCCTCGCACACGCGGTACGACATGCACCCGATGCACGACATGGGCTTCCGCAACCTTTGGGTTCTGGACCGCGGCTACGACCCCATCACCGGCGGCTACGACTACAAGAGCGTTAAGTCCCTGGACGAGATCAACAAGCACCTCGGCCTCTAAACCGCTTGCCGGCTCTCCGTCGATGAAAGGGTGAAATGAGCGATTCTGCTTTTATCCAAGCAGTGGCATCAGAGAGTGGACTCCTGGCGGAACATCCGCAGCTCGCTGACCCCGCCGTCCTGGAGCTGCTTGAACAGTTCTACGGCCTGAAGGGAACGCTGGTTAGGATTCCCACCGAGAAGGACGAGACTTTCCGGCTCCGGGACGGGGACGAAACGTATCTGGTGAAGATCTCTCCCTCGGATGAGGACCCAGTGATCGTCCACCTTCAAACGGCCCTGCATGGAGCATTTGGAACGGACTGCCCCCGAACTTCCAGTCCAGCGTCTTGTCAGGAGCCTTGGCGGAGAGCCGCAGGTCCTCATTTCGGCGCCTACCGGAGCCTTCGACCGGGTATTGCGGGTGATGCGGTTCCTGCCCGGGGACCTGCTGGCCAATCAGGACGCGTCCGCTGGCCAGTTGCGATTGGTGGGCTCAAGCCTGGCCCGCCTGGGGATTGCGTTGCAGGATTTCGAACATCCCCGCGCGGACCGTTTGCTGCTCTGGGACCTTAAGCATTTCCACCGGATGCGCCCCCTTCTTGACTATGTCGATGAGAAGGAAAAGCGCGTTCTCGCGGAGGACATTTTCGATCAGTTCGACGAAAAGGTGGTTCCGCTCCTCGGCACGCTGGCGTCCCAGGTTGTCCACGGGGATTTCAGTCCGTTCAATGTCCTCGTCAATCCCGGCAGGCCTGATTACGTCACCGGGATTATCGACTTCGGGGACGTCGTCCGAACGCCTGTCATCTTCGACATCAGCGTCACCATGGCCAATCTCCTGGGTGCCGACCCGGCCAGCCCCTGGGAGCAAGCACTCCACGTCATGAACGGTTATCGAAGCATCCGCCCCCTGCCGGGGCAGGAGTTGGAAGCCCTGGTCGTCTCTGCCCAGGCGCGCCTGCTGCTGCGGGCCCTGATAACCCAATGGCGCGCAAGCCAGTTGCCGCAAAGGCGCGACTATCTCCTCTCCCACTCAAAGCCGGACTGGGACCGGCTCGCGTCCACCGCCGCGGCCCCGGCACCAGAACTTTCTTCACACCTTGAACCGACCCCTTAGCTTCCAGGAGAAAACATGGGCACTTCCCCAATCCGCAAGCCCTCCCGGGCCATGATCAATGGCTTCGATCCCAGCCGCCTGGACGAGCTCCCGGACCAGATACAGAAGAGCATTCGACGCCGGGACAAGAGTCTGGGGCCCGGCTACAGACTGTTCTACGACGAGCCCCTGGAAATCGTTCGGGGCAAGGGTGTCACGTTGTTTGACCGGGACGGCAATGAATATCTCGACGTCTACAACAACGTTCCCTCTGTAGGTCACGGCCACCCGCGTGTCATTGAGGCTGTCCACCAGCAGATGCAGACGCTGAACACCAACACCCGCTACGTCCAGGAATCCATCCTGGATTACTCGGAACAGCTGCTTTCAACGTTCCCCGCCGAGCTTGGCCATGTCATGTTCACTTGTACTGGATCTGAAGCCAACGACCTCGCGATGCGCGTCGCAAAATATGTGACCGGACAGCAAGGCATCATCGTCACCGCCGGCGCATACCACGGCCTTACTGCCGAGGTCTCGTCGTTCTCACCTTCATTGGGCAAGGGTGTGCCCCTGGGTGCGAACGTGCGGGTCATCGACGCCCCCGACGCCCTGCGCTACTCATCCGATCAAGGCTCGCTGCAGGATCACCTGCGTAGCCAGGTGCGTGCAGCCATCGCAGACCTTCACCGGCACGGCATCGGAGTGGCTGCTTTCATCGCCGACAGCATCTTCTCCTCCGACGGCGTCTTCGCTGGCCCGACAGGCTTCCTCCGCCCCATCATCGAAGAGATCCATGCCGTGGGCGGCCTGTACATTGCAGACGAGGTACAGCCAGGATTCGGCCGTACCGGTGAGGAATGGTGGGGCTTCCAGCGCCACGGAATCGTCCCCGACATCGTGACCATCGGCAAGCCCATGGGTAACGGCATTCCCGTCGCGGCAGCAATCTTCAAGCCCGACTTGCTGCAGGAGTTCGGCAGGAACATCCGCTACTTCAACACCTTCGGCGGAAATTCAGTAGCCATAGCGGCGGCCCAGGCCGTCCTGGACGTCATCCGGGACGAATCACTCATGGAGAACGCCTTGAAGGTTGGCGGAAAGATCCTCACTGGCCTGGAGGACCTCACCCGGAATCTGGACCAGGTGGCAGAGGTACGTGGAAGCGGCTTCTTCATCGGCGTCGACCTCGTGACCGATCGATCCACCCTCGCACCCAATGGGGAGGCTGCCGCCGGCATAGTCAATGCCCTCCGGCAGGACCGGATCCTGATCTCGGCTTGCGGAGCCCAGGGCAACGTCCTGAAAATCCGTCCGCCAATGCCCTTTTCCAGTGACGATGCCGATCGCCTGCTCGAAGGAATGGGCCGTGCCTTCAAGGCTCTGCGCTAGGTCGCAACAACAAACAGGGGCGCAACAAACAGGCCAGCCTGGCGCTCCCACCAAATGCTTGGGGATTGTGCCTTCCACCGTGAAAGCACTCTGTGTATTACACCAGCCGAAATCACTTGAAAGGTTGCACCATGAAGACGACACACAAGATCCAAACAGCTGCTGCGGGGCTCGCTGTCCTGTTGGCCCTGACTGCATGCGGTGGCGCCGCAACAGGGACTGAAGCGACGGAGATTCCGAAGACACAGAACACCCGTGACATCTCAGAGGGTGTCCAGCCGGACGCAGACGCGGTGGCGTTGCTGCCGAAGGCAATCAAGGACAAGGGCGAGCTGACGGTCGCGATGGACCTAAGCTCACCGCCGATGACGTTCCTCGCCGAGGACAACAAAACCCCCATTGGCGTGAACCCGGACCTTGCCCGCCTGGTAGCAAAGAAGCTGGGGCCTGAAGCTGAAGTTCGAGAACACGGCGTTCGACACGATCATCCCCGGCATCGACGGCGGCCGCTTCGACTTCACCGCCACCACCATGTCCGCTACAGCCGAGCGGCTGAAGGTGCTGGACATGATCAACTATCTCAAGGGAGGCTCGGCCGTAGCCGTAGCGAAGGACAACCCGCTCAACCTCACCAATGACACGCTCTGTGGCAAGAACGTTGGCGTGACCAAGGGCTCAACACAGCAACTGAAGCACCTGCCCAATGTCTCTGAGTGGACCTGCACCTCCCAGGGCAAGCCCGCCATCAACGCCATCACCCTGCCCAACGTCCAGGAAGCCCTGACACAACTGGACTCCAAGCGGATCGACGCTGTGTTTTACGATGCCAGTGCCCTGGCGTGGGCCAACGATCAGCAGCCCAACCACTTCACCACCTTGCAGCCGCGCATGGATACGCGCACTGACACCAATGTCGCCATGGGCGTGAAGAAGGGGTCCCCCCTGACCCCGGCACTCCAGAAAGCAATCCAATCCGTTCTGGAATCCCCCGAATACAAGAAGTCCCTGGACTACTGGGGCCTGGGAGAATCGGCTATTACTGAGGCCAAGATCCGCTAGTACCGGCCCCCTCACGTCCCGGCTTCGCTCTGATATCTCATTAAGGTTGTGCTATGCGTACCAATCCCACCGCAAGGGACCACACCAAGGCTTGGGTTCTTGATGCTGTCCTTTCAGAGGCGCCCTTGACGCGTACCAGGCTCATCGAGCTGACACGATTAAGCCAGGCCACGGTATCCCGGAAGGTGGATGAGCTTCGTTACGACGGTCTAGTCGTCGAACAGGGAGTCAATGCGGTTGCGCGTCGTGGCCGGCCCTCCACCTATCTGGATGTGCCCGGCACGGCGGGGCATGTTGTGGGCATTTCGTTCGGAGCACGGACCACTTGCGTCCTGGTGACGGACCTGCGGGGCCGCGAGGTCAGGCACGTGATCGTGCCCAGCTTGGAGGGCGGCGATGAAGAAGCCATTACCGGGTGGTTGCTGGACCTGATTGTGGATACCAGCGATTCCGCCGAGGGGCCACTGCGCCAAATCGTCGCCGCCCTGCCTGGCCGTATTCGGACGGGTACGGCAATTCTTCAAAAGACGATTGAAGATCGATTGAAGGCTCCCGTGGTGCTTGAGAGCGATGCCAGCGCATCCCTCCGGGGGATCCTGAAGGGTGACGCGACCATAGGAAACGCTGTTCTCTTCATGCTGAGTACGGAGCTGAGCTTCGCCAGTTGCACTGATCATGAAATCGCACAGGGCCGGACTTCGGCTTTCGGCCACCTTGGTGAGGTTCTGTTCGCCGGTGTTGGCAACGAGACACTCGAGGGACTGTTAAGCACAAAGGGACTCCTCCAATTCGCCAGTGGACGGGGACTGGACCTGGACGAAATCCAAGCGCTCTGGTCCCAACCGAAGGATGCGGCGTCCCGCGCGGAGGTGCTTGAGGCATTTACGACGGCGGTGGTCGCCGCCGTCGGTGCCGTTGCCGTGACGCTTGACCCGGAGTCCGTATATTTCGTGGGCCGCCTGAGTCCGCTCGTGGACGAAGTCCGTCCTGAGGCACTCAGGCGTCTGGCACAAATCCTTCCGGTAGTCCCTGGGATCACCGTGGTGCCGCAAGTTGTCGGACTCTCGGTGGCCCAGGGAGCGGCCTATGCGGGACTGGCGTTGGTCCAGTCCCGGCTCCGGGAATCTATGCTCGAAGCCCAGTAGCAACCACGGAATGAACCCGCGCGGTCTTTGGATAGTTTTCTGCTTCGCGATGCTCCGTAGCGGGGAATTCAAAGAGATCAATCATCAATTGCTGCTCGTAGGCGAGACCCTGTGGGCTGGACATGATGACGTGCCCGTCAACGGAGAACTCCGCCCCGGTCCCGGACCAGCGCACACCGTATGTGTGCGGCGTGGTGGCATCAATGGGCAGCTGGATGTCCCGGACGTCGGTGGTCAGCCGGGGATCGTGGTGTGCCTTGATCCCGACTCGAACAGTGCTGCTGTCTGGCGCGATCTTGTCACCGAAAAGTTCAGCGATGCACAACTCCCCGGAGTCGGGCCGGACTGGACTCTTCAAATCCCACCAACCATATTGCGAGCATGCAGGTCGGGTCCGCGCTTGCGCTCACCCTTACCTGGACCTCTCCCGTGACTGGGGTCCATAACCGGCGTGTCGGCTGGGGAGTCACCACCTGCAGTCCATCGAGTCGGTGGCGGTGTGTTCCCCGCGTGGTCCCGAGGCCCCCGGAGAAGGTTCCCGTTTGGAGATTACTGACCCGAAAGGGACCGTCGGCTTCACGCCAGGCAGGCTGGTCGGCATCAATACGCAACCGCAATCCGTCAACGTCGAAATCGTAGCGGGCCCGGGACCGGTCCGGCTCGGTCCATTGGGGAAGGTAGTGCTCAACCCAAAGGGCAGGGTTCAGTGCTGAATCGTTAAAGCGCTCATCAATGATTTCTCCGGTCATCAGCAAATCCTAGTTGAATAGGCCCAGCACTTTTCGGGACCAATCCGTTGACAATCTACAACCAACCCGAGTATTGTCGACAATCGACGGTACTTCTCAACGTGCTCTCGTCGACAATCGACGAGACCAAACAAAATCAAACTGGAGGAAAAAATGGCATTCGACATCAAGCCGAAGTTCGCAACGTTCGACATGAACGGAACACTGATCAAGTTCGCTATCGCCGACGCGACCCGTGCGGTCCTGGGCGAACGCCTGCCGGCGGAGCTCGCCGATGAATACCTGCAGGCCACCAAGGCATATCGGATCGATGAGTGCATGGGCGATTACAAGCCCTTCCACCAAATCATCGCCAACTCCATGGAACGCGCCTCACGCAGGCTCGGCCTTGAATACCGCGCGGCCGACGCAAGGGCGGTTTACGAAATTGTCCCCACGTGGGGCCCGTACCCGGGCGTGACCGAGGCCCTGAACCGCCTGGCCGAGGCAGTCCCCCTGGTCATCATCACCAACAGCGACACCGCGCATGCTGAGCGGCTTTCGGAAAACCTCCAAGCTCCGTTCGCTAGCGTCATCAGCGCCGAGCAGATGGGCATGTACAAACCCCGTCTCGGAGCGTTTGAGTACATGTTCGACAAGCTTGGCGTCACGCCCGACGAGATTGTGCACGTCTCCGCGAGCCCGATGTACGACCTGCGGTCCGCAGCCACCTTGGGCATCAAGAACAAGGTGTATGTAGATCGCGGCTTCGAACACGACGAGCACTGGCTCGGCTACGAGCGGATCACCGACATTGCCGAGCTCCCCGTCCTCTTCGGCCTTCCGCGTCCTGCTGCTTCCTAAGAAGGACTCGTTTACAGATGAGCGTCACTACGGCGGGCTCGGCTTTGGATCGACTCCGGGCCATGGGCCTGGAGCTTCCAACCCTTGCTGATAGCCCTTACTACGTGGACCACCGCGCGGTGGGTTCCAGCATCCACATCGCTGGCCAACTGCCATACAAGGACGGCGTCCTGCTGGGCCAAGGCGTCGTCGGCCGGGACGTGGGGCTGGAGACAGCGCGGGAGCTCGCCCGCCATGCCGCGCTCAATTGCCTTGCCGCGGCTGTGCAGGCGGTAGGAGACCTGGACCGGGTCCGGATCGTGCAGATGCTGGTGTTCGTGGCCAGCACGCCGGACTTCGGCCTGCAATCGCGGGTCGCCAACGCGGCCAGCGAATTGCTCATCGAAGTGTTGGGAGAGAACGGCCGGCACGCCCGCACAGCAATCGGCGTCGCCGGGCTGCCGGCCAACACTCCTGTAGAGATCCAGATGATCTGCACAGCCGCTTAGGCACGGACATGTTGGCGGTAAATTCATGAGGAGAACAGCGTGAACCGTATCCAGGGAGCACTCAACGCTCTGGTCGAACGGGTCGACACCCCGGCGCCGATCGTGCTGGTCGACGTTATGCAGGACAATATCGACCGCATGCAGGCCTTTGCTGCCCAGCAGGACCTTGATGTCAGACCGCATGTAAAAACGCACAAATGCGTCGAAATCGGCCGTCGCCAGGTCAAGGCCGGAGCTGTGGGAATCACCGCAGGCAATGTTGGTGAGGCCGAAGTCTTCGCCGCAGCCGGCTTCGACAATATCTTTATCGCCTACCCCATCTGGCCTTCGGGAACGAAAGGCCTTCGCATCCGCAAACTTGCGGTAACCACCCGGCTGCGGGTCGGCGTCGACAATTTCGCGGCGATCGATGCCCTTGCTGATGCGATGGGATCCGAGGCCGAACGGCTGCAGGTTGTCATCGAGGTGGACTGCGGTGCGCGTCGTTCCGGCGCACCACCCGAGTTCGCCGGCGAACTTGCCGCCGCCGCCCGGAGGCGGGGACTGGTGCCGGTGGGCGTCTTCACCTATCCAGGTCATGGAAGCGCCAGCCCGGACGCCCGCCAGCGCGCCGCCGTGGACCAGGAAGCCGCGCTCACCACAGCGGTGCGGAGCTTCAGCGCTGTGGGCATCAGCGCAGACGTCGTCAGCGCCGGCTCAACACCCACCATCGAGTACGCCACGAGCAACGTGATTACCGAGATCAGGCCCGGCGAATACGTGTTCAATGACTTGAACAACATGCGGCTCGGGGCCTGCACCGAAGACCAGATCGCCCTGTTTGTCGCCGGCACAGTGGTCAGTGACTGGGTTCCCGATCAGATCATTCTCGATGTAGGCACCAAGGCACTAGGCCGGGAAGGCAGTCCCCAGATCGGCTATGGCGCTGTCCCCGGGACGTCGGCCGTTCTCTCCAAGCTCAACGAATACCACGGCTTCCTCCCCCTGCCTGCCGACGATTTCCATCCCGGCGTCGGCAAGGTTCTCCCGATCGTCCCGAACCATGTTTGCCCCGTCGTGGTCAATTTCGAGGAGTACATCGTTACTGACAGCACGGGAACATGGCTGGAACGGTGGCGGGTGGATGCCCGCGGATTCCTGAGCTGATTCGTGGGAACCGTACGTCCGCCCCAGCCCGCAACCAAGCAACTTACCGACCAAGGAACGACCATCATGAGACTTGATAAGACCACTGCCGTCATAACCGGCGCCAGCAGCGGAATCGGGGAAGCAGTGGGTTCCCACTTCCGCCGCGAAGGCGCCCGGCTGCTGCTCACCGGCCGCAGGGAGCAACTCGACAGCGCCCAAACCGATGACGTGTACGTCCCTGGAGATCTCAATGACGAGGCATTCGTCGAAAGCCTCGCCCGCCAGGCCGCCGAAGCGTTCGGCACCGTGGACGTCGTCGTCCTTAACCATGGTCTGCAGGTAAGCGGCCCCGCTGACGGAGATGGCGTATGAGGATGCGAGGAATGTGCTCCACAGCAACCTCCTCAGTGCCTTCCTGATGATGAAGCACTTTGCACCGTTGATGCCTGCTACGGGAGGCTCGTTCGTCCTGGTCAGTTCACGGCTGGGCATGGTTGGCAAGCCCGATGAAGTCCTTTACTCCGCGGCAAAAGGCGGCCTCATCATGCTCGCCAAGGGAGCCGCAATCGAGTGGGCCTCACGCAACATCCGCGTCAACGTCGTCGCGCCGGGACTGACCGTCACCCCCGTCATCGAGGCCTCGTTCCAGCGCAGGCCCGATCCCGAGGCCTACCGGGCAGAACGCGAGGGGCAGATCCCGCTCCGGCGCCTGGCCACTCCGGAAGAAATTGCCGACGCCATACTTTTCATGGCGTCCCCGGAATCGTCCTACATCACGGGCGCTGTACTGCCCGTCGACGGCGGTTACACCGCTTTCTAAGCATCGCACCGCCTTCCACTGGCTCACCAACTCCCCACAAAGTAGGACAAGATGAAAGCCCTCACAGCAACACCCCGAAACGGAGACCTCGGCTTCTGGATGGCCGGACTCGCAGAAAACCGGCCAACGTACCCGCGTTTCGAAGGCGAAGGCTCCGTGGATCTGGCAATCATAGGCGGTGGCTACACAGGCCTATGGGCGGCATACTTCGCCAAGAAGCTCGAGCCCTCACTCTCGGTGGCGGTTTTTGAGGCGGAACAGATCGGCTACGGAGCCTCCGGGCGAAACGGCGGCTGGCTTTCGGCGATGCCCCCAGGAAATCGGGCCACCTTCGCCCGCGCATCCGGACAAGGGCTGGACGCAAGCCGGGCATTGCAGCAGGAGTTCGTGACCGGCGTCGACTCCGTCCTTAATATCCTTCAGGCCGAGGGAATCGACGCGGACCAGCACAAGGGCGGGGCGCTCGTCGCTGCCCACACCAAGGCGGGGCTGGGCCGGCTGGTAGCCCGGCGTGACGCCGACTGGAAGTACGGCTTGACCGAAGACGAAGTCCACTTGCTCGACCGGGACGAATTCCAAAGCAGGATCAACATTTCCACCGTCCACGGCGGGCTCTTCTACAAGCCCTGCGCCCGCATTCATCCGGCAAAACTTGTCTACGGCCTGGCGGACACCCTGACGTCCATGGGGGTGGCGATCTACGAAAACAGCCGGATAACCAGCATCGACGGCAAAACCCTGACCTTGGCCAATGGACGGGTCGCGGCGGCCAAAACGTTCATCTGCACGGAAGGGTACTCCGGTCAGTTGCTGGGCAGCAGGTCCTTGATACCGATCAACTCCTCGATGATCGTGACCAAGCCACTCTCCGACGAGGCCTGGCAGCAGATCGGCTGGAACGGGCTTCAGTGCCTCAGCGATTCCGCACACACGTTCATCTATTCGCAGCGGACAGCGGACGGACGCATCGCCATTGGCGGCCGGGGAAGGCCCTACCGCTACGGCTCCGGAACGGGCGGCGCCGGTGCCACAGCCCAGTCAACTGTTGACTTGATCTCCACGAAGCTTCGGTCCTTCTTCCCGGGCATCCACCTCGAAGTGGACCACGCCTGGTCCGGAGTCCTGGGCGTCACCCGCGACTGGAACGGCGGCGTGCAATGGGACCAGGCATCCGGAATTGGCTCGTCCACGGGCTATGCCGGACACGGCGTTACAGCCGCCTATGTGGGCGGGCGGACACTCGCGGAATTGGCGTTCGAACGGCAAACGGAACGGACCACGCTCCCCTGGGTTGGGTACCGCGCACGGAAATGGGAACCGGAACCCATTCGCTGGATGGGTGTTCACGGCATGTACCGGCTTTTCGGTCTTGCTGATCAGTGGGAAGAGCGCAAGGATTCCACCAAGACGTCCCTCCTGGCCAGATTCGGCAGCAGGCTCGCCGGACTACACGAATAGAGAAACGCCCCCGGAGGCACACCATGAAGACCACAAGCAAGATCCAGGCTGCAGCCGCAGGGTTTGCACTGCTGCTGGCCCTTACCGGGTGTGGCGGGACGACAAGCACGTCCCCAACAGATCCGAAAACGGCCGATATCTCCGTGGGCGTCCAGCCCGACGAAAAGGCCGTAAGCCTCCTGCCGGCGTCCTATAAGGACAAGGGCGAACTGACGGTCGCCATGGACCTGCACTACCCGCCGACGACGTTCCTCGCTGAAGACAACTCGACGCCGATCGGCCTGAACCCGGATATCGCCCGCCTGGTAGCAAAGAAGCTCGGCCTGAAGCTGAAGTTCGAGAACACCGTCTTCGACACCATCATTCCTGGCATTGACGGTGGCCGGTACGACTTCACCGTCACCACCATGGCACCAACGCCGGAGCGACTGAAGGTCCTGGACATGATCGACTACTTCAAAGCCGGCAACTCAGTGGCCGTGGCCGCGGGAAATCCTTTGAAGCTCACCAACGAAACCCTGTGTGGGAAGAACATTGCCGTCACAGCAGGCTCCACAGGCCAACTCAAGCGACTCCCGGCCCTCTCGGAGCAGACCTGCACTTCCAAGGGGCAGCCCGCGATCAACGCCGTGACCCTGCCCAACGTCCAGGAGGCCCTGACACAGTTGGCGTCCAAGCGGATCGACGGCATCCTCTACGACACAACCTCCCTCGCCTGGGCCGAGAAGCAGCAGCCCAAGTCGTTCACCATCCTGACTCCCCAGGTCAACGTCGGCTCCAGCGACTTGACGGCCATCGGCCTGAAGAAAGGCTCTCCCCTGACCCCCGCCCTCCAGGCCGCCGTCCAGTCCGTCCTGAACAGCCCGGAATACAAGAAGTCTCTCTCGAATTGGGGCCTCGAATCCGGCGCTATCACCGATGCCAAGCTCAACTAGGAGACGTATTCCCCTCATGCAAACCATTAGCCACAGAAGCATGGGCTTTGCCCCCGAAACCCGCGAAACCCGCGCAACCCGTCAAACCCACGAAGCCCGGGAAACAGCAGGCACCCTGCTGTTCATGCATGAAGACTTCGAGGTGCTCTGAGCCATGGACGGAAAACTCGCCGTCATCGGCCTGGGCAGCATCGGAAGCATGGCACTCTGGCAGGCTTCACGCCTTTCCGATTCCGTGGCCGGCTTCGAAACACACACCCCGGCCCATGGACGCAGCGCCGTAGGCGGGGATACCCGCCTGTTCCGCATGATCTACCGCGGCAGCCCCGCGCTCTATCCCATCCTGGAGCGCTCACGGGACCTCTGGGCAGAACTCGAGGCAGAAACGGGACAGGACATCCTCACCCGCTGTGGCGGGCTCTCCATCGGCACCACCGATGGGCCATACCTCCGCAGCGTTCTGGAGACTACCCGGATCAATGGGGCTGCCCACCGGATCCTGAACCGTGAGGAGATGGCCGAACGCTACCCCCAGCACAACCTCCGTGCTGACGACTCCGCGGTGTTCGACCCGAACGCCGGCGTCCTGCGGACTGACCGGGCGGTAACGGCAGCGATTGCAGCTGCACAGGCCAACGGGGCAACGGTCCTTGCCAACACTCCTGTAACCGGCATCCGGGAAACGAACGACGGCGTTGTGGTCACCTCCGGGGACACCTCCTGGACCTTCGAGAACGTCATCGTCGCCTCCGGGGGTTGGTCCCGGCGGCTCATGCCTGATGACCTGAAGGCGCACACCGAAACCCGCAGGGTTTTCCTGAGCTGGTTCATTGCCCGCGACGCAGCGCAGTTCACCCCGGAGAAGTTCCCCACCTTCAGCCGGATGTACGAGGACCGTTCCATGTACGGGGCACCCGCCGTTGACGGCGTTACCGTCAAAGCCACCCTGGACGGCCGGGGCACGGTGACAACGGACCCCGATGCTTTCCCCAGGGAACTGTCAACAGGCGAAATTGCCGACACGTTGGAAACCGTCACCGAGTTCCTGCCCGGCCTGGTTCCCAGCATCGTCCGCTCCGATGCCTTCCCGGACCTCTACAGCGAAGACCGCAATCCACTGGTGGGCTGGCTAGGTGGGTCAAGCAGAATCTACTGCGCCACAGGCTTCTCCGGAGGCGGCTTCAAGAATGCCACCGGCTTCGGCCACATCGCCGCGTACGAGGCGCTCGGTAAACAGTCGCTCGACGGCCTGGAATTCGTTCGCCCGGAACGGTTCAGGACGAGCTAAGCCGGTATAATCGACAATCGACAAGGGAGGCGGAACATGGACCGCAAGTTCACGTGGCAGGAACAGCGGATGACGACGCCGGACGGTGTCTACCGCGTTCTCCGCACCGCCATCCTGAACGGAACTGTGCCTCCCGGGGAACAACTGCGCGAGACGCATATCGCCGCAGACCTCGGTATCAGTCGATCCCCGCTCCGTGAGGCGCTGACAAAGCTCGAGGAAGAAGGGCTGGTGGTCAAGGTCCCCTTCCGGGGGTCCTTCGTCGTAGAAGTCAGCGCTCGTGACGTCGCAGAAATCGCGTCGATCCGGGTACTCGTAGAGCCCTATGCTGCCGAGCTATCAGCCCCCACCCTGCGGGGTCCCGAGCGGCTCCGGCTCAAGCAGACCATCGAGGAACTGTACCGGGCCACCGACACCAATGACATCCCCGGCAGCATTGACGCCCACCTTCGTTTCCACAGGCTCTTCTACGAATTTTCGGGGAATACCGCCCTGCAAAACATGTGGAACGGGTGGGAGAACAAGCTGCGCCTGTACCTGGCGGTCGATCACCGTACGTACAGCGACCTCCACGAAATCGCTGTTGAGCATGAGAAATTGGCTGAACTGGCGCTGGCCGGAGACTTCGATGCCTTCCGCCAGGAAATGGTCAGTCAATTCCAGAATGCCCTCCACGAAGAGCCCCTACAGCAGAAGTAAGCGGGGCAGGCGTAAACCGGCTTTCGGCGACGCTGGCCCGGCCTTAGTCCACGAACTCCGACTGCGTCTCAATGAAGTCCCAATCCTGCACCGTCAGCACCCCACTGACTTTGTCCGGATGAGGGCCGCCGGCCTCGGCAATATGCTGCAGGACCTGCAACGGAAGTTCCTCGGCACGCAGGTTTTCGCGTAGCCACTCCTTGCTGTCCAAGTGCAGGTCCAGCCACCACATGAAGATTTCCATCGCAGACCACCTTCCTTCGGATTAACCGTAGGCCGGGGCCGGGTTGTCTACAAGGGCTGCCCGTCTGCAGGTGTCGCTGCATAAGTGCAGGGCTTTCAGGGTCTTGTGGGGAACCCGGCGAAGGGCCAATCTGTACCTAGGACGCTGGCGCACAGGTTTCAAGAATCCGTGCCGACGCCCGCTCGCACAAGGGATCCGCGATGGACTGTGACATCGAGCTGGAGATCGATACCGGCTCTGCACGCGGCGAATACACGGTGCACGTGGTCCGTGCTCCGGCGGGAGGCCACGCTTCGGGGATGTTCACCTTGGACGTTGAGGGAATCCTGGACCGGCTGCCCCAACTTGAAGCGACCGTTCTTGCCTCTGCGGTGGCTGCGCGCCGCACCATGCCCGTGGCCGAGATGGCAGTCCGCGAAGTTGGCCAGCAGTTGTTCCAGGCGTTGTTCACCCGCGAGGTCTACGGCACGTACCGGGCCAGCCTGGGCGCGGCCCAACATGCGGGCCAGCAACTCAGAGTGGTCCTGCGGCTTGCCGCCCCGGAATTGGCTACCATGCCGTGGGAGACCCTCTTCGACCCCGAAACCGAGACGTACTTGTGCCAAACAGAACCTCTGTTGCGGCACATCCCTGCCCCTGACTACAACCAGAATCCCTTGGACGTGGCTCCCCCGCTGCGGATCCTTGGCATCGTCGCTTCGCCCCGGGACCTTCCTACCCTCGATGTCGATGCCGAGAAGGATCACCTGAGCAGGGCGTTGGCCGGTCCTGTAGCCGAGGGACGGGTGGAGCTGGTGTGGTCCAGGAGCGGAACCTGGGACGACGTCCAGTCCATGCTGCTTGCCGGCCCGTGGCATGTGGTGCATTTTGTGGGCCACGGCGATTACGATTCCCGGACCGATGAAGGCAGGATCGCCTTGGTGGGGCCGGATGGGAGGGCCGCGATGGTCCGGGCCGTGCGGCTCATGGCCTTGCTCAGTGTTGCGGCACCACGTCCGCGGCTGGTTGTGTTGAACTCTTGTTCCTCAGGCGAGATGGGCCAATCGGACCTCTTTTCCGGCACCGCTTCCTCGTTGGTCAGGAGCGGGATAGGCGCCGTGGCGGCAATGCAATTCGCCATCAGTGACTCCGCGGCCATCGCCTTCGCCCATGGCTTCTACGCTGCGATCGCCAACGGCCGGACGGTGGACGAGGCGGCACGGGTCGGCAGGATCTCGGTCATGGCCAGCCCGGACGGCACACTCGAATGGGTCACCCCTGCCCTCTACGTCCGGGGCGGTTCCACCCAACTCTTTACGCTGCGGGGCACACCACGCTCAGCGGTTTCGGAAGCACGTTCGACGCCGGCACCCGCCTTGGGCGGGCAGGCCGGCCAAGCTGGGGTCCCGACGCCGGCACCCACCTCGGGCGGGCAAGCGTCAGTCCCGCTGCAGGGCCCGGGAAGCCCGGGCGCGGGAGACGGAGCTGCCGCGAAGGCGGCACAAATCAACGCCGACCAGGCGATGAAGCGAGCCCAATTACGTGCCCTTTATGTCCAGGCCTCCGCGGAGTTAAGGGCACGGCGTTTCGAGCAAGCCGTTGAATTGTTCGATGACCTTCTGACCTTGGAACCCGGCTACCGTGACGCCACGGCGCTAAGGGAGAGCGCACAGCACCGGCTGGACATGTCCCGCACATACCGTGAGGCACTCGCCGCTGAAGAGGCTGGCGATTGGCTGGCCGCGGCGGACGGCTTTGCCCTGGTGCAGGACGATCCGGAATTCCCCGAAGCAGCAAGGCGCCGTCAGGACTGCGAGCGCCGTCAGCGTATCTCCGACCTCCAGGGCGAACTCCGCTACCACTCGTCTTTGGGCTCGTGGGGAGCCGTGGTGGATGTATCAGCTGAACTTGCGACGCTCGATCCGGCCGCGGCCGACCCCGACGGACTTGCGAGCGCTGCAAGGGCCGAGATCGAGAAGGCGAAGCCACCAGAACCGGAGCCTGCAAAGCAGCCTTCCCCGGAACGAGGTTCATATACGGCCGCGGACCTGCCTCCAGAACCCCGGCGGCCAGAGCCCCGGCGGCCAGAACCTCAGCGGCCAACGGCGACCCCCGCAGCACGGGTCCCGGCACCCGCCCAGGTCCCGGCGTCGGGCATTCCATCCGCGAAACCGCCGCAACCAGCACTCGCCTGGACACCGCTCGCGTGGGCCGGTGCCGCCTTGGCGGTGGCTGGTGGCTTGGGGACGTGCATCGTGGTGTTCTTCATGTGGTTCGACGAGGCTTACTGGCAGGACAACGGCGGCGACATCGTGCTCCGGATCCTGTACGGCCTGCTGGCACCACTCGGTTATCTGCTGCTCATGGTCGCCGGGCTGCCTGGACGGACCGTACCAGCGCGTCTTGCGATGACCGGCGTCGTGCTTTCCGCCGCGATCTTTGGGCTCGCCGGCTTGAACTACACGGTGGAAGTGACCGCGGTCGTGGCCAGTTTTATCCTTGCCGCCTTCGGACTTTGGGCGGGCATCCTGGCCCTAAAGGACCCGGTCGGGCGGACGTTTGCGTGGCTCCTCCTGCTGCCCACTGTGTTGCAACCGATCATCTGGATCCAAGGGAAAGGCGTGTTCATGGAGAGCTGGTACATGTCGCAGGCGCTGCCCTTGCTGCTGCATCTGATGCTTCTTTGCGCGGTGGGCGTGGTGTTCGTCGTGATGGCACGGCGGCTGCGCACTGTCCCTGCAGCAGGACCCGCAGCGGGACCTGAAGCGGGGCCAGCTGCCAAGACGGGAACTTCGCCGTGAGCCGGCTGGTTGAGTTCACCACCGACGACGGCGGCACGGTAGTTGTGGAGGTCGCGAGCACAGCCGGGAGCATCGTGACCAGGGGTGGCGATCATGCGGGGGATCATTCCGGCGTATTCGCGAGGGCGCAGCAGACGTTCCAGCGGGCCCTGGAGCATGTCCGACCCGCCGTACAGGGCGTGATTGATGAGCTTCTGAGCCTGGAGAACCGGCCTGACGAGGTCAGCGTGGAGTTCGGCATAGACCTCCACGCCGAGGCCGGGGCGTTCATTGCATCGGCCAGCACTGCTTCTAACTTCAAGGTTCGGCTGACGTGGAACAAACCGCCCCAAACCAACTAGGCCGGTGAGCAGACAGCCTGTTCAAGGACTGCTCGCGGCGCAACAATAAGGTATGGCTGCGGAGAATTTCAGCGGACGGATTCCTTTGGTTGTGGGCGTCTTGCCCGACCAGCATGTGGAGGTGCTGCAAACGGCCCGGACGCTGGCAGAACAACTCGGCGTGCCGCTGGTTTGTGCGTACGTGGACGAGGCCAGCTACCTCGTGGAATGGGACCCTGCGCGGGAGACACACCGGATGTCGCTTCATCCGGAGAAGGATGACGAGGACGTCGCAGCTGTTCGCAGTGACCTGGGCAAGCTCATCGGCGAGGCCATGGATGGCGGCTCAGCGGATTGGACTTTGCGGTTGCTCGCCGGAGACCCCGCACGCGCGTTGGGCCGGCTCGCCGAGGACATCCATGCCTCGATGATCATTGTTGGAACGCCGGAACCTGGCCTGGGCCACCGCATTTCCGAGGCTTTGAACGGCTCGGTGGCGGCCTGGCTGAGCCACCACCAACGCCGGCCCGTGCTGATTGTGCCGCAGAGAAAGCCCCAGGAAGCTGGCCGTAAAAACTAAAGCGAAAGTACTTATTCGAGGTGGTGGCAATGCCGTCGCGCCCAACGTAGAGTGATTACTGCAGGACGGCGAAAGCACCTGCTCAAAGACCGCTCCGGAGTGCGTATCCCCCAATAACGCACTCCGGAGCTCTTTGTTTAACACCCAGAGGTGGCCGCAGCTACCTCATGAAGCAGCTACCTCACGAACGTGTACAGCAGCGCCGCCATAGCGAAGCCCACGATGGACAACACCGTTTCGAGAACCGTCCAGGTCTTCAGGGTGTCCTTGACGGACATGTTGAAGTACTTGGAGATGATCCAGAAGCCGCCGTCATTGACGTGGCTGGCAATGATGGAGCCCGAGGAGATGGCCACCACGATCAGGGCGAGCTGCGGCTGGGAGTAACCGGAGGCAAGGCTTGGGGCCAGGATGCCACCGGTGGTTACGATCGCCACGGTTGCCGAGCCCTGCGCAATGCGCATGCCCGCGCTGATCACGAAGGCGGAGAGGATGATGGGCAGGCCAGCCTGGGCGAGCGAGTCGGCCACAGCCTTTCCTACACCGGTAGCCGAGAGAACTGCGCCGAAGAAGGCACCGGCGCCAACAACCAGCAGGATCATGCCCACTGGACGCAGCGATGAACCGGTGATTTCGCTGAGTTCGGCGGAGCTCATGCCGCGTCGGATGCCCAGGAGCCACATGGCCAGCAGCACTGCGACGGTCAGCGCGATGGCCGGGTTGCCGAAGAACTGCAGGACGTCCCGGAATACACCGGGAGGAGCGAAGATGTTGCCGAACGTGCCGCCGAGGATGAGGATCATAGGCAGGCCGATGGCCAGCAGCACCAGTCCAATGGACGGCTCGTGGCCCTTGGCTTCCTCGGCCTCGGGGACAATCCGGTCCTCGGGAACATTGACCATGACGCGCTTGCCGATCCACGTGCCCCACAAAATACCGGAAGCGAACCAGGCCGGGATACCGCAGATGAGGCCCATGAGGATGATCCAGCCAAGGTCAACATGGAAAAGGCCGGCGGCAGCGACGGGTCCGGGGTGCGGTGGCAGGAAGGCGTGCGTCACGGAGAGGCCGGCCAGCAAAGGAAGTGCGTACAGTGCCAGCGACTTGCCACCGCGGATTGCAGCGACGTAAACCAACGGCGCCAGGACGAAGATACCAATATCGAAGAACACCGGGATACCCAGCACAAAGCCGGTGATACCCATCGCGAGCGGGGTGCCCTTTTCGCCGAAGATCTTCACGAGCCTGCCGAGCAGCACTTCCGCGCCACCAGACCGTTCTAGGATGGCGCCGAGCACTGTGCCGAGGCCGATGATCACTGTGATGTGGCCGAGGATGCCAGCGAAGCCCTTCTCAATCAGGGCGTCACTGCTCTTGGTGGCCGAGCCGACCAAGGCTTCCACTGAGACCCCACCCACCAACGCCACGATCACGCCGGTTCCCACCAAGGCGATGAACGGTTCGAGCTTGACCTTGATGATCAGGAACAGCAGGAGGGCAATGCCCGCGCCTGCCAGGAGGAGCAGGCCGGCGGTGTCGTGCCGCAGCCATTCGAGGAATTCATTCATGGGGGTTTCTTTCTGGGTGAGTCCTACTTGAGGGTGCCGGTAAACGCGGCGGCACGGGCCGCGATGTCTGCCCAGTTGCCTGCAGCTACTGCTGCGGGCGGGACCACGCTTGTGCCGCAGCATACTGCGGCAGCACCGGCGTCGAGGTAGCTCTTGGCGTTGGAAGCGTCGATGCCTCCTGAAGGCAAGAAGCGGATGCCCGGGTAGGGGCCCTGCAGGTCCTTCAGGTACACCGGCCCAAGCTGGCGGGCAGGGAAAATCTTGACGACGCCGGACCCAAGGTCAAGTGCCTGTGCCACTTCGGTGGGCGTCATGGCTCCGAGGCTGAACGGGATGCCGGCGGCCACTGCGACTGCTGCAACCTCGGGCCGGATGCCTGGTGTTACCAGGAACCTGGCTCCAGCGTCGATCGCTGCGCGGGCTTGGTCTGCGGTCAGGACCGTACCGATTCCGACGGCGGCACCGTGGTCCGCCGCGGTCTCTGCCGCGCGCTTGACGTGCTTGAGCGCATCCGGGGTGGTGAACGTCAGTTCCACGCTGCGGATGCCGCCGTCGGCCAGTGCCCGGCAGAGATCCGCGGCGTCCGTGATGGACGGAGCGCGGACCACGGCGAGGGTGCGGTCGGCTTCGAGCTGCTGGATGAATTCTTCAGGAGTCATTGGGTGGTACTGCTTCCTTCTCGGGTGAGTCCGTCACTGCTTCGACGCAGGGCACGGCCGGCGCGGGCACCGGTGGGCCGGCCGCCGTCGATCGCTGCTGCGCCGTTGACGAAGACGTAATGGATGCCGCTGGCGGCTTGGCGGGGATTCTCAAAAGTGGCTTCGTCGCGGATGGTTTCCGGGTCGAAGAGCACGACGTCGGCCGCGTAGCCTTCGCGGACCAGGCCCCTGTTGTGGAGCTTGAGTCGTGCGGCGGGACGGCCCGTCAGGTGGTGGACCGTTTCCTCGAGGCTGAGCAATCCGAGATCGCGGGAGTAGTGGCCGAGGTAGCGAGGGAAGGTTCCCCATGCCCGGGGGTGTGGCTTGGCACCGACCAGGAGGCCGTCGCTGCCGCCGGTGTGGGTGCGGTGCTTCATGATTGCCTGGACGTTTTCTTCGTGACCCACGTGTTGCAGGATTCCGGTGCCGAGGCGGTCTTCGGTGAGGATCCGCACGAAGACATCGAACGGTTCCTCGTTGGTCCCGGCGGCGATCTCCTTGATGGTCTTCCCGACATAGCCGGCGAGCGCCGGGTTCTGGACGCCGCTGATTTCCAGGGTGTCCCACTCGGCAACTACGCCATGGCATCCGTCCGAGCCGTAGATCTCCACGGCTTCCCGGATGCGTGCGTGGGTTTCGGGGTCGTTGAGACGGGCAAGCGTCGCTTCCGTACCTCCGGACGATGCCCAGCTGGGGAGGAGCGCGGAGAGCGTCGTGGCTCCGGGGAGGTAGGGGTAGGTGTCCAGGGTGATGTCCACTCCCTCATCAAGCGCGCTATCGATCAGCTCCAGGAGTTCGCCTGCCCGGCCCTTGTTCTCCGCGAAATTCATGGTTGCGTGGGAGAGGTGCAGGGCGCAGCCTGTGTCCCGGCTCAGGCCGATCATCTCGGCGTAGGCATCCAGTGCGCCCTTGCCGTAGGAACGGTGGTGCGGTGCATAGAAGCCGCCCAGCTCGCCGACAGTCCTGCAGAGGCCGGCGAGTTCTTCGGTCTGCGCGTACATGCCCGGCGTGTAGGTCAGGCCGGAGGACATTCCCACGGCGCCTTCCTGCATCGACGTGCGGATCACGTCTTGCATCTGCTGCTGTTGCTGCGGGGTGGGATCACCTTCTGCGAAGCCCATCACCATGGCCCGGACGGTTCCCTGCGGGACGAGGTAAGCGGCGTTGGTTGCGATCCGTCCTGTAGTGCCATCGTCGTCGGTGGCCTCGGCATCCAACCGATCCAGGTACTCACGCACGGTCCGCCAATTCCAGTCGAAGTCCGCCGGGTTGTCGTTCCAACCAGCGATCTTCTCCCGCACACCTGCAAGCGTGGCATCGTCCACTGGTGCGTAGGACAGGCCGTCCTGACCCAGCAGTTCCGTGGTGACGCCTTGGCTGAGCTTGGCGTAATGCTGCCTATTAACAAGCAGTTGCAGATCAGAATGCGCGTGCATGTCGATGAAACCAGGGCTCAGGACCAGGCCCGTGGCGTCGATGGTGCGATCGGCCCCGGTTTCGCCTGCGGTGAGGGTTCCGGCGTCGACGACGGCGGCAATCACCGCGCCGTCCAGCAGGACGTCCGCCGGGCGGCGGTCCGCTCCGGTTCCGTCCACCAAGGTGGCGTTGCTGATGAGGGTCTTCATGGCGTTCGTCCTAGAAGAAGGTATGGATGAGGTCGACGACGGTCTGGTCACCGTTGGTGTCTGCGAGTACCGGAATGACGGTCCATTTGTCGAAGGCTGTGCAGGGGTGGGACAGGCCCAGCCGGACGACGTCGCCCGGACGAACGGTGGTGGTTTTGGCATCGAAGGTCATGAAGCTGTGTTGATCGTTGACCGAGGTGATTTCGGCCCCAACCAAAGGCTCCATGGCTCCGCCGAGAAGCGGTCCGATGAACTGCGGCTCGGGCAGGCCTTCGTCGAACGGGAGGTCCCGCTTGCCGGCGTCGAGGATGGCAAGGCCCGGCTCTGTCTGCGAAACCACGCGTGCCCAGACATGCATTGCGGCATGGAATGGTTGATCGCCTTCCCGGGAAAACGGCGAGATTCCGCGGTAGAAGCCGTCGTCGTGGATGATGTAGGCGCCGCTGCGGACCATGAGGTCCACACTGGGGCCACCAGTTTCGGCGCCGGTGCTGATGCAGGGAGACAGGACTGTGACGACGTCGTCGAAGTAGGCGCTGCCACCGGCTGTAATGATCACCGAGCCGGAACCATAGAGGCCTTCGGCGAGCAGTTCCTCGTGAAGCAGCCGCATCTGGGCGAGGTAGCCGCGGACGGCGCCCAGGCCGGCGTCGTCCGCGGTGTGCGCGAGCGAGCCTTCGTAGCCACTGACGCCTACCAAACGCAGGTTCGGTGAGGCGGAGATCGCGCGGGCAACCTGCATCGCAGCGTCAACGCCCCGGGCGCCTGTCCTGCCGCCGTGGGCCCCGAGCTCCACGAGGACATCCAGCACGGCGTCGCTCCCGGTGAGCACGCGGTTAAGACCTTCCACCGTTTCCACGGAATCCACCCAGGACAGGATGGGCGCTTCGGCAGTGGCGTTGGCTGCGACCCACTCGATGGCGTGCGGATCCGTGAGGCTGTTGGCGAGCTGAAGGTTTGCGACGCCGAACTCGCGGGCTACGCGAAGCTGCGCGAAGTTGGCCAGGGTGATGCCCCAGGCGCCGCGGTTGAGCTGTTCAGTCCAGAGCTGCGGAGCCATGGTGGTCTTGCCGTGCGGGGCAAGCAGCACCCCGTGTTCCTTGCACCAGTCAGCCAGGCGATCGGCGTTGGCCTGGAGCGCCGTGTTATCAAGTGTCAGCAGCGGCGTCTGCAGATCGCCCAGGGTGTGCTTGGCGGCGAGGAATTCGGCGTGCGTAATCCCGTTGGCGGTTGCCGGAACGGCCTTGTGCCGCCAATCAAGCTGACGGTTTGCAAGGCCGGCCACGGCGTGTGCCGAGATGGCTTCGGAAGTGTTCACGGGTTCATTCCCTTCGCGGGGCTGCGTTTTTGAAGCTGCGGTGTGGGGCTGTTCAGTATGCGATTCTCAGTTGCGTTGCGTATTTTGCAACGCTGGTTGCAAACCTGTTGGTGATATGTCTAACATGGTGGCGGACGGAGAGTCAAGACCGCTGAGAAGCGCACAACTAGTGGGAGAACGATGCTGTCAGCTGTATGCGTTGGCGAGACGATGGCCATGCTTACCCCAGTCCAAGCCGTTCCCCTGCACCAAGCCACGGAGCTCCACTGCGGGATCGGCGGTGCAGAGTCGAACGTTGCCATGGGATTGGCAGCCATGGGCCTGGACACGCACTGGGTCAGCCGGGTGGGCCACGATGGCTTCGGCACTCGCATTCTGGACGACCTCCGGGCGCACGGGGTGGGAGTCACCGGCGTCGAGGTGGACGAATCCCGGCCAACCGGCCTCTACGTGAAGGTCCCCGCCCAGGAATCAGATCCCGACGGCGGCAGTTCAGTTTTGTACTACCGGCAAGGTTCCGCGGCGTCGGCCATGGGACCCGGCACACTTTCCAATCCCGCCGTTTCCTCACTGCTGGAGAACGCAGCGCTGATCCATCTGAGTGGCATCACCGCTGCCCTGTCCGCGGAGTGCCTGTCTCTCTTGGAAGCCTTGCTGGCCGAACCGCGGAACGGGCGCATCGTCAGCTTCGACGTGAACTGGCGAGCCGCCCTTTGGGCAGGCCAAGACCGGTCCGTCCTGCAGCGCCTGGCGAACCGGGCCGACGTCGTGCTTGTTGGAAAAGACGAAGCCGAGCACGCCTTCGGCACCACAGATGAAGCCGAACTCCGCCGTTTGATGCCGGACCCTCAAGTGCTGGTCATCAAGAATGAGGCGATCAGCGCAATCTCCCTCGACCGGAGTGGCACGCGGGAAGAGGTTCCCGCACTGTCCGTCGCCGTCGTCGAGCCTGTTGGCGCCGGCGACTCGTTCGCCGCCGGTTACCTCAGCGGCATGCTGTTTGGGCTCGGCCAGAAAACGAGCCTGCGCAGGGGGCACGTCGCAGCAGCCTGCACCTTGACTGTTCATGGCGACCGCGGTCCCCTACCCGACGCCGGGGAGCTCGCGGCCATCCTCGATTCTTCGGATGAGGACTGGGCTGCTATCCATGTTGAAGAGGGACATTTCAACACCAGAACCGGAGCGTGACATCTTGAGCCAGAGCCTCATGCGGGCCATCGACCTGCTCGCAGAACTCGCAGCGAAGCCCGCCACCCTTGACGAGCTCTCGTCCAAAGCATCCGTGCACAAGACCACCGTGATGCGGCTCCTGCACGCCATGGAGGAGAAACGGTTCGTGGTGCGGGACGAAGAGCAGCGGTTCATGCTGGGTTCCAAACTGTTCGAACTGTCATCGCTGGCCCTGGAGCAGCGGGACATCCGAAAGGTAGCGCACCCGCACCTGGCCGAACTGAACGGGCGAACCGGGCACACCGTTCACTTGGCCGCGTTTGAAGGCAATGAGGTGGTGTACATCGACAAGTTCGAGTCACACCACCCCGTCCGCATGTACTCACGCATCGGCCTGACTGCATCGCTGCACTCGGCCGCTGTGTCCAAAGTCCTCCTCGCCGATATGCCGCGCAGCCGGCAGGAAAAGATTGCCGCGGGGCTGGACTACGTAAAAGTTACCGAGAACACCCTGACCTCGCCGGAGGCCCTGCTGGCCGAACTCGAGCAGGTCAGGGAACAGGGCTGGGCCCACGACAACGCCGAGCACGAAGCATTCGTGCACTGCATCGCGGCCCCCATCCGCGATGCCAGCGGCGCCGTTGTTGCCGCAGCCTCTTGTTCGGTACCGGTAGTAATGCTCAGCTATGAAGGCTTGCTTGAGCTGCTGCCCGACCTTAAAGCCAGCACCGAGGCCATCTCGAATGACCTCGGCTGGATCAGCCACGAAAGGAACTCAGCATGAGTGAAAAGACCGTAGTACTGACCGAAAACGCCCCCGCCCCGGCGCACGTATTCTCCCAGGGCATCAAGAAGGGCGGCATGTTCCAGGTCTCCGGCCAGGGCCCCATGGATCCCGCCACCAACCAGTACATCGGTGAGGGCGACGTCCGCGTCCAGACCCGTCGCACGCTGGAGAACGTCAAGGCCATCCTCGAAGCCGGCGGGTCCTCCGTTGAAGACGTCCTCATGTTCCGCGTCTACCTCACAACCCGCGATGACTTCGCCGCCATGAACGAGGTTTACGGCGAGTTCATCCGCGAGAACGTCCCCAGCGGTCTGCTGCCGAGCCGCACTACTGTCTTTGTTGACCTCCCCCACGAGGTCATGCTGGTGGAGATCGACGCCCTGGCTGTCACTGCCTAAGCCTGGCTGCGCCACTCACTTTCGTTAGAGCCACAGTTTCGGGCTGGCGACACCTATATGCGGGTGTCGCCAGCCCGTTTCTGTGTCCCCAGTGATTTTGCGCGTCGTCAGCCTGGGTGGTGGCTATCGGATGCGTTGCTTCACCGACGGCGGGACGGCCGGAACCCGCTGGCGCTTGGCATAGATCCTGGCTCGTTGGCTGGATAGAGCCAGGAGCACCAGGATGTCCGTGGCCAAGCCGGACAGGCCTGCCTCAAGCGTGAGATTGGTGGTCCCCGTGGAGGCGTCGATGGCCTGGACCACGATTGAGATGGAGCTGAGTCCCATCGCAATCACGCGCGCGCCGTTGCTGCCCAGGAATATCCGCCAGGCAAGGAACACTTCGCCGAGCCCGAAAACCAGGACGATCATAGCTATGGTGACGATTGCCGCCGTCGTGGCCTGTGGGTCAAGGTTGGCGTCCTCGACGGTGATGTTGCCACCCGAGCCCAGCAAAGTGACGGCCAAAGCAAGTGCAGCAAGGGCCCGGATGACCACGAGGAATGCGCCCGTCATGGTGGGTGCGGGGCGGCGGTCGCGGCTGTCCGTCCGACTGGCTGGCTGGTCGGCGGGGACGGGCACGCGGCGGGCGTCGATGATGGGCAGGTCGCCGTCTGTGGAGATGGAGTCCCCTCCTCCATTGCGCGAGTGGTATCCGGTGGAAAAGTCCTTGATGACGCGCACTGTCACGGCAGGTTCAGCAGCGGACACCGTTCGTACGATGTGGTCCCGCTCCACGTCCGTATTCTGCTCGATCTTGTGCGTGATCTGCAGGGTGAACAGGGAGAAGCCAACGCTGCGGTCGTAGGTGCCGGCGGCGAGCCAATCCACCTTGTGCCCGCCGGGCAGCATCCAGCCCTCGGGGCAGCGCCAAAAGCGGACATGGTGGCGCTTGCCGGGGTTGCTGTCCACTTCCTGCTGGTAGGCGAAGTCCTGCTGGCGGTCAAAGAGGTAGAGGGGGCTCACGGGGGCCTGGGTGTAACTCTGCCTCAAAAGCGTAGAGCTCACGATGCGCCGGCTGCTGGCAAAGGTAACGTCGTCCGCGATGGTCCACCCTGCGGCACGCATGATCGCGTGGATCTGCGGCTCGGTGCCCATGAGTGCCACGTTCACCGGGTCACCGAGCAGTCCGTCGCTGGTCCGGGCCCTGCCGATGAAGTAGCCGGGAACGTAAATGGTGGTCAGGATGCGGTGGAGGCGAGGCAGCAGCAGGTAGGCCAGGAAGGCCCAGAACACAAAGGAGAACCACACCTGGCCCCACCCCAGATGAAAGCTCTCCCCCACCAAAAGGAATGCCAGCCACACCGCAGCTGCTCCACCCAGGACGAAGAACGCGTGGTCGAGCCGGCTGTCCGTGACTCCTTTGTTCGGCGCTTTGTACATTCGGAACTCCCCCTGGGTGCACGTGCTCCTTAAGCTTCGCCTCCTGGCCTCAGCGTGTACACAGTCCCGGGCATTAAGGTTCGACGCCGAAACTTGGCCAGGTGCCGTCGTCGAACTTAAAAGCATTCCACTTGTGTCATTGACTCACCATTCCACTTGTGTCATTCTTTTCTTAGAAAGCGTGACCGGCATCACGCAATGACCTGCCAATGGAGAGAACAATGAAGCTCGAACACATCCTTCTTGGAGTCCTGCTGGAGCATCCGAGCACGGGCTACGACATCAAGAAGTACCTGGACACCCATGGCCGCTTCCTGCGTTCCAATACGCAGATGAGCCAGGTTTACCGCTCGCTCGGGAGCATGGAGAGCCAAGGTTGGGTGACCCACAGCGTGGACCCCCGTCCCGGCGCGCAGGACGCAAAGACCTACCGCGTCACTGACGAAGGAGCCACCGTGTTCCTCGATTGGCTCACCGGCCCGTACCACCCGGCCAGCCGTTTCCAGGACCCCGAACTCGCTGCCCGATTGTCCTTTGCCGGCTTCATGAGCGCCGAGCAACTCCTCCGGATTCTCGACGTCGAAATCCACACCCGCCAGGACGAAATCGCCAGGTACCGCAACCGTGACCGCAGGGAACAGTGGGCCCCCACCATCGCCTTCGACACCGAGCTCGCCGAATCGGTGGGAGAGCGCCTACACGTCATGGGTGCGAGCGCCATCGACGCCCACGTTGCCGGACTGATCAGCCTGCGCAAGGAGCTTCTGGATGGACAGCTCTCGTCCCGTTCGCTCACCGCAGTACCGGCGGAGCTGCAACCATGAAGGCCATCATCCTCATGTTCGACAGCCTCAACAGGCATATGCTCTCCCCTTACGCGGCGGACACGTTCGTAGATGCCCCCAACTTTGCCCGCCTGGCAGCAAAGACGGCGACGTTCGACAACTTCTATGCCGGTTCGATGCCCTGCATGCCGGCACGCCGCGAGATGCACACCGGCCGCCACAATTTCCTGCACCGCAGTTGGGGCCCGCTGGAACCTTTCGACGATTCCATGCCGGAGATGCTGGGAAAAGCAGGAGTGCACACGCATCTCGTATCAGACCACCCACACTATTGGGAGGACGGAGGCGCCACCTATCACCCGCGCTACACCACCTGGGAGTTCTTCCGTGGCCAGGAAGGTGATCCCTGGAAGGGTGTAGTAAATCCTTCCGGCGGAAGCCAGGACTGGCGTGCCGGGATGAAGCGACAGGACCTCATCAACCGCAGCTATATGCCCACCGAAGCAGACCACTCGCAGACCAAGACCGTGGACGCCGGCCTGCACTTCATCGATACGAACCATGAAGCAGACAAGTGGATGCTCCAGATCGAGCTTTTCGATCCGCACGAGCCCTTCTTCACCCACAGCAAATACAAGGCTTTGTACGAGCATGATTACGACGGCCCCGAATTCGACTGGCCGGGATACCAGAAGGTCACCGAACCTCAGGATCAGGTGGAGCACGCCCGCTACGAATATGCCGCTTTGGTCTCGATGTGCGACAAGTCGCTCGGACGGGTCCTGGATGCCATGGACCAGTACAACATGTGGGAAGACACTCTCCTCCTGGTGAACACGGACCACGGCTTCCTGCTGGGCGAACACGGCTGGTGGGCAAAATCCGTGCAACCATGGTTCAACGAACTCGTGCACCTGCCCATGTTCCTGTGGGACCCGCGCACCGGCGGCAAGGACACCCGGCGTGGAGCCCTCGCCCAGACCATCGACATCGCACCCACCATGCTGCGCTTCTTCGGCGTCGAACCTACGAAGGATATGCAGGGCCAGGACCTGGCCGCCGTGCTGCAGGACGACAGCGAAGTACGTGAAGCGGCCCTGTTCGGTATCCATGGTGGCCACGTCAACGTCACTGACGGCCGCTACGTCTACATGCGTGCCGCCATCGATCCTTCCAACGCACCACTGGAGGATTACACGCTGATGCCCACCCACATGCGGTCGCGGTTCTCCACAGCCGAACTCGCGCAATGGGAACCTGCGGAAGCGTTCAGCTTCACCAAGGGACTGCGGACAATGCAACTCCAGACCACCTCCATGATGAACTCATGGGTCCACGGAACCCTCCTGTTTGACCTGGAAAAAGACCCGCACCAAACGAACCCCATCATCGACGACGAGCTGGAACTGCGCCTACTGAAAACACTGGCCAAACTTATGCACGCCAACGATGCACCGGAAAGCCAGTTCCAGCGGCTCGGAATTCCTTTCGATTCCGAGCCCACAGCCCAGCACCTGCTCGCCGCCCGGCAAGCGGACAGGGCGCGGCTCGCTTTGGAACCCCTGCCTCCGATCGACAGCTTCGCCGACGGCGGAGCTGCCCTGACACCGCCCCTTCTGGAACTGCTCCAGGACGTCCGCGGCCGCGAAGCCGTGGAGAAGCACCTCCCCGACCTCATCAGCACTGAACTGGTTAACATCCCCGCCCAGCTCAGCCTCTATCAGCTCGCAGCCGTCATCCCGGTTTCCTCGAGCGCCCTCGGGTCCATTGCCGAGGAACTGGCTGCCGTCCCCACGGCGTAACTCCAAGCCAGTGACACATCCCCAACCCAGCCTGACAATGTAGACAGGACCTACAGCCCATGACCACCCAACCCAGCCCTGCCCTCGCCACGGAAGCTCCAGCAGAAGGAGCAGCCCAAGCCAGCAAAGTTCCCCACCGCTGGCGAAACCTCGCTGTCCTCACCGGCGTTACGGTCGTGGACAATACGGAAGCCGGCCTCAGCGCCACCCTGTTCCCGACCATTGCGGCGGCCCTGAAACTGCAGAGCAGCCACCTCGGCCTGCTGGCGGCACTCGGCAAAATCATTGCTGTCCCTGCCGGTCCGGCGTGGGCCTGGCTTGCCGGAAAGATCGGCCGACGGAAAGCGCTGATCGCCACCACCCTGGCCGGTGGCGTCTTCGGTATAGCGGCAGGTTTCTCCCAGGACTTCGTTCAACTGTTGATACTCAACACGCTGATGTCGGCGTCGATCATCGGTGGAAGCCCGATCGCCAACGCCATCATCGCGGACTCCTTCGATGACAGCCAGCGCGGCAAGGCTGCGGGCTACTTCTACGGGTTCATGAGCCTCATCAGTTCCTTCATTGCCCCGCTCATCGCATTGTTCACCGGTATTACTGACGGCTGGCGCTTCGGCATGTGGACCATCGGTGGCATTTGCATCCTTGCCGGCCTGCTGGTGGCACTGCTCCTGAAAGACCCCGGAGTGGGAGCGTCCGAGAAGCAGCTCGCAGACCTCAGCGGCCGCGAGCGCCTCACCCCGAAAGTCACTGTCCGCTCGGTGGCCTCCCTGTTCCGGATTCCCAGCTTCTCCATCATGATGCTCTCGCGCCTGCTCTCCGGGCATCTCCTCATCGCGATCTTCGGTATCCAGTTCCTCGTGGTGGAGCGGGGCTTCACCAACGCGGTGGCGGCCATCGTGCTGGTGCCCTTTGGGCTCGGCTACTTCGCCGGGACCGCTGGTGGCGGCTGGCTCGTCGCGCTCCTGGACCGGATCCTTCCCGACAGGGGCCGGGTTGCCTACCTGCAGGGCGCCCAGGTTCTCTTCGCCGCCGTCGCATTCTTCGCAACCCAATTCGACTACGACAACATCGGCATCTACAGCGCGTTCTGGGCCCTGATCGGCTTCGCCCAAGGAGCCAATCCGCCCGCCAACCGTCCGATCGTCGCGGCCGTCGTCCTCCCGGAACTTCGTGGCCAGGCCTTCGCTATCTTCCTGACCGTTTTCGAGACCATCGGGTGGGCCGTATTCTCCCTTGGAGCGGGCGCCCTGGCCTCAAGCCTCGGAATCCAGGCCGTGTTCCTCTGGACCCTGGTGATCCTCATGCTGGTCAACGCCGCAGTCCTCACCGCCCTCTACTTCTGCTACCCGCGGGACGTGGAGCGTGTCCGGAATGCGTTGGAGCAGCGCCGGCAGGAAGCACTGCACCAGGGCTGACTTAGGCAACCGCTCGGGCTCGACGTCGGCACTCAGGTGAGTGCCGACGTCGCGGTTTAACTTGTGGCGAGGTTGCCGACGCTGAGTTGTTTGTGGTCGATGAGCCACTCCAGGGACTCGCGGACCGCTTGTTCCGGCTCATACCGGGGTGCGTAACCCAGCAGGGACTTGGCTTTTTCAATGCTGAAGCAATGGTTGCGTGAGAGATGGTTCCAGCTCGTATCCGCGTGCCCAAGTGCGGTGGTCCTGCGGAACTCCTCCCAACTGACTGGCTCGAAGCGAGGTTCCTTCCCGAACCACGACGCAGCGATCCCAACGTATCCGCGAACTGTCAGTGCGGTGGGAGCAACAATGTTGAAGTCCTCCCCGGCGGCCGCTTCACGTCGCTGGATGGCCTTCTCGAAGGCTTGCGCGACGTCGTCGGCGTGCACGTGATGCATCAGCTCCGTGCCACTTCCGGGAACCTTTAGCGGCCGGCCTGCGGCGATCGTCTCCCACACGGATGCGTCGAGGTTTCCAAGCGGTCCGATCGGCAGCCAACCAGGTCCGACGATGTGGCCGGGGTGCAACGACGTAGTAGCCAGTCCGCCGGAAGCCGTCTCTTCCTTCAACATGCGGGCTATAGCGAGCTTCTGGATGCCGTACTCATCGGTTGGGGCAGCGGCAGAATCCGAGCCCTCCGCGATGGGCAGCTTCATGCTGGCGCCATACCGCCAGATAGAACCGCAATGCAGGAGGTGGCCTACCTCGCCGCGGAGTCGGTTCACCAGCGCGGTGGCGGAGTCGAGCGTAAAGCAGACCAGGTCAATCACGACGTCGGCACCCAGTTCCACGATCCGGTCACCAAAGATGCCGTCCCGGTCCTCCTGCTCCCGGTCCGCTGTGACCTGGCGGACCTGCTGCCACTCGGGTGTATCGGTGTAGGGCCTGCCGGATTCCGCGGCTGATGTTGGTCACTTCATGGCCGGCGTTGACGAGCCTGGGCACGAGGAACGAACCAATGTGGCCACTGCCGCCGATGACAACTATTTTCATGGGTAACCTTCGCTTTTTGGGCGTGCTTGGGTTGGAGTTCCAGAGTAGTTCCTCTGTGCAGGCGCGGCGTGGGCGGCCTCACTTAAGCGGGGACTGCGGAGACATCACACCACGATTGGCCAGCAACCTGACGACTCACTTCTCCCAAGCTCGACAAACCCCATGCCCTCGTGACTAGCATGAATACTCCGGGCAAGCCCGGGTACGTGACCTCTTGAACGACCCCCTCGGACGGTCGGCGTTGACGCGGCGACCACGTAAAGGAGAAAGCTGTGCGGGAGCCTGTAGTCAGCGAGAGCCTGTCAGAAACCAACGGGAATCCAGAGGAAACAACGGAGGATCCGCAGGAAACGCAACCCGAGGAAACCGCCACAGAGTCACCCGAGATCACGTTTGACGAACAGTTCTATCCCGCCCGCCCGAAAGCCCTCCGGCCGATCGCCCGACGCCGGCAATTCTTCGCAGCCAGGCCCTCCTTGGAATTCGATGGGCGCAATCCGACGTATGTGGACTGGCTTCGCAACCAGTCGATGCTCGGCGATGCCAACACCATGGCCCGGCAACTCTCTGGCCAGGCCAGCATGTGGCAGAACGCCTACGCCCGACCAAACCCGCGGGCGGCCGTGGAGCGTGCGCCTGTGTGGTTCACGGCCTACCCTCTCTCCTTCATTACCCGCGAGGGTCAGTCATTTCTGTCCGCGTTAGGAGAGCCGGGCCTCTGGAAGGCGTTCCGGGAGATCGGCATCCGCGGACTCCACACTGGCCCCGTAAAGCTCGCCGGAGGCATCAGCGGGTGGTCCCAGACGCCCAGCGTGGATGGCCATTTTGACCGCATCAGCATGGCGATCGATCCGGCGTTCGGCACGGAGGAAGAATTCCGCCGGATGTGCGAAGTCGCCGCAGATCATGACGGGACGGTCATCGACGACATCGTGCCCGGCCATACAGGCAAAGGCGCCGACTTCCGTCTCGCCGAGATGAACTTCCGGGACTACCCGGGCATCTATCACATGGTAGATATCCCCGAGGAAGACTGGCACCTGCTGCCCGACGTTCCCGAGGGCGAAGATTCAGTGAATATCAGTCCAGACGCCGAGCAGGCCCTGCAAAAAGCGGGATACATCATCGGCAGGCTCCAACGCGTGATCTTCTACGAACCCGGGGTCAAGGAGACCAACTGGAGCGCCACCAGGCCGATCGTGGATACCACAGGCAAAACCCGTCGCTGGGTGTATCTCCATTACTTCAAGGCCGGGCAGCCATCCATTAACTGGCTGGACCCTACCTTCGCCGGGATGCGGTTGGTGGTGGGCGATGCGTTGCACTCCCTCCTGGACCTGGGCACCGGTGCCCTGCGGCTGGATGCCAACGGCTTCCTCGGCGTGGAGAAGAGCGCGGAGGAACAGCCGGGCTGGTCGGAAGGCCACCCCCTGTCCGAGGCAGCGAACCAGCTCATTGGCTCCATGATCCGCAAAGTGGGCGGGTTCTCCTTCCAGGAACTCAACCTCACCATTGATGACATCAAGGCTCAGTCCGAGTCGGGCCCGGATCTTTCCTACGACTTCATCACCAGGCCCGCCTACCACTATGCGCTGGTCACCGGTGACACCGAGTTTCTCCGGCTGACCCTTCGATTGGCCATGGAGATCGGTGTGGACCAGGCCCTCCCTGGTGCATGCGCTGCAGAACCACGACGAACTGACCTACGAACTGCTTCACTTTGCCGCTGGACACAGGGAAGACATCTTCGAGCTTGGGGGCGAAGAACTGACCGGCGCCGAGGTTGCCGAGAAGGTCCAGAGCACCCTGCGGGAACGCCTCACCGGTGAGAACGGGCCCTACAACGCGGTCTTCACGACCAACGGCATCGCCTGCACCACGGTCAGCTTCCTCATGGCTGCGCTGGGAATCAAAGACCCGGACTCGATAACACAGGAGCAAGAGGCCCAGGTCCTGGATGCCCACGTACTCCTGTCCATGTACAACGCGCTGCAGCCTGGGGTCTTCGCGCTTTCCGGATGGGACCTCACCGGCATCACCGCCTTGGATCGGGAAACAGTCCGGGAGCTCACCTCGCAAGGCGACACCCGCTGGATTAACCGCGGCGCCCACGACCTCATGGGCACCAGCCCCGACGCCAAGACCTCCCTCGCCGGCATGGCGCGGGCCCGGAGCCTCTACGGTCCGCTGCCTGAACAGCTCAAGGATCCAGCCTCCTACGCCCGGCGCCTCCAGCAGATCCTAAAAGTAAGGGAAGAATCAGGGATCGCAACGAGTACCTTGCTGGACGTGCCCGACGTTTCCAACCGCGGGCTGCTGGTCCTGGTCAACCAACTCGGCAGCGGCGAGCTTGAAGTCACGGTTCTGAACTTCTCCGACCAGGACATCGCAGGCAGCATCCAGTCCTCGCACCTTGTCCCTGGCGCAAGCGTCCACGATCTCTTCAGCGGCGAAAACGTGGGGCAAGTGGATGACCTTGGCAGCTTCTTCCTTGAGCTGCGGGCGTTCCAGGGGACCGCGCTGGTTCTGAAGGAAGCCGAGACCGAATAGAACCCCGACGTCGGCACCCGCGTAAGTGCCGACGTCGGGGTTAGGTTTCCTGCCGCCTCGCCAGCGCTACGGCTCGGCAGTGGTGAACAGGCGCCGGACGATGCTTCCATTTGCCAGCGCATCCAAGGCTTCATTGATCTCGGACAACGGTTTGGTGTCGGTATGCAGCAGTTCCACGGGCAGTCGCCCTTCCCGCCACATCTGGATGTAAAGCGGAATGTCCCTGGTGGGCACCGAATCTCCCATGTAGGACCCCAGCAGACGTTTGCCCATGCCGGCGAACTGGAGGGCCTGGACGGTCAGGGTTTGGTTTGGGTCAGGTAGGCCCACCGATACGAGAGCTCCGCCGCGCGCCAGCAGTGAGAGACAGGTTTCCATAACTTTGGCGTGCCCCACTGCCTCGATTGATACGTCAACGCCCTCGTCCGTGTGGGCGGCGACCAAGTCGGCGGCCTCATCGGGCCCTGCCGCGTAGTCGGCGCCGCAGCGCAATGCGAGTTGCTGTTTTTCTGTCAGGGGGTCAATGGCAATGACTGTTGTTCCGGGTATTTGCGCTGCTGCCATCACGGCCATTAGCCCGACCGCCCCTAGACCGAACACAATGACTGACTGGCCTTCCCTTACTTGGGCGGTGTTAATTACCGCGCCGACACCAGTGAGCGCGGCGCAACCAAACATGGCGGCCACATCCATGGGCACGTCCTCATCGATCACCACAAGGGATTCGCGGGCTACGACGGCATACTCGGCGAAAGCAGAAACACCCAGGTGATGGTTAATGCGTTCACCTGAGCTGCCAATGAGCAGGGCATCACCGTGGAGCAGGTCGCCTCTGGTATTTGCGTCGCCACCCCGTGGACATAACGCCGGGCGCCCAGCGCTGCACACCGAACAGGTACCGCAGCTGGGCACGAAAACGATAACGACGTGGTCTCCGCGCTTAAGATCGATCACGCCAGAGCCGACTTCGGTAACCGTACCCGCAGCTTCATGGCCCAGAACCATTGGAAGGGGTCGGGGTCGGCTTCCGTTGACAACGGAAAGGTCCGAGTGGCACAAGCTCGCACGCTCGATTCTCACCTGTACCTCCCCCGCGCGCGGTTTTGGACGTTCAAGCTCTTCGAGTTTGAGGGGACTGCTGTCCGCGTATGGGTACGGGGCGCCAGCGCGGCGGAGCACGGCGCTACGCATCGCCACGGCCTTCATACGTTTCAATGGTTCGGCTATTCAGGCGCGGAAGGATCTCGCCAATGGCCAAGGTCTTGAAGTGTTCGTACGTTCGGTGGGCGGCGAAACCAGCTGCATCGGTGTACTTCTCCAGGATCACGAAGTGCCCTGGATCGTTCACGGATTGAAAATAGTCGTAGGCCAGATTCGCCTCCTCCTGACGGCTGGCTTCCGCCAGCTTGCCGAGCAACCCGGCGACTTCCTCTACTTCTTGGGTGATGGCGTGATAATGGGCAATTACTTGGAAGTGCGTCTCTGACATTCCGTTCCTTGTCTTATGGGTTGAGTATCAGTTTGTTGACGTTTCGACGCTGTCTCGTCCGGCCAGATCCCATAGCTCGGCAGCGCTGGTGGAAACCGCTTTGGCACCTTCCCTCAGGGCCCTCGCCACATCGCCGCCCGTACGGATGAAGCCGGCAGCAACGAAGGGGGTGAGGCTGCTGAGTTCTGCCGGTGAAAGGTGGGCGATAACGGGCCACGGCATCACCTGGACCAAGTGGGGTTTGCTCTGTTCAACAGCCCCGGTGCTGCGCGGCAGGTTGGACCGGTCCGTCACGAAGACCTTCTGCATTGTCACCATTTCCATGGTGTTGGCGCGCTGGATCAAAGCCGTCTTGGTGCTGACCAATCCCTCAGTGCCGATCTTCTTTAGATATTCCACGGCGCCCCGGTCCTGCCCCAGCCCGGAGCAGGCATCGATGTTCACAAAAGTGAACTTGCCGGCAGCCGTCAGAGAGTGAAGCAGTCCTTCAAGCTCATGCAATGCCACATGGGCAAGGATGCACACCTGACATCCTGAGCTGAGAAAGCCTGGCACCGCGTCGACGCCGAATACGGAGCCGATCACAGGATTGCGGCTGAGCCGAAGGTCCAGTTCCTGTGGAAATTCAATCATCTTTGGATCCTCGTCGTTGTAGGCGGGTCACCTGCACAGGCGCACGCTAAAGACCCAGTTTGCCCGGGTTCAGAAGGTTCTTGGGATCCAGCGCACCTTTAACCGCCCGGAGTACTTCGAGCCCTCCGCCCAAGGACGCCTCCATGTAGGGTGCGCGCAACAAGCCAACGCCGTGATGATGGCTTAGCGTCGCCCCATGCCGGATGATGACTTTGTTGGCGGCGTCCCACGCGGACCTGTACCACTTGGCACGTTCATCCACTTCAACGTCGCCGCGCAAGGAGAAGTACAAACATGCTCCATCAATGTACGCGTGCGATTGATGCGCGGAGCCTGCGAGAGTACCGGGTATGGCGGTGAGTGCGTCGACGACTTCGGTATAGATGGCGGGCAATTCCTTCCAGTTGCCGATCATCTCCAAGGTGTCGGCCACAAAACCGGGTCCTCGTTTGAAACCCTCGGCACTCTTGCCCGTGAGGTACCTGGTATCGAGCCATCGCTCGAAGATCATTTCTCCGTTGAGCTTGCTACCCGTTGCGGCGCAGACGCGTTCACTGATTACCATCCCTGCATCCACTAGTTCCTGGGTACCCTCATCTGCCACCAACAGGACGTTGGTATCCGGCAGGTCGAATTGCACGCCACTTTCAAGGTTGTCGTATAGGCGGAGCGCGGGCCGGCGTTGCCCCCTGCTGCATTATTTGCCGACATGCTTCCAGCCCTTCGGCGAAGGTCGCGAACCCATAGGCAACCGCACGGCCGTAATCGGGCAGCCGATGCAGTTTGAGACGGACTTTGGTGATAATGCCCAAAGTTCCTTCCGACCCGATGAAGAGCTGGAGCAGATCGGGACCGACGGCGGCCCGGGCACCATTGCCTACACTGATCAGTTCCCCGTTAGCCAGAACCACATCGAGTCCGTGGACCATGTCCTCGATCTTGCCGTAACGCGTGGAAAGTTGGCCGGCGCCGCGGCAGGCGACCCACCCACCCACTGTGCTGATGGCATAAGAGGAGGGCCAATGGCCCATGGTCATGCCGTAGTTGGCCTGGATTGTCTGCTCGAAAATGTCCCCAAAGACGCCGGCCTCCACTTCAACGATCTGGCTCTCCTCATCGAAGCTGATGATTTTGTCCAAGCCACAGACGTCCAACACGAGGCCGCCGGCAATGGGCAGCGCCGCACCGGTGACGTTGCTGCGTCCTGCCGAGACCGTTACCGGTATGCCCGATTCCGAGGCTATCCTCATGATGTCCTGCACCTGCTCAACGCTGGAGACGTGGACAATCACGGCGTCCGAAGTCGCTGGCTGCCCGCCCGTTTCTGCAATCATTGTTCCGGCCCACCAGTCGCGGGTACCGTCCAGCACTTCTTGGGGTTCAGTGACAATCCTGTCCGCGACTGAAGCCAACTTCTCCAGAATGTCCGTGTTGATCGCGGCTGGGTTTGCGGAGTAGGCAGCCTTACCGTCAAGGGACCCCAAGGTCTGGGCGAAGTGTGGCTGAGTCGGCGCACCTACAGTGTAATTGCCTCGGTTGTAGCCGCGTTTTACTGCTTCCTTGCTGATCATTGTCTAGTTCTCTCCCATCAGGATGGCGCGTTCATGCGCGGTTTGGTTCTTGTAGCTGGCAACCTGGGCATCAATTTCCGTTGCGGGCAGGTCTAGTTCTTTCATGAGCAGCTGGCCCACCCGCTCTGCAGCTTCCGCAGAGGCGTCCCGGGCGACAAGCCGGGCCCGGGTCCGGCGGGACATGATGTCATCGACATTGCGGGCCATCTCATGGCGTGCGGAATAAATGACCTCCGCTTCCAAGTAGGGCAAGCCGTCAATGATCGGCTTGTTCAGCCCTGGGTCCTCCGCCAGAATGTCCGTGACGAATCGGGCTTCTGTCCCGTACCGCTCCCCCAAATGCGAAGCAAGGCCACCTGAGGCAACAATCGCCTCAGCGTCGTAACCAGCAGCACCTAGCAGGTAGGCGTTCTTGGTTCGGCAGCGGCGGTTTTCTCCCAACACTTTCTGCGCTGCGTCAATGGTCTGTTCGGCCATGTGCCTGGAAGTGGTGAGCTTGCCTCCGACGACGGTCACCAGCCCATCCGGGTCGGTACGGATCTCGTGGTTGCGTTTAACTTCCAGGGTTTTCCCTCCCGGAGGTGCAACCAGGGGCCGGCAACCGCCTATGCTGCCAAGCACGTCCTCCGGCTCTACATCGATGTTGAGTGCGGACCGGGCGCCTTCCAGGAGGAAGTCCATCTCCTCGCGAGTACAGTTCACATCGTCGAGGTTGCCGTTGTAGTCCTCGTCAGTGGTGCCCAGGTAGGACGTATTGCCCCAGCGGGTGATAGTGGCGCGCCGGTTGCGTCCTGGAACCGGGATGGTTACCGTGCAGTCGTTGCGGATTTTGGTCCATGGGACTGCAATGTGAACGCCCTTGGCTGGCCGGATATTGGGCGCGTCAACTTCTTTGCCGGCACCGGTCCAGTCCCGAAGCCAAACACCAGTGGCGATGATGACAGCGCTGGCGCTGGCGCGAAGCTCCCGGGTTCCGGTTTCGATAACTACTCCGTTTACTTGGCCGCCCTGGCGGGTCACCTCAGTGACTTTTGCACCGTTAAGCACGGTTGCTCCGTGGAATGCTGCGGTGCGGGCCAAGGTCAGCGTCAGCCTCGCGTCGTCGGCGCGTGCGTCGTAATACAGGAAGCCGCTCTCAAGGTTTTCAGCTTTGAACGTAGGGCAGTGGGAAAGGACTTCATTTTTGGTCAACTTCTGATGGAGTATGCCCTCGCGCCACCCGCCCGCCAGATCGTAGGTCCAGAGAAGACTTTCAAATCCTGCTGCAAGGCGGCGGTCAAAGACACCCGCATGCGAGAGCACCGGAAACAGGAACGGCAACCGTTGGACCAGGTGTTGAGCGTTTTTACGCAGTCGCTGGCGTTCCAGGAGCGAGTGTCGCACCAGCGGTAGGTTGCCCTGTTCGATATACCGAAGCCCGCCATGGATCATCTTGGACGATTTGGAGGAGGTGCCCGAGGCGAAGTCATCCTTTTCCAGCAATGCCACCTGGTAGCCGCGTAGTGCCGCGTCCATGGCCGCATAGGCTCCTGTGACACCGCCACCGACAATAATGATGTCGAATTCTCCGCCATCCAGGCGGTTGATCTGCTCAGCCCTGTCCAATTTCAGGGGGCTGTCCGTAACCATCCGGGCACGCCCGGCTTTCGGTTTGCGTGAGGGCATGGAAATCATGAAGGTATGTCTCTCTCAATTGTCTTGGGTCGTGGCTGGTAGTCGGTGTCAGGAGTCACGGACAAGCGCCAACTCACTGGCGATACGCGAATTCCATGCATCGCGGCGGCCGAGTTGTTCAGCGGCGGTTAGTCGTGGTTCGAAGAGGTCTCCTGGACCCAGGCATTCGACGGCTTCGGTAAGGGAACTCCAGAGCAAACCGTCCGCGGCACCCATGAATGCGGCGCCACGCAGGCTTGCCGTGTCACAGGAATTCAAGCGACGCATGGGGATGCCTGTCAGGTCAGCCTGCATCTGGATCAGGGGATCACTGGCCGACATTCCGCCGCCCACTGCGATCTCGGTTACGGAAATGCCGGACACTGCCTCGTTGGCCTCCACACTGCTGGCCACAGAATGGGCAATGCCTTCCAGGATTGCGTAGGCGATTTCCGGCAAAGTACTGGACATCGAGAATCCAGTCAGCGATGCACGGGCGTTCGGCTCTACAACCGGCATGCGGAGACCGGTCAGAGCGGGAATGAACATAACGCCGTTGGAGCCGTCCACCGTGGCAGCCAGTTCACTGATTCTCTGCGGAGAGTCGAACCAGCCAAGAGTGCTGCATACCCAGTCCAGCGCCGAACCCGTTGTTGCGGTAAATGTTTCCACCGCATAGGTGGTTTCGTGGTGCCGGCGCCATGCAGCCAGGCTTAACGTCCCTTCGTACAGCCCCGGCCCGCGCCGGCATGTTGCTGCCCGTCACAAGATCGACAAAGCTGCCCGTGCCATGAACGCACATTGCTTGTCCGGGACGCAAGCATCCCAAACCCACCGTACCGGCATGCTGATCACCCATGGCGGACAGCACTGGCACTGAAATGCCCAATTTGGAACTGTCGCTGTGACCAAGGTGATCGGCATCCTGACGCAGCTCGGGCAGTAAGTCCGAGGGAAAACCCATGGCCTCGATCCAGTCCCGCTCATAAGCATGGTCGCTCAGAATGTAACCGCCGGCCGACGTCGCATTCGTGGTTGTAGCAACGTATGAGCGCTCGGCGGTGAGGCTCCACAACAGCCAGGTCTCAACGGTGCCAAAGCCTAAGCGGCGTTCCCGAAACGCGACTTCCACTTCGCGGGTTTCCCTCAGATGATGGGCGGCCCAGAGATAGGGGGAACGTACTCCCGCAGGGCGCCCAACTGATGCGACAAGCCGTTCGTTCCATTCCTCTCCCAAGATGGCAAGTTCAGTAGCGTATCGGCTGTCCTGCCAAACCATGGCCGGCACCAGTGCCTGCCCTGTAACGGTGTCCCAGAGGACGGCAGTCGAGCGTTGCGTGGCAAGCGCGATCCCTTGAATGTCGACACCTTCATCAGCGGCGCGGTTGAGGACTGCACGGCACGCGTCCAGCGTCTTGTCCAGAATTTCGTTGGCGTCCTGCTCCACCACACCAGGGCGGGGGCTTGAGACAGACAAACGTCGATACTCCAAGCCATGGACTCCGCCGTCGGAGGTAACCCACGCCGCACGTGTCCCTGTGGTGCCTTCGTCTATTGCCAGAACGGCCGGATTTCCCATAAAGCTTCCTCTTTTCCGTGTCAGCGGGTGGGGACGGCGACTTGGGCGGCGTCGTTCCTGAATTGAGGCGCGTCGGTCTCCTCGTCGGGGCTGACGGGTGCGCGGGTTGGATCCCACTTGATGATTGAGCAAATGATGCAGGCAGCCAGGGGAACCGCGGACAGGATAAGGAACGTTGGCCCCAGTCCCAGTTCCGCTTTCAAAAGCGGGAAGATCAACAATCCCAATGCCGCGCCGGTACTGCCCAATGCTCCGATCACACCGTTGGCGCCCGCCCGGAGCTCGCTCCGGAAGGAGAGCGTGGAGATGCTCTTGCCGTTAGCGCCTGGACCACCGGAGTGGAACAGGATGAACAAGGAGGGCACCAGGAAGGCAAGGAACATCGGCAGGGTCTCGTAGAAGAAGCCCAGGATCAGGAGCATCACGAACACGGCCCCAAATCCGATTGCTGAGGCCCGACGAAGGCCAAGTACCTTGCCGATCCTTGGCGACATAAAGCCGCCGATAATGCCAAATACGTTGAAGACCAAGGCACCTAAGGTTGCCACTACGAAGTCTGACCCGAAAAGGGTGAGGCTGATGATGGGTAAGTACCAGCCGACCGCGAAGTACTGGATGGACTGGCCAATCTGCACGGTGGCCGCCAGGATCGTTCGTGGCAGATAGGTACCCCGGAAGATGAGGGCGATATTGGCAGCGCCCCTGTTAGCCATGTTCAGGATCGGGGTGCGGTCCGCCAGCGGAGCGGGAGTGAAGTCCTGCCCGTAGATTTTGCTCATGGAAGCAGCGGCGCGGTCCAAGAGCCCTTTTCGGGCCGCCCAGGTGGGGCTTTCAACCATGAAGATGATCTGTGCCAGGAACAGCGCCAGTGCCACCACCCCGGCAGAGCCAACCGCAAACCGCCAAATCGAGTCGCCGACTCCCAAATTGTAGAAAGCAATCGCCAGAATCAGATTGCTGCTGACAGCCGTGTACCAGATTCCCTGCCACGTATTCAGGCGGCTCTTCAAGCGTGCGGGCGTGAATTCCGCCAAAACGGCCATCGCAATCGCAAAATCAATGCCGTACGCAGCACCTACGAAGAACCTGCCCACCAGAACAAGCTCAAAAGTCGGTGCGAAGGCCGCGAAGCCAGCGCCGGCGAAAGCAAGAAACTTGGCAAAGATGAGCGGTGGGATCCTCCCCCACCTGTCCGCCATCCAGCCGCCGATTGGATTGAACGCAATGGCTACCCAGGAGGCCAAGGACGTCAGGATCGCTATCTGTGTTGGGCTGAGGTGCAGGTCTCTGGTCATCGGACCGAGCCCGGCACTCAATGCCGAGTTGGAAAAGGCATCCAGGAACAGGCCACCCAAAGCCAGCCACCAGATAAGGGCCTGCTCGACCGGAAATTCTGGGGCGGGCGTCGATGTAGGACACGACATCGTGCACACCGCGAAGGACCAAGCTAGACATTCGTTCGACCTCTCTGTCGTGAAACCGTTTCGTCAGAGGTCGTCGCCTGTAAAACAAAAAATGGGCAGATTGAGACCTCCAACAGGAAGTCTCAATTCTTACCCTGTGCCAGTGATTCTATTCACAGTTCCTACGGCGCTGCAAGCGCCGGTTCGCAGATTTCAAAACCCATGACGGTTGCAATCGGAACCTGAGTGCCGGCGTCGGGGGTTTATGGCTGGTTTATTAGACGTGGCTTGGCCGAAACGTCAATCCAGTAACGCCGAAAATACCGCCCGCTCTCAGCCTCCCGCAGATCCTCAAGCTGGCCGCCACAACGTTCAATGGTCTTGGCGGACGCCGCATTGGCATCATCACAAGTCAAAAGAACGCGGTCGGGCTCTCCCGCCGCAGCCAAACGGGCGCAAACTTCCTGCAGAGCCCAGGCCGCGAAGCCTTCCAGGCTTGCGATGTCGTCGTCCGCCAACAACCCCGCACCGTCCTGATGGGCCCATCCCACTCGCGGTGCGACTCGGCAAACGAGTGGTAATAGGAAGCATCCGGTGCAACGAGTTTGAACATGTGGACGACTATATCCGTGGTCAAAGTAACTGGAGCCCAACGCTCCGCCTTGGTAGCTTTCAACGCATGGCCATCAAATTTGAGAATGTGGGTATCGCTGTTCGCGACATCGAAGAAGCAATCGCCTTTTTCACCGATCTTGGTCTTGCCGTCATCGGCCGTGACACGATCAGCGGCGAGTGGGCGGACATTGCCGTAGGACTTGATGGAAACCATGCCAAGATCGCGATGCTACAAACTCCGGACGGGCAGGGTCGCCTTGAACTCTTCGAATACATCCACCCGGAAGCGATCGAGTCGGACCCCACTCGCCCCAACGACATTGGCATGCACCGCGTGGCCTTTTCGGTTGACGATATCGATAGGGCCCTTGAAGTAGCTGCAAAGCACGGATTCCACCCCCTTCGCGGCGTGGCGACCTATGGCGACGTTTACAAGCTCACATACCTTCGCGGCCCCAGCGGAATTCTCGTCATGCTCGCCGAGGAATTGAAGAAGGCCTGACAGCCGAGCATTAGTGGCCCGACTCTCGGGCGATTTTCTGGGCAAAATCGTTCAATACTGCAGCCACAGCTTCCGGATGGCTTAAGGCTGCGTAGTGACCCCCTGGGATTTCCACCGGCTCGATTCCAAGCCGCTGATGTACTTGGCGTCTCATGAATGAAGCCGGAAAGAACCGGTCGTCACGGCACAGTATTGCCATGGTGGGGACGGCTGGATGCCGACCAGGCCAGGGCCCTGCCATCCAAGCACCTCGCTGATCGCGCTCCCTGTCGCGGGCCTGATCCGCGAGGTCTTCAGGGACCTCGTTGAAGAAGGCTTCCTGAGGGTCCGGGTCAATGGTCTCCCGGTTGTGTCGGGTGTTGATCCACCAGTCGCCGAATGTCTCGCCTGGCAGTGGGATCATTCCTGCTAAATACACAAGGGCCTTCCGAGTGGAGCTGCTCGCAAACCAAGGGTGCCGTAAAGCCTCCCAGCGAGTGGCCCACCACGATGGTGTTCTGAGCATCGCCCACCGCTGCAGTCACTGCTTGGCTGTAATCCCCAAGCCCTGCAGTCTCGTCCTCGATGGGCAAGTCAACCGCGACGACGCCGTGCCCCGATGCCTCAAGCAGTGGCCTGACCAGATGCCAGTCCCATGCCGAGGAACCGCCACCGTGGATCAGTACGAAAACGGCCACATTCCCACCCCGCTTTCCAGGGACATCACGCGTGAGCTGTTACCAGCGGATCGGGCTTCTGCGAGCTGACGCCGGAAGCAGTCTCAAGTGGTAGGCCGTTCCGGATCCAGTACTCGATTCCGCCTATCATTTCCTTCACGGAATATCCCAGCTCGGCGAATGCGAGCGCCGCGAAGGTGCTGCCGTTGCAACCCGGACCCCACGAATAGACCACCACTTTTGAGGCCGCCGGGATCAGGTTTGAAGCCAACGCCGGAATCTGCGCGGTCGGAATATGTACCGCACCGGGAATATGCCCGTGGTCCCATGAGGACTGCCGCCGCGTGTCCACCACAACGAGGGAGCCCTGCTCCGAATCCGCCACTTCCATGACGTCGATCTCACACTGCAACTTGGCGCGAAAATAGGCAGCAGGATCGAGTTCTTTGGTGGCCGGTGAGGTTTTCACGTGTCCTCCTTTATGAAGAGCGGATTCAGCGGAGATCCTCGTTCCGCCAAAGCAAACATTACGCTGAGCCTCCCCCTCCCGATGCCGCCGGGGTAGACTCCAGCCCACGACGCGGGCAAGTCTGTGGCATTTTGGGGGATTTCAGTGGGAACTGTTGCCGGTAATTCAGCTCTGCTTTTTCATCGCACTTCAGAGAAACCACGACGGCGGTTGGCCGCTGTGCTTTCGGCCGCCGCCTTGCTGTCCCTGGTACTTAGCGCGATGCCGGGTAATCCGGCGCGGGCCGACGTCGTGGTGAACAACATTAGCGTGGGCGAGGGAGCCAGCAACATTGTCGTCAACCCTGTCACCAACACCGTGTACGTCACGACGAACGACGGGCTAACCATCATCAATGGGAGGACGCAAGCCACTGCCAAGGTGAAAACAGGTGGGGTCCCGGCGGATCTGGCCCTTAATATCGCCACGAACAAGATCTATGTGAGTAACAAAGGCGGCGAAGCGAGCGGAACGGTTGCAGTTATTGATGGCAGTACGCATGCCGTGACCCAAGTCTCCGTTGGTCCCGATCCATATGCCATCGCCGTCAACCAAACCACGAACAAAATCTACGTCGGTGGCCGGGCGGGCCTGTCTGTGATCGATGGAAAAACGAACGCCAGCACAACCATCAACACTGACTGGGTAACACAAGTAGCGATCAACCAGGCTACGAACCGCGTTTATGTCTTGGCCAACGGCGTGAAAGTGATTAATGGTGCCACTAACAGCGTGACTCAGATCGACATGGGCTCCAGCGTTGCTTGGCCCACCAACTTGGCTGTCAACCAGGTCACCAACAGGGTCTACATTGCTTCGCGTGTCCGCAATTACATGGAACTCGAAGTCTTGGACGGGACTTCCAACCAAGTGCAGCCGATCTACTCGGATCTGAACTCAAGCCCGGCTGGACTCACTGTCGATGAAACGAACAACAGGGTCTACCTGGGCCGCATCTTGCTCGGGGACGGAACGCTGTCATCGCTGACTGGGGTCCTGTCCGTTTTCGGTGGTGAGGGTGGCGGTCCCATCGATATCAGGACAGGGGAAACGCCAGAGAAAATCGCGGTCAATGGAAAGACCAACAAGGTGTACCTCGGTGGAAACTACCTCGGTGTCAAAGTCATCGATGGCACAACTTTTGCTTTGTCGACGCTATTTGTGAAGTCCGGAACCGCTATTGCGGTTAACGATGCCACCAACAGAATCTACGTCGCCAAATGGGCCGGAACCGTGGCTGTTATTGACGGGAGCATTCCGTCCCAGCTGAAGAACGACTTTAGTGGAGATCGGAAAACGGACCTCCTTGCCCGTGACATGTCAGGTTTGCTATGTCTCTACCCCGGAAACGGCGCGGCTGGATGGCAACCCCGCACACAGGTGGGGTCGGCTTGGAACTCCATGACCGCCGTCGTAAGTCCTGGCGATTTCAGCGGCGACACGAAACCGGACGTCCTGGCCCGCGACGGCGCTGGCCATTTGTGGATGTATCCCGGAAACGGGTCGGGCGGCTGGTTGCCCCGTGTACACGTCGGCTCAGGCTGGAACGCCATATCCGCCATCGTGACACCGGGCGACTTCAACGGGGACGGCACGTCGGATATTTTGGCCCGGGACACGTCGGGAATCCTCTGGTTGTACCCGGGTGACGGCCGCGGGGATTGGCTTCCCCGAACCAATCTGGGGGCGGGATGGAACGCCCTGACCGCGATCGTTGGCCCTGGTGATTTCGATAGCAACGGTACGTCCGATGTCCTCGCCCGCGACGGCTCCGGGCTCCTGTGGCTCTATAGCGGCGATGGGATGGGAGGCTGGTGGGGGAACCGCAAGCAGGTGGGACAGGGATGGAACCCGATGACCGCGATCGTCGCCCCGGGAGACTTCAACGGCGACGGGCGTCCGGACATTATGGCCCGCGACAGCAGCGGCACACTCTTCCTGTATCCCAGTGCGAGCGGCGGAGCGTGGCTGCCCACTGTACGAATTGGGCAGGGCTGGAACAGTATGACCGCCATCCTTTGACGCGACAGGCCAGCGTTCTTCACGGCGGACACCGGCAGCCCTAGGCTGGAAACATGCCGAAGGTGAGTGTTAACGGCGTCGCGCTTTACTACGAGGAACACGGCGAGGGCGTGCCTATTCTTGGTTTACATGGCACGCCTGGTTCGGCAGCTCTGTGGGCCGGAGCCGCTGTGGCGCTGAGTAATCACGGGCGGTGCATCATTTTCGACCGCCGCGGTTTCCACCGCAGCGCACTCGTCCCGCCTCCGTCCACCTTGGACCTTATCCAGCACGTCGACGACGCCGCGGCCCTCCTCGCCGCACTCCACGCAGGGCCCGCCGTGGTCATCGGCCCGGGCACTGGCGGGCTCATAGCCCTGGGGTTGGCGCGGCATTTCCCGGACAAGGTGAAAGCGCTCGTCCTGCTGGAGCCAGCTTTGTTCACAATAGATCCCGACGCCGACACTTGGGCTCGCGGGCTGCGGCAGCGGGTGCTGGGGGCCTCGCGCGACCGTCCGTTCGGAGTGGCGGAGGTTGTGATGCGCGAAGCCTTGGGCGTTCAGTCTTGGGATGCGTTGCCTGGCGACATCCATGAAATGCTCACCCACACCAGCCCGGCAGTCCTGGCCGAGATTCGTGGCCGGGGACTCGATCTCAGTGATTCCCCTTTGGAGATGAATGAGGACGATCTTGCGGACATCCGACGGCCAAGTCTCATCCTCTCCGCCGAAGGCTCTCCGCATGTGCTCCGACTTATCACCTCGCGGTTGTCCGGTGCACTCCCCTATACAGAATCAGTGCTGGTATCGGGAGGCCATCTGATCAATCCAGCACATCCCGCCGTTCTGGACTTTGTAGACAGAATGGCTGCAACATCCAGTTCGTGGGTTTAGCTTCCATCGAGAAGATACCCCCAGGGGGTACTTGATTTGATACCCCCAAGGGGTATACATTTAATGCATGAGCCATGCAGACCTGAGTATCAGTCAACCGGGCGGCGACTTCCCCACCATCGAAGCCGACCTGGAGCACGCCGCGCCACACGGGTACACCAGCAACAAGGACGCCTACCTGCGCCGCCTGAAACGCATCGAGGGGCAGGTCCGCGGTATCGCGCGCATGGTGGAAGAGGACAAATACTGCATCGACATCCTCACGCAGGTGGCTGCTGCAACCAAAGCCCTGCACGCCGTCAGCCTGGGACTCGTTGAAGAGCACATTGGCCACTGCGTGGTTGGCGCCGCCTCCGAGCCCAATCCTGAAGCCCGCGCCGAACAGATCGATGCCAAAGTAAAGGAGGCCACCGATGCCATCGGGCGCCTGCTGCGGTAATTCCGCCAACACACATCACACCATTCAACTCACCACCAAGGAGCGCATCATGAGCCAGACCATCCAGACAAACGTCAACGTTTCCGGCATGACCTGCGGCCACTGTGTTTCAAGCGTGAGCGAGGAACTCGAAGCACTTAACGGCGTGGAGGACGTCTCCGTGGACCTCAACCCCGGCGGGCTATCCACCGTAACCATCACATCCACTAGCCAGCTCTCGCCGTCCGAAATAGGCGAGGCCGTGGCAGAAGCCGGCTACTTGGTGGTAGCCAACGAAGCCTAGGAGTCCTCTTGACTAACCAGGAGACCTTCAATCAGCCCGAAACCCGGGTCATCGAACTGGACATAGAGGGCATGACCTGCGCCTCGTGCGTCAATCGAGTTGAGCGGAAGCTCGGCAAGCTTGAAGGCGTTGAAGCCAGCGTCAATCTCCCCCTCGAATCAGCCCACGTCACAGTCCCCTCCACTGTCTCAGACCAACAAATCGTGGACACAGTCAACGCAACCGGCTACAAAGCCAAAGTCCGCCAACCCCCAGCCCCCCACACGCGGGAACACCACAATCGTGGCGTTCAGGGTCACCAACCAAGCTCCGTCACCGAGGTCACGAGTGACCTCCCAGATCACAAGGACCACGCAAAAACGTCCACCAACAATGGACACGCGGCGCAGGCCGAACCGCCCCAAGCCACGGAAACCGGAACCGGACACGACCACAGTGATGCGTCCGGCGCTATGCGGCAGCATGCGTCCAAGGGAGGAACGACCGAGCATGCAGAGCATGGCGCCGGGGGCGTCACGCAAGGCAACCACGCCGATCATGCCGAGCACACGGATCACATGTCTCACGGCCCGGCAGCGTCAACACTCCGCCCACGCCTGATCACGGCGGCGGTATTGACCGTGCCCGTCTTCGCGATTTCCATGGTTCCTGCCCTGCAGTTCACCAACTGGGGCTGGATTGTGGGTGCATTGGCGCTGCCTGTGGTCAGCTGGGCTGCGTGGCCGTTCCATAGGGCCGCCGCTATCAATGCCCGGCATCTCGCATCCACCATGGACACGCTCGTTTCCATCGGGGTGATCGCGGCCTACCTCTACTCCGCGTGGCAGTTGTTCGCGGATCCCAGGATGACGGAGCACCCGGGCATGGAAAGCATGTCCGGTGGTGGGTTGTATTTCGAAGTCGCCGCCGTTGTCACCACATTTCTGCTTTTGGGACGGTACCTGGAAGCAAATGCGAAGGCCAAGGCCGGCGACGCTTTGAAAGCCCTGCTGAATCTGGGCGCCAAGGATGCCACGATTTTGGTGGACGGCCGGGAACAGAAAATACCTGCTGAAGAACTCCTGGTAGATGACGTCATCGTGGTCCGCCCTGGTGAGAAGATCGCGACCGATGGTGTGGTGATTGACGGCGCGTCCGCCGTCGATGCCTCTCTCGTGACTGGCGAATCTGTTCCGGTCGAGGTCGGTCCGGGGAGCCCTGTCACCGGCGCTACCATCAACACCTCAGGCCGCCTTTTGGTCCGGGCCACGAGGGTAGGTTCTGACACGACCCTCGCCCAGATGGGCCGTTTGGTCAGTCAGGCGCAGACCGGAAAGGCGCCAATCGCGCGGCTCGCGGACAGGATCAGCGCGGTGTTCGTGCCGATCGTGCTGGTGCTTGCGTTGGTGACGTTCGTTCTGTGGCTGTTCTTCTCGGGCGACCTCAACGCGGCGTTCACCGCTGCAGTTGCCGTCCTGGTGATCGCTTGCCCCTGCGCCCTTGGCCTCGCAACTCCCGTCGGGCTGTTGACCGGAACGGGCCGCGGCGCTCAGCTGGGCATTCTCATCAAGGGTCCGCAGGTGCTGGAGGACACCCGGCATGTGGACACCATCCTGCTGGACAAGACCGGCACCGTGACCAGCGGAAGGCTTGCCGTGGACCATACGGTCGCCCTCAATGGCCACTCCCGGGCAGCAGTCCTGACGCTTGCCGGTGCGGTCGAGTCAGCCTCGGAGCACCCCATTGCCCATGCGATTGCGGCAGCAGCCAAGGAAGCAATGCCCGACGCCGGCGCTCTCCCCGGTGTGGATGGCTTCAGTTCCGCTCCTGGCGGCGGAGTCCGCGGAACCGTGGCGTTGGACGGCACTAAAAAAACGGTTGTGGTTGGGCGCTCGGGCTGGCTTGAGAAGAACGGCATCGCCCTCGATGCCAGCCAGCGGGACGAGCTCGCAGCTCAGGAGAATAGCGGCGCAACTGCAATTTGGGTGGCTGTGGACGGTCAAGCTGCCGGAATCGTCAGCCTGAGCGATACCATCAAGCCCGGCTCCGCAGCTGCGATCCAGCGACTGAAGGATCTCGGTATCCGTCCGATGCTCCTGACAGGTGATAACGCCGCCGTGGCCGCCCAAGTAGCTGCCGCCGTCGGGATTTCCGCTGACGACGTCTTCGCTGGGGTCCTGCCGGAAGGCAAAGTCGACGCAGTCCGGAAGCTTCAGGCCTCCGGCGCAACGGTGGCAATGGCAGGCGATGGCGTGAATGACGCCGCTGCCTTGGCCCAGTCGGACCTGGGAATCGCGATGGGATCCGGCACGGACGTTGCGATCGAAGCGTCTGACCTCACTGTGATGGGCAGCGACCTGGGCCAGCTCGTTCAGGCTATCGAGCTCTCCCGCAAGACGCTCTCCACCATCAAGACCAACCTGTTCTGGGCCTTCTTCTACAATGCGATCGGCATCCCAGTGGCAGCCATCGGACTGCTCAATCCGATGATCGCAGGCGCAGCAATGGCGGCGAGCTCCGTGCTTGTTGTCGCGAACTCCCTGCGGCTCCGCTCGTTCGGGAAGTAACCCATCCGCGTAGCAGCACATGGCGCTCCGAGCTCTCAGAACGTCATGCGCTGCTGTGCAGTTTGAGGACTTGTGCCCGGGCTAGGCTGTCCCGAAGCGGACAGCAGCCCGGGCCTTTGCCTTGGCGGCTTCCTCGTCACGGTTCTTCGCCGGGCCATGGCTCACCAGCGAATCCAGCAAATGCTGCGTGATGTGGGCGATCTCGTGGACGGCCTCAGCGAAAGCTTCCTCGTTGGCTTTGGACGGTTTGGTGGAACCGCTGATCTTGCGTACGTATTGCAGCGCGGCGGCCTCCACTTCTGCCGACGTAGCGTGTGGTTCGAAGTTATGAAGAGTCCTGATATTCCGACACATAACCCCATGCTAACTATGGGCAGCGCTCCATGGGGAGGGGTGCCCATCGACGCCTTTTCGATTCCCACGATAGGTTTTAGCTATTGGATCTTCCGGATGAGCCGGAGGCCGCTGGGGATGCCGAAGAGCTCGGGTCCGAACAAATGAAGGAGAATCTCATGGCTATTTGGGGTGCAGATGTTGATCAGCTTCGTCAGCTCGGTAACAAGCTGAAGGCTGGTGCCGAGAACATCGAGCAGCAGCGCTCACAGCTGAAGGGTGCCCTTGACGGCACCGACTGGAAGGGCCCGGACGCCGACAAGTTCCGCGGCGAGTGGGACAGCCAGCACGCTTCCAACCTGAAGAAGGTTGCCGACGCCCTTCGCGAAGCCGGCGACCGCGCTCAGAAGAACGCTGAGCAGCAGCAGCAGGCTTCCAACTAGGACCGTTGGGAAACCCCGGACGCTACGGCGTCCGGGGTTTTCGCTTCTTAAGATCCAAACTCGAAGATGCCCTTAGTCCCGCGGGACCTTGGCGACGCGCCCCGACGGGACGGGTTCGACGTCGTTCGCGTGATCAAGGACGCGTGCCCGGGCAGCCTCCTCGGCGGTCCGGGCGGCCTTACGGTCACCTCGCAATTCGTCCACGCGGACCAAGACCACACCGCCCACAATCAGAAGCCCACCCAGCAACTGGATGGTGCTCGGCAATTCACCCAACAGCAGCCAAGCCCAGATCACGGCGAACAGCACTTCCGTCAGGGACACGAAAGACGCCACTTTGGACCCCAGGCTGCGTGCGGCCATGATGCCGGAGACGTAGGCGAGGACGGTCGCGAGAATAACAAGCCCCACAGCTGACACCCACCAGGGTATGGTCCAGGGACCGAGGGCCGTATCAGCGGTACTGAAAGTCATGGGGATCAACCCCACGGCACCCACCAGCCACATGACCAGCGCGCCCACCAGGAGACCGCCCGAGGCAAGCACTAGTGGAGGAAGGGTGTCGTTTTCCTTGGCTGTGATGAAGAAGTAGATCACCAGGCACACGGCGGCAGCCATGCCCCAGAGGACGCCGATGAAGTCCACCTTCACAGCGCCGGTAAGGTCGAGCACAAGGACTAGTCCACCCAACGAAAGCAATGCGCCAGCGGCGGTAAGGGCCCGTGGGCGGCGACGGCTGGCGATCCACAGCCACAGCACGATCATGACCGGAGCAAGGTATTCGAGCAGCAGGGCAACCCCCACGGACAACCGGGCTACTGCGTTGAAGTAGAACAGCTGGCAACCTGCGACTCCGATGAGCCCAAACAGCAGGATAGTCAGCCAGTTGTCCTTGAGCTGGTGCCAGCGGCCGCGAAGAACCACGACGCCGGGAATCGCCAAGATCAGCGCTGCACCGGTGAGTCGCACGGCAACAGCAGCGCCAGGTGACCAGCCGGTTTCAAGCATGGACTTGGCGAACGAGCCGGAGGTACCGAAAACCGCGGAGGAGAATAAAGCGATGCCGAGTCCTGAGGCCACGAAACCTTTTGCATCAGCCTTCGTCTTTGTAGCTGACACAGCAGCCTCCTGTCAGGAGTAAAGTGGGCTTATGGTCATGACAGTACTCCCGAAACATGTAAGGAGTCAAAGTGCATTTTGCGCCTGACACCGAGATTGCACTACGCACCGTCGTTAATCTCGTCAACACAGCAGCCAACGGCGAGGATTCGCTGGCATCAGTAGAGGACCTCGACGCCTTTTTGGAGGCCGAAGAATTCTCGGGTTCGAGGACCCATGACGAAGCAGAATTGCGCAGCGTCAAGCGGCTGCGTAGCGAGCTGGCATCACTCTGGGCCGCCGATGAGGACACCGCCGCAAAGACCGTGAACAAACTGCTCATAGACGCGCAGGCACTCCCGCAACTCGTCAAGCACGATCACTGGGACTGGCATCTCCACGCCACTACACCCGAGGCACCCTTGGCCGACCGCATGGGCACAGAAGCTGCCATGGCAATCATCGACGTCATCCGCAGCCAGGAAATGGATCGCATGCGTATTTGCGCCGCAGACGATTGCGATGCGGTGGTCCTGGACCTCAGCCGTAACCGCTCCAAGCTCTATTGCGACACAGGCAACTGTGCCAACCGCGCACACGTAGCAGCCTATCGGGCGCGGAAAGCGGCCGTGGGCGAGTAGATCTCCTCCCCGCAGAAATGCAGGGCGCCACTGCGGCCCCCACCCCACGAAAAAGCGCTCCCCCACTGTGGTGAGGAAGCGCCGGAAGGTTAGTGGCCGCCGTCGGGCGTTTCAGTCTCGTCTGCAACGGAGCCGGGAGCGGCGGGACCACCATGCCCGGGCCGCTTCGAACTGAGGTTGACACCCGAGCCCTTACCCAGGTGCTCGGCGTTTTCCTTGTGGCTCATGGAGAGCATCGCAGCCACCACGAGGCTCACGATAAACGCGATACCAGCGCCGGTGAAGGCGAGGTCGAACCGCGGAGCGCGTGCGCTGCCGCCAGACGCGAAAATGAGCACGGCAACGAATGCCAGTACTGCGAAGAACGCGGAGAACATGAGGGGTCCCTTGACCGAGGTCCGCATCTTGCGCGGCTCTCCTGGTGTCTGGTCTGCCACGATCATTCCTCCAATGATGGCGGGCCTGTTCGGCTCCCCGCCGGTCTGCAAAAGTTCTACAACGAGTAGAACGTCCAGCTACTAGTTTACGGCCTCCGGGGAAGCACCCGGCGCAGTGGCCTGGTTGCCCGTGTGAGCATCGTGCCGGAGCGTCAGCCCGGAGAGAATCCACAGCACACCGGAAAGGATCGCTCCGCCACCGGCAACACCCAGAAGTGCGTGCGCGCCGAGCGATATGAAGAACGGCAACGCCACAGCAGTACCCACAGCGATAACACCGGATACCAGCCAATCACGGGTCAACGAGTCGCGATTCCGCAGTGCGTGGACCAGTTCAAGAACGCCAAGTACCAGCAACGCGGCGGCGGTAGAAAGCGCGACGCCGGCATCTGACTGAGTGACCAACGCCCCCACACCGCCGATCGCGACAACCACCGGGACTGCCGCAGGCAGAACGCGCGAGACCCACAACGAACCCGCTGTTGCGAGCAGGTACAAGCCAACGGCCCAAGCCAGCACCTGCACCGAAGGCGATCCCCAGAAGATGGTGACCAGGCCGAACACCAGCGCAACCACTGCCCGGGTCAGCACTGGTTTCCAGAGCCCGGGCACGGACGCAGGAGGTGTCTGGGAAGGAGTCGTGGGGAGAGTCACGCATCCAGTTTAGTGCGAACCAAGCACTACCCATTTGTCCGTGCGCGCGCGCAGTCCCAAAGTGACCCCGCGCGCCAGCATGTAGCCCAGCGCAAAGACGACCCACAGCCACACCAGCCCCGCCGCGCCGTCGGGCCTGGTCAGGTGGACGGCCGCCAGGAGCGGCAAGTAGACCGCAAGATTTACGACGCCGGCAACCGCCAGATAGCGCGCGTCACCGGCACCGATGAGGACGCCGTCCAGGACGAAGACGTAGCCGGCCAAAGGCTGTCCTACTGCAAGGACCCACAGGGCGACGGTCAGCGCCTCACGCACACCGGCGTCGGACGTGAAGAGATAGCCGGCCCCATGGCGCGGCCACGGCGAGCAGCACGCCGGTTATCACCCCGAACCCCAGGCCCCAGCGGATCATGGTTCGCGTCAGTTCCCGGACGCGGACAGCATTTCTGGCGCCCAGTTCCTTGCCGATCAGGGCCTGCGCCGCGATGGCGAGCGCATCCAAGGCAAAGGCGAGGAACGAGAAAATGGTCATGGCCAGCTGATGGGCTGCGAGGTTCACGGCGCCTTGGGCAGTGACTACCAGGACTGTGGAGAGGATGGCTAGGCGGAGGCTTAGGGTACGCAGCATCAGCCACGAACCAACCTTTGTCATGGCCCGAATGCCATGCCAGTGGGGTTTGAGGGAGACGCCGTGCTGCCGTGCGTTCCGGCCAACCATCACCAGATACACGGCCGCCATGGCCCATTGCGCAATGCTCGTACCGATGGCCGAACCAGTAACGGACAGATCCAATCCGTAGACGAGGAACCAGTTCAGCGCGATGTTCAGCGCAAATCCTGCCGTGGCAACCACCAAGGGTGTCCGTGTGTCCTGAAGGCCGCGGAGCACGCCCGTGCCTGCGAAGATGAGCAACATCGCGGCCAGCCCGGGCATCGACCAGCGCAGGTAATCCACTGCGAACGCGCGCACCTCGCCCGTGGCGCCCATCAGGCCCACGAGCGGTTCGGCAGCGACAAAGCCGGCGACGGCGAGAACCGCACCGAGGATCAGAGCCAGCCACACGCCGTCGCGCCCTGCCGCCAAAGCCTTGCCGAGCTTGCCGTCGCCAATCGCCCGGGCGACTGCCGGCGTCGTCGAATATGCCAGGAAGACCATAAGTCCAACAGCAGTGTGCATCAGCGTGGATGCCAGCCCAACGCCGGCGAGCTGATCCACGCCCAGGTGGCCCACAATGGCGGAGTCAGCGAGGAGGAACAGCGGCTCGGCTATGAGCGCGCCGAACGCGGGTACTGCCAGGCGCAGGATCTCGCGGGCATTGGAACGAGTGGTGATGGTTGTGGTTTGAGGCACTAAACAAGCCTAGTCCGCTTGGGCACGGGTAAATTTGGGGCCGTGTCACACAAGCATCCCGTTACAGTTTCCGTCGCCCGCACCATCCTCCCGGGGTACACCCGGCAAGCAAATGCCTGGGCACACGCCGGCCAGGAACTGGCGCGCGAGTGGCCCGGATATCTGGGCTCGGGATGGGTCCGGAGTGGGGGCCGGCTCGAACGAATGGCACATGCTGTACCGGTTCGCCGATGCTGAAACGCTGCATGGATGGGAGCAGTCCGAGGAGCGGCGTTGGTGGATCGACAGCGCGCGGGAAATGATGGAGACCACGCGGGTTGAGCGGCGTACAGGCATCGAGGGCTGGTTTTCGCAGCCCGGCGATGCCTCCGTGGTTGTTCCGGAAACTGTGGTGCCACCGCGTTGGAAGCAGGCGATCAGCATCTTCCTACCCTTCTTCCCTCTTAGTCTGTTGGCCAATTTCCTGCTGCACCCCTTGACGCTGGGCTGGCCGCTGGTGTTCCAGGTGCTGCTCAACATCGTCATCCTGACACCGCTGATGACGTACATCTTCCTGCCCATCACGACGCGCCTCCTCCAGCCTTGGCTGCAGGCAAAACCACGTGGGATGAGTCACGGAACTTCTTAATTAGTTGACTCTTCAACTTATCTCCGGGAAGGTTGAAGGCATGAACAAGTCCACCTTGAGCACTACAGCCCTGACCGTCCTGCGCGTTATTGCAGGTTTTCTCTTCGCCGCGCACGGTTGGCAGAAGTTCAACGAATTCACCATCGCCGGCACCCAGGCCTCCTTTGCACAGATGGGCGTACCGGGCGCTTCCGCGGTAGCTCCGGTTGTTGCAACCCTCGAGCTTGTGGGCGGCATCGCCTTGATCCTCGGGCTCCTGACCCGGGTGTTCGCGGCCCTCCTGGCCATCGACATGCTGGGAGCACTGTTCCTGGTTCACGCTCCGGCCGGCGTCTTCGTCGCCAACGGCGGATACGAGCTGGTCCTCCTCTTCGCCGGCGCAGCCTTGGCCCTCGCCCTGGCTGGAGCAGGCAAGATCTCCGCCGACAACGCCCTCTTCGGCCGCTCCGCCAGCAAGCTCCGCGTCCTCGCGTAATTTGCCCCCAACCCCCCGATGTTCTCTCACATCCGAGCCTGAATTGCGGAACGCTCGCTCACTTTCGTCAAGAAAGTGAGCGAGCATCGGCGTTAAGGGGTCACGATGTGAGAGAACGTCGGCGTTTAAGGGTCAGGATGTGAGAGAACGTCGGCGCTTAAGGGTCAGGATGTGAGAGAACGTCTAGCCTTCGACGCCGGTCAGCTCGTTCGGGACGTGCTCAAGCTGCACGGACTTCTTCACCTTGCCTGTTTTCAAGTCCACCGCGTGAATAGTTTGCGTCGCAGGTTCGGTGACAAACGCCGTCGAACCTTGGACGAAAAGCGTGGGGCGCGGGTCCTGCCACGTGGTGGATTCTTCCCACGCGGCGACTACAGGGATCGTCGAGGTCACTTCTCCCGAGAGCGGGTCTATAACGCGCAGGGAACCGTCAGTTCCGAGGACCAGAGCTTCACCTGAAGGTCCGCGGCCCAGCGAGCGGAACGAGTAGCTCGTACCAATATCCACAAGCCGGAGGGTTGCGGTTTCAGTGTTGACCAGGGAAATGCGCGTGGGCCGTTCCAGCTCAGCGGCCTTGTCCACCTTGTAATCGCCCAGGATCACCGGCGACTTCTCCGAGCCCGCCTGGTTGCCCATGCGCCCATATGCGTCCGGGCTTGCAACCTTGGTAATGGCACCGTCTTTGTAGATCAGCATGCCGTTTTCGCAGCCCACCACCACTGCTTCTTCTGCAGCAACTGCCTCGCCGTGCACACCAGGGCAGTCTTCGTTGCGCACAAGTTCTTTACGGTCCTGCCCCTTGCCGGCTGCCAGGACAGCGATGCCGGTGCGGGCCCTCGTCGTTGCCCAGGGTGACCAGCAGCTTGCCGTCCTCCAACTCCACTGCGACGCCGTGATGAGCCTCGGCCGTGGTGTAAACCTCCGTGGCGGGCAGCTTGCCAGCCTCGACAGCGTCGCCCAGGGCGCTGGATTCGAAGGTTTCCACCTTGCCGGAGCCGTCACTGAACAGCACAGTCTTGTCCGCGTGCCGCACGACGTGACCTGCCTTGCTCGCCTCGAACGACAGATCGGTCAGCTTGGGTTCGGCAACGTAGTGATGGCTGTGGTCGCCGTGCGGCTCGGTCCAGGCGCCGGCGTCGAAAACGCGGAACGCGTCGCCCGTGGACACCAGGACATGCCGGCCGTCACCTGCAGGGTTGAGGCGGTTGAATCCATCGAGCTCCGCTTCGCCGCCCACGGGTTCGAGCGTCTTTGCGTCTACCACGGCGATGCCGCCGTCGTACGAGGCGAGGGAGCGCCCGCTTCCTTTTCCTTCGATGCTGCTGCATGGGATTCGGTTGGCGCTTCAGCCGGGCTGGCCCCGGGGGCAGCGCATGCGGTGAGGAGAAGCGCAGAAAGCCCGACGGCGGCAAGCGGCCGGGCGCTTCTGCGGCGCCTTGTTCGGGTGGTTGGGCGTGGCGAAGTAAGGGCCGGGTGATGAGTCATGGGTTAAATGATATTGATTCTCATTTGTGTATCAAATCGCCTGGGTCGTCCGTTTCGCTGGCTAGCTGCGCATTCGATGGTTCGCCCGGCATTGTGCGCAGCTAACCATCGAATCGGCCGGGCAGAAGGTCTGGCCAGCCGGACGGCGAGCGCACGACGTGGACACGTAACAGAAACCCGCCAACAGTAAACTTCGAGCATGAGCGAGTCCCCCAGCAACTCCGTAACCCTCCGCTTCCTCGCCGCCCCCATGGATGTGGGCCACAGTGGATCCGTCGACGCCGGCACCGTCCTTGAGTGGGTGGACAAGGCTGCGTACGCGGCGGCCGTTGGTTGGGCGAAGTCATATTGCGTCACCGCATACGTGGGCAACATCCACTTCACGGATCCGGTGAACAGCGGCGACATGGTGGAGGTGACGTCCACCATCGTCTACACCGGCCGTTCTTCCATGCACATCCACACGGTGGTCAGCTCGCGCGACCCCAAGGGTGGACCGGAGACGATGCACAGCCAGTGCATGGTGATTTTCGTGGCCGTCGGACCTGACGGCAAGCCGATTCCCGTGCCACAGTTCGAGCCCTCCACTCCGGACGAGATTGAGCAACGTGATCACGCGCTTGCCCGCATTGAAGTCCGCGAGCAGATCGTCAATGCGATGAACGCCCAGGAATATACCGACGCCGGCACCGCCGAACGCGTGACGTTGCGCTTCATGGCGTCCCCCACTGATGTGAACTGGGGTGGCAAAGTCCACGGTGGCATCGTCATGAAATGGATCGATGAGGCCGCCTACGTTTGCGCCTCCAGGTACTGCGGCCGGGATACTGTGGCGGTGTTCTCGGGCGGCGTGCGCTTCTACCGGCCGTTGCTGATCGGCCACGTAGTGGAGGTGGAAGCGCGGCTCGTGTACACCGGGGCAAAGGGAATGCACATCGCCGTGCACGTCCGCTCCGGCGATCCGAAAACCCGCGAAATGAACCTCACCACGTATTGCCTGACGGTCATGGTGGCCCGTGACGAAACCGGAACAGCCGTACCCATTCCGCCGTGGGTGCCGGTGTCCGAAGAAGACAAGAAACTGCACGCGCACGCCAGGGAATTGCTGGAGATCCGCGGCAGGGCCCCCGGAAACCGGCTGCCCGACCACTTGCTGAAGGCAGGTGGCTACCAAGAGGCATGACTTCGGCTAAGTCAGGCCCGATGGAACAAAGCGCGTTGGCCGCGGGCGCGAAGCACGCCCGCGGCCAACACCATCGGTCTAGGCTTTGTAACCCGTCGGCGGAGTGAGAACGCCGCGCTCGATGAGCTTCTCGATATTGGCGGCCCGTGTTGAGTCTTCCCGGGCAAGCCAGCCCTCGGCCGGGGGCGCGTCGAGGTACTGGTTCTTCGGATAGATCGGGGTGTCGTAAATGACCCGGTACTGCTCCGTGCGCAGGTCCTTGAACTGGTTGTACAGGCCGTTCGAGAGACGGGCACGCCGCAGCGCCTCGATGTCGATCGTGGTGCAGACGAACGAGTCGCCCGAGGTCCAGCCCTGCTGCTTGGTCAGGATCTGGCCGCGTGGACCGACGATCATGGACTGGCCGCCGAACAGGTCCTGCATTGACCCGTCGTCACGGACTTCGGGCCCCAGGTTCGGAGCGACGACGTACGCCGAGTTGAACATGGCGTGGGCCCGGTTCTGCAGTTCCCACATGCCGTTCTGCACGGCCGGCTCGATCAGGGTGCCCCGGATAATGATCTCGGCACCGTTCATCGCGAGCCCACGCGGCACCTCGGGGTACACACCCTCGTGGCAGATGGCGTACCCGATGTTGCCGATCTCGGTCCTGGCCACAGGGAAAATGGCGTCCATTGCATTGCCATCGCCCTTCTTTTCAATCCATTCGTCCCAGACGTCGTGCGGGTTCATGTTGCCAAGCATGCCGCCCTCGTAGGCGTCACTGGTGGCTTTGTAGCGCTTGTAGATGATGTCGCCCTGCGGATCGATGATGAAGGCGACATTGAAGTGGCGCTCCGGGAAGTCCTCGTCCTTGACCATGTACAACTCAGCAGCGATGTAGGTGTTGAGTTCCACGGCCTTTTTCGCGAGTTCGTCCGTCTCCGGACCGGGGATTGTCACGGCAAAGTGGCGTTCCTTTTCGCGGTTCCCTGGCGTGTTGGCGATCATGCCCTGGATTGCCATTTCGGGCAGGACGACCAGCTTGACCGGAGAGCCTTCCCAGGACCCAACCATGACTGCCGTGTCGATGAATTCGTTGATGCGTTTGACGTTCGCTACGCCGTCGCCGGGATTTTTCACGTTGATGGTCCGCGGCGACACTGCGACGACGACAAATGGATCGACCATTGTTTCTTTCTCTTTTCTCTTCTTTGAGTACCTGAGTTAGCGCTAACTCACGGTATTCCGGTTTAGTTAGGGATTGCAAGAACTGGGAGTGCTCCGGTTCTTAGGGGTGGACCAGAGACCATTGATGGCCCTGGTCGGGAGTTGAACCCCGGGTATGGCGGGGCAGGCGGCGCTTTGTGTTAGCGCTTGCTTCGCGGCGGTGCTGTGGTGTCGCGGAGTATGAGGCGTGGCTCCAGCAGGGGGATGTCTCCCTCGGCTTCCTCTTTGATCATGGCGAGGATACGGCTTACAGCGATATGACCGATTGCTTCGAAATCCAGCTTTACAGTCGTTAGTGCCGGGCGGAAGAACGGCGCTTCTTTGACGTCGTCGAATCCCACCACGCTGACATCGACCGGAACGTCGCGCCCGGCCTCGTCCATGGCCTTGATTACTCCCAGCGCGAAGGGGTCGTTGGCGGCAAAGACCGCCGTGACGTCCTTCTTTGCGGCGAGTTCACGGCCGACACGGTATCCCTCGGCGGCCGACCAGTCGGAAGTTGGCAGCGGCGTCGGAACGACTCGTCCAGCAGCCCCGAGCTCCGCTGCCCATCCCTGGACCCGGGCAGATGTTGCCATCCAGCCCGGCGGGCCTTGGACGTGCCATACGGTTTCGTGTCCGAGGTCCAGCAGGTGGCGCACCACCATCCGCGCACCACGCACTTCGTCAACAGAAACGCTTGTCGGGCTCGGCTGCGATCCTTGCTGGAAGGTCACTACGGGAACACCGACGTCGAGGCCCTCAAGCACCGTGATCGCATCCAACAGGGGCGCGAGCACGATCACGCCGTCAACTGTGTCCGAATTGATGGATTCGAAGGCAGCCCTAATATCTTCCCGGCGAAGGCTGGCCAACGTGACTAAACGCGTCGCATAGCCATGTTGCCGGGCTTCCTCGGAAATACCGTACAAGGCCACCGTTGGTCCGAGGACCGACAGTTCGAAGCTGACAACGCCGATTGTCATGGTCCGGTTGCTGGCGAGAGCCGCTGCCGCTGGATTGCGGCGGTACCGCAGCTGTGCGATGGCATGCTCAACGCGTTGACGGATGTCCGGGTCCACGTTGGTCGCTCCCCTGACAACCCGTGACACCGTCTGCTGCGAGACCCCGGCGAGCCGGGCAACATCGGACATGCGAGGGGCCTTTGACCTGGAGGCCAGCCGCTCCCCGCGCCCGTTGGAGTTCCGGGCTTCTGAAGGTGCAGGGGTCGTGGACACCACTCCATTATCCCCGGTCACCCTCGACGAACCCCTGAACGCGACGCCGGGCGTTGCGCCGGCTGTCACGGGCGCCTGTACCGCAGGACTTCGGGATGCTGGTCGTACGGCCACTCGGCCCCCTCCACCATGTACTTGCGGGTTGTGTAGCTGCCGTCCATGGTTGAGGCCAGCGACGGGGGTCCGTCGAAGCCGATGACACCCCAACCGACCCGATTCTCGTTGCCTCCGTAAACCGGGTCGCCGTAAAACCCCTGACGGGTGTTGAGCACCAGCAGAGGGAAGAACTCCAGAAAGTCCTCGTTGACCGGTTGGTTGCCTGCCGGCGCGCCCCCAAGACCGGCCTCGGAGTGCTCCAGTGAGAAAGCGTTCGGCTTCTCCGCGCCCGATAACGTCTCCAACACCGCGTCCTGGTCCTCCGCCGGAAGTTCGAGGAACCCGACGTCGGCACGCTCCTTCGCCAGCCGGTCCAGCTCCACAACGCCTTCGCGGTAAAACTCCCGGCGCTGCTTGATGCGCTCCTGCCACGCGGCCTCGTCGCGGCCCTCCATCCGGAGGAACCCGTTCCCGTCAGCAGCCGGGAAGATGAACTGCGTTCCCGCCAGCATCCGGTCAATGAAGCGCACAACCTTGGCCTCACGCGCGCCCGGATGATGGTCAGTGGGGATGATCCGGGCCGTTGCGGCCTCGATCGTATTCCACTCGTGCTCGGTGAAGAAGACCGGCCCTTCGACGTCGCGTGTTGAGATCGGTACCGTAGCCCATTCCGCCTGTCCCATGTGAGATCTGTCCTTTCGTATCCTGTGTGGGGTGCAAATCAGTTTTCGGACCAGCCGTGGCGGTCGACCTGGAGGATTCGGTCCGAGCACCGCCAAGCGTTCGCCATGATCGTCAGGGGCCGGGTTGATGCCGGTCGCGGTCGGGAAGAAGCTCGCGTCGAAAACGTAGAGGTTTGGTACCTCGTGCGAGCGGCACCAGCGGTCGACGACCGACGTCGCCGGGTCGTTGCCCATGCGGGCGGTGCCCAGTTCGTGCGAGGTATTGCCCGTGATGCGCTCCATGTTGACCGGGATGACCTTCTTCGCCCCTGCGGCCTCGAGGATTTCCCCGTTCTTGGCGACCTGCCAGCGTTCCTGGGCGAAGTCGTTGGAGTGGGGCGTGTGGGTAATGCGCGCCACCGGCAGCCCCCAGGCGTCTTTGACGTTCGGGTCAAGGTCGACGCGGTTGTCCTCAACCGGCAAATCATGCAACAGGACCCCGATTTTCATGCTGTGGTTGAAAAAGTCGCGGTCCGCGTCCTTCGCCGCCTGGCCCCAGGTCGGCCTGCCGGGGAAGCTCCAGTTCACAGGGTGCCCGATCATCGAGGGGAAGATCAGAGACCCGAGAATATGGCCCCGGCTCTCGTCCGTTTCGTAGAAGTCGAACGAACACAGGCTCATGTAGTGGCCCGCCCACCCGTACAGCGGATCACTCACCTCACGGTCAAACAAGCCAACCGAGAAGGAGTATTGGTGGAAGGTCGCGTTCTTGCCAACCATGCCGCTGCCGTTGCCGAGTCCGTCCGGGAAGAGCCCCGACTTGGACATGAGCAGCAGCCGCGGGGTTTCGATGCCGCCACCACAGACGATGACGGCTTTGGCGTGTTGGACGAATTCGTCGCCGTCCTCGTCCTGGTAGCGGACACCGGTGGCGCGACCGTCCTTGCCAACGAGTATCTCGCTGACGTAGGAGTCTGGGCGGAGGTCGTAGCGGCCGGTCGCTATCGCGTCCGGGATAAAGCTGATCAGGGTCGATGACTTGCCGGTGCCCGGATCGGGGTATTGCTGCCAGAAGCCGTTCTCGCTGAAGGGTTGGCGCCCCCGGTAAGGTTCGGTGACCATGCCCTGCGGCATCGGGAAAGTGCCGTGGCCGAGCTTGGACATCGCGGTGGCGAAGGTCCGCCCGATCTGGCTCAGCGGTGATGGCTTGGTCGGGTAGCCCCGGCTGCGCCACGCTTCCCACTTGTTCGCCCCCGCCAGGCCCGACGTGCCGAACTCCCACTCAACGCGCGTGTAGTACGGCTCCAGTTCGTCATACGAGATGGGCCAGTCGACCAGGCTCGCACCCGGCACGTCGCCGTGCAGGCTGCGCAGCTTGAAATCGCTCTCGGCCATGCGCGGCACCATGCCACCCCAGTGGGTGGTACCTCCGCCGACAACCTGCGGCGTCGCCGAGAAGTTGGTGATTTCCGCCTCGACCTTGTCGTTCGGGCGGTAGGTCCGCGGCTTCACCTTCGGGTCCTGCCAGATGAAATTCCGGTTGAGGAACTTCAGCTCGTCTCCCGAAGCGTGCTCAGGCTTCAGCCATGGCCCCCGCTCCAGGCCCACCACCTTCAGGCCAGCCTCGGACAGCACCTTTGCCGCTGTGGCCCCGCCGGCGCCTGCGCCGACGATGACGACGTCGACAGGCTCGGGCTGCTTCTTCCTGGTCATTATTTTGGTTTCCTTTCGTAAAGTCCTGCTTCGCGCACTGGCGCTCAGACCGTCACGGCTTCAATGCCGTTGCGGCCCACGCTTGCAAGAGGCAGGAGCTTGTCCCAGAGTTCCTGGGGGATGTCGTGGTTAAGCAGGTGGAGGGTCTCCTCGACGCGGTTCGGGCGGGACATTCCAACGATGGTGGATGCCACGCGCTCGTCGCGCACGGAGAATTGCAGGGCAGCCGCTGCGAGTGGGACACCGTACTGCCCGCACAGCGCCTCCATGCGCAGGACCCTGTCGATCGTCGCCTGGTCGACAGGGGCGTAGCAGTATCGCGGGACGGCCCGCGGGCCCTTGACGAGCATGCCGCCGCCGAAGGGGGCGGCATTGACGAAGGCGACTCCGCGGCGGGCTGCGTCCTCCAGGAGCGGCTCGGCGGTCTGTTCGACGAGGGTGTAGCGGTTGTGGCTGATGACGGCGTCGAACGCATCCGTCGCAAGGTACTGCAGCTCCAGGTCAATCGGGCCTCCGGCGACGCCCAGGCACTGGATAACGCCCTGATCCCGGAGATCTATTAGAGCTTCAAGGGGACCTCCCTTGGCCACACCCTCCTCGAACGAGATCTTTTCGGGGTCGTGCAGGTAGACGAGCTGGAGCTTATCGAGGCCCAGGCGCTCAAGGCTTTCCTCGACGGACCGGCGGACGCGGTCACCGGAGAAGTCAGTGCTGCCGGGAACGGGGTCGACCTTCGTGGCGACTACGTATCCCTCGGGGATGCCGCCCCGCTCGGCGATCGCCCGGCCAATCCGCTCTTCGCTGGCACCCCCGCCGTACTCATTTGAGGTATCGATGAAAGTGAAGGGCCCGTCAAAGACGCGGTGAATCGTGGCGACGGCGGTGCCTTCATCGACTTCGTAACCGTACTGGGCGGGAAAGCTGCCCAGCGCGCTCGTGCCGACACAGATATCGGAGACAGTCAGGCCGGTGCGGCCCAGGGGACGAATGGACATGATTCCTGCTTTCTGGAGCTGAATGGGTTGACGGTTTGGGTTTTAAGCAACCCGGGGGCGCCGGAAATGTTTGGCGAAGAATCCGGAAATCCTCTGGACGCCGCCCGCGCTGGAGAGGAAGACGGCGAGGATGATCACTGCGCCTTTTATGAGCAGCTGCGGTTCGGAGGAGATTCCGACGAGGTTCATGATGTTGATGATGGTCGTCAGGATGAATACGCCGATCACTGCGTTTAGGGGGTCGCCCTTGCCGCCCATCAGGGAGGCGCCGCCCACGACGACGGCTGCTATCGCGTCGAGTTCGTAGCCTACGCCGATGAGTGAGCTGCCCTGCCGTAGCTGGGCCGCCGCAACAAGTCCGGCCAAGCCGGCAAGAACGCCGGAGATGGTGTAGGTGATGATCAGGTTCCGCGCGACCGGCAGGCCCGAAAGCCGCGAGGCTTCAGGATTGCCGCCAATCGCGTAGAGGGAGCGGCCGAACGTCGTGTATTTGGCCACAAGCGCCGCCACCACGGCCACGATGATGAAGATCAGGACCGGGTTGCGGATACCGAGGAAGCTGCCGCGGGAGAAGGCCTGAATGAGTCCCTGGTCGCGGATCTCGATCAAGCTTGTCGACTGGATGATGTAGCTGAAGCCCTTGACGGCGCTCATCATGGCAAGCGTTGCGATGAAGGGCGGAATGTTCAGCCAAACCACGAGGACGCCGTTGATCAGTCCTGCGACAGCGCAAGAGGCCAGTACGAACACGACGGACGCGCCAGCGGGCATTCCGGCCTGCAAGGTGAGTGCGGTAAGGACCGTGGACATGGCCAGGATCGACCCCACAGACAGGTCAATGCCGCCTGTCAGGATAACGAAGTATTGTCCGATGGCCAGCACGACGACGATCGATGCGGCCGTGATCACGTTTTCGGCATTGCGGAACGTCAGGAAGTCATCGGAGACGTAGTAGCCCACCGCGATGATCGCGAGGAGGACCAGGATCAGATAACTCTTGGGCAGGGCGCGCAGGGCGCTGCCCCGCAGCCGCGAGGTGATGCTTGAGGATTGGGACGTGGTGTCACTGCGCTGGGGCAGGGGCGACAGGGTCCGGGACATGGTTGTTCTCCTGTGTAGAAAGTCTGATGGATAGCGCCGTCAGGCGAAGCGTTCGAGAATGGCGTTGCCGGAGGGGTCGATGTCATCGTGTGCGAGTTCTGCGACGACCCGGCCGCGGGCCATGACGAGGACGCGGTCGCACATCATCGCCTCGGTGATCTCCGAGCTCGCCACTACGACGGTTCCTCCGGCCTGCGCGAACTCGCGGATGAGTTCGTACATGTCCTCCTTCGCGCCGACGTCTACTCCGCGGGTTGGTTCGTCGCACACGAGGATGCGTGACTGGCGGACAAGCCAGCGGGCCAGGATGGCCTTCTGCTGGGTTCCCCCACTCAGCGTCTTGAGCGGCTGGTTCACCCCGGAGACCTTCATGCCGAGTCGTGCCACCATCTCGCCGGCCACGCCGCGCTCCCGCCGGGACTGGATAACGCTCAGCCGGCTGAACTGCGGAAGGCTGGCCAAGGTGATGTTGCCGGCGACGCCCATGTCCGGGATGAAGCCTGCGGCTTTCCGGTCCTGCGGCAGCAGCCCGATCCCTCGGCGGATCGCATCGCGCGGGGCACGGAAGTCCACTGCTTTCCCGTCGACGCGGATCTCGCCTGAGGTCCGGCGCCGCGCACCCGCGATGAGGCCAGCGAGTTCTGACTGGCCACTGCCGATGAGCCCGGAAATGCCGAGGACCTCGCCTTCATGCAGTTCGAACGACACCTTGTCCACGTACCCCTCCTCGGAGAGGTCGCGGGCTGAGAGGATGACGCTCTCCCGGGGGGCCCTGCACCGAGGCTGGGTGAGCGTTCCCCGCGCAGGGCCGCCTCGGCAATGGAGCCTTCAAGGCTCTTGCCGACCATTGCCGTGACGACATCGGCGGGTTTGGAGTCTGCAGTCTTCAAATCCGCGGCGTTCACGCCATCGCGCAGCACAGTCACGGCGTCGCAGAGCGAGAAGAGCTCGTCCATGCGGTGCGAGATGTACAGCAGCGTCACACCCTGCTCGGACAGGGACCTCAGGACCGTGAAGAGCCGTTCGACGTCGGGCATCGGCAACGTGGACGTGGGTTCGTCCAGCAGCAGCACCCGGGCGTCCTTGTGCAAGGCCTTGGCCAACTCCACGGCCTGCTGCTCCGCGGTGGAGTAACTTGCTACGGGGCGGCGAACGTCCAGGTCGAAACCCACCCGGTCCAGGGCGGCCCGCGCCTGGGCCTGCATCCGCTGCCAGTCCACGGCCGCGCCGCCGCGCAGTGGCAGCTGGCCCAGGAAGATGTTCTCGGCCACGGACAGGGAAGGAACGAGCGAGAGCTCCTGGTAGATGGTGTGAATACCTGCCTGCTGGGCATCCATTGGATCCCGGAAGCGCTGGAGCTCGCCACCAAGGCGTATGCTCCCCGAGTCCGGTGATTCGGCGCCGGAAAGGATCTTGACGAGCGTGGACTTGCCGGCCCCGTTTTGTCCGGCCAACGCGTGGATCGATCCTCGGCCGACGCTGAAGCTGACACCCTTCAGCGCCTTAACGCCGGGGTAGGACTTGGTGATGCCCTCGAGTTCGAGCTCTGGGGCGCTGAAATGGGATTTCCCCACGGTCCCGGTGGCTGATGCCACCGGTGCCTGGTTGTTGGCGGACATAGATGTTCCTTATCTAGGACTTTCGGGGCCGGGAGGGTTTCGGCGCAAGATTGCTGTCCGGGCCGGCAGGTTCTTAATCTTTGGCGCGGACGTACGTGTCACCGGGGACGTAGTATTTGGCCGCGTCAGCGGGCGTCACCACGGTTGTATCGATGTACTTGGTCTTGCCGGGGCACTGGGCCTGGTCACCCTGGACGGCGGCAACTGCCATTCGCACTGCTGCGGCTCCCTGGTCCCAAGGCTGGTTGGATGCATCCGCCTGGAGCGGTCCCTTCGGGTTGTCCACCATCTCCTTGATGGCGCCCATGCCCCCGTCGTAGCTGGCCATGATGATCCCGTCACCCCACAGGCCGGCCTGCTGCAGGCCCTGGACGATGCCGCCGTGCATGACATCGCTCATGCTGTAGACGACCTTGAGGTCGGGGTTGGCGGTGGCGACGTCACGTATTGGGGCCAGGGCCTTGTCCGGTTTCCACTCACCGTACTTGGTGTCAAGCTTGACGGTGGTGACACCGGGGTGCTTCTCCATAATGCGGTTCCATCCGGTCATGAAACCGTTGAACCGAAGGTCGCTCAGCACATCTCCGGGGAAGCCGCCGATACCGACGAGCTTAATCTCGCCCTTCTCTCCGTACTTCTCCAGCGCGCGCTGTGCAGCTACCTCGCCGGCGAGCGAGCCGGTGTGCTCCTGATCCTCGGCAACGTAGCAGAACATGTCCGGAACCAAGGACTTATCTACGCTCGAGTTGACCGTCACAACGGGTATGCCCGCGTCCTTCAAGGCCTGAATCGAGGGACCAACGCCAAGCGGATCATTTGGGTTCATAACGACCACGTCCACACCCTTGGTGATCAGGGTCTGCACGTCGGCGTTCTGCCGGACTGTGTCACCGTTGGCGTCCAGCAGCTCCACACGCGCGCCGACCTTGCCGGCCTCGGCCTGGCCGCCCTCAACAAGAGTCTTCCACCAGTCACTGCCGCTGATGCCGCGCTGGCTCCAGCCGATGACCAGCCCCTTGCCGCTTGCCTTCTCCCCCGCGTCGTCCGCGGCAGCGCCGCCCTTACAGCCAGCCAGCCCAAGCATGGAGACCGTCAGGACAGAAGCACACAGTGCCGCTCTGCCAAGTCTCTTGTTTCGACGAATTCCAGTTGTAGTTCTCTGCATGAACAACACTCCCTTGTGTTCGTGATCACCCCAACTTTGGGGCACGAGAGTCACGTTACAGTCTGAGTTAGCGCACTATCAAGAGGCTGGAGGAAAATTTAATGAAGCTGGCGTTTTCCGAATAGGTCCTGCAAAATAAAGGGAAAGTCAGAGGTATCCCATGATCAGGTCAGTGATAAGGATCCTGATTTATCGCTAACTCGGAAGTATCTTTCTTCCCGCGGACGCATCGAAGCGGCCCGCGGCCAACCAGGTAGGACAGATGTGCTGGGACCTTGACGAGAACCCGCCCCCGGAGCAACGGGAACAGTTGCGGCATCCTGATTTGGGGCCAGGCGATCGGCTCCACTCGGGCGCGGGACCGAAGACCACCTTCGCCAAACCTGCCGCAACCGTCATTGATCGTGTATCGATGGTGGATGTTGCCGTACGGGCCGGAGTTTCGACGCAGACCGTGTCCCGGGTGGCGAACGGGAGCCGCGATGTGCACGATGACACCAGGCGGCGCGTCACTGCTGCGATGAATGAATTGGGATATCGGCCCAACAGTGCGGCACGGGCGCTGAGGCGCGGAAGTTTCCGGACCATCGGCGTGATCACGTTCTCGTTGTCGTCCTTGGGGACCATGCGTACGCTTGAGGCAATCGCGCTGCACGCAGCCCGGCAGGACTTCGCCATCACACTGATCCCCGTCACCGCCCCCACCCAAGCCGGTATCCAGGGTGCGTTCTCACGCATCGGCGAACTCGCCGTCGACGCGGTGATTGCCATCATGGAGGTCCACCTCCTCGAGGCAGCGACAGCGACTCTGCCCCCGGGAGTGAGGGTCGTCGTCGTCGATCCCGACGCCGGTGAGCAGTACAGCGTGGTGGACACCGACCAGGCCGGCGGCGCCCGCAAGGCCGTCAAACACCTCCTGGACCTCGGCCACGAAACCGTCTGGCACGTCGCCGGCCCCGAAGCGTCCTTCGCCAGCGAACGCCGCGCGGCCGCCTGGCACGCGGCGCTCACCGACGCCGGCAGGCCTGTCCCGCCGCTGCTGCGAGGCGACTGGTCAGCGGACTCCGGCTACGCCGTCGGTCTGCGGCTCGCCGACGAGCCCGGCTGCACCGCGGTATTCGCCGCGAACGACCACATGGCGCTCGGCATGCTCCGGGCCTTCCGCGAAAAGGGGAAATCAGTTCCAGGAGACATCAGCCTGGTCGGCTTCGACGACGTCCCCGAAGCGTCCTCCTTCACTCCCCCGCTCACCACGGTCCACCAGAACTTCGCCGACGTCGGCAACCAGTGCGTCGACAACGTCCTACAGCAGATCCGCACCAAGACCACCAAACGCGGTGTCACCCTCATCCCCACCCAGCTCGTTGTCCGCCAAAGCACCGCTGTGCCTCCCAAAGCAGCACCCCCGGTTCGGAATTTACGAAGCGACGCGACACATCCACCGGAGGGCCCCATCATCGAACAGGAGACATGAAACCCGTTACCACGTAGTGGGCTTCCCGTGCTTATCCAGCTCCTGAATCTTATGGTTTCTGAGCCGGGTAAGCAGCCAGCTTTCCGCCTTCCCTATCCGGCGTCCCCTCAAAGACAACAGGTCCACCGATACGAGCCAATCCGTATAGGGGTAAGCCTCCAGTTGTAGCTCGATCAGTTGGCCGCCGTTTATCTGGTCCACGATCAGCTGCCGTGGCAAAGTTGCCCACCCCAAGCCCGCCGATGCCATCGAAATGAGAGCCTCATAGTTATCGGCACGCCACACCTGTGCGGACTGCAGGTATTCAGTGGTCGGCAAGCTGGCAGCATGCGCGGTGTAAACAATGTGCCTGTGCGCGCGTAAGTCGTCAAAGCTCACAGTGGTCTTCGCCGCCAACGCATGCCGGGCATGGGCGACGTGGGTGAGGATCAGTTTCCCGAGTTGATGAAACTGAATTTCCCGGGGATACCGGGGCTGGGCAAAAGCAATCCCCAGGGCGGCCTCACCGCGTTGGACCAAGCCGGCGACGTCACCGTGTTCAGGATTTCGGATAACAAGGTCCGTGTGGGGAAAGTTCTCGGCGAATTCCACCAGAACGGCCACCAGGTTCTGGTACGGGATGCCTGCCGCAATGGTGAGGCTCGCCGGGTCGCCTTCCGACATGGCATCCGCGTGGCTTTCCAGTGCTTGGCATCGATCGTAAACAATTAATGCCTCGACCAGCATCGTTTCGCCGGCTGGGGTCAGGGTGGGAATACGTGTCGTCCGATCAAACAACTCCAGCCCAAGAGCTATCTCCAGGTTGGCCACGGCAGCACTGATGGTGGACTGGCTGCGCCCTAATGCTCTGGCCGCAGCGGAGAAGGAACCCCACTTGCAGCTCATCACGAAAGCCTCGACCTGCTCCAACGAGTACCGCATCATCACTCACCTATCGTCTGTTCCGATAGTAAATCACTTCTTCTTCAGCGTTTGGCTGCATATCGTTGCATGAACCCGGGCATAAAGACCCGTCGGAACCACGAAAGACCTCACCGCCAATGTCTCTGGCGCCGTTGAGGTGAAAGGACCAGCATGAACAACGACCTCGAATATCTCCGCCGCGCCATCATCGTTTCCCGGAACGCCCGGGACAACGGCAACCACCCCTTCGGCGCAATTCTCGTAAACGCCAACGGCAACATCGTCCTGGAAGCTGAGAACACCGTGACAACCGAGAACGACGTCACAAACCACGCCGAAACCAACCTGGTGCGTTTGGCATCCCGGTCCATCCCCCACAATGAGCTTCCCAGCCACACCCTGTACACATCCTGTGAGCCCTGCGCCATGTGTGCGGGCGCGATCTACTGGGCCGGCATCGGCCGGGTAGTTTACGGCCTGGCAGAAACCGGTTTGCTGGCGATAACCGGCAGTCATCCGGAAAACCCCACTCTGTCTCACCCCTGCAGGCTTGTATTCGCCGATGGAGGCCGCCCCACCGAGGTCTCGGGGCCCGCACATCGAAGAAGAAGCCGCGAAACCACATGCCGGCTTCTGGAACTAGAGGAACGAGGCACCATTTCCCTCAGAGCCGTGCAAGGATGGCCCTGGCCAAGCAATGAGGCGCCTGTCTGGGGCCGAAACAGACCCTAACTCCGGAGCGGGCTGTCGAGCTGCTCCAGCGGGACGTCAGTAGTGATTCAAAAGTCGTCCTTGCCCCCGACTTCCGGATCACCAGGGAGACGGCCCACAGTATCTGCGCCAAGCGCGGACGTTAGGAACCCTCTGCGCTGCCGAGTAAATCCTCTTGGCCCAGCCGAGGGACGTCTACTCGTCCTATTTGGGGGCCGATAACCGACGTTCCGTCCAGCCTGGGAATGAACTACGACCGCGGGCTCCTGCGGCAGAAGCTCACGACTGCGTCCTCTGCGGACTCACGGACGAGCGTGCATTGCGGTCTGCATGGACGAGCCATCGGGGCCGTCCATCGATCAAGTACTCACGTCTGCTTTGCCTGGCGCAGGTACTGGTAAACAGTTTCCCGGCTGATGCCGTAATCGTTGGCCAGGACAGATTTTGGTATTCCGCTGTCCGCCCTTAGCACGAGCTCGGCGGCGCGTTCGGGGCTAAGGCTCCTTTTGCGTCCGTGGTAGGCGCCGCGTTGCTTGGCGAGGGCGATGCCTTCTCGTTGGCGTTCCTTGATGAGGGAGCGTTCGAACTCGGCGAAGGCACCCATGACCGAGAGCATGAGGTTGGCCATGGGGGAGTCCTCCCCGGTGAAGAGGAGGTGTTCCTTGACGAACTGCACGCGTACTCCTTTGCGGGTGAGGCCCTGGACCAAGGAGCGCAGATCGTCCAGGTTGCGGGCGAGCCGGTCCATGCTGTGCACGACCACGGTGTCGCCTTCGCGGGCAAACCGCAGAAGTTCAGCAAGCTGCGGCCTTGCCGTGTCCCGGCCGGAGGCTTTATCCGTGAAGACGCGATCCAGGACTTCGCCATCGAGTTGGCGTTTCTCGTTTTGGTCGAGAGTGCTCACTCGCACGTATCCGATTCGTTGACCATTCACCGGAATCCTCCCGCCGCCGTCCCTTTGAGTTTGAGAGTCCTTGGCAAGCAGCGTCAAGACATTCATGTCCCAACGGCGTCAGAGTGGACAGGCTTCAACGAAGCACCGGGTTCCCGGCCGGCGCTCGAATAGTTCCGGGTTCCAATCGCTTCGGCCAATTGTCCAAAGAACTTTGGACAATTGGGCGGCCAGGCAGGCGTTTTATGCCTTGGCGTTGCCGTCGTTCGGGCCGGCTTCCTTTGCGCAGCGGGTTGCTGCGCAAATGGCTGAAATCCTTGCCGTACGGCGTAAACAGCAAGGGCGATCGCGGGGGAGAGGGCCTGAGGTAGACTCTCAAAAATAAAAGTTAGTTGAAGCTTCAAGCATTAACACGACATAACGTCGGTTATCGGCGTTCAAACAACGGGAGTAGAAGCAGCTGCGAGAACTCCCGCCCCATGACGAATCCAGCGTTTCCGCAGGTCAGCCGGGCTTTGCCCGGCGCGCGCATTCCTCACGCCAACGACTGAATTTGCCCTCGGATCGCTTATGGCTATAGGTTTCCTGCATCTAATGCATGTTTCCATGGTTTAGGGGTCGTGGTGGGTAATGCCGTTCCGGGTTTCGTCCCGCGGATGCTGGTGGATCCGGACATTGGGCTGTTCCGGGCTGATGAACGGGTTTTCACTGCCATGCTCGATGGCTGGCGCCGCAGATGCTGGCACGTGGCCTCACGACTCAGACCATCAAGCAGCGCGGCCAGCTGCTGGAGCGTTTTCAGCGCTTCACGGGTGAATTCCCATGGCAATGGCGCCACGCCGACATCGATGACTTCCTGGCCGATCTGCGCTCGGGCGAGAAACCGATCAGCCTGAAAACGTTGCGCTCGTACAGCAACGCCGTGGCGATGTTCTGCTCTTATCTGACGCATCCTGGCTATGGCTGGGGCGAGTTCTGCGAACGGACTTTCGGCGATATTCCGAGCCAGATCTGCTTCGAGTGGAATATGCCAAGGCACACCACCGATGATGCCGTCCCGGCGAAGAAGCGGTCGTTCACCAAGGCGGAACTGCAGCGACTATTCGACTACATCGATGACCTTGTCGACCGGGAATACGCCGCTGGCAGCAAACGATGGCTGCCCCTTTTCCGCGACTCTGTGGCGTTCAAGGTCTGCTATGCCTATGGGCTTCGCCGACGTGAGATGACCATGCTGGACCTGGAAGACTTCGGCCCGAACCCGCACGTCAGTGACTACGGCCGGTTCGGAGCAGTTCAGGTACGGTTCGCCAAGGGAACGGCAGGCTCAGGACCCAGACGGCGCACCGTGCTGACCGTTCCGGAGTTCGACTGGGTCGTGGACCAGCTCAAGACCTGGACATCCGGAGGGCTGCGGCAGCAGTTTCCGACAGCTGAACGGTCCTCGGCTCTTTGGCCGAGCGAGCGGGGTGCCCGGATGTCCCTGGGCTCTTTCGGGGATGCGTTCGCCGCTGCCCGGGATGCCGTCGGCTTGCCCCAGGAGCTGGGTCTGCATTGCCTCAGGCATTCCTACGTGACCCACCTGATCGAAGCCGGCTATGACGCGGCCTTCGTGCAGACTCAGGTTGGCCACTCCTACGCCTCGACCACCGGGCTCTACACGTCGGTATCGTCGGACTTCAAGCAGAAATCCGTGCAGCAGATGATTGCACGCCGCATCGCGAACTTGGAGGACCCAGATGCCTGAACAGCGCCGGATTGGCTACCGCTGGAACTTGCGAGCCCTGATGGCAAAGCAGAACCTGTGGAAGACCACCGAACTGATGCCGCTCCTGAAATCTCGTGGTATCAACCTTTCCGAAAGTCAGGTCTACAGGCTGGTCACATCGACTCCGGAGCGCATTCCGGCCAAGACATTCGCGGCGCTCTGCGACATCCTGGACTGCACACCCAACGACCTGTTCGAACCATTCGTGGAGATGCGCGCCGCGGCGACAGCCAATGCCCCGAAGCGCAGTGAAGACCTCGGCATCCAACCAGGCAACCCCATCGCACGACGTGTCCGCCTCGTCGCTTCTGAGGACGGTGAGTAGGCCACGCAAAGCAGAGGACCCGATCCGCTGGCCGGTTCCCTGCAGTCGCTGCGGTCAGCACCATCAAACCGTCGCGCGCTGGCCAGACGGCGGCGTTTGCGGCTACTGCTATCAGCAGGCAAAGCGCACCCGTGGAGTCTGCGCCTGCGGCCATGAAGGTGTTCTTCCGGGAATTATCGATGAGGAGCCAGCATGCCGCAGCTGCTCGGGCGTTCGGCTCAACGTTGACTGTGTGGGCTGCGGCGCCGAAGACGAACTTTACAGTGGTGGACGCTGCTGGACCTGCGTCCTCGGCGACATCGTAGACGACCTGCTTACAGACCCAGCTACGGGAGTCATGGCCACGGAACTGATCCCGCTGGCGGCGGCACTGAAGTCAATGAAACGGGCCAACAGCGGCATGACCTGGATCCGGCAAAAGCACGTCACGGCCTTCCTTCGTAACCTCGCTACCGCACCCAAAATCAGTCACGACACCTTCGATGAACTGCCCGACTCCCGCACCCGCGAGTACGTCCGAGGGCTCCTCATCGAGCACGGGGTGCTCCCCCAGCGAAATGCGTTCCTGATTCGCTACGAAAGCTGGGCCACCCAAGCCATGGAACGCGTCAGCGACCCACAGAACCTTGACGTGATCCGCCGCTACATCCGATGGCATCACCAGCGACGCATGAACCTCATGGACGAAGTCTCCCGCGGCACTTTCCTGCGCGCCAAACAGGAAGTCACCGTCGCCATCGACCTCCTGAACTGGCTCACCGGTCATGACATCAAACTGCCGGAACTGCAGCAGTCCCACCTTGATGTATGGCAATCCGAGGGGCCCACGACGAGACGCATCGCTGAGCGCTTCCTCAAATGGGCCATCAAAACCAAGGCCGCCCCAGCGGGGCTCACCATCGTCCCGCACCGCCGCGGCACCAGCCCAAGACTCCCCAAGATCGGGCAAGACAAAGCGCTCCAACAAATCATCCACACCAACGGACCGGAGACCCGTGACCGGGCCGCCGCGATCCTCATCCTCGTCTTCGGACAACAAGCCGAAAACATCGCCCGGCTGACCTGGGACGACGTCACAGTCACTGAAGACTTAGTCACCATCCAACTCGGAACCACCAAAATTGCGCTGCCGGACCCGTTAGCCCAGCCATGGCGGGAGCTCGCCGCAAACCCAGGCCACGAACTGACCGCAGCACACCCCAACACCAAGTGGGTATTCCGCGGAACATCACCCGGACGCCACATCCACCCAGGGCACCTCACAACCCGACTCAGCAAGCTCTTCAACACCCGCGCCGCGCGACTCGGAACACTCCACGAACTCACCAAACTCGCACCCGTGGCCATCATCGCCGAAACCCTCGGCTACTCCCCGACTACCATCGAACGCCACGCCACCGACTCGGCATCCGCCTATGCCCGGTACATCGCAGCAGTAAACGAGTCCGTCCTGCACGAAAGCCCGAGAAACTAGAACGGCTCCGTCTCGCTTGCGTCCGTGAGGACATACCTAAAGCTGCCGGCCCCGACGATCCCAGTCCTGGCGACGGGCTTCTTCCTCGTCCCAGAAATGACCGTCGTAGTGGCGCACATAGAGCAGATAGGCGGTGAAGACCGCGCAGATAATCAGCATTGCCAGCATGAGGTAAAGAAAGGGACCCCAAGCTTGATTCCACCGGAATGCAATTTGCACGATTGCGTTTACGGCCATGAAGGACACCATGACCAGCTGCCAGCGAAATCCGCCCCGCGTCATACGCGGCTCAAGGCGCTTCCGACCCTCAGGCATATTCGGAGCCTACAGCCGGAGGAGCTTTCTGTCATGAGCTAACACCGGCCCCGCCACCGAGCAGTATGAGTGCCGTTCACCGTCGGCAAATCACGGAGGCGGCTACTCCCGTCCCATGAATACCCGTGCATGCCAGTTAAGTAGGACGAGTAGAAGTAGATGAGAGAACCTGCCTTACGAACTCCGCGAGGGAGCCCTTCGCGAAGTCGGAGCAGCAATCACTGCACATCCTTTCGGTGGCTACCAATCGAGTTCATCATGGCGGTCGTCAAACCGATTCAGTGCGCGATGGTGGCCTGAAGTGCTGCACCGACTATGCCGGCATCATTGCGGAGCGTGGCAGGAAGTACTGCGGTTCCCAATTTGAGGTTGGGTAAGTAATCGTTGGCGTGCTGTGAATGCCTCCACCGATGATAACGAGTTCGGGCGAGAACAAAAAATTCCAGGTGTGACAAGCATCGCTGCAGCACGTCGCTGTACTCCTTCCAGGAAAGTCCGTCCCTTTCGCGTGCCACTGCTGAAGCCCGCTTTTCGGCCGCAACACCATCTACTTCCAGGTGTCCGAACTCGGAATTGGGGACGAGCTGACCGTTGAGGAACAACGCAGATACAATGCCAGTCCCCAGCGTGATGGCTAGGACCGAACCGTCTATGCACATGCCAGCGCGGTAACTGATTTCGGCATTACCTGCGGGATCAGCGCCGTTTACAGCCTGTACCGGCCGACACAGCCGGGCGCTTAGGAGTTGGTTGATGTCAGTGTTCAGCCAGCTTTGCTCCATGTTCGCCGCAGAGTGCACAACGCCATGCCGGATTATGCCGGGAAATGTCACACCTACCGGTGCAGACGCAGCCGGAGCCTGCGGGTGGACTGAGATACATTCGATCACCAAGGAAACTGCCGCGGCTACTGCTTCGGGGGTCGCCGGGTGCGGAGTCGGTACGGTCACCGAGGAGTTTTTGCCTTGATTCTTGTCTCCCAGCCCTCCTTTGATACCCGTGCCTCCAATGTCAACGCGGATAAATGCAATGTCCATGCGCTTGGTACCGAAGAAGTGTGAAAACCGTGCACTAGCGTATCGCCGGGGACTGCCGTTGCCGCCCCGGCAACCTTTCTGCCGAGATCGGTAGCCCCCACGAGTCGTTGCTGCTGAAGGCGGCGTCGAAGCTGGTTTGGGAGGCGGGGAAGTCGAATTTCTTCAGGGCGGCGAGGGCTTCGGGGGCGCCATGCAGGCGGTCCATGCCGGCGTCTTCCCATTCCACGGAAATGGGGCCGTCGTAGCCGATCGCGGTGAGGGCCCGGAAGGAGGATTCCCAGGGCACGTCTCCGCGTCCGGCGGAGACGAAGTCCCAGCCGCGGCGGGGATCGCCCCACGGCAGGTGCGAGCCGATCACGGTGTTCCTGCCAGTGGGCCGGAGCTTGGTGTCCTTGCAGTCCACATGGTAGATCCGGTCCTTGAAGTCCCAGATAAAGGAGACAGGGTCAATGCCTTGCCACATGAAGTGTGAGGGATCCCAGTTCAGGCCGAACGCGGGCCGGTGTCCGATGGCTTCGAGGGTGCGGACGGTGGTCCAGTAGTCGTAGGCGATCTCGGAGGGGTGGACTTCGTGGGCGAAGCGGACACCGCATTCATCGAAGACGTCCAGGATGGGGTTCCAGCGGTCGGCGAAGTCCTGGTAGCCGGCGTCGATGACCTTTTCGGGGACGGGCGGGAACATGGCGACGTATTGCCAGATGGAGGAGCCGGTGAACCCGACGACGGTGTCTACTCCCAGTGCGCGTGCCAGGCGGGCGGTGTGTTTCATTTCTTCGGCGGCGCGTTGGCGGACGCCTTCGGGTTCGCCGTCACCCCACACGCGCGATCCGACGATTGCTTCGTGGCGGAAGTCGATGGGGTCATCGCAGACGGCTTGGCCTTTGAGGTGGTCTCCGGAGATGGCCCACACCTTGAGGTTGTACTTTTCCAGTATGGCGAGTTTGGATTCGACGTAGCCGGGTTCGTCCCAGCGCCAGGCGTCCAGGTGGTCTCCGGAGATGGCGATTTCCAGGCCGTCGTAGCCCCAGCCTGAGGCAAGGCGGGCGACTTCCTCGAAGGGGAGGTCGGCCCACTGGCCGGTGAACAGGGTGTACGGGCGGGGCATGTCAGGCTCCTTGCGTAGCGAAGGTTGGTTGTAGGACAGGCGTGACAACACCGCGGTTGTCGGCCGATTCCTCGATGACGGTCAGGACACGTTGGATCTGCAGTCCGTCTTCGAATGACGGCGAGGGCGGGGTCTGCTCCTGGATGGCGGTGAGGAAATCCCGGATCTGGTGGGTGAAGGTGTGTTCCCAACCGATGATATGGCCCTGCGGCCACCACGCCGCCAGATAGGGGTGCTCGGGTTCGTTGACTAGAATCCGGCGAAACCCCTGTTCGCGGACTGGAACGGTAGCGTCCAGGAAACGGAGCTCATTGAAGTTTTCCAAGTCAAACGCGAGCGAACCAGCAGTGCCGTAGATCTCTATGCGAAGGCTGTTCTTTTGGCCGGTCGCGACTCGAGACGCCTCAACTGACGCACCGACGTCCCCCGTCAGTCCAAGTGTGGCCCAGACAGCATCATCTACCGTGACATCTTCGGGGCCGTGGGGCCCGGGACGTCTTGCGACGAATGTCCGCAGTGTTCCGGTGGCCTCGGTAACTGTCTCATTGGTGAGATGTTGGATTTGGTCGATGGCGTGGGAGGCGATATCGCCGTGGGCGCCGGAGCCGGCGGTTTCCTTGCGGAGCCGCCAGGTCATGGGGGACTCGGCGTCGGAGAGCCAGTCCTGAAGGTAGGCGGCCCGGACGTGGCGGACGGTGCCGAGCCGGCCTTCGGCGATCAGTTCGCGGGCCAGTGCAAGAGCGGGGACGCGGCGGTAGTTGAAGCCGATCATCGACTGCACGCCGTTCGCGCGGGCCGTTGCCGCGGCTGCGGTCATGGCTTCTGCCTCGGCGATCGTGTTCGCCAGCGGCTTTTCCACGAGGACGTGTTTCCCGGCAGCGAGGGCGGCAACAGCGATTTCGGCGTGCATCCAGCCCGGAGCGCAGATATCGACGATGTGGATGTCGTCCCGGGCAATGACGGACCGCCAGTCGGTGGCGGACTCTGCCCAGCCGTACTTGGCGGCCGCCTCCGCAACGGATTCGGCGTCCCGGCCGACGAGGACTTTCTGCTCGAAGGCGGGGACGTCGAAGAAGCTGGCCACGTTCCGCCACGCATTCGAGTGGGCCTTCCCCATGAACGCGTAGCCAATGGCGGCCACACCCAGCGGGGCAGATGCTGGGCGGTATGCCGGGGAAGGCGTTTGGTCGGATGGGCGGACTGGGGTGGTCATGGTGTGGTTCCTCGCTGATTCTTAGAGCGTGGCGGTTTCCGGCGCCCAGTCCTCAGGGACGGGTTCGGAGGAGGGCGCGTTGCTGGTGACGTCCACGAATGAGCCCGATTCCACGGATTCGGAAATCGAGACCATGGTGTCCAGCACGTGGTAGGCCAGTTCGCCGGTGGCCCTGTGTGGAGTGCCGGAGCGCAGGGCACGGGCCATGTCCAGCACGCCCAGGCCGCGACCGTTGGCCGGTCCGGTGGCGGGGATGATTTCGGGTTCTTCCGCGCCGGGTCGCCAGAGCTTGAGGCCGCCGTCGAAATAGTTCGGGTCCGGCAGCGAGAGCGTGGCCTCGGTGCCGGTGATTTCCACGAACCCCATTCGCTGGCGGGGGGACTCGAAGGAGAACACGCTGTGGGAGGACGCACCGCTTTCGAACTGCGCCATCGCGGAGACATGGGTGGGGACTTCGACGGCGAATTCCTCGCCGGCCTTCGGACCGGAACCGATGATCCGGGTCGCCCTTGCGGAGGAGCCGACGGCGGCAACCCTGCGCACCGAGCCGAACGTCTGGATCAGGGCAGTGAGGTAGTACGGGCCCATGTCGAACAACGGGCCGGCGCCGTGCTGGAACAGGAACGCCGGGTTCGGGTGCCAGGATTCCGGACCGGGGGTCTGGAAAGTGGTCATCCCCGTCAGCGGAGTTCCAATGTCGCCGCACTCGATGATGCGGCGGGCGGTCTGCAGGCCCGCACCCAGGAACGTGTCCGGCGCCGTTCCGAGGCGGATGCCGGCGGTATCTGCTGCCTTGAGCAGCCCCAGTCCGGACTCGCGGTCCAGGGAGAAAGGCTTCTCCGTCCAGATGTGCTTGCCGGCGTTGACCGCAGCCGTGGCGACCTCGACGTGTGCTGCCGGGATGGTCAGGTTCACGATGATTTCGACGTGGGGATGGTTCAGCGCCTTTTCCGGGCCGCCCCACTCGGGGACGCCGCATTCCTTGGCGCGCGCCTCGGCGGCGTCCTCGAAGAGGTCGGCGATGACCAGAACCTTCAGGTCCGGAAAAACCGTGAGGTTGTCCAGGTACGCCTTGCTGATGTTGCCTGCTCCGATGACGCCGACGCCCACCGGCCCCCGAAGGGAAGACGAGGTGGACGGACTGGATGCTGCGGGGATGCTCACGCGTTGGCTCCTTCGGTAGCGCCCGTACCGGCGCTGGCCGCGTTGCTGTTCAGGAAGGCCAGGCTCTGCGCGATGCCGTCGAAGATGTCGCCGGAGTAGTCATCGAATTCCACCACGCCAACTTCGAGGGATTGTGCCGCGGCGATCACCTCCAGGACCGGGACGTTGCCCTGCCCTGCTGCTTTTTGTGCCTTGTTGTCCTTGTTTATGGGACCGTCTTTGATGTGGATGAACTTCACCCTGTCGCCGAGCTTTGTGAGGATATCCACGGGGTCGTGGCCGCCCACGGCCACCCAGTAGGTATCCACCTCCAGGATTACCGCGGGGTCGAGGTACTCGGCGAGGTATTCCAGCGCCGTTCGCCCGTCAACAATGGACTCGAGTTCCCACTCATGGTTGTGATAACCCACGCGAATGCCATACTCGGCGCCTTTCTTCGCAGCGGCGTTGAGCTTGGCCGCAGTGGACTGGATGGTTTCGGCGTTCTGCCATTGGTCCGCTGGCTGGTAGGGGTCAATGACGGTGCTGATGCCCAGTTCCTTCGCCGCGGTAAAGATTTCATCCTGGTCCTGGGAAAGCAGCGGCGCATGGCCGGAGGGCGCCGTGAGGCCGTTGTCCTTCATCGCGGCGCCGAGCTCCTTGGTCGTAGCGACGAAGTTGTAGGGCTCAACCTGGGTGAAACCGATCTCCGCAACCTTCCTGAGAGTTGCGGGGAGGTCTTCGGAGATGGCATCCCGGAGGGTGTAGAGCTGAATTGAATAGGACATTGTTCTTCCTTTTGCGGGTGGTTCTGAAACATCGGGGTTAGCTGTTGTTTCGGCGAACCCCGGAAGCCTGTTTCGGCTGTTACGGGGCGTTATTTCAGTCTTTTGATGTGCGGATTGCTGCCTCATCCCTTGACGGCTCCCTGCATAACGCAAGCGACGAGTTGCTTGCCGCGGATGAAGAACAGCACCAGCAACGGCACGACCGAGATGAGCACGCCGAACATGATGAGGGCGATGTCTTTGAAGAACGACCTTGTCGGTAACGTGCATGTTGTTCTCCTTTTAAGCAGGTGGGGTCCAGCAACTTCAGGAAGAGGCGCCCGGAGCTTGCGGTTCCATCCGCCGGCGGGGATTTCGCGGTTGTGGCCAGGGGCATCCAGACGCCGTCAACATTGAATCGGCCGAGCACGGTGTCGCGTCAGGTGAAATCCCAAACGCGCGGCTTCGGTTGAATCTGTGCCCAGGAAGACACGCCACATGCGGGTGTAATCCCCGCGCTAGACGATCACGTCGTTTCTAATCCTTACTCAGGTTGGCCACGAGGGCGTCCTCTGTGTGAGTAGTAGGCGCCCGGCTCTGATCGGGCCTGCTGTCGAGTGAGAACTCGCGCAGGGTTGGGATGGTTTTTGATGCGCAGAGTTGAGAGAACCAGTGGGAGCTGAGTTTCGGGGTCCGCTGGAGGGTGTCGTAATCGACGTGAATGATGCCGAATCGCGGTCCGTATCCGGCGGCCCACTCGAAGTTGTCCAGGAGTGACCAGACCAGGTAGCCAACAACGTTGGCCCCGCGGTGGCGGGCGCGGTCAGTTGCCGTGACGTGTTCGATGAGGAAGCGGGTACGGTCAAAATCTAGGACAACGTTGTTGCCGTTCAACGAGGTGACGGTGTCGGGAAAAGCTGCTCCGTTTTCCATCACCATGATCGGCAAACCAGGATGTTCAGCAGAAAGTGCCACGAGGTGGTCTTCGAGGCCTTGGGGTTCAATCCCCCAGTCCATCCCGGTCCGCTCGAGGTCTCCTCGTCGAAGGAACTCAATTCTTTCCGAGCCCGGGAAGGCGGTGCCGCCGTCTTTTTCGGTTTCCGGGTCATAGGCGGGGTTCAGGCGTACATGCATGACTTCGTAATAGTTCACGCCCAGGAGATCGATCGGTTGATGACTGGTTTCCAAATCCCCGGGAAGGACGAAACTCCAGTCCGTGAATTTCCGTGTGTCGGCGAGAAGGTCGGCAGGGTACTGCCCGTTCAGCATGGGCCCGGTGAAGACGCGGTTCGCCACCGCGTCGAACTGGCGCGCAGCTTCTGCGTCTTCCGGGGTTTCAGCGGCTACGCGGAAGATGTTCAGTGCCACAGAGATTTGCGCGTCGTTCCGGGTGATGGTTCGCCGGAGCGCTTTGACGGCAAGTCCATGCGAAAGGTTGAGGTGGTGCGCTGCGATGAGCGCATCTTCATGGCTTGTTCCACCGGGTGCAAATGCTCCACTGCCGTATCCGGAGAAGGAGTTGTTCCAAGGCTCGTTGTGGGTCGACCAGATATAGACGCGGTCACCGAGAGCAGCGCCCATGATCTCTGCGTACTTTTCGAAGGCGAAGGCGGTCTTGCGTCCGCGCCAGCCGCCGTACTTGTCTTCCAGCGCTTGTGGAAGGTCCCAGTGGTTGAGCGTTACGACCGGTTGGATTCCGCGCGCCAGCAGACTGTCAACGAGGCGTGAATAGAACTGTAGGCCCTCAGCGTTCACCTCGCCCTCACCGGTCGGCATGACGCGCGACCACGAGATCGAAAACCGGTAAGCGGTTAGGTTCAGGGCCTCCATCAACCCGAGATCCTCCTCGACACGGTGGTAGTGGTCGGCGGCGACGTCTCCCGTGGCGCCCCCTTCGGTCTTCCCTGGAGTGTGGCTAAAGGTATCCCAAATGGAGGGGCCCCGTCCCCCTTCGGTTGCGCCGCCCTCAATCTGGTAGGCGGCGGTCGCGGCGCCAAGAATGAAGGAGGGCGGTAAATCGATGTGTCCGCTATCGAGGAGACCGTGGTACATGGTCAGTCCTTTCGCGTCGGTCGCGTGACCGCGTTGGTTCCGCGGCAGCGGCTGGTTCATGGCAAATCCGCGGTGAGGGTCAGAGACTTTGATTCAGTCAGGTATGCCCTGCTGTCCGTCACGTCCGCAGTTCCGCCGGTAACGTCCAGCAGAGTGCGCAGTGGGCGGTCGTCCGAAGACGCGCCGACTGAAATGGACATTGGGCCTGGCTCAACGATCCACCTGCCTTCAAGCGAGAGGTAGGCCAGGAGCGCCAGCTGCAGGGTGAAGACCAGTGTTGCTTCCTGGCTAGGCTCCAGCGTGATGCGCTGGAAGCCGGCAAGTTGAAGCGCAGGTCGTGAGATTCCGAGTGCTTCGTCCTCGACGTACAGCTGGACCACTTCGGTGCCGGTGCGGCTGCCGCTGTTGATCACCGTGACCGTCACTTCGACCTCTCCGTCCGTGGCGACTGATGGCGTGCTGAGGGCCAGTGCTGAGTACGTGAAGCGGGTGTAGGTGAGACCGTGCCCGAACGGAAACAGTGGTGTGGCGGCCCCTCATCGACATATCCGCCATGGTCGTCGCCTTCGCGGCGGCGGTAGCCGCTGCCGAATCGTTGGCTGGAGTGGATTGGTACCTGACCGCTTGATCGGGGCATGGTGTACGGGAGTCGTCCTTGCGGCTCGCTGGCGCCAGTGAGAACGTCCGTGACGGCGCGGGGGCCGAATTCGGAGCCATAGTATCCGAGTACGAGCGCGTTCAGTTTTGGTTCGATGACGCCCAGCGCGAGGGGCCTGCCTGAGAAGAGTACGCCCACCATCGGTGTGTCCAGGGTATGGAGCGCATCGACGAGTTTGCGCTGTGATTCAGGAAGTCGCAGATCGGAGGTGTCTGCGCCTTCGCCTTCGGTGCGCTCGGCGAAGAACCAGCGGGCCAGTCCGCCGAGCGCCAGGATAATGACATCTGCGCCGCGCGCCGCGTCAACCGCGGCCGGGATTTTGTCGATGCCGCCGTCAACGTCGCAACCTTCGGAAACCACTACCGTCGCATTCGGCAGTGCGGTCCGCAGGGCCTCGCTGAGCGACGCGGCGTCGTACTGGACTCGTGCGTATTCGTCCTCGCCCATTGACAGGAGATCGCCGATCTCGCCTTCAACGTAGGAGTTATCGGGCTGGAACGTACCTTCATCCACTCCGACCATGGAGCTGGCCACTCCACTGCGCAGAGCGCGGGTCAGGGCGATGAATGCGGGAAACGTATATGGTGCAAATGCGGTACCCACCGCATCGGCGTGAGGACCAATGATGGCTATGCGTTGTGCATTGCCGAGGGGCAGGACACCGTCGTTCTTTAACAGCGTGACCGACTCGTGCGCCAGCCGCGACGAGAGCTCGCGGCCCTCCTTGGCAATTGACATCACCGTGACCTGATCGGTGGACACATACGGATTCTCGAACAAGCCGAGCTCGAACTTGTGAGTGAGGACCCGCAAGACCGCCTCATCTACAAGTGCCTCACTGATCTCCCCGTCCTGGATGGCGGAGATAAGGGCTTCCCCGTACCCGAAGGGAGCCGGTAACTCTACGTCAATGCCAGCGCGAAGTCCCAGCACCGCTGCTTCGCGCGCATTGCTGGCGGCCCGGTGGTGGACGACCAGGTTCTCGATTGATCCCCAGTCGGAGACCACTGTCCCGTCGAAGCCCAGTTCGTCCCGCAACAGGTGGCGGAATATCCGCGAGTCAGCGGCAGCGGGCACGCCATCCCAATCGGAGAGGGAATTCATGACCGAATCCAGGCCGGCCAGTGTGATGGCGGCAGCGAACGGACGCGCATAAACCTCCCGGAGCTCTCGCTCGCCTAGGGTCACGGACGCCATGTTTAGCCCTGCGTCACTCATCGCGTAACCAAGGAAATGCTTGCCAGTGGCAATCACCCCATCCTTCAGCGACGCTCCACGCAGGTTGCGGATGAACGAGACTCCAAAAGCGCTCACGAGGTAGGGATCCTCGCCATACGTCTCGTGTACTCGCCCCCACCTTGCATCTCTTGCAACGTCAAGGACCGGCGAAAGCGCGTGGTGGAAACCAACCGAGCGCATCTGCCGGCGTGTCAGGGCGGCCATCTCACCGACCCCTTCTGGATCCCACGTCGCCGCAAGGCCGATCCCTGTGGGGAACGAGGTAAATGACGGTGCGTTGACACCATTCAGTGCCTCGACGTGCATGATGGCGGGAATCCCCAGACGGGTATTCTCTACCAGGTATCGCTGAACCTCATTATTGAGCCGCGCGACCTCGGCAGCAGTCCGCGGGAATCCCCCCATATGGGGTTCCACGTACCCGATCCCATCACCGAGCTTGGTGGCGGCGATTCCGGGGCGAATGCCATCTGCGTCGAACAGCATCGTCGGCACCAGAGAGGTGAGTTGTGCAACCTTCTCCGAGATTGTCATTCGTTTGATCAGATCAACGGCCCGAAAGCGCGCTTCCTCCACGTATTGCTCCTAAAGTTTCTTGCTGTGTGGCTCACCGAGGTGGCCTCTCGCTTGGACGTTGATCAGCCCGAGGCATCTACTGGTGTGGTGTGGTGTGGTGTGGCGGCCGGGCCGGTTGCCAACGTCGGGGAGGAGTCGCTACCGGCCGCCGACGTATCTACTTGGCCCGGACTTCAGCCCTTGACTCCGGAGGAGACGGTGGAGCGGATGAAGTAGCGCTGGGCGAAGAAGAAGATCGACAGCACGGGCAGGATGTACAGCACGGCAGCAGCGGCCTGCACGGTGGGAATGGTGTTCCCGTTAGGGTCCTGGTACCACGCGGTAATGGCCACCGCGAGGGTCGTGTGGTCCGTGTCCAACAACAGTGCGGGTCCAATGTAATCGCCCCAGGTCCACGTGAACGACAAAAGGAACGAGGTAATCAGCACCGGGCGGGAGAGGGGAAGGAAGATCTGGACGAAGATTCTCAGCCAGCCGGCACCATCCATAATTGCCGCGTCTTCGAGTTCGCGCGGGAGCGACGAGAAGAACTGGCGGAAGAGGAACACCATATACGGTGATGCGGCCAGCCCCCACAAAATCCAGGGCCAGTAGGTGTTCACCAGCCCGATTTGCGAGAAGAGAACGTACGTTGGCAGCAGCGTCAGAATCTGCGGGATCATCATGGTTGAGAGCAGAACCAGGAACAGGGCCTTTTTTCCGGGGGCCCTTAGCCGGGCGAAACCGAAGCCGACCGTAGCGCTCGATATGGTTATCAGCACCGAATACGTTGTCGCGAGGAATAAAGAGTTGGCCGTGTAGGCCACAAAGTCCATTTGGGTAACGGCCTCGACGAAGTTGTTCCATTGCGCCTTATCAGGCAGGACCTGGATCGGAAACGAGGCCCATTCAGCGGGTGTCTTCAGCGCCGCAAGTATCAGCCACAGGAATGGGCCGATAAAGAACACCGACAGGAGCAGGATCAATATGTAGAGGATCGCCGGGGGCCGCTTGTCCTTCCGGACCTTTTCGGCTTTCCGGATATGTTTGGCCTCGGGTGCCAGCCCGGCGGGTGTTTCACGCTCAGTCGTGGTCATCGGGTTGCTCCTTCTTTCTCGGCTTCCGTGTCGACTTCGTAGTACACCCATGACTGGCTCGAGCGCAGGAAGAGCAACGTCAGACCGAGGATGATGAGGAAGAACACCCACAGCATTGCCGATCCGTAGCCGAAACGGTTGCTGAGGAAGAACTCCTTGTAGACCTGCACCATGTACAGGTTGTTGCTGTCCGGCACCCCACTGACCTTCGAGATACCGGCCGAGCTGGTCAGGAGCAGGGGCTGGATGAAGACCTGCAACGCCGCGATCACGCCCGTGATCACCTGGAAGAAGAGGATGGGCGAAATCATCGGTACTGTCACGTGCCGGAAGACAGACCATCGTCCCGCGCCGTCGATGGTGGCCGCTTCCTCGAGCTCGGCCGGAACGCCCTGAAGAGCGGCGAGCATGATGATCATGCCTGCGCCCAGACCCCAGAGCATCAGGATCACCAGAGCGTAGAAGGCGGTAGGGTCCAGAAGCCACGCGATCGGCTGGATGCCGACGACCCCCAGGATGGCGTTGAGGATTCCTGAATCCCTGTTGAAGACAAGCTTCCACATGATTGCCATGGCGACAACCGGGACGACTGAGGGCAGAAAGAACAGAGTCCTCCACAGTCCCAATGCCCTCAGCCGCCGGTTGATGATCATCGCCAGGCCAAGAGATCCGCCGATGGTCAGCGGGACAACGATGGCAGTGAACAGCAGCGTCCTCAGCAGCGCCATCCACGCCTCGCCGTCACTGAACAGTTCAACGTAGTTATCCAGGCCAACCCACTTGAAGCGCGGAGAGCTGCCGTCGAAGTTGGTAAGGCTCACAAGCAGCCCGAACACCATGGGCAACGCCGTCAGCAGCACGAAACCTATTACCCAAGGCCCGACGAATGCGTAGAACGCTTTCTTGGGGTAGCGGGACCACTTGCGTGCCATAACTGTTAGCCGATCTGCTTCTTGCCCTGCGCGAGGGCTTTGTTCAAGTCATCAGTGAGCGCCGAGCATGCCTGGTCTACGCTCAGTTCACCCTTGATTGATTTCTCAAGGTACGTCTTGATCGTGGCGTTCAAGAGATCTGTCGAGATGTAAGGCGAGTCGGGCAAGGGCTTCGCATACTGCAGTTCATTCTGCGCGACCTGGTACGCCTGCTTCTGGAATGGAAGATCCTGCGGCAACTTATCGCTCAGCGACTTCAGCCCCGGAAGGGCCCCCAACCACTCGCGGCACGCTCCTTGGCCGGCGTGCCGGCCATGTAATACTCCATGAGCTTGAAAGCTGCATCCTTGTTCTTCGCCTTCTCCGGGATCCACCAACCCTGCCCGGAGAACGTCGGCGCGACACGGGTGTCTCCCATTACAGGTGAAGGAGCCATTCGGACAGTCTTCAGCGCATCGGGGGCGGCGAAGTTGCCGCCATACCAATAGCCATCCTGACTGATCGCCATGCGCTGTGCGGCGAAGGTCGAGTAGTCAGAGCCGTCCGGAAGCGGGTTCAGGGACGTCGGGCCCACCCCTGATTTCCCGAAATCGACGTACCACTGGAAGGCGCGCTTGGCGGCGGCCGAGGTGAAGTCGATCTTGGTCAGGTCTTCGTTGTACAGCTGCCCACCTTGCTGCATTACCATCGCCGACATGGGCTGGGAGAGGGACCAGTCCCATTCGACGCCCAGTCCGAAGGTCCTCGTTGTTGTGCCCTCGGTGACAGTGAGCTTTTTGGCGATTTCCAGGAGGTTGTCGTAGCTGGTTGCCTCGGTGTCACTCAGGTAGGGGACGCCGGCTTTGTCGAAAAGGGCGGTGTTGTACCAGAGTGTCGAGTCCTGGCTCCAGTCTTTGACGACGCCGTATAGGGGACCTTCGCCGCTCTTGGTGCCGTTCCAGCGGAAGCTGTTGTTGACGGGCTGAAGGTCGTCTTCCTTCAGCACATCACTCTTCTTCAGGTATGGGGTGAGGTCCGTAGCCAATCCCCGCGCGTTGAAGTTGGCGCTGCCGACGGCGGCGCCAACAGTAATGTCGGGCGGGTTGCCCGAAGCAAGCATGGTGTTCAGCCGGGTCGCATCGAACAGAACCTGGTTGATCTTGATGCCAGGGTTGTTCTTCTCGAACTCGGCAACCTGTTCCGCGCTGAGATCCTTGGCTCCGACCATGACGGTCAAAGTGGTCTCCCCCGACGGGCTGCTGGCGCCACCGCCGCCGGCGGTGCACCCGGCAAGTAGGGCTGTTGCTGCAATGAACGAGCCCGCGACAAAGGTACGCCGCTTGAGTGTTGCTGCTGGTGTAGGCATGTCTACCTCCTTGTGACATGGGGCGCCCGGAACTGGGTCGCCGTGGTGATCGTGATCATCATTACACGAAAACGAAACAGTTGCTACAATTTTATTCAAGCAGTTTCAAAGGGCCGGTGTTGCCCAAGGCGCCGGGCTATAGTTAGTAAGGTCACTAGCATGAGTGAACAGAAGAGCCCCGGCGCCCGGGGTCCGTACGCAAAATCGGCGCAGCGATCGAGTGACATCCTCGATGCCGCCGCCACTGTGTTCGCAACACACGGCTACCACGGCGGCTCATTGCGGGACATCGCGCGCTCCCTCGACCTCAGCCTGACCAGCATCGTCCACCACTTCGGGTCCAAGTACGAGCTTCTCGAGGCCGTGCTCGAGCGGGCCGACAGGACCACTCCCGGCAACGAAGAGTTCGACTTCGACGCCGCTTGCGCCGAACGCGGGGTCGCGTCCGCCACACTGGAGCGGGTGGAGTCAAGCATCGAGCGGCCCGAACTGCTGCGCCTCTTCGCCATCCTGGCAGCGGAATCCTCCACCCCCACGCATCCCGCGCATGACTGGTTCGTCGCCCGCTACCGGCGCAAAACGGAAGAACTTTCGGCCGCCTTCACCTACGACCAGGCCGCAGGCCGAATCAGCCCAACCCGAGACCCCCACACCCTTAGCCGCCTGCTCATAGGTACCTGGGACGGCATACAGCTGCAATGGCTGATCGACCCGACCGCCGATATGACCAGGTCTATGAGGGCATTCTTTGAATGGGCCCTTCCGGAATCGGTGAAGGATCTCCCTGGCGTTCCGAACCGATCTGCCGCCCGGTAATCTGCCCGATCCTTCTTTCCCCCGCTCCAGTGCCGCGTGGTTAGTGCGGCCTTAGCGGAACCATAACTCCGAAAAATGTAGCAGTCGTTCAAATTTCGTCGTAAGGTGGGCGCTGTCGCTTGTGCTGTCGCGACGACATCGTGACCCCTCAACGAGGAGATCCTTCCATGAGCGGGCCGGAACCGGGCAGCGTGCGTGTGGATCGCCCGCACGGCTCGCAGGGGTAGTGGTGAGTTCGCTGCGGGACGGGTAGTGAAGTCCATTTCCACGATCGCTACGGCAAAGACACTGCCGGACGTGCCCTCGCCTTCTCACTAAAAGCACAATAACTCGCTCCGATCTCGGGGTTCGGCGCGTCTTCGCCGAAACGAAAAATAAAACCGCCCATCCAGGAGAGGATCCACATGACCCACCTAAATCTGGCAACAACACCTGACGGAATCCAGTACCGCGACCTGAACGGGAACGGGATCATGGACCCCTTTGAGGACCCGCGGAGAACACCCGAAGAGCGCACCGAAGACCTTCTCAACCGGCTCTCGTTAGACGAAAAAATCGGCCTCATGTTTCAGACCGTCATCGAATCAGGACCAGGCGGCTCCTTGCTGGAGACAGCCGGGCACATCAGCAAATCACCAACCTCGGTAGTGGTTCTGGCGAAGAACATGACCCACTTCAATGTCCACGGACTCGACGACGCACGCGAAGCCGCCCGGTGGAACAACGCCCTGCAAAAACTCGCAGCTCAAACGCCTCACGGAATTCCCGTCACAATCTCCACGGACCCTCGCCACGCATTCGCCGAAAACGTCGGCGTCGGATTTTCCGCAGGCCCGTTTTCGCAATGGCCGGAAGGGCTGGGCCTGGCCGCGATCGATGAACCTGAAACCACCCGCCATTTCGCCGAGATCGCCCGTGCCGAATACACTGCGGTCGGAATCCGTGCTGCGCTTCACCCGCAAATCGACTTAGCCACCGAGCCCCGATGGGGGCGGCAACTGCAAACTTTCGGTTCCCGCCTCGATCGGGTCATAGCCCATACGGCCGCCTACCTGGCCGGCTTCCAAGGCGCCACGCTCGGTCCCGGCAGCGTGTCCTGCACGACTAAACACTTCCCGGGCGGGGGACCGCAAAAGGACGGCGAGGACGCCCACTTCCCCTACGGTCGCGAACAGGTGTACCCGGGCGGCCGATTCGAAGACCATCTGGCACCTTTTAGGACTGCCATCGAGCATGACACCGCGGCCATCATGCCGTACTACGGGATGCCGGTGGGTCTTGAAATAAACGGACAACCGGTGGAAGAAGTAGGTTTCGGCTACAACCGCCAGATACTTCAGGAACTCCTGCGCGAGGACCTCGGCTTTGAAGGTGTCATTGTGACGGACTGGGAACTCGTCAACGACAACGTTATTGGCGACCAGGTCCTACCCGCCCGGGCCCTGGGGAGTAGAACACCTCGACGCCCGGGGCCGCATGTTGAAAATCCTTGAAGCAGGAGCGGACCAGTTCGGCGGCGAAGAATGCGTCGAAATCCTCCGCAGCCTGGTCGATGAAGGTCTCGTCGCGGAATCCCGGATCGACGCTTCGGCTCGACGACTGCTGCTGGTGAAGTTCCGGCTTGGGCTTTTCGACAACCCCTTCGTCGACGAAGATACAGCGGCCCGCGTCGTTGGCAGCCCGCAACACCGTGCCGCGGGCGAGCTGGCGCAATCACGCTCCGTTTGTGTCCTCGAGAACAAGCTCCACGGAACTGAACCGACCCTTCCCGTTGCGCCGGGCCAACGTCTCTACATAGAGGGAATCGATCCCGCCATAGCCGGCACGCTCGGAACCATCGTCCCCACGCCGGAGGAAGCAGATCTAGCAATTATCAGAATCGCCGCACCATTCGACGCCAGAGACGACCTTTTCCTCGAATCATTCTTTCACCAGGGAGGGCTTGAATTCCGGCCCGGCCTCATCTACCGACTGAACGCGATATCCTCCCGCATACCCCTGATCGTGGATGTCGCCCTTGACCGTGGCGCCATCCTTACCCCGATCTCAACGATCACATCCGCGCTCACGGCCAGTTTTGGAGTATCCGATTCTGCACTATCGCGGGTCCTCAGTGGCGAAATCACACCAGTCGGACGGCTGCCAATCGCACTGCCAATGGCAATGAATGACGTCCGGACCGTCGCTCCGGACACTGGCCTCGCAGCCGATAAATGTCTTTACCCGGCCGGACACAAAGCACTTCTGTAAACGGCTCCCTCGGGGCCACCCACCCGTTCATCCCGACGCCCCACCAGTCCAAGGGCTCTTGACCCCGGCTCCCCTGCAACTGCTGGATGCTGCATCGAGCTTGGCATGCGTCCGCCGTAGCGCCCCTCGCTTCGCCTCGCACCGCCGCACTCGGTGCGGTGAAAGGAACACATGGAAATCACGACCGGAGAGCTGGAACAGCCCGGCATGCTGGAGGTACAGGTCAAGGACGCCTCTGAGGTGGATAACGCTCTGGAAGAGGCGATATCCGTCGTGCAGAAGGCCGCACGCAAGCACCGGATAGGGATCCTCGTGACACGGATCGAGACGGGCAGATATATCGTGCGTGCTCATCCCGCTGTCCCCTTCGGGTTGATCCGCCAGCGACACGACGACGCCAGTAGATAGACCCCAAGGCAATCGGCATACCCGGAAAGCACGTCCGGAACACGACTGCGCCGACCCCGACGACACAGACAATGGCGGGTTCACAGGTTCCGCGCTGAACCTCGGGAGGCAGATCAGGGGCCTCTTCCTCCGGATCGGGGCCTCTGACCCCCGCGCCCTGCGCAAGAACCCCACGCATGTCTTCAGCGCTTCAAATCAACGTGCGCAGGCAAGCAAACAAAAGAAATTGTTGCACCCGTCACAATTTCGGGTTACCTTTTCACCACCGAAGCAGAACTCGCTGCCGCCGCCTTACCCGGCCGCGGCGGAATGGCACGGCTGCCCCCACCCGGGGTCAGAAACCATCCCAGCGCACCGGAAGCTGGCTCGTATTTCGAGCAGTCACCTTGCGGCCGAACGCGCTGTTGGCAGTCACTTACTCGAAGGAATTCGCCCCAATGAAGACGCGAAAAACTCTAGCCATGCTCGCCACGGTCAGTCTTGGCCTGACGATGTCGGCATTCGCCAGCCAGGCTGCAACCGCCACGACGACGCCAAGCCCAACCTCAGACGCGCTTCCCGCAGTGGGGGCCGAGGGTGGCATCGGCTCGCTCCGGGAGGAGGGCGCGAAGGCTGGCCTCATCATCGGATCCGGTTCAATCAAGGGCATGACATCAACGGCCGATGGCCGGCCCTCGAACTACCTGGCAGAACCTCAGTTCGCGGAGGTGCTGGCCGAGCAGTTCAACAGCCTGTCCCCCGAGAACGACCTGAAGTGGCAATTCGTTGAGCCGCAAGAGGGCATCTTCGACTTCGAGGGCCTGGACCGACTGGCAGCCTTCGGTAAAGCGAACGACATGCAGGTCAAGGGCCACGGCCTGATCTCGGGTTGCTGCAACCCCGATTACCTTGTATCTAAGGTCAATGACCCTGTCGCGTTCCGCGCCGCCATGGTCAATCACTTCAATACGATCATGAAGCGCTACAAGAACAAGATGGACCGCTGGGACGTCGTAACCGAGGCGCTGGAGACGATGGGTGGGGGCCTTCAGCACAACGACTTCTACAACGCCCTCGGCCCAGGCTACATCGCAGACGCGTTCCGGATCGCCCATGATGCGGACCCGAAGGCCAAGCTGTTCCTGAACGAAAACCTTGTGGAATCACTCCCAGGGAAGCGGCAGGAACTGTACGACCTCGTTTCCGGTCTCGTTGCCGACGGGGTGCCGATCAACGGCGTGGCCTTGCAGATGCACGAAACACTCCAGGGGCCTCCGCCCGGAGCCATCACCGAGATGACCAACTTCTTCCACGGCCTGCGACTCGAAGTCTCCATCGCGGAACTGGACGTGCACACATACGACCCCGTCTCCCAAGCAAAGATCTACGGCAACATCGTCACTGAGGCGCTCAACGCCGGCATCAAGGAAATCAGCGTCTGGGGCTTCACGGACAAGCACCTCTACACATGGCTCCCGGGAGCGAAACCGTGCCTGTTCGACGAGAACTACAACCCCAAGCCGGCGTACTTCGCCGTTCGTGATGCCCTGCGGAACTACGTGGAGAAGACGGAACCACTCAAGTACCCGCTCGGCAAACTACCCAAGCAGCCTGTCAGCAAACCCTCCAACACCAGCGACTTGCAACTGTAGTCCCAAAATGGACGCGGCAGCTGATTGTGCACCGGCCGCCCGGTGACACCCGTTGTGGTGCGTGGTCGCACTAACGCACCACAACGAGTGTCCTTCCTGCACAGCGGTAGAGCATCCAAGGGGTGATGGCGCCCGGGAAATCTCATCCCCTCGTAGTAGTAAGCCTTCAGTCGAGTCGGCCGGCAGCGAAATGGGAGCTAGGGTCTAGTCGACGCTGGGAACCCACGCCGTCGCCAGGAAATTGGAATCCGTCCGCCGCCACCCAATGACGCTCTCCGGCCCGGGTAGGACTCACGCCGGGCTCACCCTGGTAACGCGCAGGTTGGAGAGGTGCGACGACGGTTCTCCGGACTCTCCGAGCTTCAGCCCCGCGCTATGCACACAGTCCCGTGCCGCGGCCAAAGCATAAGTATCAGAGGAAGCGTCTTGGCCAGAAGCCCCCGCCTTGGTTATTTACACCCCAAACTGACGTCAAGGTGGTCTGACGTGGGGCGGACTTGGCTAGCGGCGAGACTCTCATATTTATCAGGGGTCCGACCAGTCAGGATGTGTGCATGCCTACCGAACGGCTCGAAGTGGACTCATCAAGTCCGTGTTCTTTGGGCTACTTCCCTGTTCGCGGGCCCTGCTCCATCTCATTTTCTTACCATTCGACTGTCGGGATGAGATGGAAGAAGATGATGAGCGGCCGTCCGGGAAACCGAATTCAGTTCGATTCTGACGCAAGCGTCGGCACCGTGACTGTTCTATTCGAGGTTGGTGACGGTACTGGAGTGCACTTCGCCGGTGGCCTGATCGACGTCGAACCGTCGCAGGTCCCGCGCCCGACGGCCTCAGCGGCCAGTTGGGCGAGTTTCAGCGCGTTGGCGGCGCAGTCGGACTCCGCCCCTCTCAGATAGCAGTGGTCGATGACGGCGTCCGGGACGATCCTGCCGCCCAATGGTCGGGTTGTTCAGCCTTCCGGACCACCATCGTTGCCGCGCTCGTTCGACCGCGCTGGACCGGCTGGTCTCGACGTCGACCACATCGACTTCCTCGGGAGCTTCGTGCGGCCTAATGGCTAAGAATCGCAGAATGTTCGTAAAATGGGATGAGTTCTCTCTAAGTCATCCCTGCATTCGGTGACCGTCAGTAGTGCTAATTGTCGCTACGGCGTGGAGCGCCTTGGCGATGGTTGGTGGGGCGAATGTTGGCTTGAAACACTCGCCCCACGGAACCGTAAGTGGTTCAGTTCAGCCTGCGCATGGCTTTGCTGGGGAGCTAACGACTTCGCAGTGCAGGATGCCAGCCGGGGAAGATCGCCCGGACCTGTCGAGATACGATCCGGGTACTCTTTCCAATGGGAGCCGCAGCGGAAGAGGGCTAGTGCTGGCATTCCCGTCACTGGTCTGCCCTACAGGGTTGATACTTTCGCCTGCTTCGGAGGATTGGGAATGTGCATGCGCTCGGAGGCCAGCATGAGGTTCGACGCATTTGCTGCCGTGAATGCGGATTCTATTGCACCGTCAATCCACCCGGCCCAGCCGGAGGCCAAGTCTGAATTGGCGAAGTGAACGCGCCCGTGGGGTACTTGAAGATGGTTGGAGTACTTCATGACTTGGCCTGGCCGGTACGCCATCCACGTTCCCAAAGAGAATTCGTCTTTGTTCCAGTCGTGCGAGTCCACCGCGAGGACGGTTGCTTCGGGGAGGAATTGGCGTACGGCATTGGTAACGGCGTCCAGGTCCGTTGCATCAATGTCAGCTTCGGCGCTGGCGAAGCAGCAAAGGTAGGTCCCGTCTTCGGTTGTGTATTCCGATGCAATCCATTTGAATGTGGTGTCGATGCCGATGCCGTAGAAGTCGTTTTCCAACTTGGGCACAAGTGCCCAGACTTTCACGGACTGTCCTGCTTGCTTTTCGGTGGCCATGGCACGGTGCGCGTGGGGGAGTTCGGGGACGAAGTTGATTCGTTCCCAGGTGTTGACGGGGGCGGTTACGATGATGGACCTGGCGAGGATCGTCTGGCCGTCCCGGGTAACGACTCGTACTTGCGCACCCTCATCCGCGATCGATGCCACAGCCGTGTCGTAGCGCACCTCGGTTTCAGCTTCGGCGAGGATGTGTTCGATAAGACTCTTCGTTCCCCCGACGAATTTGTCAGTCAGCAGGGTGTACCAGCCCACGGAGCTTCCGAAGCCGCTCACCCAGGAGATGACGTGAAGGGCGGAGAGCTCTTGAGGGTAGGCGCCGAAGTAGAAGGTGGGCCAGGCCAGAAGGAAGTCGCGTGTCTTGGCCGGGACGTTGAGGGCATCAACGTAAGCCGAGAACGGTATGTCCAGGTCTTCCAAACCTGGTTGCCCAAGGGGTGCTTCATAAAAGCGGATGCGGTCTGCGTCCTTGTCGATCTGCACGATGGCGTGCTCGAGCGCGGCCCATTCGTCGGCTGGGATGGGGAAGGCCGTGTTCAGCATCTCACCGTTGAGGGCCCCCAGCCAAAGTTTGATGCCACGGGGCTTTGGAACGTCTGGACCTTATAGCGTTCCAGCTCCGCCTGTACGAACTTCTGCTGGTCGGGGGCAATCCAGGTGCCGCCGATTTCAACTCCCTGGTCTGTTCCCTGGAACTTCCTGTACCAGGTGCGTCCGCCGAGGCGTTCGCGGCCTTCGAGCACAAGCACGGACTTCCCGTCAGCCCTTGATTCGCGGGCTGCGATTGCACCAGCGAATCCACATCCAACGACAACGACATCAAATGACTCCATTTTGGTCATCTCCTCTTTGTTGTTACTTCAGCGACGAGCCAGCCCGTCAACAGACTGTTCACGGCGATTGTTAATCGGACGTGGCAGGCTGGCGGGGTCCCGGCTGATGGTTTTGAGACCACAGATGGCCTCAACTCTTGGGTTCATAGTTGGCAAACACTCATAGTTAAGTCCGTCTGCCGTTTGGCCGATCTGCGACAGCCTTGCTGCAGCGGCGTGCTGGCTAGTAGTTCGCTGCATCTTCGCGAAACAGGTACACATAGACTGAACTATCTATGACCGAACTTCACGTGTTTCCGCACGCCGACTTCGATCTCTCGCGGGGCAGGGCCAAGGAACCAGCGTGGCCCACACCCATCCATCAGTGATCTCCTTCAGTAGCTCTTAATGTGATTCACCTTACGCCTAAGCGAGGACCCTCCGAATAGTACGTTTGCAAGAATTTCAGTGCCATATCCGGCATGTGTAACAAGTTATTCGCAGTTGGGTCCACGGTGGCTTTCTGATCCACCGTACTCAGTGAGGCGCGGTCATACGATGTGACAACTTTGGCCCTTGTCGACGTGGAAACGCGGGACGAGTATCGACATGCTCTTCTATGAGGGCTGCATCCGTGACAGGAGCCTTTTGGGGCACGTCTGGTTGGCTGATTTCTTGTACCTGCGCATGACTGAGGGCCAGGCAAACGCTTGCGCGTCGACACTGGCCCTTCAGCGGGAGGTGTTCGTCGATTTGAGAGGCCTCGAGGGGCAGCTGGCCGGGTTAGGCTCCCTGCCGGCCGATTCGGGCGTAGACCCCGGGGTTCTTTCTGCGATAGATCAGAGCGAGAGCGATACCTGCTATGAGCGAACCATAGAACAACGTCAGAAGTATGCCGGCCAGGACCTCATTGCCCCCGATCAAAAGGGCTATGTTCTGCGTACCGATCACGGCCACCACGGCAAACCCGATAGCGGCCAGACCTGGGGCCAGCAAGCTCCTCCATACCCCCACCTGATACTGCGGATTCCGGCGGAAGTAGACGATGACAGCAACGCTGGTGAGAAGCATCAGGAGGATCAGCGGATAAGCAGCGATCCCTTCGAGAATGCCGAACAAGGACGTTCCATCTACTCCGGCAATTGCCAGTACCGCGATGAAGACCAGAGCGACAAGACTCGTGGCAAGTGAGGCCACATGGGGGGAACCATGCTTCACGTGGATCCTCCGTAGAGATGCATGGAACACGTGGTCCATGCTCAGGGAGTACATGTACCTGGCACTGATATTGTGCGTGGCAATCATGGCCGCGAAAATGCTGGTGCACACCAGGGCCAGGACGACATCGAAGGCGATCTTGCCAAGGTAAAGTGCGACGGCCCCGGTGGCGGTTCCGCTCGGGTCTTCTGCAGATGCGGCAACGACGCTGCTTGCCCCCACTCCGGTGATAAGGGCCCAGGCACTGATCGCATACATGGATCCCATGGACAAGATGGAGATGTAAGTTGCCCGCGGGATCGTACGTTCTGGATTGCGCGCCTCTTCGCGGAAGACTGCCGTAGCCTCAAAACCGGCGTAACACATGACGCCCAGCAGAGCAGCCAGGCCCACGTTTCCGGAGAAAATGTTCGACGGCAGGAAAGGCGCAGCGCTCACACCCTCGGGGCCCCGCCATTGACGAACGAAGCCACGTCGAAGGCAACGATGATGACAACTTCGAAGATCATGAAGACGGTCAATATTTTGGCCGAGAGGGAGATTTCAACGTAACCGAGCACTCCGACGATGGCGATCAAGACGAAGGTGTACACCCACCATTGGATGTCAGGTCCTGAGAACACGTCTGTGACCAACGACTCCAGGGATACGCCACCAAATGCGAACGCGCCTGCGAGGAAAAAGAAGTAAGCCAGAAGGGCCAGGAACGATGCGCCGAGTCCGAGCGGTTTGCCGAGTCCTGCAGTGATATATGCGTAGAACGCACCTGGATTGGACAGGCGCCTGCCCATGCTCGTGAATCCGACAGCGAAGCAAAGCACTAACGCGCACGCCGCCAAGTATGTGACGGGGGTTCCGAGTTGATTCCCGGAGCCGATGATGAAGGGTATCAGGCCCACGAAGACAGTAAGAGGCGCATTGAAGGCCAGGACGGTGAAGACAATCCCCGATGTTGTCAGATTGCCGGTAAGCCGTTTCGTCGCCACTCCCTCAGGCGGCGATTCAGGGATTTCTTTCTGTTCATTCACAGTTGTCATTTCTATGCTCCAAAAATTATGGCCGGGGTAAGCCGGGCCTTGCTGCGGAGGGAATGCAGTCGATGCCGGCATGGCTGGCCGGGCTGCGTCTCGACATGTTGTGTGCGCTGCCTACCCGTACGCTCCTCAGGATCAGCTGATGCTCGTGTTCTCTAGGTCGGCACCGGCGCCGTTAGTGGTGTACCGGCTGATCGAATGTGCGCTGGGTCTCATTTCTTACATCAAGAAAACCACCTGACCTACAGCAGACCAATAGTGGCAAGTTACATATCTTTGATTTTTTTCATACGGATGTCTAAAGCTAGCCGTGCGTTGCGGCAGGCCTGGTTCAGGCCACGGGTTTGGGACTTCGGCGCTGGGACATGGGAACGATCCCAGAGTGATGGGCTCGGGTGTCGAGGCTGGATGGCTCCAACATTTCTTTGCCACGGGCTCACCCCCACCACAAAATCGACGGATCCGGCATTGATATGAAAAGGATTATCTTTTGTGGCATTTTCAGCATGGCTGCAGTGGTCTTGCTCGCGTAAGTTCGAGTCTGTTCAGCTACCGGATATGGCTTGTCTATCCGATGCTCTCTTGTCAATTACCCGAGGGCGCTTCCTGGCCGCCCAGGCCGCGCACCGAAATCCTCTAGGAGTACTGTGGAGCACGTCACCACCCGCGAAGTGATTCTTTCCCTCAGCTGCCAAGACACCGTGGGCATCGTCCACGCCGTCTCAGGCTTCCTGGTCGAACACGGTTGCAACATTCTCGCCAGCCAGCAGTTCGATGACTCGTCGATCAAACGGTTCTTCATGCGCGTCCAAGCTACCTACCCTTCCGAGGTCGCCGTTGGTGAGCTGAAGGCAGCCTTCCAGACGACGGCGGACAAGTTCGGCATGAACTGGACCATGTCCGACGCAGCCGACCGGCCCCGGGTCGCACTCCTTGTCTCCAAGGCTGAACATTGCCTGAACGACTTGCTGTTCCGGTGGCGGTCCGGGCAACTCAAAGTCGATTTCCCTTTCATCGCATCCAACCACCAAACACTCCAACCCGTGGCCGAAGCGCACGGTATCCCCTTCTTCCACATCCCTGTGACACCCGAGACCAAAGAGGCAGCAGAAGAAAAGCTTCTTGCCTTGATCGCCGAACACCAGGTCGATCTGACCGTCCTGGCCCGTTATATGCAGGTCCTCAGCGATGACCTCTGCAGCGAACTTGCCGGCAAGGCCATCAACATCCATCACTCTTTTCTTCCCGGCTTCAAGGGTGCCAAGCCCTATCACCAGGCGTTCGACCGCGGCGTGAAACTGGTCGGCGCCACGGCTCATTACGTGACCGCCGAGCTTGATGAAGGGCCCATCATCGAGCAGGAAGTGCTTCGGGTTGGACATGACTACAGCCCGGCGCAACTGGCAGTCACCGGACAAGATGCTGAACGGCTAGCCCTGGCACGTGCCGTGCAATGGCATGCCGAACAGCGGGTCCTGCTGAACGGCAACCGCACTGTCGTTTTCAACTAACGAATCACCCTTGCGCCCCTCGCGGTGCACCGATCAAACAGAAGTGAGAATTCCTATGGACCGCCTCGTCGACCGCTCCATCAGCGCCAAAGCCTTCACCGAGACCTCCCGCGATCCGCTTCCGCCCCGGGTCCGGACCGTCATCGTGGGAGGTGGGATTGTAGGAAGCAGCATCGCCTATCACCTGGCTGCTGCGGGCGAGAGCGACATTCTCTTACTTGAAGGCAATGTTCTCGGCAGCGGCACCTCCTGGCACGCGGCAGGCCTCGTAACCGGCGCCCGAGGATCATCCACAATGACCAAGCTCTCAAAGTACGGCTTGGAGTTTTACACCCAGTTGGAGCAGATGTCCGGGATTGACGTGTCCTTCCAACGGTCCGGTTCCCTCAGCGTCGCCCGCACGCCCGGCCGCGTCGATGAACTCCTCTACGCCAAGGACGTAGCTGATCAGCAAGGCGTCCGCACGGAGTGGCTCACAGAAGACCGTTTCCATGAGGTGTGGCCGTTGGCCAGCCACGCAGGCGTCCTTGGTGCGCTTCTGCTGCCGGATGACGGACACATCAACCCGGGCTACGCCACCATAGCCTTCGCCAAGCTTGCCCATCAGTTGGGCGCCCAGATCCGTGAGAGTGTCACGGTCGAGAAGATCCTGCGTGAGAACAACAAGATCGTTGGCGTCCTCACTGACCAGGGCGCCGTCCACTGTGATCGTGTGGTCCTCGCCTGTGGCTTGTGGACCCGGGATTTGGCCGCAACAGCTGGCGTTCACGTGCCGCTGTACGCAGCCGAGCATGTGCACGTCAGGACCGGGCAGATCGATGGAGCAGCGCCGCAGCTGCCGGTATTCCGGGACCTGGACAGCAGCTACTATTTGCGCCATGAACAAGGCCGGCTGCTGGTAGGTGCTTTTGAACCCGACGGGCTACCCCGCCCGGTCGAGGATATCTCCACAGCAGGCTTTGCCGAATTCGACGCCAACTGGAACCACTTCGCTCCCATCCGGGCGAAGGCTGAAACCACGGTGCCCGCCCTGGCGACAGCTGGATATGACCGCTTTCTCAACGCTCCCGAGAGTTTCACCCCTGATGCGAATTTCGCCCTCGGAGAGACCGCTGAGGTATCGAATCTGTATGTCGCAGCCGGTTTCAATTCCCAAGGCATCATTTATGCCCCCGGCGTAGGCAAGGAACTCGCAGAGTGGATTATCTCAGGGACGCCCCGTTTCGATTCATCCAGCGTAGACGTGCAGCGGTTTTCCCGGCACCAGAACAGCCGTAGGTACCTCAAAGCCCGCACCAAGGAAGGGCTTGGTCGGCTCTATGCCATGCACTGGCCAAACCTTCAAATGGACACAGCTAGGAACGTACGCCGCACTCCCCTGCACTCCAGGCTGGCCGAACTCGGAGCATGCTTTGGCGAGGTCAACGGTGGGGAACGCGCCAACTGGTACGGAGACCCCGGCACGTATCCGGCCTACGACTATAGCTACGGCCGCCCTGGCTGGTTCTCCCGCGTCGAGGAGGAACACAAAGCCGCCCGCGAAGGAGTCGTGCTCTTTGACCTGAGCCCCTTCGCGAAATTCGAGGTGGCCGGGCGTGACGCGCTGGCTGTTTGCCAGCAAGCCTCTACCGCCGACGTCGACGTTGAGGTGAACAAGGCGGTCTACACCCTGTTCCTCAACGACTCTGCAGGAATCGAGCTCGACGGCACCATCACGCGCCTCGAAGAGGAACGCTTTCTCGTTGTCACTCCCTCCTTTACACAGCAAAAGACCCTTGCCTATCTGAAGCGACTGGCCAAGGGCCGGGCCGCCTCGGTGTTCGACTGCACAGCCGCCCTGGCCACGATCGGAGTCATGGGACCGAAAAGCCGGGAACTGCTTTCCCGGATTTCACCGGAGGACTGGTCCGACGACGCCCAGGGATACACCCATGGCCGGACCGTTGAAATTGCCGACGGCTACGCCTACAGCCTGCGGGTCAGCTTCGTAGGTGAACTCGGCTACGAGCTGTACCCCAGTGCTGATCTTGCAGTGAACATTTTCGATGCCCTCTGGGACGCCGGCCAGGACTTGGGCATCCGTCTGGCCGGATACCACGCCCTCGATTCGCTCCGAAGCGAAAAGGGATTCAGGCACCTTGGACACGACATCGGCCCCATTGACGATCCCTACTCGGCCGGTCTTCGCTTCACCGTTGCCCTGGATAAACCCGGCGGCTTCGTTGGCAAAGAGGCGTTGCTGAAACTCGATCCCGCCACACCCGAGCATCGCACCGTGTATGTTGCCATCGACGATCCCGAACCGGTCTTTGTTCACGACGAAACCGTCTATTGCAACAACATTCCCGTCGGCCGGATGACCAGCGGAAGCTACGGCCACACACTTGGCCGTGCGGTAGGCATTGCAGCAATCGACCCCGAAACGGACCTTACCGGTTCATTCGAAGTCCAATGCAAGGGCCGACTGTACCCGGCCACCGTCTCGCGCCGTCCGTTCTATGACCCCAAGGGTGAACGTCTGCGCGGCTGACACCCGAGGCAGTCCGCAGTTCCCCTCAGGGAGCTGCGGACTCCCCCGTCAAGGGCCCGGACAGCGGAGCCCTATGAGCCACACGAAAGGACTGACCATTGTCAGAGAATCTGATGGAACGTGAAACATCCGTTGCCCTGCGCGGCACGGGCCGCGTTCTCGACGGCAAAGCAACCGCAGCAAGCATCAAGGCAGAACTGGGCGGACGCGTCGCTGCGCTCAAAGACGCCGGCATCGCTGTCGGGCTGGGCACCGTTCTGGTCGGAGACGACCCGGCAAGCCACTCCTACGTAGCTGGAAAGCATCGCGATTGCGCTGAGGTCGGGATCGAATCCATCCGCCGGGATCTTCCTGCCGACATTTCACAAGAAGACCTCGAAGCAGTCCTGTTAGAGCTCAATGAGGACCCTGCCACCACCGGGTATATCGTCCAGCTTCCCTTGCCGGCACACATCGACCAGAACGCCGTCCTGGAAAAGATTGCCCCCAACAAAGACGCCGACGGGCTGCACCCAACCAACCTGGGCCGACTCGTGCTGAACGTCGGAGAAACCATCGATTCGCCCCTCCCCTGCACGCCGAGCGCCATTGTCGAGCTGCTCGAACGGCACAACATTGCCCTGACCGGGATGGAAGTGCTCGTGATCGGGCGCGGCGTAACTGTCGGACGGCCCTTGGGCCTGTTGCTGACACGTCGTGCCATCAACGCCACTGTGACCCTGGCACATACGGGCTCAACTGACCTTGGCAGGCTGATCGCCCGCGCGGATGTAGTCATTGCCGCAGCGGGCGTGCCCGCTATCGTCAAGACCCCCCAGCTCAAGCCAGGAGTGATTGTTCTGGACGTGGGAGTGTCTCGGAGCGTTGACGAGGCCACCGGTAAGTCCAGGCTGCAAGGTGATGTCGAGACCGGCGCCGAAGCGGTCGCCAGCTGGTACTCACCGAATCCCGGTGGTGTTGGTCCCATGACCCGGGCCATGCTCCTCGTCAATGTCGTGGACATAGCCGCACGAACAACTCCGAACGGACAGTAAACCAGAAGGAATTCGTCGTCGGCAGGCGAAGCTCGCAACAAAGCTCACCCACATAAACCCTGCGCAAGCCCACGACGAACAGCGACGGCTCAAGAAAATTGAGGTCATCGCAACAGATGCCCCGCCCCTTAGGGAGCGGGGCATCTCTCGTCTCTGCCCGAGCCTGCTGCTGTGACAGGAGGCGTTTAAACCGCTGCAGCGCCGGCCGTTCCAAGGCCGGCGCTGCAGGTTCGGACTTTCAAATCGCGTAGAGGGTCAAGGGATCGTCTCGCAGGTGCAGCGACCGGGACCCCGGTTCGTTGCGGAGCCAGATAATGCTTCCATCCTCAAAAAGCGTATCCACGAGTGCACGGGTGACTTGGCCATCACCGTTATCCACCTGAACCGGTTGACCCGGGCTGAGGTCCGTCCAGTCGGAGATCTCGTTGACCAACGGGCGGTTCACTGTGCCCATGTCTTCCCCTTCGTCCCGGTCGTGTCAGGGCCGATCCAGACGGTCTTCATGTTAGTGAATTCGCGGATGCCTTGGCGGCCGAGTTCGCGTCCATACCCCGATTTCTTGATGCCACCAAAAGGAAGACGCGGGTCAGAGACCACCATTCCGTTGACGAAAACCGCTCCGGCATCCAGTCGGCGCACGACTGCCTTTGCTCTGTCCGTATCTCGGGTCCACAAGGAAGCGGCCAGTCCGAACTCGGTCTGGTTGGCCAGTGCGATTGCTTCTTCGGTGGACGAGACGCGGGTGATAGCAGCTACCGGGCCAAAGGTCTCTTCGTCAAAGGCGGCGTGCCCCGGAACGACCCGGTCGATGATCGTTGGCGGGTAAAAATACCCGAGCCCCTCAGGCAGTTCTCCACCCAGCAGGAGCCGTCCTCCTGCCTCCAGGGTGCGCTGGACCTGATCGTGAAGTGTGGCGCGGAGGTTTTCTCGGGCCATGGGTCCCATGTCGGTGGCAGGGTCAAACGGATCGCCAAGGATAAGTTCCCGAGTCTGGATCACGAACTCGGCAACGAACTCGTCGGCGATCTCTTCATCGACGATGAAGCGTTTGGCGTTGATGCATGCCTGTCCCGCGTTGGTGAAGCGGGCCCTAACTGCGGTCCGTGCGGCGTCCTTGATATCCGCATCGGATAAAACGATGAACGGGTCGGACCCACCGAGCTCCAGGACCTGTTTCTTGAGGGCCGCTCCGGCCTGGGAAGCGACGATGGCGCCGACTTGAGTGGAACCGGTGAGCGCGACCGCGGCGATCCTGTCGTCAGCGATAATAGCAGCGACCTTCTCTGGTTCGATCAGGACCGTGGCACAAAGACCAGGGGCCAAACCCGCCTTGTCGAGAATGTCCTGTACGGCCAACGCTGAACGGGGCACGTTGTTCGCATGCTTGAGGATCGCGCCGTTCCCGGCCACTAGCGCCGGGAGCGCGAAGCGGAAGAACTGCCAGAAAGGATAGTTCCATGGCATGATGGCCAGCACGACGCCCAGCGGCTCGTAGACCACACCGCTTTCCTTGACGTCGGCGTCTATGCTTTCGAAATCCAAGAACCTGACGGCGTTTTGGGCGTAGAAGTCCGCGGCGACGGCGGACTTTTCAATCTCGGCCCGAGCCTCGGAAATAGGCTTGCCCATCTCCAACGTGATCAGGTGCGCGTATTCGTTGACGTTTTCACGTAGGATCTTGGCTGTGTTCCGGAGGATCTGTACGCGATCCTCAACGGATACCAGCCGCCAGGCCTTCTGCGCGTCAACGGCGGCAGTAAGGATCCCGTCGATCTGGAAGTATGAGTGCGTATCGAACGTTTGAAGTTGTTTGCCCGTAGCCGGGTTGATCGTGGAGATCATGGGATTCTTCCTTTGGGAAAGGGGGATAAACGTCCCGGTGTTGAACCAGTCCGGGCAGCCGTGGGGAAAGTACTGCCGCCGCGTTCTGAATAGGTATTCCAGTCAAGACACGGCGGCAGGAGGTGCTGGATTCACCAGCACCGTTGCACCTGGAAGGTCATCCATCCAGTCCTGTCAACAAGTTTGAAAACTTGTTGTGGTCCGATGACCTCATGTGTTGCGGGGTCAGGCTCCAGCGGCTACGTAGCTGTGGGAGTTCTGGACGGCAGCTTCTTCGCTGCCCTGTGCACCACGCCAGGCTTCCTTGTCCTTATAGGGGAACCACCAGAAGTCGTGGCTGGAAGCTGCCGGATCGATCATGACGAGTTTGGTGTGACGGAAGGTGTCGAGCCCTTCGGCGCCCAGCTGGCGGCCAATGCCGGACATTTTGCGGCCACCGAAGGGTCCTGCATCGTTGTCGAGGATCGGCGCGTTGACCCACACCATGCCGCTAACGATTTCGTTGGTGGCTCGGGTGATCTCTTCGATGTCCTTGGAGTACAAGGTAGCGCCGAGACCGAAAGGCGAGTCATTGGCGATCTTCAAGGCCTCTTCGAAGCTCGAGACCTTATAGACCGGAGCAACGGGTCCGAACACCTCGGTGGTGAAGATGTCCATGTCCGGGCGCAGGCCCTCCAGGACTGTGGGCGCGTAGAAGAACCCGTCCTGCAGCTCCCCGCCGAGGTTCAACCTGTGTCCGCCGATGGTGACGGCGGCGCCTTGCTCAACGGCCCGGGCGACCAGCTGCTCTACGCGGGCAACCTCACGTGCGTTTTCCATCGGGCCGAAATCGACCTTGTCGAGGCCGTGGCCGATCCGCAACCGCTTCACGTTAGCGACAAACGTTTCCATGAACTGGTCGTAAACGTCCTCATGGACAAGGATCTTCTCGGCAGAGGTGCACACCTGGCCGGCGTTGAAGAAGGACGCAAAGGTAGCCGCGCGGGCTGCCACGTCAATAGGGGCAGACGGCATAACCAGGAAAGCATCACTGCCCGAAGCTTCAATCAGATGCGGCTTGAAGTGCTCAGCACAGGCCCGTGAAACAGCCTGGCCGGTCGCAACACTTCCGGTGAAGGCAATCATGTGGGTGTTCTTGTGGGAGACGAGCTGCTTCGCCGTGTCGGCACCACCGGAGACACACTGGACCAACCCAGTAGGCAGGTTCCGGAAGACCCGCATGAAGGAAAGAGTCGTCAGGGAGGCGTTTTCCGAGGGTTTGACGATCACAGAGTTGCCCGCTGCCAGGGCAGCTGCCGCGGACCACATCAGCAACAGAATGGGGAAGTTCGCAGGAAGGATGCTGACCACCGTGCCCATGGGCTCCTTCAAGGTGTAGTGGGTCTGGCCGACAACAGAGGTGCCCAGAACCGAACCAATCGAGTGCCGACCGAGTTCTGCGTAATAGTCCACTGCAGAACCTGACCAAGCCATTTCGTCAGAGCTTTCCTTATACGGCTTGCCCGTTTCACGGGTCAGTAGTTCAGCAATTTCGGGTGCGAGCTTCTTCATCTCCGCTGCCACTTTGTGCAGCATCTCGGCACGATCCAGTGCCGTATAGGCGTACCATGCCTTCTGCGCAGCGTTGGCGGTAGCAACGACGGCTTCAATGTCGTCGTGGCCGACCTCAGCCATTTGGCCGATGACTCTATTGTTGGAAGGGTCCACGACATCGCGGCCCTGCGATACGGGGATGTACTCTCCGTTATGGAAGAAGGTGTTGCTAACTCGAGCGAATTCGAGATTGGCATTCATGAGTGGTTCCTTACGTTGTTCATTGGTATAGGCAAAGAGTGGTTGGGGCGCTGCCGGCGGCTCTACTGTGCCCGGACGATCGAGTAGGACTTGACGAGCTCTGTTTGCACGCTCCAGCGGCCCGCCCAGCCCTCAGGGAGAGCCACAATTGTCCCCGCCCGCAGGTTGGTTTCCTGCCCTTGGTCATCGATAAGTTGACCCTGGCCGTCAACGATGTGAATGAACTCCCTGTAGCCAGTCAGCTTGGTGGTGAATTCGCCAGGAGTGACCTTCCAAAGGCCGGCTTCCGTGCCAGGATCGCCGTACAGGACCAGAGTGCTTGCCGAAGGGGCACCGGAGAGGACGCGCTCCGGGCTTATAGGCACCTGCTCGGGCCACTGGATATCGTCTGTAGTTGCTACGGCCGCGTTCATGCGCTGGCCGCCTCAACTTTGAGACCCTGGACAGCATTCCTGATCCTGACCGCCGCTCGTTCGCCGCTGCGGAGTGCGCCTTCCATCAGGCCGGTGAAGTCAGGATCAGCGTACTCGCCGGCGAAGAGGAGGTTGCCTACCGGGCGTTCCAGTTCTTCCGCATCAGTTCTTCCTCCGCCTGGGGCGAAAGCTGCATAAGCGCCGCGGGCGAGAGGATCGTTGCGCCAAACCGTGGCGACGGCGTCACTCTCACTGAAGTCCAGTTCCGGGCGAATGTGCCGGGCATGGGTTATCCACGCGTTGAAATCCCCGTCGCCTTGTGCCCGGTCCAAAGCGCCAGGAGAGCCCATAAAGGAATTGAGCACAGGAGTGACCGAACCGGTATTGTCCTGCGCAGTCCATGTCCAGAAGCGGCCGTTCGTTGACATCACCGCGCTCGTTGCCGGGACGGATCGCAGCGGGAGGTGAAGCTTGGCCGCATCCCCTTGCAGTACCCGGTTCAGTGCGCTGGTCTTCCATTCCGGAACCGACAGGGCAAGAGTCGCTTGGTCCCGCACGATGGACAATGGGAGCGCCACGACGGCGGCGTCGAAAGTCGCGCTGCCTGCCGATGTTTCCACGAGGACTTCTTCGCCGAGGTCTGTAACCGCGTGAATGGTTTCCCGGTAGTGCACCGAGTCGCCGAGACGGGCAGCCAAGGCTTTAGGAAGCTCCTGGTTTCCGCCGCTGATCCTCCAACTCGGACGCGGCTCGAAGGATGCAATGTGCTCAAGAGTGTCAGCGCTGACTTGATCTGCCGCGACAGCGGTGGAGATTTCGATACGAGCGCGAAGTGCATCCACGAGCCGATCATCGCAGTCCAAACGTTGCAGGACCTTTTCTGCGGACGGTGGTGAGGGGTAGGTTCGGGCGATGGCGGCAGCTGCTCGGCCTGCTTCTACCACGTCTTGCGTGCTGATGTCGGGGGTGTCCGCCAGAGCACGAACGTAGTAGCTCATGCCGGTGTCAACCAGGGACAAGCCGGTCAAATCAAGCAGGCGCCGCATCGTCGTGTAACCATGCAATACGAACTCGGCGCCCCGTTCGATAACGCAGGGTTCTTCGCGCCCGGCCGTGATTGATTCTGACCAGACGCGCCCCCCGGACCTGTCCCTGGCCTCAAGAACGGTCACATCGAAGCCATCGGCTCTTAGCTGCGTAGCAGCTGCCAAGCCTGCAAGTCCAGCTCCCAAAACCGCGATGCGGGAACCCTGACGAAGGGCGCTCATGATGCAACGTTCATCGTGTGGACCAAAGCCGTTCGCGCTTGGCCACCGATTCGCCATACTGCGGTCCGCTGCATGGAGAAAGGTGCAGTATCTGGTGACATGTCGGAGCCATCTCCTTTGACGATTCTATTTGTTGTGTGACTCACACTAGTAACCGCAACGCAAGAGAAGTATGGTACAGACGTAAGAAATTTGATGCTTATTAGTGTTGCAGTAAGGTTTTTGCATGGAACAGTCAGTGTTGACCGTCAACGATCTCGTTAGCACTCAAAGCTTGGGCACCCGCGTACTGGCCGGAGCCGCCGGCTTGGAACGCCAGGTTCTCTGGGCGCATAGCTGCGAACTTAACGACCCGGCAAGGTGGCTCGGTCCGCATGAATTGCTGATGACCGTCGGGCTCTGCGTCCCGCATGGTGCCAAGGAGCAGAGCACCTTCATTCAAAGACTCAATGAAGCCGGGCTGGCAGGCGTCGCACTAGGTGACCACCCCAGCCTGCCCCCGTTGACACAAGAACTCCTCGACGAGGCCGACAGATTGGGATTCCCGGTCCTGCTGACAAACGAGGAAACACCGTTTGCCGCGATAGGGCGCACGGTTGCAGCCGCCACGGCCACCACCCAAACACTCCAGGTCCTCAAGCTGAGCAAGCTCTACCAGCTCTCGACCTATGCCCATGCGGACCCAGCACGCCTGATGGACGACCTGCAGGCACTCTTTAGGTCCAGGCTCACCGTACTTGACACCCAGACCGGATTGACGATCATACAAGGACCGCCATTGCCCACGCTGACATCAACGGCACGGCAACGCTCTTATACACTTCCTGGTGAGCGTGGCGTGAAGTTAGTAGTTGCAGAATTCCCCGGGGAAGAGGTCAGCAGCTTCCTGCTCATTCACATCCTGCAGGTCGTTGACGTAGCCGTGAGTCAACTTTTGACCACAATCCGGGAAAGGGCCGATCGCTCTAAGGTCATGCTTGAGGCGATTCTGGAAGGACGGATACCTGAGAATATCGACGACGTCCTCAAACCGAATGCGATGGCGGAGGGATACAAACTAATAGCCATCAAGACCGAAGACGGTCCGAAAACAGCGAGGGCAGTCTCGATTGCTGCCCTGCCTGTACTCACCGGAACAGGGCGGCACTCCTATTTCCTAATGGTGCCGGAACCGGCCCTTCCGGATACACGCAAACTTCTCGAAGATCTCGGGATCCGCGCCGCAGCATCCTCGACATACCTGGATATCCGCGATGCAAAAGTCGCAGCCGAGGAAGCACACAAAGTCTTGTCCTCCGGCGGGACGAACGACAACTGGGTCGACTTCACCGGCGTACCTGTATCGCTTCTGGCAAGATCCAGGAAAGAAGCAGACAGTATTGTCCGGCAGGTACTCGGAAGCCTTGCAGACCTGGACCCGAAAACGACGGCCCTAAGGGAGACCCTCTTTAGCTTCCTGAAGAATGACCGCCGCTGGAACGAAACTGCCGCTGAGCTGGGCATCCATCGACAGACACTGTCTTACAGGCTTGCCAAAATAAAAGAGACAACCGGGCGGGACACCTCTACCTCTGCAGACTTCGCCGCACTCTGGCTGGCATACCAAGCATGGCTTTCCTACCCACCAAGCGCTGCACAACAACGACCAGCGCTTCGCCGGTAAAGGCCCCAGCTACTGCGATCGCCAGCCAGTTGCCCGTAATCCCTAGCTTGCTCCTCGTGGCTGACCTTCCCCGAAAAGACGGGCCTGTTCGACCAGTTCCGTCATCCAGGGTCGATGGCCCTGTCGAAACGTCAGACCCTCGGGCAGGCCTTGAGCGGTAGCCTGGGAGCCGATGACTTCAATAGTGATGGGACCTCTGCCTGTCGGTGCGTTGATGATGTGCAGATCGCCAAATGACTCCGGAATAGCCGGGTCCATCCACAAGCCCCCTCGGGAAACATGGGCGTCGTAGCGCAGCAGGCTCATGACCAGGTGTATCGGCGTCGTGGCAGCCCACGCCTGGGGCGAACAAGCGGCGGGATAAGGTATGGGCTGCGGAAATTCATCCCGACCGAATCCGCAGAACAGCTCCGGAAGACGGCCATCCGAATACTCAGCCGCCTCAAACAGAGCTACGGCTATACGCTGTGCCTCGGCCACGAATCCATATCGCACGAGGCCGGTGGCTATGATCGCGTTGTCGTGCGGCCACACGGAACCATTGTGGTAACTCGCCGGGTTGAAGGCCCCCATGTCACTCGCCAAAGTCCGCACCCCCCAGCCACTGAACATTTCTGGCGACATCAGACGGTCGACAACGAGGGGCGCCTTATCCTCATCCACGATCCCCATCCACAGGCAGTGGCCCATGTTCGATGCGCAAGCGTCAACCTGCCGTTTCTTTGCATCCAGCGCAATCGCGTAATAGCCGCGTTCCGGCATCCAGAACTGTTCGTTGAACTGCTTCTTGAGTCGCGCAGCCTTTTCCGCCAACTCGGACCCCAGAGAGTCATCGCCGGCGTCGTAAGCCATCCAAGCACGCGAAAGATATGCGATATAGACGTAGGCTTGGACTTCGCACAGTGCGATGGGAGGTTCCGCGAGAGTCCCATCGGCGAAGTTGATGCCGTCCCACGAGTCCTTCCAGCCCTGATTGATCAGTCCCCGCTCGTTAAGACGCTCATATTCAACAAAGCCGTCACCGTCTTTGTCACCGTAATCGCGAATCCAGGACAGCGCGCGATCCGCATGCGGCAGCAGGGCAGCTACCGTATCGGAGGCAAAGCCCCAACGACTAAGCGCCCCTATGGTGTTCACGAAGAGGGGCGTGGCGTCCACACTGCCGTAGTAAACGGATTTACCACCCAATGACAATCCACTTGAGACACCGAGCCTGACTTCGTGAAGAATCTTTCCAGGTTCTTCCTCCGTCAGCGGGTCTACAGCCTTGCCCTGGCGGTCGGCAAGGGTCTGCAAAGTGCCAAGGGCGAGAGAGGGGTCCACAGGAAGCGCCATCTCAGAAGCCCACAACGAGTCACGTCCAAATAGAGTCATGAACCAAGGGGCGCCAGCCGCCACAACAACCCGCTCCGGTTGATCAGGATCTTCAATCCTCAGAGCGCCCAGATCGTCATAGCTCCGCTGTAAAGTGCGTTCAACAGAACTGTTGCCCATACGCATTGCCGGGATCTTGGCTACCCACTCCTGTCGGCGGCGATCCTGGGGGGATAAGCCCTTTTCATCCGATCCCCTGAACGGTAGTGCCTCCCTTCCCTCAACTGCGGGGACAACGGTCAGTCCAGTGGTCCAGGAATCGCGCGGTGAAACGACCGCCTGATAAGTCACACTCCGAGGCTCGACGACAGCACCGGCGGTATTAATGTCAACGCCCCTGCGGACCTCTTCCCAAGCCGCCCGAATTTGTAGTGAATTTTCGTTCGCTTGGTGGGTTTTGTCCCAGCGGTGCTGAATCCTCGCCTCCTTAACCTCGAACAGATCAGCAAAATCCGCTTCTACGCTAAACCGAATGACACAATGGAACGGCTCCGACGAATAGTTGCGCACTGTGATCTGCTCCAACATTCCCTCACTCACCTCCCGCAGTCGTTCGACAATCAGAGAGCTGTCCGCATGGCCGTCGGTTCGAGGGACACGGCAAATAAACTGGGCCCTATAGGGTTCCTTTCCCCCCGCTGCCAAAGGCTCAAGAGCCAATCCGTTGATCGTGAGATTCCAGCAAGAGATGATCCGCGTGTCATGGACAAACAATCCGTGCGGAAGTGCCGGATCCATGTCCCCATTCGGAGAAGAGATACAGAAGGACGAACCCTCCACCAAGGTAACGGCTCTGGATCCGGGCGTACCTGCCAATGTATCGGCATTCCATCCAGCCACGTGCAGTCCCTTCAACGGCTGGTCAGTTGGGTGCCAACGGAGAACCTTCGAGTCCCGCTCAAGCCTTCGTCCTTCGTCGCTAAAATCGACGCTACGCCTGACTTCCTCCCGGCACCATAGCTCGATGAGGTGCGACTGAGGCTGGCAGTTTCCCTCAAGACAAGATGGCATTGATGGCGGCATCCGACCAGCGACGAGGGCCAGCCGCCGCACGAGGTTCGTTGTCCTGGGCGGTAAGTTCCCACATGGGAGGTGAACGACCGTAAAGTCCCACGGCTAAACCCGTAATACATGGGAACTGGCTACACCCCAACCTGACGTCGGCCACGCCTCGATAGGACGTCAGGCAAGGATCCAAACCGCAATTCTCTGACACCCCACGAACGGTGTCTTAGCCCCTAACCTGACACCCTAATCAGAGTCACCTGTTCAAAATAGGCGCAGCGGCACACCCGGCAGCGGAGGAACGGCGGGCATCTTTCCATCGGCGGGCACCTTCCCACCGAAGCGCCGCGGCGCACCAGGCGCCAGCCGTGGCTATCCCTACCCCACCAGATTCTCCGCCGCACCATCCATGTGCGAAATGATGGTCTCCCGCGCCTTCGCGGCATTACCGGTTTCGATCGCAGCGACAATGTCGTGATGCCGGCCCGACGCTCATGTTCCGGGTGGCGCGCTCCAACCCGGCAAACATGATGGACATCCGGATGGAGCCCTCCAGGGATTCCCACGAGTGCAGCAGTGTCTCGTTTCCGGACAGGCGGCAGAGCGTGCGGTGGAATTCGAGGTCGGATTCGATCCGTTCCTCCAAGGATGCCTTCGCTGCCTTGTCCATATTGTCGACGGCGGCACGCAGTTCCGCGAGCGCGGTCTCCTTGTCCGGCATCTCGCTCAGGGTGCGGGCGGCGAGTGATTCAAGGACTCCTCGAACCGCGAAGATGTCGCGAATCTCCTTGACGTCGAGGTGCCGCACGGAAAGCCGACCCCGGGCACCGGCGGAGACCAGGCCTTCCTGCTCCAGTTGGCGCAGGGCTTCCCGGAGTGTGCCTCGGCTGATTTGGAGCATTTCAGACAGTTCGGTTTCCACGAGGTGCCGCCCAGGCTCAAGCTCACCGCTGGTGATCGCACTACGCAGAGCGGCGAGTGCCTGCTCGCGCAGGCTCTTCTTCTCCAGTCCCAGCAGGGATGCGGTGACGGCCATCGTGTGTGTCCTCAAATTCTATTGGCGACTGCTAACAGTCCGGTGTTAACTGTTGATACTACGGGCAGCGGTGCGGGACCGGCAGTAATTGCCGATCCCGCACCGCTGTCCGAACAAGACTTCAGCCCAATTCAGCCAGCACCTTCGCCACGATCCGGTCAACAGACAGCCCGTACCGCTCGTGCAGCGTTGGCAATGCACCGGCGTCGAGGAATTGGTCCGGAAGCGCGATGGGAACCACTCGCTTGCCGAGACCGGCGGTTACGACGGCGGATGCAACGGTTTCGAACAGACCGCCAACAACCGTGTGGTTTTCCAGCGTGACGGCCAGGCGGTCGGTGTTCAGCTCGGCCAATACAGTGTGGGAGTCGAACGGCTTGATGGTGGGCGTGTGCACCACGGCGACATCCACGTTGTGCCTAGCAAGCGCATCCGCAGCCTGCAGGGCACGCATGGTCATCAGACCTGAGGATACGAAGACGACGTCGTTGCCGCCTCGCAGGACCTTGGCCTTGCCGAGCTCGAACGTGTAGTCGTACTCATCCAGGACGGTGGGCACGTTGCCGCGCAGCAAGCGCAGGTACGTCGGCCCGTCCGAGGCCGCAAGCTGCGGGACAGCCTGCTCAATGTCCACCGAGTCGCAAGGATCCACGATGGTCAGGTTGGGCATTCCGCGGAAGATCGCCATGTCCTCGGTTGCCTGGTGGCTCGGTCCGTAGCCGGTGGTCAGGCCGGGAAGCCCACCAACAATGTTGACGTTGAGGTTCGGCTCGGCGATATCCAGGCACAGGAAGTCGTACGCGCGGCGGGCGGCGAACACCGAATACGTTGACGCGAACGGAATAAGTCCCGTCTCCGCCATGCCTGCTGCGGCTCCGAAGAGTAGCTGCTCCGCCATGCCCATTTGTAAGAACCGGTCCGGAAAGGCCTTGGCGAAGATGTGCATGTCCGTGTACTTGCCAAGATCGGCGGTGAGTCCAACAATCCTGGAGTCAGCCTCGGCTGCCTTGACGAGCGCGTGCCCAAACGGCGCCGAAGTCGTCTTCTGGCCGGGGTCCGCGAAGGACGCGATCATGGCCGAGGTCTTCAGCTTCGGCTTGGCCGGCGAACCCGGCGAACCCGCCGCTGTCGTCACTGTGCTCATGCGGAAGCCGTCCCTTCGTATCCTGCGGTCAGCTGCTCGCGGCAGATCTGCCATTCGTGTTCTTCAATGCGCATGAAGTGGGCCTTTTCGCGGGTTTCCAAGAGAGGCACGCCGCGTCCAACTTTGGTGTCGCAGAGGATCACTGATGGCCGCCCGACTGCAGCTGACTGCGAACTGATGTTGTCGAACGCTGCCAGCAGCGCACCGACGTCGTTCCCGTCCACCCGCTGCGTGTACCAACCGAACGCTTCCCACTTCTCCGTGACCGGCTCGGTGCGCAGCACGGTATCCGTGGCGCCGTCGGCTTGGAGGGCGTTGATGTCCACCATGGCGGTGAGGTTCCCGAGCTGGTGGTGATGCGCGCCCATGGCGGCCTCCCACGTGGAGCCCTCATCCAACTCACCATCGGAGAGGAAGTTGATCACTCGGGACGCGGAGCCCTGAAGACGCAGGCCCAAAGCCATTCCGACGGCGATCGTCAGGCCGTGTCCCAGCGAACCGCCGGAGATCTCCATGCCCGGCGTGTAGGTGGACATGCCGGACATTGGGAGGCGGGAATCGTCGGAGCCGTACGTTTCGAGCTCCGCGACAGGCACGATTCCGGCTTCGGCCAATGCTGCGTAGTGGCCGATTGCGTAGTGGCCCGTGGAGAGAAGGAAGCGGTCGCGTCCCTCCCAGTGCGGATCTTCGGCACGGTATGTCAGCTGGCCGGCGTAGACGGCGGCCAGCATGTCAGCGGCGCCGAGGGCCTGGCCAACGTAACCCTGGCCTTGGACCTCGCCCATGGTCAGGGCGTGGTGGCGGATGCGGTAGGCGGCGGCACGGATGCGCTCTACCCGCTCGGCCGCGGGAGCGGCCGGAGCTGTTTCAACTGATGAGAGAGTCACTGGTTTCCTTTCGGAGCCGGGCGCGCGCCGATGGGGAGTACGCGCCCGACGTCGATGGCTGCTTAGGCGTTTACCGTCTGGGGAGTTTTGCTGGCGGCTTCTTCGGCGAGCGAACGCTCACGCTTGCCCCAGGTTTCCCGGGTGATGAGTGCTGCCCACAGGCCGATGGCTGCGTAGAAGCTGAACAGCAGCGCCGGTCCCATCCAGCCCATGCTGACGAATAGCAGGGTGGTGATGAAGGGGGTGAACCCGGAGACCATCGCGGAGATCTGGTATGACAGCGAAGCTCCGGATGAGCGGGTCTTGGCCTGGAAGAGTTCGGGGAACCATGCTCCCTGGGCTCCGGCGAGGGAATTCTGGCACACGGCGTAAGCGACGACGATTGTCGCGATGATCAGCAGGAACAGGCCCGTGTTGACCAGCATGAACATCGGGATTCCGAAGACGACGGCGAACGCGGTGGACCAGATGTAAACAGGACGGCGACCAACGCGGTCCGTCAGTTTGCCCCAGAAGTAGGTGGCGAAGATACCGATGCCGGCTGCCACGCAGAGCGCCACCAGGGTTTCAGTCTTGTCCGCCAGCTTGTTGGTGTGAAGGTAGGAAATCATGTAGGTCACGGACACTGCGTAACCGGCGGTTTCGGCAATACGGAGGCCGATGCCACGGACGATGTTGCGCCAGTCGGTCTTGATGACATCCACAATGGGAGACTTCACGATGTCGCCCTTGGATTTGACGTCCTCAAAGACCGGCGACTCGGGAACCTTGGAGCGGATGATGAGGCCCACGGCAACCAGCACGATGCTTGCGAGGAACGGTACGCGCCAGGCCCATTCGCTGCCGAGTCCCACGCTGCTGAGGAAGACGAGGTTTGCGAGCAACAGGCCAACCGGGAAGCCGGCCTGCACGATTCCCGTGAACTGGCCCTTCTTCCGCCACGGTGCGTGCTCGTAACTCATGAGGATTGCGCCGCCCCACTCAGCACCGAAGGCCAGGCCTTGGATGACCCGCACGATCACCAGCAGGGCGGGAGCCAGGAGGCCCACCTGCTGGTAGGTGGGCAGAAGGCCGATAGCGAATGTCGCCAGGCCCATCAGGATGAGCGAAGCCACCAGGACCGGCTTGCGGCCGAGCTTGTCGCCGAGGTGGCCACCTATGATGCCACCCAACGGACGGGCAGCGAAGCCGACGCCGAGGGTCGCGAAGGATGCCAGGGTGCCAGTCACCGGGTCGGCGCCCGGGAAGAACGCTGTACCGAAGTACAGTGCAGCGGCGGTGCCGAAACCGTTGAAATCGTAGGTTTCGATGACTGCGCCAACGCCCGAACCGACGGCAACGCGCTTTGCTTCCTTGGTTCCATGAACCGGACCACGCATGGTCAGAGCTTCATTGCTCATTTGTGTATTTCCCTTTCGAAGAGTGAGGCGCTTCTTAGGCAACTTCACTGTCGACAGTCAACATAATACGTCAACTGTGACGGAGGACACCAGCAATGTCAACAGTCAACTTCAAAGGTTGACTGTCAACAGTCAACCCAGCTAACGTGGTCTCCATCACTAAGGCCTTCTCCGCCGAGGGCCCCAACTTGAGGATCAACGACGATGTTCCATCACCGACTGGGCTGTTCTTCCATCAGCTTCCGCCACCAGGATTTGGCCACAGCCCTGAAAACCATGGGCGGCCTCGGCTTCGAAGAAATCGACCTTGGAGCGCTGCCCGGCGTTTGCGACCACGTGCCCTACGTACTGGACGCTGAGGCAGTCGAGACGGTTGCCGCCGTCGTCAATAACGCGGGCCCTGCGGGTCCGCTCGGTCAATGGCGACGTCGGGGACCTGAACGCAGTGCTCGACGGCGGTGCGCATGAAGCGCGCGATCGGCACCTGGAGATGCTGCTCGCCTTGGCGGCAAAGACCGGCGCGAAGGCTCTGGTCCTGCCGTGCGGCGCGATCGACCATGACCCGGTGAAGAGCTTGGAAGAGGACATCGACGCTGTGGCAGCTCAACTGATCTACGCGTCTGCCCGCGCCAAAGAGTTCGGCGTCGAGCTGTGGACCGAATCCCTGCACTACTACCGGTTGTGCTGGAACACGGAGCGCGCCCAACTGCTCGCCGACCGCCTGGCGGGCTCCGACGTCGGAATCGTCATGGACTTCAGCCACATCGTCGCCTCCGGAGGCGACCCCGTGGACTTCGTCAATCGTTTCTCCGCCAGCATCAAACACGTCCACTTGCGGGACGCTGTGCCCGTCACGGAAATCGAGCCGGGGAACATCAACCTCAGCATCGGCAATGGCAAGGCCGACTTCGCTGCCGGACTCGCAGCCCTGCGGGACGTTGGCTACACCGGCCACTTCTCCCTGGAGCTCGAAACCAGGGACGTCACCCATGATGAACGCCCGGCAGCCGCAGCCAAGGCGGCCAGTTACATCACAGACCTCATCTGAACTTTTTCCACCAACCACCATTCAAGGAGCACCATGACCACCATCCAGCGCACCGCCGTCCTCACCGGAGCTACCTCCGATCGCGGCATCGGCCTGACCACCGCCCGCCGCTACGCCAACCAAGGCTGGGGCATCGTCATTCTGGACCTCGACGGCGAGAAGTCCGCCAAGGTTGCCGCGGAGATCGCCAACGAATTCAACGTCCCCTCGTTCGGCTACGAAATCGACGTGGCCAACGAAGCCTCCGTCACCGCAGCCCAGGCAGCCGTCGCCGCGGAAGTTGCCGCCGGAAACCTCCCGCCCGTGGGCGCCCTGGCCAACATCGCCGGAATCACCTCGCCCATCCCGTTCCTGGAGACCACCCTCGAGCTGTGGCACAAGGTCATGGACGTCAACGCGACCGGTACTTACCTGGTCACCAAGGCATTCCTGCCGGACATGATCGCCAACGGCTGGGGCCGCATCGTCAACATGTCCTCGGTCTCTGCCCAGCGCGGCGGCGGAGTGTTCGGCAAGGTCCCCTACTCCGCAGCCAAGGCAGCCATCCTCGGCTTCACCAAGGCACTTGCCCGCGAAATCGGCGAGACCGGAGTGACCGTCAATGCCATCACTCCCGGCGCCGTGGACACCAACATCCGCGTCGGCAGCACCGAAGAGCAGGAAGCTGCCATCAACGCAGGCATCCCCTTGGGCCGCAACGCCACCACCGAGGAAGTTGCCGCCGTCATCACGTTCCTCTCCTCCGAGGACTCCGCGTACCTGACGGGCACCACCATCGACATCAACGGCGGCAGCCACATCCACTAATTCGAGCTGCTCGAAGGAAACCCAGGACCCACCATGACCAGAATCTTCAACGATCCCGCCGACTTCGCTGACGAAGCCCTCGCCGGTTTCTGTGACGCCCACTCGGACCTCGTCCGCCAGGTAGAAGGCGGCGCAGTCCGCCGCAGCCGCCCCGCAGCACCGAAGGTCGCCGTCATTACCGGCGGCGGCTCCGGACACTACCCGGCCTTCGCAGGCATCATCGGACCGGGTTTCGCTGACGGCGCCGTGGTGGGCAACATCTTCACTTCGCCCTCCACCCAACAGGCCTACTCCGTGGCCAAGGCTGCCAACTCCGGCGCCGGCGTCGTCTTCACTTACGGCAACTACGCCGGGGATGTCATGAACTTCGGCATGGCCAGCGAACGCTTGAACACCGAAGGCATCCCGGCGGAAAACGTGCTGGTCACGGACGACATCGCCAGCGCCTCCCCCGAGGAGATCGAAAAGCGCCGCGGCATTGCCGGGGACTTCGTGGTCTTCAAGGTCATGGGTGCGGCCGCGGAGGCCGGGCTGGATCTCGAGTCAGTGGTCCGCGTGGGACGCAAGGCCAACAGCCTTACCAGGACCATCGGCACTGCATTCAGTGGCTGCACCTTCCCTGGCGCCGACCAGCCATTGTTCAAGCTTCCCGAGGGACAGATGGGCCTGGGCCTGGGTATCCACGGCGAGCCTGGACTATTCGATACCGAGCTGCCGTCCGCCGTCGAACTTGGCCGGGAGCTGGTGAAGCGCGTGCTGGCTGAGACGCCCGGGTCCGGTTCAACGCGGCTGGCCGTGATCCTCAATGGATTGGGTTCAACGAAGCACGAGGAACGGTTCGTTCTCTGGCGCACTGTGGCTCCCCTCCTCCGCGAGACTGGCTACACGCTGGTCATGCCGGAGGTCGGCGAACTGGTGACCAGCCTGGACATGGCCGGCGCTTCGCTGACGCTCACGTGGCTGGATGACGAACTCGAGCAGTACTGGACCGCTCCCGCGCTGACGCCGGCGTACCGTCGTGGGGCTGTTGGCTTCGAGGCTGCTTCGTTCGAAGACCCGGGCGTCGACGCTTCTGCCACTGACGCTGTTGACTACTCCTCCACCAGCGAATCGCGCGAATACGCTGGGCAATGCCTCTCCGCCCTGGACGCAACTGCCGCCCTGTTGCGGGACTCCGAAACAAAACTGGGCGACATGGACGCAATCGCTGGCGACGGCGACCACGGACGCGGCATGGTCCGCGGATCCGCGGCAGCCCTCGCAGCGGCATCTGTTGCTTATGCACGTGGAGCCGGTGCCGGCTCCTTGCTCATTGCTGCCGGAGACGCCTGGGCCGACAAGGCCGGCGGTACGTCGGGAGTCCTGTGGGGTGCCGGACTGCGCGCCTTTGGCGAGCGGCTGGGAGACGCAGAAACCCCGACGCCGGTAGTCCTCGCCGAATCTGTTCGCGCCTTCGCGGACCGCATCACGAGCCTCGGCAAGGCGGACCTTGGCGACAAGACCATGGTGGATGCCGTGCTGCCGTTCGCTTCGACGTTCGCGGCCTCCGTTGCTGCCGGATCCATGGCCGAGGAGGCCTGGTCTTCCGCGGCTGACGTCTCTTCCAAGGCAGCTGCGGCCACGGCAGAACTCCGTCCGTTGAAGGGCCGCGCCAGGCCGCTGGCCGAGAAGAGCATCGGCACGCCGGATCCAGGGGCGACGTCGCTCGCCATGGTGTTTGCCGCCGTCGGGCCGCATTTCACCGCAGTTCCCGCCACTGCGGGCAACTTCGCAGCAAGCAACTAGGAGAATCACATGCGCATCATTGTGGGCGCCGACGAAGCAGGCGTTGATTACAAAGACCGGATCCTGGCCGACCTTCGGGAGGATGCCCGGATCGCTGAGGTTATCGACATCGGCGTGAACCGTGCGGACGAGGACTTCACCAAGCCCTACCCGTACGTGGGCATCGCGGCCGGTAAATGATCCGCGACGGCAAGGCCGATAGGGCCATCCTGTTCTGCGGGACCGGGATCGGCGTCGCCATCGCCGCCAACAAAGTTCCGGGCATCCGGGCTACCGCTGCACACGACTCCTTCTCTGTGGAGCGGTCCATCCTGTCCAACGACTGCCAGGTCCTCACCATGGGCCAGCGCGTTGTGGGCGTGGAGCTGGCGCGTCGGCTCGCAAAGGAATGGATCGGCTACGCGTTCGACCCCCAATCCAGCTCGGCCGCGAAGGTCAGGGTTCTGAGCGACTTCGAGGGCTGCTAGGCCTTCGGGGCGCTCCTGCCTCGCGCTAAACTGGACCATGACCGGTGCCCGTGCCCGTCTCCTGGCTTGGTTCTTCTCCCTGGCCGTCCTCCTTTCAGGCTGCTCGTCCGCGAACGGCGTGGACGAGGCCGCCTCCAACCAGCCGCAACCAGTCGAGTCGGCGCAACCAGCCGACTCCGCGCAGGCAGCCGGAGGGGAAGTCGCCCTCGCCACTCAAGCACCCCCGCCGGCGTCCCCCAGCCCGACTTCGGTGCCGGCACCAGTCCCGGCACCTCTCCCGGCACCAGTCGCGACGCCTCAGCCGTACTCCCTTAACCTCTACCAACAGGGCGACTTCGTACCGCAATACACGTTCGACTGGTGCGTAGCGGCGAGCATACAGATGATGCACAATCTCATCGATGACACCGGCGGCGGTACCTGGGCCGGCCGCGCCCAGCAGAACGAGCTATGGGACATGGCGCGAATGAGGTCTTCCGATTCATTCAACGGCGCCAACCCGTTCGGTTGGGCAGCAGTGCTGACCGCGGTGGGAATGGGCCCCTACCAAGTTGTCAGCATTGCCGACTACGACGATGCCCTCCAGACAGCGGCGCGGTCCATGGCCAGTACGGGCCGCCCGGTGGGGCTGGTCATGTGGAGTGGTCGCCACGCCTGGGTAATGAGCGGATTCGAGTCACTCGGCGATCCTGCCCAGTTCCCTGAATTTCCGGTGACCGGAGTACGCGTGCTGGATCCGCTGTATCCGTATGGGAGCGGGCAGTGGGGGCCATCGCCGGCCCCCAACAGCCTGCTGACCCCGGATCAGCTGGCGACACAATTCGTGGTCCGGGAGCCGCGACGCTGGAGCAGTGCGCTCCCCGCCGGGTACCTGCTGGTGCTTCCCCGGCCCTGACCAGCCCGCCGGGGCCCCGCGACTGCAGCTAGAACCCGCCCCCACCACCGGCATCGCCAGCCATGTTGGCGAAACGCGAGTAGTGACCCTGGAACGCCACGACGATGTCCTTCGTGGGGCCGTTACGGTGCTTGGCGATGAGGATGTCGGCTTCGCCTGCACGCGGCGATTCTTTGTCGTAGACGTCTTCCCTGTGGAGGAGGATGACCATGTCGGCATCCTGCTCGATGGAGCCGGATTCACGGAGGTCGGAGACCATGGGGCGCTTGTCCTGGCGCTGCTCGGAACCACGGTTCAGCTGCGACAGCGCAATGACGGGGACCTGAAGTTCCTTGGCGAGCAGCTTGAGGGCACGCGAGAACTCGGAGACTTCCTGCTGGCGGGACTCTACTTTCTTGCCCGAGCTCATGAGCTGGAGGTAGTCGAGGATCACGAGTTTGAGGTCGTGCTGCTGCTTCAGCCGACGGCACTTTGCCCTGATTTCCATGAGCGACATATTGGGGCTGTCGTCAATGAAGAGCGGGGCATCGTTCATTCGGCCCATGGTGGTGGCGATCTTGGACCACTGCTCGTCCTTGATCGTGCCCTTACGAAGGTCCTGCAGCCCGATGGTCGCTTCGGCGGAAAGCAGGCGCATCGCGATCTCGTTCCTGCCCATTTCGAGGGAGAACATGACTGTGGCCAGGTTGTTCTTGATAGCGGCGGAGCGGGCGAAGTCCAACGCGAACGTGGACTTACCGACGGCAGGGCGGGCAGCGATAACGATCATCTGGCCCGGGTGGAGTCCATGGGTCAGTTCGTCGAGCTCATAGAAACCGGTGGGAACGCCAACCATGCCTTCGCCGCGATGCCCGGAAGCTTCGATCTCGTCCACGGTGGACTCCATGACGTCCTTCAACGCGACGTAGTCTTCGGCCGTGCGCTTTTCAGCAACCGCGTAGACCTCGGCCTGTGCCTGGTTGACGAGGTCTTCCACTTCGCCGTCCTGGCCGTAGCCCATCTGGACGATCTTGGTGCCGGCGTTCACGAGTCGGCGCAACACTGCGCGCTCTGCCACGATCTCGGCGTAATAGCCTGCGTTGGCGGCTGTGGGAACGGTTTGGATGAGCTCGTGCAGGTAGGCCGGTCCGCCGATCCTGTTTATCTCTCCGCGCTTGGTCAGCTCATCGGAGACCGTAACTGCGTCGGCAGGTTCGCCGCGGCCGTATAGGTCAATGATCGACTCGTAAATGGTCTCGTGGGCGGGACGGTAGAAGTCGTGGCCACGGACAATTTCGACGACGTCTGCGATTGCGTCCTTGGACAACATCATGCCGCCAAGGACTGACTGCTCAGCGGGGATGTCCTGCGGAGGTTTCCGGCTCGAGTCCGAAGCGCGTGCGCCCTCGATTGAGTCCAAGTGCGTAACTGACAAAGCCGTCCTCCATTTGTGTACCGCTGCAGAGAGTTAGTCCTCAGTGGTGCGTAAAGCGCAGGTGTACCTGGGATGGATTGCCCGAGCCTCCGGACCAGCCGAGTGCTCCTGTTATATCCATGGGGGTCCGACAATTTTCGGCTTTCCCCAATTTCCACAACTTATCCACAGAAGTCTCCCCAAGCACGTTTGCGCGCGGCTGCCTGAAGGTCACTGAGAGGGCAAATTCCATACTGAAACAGGTACCCGAGCCACGTTAGCGGTGCGCAGTCCGGGCGCAAAGTCCACTGTCAAGCCCACATGTGGATAACCTGTGGAATACCGCCCCCACGTTGTGCACAGTCTGTGCGTTACCCTGTGGATAGAGAAATTCTTTTTGCGGCAACTAGCTTCTGACCTGCGGAAACACTCATCACAGCCTGTGGAGCAAAGAAAGTTTTGGTGGAAAATCATCCACAGACCCGGCACGGCCGGCTGGTCGTCGTAGCCCAAAATCCATGCTAAACATGCCGCAAATGTGATGCGTCTTACAAAGAGGGCCTTAATTTGACACTGTCCTCTCAGAAGTCTATGCCGGGAATGGAATGTGCTGTGGATAACCAAGTTCTGGCATAAGCTCTAAGCATGGGGATGAACTTTGGTGACGTGCTGATGATTGCCCTTCCGCTAATTGTCCTCCTGGGCCTGCTGTGGGCGCTTTCAGCGGCTTTTAAACCGCGCGACACAGGCCTTTCGGATGCCGAGCGCTATCAACACGAACTTGCGGCCCGGTCCGCAGCGCACCAAGCCTCCCAGGTTCAGGCGGCCCTTGCTGCCCGCGCCAAAATCGAGGCTTCCACCAAGCCAAGCCAGAACGAGGCCCAGCACACCCAGCAGACGGAACAAAGCCGCGCTGCTCATCAGGCTCAAGCAGCCAGGACGGCCGGCGCCCAAAGCGGGCACCAGCCAGCGGTGCTTCCCAATGGCCAGCTCAATCCCCAGCTCGCCTTCGACTTGCAGAACCTGGTCCGCAGCGGGCGCAAGATCGAAGCCATCAAGGTCTTCCGCCAGGCAACCCATTCAGACTTACTCACTGCTAAGAACTACGTAGATCGGCTCTGACAACGCCATGGATTCCTTGTTTATCCCGCTCGTAATTTTGATCGCGGTCATTGCGGGCGTATTGCTGCTTATGCGTTCCTTCAGCAAGCGTTCGGCCGAGACCAAGGCCGGCGCCGCTGCGGCCAACCCACCCAAGGATCCAGTGCAGTTGGCGAAAGAATCGGCGGCGAAGCTGAACGAGGAACAGCACAGGCGGCTCTACTCGCTTATTGCCCAGGGCCAGGGCATGGCAGCGATCAAGCTGTATCTGCAGGCCACTGGTGAGGGTCTACGGGCATCACGCGACGCCGTGGGCGCTCTGGCCGCACACCCCCAGCCCTTCACGCCGGAGGCGCAGCCCAAGGATCTCCTGTCGGACGACGACGACGAGCCCGAGCGCTTCCCGTACCGGTACCGGGCAATAGTCAGCAAGGGCGATGTGACGCGCGAAGTGAGCAGCAACATGCTCAACGACGAGATCTACGGACGAATCCGTACCTTGGCAAAAAGCGGTGATGTGGAGGGCGCAGCATTGGCACTGACACGCCACTCGGACATCACCATCAAACAGGCCCGTGAATTCATCGAGCTCCTGGAAGACTAACCGCGGCTAGAAATCGAAAAGGTCTCCCAGGAAGCCTTCCTTCTTCTTGCGTTTACGGCCATATTCGTCGCGACGGTCATAGTCACCCCTGCGCTCATAATCCCGGCGGTCATAGTCGCGTCGATCGCCGCGGTCATCGTAGCGGGGTTGTTGCGGCCGCGATTCAAAGGGGTTGTAGACGGGCGGCGGTGCGATCGGAGGCTGCGGCGGGGCCGGCGCCTGCCTCGCAGGGGCCGGCATGGTTTCGGCAGCGACGCGATCAATGATCTTGTCCAGCTCACCGCGGTCCAGCCATACACCCCGGCACTGCGGGCAGTAGTCAATCTCCACGCCGCTCCGTTCGCTCATCACCAGGTCAATGGAATCCACAGGACACTTCATGCTTGGCCCAACGATCGGACCCGGTGAAAAGTTCGGACTACCTGCCGGCTGAAATGCCGGCCAGCAGCTGTTCGAATGGCAGTGACTCCAGCGCCGGAGTTTTGCGCCCCGGCTGGGCGCCACTGAGCAGTTGCACGAGTTCACCGGCCGCCCGGTCCACTCGCGCTGAGAGGGGCGAGCCGCCGTCGTCGTTTCCCCAGTCCTGGGGGCCCCGGCGAAGACGCCGGTGGCAGCCGTGCGGGTCCTGAGGTAGCTGAACAGCGGCCGCATGGCGTAGTCGAGGACCATCTGGTGGCGGTCGGTGCCACCTGTGGCGCCAAGCAGTACGGCTTTGCCATCGAGGGACTTGGGGTCCAGGACGTCGATGAAGGACTTGAAGAGGCCGCTATAGGACGCGCTGAAAACAGGGCTGACGGCTATGATTCCGTCTGAATCCTCGACGCCGGCGATCACTTCTGCGAGGCGGGGCGCGGCATAGCCGGTCACAAAGTTGTTGGCGATGTCCACTGCCAGGTCCCGCAGCTCGACGACGTCGATCCTCACCTCATATCCTGCCGCGCGCAACTGCCGCTCGGCAGAGGCGGCCAGTTGGTCAGCCAGCAGGCGGCTCGACGACGGGACGCCGAGTCCGGCGGAAAGGACGGTGATGCGGCGGGTTTCCATGGCATTCTCCTGTTGCTCGTTCATTCCCAGCTTACATGCATATGCATCTAAATGAGTGAACGGGGGAGCATCACGAACTATTCCCATAGGTACGGTCAGCGCTTCCCCAGCTGAAGAGCCAGGTCGCATCCGGGCGTCGGGCGACGAACGACGAACGACGAACGACGGTAGAATAACGCTAGAGGTGCATGGCGATGTCTATGGCTTTTATTGTTGTCCTGGTCTTGTTCGGTGCGGCTTCCCTTGCCGCGGCGATAGGCACGGTGGCATTGGTGATCCGCGACGGTCGCGGGGAGATTCCACTGGAACCCCCGGTTCGGCCATGGTCAGCCGGACACCTCCCAAGCCGGCCGTACTCCACTCTTCCCCGCATTTAGCTCACTTCGACCTGGCGGCGTGCGTGGACAGGAAGTCGAAGGTCTTGTCCCTGGCATCGCGCGCCTCGGGGAAGTTCAAGTGGAACTGGTACTCATGCGGCAGCTCGGGCTCGTGGTCTGCGGCCCAAAACAACTCGGTCACCGGAACGCCCGCTTCCTTCAGGCGATTGCTGTAGGGAACCGACTGAAGCCACGTCAGACCATCGCCGTTGCCGCCGCTGATGAAGGTTGGCGGGAAATCCTTGGTTACAAAATCAATGGTGGACATGGTGCTGCCCGCATATGTGGAGGACCAGTCCTTCGTTCCGGTGTAGGCCCACAGCGAGGTTTTGAAGCCCCACGCAACCAGGCCATTGAGGTCGGCCATTGCCCGCAGGTCATACACACCGCAATGCAGGATGGTGGCCGCGAGGTCCGATTTCTGGAGCGCGGGCTGGATCCCCATCAGATTTGCATACTCGGGGTTAACAGTGAGAGTGGTCATTTGGCTGGCCAACTGCGCGCCTGCTGAATCGCCAGCCAGAACAATCCGGGTGGTGTCCACGTTCAATTCACTGGCGTGCGCTTTGATGTAGCCGAGCGCATCGTTGATGTCCCGTATCGCGGTGGGGTAGACGGCCTCCGGCGCGATCGGGTAGCTCACCCCAATGGTCGTGTAGCCCTCGGCAGCAAGAATCCGAAGATAGGGTTCCACATCGCCTTGAGCCCCCGAGATCCACGCACCGCCATGGATCCAGACGATCGTCGGGAGCGCCTCGGTAGTGCCGGCAGGACTGAAAACATCGAAAGTAGAAGCGGGCTTATAAACCACACCGGCCCGCTCCTCCAACGGAGTGTCCGGGACGTAGGGCGCCATCTCGTCAATGGTGGACTGCGCTCCGCGCTCAAAAACACTGCGAATCAACATGGCGGAGGGCCAAGGAGTCGCCGACAGGGCAAGCAGGATGACCAAGATCAGAATGATGGCGAGGTCGAGTTTCCTCACTCGGGCAGGACGCCGTCGTTTGGCCTGCACAGCTGCCCTGGAACCGGGACCTAAAGGGGAACCACCCCCCTCATCCGTCCGGGCTGTTGCCCCGCCAGTCACGTTGGCTTGAGTCGATTCCAATGGCCCCACTACACACTCCCCCAGTTGGTGTACCTGTGGACCATGCTAAGTCTGCGGGGCTGGATCATGAAGGACCGGCCGATTGAGATCCCCCGCGTCCCGCAAGTTCAGGGCAGCGGGCGGCCCGCCTTGAGCAAAAGCCCCTCACCGCCGTCGAACGTCACTGCATGAAAGCCGGATCCGCGCGCGACCTCGCGAAAGCCCCAGCGTTGGTGCAGTTTGAGCGACGCCGCATTGCGTGCATTGACCACATACCAGGCCTCGTCCGTCCTTGCCCATATCCACTCCAGCCTCTTCTCCGTCAGGGCCGCAGCAACTCCCTGGCGCCGAAAATCCGGCGCCACGGTGATTCCGCCGAGATAGTAGCCAGCCGGCGCTGGGCCGGCGTCGTAGTCATGGAAGTGTGTTTTGGCCCAACCCACGACGGCGGAACCTGGGTTCCAGGGCACGTCCGCCGGCGTTTCGGCTACCAGGACCAGCCGTCGAGGGTCGCTGATCGCGGCACGGATCGCTGCTTCAAAACGGCTGGCAGCACCTGCGGAAGTGCGACCCGCGGCGACCTCCACACCGGCCATGGCCGCAACGTCATTCTCCAGGGCCGGACGTATCAGGAGAGCCATTGGCTCAGTCTAATTTGTCGAAGAGGCTTGCAATATGAGTTTAAACTCATAATATGGGATCAGTGATGTGGCCTGTCTCACGGCGCGCATCAATTCCAAGCCTTCAGAGTGGAAGGCCCAACGATCGGATTCCCCCCATGTCAGACATTGCTGTTCTGATCAACACAGCTGTAGCGGTCTTGGCCGCCGTCGTGCTGATCGTCCGCTTCAGAGTCAACCCCGTCATCTCCCTGGTCATCGCCTCCGTGTACCTGGGCCTGGCCGTCGGCCTCGGCGTCGAAGAGACCGTCAAAACCATCACCTCCGGCTTCGGTGAGATCATGGTGGACGTCGGCCTGCTCATCGCGTTCGGCGTCCTAATGGGCTCCATCCTCAATCAGAGTGGCGCCATCCGGCGCCTTGTGGAGCATCTGCTCAAGACCTTTGGCCCGAAACGCCTGCCTTACACGATGGGCCTGGCAATAGGCACGCTCCTCCAGTCCATCTTCCTTGACGTCCTGCTCGTCATCTCAGCCCCGCTGGCCCGCAAACTCGCCCCAAAAATCGGAAAGCTGGGTACAGCCCGCATGGCAACCGCCATGGCCATCGCCCTGGAATGCGGCATTGTCTTTACGGTTCCGGGCGTTGCCTCGCTGGCGTTGGCAGGCCTTCTCAACGTTCCACTCGGCAAGATGCTGCTCTTCGGCCTGTTGCTGGTTATTCCGACCATCATCATTTCCATTGCCATCATGACGTTCCTCTTCCGCCGCGGTTTCTGGAATGAAACCAAGGACGAGGACCACACCTTCGTAGCCGAGGAAGACAGCGAGGGCGAGGAGCCCACCAGCGGCCCCCTCCCCGCAACAAATACCGCCGGCAAGTCCGCAGTCGGCTCCAACACGAAGCCAACCGGCGCTGCAGTGGCTGTTGCCGAACGCGAGAGCAAAGAGAAGCCGCTGATCATGCTCTTTGCACCGCTCCTGACTTCCCTGATCCTCATCGGCGCCGGAGCCATCCTGCAGATTTTCAAGATTGATCTGCCCTGGCTCCAATTGCTTGGCGAACCCGTCATCGCCCTTCTCATCGGACTCATTGGTACGTGCCTTGTCACGCGCGCATCCATCGGGCAGAAGAAGGTTGAGGAGGCCATCACTGTCGGCTTCAAGGAAAGCGGCCAGATCCTGATCCTCACCGGTGTGGGCGGATCCCTCGCGGCAACGGTAAAGGCCGCCGGCCTCGGCGATATCCTTGGTGGCTTCTTCTCAGCGAGCACCGTCGCCCCGCTCCTGGTGGTCTGGGCCATCGCCGCAGTGCTGCACATCGCCGTCGGGTCGGTCACCCTGTCCGCCATTACGGCAGCCGGCCTGCTGGCACCCATCGCTCCCGCGATCGGCCTGGATCCAGTACTGCTCGCCCTCGCAGCCGGCGCCGGATCGCTCTTCATGGTTCACGTCACCAGCAACACGTTCTGGCTCCTGCAGTCCCTTTTGGGCCAGAGTGTGAGGGGTGCATTGAAATCGGTCACCGTAGGAGTTTCGGTAGCCTCGGTGGTCGCGATCTTGCTGATCCTGCCCATGAGCCTGCTGTTCTGACCGCCCCGCCAACCGTCCCATCACGAAGCACGCACGAGAGAAGACCATGACACACCAAACAATCGCCCCTTTGGACGGCGTCCGAGTCCTCGAGCTCGGCAATTACATCGCCGCTCCCACGGCTGGCAGGCTGCTCGCCGATTTCGGCGCTGAAGTCATCAAGGTCGAGCGTCCAGGCACCGGAGACGAGCTCCGCAATTGGCGCCTCCACAAGGGCAACACGTCGATGCTCTACCGCACGCTGAACCGCAACAAGAAGTCAGTGGTCCTGGATCTCCGAACGGAAGCCGGCAGGCAGGCCGTGCTGGCGCTCGTTGCAAAATGCGACATCCTGCTGGAGAACTTCCGTCCTGGAACGCTGGAAAAGTGGGGCCTCGGCCCCGAAGTCCTCAACCAGGCCAATCCGGACCTCATCGTCACCCGCATCTCAGCCTTTGGGCAGACGGGGCCACTGTCCGAGCGGCCCGGTTTTGCCGCCGTCGCCGAAGCGTATAGCGGGTTCCGCAACCTGGTGGGCGATCCGGACCGCGCGCCCGTCCGCGTGGGCGTCTCCATCGGAGACTCGATCGCGGGCCTTTACGCCGCCTTCGGCTCCATGATGAGCCTGTACCAGCGTGAAGCACGACGCCGGGACTCGGCTGGCGCTGTGCCGCTCACCGAGCGCATCATCGACGTCGCGCTGAACGAGGCGATGTTCTCCATGATGGAATCGCTCATTCCGGATTACCAGGCCTATGGCGTGGACCGGCAGCGCGTTGGCGGCCGCATGGAAGGGATCGCTCCCTCCAACGCCTATGTCTGCAAGGACGGTGCCAGCATTGTGGTGGCCGGCAACGGGGACTCCATTTACCAGCGGTACATGGAAACCATCGGCCGGGCGGACCTCGCCAAGGATCCCGAGCTGCAGAGCAATGCAGGACGCTGGGCACGCCGCGAGGAACTGGACCAAGCCATCGGCGAATGGTCCGCGCAGCTGACAGCTCCTGAAGCTTTGGCAGCCCTGGACGCCGCTGGGGTTCCGGCTGGTCCCATCTACACAGCCGCGGACATCAGCACGGACAGCCAGTACGCGGCCCGCAACATGATCCAGAAGTTCGACGTTTCCACTGGCGAGGAGATCCTTCCGGGGGTAGGTTTCCCGGGCATCGTTCCCGTGATCGGAGACCAGTCCCTGCCCATCCGCAATCTGGGACCGGACCTCGGCGAAAACACTGAAGAAATCCTTGGCGGGCTCCTTCACTTGGATGCTGCGCAAATCGATGCGGCTTCGGGCCGCGAGGAGGCTCTCCGACCATGACCAGCTTTGAAAGCCCCCTTGCCACAACACTGGGCAACACTCTGGGCAACACCATCCTGCGGGACGTCACCCTGAGGGACGGGCTTCAGCTCACCGGCAAACTCCTGCCCACTGAGCAGAAGATCGAAACTGTGCGGGAGTTACTGCGGCTGGGCGTGCCGGCCATTGAGCTGGGATCCATGGCCCGGGCTGACCTGGTCCCCACCATGGCGAACACCTTGGAAGTAGTCCAGGCACTCACTCCCGAGGAACTGGAAAAGTGCTGGATCTGGGTAGCGACACCCGGCCACGTTGCCAAGGCATCATCTGCGGGCGCACGGAATTTCCAATACTGCCTGTCTGCTTCCGATTCACATAACAAGGCGAACATTGGCCGCACCACGGACGAAAGCCTGGCGGCTTTGCCCGAGGCGGTTGAGTACGCCCGGGCAGTCGGAGGCCAGATACAACTCTGCATCGCAACGTCCTTCACCTGTCCTTTCGAGGGCTACGTTCCGGAGCAGCGGATCCTTTCGATCGCCAACGATCCCCGGGCCGAGGGCACCACGGACATCGTCATTTGCGACACCCTGGGGCAGGCCGTTCCCGCCCAGGTGTCCAGCCTGATCACGCGGGTACGGGATGAATCCCCTGCCCGGCGGATCGTCTATCACGGTCACGACACCTGGGGCCTGGGCGTGGCCAACACCCTCGCTGCAATCCAGGCGGGCGCCGCTATGGTGGACGGCGCTTTGGGTGGCCTGGGCGGTTGCCCGTTCGCGCCCGGCGCCAGCGGCAACACCTCCAGCGAGGACATCCTGTTCGCCACACGTCCCGAATGGCTCACGCCGGACGTGTTTGGCGAACTCGTGGTCCTGTCAGAGAAGCTGCTTGCCGAGCTGGGCGAGCCCAACCGTTCAAAGGCTGCCCAAGGCGCGCGCTCCCGGGCTGCAGCTTTCGACTGGGTCATCCCGTCCTCCACAGGGAGCAACTAACCGTGGGCAACCACTTCCTTGTCACTACGGCCATCCCTGAGCCCGGTCTGCAATTGCTCTCCGACGCCGGTCAGGTCACGGTCCTTCCCCAGCCGCCTGATTACGCAACACTTTCAAGCTTGTGCGCTTCGGGAGACTACGACGTTGTCCTCACCCAATTACGCGACGTCATCGACGAGCCACTGCTGGCCGGGGCGCGGGTGAAAGGCGTTTCAAACTACGCCGTGGGCTACAACAACATCGACGTCGAAGCCGCCACCCGGCACGGCATCCTCGTTGGCAATACACCCGGCGTCCTGACCGACGCGACGGCGGATATCACCATGCTGCTCATCCTCGGTACTGCACGCCGCGTGGTGGAAGCCGACAGGGTTGTCCGCGAAGGAAAGTTCCTCGGATGGGAACCGGAGTTCATGCTCGGGCGGGACGTCTCAGGCGCCGTCCTGGGCCTGGCTGGTTTCGGCAGGATCGCCCGCGCCGTAGCTCGGCGGGCCCTGGGTTTCGGCATGGAAGTGCTCTTCGCCCCACGGCCACCCGGCGACCGTCCGGTCTCCGACCGGGAACTCGGTGAGTTCGCAGGAAAGGTCCGGCAAGTGCCTTGGCTCGAGCTGGTGAAGCGCAGCGACTTCCTCTCACTGCATGTTCCGCTGAACGAACAGACCCGACACCTGGTAAACGCCGACGTGCTGGCGCGGATGAAGCCCGATGCCATCCTCATCAACACTGCCCGAGGTCCCGTGGTGGACGAAGCCTCTCTCGTGGAGGCCCTCCGCGCCGGTGTCATCGCCGGGGCTGGTTTGGACGTGTTCGAGGACGAGCCCCGCCTCTCGCCCGGACTCGCCGACCTGCCAAACACGGTTCTCCTGCCACACGTCGGCAGCGCAACCGTCCCTGTCCGCGCCGAAATGGCCAGGCTCAGCGCCCTCAACGCGATCGCTATCGCCGAGGGCAACCTGCCACTGCACGCCGTCAACCCTCTCGCCAGAGCATGAGCATTCTGGTTGCCCCGGACAGTTTCAAGGGCACGTTTACGGCAGCTGAGGTTGCGTCTGCTATCGCAGCAGGAATTCACGACGGCGGCGGCTCGGCTACTCAGCTACCTGTCGCCGACGGCGGTGAGGGGACTTTCGAAGCACTCTGCCGCAGCCTTCGCGCCTCGCCGGTGAGTGTCGACGTCGTCAATTCTTGGGGCGAGCCGCTCCGGGCGATTCTGGGGATGGCACCCGACGGGACCGCCGTCGTCGAGGTGGCGCAGGCGAGCGGGATATCTGCCGCGCGGAACAGCCCCCAGGACAGTATGTCCGCCAGCACCTATGGGACGGGGCTCCTGATTGCTGCTGCCGTGGACCTTGGAGCGTCGAGTGTTCTGGTGGCGGCGGGCGGCTCCGCGACCACAGATGGAGGCCTCGGAGCCGTTCGAGCCATCAAGGAAAATGGGGGCCTTGGCCGCGCCAGGATCACTGTGCTTTCCGACGTGACCACCTCGTTCCTGGATGCGCCAAGGATCTTCGGACCGCAGAAAGGCGCCGATCCCGCCACGGTTCAGCTGTTGGAAGAACGATTGCGGCAGCTCGCCACGTCCCTTCCTCGAGACCCTTCAAACGTGCCGCGCACCGGCGCGGCCGGAGGGCTATCCGGCGGCCTCTGGGCGCACTTCGGCGCAGAACTCGTATCCGGAGCGGAGGCGGTGCTTGACGCCTCCGGTTTTGACAGGCTCCTTGAATCGGCTGAGGCCGTGGTGGTTGGTGAAGGCCGGCTGGATTCGCAAACCGGAGAGGGAAAGATCATCTCCGCCATCCTCAAACGCGTTCGGAAGAGTCCGCGGGAGATCCCGGTGGTGGCCGTAGTGGGGTGCGTCGCAGACGACTTGGGCAGATATGCGGAGAACTTTGCTTCGGTGTTGGTAGCGACTGATGCCGAGGCGATGCGGGCTGCCGGGCTGGCCGTCGCAAGGCTCTAGCTTGGCTTCCCCGCTCCGCCGGCTGCCATCAACTCCAGCCGTTTTAGTGTCTCGCGGTTGCGGACGGTGATGATGGGATCCCGGAGCACCTTCGGCACCACCTTTCCCGGGCCCCGGGTGGCGTCCTCAGCCATGGAAACGCGGCACTGGTTGCCACCCAGATCCTTCAAGGTAATGCGCACTTTTGCCTCACCTACGGGCCAGCCACGGGCTAAAAGTTCCAGGCTCCGTCCAGGTTCCACGGCGGTGATGCTGGTGCTGTCGTTGAGAAGGAGCGGCCAGGCTCCCACGGAGTGATGCAGCTTTGAACCGACCTGTGGCCAATGATCATCCACCGCACGAATCCTTGAGGCGCCAACTACCCACCCGGAGTAGAGCCAGCCATCGGCGATGACATTCCAGACGTCGGCGGCAGTTGTGTTGAACAGCTGGGTAACGGTGGACATGGATTTCCCTTCTGTGTGCCTTCGGCATCTGTGGTGAGACTAAGCTAAGCATGCTTACAAATTGACTGCCATAGCCCGCCTACACTGTTGGCATGGTCATCAGGGAGTGGCGTTACTGGGCGGCATGCGTAGCTCTGGTGTCCATGCTGCCTCTGGCGTCATGTGACGGTGTCCGCCGCCAGGAACCGCCGACCACCTCCAAGGATCAGCCCATCATCGTGGAGGTCAATCAGTCCCGCGACCAATACGGCAAGCAAGCCATCCTCATACAGCTCACCAATACCACAGACAATCCCCTTACCGTGAGTGGTGCGCGGCTGAGCTCCCCGTTGTTTGAGAAAGACATTATCTGGGAGCCAACAACGGGCGTTCTGGAGCTACCACCCCGGCAGCCCAAGAGCCTTCCCGCCAATTTGCCTGCTCCGCATTGCAGGCAGTTATCTTCTGAACCCGTCAAGGCCGTCGTTCAATATTCGGAACCAACTCAGGGACCCACGGAAACCTCGGTTGAGGCGCGGGATCCGTTCAACGTCCTGCCCCGGAACAGCGACGAGCTGTGTTTGGGAGCCGATGCTGCCTCCGTAGCCGCCATCGTCTTGGACCCCGCCCTTGAGGTGGCCCCGGATGGCCGCACCGCCGTCGTGCGTCTTGTCATCACCCCTGTGAGCACCCCCGGTCAGTCGCCCCAAAAGCTCATGATCAAGTCCATCGACGGAACCACCCTGCTGGCCGAATCGCCTGCGGATCCCTGGCCCCGCGACATCACGATAGCCTCTGACGCGGCCATGCGGGAGTTACCCGTGACGATCCGTCCGGCGCGATGCGACCCGCATGCAGTGGCCGAGGATAAGGTGGGAACGCTGTTGCCGCTGAGGATTTCGGTGGGCGCACGGGAAGGCGTGCTGAAGGTTGCAGCACCGAATGAGTTACGTGGGCGTATCTACGACTTCGTGACGGCGGCCTGCGGTGGAAAGTGAGGGTTCGCTTGATGTCGATTGCCGGAAGGACAGACGTCACCCCGAAGCTGGCTGCGCTCCGGGGTGAGCCGTTCAATCCCGCCTTATCTATTTGTCAGTACTCGAAGTGACGGTCCCCTCTGAGAAGACGAACTCACCTATGACCGTGACGCCGTCGAGGTCGTAGACCGGGATACTCACCGGACCCTTCGGTCGGTTTGCCTGCCAATGCAATGCTTCTTCTGGCGACTTGAATAGCGACGGATCGCCACTTGCTACTTTTCGTTCGCTGTTCTTGACGTACCCAATTCGATCGTTGGTTGCATAGGGCCCCGAATCAGGTCCGGTTCAACGGAAACCCCCTCGACCTCAGTTGGAAGCCCATACGTTTGGCCAGCGGCATTTTTCTCGAAGGGGGCGTCACTCAACACGACGGCGGGCGATTGGGGCGATACTTCGGGTGTGACTGTGGGCTGGGATGTAGCGCTGGCAACTCCGATTCCGGCACCGCCGAGAAGAATTGCTCCTAAAAGGACAGTTGTGGTTCGGGTTTTCAACAGACGTTTCATTTGCCGCTCCGAAATCATGGGTTCTGGACTTTCCCTGGAATAGTCGAGTACTGGTTATAGGAGCTTGACCACGTGTTCCAAGCCATGGTTTCACCGTGGCTGTAGAAGTACCGCATTCCTCCACCAAAGTTGTAGTAAGCCGTGTACCCCCGCCACTCGCCAGGACAGAGGGTGACCTCGGTGTAGTACCAAGGACCTTCAGACCTCAAAGCAGCGCCAGTGCCGCTCGCCGAACTCTCAAAGAGCTTCGCTTTAGCAGCGATCGAACCTGCTGAGACACAATGCGTGTCCGGTCCGCTTCTCGTTTCTCCCCAAGCCTGAGTACTTTGCACGATGACGTTGGCCTGATTCCAATATTGAATTCCGCTAACCGTGTAGACACCTCGATCTCCGGGCGCATTACCCGCGTGCGCAGCAGTGGGCGACAGTGCCAGGGCTGTCGCTAGGCTTCCTGCCAGTAATGTTTTTTGTAAGAGACGCATAAAATCCTCCGATGACTCGAATTCAAAACTCGCCTTACTACCTAAATTCCCTATATACGTTTTCGCACAATAGAATACTGCCGTCACTGCCTCACTCCGCCCGCGTCACCAGGCCAACACTGACGTGCCGACACCTACTAGGTGTGCGCGCACACGGAAACGTGACGCAGTTCTCATTACCCAGGATCGAGGAGAATTTTTTTTGCGGCATCATCGAGCCGGAGTTTCCCTCAAGAACCGGCAGACATAGGCCGCGCTGGAAGTGCGGCCTATGCGCTCGAATGGCATGTCGGGCCAGCTTGACCGTTAGTGCCGCAGCGTTGAGATTTGATCGATGGCAACACGTAGAATTTCATGCGCATTGAACGGCGATTCTTGCCTAAGAACCGGACGAGCAGAACACGTTCCAGAGACTCACTATGGACGAGTAGACCGCACGATCCATGTAGCCGATCTCGCAGCCCAACGAGGCTGGCGTTAGCCGACTGTAGCCAGAGCGGCCGGAGCGCATTCCACCCTGACTTTCACATTGGCTTCCACTGTCTTCACTTCACCATCCATCTGGTACGGCAAGGGTTTGAGCGTAGTGAATTCATAGCTGCTCACGCTCGGCTGATCGCCCAGGCCCTTGGGTGGTTGCGCGGAGGGCTGTCAGCAGCACACGCCATTTGGGCATGTGTGGAAAGACGATGACTTCGAATTTTCCGTCAGAGGGGTGGTCTTCGGCCTCACTGAGCGTGGCGTACTTGGCCATTTCGGGGATGTTGGCGAAAACCAGGCTGTCGAATTTCCTGCGTTTGCCATCGGATGTTCGGATGGCGAATGGCTCGAATTTTGAAAACGTCTTAATGACGGAGACCATTTCAGTCAGGGCTCCCTTGCTGCCCTTTTCGAGCTCGGTGGCCACAACAGGTGTGAGACCAAATCCGATATAGGAATGCGCATATTCCAAAGGCTGGCCTTCTTTTTGGCCTGTGTGAATGCTCAAGAGGTCAATCTTCCGGACGTGGCCCTCAGCAATAGCTTCTTCCAGTGGCTTGGTTCCCGTGATCCGTCGGTGATCGTTGGCGTTGCCCGCAGCCATGACCGCACACACGGCTTGCGGGTTCCCGGCCTGTATTACTCCGTTGACAACCTCGTTATAGCCACCGTCACCACTCACGGAGACAACCAGGACGTCGCCTCCCTTTGCCGCCGCCGTCCTGGCCAGCTCAACGGCATGTCCAGCGTGTTCAGTAGGCTGCAGGGTAATCTCTGGCGCGTAGGAGAGCATGTCCTTCAGCTTGACCTGTAATTGCTCAGCCAGTTCGGGTGCATCACCTGTGCTGTTGGGATTGAAAATAATGGCGATCGATTCAAAATTCCGTGCAGAATGCATAATGTGCTCCTTGCGTGTACGCCCGTTTGGTTACTACCCGTTAGCTCTTAATAGCCCTTACGACTCCCCCGGGAACCGCCCGCCGATGAGTCTGGTCATGTGTTCCGCTGTTGCGAGCAAAGGTTCCACCCACGCCTGGCACGTCTCCAGCGGCATCCGCAGCGTCGGGCCGCTGATGGTGACTGCTCCCACCAGGGCAGCAGCTGAATCGAACACAGGCGCCGATAGCCCGGAGGCACCGTCTTCCCGCTCCCCCACGGTAATAGCAAAGCCATCCGCCCGCGTCTTCTTGACTGCTGTCTCCAATTCCTCGGAACTGGTGATGGTGTAGTCCGTGATCGGCTCCAACGGGTCCTGAAGGACAGCCTCCATCAGTTCAGGAGACCAAGCAAGCAGGACCCTTCCCGCCGAACCCGCATGAAGCGGGATGATCTTGCCAAGGTGCATCTCGCGCCGGAGCGCGTGACGGGTATCTGCCATGGCGACGCAAACGCGGTAGTGCTGTTCTGCTTTGAAGAAGCACGCAGTCTCACCGGTAGTATCGCGCAACGTCTTGAGCAGCGGGCTTAGAATGTCAACCACTTCCATGCCACGGGTGGCCGGAGCTGCCCAATACGCCATCCGCATGCCAATGCGGTACGCGTCGCCTTCCCGGTCCAGGAATCCTTGGGACGTCAGGTTGGTGACGAGACGCTGCACCGTGGAGGTCGGCATCCCCGTGTGCTCACGAATGTCGCTCAGCTGCAGCACCGGCTTCGACAGGGAGAAGGCGTCCAGGATGGACGTGATCTTGCCAAGGACAAGCAAAGGGTTGCCGTTGGCCTTCGCGGAAGCATCGGATGCTGACATAAGTCTCACGCTAAACGCTCGCCCGGGGGGACGCCAATCCATCCCCCAAGTAGGTAGCAGGTGATGCCGTTTTGAGCGTTCATAAGGGCATCAGCTGCTACCTACTTGGGGGGCTAGAGCAGCACGGTGCCCTGGATGCACGTAGCCGATGCCCCTCCGATCCAGATGTCACCGTCCTCAGCCTTCACATGGATGCGCCCCGCCCTGCCCAAGGCAGTGCCCTGCGCCGCCACGTATTCATCAGGTGCCCGCCCCGTGCCGATCAGCCACTGCGCTGCACCGGCGTTGAAACTTCCGGTCACGGGATCTTCCACCATGGCGTCGCCCGGAATGAACGTGCGCACTTCAAAGTCGACGTCGGACCCAGGCTCGTGTGGGCCGATCACCCCGACCTTGAGGTCACCCATCGCCACGAGATCCGGTTCGATCGCCAGGACCTGTTCTGCAGACTCAAGCAGGACACCAACCCACTCCGGGCCATTTACCAGCCATGATGCGTCCAGCAAGGCGTCCTCCGAAAGCCTCAGACCGGCTGCCAGCTGGGAACGAACGGCAGCGTCCACTGCTTCGAAGCGGGTCAGTGGTGGTGCAGCGAAAGCCAGCCTTCCGGCGTCGTGCTTCACTCGAACCAAACCTGCGCCGCATTCCTGCACCAGCACGCCATCCGTCTTGGGCTCTCCACCGGCCTGCAGCCAGGTGTGGGCGGAACCGAGGGTTGGGTGCCCGGCGAACGGGAACTCCTCGCTGCCAGTAAAGATGCGCACACGGTAATCGGCACGCGGATCCGTGGGAGGAAGAAGGAAGGTGGTCTCGGAAAGGTTGGTCCAGTTGGCGAAGTGCTGCATTGTCTCGCTGCTCAGTCCCTCTGCATCAACCACAACTGCGAGGGGATTACCGCGATACGGCTGGGCGGAGAAGACGTCGACCTGGTGGAAGGGGCGGATACGCAAGGATTCTGAAGTCACCGCTGCAGGCTATCACTGGGTGGCCGGCCAACCGCGTGTCTGCGAAACTACGAGCATGGCAGAGAACAAGACCCAGCCCACGGGCATGTCCGTGGATGAATTCCTGTCCGCGGTGGAACACCCCGGCCGGCGCGCCGACGGGTTGGAGCTGCGGCGGATGATGCAGGAGATCACTGGAAAGGAAGGCGTCATGTGGGGGCCGACGATCGTCGGATTCGGCAGCTACCACTACAAATACGAGAGTGGACGCGAAGGTGACTCCGCCGCCGTCGGATTCTCACCGCGCAAGGCAAACCTGGCACTTTATGGCCTCACGTACGGTCCCGACGCCGATCGACTGCTTCCTGAGTTGGGCAAACACAAGACCGGGGCTGCATGTTTGTACATCAACCGGCTGGACGACGTGGACCGTGAGGTCCTCGCAGAAATGATCAGGACGGGCTACCAACACGTCATGTCGGAGCTCCACACGCCGACCTCGTAAGCAAAAGGACCCCCACCACCGGAAACCGGTGACGGGGGTCCTTCTTAGCAGTCAGAGACTACTTCCCTGCTACGACCTCGAGGTCGATAACAGCGGAAACATCCTCGTGCAGGCGAACGTTGGCCTGGTACGAACCGACAGACTTGATGTGGTTCGGCAGTTCAACGTTGCGCTTGTCGATGGCGCCAAGGCCAGCGGCCTCAACAGCAGCAGCGACATCAGCAGGCTTGACGGTGCCGAAGAGACGACCGGACTCGCCGGCCTTCACCTCGAGCTTGACCTTCTTGGAGGACAGAGCCTGAGCCTGTGCCTGTGCAGCTTCAACAGAAGCGTGGGCACGAGCAGCGCGGGCAGCCTTGATGGACTCAACCTGCTTCTCGCCACCCTTGGTCCAGGTCAGAGCGAAGCCGCGGGGCAGCAGGAAGTTACGTGCGTAACCGTCCTTGACCTCGACAACGTCGCCAGCAGCACCGAGACCGGTTACTTCGTGGGTCAGAATGAGCTTTGCCATGTTAGTTAATCCCTTCCCTTAGCCGCGGCCAGCGCCGGAGTAAGGCAGCAGAGCAACTTCGCGGGCGTTCTTGATTGCCTGGGCGATCTTGCGCTGTTCCTGAACGGTAACGCCAGTAACGCGACGAGCGCGGATCTTTCCGCGGTCGGAGATGAACTTGCGCAGCAGTGCTACGTCCTTGTAGTCGATGACAGTGATGTCAGCGGCCTTCAAGGGGTTGGACTTTGGTTTGGGCTTACGGAGTTCAGCCTTAGCCATCGTGGAGCTCCTTTTCTATGGAGCCCGTGGATATTGATCCACGGGATGGTGGTGTTCGACGGCGGTAGTCGCCCGGGTGCCTTGCGGCAATCCCGGCGGGTTCCGGCGTCGGACTTTTTCTTGGTGTTTAGAAGGGAGGTTCGGAATCCGGGGCCGTTGCCCCAGCCGCCTGCATTGCTGACACCGGGCGTAGCCCAGGGGTCATCCTGCTGTGCGGGCTGGTTGCCGCCCCAGTTTCCACCGGAGTTGCCGCCCTGGCTTGCACCAGCTGCAGCGCCTCCTCCAAAGCCACCGGCGTTACCGCCACCGAAGCCACCCTGGCCACCGTTTCCGGCGCCGAACTGGCCACCGGAGCGCTGGGTACGGTTGACTTTGGCGTTTGCGTAACGCAGGCTCGGGCCGATTTCATCGACCTCAAGCTCGATAACGGTGCGCTTCTCGCCTTCCTTGGTTTCGTAGGAACGGCTCTTCAAACGGCCGGAAACAATGACGCGCATGCCCTTGGTGAGGGACTCGGCCACGTTCTCGGCAGCTTCGCGCCAGACGGAAGCGCGGAGGAACAGGGTTTCCCCGTCCTTCCACTCATTCGACTGACGGTCAAAGGTCCGGGGAGTAGAAGCGATGGTGAAGTTCGCTACTGCTGAGCCAGACGGGGTGAACCGCAGCTCCGGGTCATTGGTGAGATTACCGATGACCGTAATAGTCGTTTCGCCTGCCATCTACTGCCTCCTTGTTCGTTCCTGCGGTGTAAAGATCTGGAAGGGGCTGATTACTCAGCAACGACCTTCTGGTCTTCGGGGCGGATGATCTTGGTGCGCATGATCGTCTCGTTAAGAGACAGCTGGCGGTCAAGTTCCTTGGCGGTAGCCGGCTCAGCGGTGAAGTTCACCACTGCGTAGATACCTTCGGACTTCTTCTTGATGTCGTATGCCAGACGGCGACGGCCCCAGATGTCAACCTTTTCGATGGTTCCACCATCGGTGGTGATGACATTGAGGAACTTCTGAAGCGACGGCTCTACGGTACGCTCTTCGACCTCGGGGTCGATGATTACCATCAATTCGTAAGGACGCATATGTGAACCCACCTCCTTTGGGCTAAGCGGTTACGGTATTTCCGTAACAGGAGGTTCATTTGCGATGCTGTGGCTCGCTCCCCCGCCGAAGACTCGGAAGGAGGGCGCAACACAGACTTCAATATCTTAGTGCATCTCCTGCACTCAAAGCTATTCGGTGGAATCCACGACCGGAACCGGGCAAACGGCGTATGTGGATAACTGACTCCAGCGACCGTGAATACTGGGAGCATGACCGTCCTGAAGTCCACCATCCTCTTCATTCTGGCCGCCGTCGCAGAAATAGGTGGCGCCTGGCTCATCTGGCAGTCGGTCCGTGAGGGAAAGGCCTGGTGGTGGGCTGGTCTCGGGGTGGTGGCGTTGGGCATCTACGGCTTTGTCGCGGCGTTCCAACCCGACGCCCACTTCGGCCGCGTCCTCGCCGCGTACGGAGGGGTCTTTATTGCTGGTTCCCTCGCATGGGGAATGCTCGTCGATGGTTTCCGGCCGGACCGCTGGGACGTGGTTGGCGCAGTGCTCTGCATTGTGGGCGTCGGGATCATCATGTTCGCGCCGCGGCCCGGCTCTTGACCGGAGCCTCCAATCAAGCCGGGAAACGACAAAACCCCTGGAAGATCAGCGATCTTCCAGGGGTTTCCTGTGCGCGGAGGGGGACTTGAACCCCCACCCCCTTTCGAGGACTAGCACCTCAAGCTAGCGCGTCTGCCATTCCGCCACCCGCGCAGGGTGATTCGGAGAAACAGTGTTTCACTTTTCTCCGTAACAGCGACAAAGACACTAACACGAGGATGCCCATTTCGTGGATTCCTGCATCCCAATACGCCGGATTGAACGGGGAACCCGGGCTAGGGTGGGGGCATGGATGCACTGAGAGTGAGGCGCAGCCGGGTGCGTTTCGTTGTCATGGTGGCTGCCGGTGCCGCGGCCTTCGTGGTCACGGGCCTCGCAGGCAGCTGGGTGGACGCCCCGGCGGTCGGCTGGGCCACGGCAGCGCTGATCTACGTTGCCTGGGTGTGGCTGGTGATAGCGCGGATGGACCCCTCTGAAACCCAGCAACACGCAACCTCCGAGGACCCTTCCCGCGGGGTTACCGATGTACTGATCCTCATCGCAAACCTGGCCAGCATCGCCGCCGCTGCCGCGGTGATCGTCAACTCGCACACTGAAGGTACGGACACCCGCTTTTATTCGGCTGCGCTCTCCCTTGCGTGCGTAGCCCTGTCCTGGATGCTTGTCCAAACCCTCTTCACTCTGCGTTATGCCGAGCTGTACTACAGCCCTGAAGCCGATGCCGGTGGTGAAGTGGGCGGCATCAGCTTCAACCAGGACCGCCCGCCGCAGTACACCGACTTCGCGTACCTCGCCACCAGCCTTGGCATGACGTACCAGGTCTCAGACACCAATCTGGGCAACCACCGGATCCGGCTCGAGGCCCTGAAGCACAGCCTTCTGTCCTACCTGTTTGGCACGGTCATCCTGGCCGTCACCATCAACCTGGTCATCGGCTTGGCCCAGTAGCCCACAGAAGTTCCCGCCGCCCGAAATGCCCGGTTCCCGGCCGCGCCCAGGCGTAGGCTACTTGCCATGAAGCCCCGGCTGATTTGGGTTGCGGCGATCATTTTGGTGGCCGCGATCGGCGTAGTTGTGTGGTTCGCGGTGGACAAGTCGCGCGTGTGCCCTGCCATGGGAAACGACACTCCGATCGAGCTGAAGATAGGCTCGACGCCGAGCCGCGTCCAAGCATGTTTCGGAGACGGCTGCACACCGCGGCCCCGTCCAACAGCAGACGGATGGCCGCTGGCTCGTCCCTCAGGAGCCTCCGTATCTACCTGCCGGGCAAACAGCCTCCCGGCCTGCCGTGGTGGCCAAGGTCCGCGTTGTGGTCAAGGAGACAGGCAAACGCCAGCGGGACGCAGTCTTCGACATCCCTGCCATACCGGGTGTTCCGGATACCACCGGCGCACAATGCCCCGGACCCATCCAGTACCTCCCCGTTGAAGTGCCTTAAACACGAACGGGGCAGCCGCCGTCGAACGCTGACGGCGGCTGCCCCGGACGAAAAGGACGCTTACGACGCCGGTCCGGAACCTAGCGTGACGTGCTCGGCTTCCCCGTCACCCACCGGGGTGGAAGGGGTGCCGCCCTTGCGGTATCGGTACACGCCAATGGCGACGACGACCGCGGCAAGGGCCAGCGAGAGGAAGAGCGATTCCCGCGTGGATTCAAGTATCACCATGCCGATGATGAGCGCGACGATGCTTCCAATCGCGATCCACGTGAGGTACGGGAAGAACCACATCTTGAGGTCCAGATCCTTGGCGGCGGCGCCCATGCGTCGGCGGAGGATGAGCTGTGAACTGGCGATGACCAGCCACACGAACAAGGCGATGGCGCCGGAGGTGTTGACGAGGAACAGGAACACGGTGTCCGGAGCGACGTAGTTCAGGCCGACAGTGATGAACCCGACCACGGTGGAGGCAAGTACTGCTGCCGCAGGCACGCCGCGCTTGGAAATCTTCGTCCAGGACTTGGGGGCGTCGCCACGCTGCGAGAGCGAGAAGAGCATCCGGCTTGCCGTGTACAGGCCCGAGTTCAGGCAGGAGAGCACCGACGTGAGGACCACGATGTCCATAATGGTCCCGGCACCCGGGATTCCGTAGAGCTCGATCACGGCAACATACGGGCTCTTGGCGACCGAAGCGCTGTTCCACGGCAGGAGTGTGACCACTATGGCAATGGAGCCGATGTAGAAAATCAAGATGCGCCATACGGTGGACTTCACAGCCTTCTTGACTGCGTCTACGGGGTTTTCGGATTCACCCGCGGCGATCGTCGCAATCTCGGCACCAAAGAACGAGAAGACCACCACGAGGATGCCGGCAAGGACCGCACCCGGACCGTTGGGCATAAAGCCTCCCTGGTCCAGGAGGTTGGCGACGCCCGGCGCGGAAACGCCAGGGATCAAGCCAAGGATGGCGGCAATGCCTGCGAGCAGGAAGATGACGATTGCGGCCACCTTGATGGACGCGAACCAGAATTCGAACTCGCCGTACGACTTCACGGAGCCAAGGTTCGTCAATGTCAGGAGCACCATGAGCACCAGTGCCCAAACCCACTGGTCGACGCCCGGCACCCAGCGATGCATGATGGCAGCGCCGGCGGTGGCCTCGATGCCGAGCACGATGATCCAGAACCAGGCGTAGAGCCAGCCAATGCTGAACCCGGCCCAGCGGCCCAGGGCCTTATCCGCGTATGTGGAGAAGGAGCCGGTTTCCGGGTTGGCGGCAGCCATTTCGCCGAGCATTCGCATGACGAGGATAACCACCAGGCCAGCAGCCAAGTAGGCGACGAGGATACCCGGGCCAGCCTGTTGGATAGCGGCGCCGGAACCCACAAACAGCCCAGCACCAATTACGCCGGCGATGGCGATCATGGAGAGGTGTCGTGGCTTCAGGGACTGTGAAAGTTGTTGGTCAGCGTGCATGGGTCGGCGCCGTCCTTAGTGTCTTTGGAGAGGGGCCCGAGTTGATGTGCAGCGGGCCACATGGCTTTCCCACAGTAGCCATCCGCGCAGGGCAAAATCCTGTGCGGATGTACATTTTGGCGATCCCAAAAAAGGAAATATGCACAAAAAGTATGACTATAAGCATCTAAAGTTTCATATAGGAAACTTTAGAAACTCCCTTGAAATGACTCTTTGAGGCTTTGTTAGCCGCGCCCGGGAAATCAGACCTCAGTGCGGAAGAACCGCTCCGCCACGGAGGACAGCCGGAACGGGTCCTCCACACCACACAATTCCCGAGCCGAGTGCATGGACAGCAGGGGGATGCCGACATCCACTGTCCTTATCCCCAGCCGCGTCGCAGTCAGGGGACCAATGGTGGAGCCACAAGGAAGGTCGTTGTTGGATACATATTCCTGGTACGGCACATTTGCTTCCCCGCACAACCGCGCCCAAAGCGCAGCCCCCGTGGCATCGGTGGCATAACGCTGGTTTGCGTTGATCTTCAACAGCGGCCCACCGTTGAGTAGCGGACGGTTGACGGGATCGTGCCTCTCGGCGTAGTTCGGGTGGACGGCGTGGCCGGCGTCCGCGGAAACACAGAACGACGCCGCCATGGACTGCCGCCGTTGGCTCACCGAGGCGCCAAGACCGTCAGAGATTCGGGTCAAAATGTCCTCAAGGATGGGCCCGCAGGCACCGGAGCGCGAGTTGGAACCGATCTCTTCATGGTCAAACGCCGCGAGGACAGCGATGGGGCCGTCTTTCGGCCCGGCTTTCGCGTGTTCGATCAATGCCACCAGGCCAGCGTGTGTGGAGGAAAGGTTGTCCAAACGGCCGGAGGCGAAGAACTCACCGTTGGCGCCGAAAACCGCAGGTGCCTGCGTGTCCGCCACGACGACGTCGTAACCTCCGATGTCTGCTGGATCAACAGTGGCGCCCTCGACGCGCCCTGCAAGCAGGCCCAAAAGATCTTCGTTGGCCGGATCACCGAGCCCGAAGACCGGATTCATGTGCTGCTGCTTGGACAGAAGCAGGCCGTTGTCATTAACCGTACGGTCCAAGTGGATGGCGAGTTGCGGGAAGCGCAGGAGCGGGCCGGTTGCGGTCAGGTGCTGCGTGCCGTCGCGTAACACCAGGCGGCCGGCCAGTTGCAGCTCACGGTCCAGCCAGGAGTTAAGGAGCGGCCCCCCGTACACCTCGACGCCGGCCTGCAGCCAACCGAACTTCCCGGTGGTGGGCTTCGGCTTCAGCTTGAAGGAGGGGGAGTCCGTGTGGGCACCCAGGATATTGAAGCCCGTGGTGGGACCGGCACTTTCGGGAGTGACCCACGCGATCAGGGCGCCGTCGCGGATGACATAGAACTTACCCGCGCCACCTTCCCAGGACTGCAGTTCATCCAGCGCGGTGAAGCCGGCGCCATTAAGCCGCCTGCCGGCCTCGTGCACTGCATGGAAGCTGGACGGCGAAGCCGAAACATACGCGCCGAGGTCCTGGATGTGGTCAGCTGCTGCGGGGGCATTCGAAGGCATGCCCCCGAGTCTAGCTGCGCTTGTTGACCGCTTCGCATCAAACCGTGACGTTCAGCGCGGCTGTGTAGCCTCCCTGGACCGAACCCGACATGGTGGCCAGCTGATATATGCCTCCATCGTCACCAAAGACGTTGTCCCCTGCCAGGGTGCTTCTTGCGAAGTTTCGGGCACTCGACTCGTATCCCGGCGAGCCGTACACGTCCTTGCATGCGGCCTCAGCCAGAGCGATCTGGGAAACCGCCAATACCTGCCCCGCCGCGGAAGTGTTGCTCATGGATTCAAATACCTCAAAGTGAATATGAGGCCACCGCCCGCTGTAGGCGCCGGGATAGATGGTGGTGAAAGTGACTTGGCCGTTGCTGTCGGCCTCCTGGACGCCGCGCAAATAGTTCTCGTTCTTCGGCCCTGAATCGTAAAGGGAATACTTGCCGTTCCGGTCGCAGTGCCAGGCATAGACCGCCGCACCTGCCAGCGGTGAGCAACCGTTGGCGTTGTCCAGCAGGGTGAGGGTGAAAGTCAGCGGGACGCCTTCGGCCCTTGGTGGTAGAGCTGCCGAAGCTTGAAGTGATGTCCTTTCGAACTACTCCCGATGTCTCGAGCACATTCGGCCCGTTGGAACCGTCGCCGGGATAGGGACCGAGGGTTTCCTCCGGGATCTCGACTCCGCATTCGGCGAATGCGCGCGTCACGGTACTGGTAGCGGAAGGTGATACGGCCGCCGTCGTGCTTTGTGTTGCGGTAGCGGCAGCGCTGGAAGGCGACGACGGCGATGCGCCGCCACCTCCGGAACCGGGCGTACAGGCAGCCAGGGCTGCTGCCGTCCCGGCGCCGAACAGGATGCCGAGCGTTCGCCGACGGCTCAGTAGCGTGGAGAGATCGAATTCGAGGCCGCGATCGTGGTCTGGATGGGGCTGCGGGAACGTCATGCGTCCATCAAACCCACGGGCGCTGTGACTTGTACATGCCAAACCAGTGGTGGAGCTGTGAAAGCGGCGACTACCAGCCACCAAAGGCCATATGTGCAATATAAACATCTTCATATGCTTGTAATGCTCGTCACCTTGTGCCACGATTGCTCCCAGTAAGCACACCCACGGAAGGCATTGCCCCCCATGAATATTGAATTGAAAGCCGTGCGAAAGCTGCGCATCCACTGGCCCATCCCGCTGGACACGATGACGCAACTGGCCAGTGGCGATCTGGGCGCCCTGGAGTCCGACGCTGGCATCGCTTCCCTGCTGCAAGTGCTCACCGCAACGCCGGAGCTGGGAGGCTTCGGCAATTACCACCACGTCTTCGAGTCCTCGGCGGGGTTCGAGGGCTTTACCGTCGCGGAAGGCGCCAATCCCACGCTGGGAAGCGTTGGGCAGAGGACCATCTCGCCGACTTTTGTCTTCACCACATACTTCGACGACTCGCTCCCGGACCAGGCCGTTCATGAACTCGTCCAGCGGATCGTGGATATCCACCCGTGGGAAGTTCCCGTCATTGAAGTCTCCGGGCCGCTGAGTGTCTCCAGCAGTGCCCACGCTCCTGCCATTGAAAGCCGGGTGGCCTGATGGGTTCCCAGTTATGGCAGCAGCTCGCACCCCTGCTCGAAGGCAGGACGTACACCGATCTGACGCATGCGTTCCATCCTGGTCAGCCGCGCTTCGCTGCCTTCCCGGATGAGTCCCGCGAAGCCCTCTTTGACATGGAAAAGGGGGACGGCTTTACTGCCCACCGGTACTCGATCGTCGGCCAATGGGGAACCCATGTGGATCCGCCGTCGCACTTTGTGCGGGGCGGCCGAACACTGGACCAGATACCCGTGGAACAAATGCTCTTGCCCTTGGTTGTCCTGGATATCAGTGACCGTATTCGCCTCGATGAAGATGCCACTCCAACACTCGCCGACGTCCAGTCCTGGGAGGAGCGGAACGGGAAGATTCCGGCAGGTTCATTTGTGGCACTCCGGACTGGTTGGAGCCATCGCTGGCCTGATGCCCAAGCAATGGCAAACAAGGACCAAGCCGGCATCAGCCACACTCCCGGCTGGTCACAGGAGGTTCTGGAATTCCTGATCGAGACCCGTGCCGTGGCTGCCGTGGGCCACGAACAAACGGACACTGATCCGGGCGTCGCCACCTCCCAGCAGGACTTCAGCCTGGAAACTTATGTCCTGGCCCGTGACAAGTGGCAGATTGAACTTCTTGCCAATCTGGACAACGTGCCCGAGGCCGGCGGCGTCCTGGTGGCAACATGGGCCAAGCCCTTGGAAGGCAGTGGATTTCCTGCCAGGGTTTTCGCCATCCACTAGGACCTGCCCATTCAGGCCCGCCGTCGGGGCCGTCCCCCGGGGCTGGTCCCCGGTGCCGGTCCCGAAGAACCTTCCGCCCAAAAGCTAGAATCAATCCATGTCAAAGACCTCAAGCATGGGCCGGGGCATGATGGCCATCCTTGCGGTCGGTGCCCGTCACGCGCAAGGACACGACGGCGGGACGGTCGCCGACGTCGCGGCCGACCTGGACAAGGACCGCAGCCAAGTATCGCGAAGCCTCAAGGGTGCCTTGCAGGAGGGATTCCTGGCCCGCAGGGATCAGCGGAAGTACAGCTTGGGTTGGACCATCCTCACGGACGCCCAACTGGTCGCTGAACAACGGCTGAAGACGGACGGGCTGACGGCGCTCGAGGGTCTCGCTTCTGAAACCAACGAAGCGTGCTTCCTTGGCGTGCTCAGCGGCAACAGTACGGTCACCATCGGTGAACAGGTGCCAGCCAGCGCCAACCTCGTAGGATCGTGGCTTGGACGTCCGTATCCTGCCTATTGCAGTGACGCCGGCCAAGCACTTCTGTGGGACGCCCCGGACGAAGAAGTCCGTAAGATCTTCGAATCTGTTGAGTTCGTGAAGCATGGACCCAATACCCCTTCCTCTGTTGAGGACTTCCTGGCGCGACTCAAGGAAGCTCGCGTGCGCGGCTACTCAATCGTGGACGAAGAAGCTGAGCCGGGACTTTACTCACTGGCCGCCCCCGTACGCGACTTCAAGGGAGAGGTTGCTGCAGCCCTTCAGATAGTGGGCCCGAAGTCCCGCATTGAGCCCCACCGCGAAACTTACGCAGTCGCCCTCCATGCTTGGCAGGAGTGGCTTGAGTCGATGGTTGGCGGACGGCTTCAACAGCCGCCAAGAGCTTAAGTCCCGGAACCGAGCCGGTGCGCTGCCGAATGCAGCAGCGGGGCAAGCTCCGGTGCGCCCCCCTCAAGATCGGAACGGGTACCCAGGATACTGAGCGCAGCAAGGATGCCGCCTGAAGGATCCCGGACAGGTACGGCCAGTTCCCATACACCGTATTCGAACTCCTCAGCAGCCAATACAAAACCCCGAAGCCTGTCGCGCTCCATGAGGGCGTCGACTTCCGCTTGGGAATGCGCTGCAGCAGGCCCGCCGACGCCGATGAAGTTGACGTCCTTAAGCAGGGCTTCCAGCTCGTTCCGGGAGTGGTCCCACAGCAACGCCCGCCCGGAACCTGTACACCACACGGGCGTGACCATTCCCGGCTTTGCGAACCCGCCCAGGACTGAATTGTTGGTGGAGGAACGCAGCAGCAGAACCCTGACACCATCCCGCACTGACAGCCGGGACCTAAGTCCCAGGGACGAGACCAACTCTTCCAGCTCCGCACGCGAATCATGGACCCAGCCAACATTGAGGGAGGCGGCCAGGCTGAAGAACCGAGGTCCCGCACGGAAAGGCCCGCGCTCCAGCCGCTCGAGTAACCCCAAATCGCACAGTTCCTGGGCCAGGCGCGAAACCCTGCTCTGCTCCATGTCCAGCTCGGCCGCGAGTTGGGATACGCCAAGTAACTGACGGCCCTGCTTTTCGCGGTCAGTAACCAGCCGAACGAGACGAAGCCCCTGCGCCAACGACGACGCCTCCGGTGACACCTCCAAGAATCCCGCTCCTTCCGCCAAGCGCTCACGCCATTCTCACACGCCCATGTCAGCGGCAGGAATCAGGACCTCATGGGCAGACGATGAACGGCTTCACGGCCGGACTCTCTCTGAAGTCCGGCCGCGAAGCCCTGTGCTGGATTGGTCAGGCGACCTGCTTAACCGCGTGCCGCCCGTGCCTGAAGTGGAAGTAGATGTAGCAGGCGGCTACGAACGGAATACCGAAGTAGAGAGCAGCAACCTGATTTGGATCGAACGCGATACCTACCAGTGAGATCAGGCAAAGAGTGAATGCCAGGATCGGAACCAGCGGGAAGAACGGGGCCTTGTAAGCAAGGTCGGCCACCTGCCCACCCTTTCGGACGAAGGCCCGGCGATGGAAGAAGTGCGATGCCGTGATTGACATCCATACGCCCACCACCGCGAATCCGGCCACGGAAACAAGGGCCAGGTACACCGTTTCCGGTGCAACCACGCTGCTGATCAGCGATGCCAGCCCGCCAAGCATGCTTACAGAAAGGGCAACGAGGGGGATACCGCGCCGCGTCAGTCGCTTCAGGGCCTTTGGTGCGTGCCCTTCATCAGACAACGAGTACAGCATGCGTGCACAGGAGAACAGGCCACTGTTTCCGGCGGACAACAGTGCCGTGATGATGACGAAGTTCATGATGTCGGCCGCGTAGGGGATACCCACAGAGGAGAACACGGTGACGAACGGGCTCTCATCCAGTCCCACCTGATCGAAAGGAACAGTTGCTGCGATGACGGCAATGGCACCGACGAAGAAGATCAGGAGGCGGACGACAGTGCTACGCATGGCCTTGGGGATGTTCCGCGCAGGATCGGTGGTTTCTCCGGCAGCAACCCCGATGAGTTCAGACCCGGAGAAGGCATAGAAGACCGCCAGGGCGGTAACCAGTACTCCGGAGAAGCCGTTGGGAAAGAGTCCGCCTGAGGTGTTGAAGTTCTCAAAGAGGAACGGATGGTTACCGGACTCCGCGAGGGGCTGGAATCCAAGGAGTGCGGCTCCGCCAAGGACGATCAAGGCAATGATCGCCCCCACTTTGACGATGGAGAACCAGAATTCAGATTCTCCGAAGAACCGGGAGGAGATGGCATTGAATCCGAAGAGGACTGCTGCGAACACAACGCACCACACCCAGACTTCGACGCCAGGGAACCACCGCTGCATGAGCAGTCCTGACGCCGTGAATTCGGAGCCGATCGCGACCGCCCAGCAAAGCCAATAGAGCCAGGCCGTGGTGAAGCCCGTGGCCGGACCGATGGATCGTGCGGCGTAAATGTGGAAGGCACCCGATACCGGGTAGGCGATCGCGAGTTCTCCAAGGCAGGCCATCACCAGATAGACCACGAATGCCCCCACGAGGTAGGCAATGACAGCACCGAGCGGGCCTGCCTGGGAAATCGTGTAGCCCGAACTGAGGAACAGGCCCGATCCGATAACACCTCCCATCGCGATCATGATGAGGTGCCGCGGACCCATCGTTCGGCGGAGGCCGGTTTCGGCAGGAGCGGTGGACGAGGCAGTAGCGCCGGGAGAAGCGGGAGCATCAGGTAGATGGTCCAGTTGCAGGGGTGCTGAAGGTTCCATGTGGTGTCTCCGGTTAATGACAGATGCGAACGGTACGCCTGAGGACATCCGGACTTAAGGTGCCAAAGAGGGCGTCTGTAGTGACGAAGGTAACACATTTTCGCCGCATGTGGTCATTAAAAACATTTGTTAATGCATATGTTGCACGCCAAGTGCCTAACGCATTAGTAGTCCGGGTTGCTCGGCACAACAAGTCCGGTCTCGTACGCGTACACAACCACTTGCACCCGGTCCCTCAGTTGCAGCTTGCTGAGGATACGGCGGACATGGGTCTTGACAGTTGCCTCGGACAGGAAGAACTTATGGGCTATCTCCGCGTTGGAAAGCCCCTCGGCGATGGTCGTGAGGATCTCGGTCTCGCGTGGTGTGAGATCGTCCAATAACGGATCGCGGTGTGGGCTGGGCGATTGGCCGGGCACGCTGCCGCCGCGTACGTACGTCTCCAACAGCCTCTGCGTTACGCGGGGGGCCACAACGGCGTCGCCGCTGGCCACAAGCCGCACAGCGTGCACGAGTTCAACCGGGGCCACATCCTTAAGCAGGAATGCAGAAGCACCCGCCTGCAGTCCCGAGAACGCGTATTCGTCCAGGTCAAAGGTGGTGAGGATGATGACCCGGGCTTCGGAACCGGCGTCCGAAATGCGGCGCGTCGCTTCTATGCCATCCATGGTGGGCATTCGGACGTCCATGAGCACCACATCCGGCTGCAGCTCCTCAACCTTCCGGACGGCCTCGTTCCCGTCTGATGCCTCGCCCACCACATGGAAGTTCTCTTCACCTTCAAGAATGAGTCGAAAGCCCATCCGCAGCAGTGGCTGGTCATCCACCAGCAGGATCTTGATGACGCCCTGATCTACCACTATTCCCCCTTTTCGCCGTTCCAGTGCAGCTCGGCGTGGACCGCCCAGCCTCCCCTTTTACCCGGACCGGCAGTAACGATTCCAGCATAGATTCCAGCCCGTTCACGCATTCCGGCAATGCCTTGCCGTGTTCCCAGGCTGTCCATCGACTCGCCACCTTCCCGGGTTCCACGGCCGTCGTCGTGCACGTCGATGGTGACCAGATCGCCGTCGCGGGCTACCTGCACGTCCACGCGGCTGAGCGAGCGCCCGTAGCGGAGAACATTGGTCAGCGATTCCTGCACAATCCGGTACACGGTGAGCTCGAAAGCAGGATCGGCCGGAAGCGCGGGCCCAGTGTGCGCGTAGTGCAGCGGCAGGCCTGCCGTACGGAAACCATCCAGCAGCTTGGCAAGGTTAAGCCCGGACTCGAGCGGAGTCAGTGGCGCCGGGCGGCCGGAATCGTCACGCAGGACTCCGAGCACCCGCCGCATGTCCGCAAGTGCCGCCCTGCCCGTTCGGGACAGCTCACCCAGGACGTCGCCGGCGCGGTCGGGATCCTTCTTGACCACCACTGCCGCACCGTCCGACAAACTGATCATTACCGTCAGGGAGTGAGCAACGACGTCGTGCATTTCCCGCGCAATCCTGTTGCGCTCGGTGACCTTGCCCAACTGCGTTGTCCGCGCTGCCCATGCGGCGATCTCTGCCTCATGCTCCCGCCGCTGGCGGACCGAGATACCAATACCTGTGGCCAGCAGGTTGGACAACATGATGGTCACGGCAGTGGCGATGTTGTTGATGAGGTGGAAGTTCTCGGGGACGTCCTGCAGGGTGTTCATACTGCTGGGACTTGTCCACATGAAAAGGTACAACAGGCTGAGCGGCAGGCTCGCAGCGCCAAACACCACCAGCGAAATTGGCCGCTTCCGGGTTGTGGCGACCGCGTAGAGAGCAAACCACAACCCCGCGGACACGTTCGAGCCCCACGGATTCAGCACAGTGGCCAGGACTTCCAGAACCACGACGGCGGCAACCACCTGAAGCGGGTAGCGCCGCCGGAATATCAGGACCGTCGCGATCAGCAGCAAGAGCCCGACGACGAGCCACTTGCCCTCGATGATCGAAGTAATGATGGTGGGCAAGGCCAAAAGGACGTAGCAAAGGACAACCACCGCATCCATCGCACGGGGACGTTCGAAAAAATAGCGACGGATCCGGCCCCTGCGGCGCTGGGCAATTTCAGCGAAGGACGCGTCAGCTGTTACAGCCGGCGCGTCCTTCACTTGGGAAGCTTCAGTCATGGATTGAGCCTAAACGGCCTAGACATCCCGCTTTTTCAACAGGACCATGGCCAAGGCAACGGGCACCACAACCCAGGCGCCGAGAACCAGGGCGGCCTGCCAGACTTCCAGGGTGTCAGGAACATGCTCGACGGCGGTCATCGGGTTGATGGTGTTGCCCGGAAGGTACTTGCGGGCTTCCACGAAGAAATCGCCGGGAATGAGCTGGAATGCAATCGGGGCCACAAAGAACAGGCCCACGAGGCTCATGATGCCTCCCGCCGAGTTGCGGACGATGGTTCCCAGTGCCATGCCAATCGCTGCCACGGCCGCCACGTAAATGCTGTTGACGAGCAAAAGCTTGACCGATTGCGAGCTGCTGAGGTCCAGCTTGAGATCGTAGTTATCCACGATGGGGAGTGACACGAGGCCGGCTATGAAGGTGGACACAGCCGTCAACAGGAAGGCACTGACCATCACGACTATCAGCTTGGCCAGGAACGGCGAGAGCCGCTTCGGGACCGCAGCGAAAGTGGAGCGCGCCATTCCCGTGGTGAATTCCGAGCTCATGAGCAGGACGCCCAACGAACCGAGGATCAACTGGGCGAATGCGATGCCGGAGGTGGGAATGCTGACTGCGATGTCGCCGCCCTGCGCAGCAATGGCTGCGGCGGCTTCGGGATCCCTCGCAGCTTGCTCGGCGAACTGTCCCGTACCCCAAGCCGAGAGTGCTGCGAAGCCAACCATGACCAACGCCGTGGACGCCAGGAGAATCAGCGTGGACAACAACGTGCGGAACTTGATGAACTCGGAGTTCAGTACGCGGTGGAAGGCCGGTCCCGGCCCAACGGAGTTACGCATGGACTTGCGGTCCAAAGTGGTGGTGCTCATGTCTATTTCCCTCCGGCCTGAACGGGAACAGAGGTCCCGGCGGTGATGTGCGAGTGGTATTCCACCTCGTCCTTGGTCAACTCCATGTACGCCTCTTCGAGACTTGCCTGGAGCGGGGTCAGCTCGTAGACCATGATCTGGTTCTCCAGGGCCGTCCGGGCGATTCCGCGAGGATCCAGGCCCGAAACTTCCAGCAGCTCACGCTCGTGGACTTCCACGGATACACCCGTGCCTGCGAGCAGTTGCATGAGCTGCTCCGGCTGGTCCGTGCGGACTCGTGTGCGGGCGTGGCCCTTGCCGGTGATGATCTCTGCGATGGGTGCATCCGCAATGATTTTGCCGCGGCCAATCACGATCAGATGGTCTGCAGTCAATGCCATTTCACTCATGAGGTGGCTGGACAGGAACACGGTGCGGCCCTCGGAAGCGAGGTACTTGACCAGGTTGCGAACCCAGACCACGCCTTCCGGATCCAGGCCGTTCACCGGCTCGTCCAGGATGATGGTCTGCGGATCACCCAGCAGCGCTGCCGCAATGCCCAGGCGCTGGCCCATGCCGAGCGAGAAACCTTTCACCTTCTTCTTGGCGACTTCTCCCAGCCCGGTCATCTCGATGACCTCCCGAACCCGGCTCTTGGGGATGCTGTGCGTCGCGGCCATGGCGAGCAGGTGGTTGTACGCCGTGCGGCTGGTATGGACCGCCTTGGCATCAAGCAGTGCACCGATTTCACGCAGTGGCGCAACGTGCTTGGCGAACGGTTCACCGTTCACGGTCACCGAACCCGCGGTGGGAGTATCCAGTCCCATGATCATGCGCATCGTGGTTGACTTGCCGGCACCGTTCGGGCCCAGGAAACCCGTTACCCGTCCGGCTTGGACGGTGAAACTGACACCGCCGACGGCGGTCTTCTCGCCGTAGACCTTCGTCAGGCCTGTTGCTTCGATCATGGAAGCGTTCCCTCCTCGGAGCACGTGTACGTGCAGATGAGTTGTTGACTGTACTGACAACGCTAGTCACAGAGGGTGCGGAAATCGCCTGTCTCAGGGATGATTCAGGGTCCAGTCAGGGTAGTCCTCCCGGATGACGCTACGAAGCTGGGTCCACCGGCAGCGGACAGTACACGCGTAGCTCGTGGCTCTTGACGGTGAACACGGCACTGCGCACCCCGGGCTTGGGCTCACCATCCACGGCGAGGACCAACGGTTCTCCGATCGCCTCAATGGTGACGGTAGTGGCCTCGGTCAGATGCGTGACTTTGGAAGCCGCAACGGTGCCTGTCATGACGGCCCAAAGCAGCCGGGCACGGGCAAATGGTTCATCCGCAGTGATCATGCGGAGATCGAAGACGCCGTCGTCCAGCACAGGGCGTCGAAGTGGGGCATGGTCGCTGGGGTAGTAACGCCCACGTCCCAGGTACAGAATCCACAGCTTGTGCTTCACGCCGTTAACGGTGAGCGTCGTGGGCGAGTTCACTCCGAAAGTCCGCAGCGATGCCACCAGACTGGCCAGGGGTTTGCCCATGGCAGGCTGCAATCGCTCCCGGCGGCGTACGAGGTTCGGATAGACACCCACGCTGGCCGTATTCAGCATGGCGATCTCACTGGACTCAGGGTTGTCAGGCAAACCTCGATGGACGGCAACATGCCCGAAATCCACAAGCGCGGCCTGCCCCTCTGTGACTGCCTTGATTGCGGCGTCAATGGAATTGGTCCCGAGGTCACGGGCAAAGTGGTTGAGGGTGCCACCCGGCAATACCAGAAGAGGCAGGGAATGCTCGACGGCGATAGCGGCCGCGGTGCCAACCGTCCCGTCACCACCCCACACGCCAAGCGCTACGGTGCCTGGCCGGGCCGCGGCTGCTTCAATCTCAGCGGCGACATCCTCGCCCTCAGCGATTTCTTGAATATGCGCTTTGGGGAATACCTCCTGTAGCAGTTCGCCGGTTTCGGGGGAGTAGGAACCGCCCAGGACATTAACAGCGATGCTCAGCCCCTCGCCGTCGGGAATTCCCGGGGCCTCTGCCGGCGTCCGGCGGGGTTTGGGTTCGGCGGGCTTGGCTGGCCACCACGTGCGTGTCAGCAGGGCAGCACCCGCGCCAAGTGCAGAACCAAACACGACGTCTGACGGCCAGTGCGCACCTGTGTGCACACGGGAATACGCAACGCCCGCGGCGATGGGCGCCAGGACGGCGCCCAGGACGGGCGAAACCATCCCTGCTCCCACGACAAAAGCCACGGCCGAAGCTGAGTGTCCGGATGGCATGGAGGAACTGACCGGCTGCGGGTGTACGAACCTGAAAACGGGCAGGTGTTCCGGCAAAGGCCGCCGCCGGGGGAGCGCCGTTTTGAAGATGAGGTTAGTGACCCCGGAGGCAACGCCCAGGGCAAGCAGTCCATGCAGGGCCGCCCTGCGCGGTTTTCCTGGAACCGTGGCCATGATTCCCGCGATGCCAAACCAGAGCTTTCCCTTGGTGGCCGCTGCTGAGAGCCGCCGGAAGAGATCATCATGTTCGCCTTGCGGCTGGCGCGAAACCGCCCTGACAAGGAAATGATCGAACCTTGCCACGTGCTTGGGGCCTTTGCCCAGGAAACCTCGCATTCCACCACAGTAGCGCGAGCCCGGCGGCAGGACCCGGCGGCATTCCAGAACTCCACCAACCTTGCCCAACGGCCGTGACTACGATGAGTGAATGATTCGCGTCCTGCGTCCACGCCAGCGGCCCCAGCTGGCAGATTGTCACGCCTGCCCTGCTTTTGCTGTGCGCGTTCGCGGTACCGGGAGGCCTGATTGTGGCCGGTCAAGGGGAGCCCGCCTTCAACAGAATTGATACAACATGGCAGGCCTATTCCTTCACCCTGCACGCGCCGTTCTGGGACGCGGTAAACGTGGCGCTCAACTGGGCCGGGTATGTGGGCATGCTGGTGCTGCATGGTGTTTTGGCGGCCGCGCTACTCCTCTGGCGACGTCCCAGGGCTGCTGCCTTCTCTGCACTCGCCGGCCTTGCTGCCCTGGGCCTCACTCAACTGGCCAAGGCACTTGTTGGGCGTGATCGGCCTCAAGGCGCCAGGGTCCTCTCTGATACAGGCTCATACCCTTCGGGGCATGTTTCCGCGACCACCGCCTTCCTTGTCGTGATGGCGTTGCTCATCGGCCGGCAGTGGGCGAAAGTGGTGGCAGTTCTTGGCATACTCGCGATGATGGTCAGCCGAACCTACCTGTCCGCTCACTGGTTAAGTGATGTCCTCGGCGGTGCGTGCCTAGCAGCCGGTGTCGTCCTGCTGTTGTGGTGGCCGTTCTGCAACATATGCATTCAGGAGAATGAAAGCGCTGGTCGGGCGGCTATTTGGCGCGCAAGGGCCGTGCAACGCCAGCAAGAAGCAGGGCAACAAGAATAGGCAATCCGATCGCCAGCAGTGCCATGTGAATTCCGGTTTGGTCGCCGAGGTAACCCAGAAGCGGCGGGCCGGCCAGGAACGCCACGTAGCCAATGGTTGAGACCACGGAAACGCGTGCCGCTGCGTGCTTGGGATCGTCGGCCGCAGCGGACATGCCCATGGGGAAGGCCAACGCCGCACCAACGCCCCAAAGCGCGGCACCAAGGCCAGCCAGCACCACGTTGCCGGCGAAGACGAACAGCGGCAGGCCCAGCGCGGCCGCTGCCATGCTGGCACGGAGTACAGCCACGCGGCCGAACCTGTCGATGACCTTGCCGCCGAGGAACCGCATCCCGGTCATGGCAGCAACGAAGAGCGCAAAGAGCAGGGCGCCGGTCGCTTCGGAGGTACCGAGTCCATCAACGGCCGCCTTGGCAATCCAGTCATTGCCGGCCCCCTCCGTAAGGGTCGCACCCAAAACCACCACACCGATGAGCAGCGTCCGGCCGTCCCGCCAAGCCGTGGGTCCCTTGGGAGCCGGCGCACCGTCGTCGAGCGTTTCAGCCACTGACGCTTCGTGCGGCAGGAAGTACCGCGGCACGGTTAGCGCGAGGAGGACAGCAAGTCCGGCGATCACAAGCAGGTGCTCAGGGAGGCCAACTCCAAGGTGCGAGAGCCCCGCACCGATCAAAGCACCCACAAACGCCCCGCCGCTGAACGCTGCGTGAAACTGCGGCATGATGGTCCGCTTGAGCCGGTGTTCGACGTCGGCCCCTTCGATGTTCTGGGCTACGTCCCACAGCCCAATGCCAATGCCGAAGAAGAAGAGGGCGATGGCCGTGGCCGGAACCGATGCAGCCATGAGGGAGAAGGCAATCGCAGCACCTGCGGCACCCGCCACGATCCCGGCGAGGCGAACCGTGCCGGCTGTACCGATTCGGCCCACCACCCAACCTGCGGAAGGCAAAGCCATCAAGGACCCGACGGCGGTGCAGAGCAGCAGGGTGCCCATCTGGCCGGACGTTAGGCTGAGAGCTTCGGTGACGGCGGGGATGCGTGCCGCCCAGCTTGCAAACACCAGGCCGTTCATGGCGAAGATCAGGAACGTCGCCACCGCCGCGGCGTTGACGTTGGTGGTGCTTCTGGTGCTGGTGGTCATGCAATCACAACTTCCACAGAGAGTTTGTCGAGCCGGGCAAGATCTTCGGAGGATGGCTTCAGGTCCGTCACGATGACGTCCACGGCCTCTATCGCGGCAACCAGGGCGACCGCGCTGGCATTCCACTTACTGCCGGAGGAGGCAACGACGACCCGCGACGCCGATTCCAGGCCAGCGCGCTTCACTGCGGCGTCGTCAAGGTCATGGGCCAGCAGTCCGTCCTTGAGGTTGAGGGCGCACGGGGTGACCACCGCGGTGTCGAATCGCAACGAGCGTATGTTCGCCTCGGTCATGGGTCCGCGAAAAGACTGTTCGCCGGGAATGAGGCTTCCTCCGGGGAGAATGAGCTGCGGGCCGGCGGCCCTCCTTGGCGTGGGTCAGTGCCTCGACGCCGTGCAAGGACATCGGCATCACAGTGAGTTCACGCTGGCTCAGCCGCCGAGCAATTTCCGTGGCAGTGGATCCGCTGTCCAACCACACGTGCTCGCGGTCTTTCAGCAGAGCGTCAACAACTGCTGCGATCTTGAGCTTCGTCTCGTGGTCTTCCAGTTCGCGCTGCCCATAGCCTGGGTTGTCACCACGCGCGACTAAACTGCGGGCACCGCCGTGCACCCGCTTCAGTACTCCGTTGGCCGCAAGAATTTCCAGGTCGCGGCGGATCGTGGCGCCCGAGGCTCCAGTGGCTGCTACCAGCTCGTCCACTGATACTTCTTCGCGTTTGCGCAGCAGCTCGCCAATGAGCCGATGGCGGTCAGGAGTTCCCATAGTTCAACGGTATCAGGCCGACGCTCATTTAATCATGAAATGTGATCATTTGATCACCGATGCTCTCTCACATCCCACCCCCTTAACCCCCGATGCCCTCTCACATCCCCCCCCTTAAACCACGATGCTCTCTCATCAACTGAGAGAGCATCGGGCGAAAAGGGCAATGATGTGAGAGAACGTGCGGACTAGCGGGCGCGCTCCACGCGTTTCTCATCCCAGACGGGTTCCTCGGACTCGTAGACCTTGCCGTCGGAGCCGAAGATCAGGAAGCGGTCGAAAGACTTGGCGAACCAGCGGTCATGGGTGACAGCAAGGACCGTTCCCTCGAAAGCATCGATTGCTCTCTCCAGGGCCTCGCCGGAGTGCAGATCCAGGTTGTCGGTAGGCTCGTCCAGGAGCAAGAGGGTTGCTCCGGACAGCTGCAGCAGGAGGATCTGGAACCGCGCCTGCTGGCCACCGGACAGGGACTCGTACTTTTGCTCCGATTGGCCAGCCAAACCGTAGGAGTCCAGGGCACCTGCGGCAGCTTCGCGGGGAAGGCCCGATCGGTGTTCATCGCCGCGGTGCAGGATCTCCAACAAAGTCCGGCCCAGCAGATCCGGGCGAACGTGCGTCTGTGCGAAGAATCCCGGGCGGATACGGGCGCCCAGCTTCACAGTTCCTTCGTGCGGCACTTCAGCAATGACAACGTCCGACACCGGCAAGTGCTCCCGCTCAGGGTCGGTGCCTCCGGTGGCGAGCAAGCGCAGGAAGTGGCTCTTTCCGGAACCGTTGGAACCGAGTACGCCCACACGGTCGCCAAACCAGATTTCCGTGGAGAACGGCTTCATGAGCCCAGTGAGTTCAAGCTTCTCCGCCACGACGGCGCGTTTGGCTGTTCGCCCGCCCTTGAGGCGCATCTTGACGTTCTGCTCGATTGGCAGGGCCTCGGGCGGCCCAGCTTCCAGGAACTTGGCAAGACGCGTCTGTGCCGCCTGGTACCTGTTGGCCATGTCGGACCGGAACGCAGCCTTGTTCTTGTACATGTTGACGAGTTCCTTGAGCTTCACATGCTCCTCGTCCCAGCGTTTGCGGAGTTCCTCGAACCGGGCGTTCCTGTCGGCACGCGCCTCCACGTAGGAGCCGAAACCGCCACCGTGGATCCACGCACCGGCACCGTTAATGCCTGGTTCAAGCGTGACTATTCGTCCGGCGGCGTTGTTGAGCAGCTCGCGGTCGTGGCTAATGAACAGCACGGTCTTCTTGGATTCGTTGAGCTTTGACTCCAGCCAGCGCTTACCGGGGACGTCAAGGTAGTTATCCGGTTCATCCAGGAGCAGGAGTTCATCCGGGCCCGCGAACAGGGCTTCCAGCACGAGGCGTTTCTGCTCGCCACCGGACAACGTGGAGGCACGTCGGAACTGTGCTTTGTCGAAGGATATTCCCAAAGCCGCCATGCAGACCTCGTCCCAGACCGTCTCGACGTCGTAACCGCCGGCGTCTCCCCAATCCACGATCGCCTGGGCGTACTTCATCTGGGTGGGTTCGTCGTCGTGCTCCATCATGGCGAGTTCGGCCTCTTCAACCGCTTTGGCAGCTGCCGCCAGCCCGGCTTGGGCCGTTGAGACCAGCAGGTCCCGGACGGTTGATTCATCCCGGACCTGGCCCACGAACTGCCGCATGATGCCCATGTTCCCGGACTTGCCTACGACGCCTTCGTCGGGTGTGAGGTCGCCGGAAATGATCTTGAACAGCGTCGTTTTGCCGGTTCCGTTGGGCCCAATCAACGCGGTCTTAGTGCCATCAGGCACCTTGAAAGTCACGCCGTTGAGCAGCTGGGTGCCGTCGGAGAGGAAGTAGTCGATGCCGGAAACGTCAATATGGGCCACCGCCCAATCTTCCCATGCCCAGGTATTAAGGCCCGACGGCGGAACTTTGGCCTGGGTGCCCCGAGTGAGCTAAGCGTCAGGCTTTCGCCGGGCAAACTGCGGTGCATGTTCGGGTCGTGGGCCGAAGGCAATCATCCGTGCAGGCAACTTCCGGAGGCCGGGAAAATTACGGAGCACAATGAGCAACAGCTTGGGGGGCTTTGGCTGCTTGCCCGCCATGACCTGTGCGAAGATAACGCGATGCAGCACCCGCTGAAACGTCTGCACAATCACGGTTGGAGGCCAGCGCCGCTTCTGGACGGCGGCGAGGTGGCGGTCGTCCAGCGTTTTACTCAGCAGCGGCGAAGCAATGATCCGGGCCGCTGCGACGGCGTCCTGCACCGCCAGGTTGATCCCCACCCCACCGGCGGGGGACATCGCATGGGCAGCATCGCCAATAAGCAGCAGGCCCGGCTTGTGCCACTCGGACAAGCGGTTGAGCTTCACGTCCAACAGGTGGAGATCATCCACGGAGCGGATGTTGTCCACACGGTCTGATAGGTCTGGCCGCAACCTTGCGACGCGTGCACGAAACGCTTCTACGCCTTCTGCCCGCAACTTCGGATCCAGTCCCTTGGCCGCGAGGTAGGCGATCTGATAAAAGTCCTTGCGGGTCAAACTCAGCAGAACGTCCGAAGTCCCGAAACTCGGGGCAATCGACGCCACGGGATCCCTTTCATCGGCGTTCCTCGGAAGCCGGAACCACCACGTGTCGAACGGCACCGGAAATTCGCGTGGGACCAAACCCGCCCGTGCACGAAGCATCGAACTACGGCCGTCGCACGCCACCGTCAATGCAGCCTTCAGTTCGCCCGTCCCCAGGTTTTCGCCGGTGAGGGGGTCCCGGGTTCTGTACGCCACACCCGATACTGCGCCGGACCCGTCGCGGAGCAGCTCTGTGACCTCAGTGTTCATCCGCAACGTGAACGTGGGTTCCTGCTTGGCTGCCTCCACCAGAAAGTTCAGCAAGTCCCATTGCGGCACCATTGCCACATAGTTGTACGGCTCCTTGAGGAGCCCGAAATCAGCGAGGATCACGGAATCCCCGGTGCCTGCAGGCAGCTGGAAATTACCCAGCTTGCTCTGCGGTAGCTGCCGGAACCCTTCGCCCAACCCCAACTCGTCGAGGAGTCGAATAGTGGAGGCGTGCACAGTATCGCCACGGAAGTCCCGCAGGAAGTCGGCGTGCTTCTCCAACACAGTGACTTCAACTCCGGCCCGGGCAAGGAGCAAGCCCAGCACAATCCCGGCCGGACCTCCGCCAACTACAACGCACTGCGTGCTGCTTCCCATGGCTTCTCCCGATTTAGCCGGCGGCGGTGAGGAACGACTTCAACAACGGGCCGCTGGTGGTTGCCCCCAGGCCGCCGTCTTCCACGAACACAGCAACCGCCAGGTCTCCGTGGACGGCAACGATCCACGCGTGGGTCTTGGGCGGGTCCTCATTGCCGAACTCAGCAGTACCCGTTTTTGCCCCGACGGGCGCTCCCGGCACCTGGGCGAGGAATCCAGCATGCCCGGAGGTAACCACGGCCCGCATCATGTCGGATAGCGCGGCCGCTTCTTCCTTGGTGATCGGCTTGCTTGAGGGCGGTGACGCGGGCGCTGCGCTAACGGAAGCGGACGACGCCGGCGCGCTGCCACTTTCCGTGGGCGTAGCTGCCGCGCTGGAGTTCCCGGCTTCAGGGTTCAGCACGAGTTGAGGGGACACCGGAGCGCCGTTGCCAACGGAGGCTGCCATGATCGCCGCAGACAGTGGGGAGAAGAGCACCTTCCCCTGGCCGATCATGGATGCCGCGTGCTCGGTTCCCTCTGCGGCGCCGGGGACTGAACCGAGGAAGGCGTCGGCGCCCAGCTTGGGCGCTTCCACGGCCACGCCCAATGCCATGGCGGCAGACTCGAGCTGGTCCTGGCTGACCGTGTCACGGGCATTGATGAAAGCGGTGTTGCAGGAATGGGCAAAAGCGTCCCGCAGCGTTACGGAACCCAAGGAGCTTTCCGGGTAGCCCTCGGAGTTCTTGAAGGTTCTGCCGTCAACTGTCAGCGTCGGGGTGCATTCGACCTTGGAATCAGGCGTCGCGCCGTCGCGGAACAGCGCCAGGGAATCGACGATCTTGAACGTGGACCCCGGAGCGTATTGGCCAAGCATCGCCGTGTTGTAGCCGTTGCTGCCCGGACCGGACGCGGCCGCCAGAACAGCTCCGGTAGACGGCTTAAGCGCCACGATGGCGGACGCCGGCCCAACCCCGGCAAGCGTCTCTTCGGCCAGTTGCTGCAGCTTCAGGTCAAGCGTGGTCTTGAGGGTTGTTCCGGGCACAGGGAGGGACGAGAAGAATACTTTGCTTGCAGGGGTCTCGCCTTCCGACTTCGCTTCCTGCTTGGCGACCACCTCCACGCCGTCCTTCCCGCGGAGCAGAGAATCGTATTTCTGTTGAAGGCCGCCGGTTCCTGTGGTGTCCCCGGCCCGCAGGGCACCGTTGGACTTTTCAATTTGCTCTGCACTGGCCTGGCCGACACTTCCCAGGAGTGCCCTGGCGAAGGTGCGTGTTGGTGCCAACGCCATGGAGTCCAGGATGCTCACGCCGCCCGGAATGGCAGTGATCTTTGCTTCGGTAATTTCGGGGGTATAGGCGCGGAGGACGATGCCCTCCACGAAAGCCTGTGGACCCGAGGCTGCCACCTGCTTGGCATACTCTTCAACGTCAAGGCCGAGCAAAGCAGCCATTGCCCGCGCGGCGGAATCCGCCTGATCAGCGGCAAGCTTGGTTTTGTCGATACCAACGCGGAAAACCGGACGGTCTTGGACAATGGGGGCATCCCCTGCGCCGAGGATCTGTCCGCGCTGGGCAGGAACCGTCTTGACGGAGAGCGTCTCGCCGTCCGAAAGCTCCGGGGCAAGGAGCTGGGGATTCCATTGGACAGCCCATTTATCGCCGGACTTTTTCAACGTGGCCTCGGAGCTGTACTCCCATTTTGCTGAGCCAATGTTCCAGCTGTAGTTCAAAGGGAAGGTGGCGGTCTCGCCGTCGAGCTTCACGTCACCTGACTGAACCGATGGCTTGGCATCGAGTCCCTCAAACACCGCTTTGAGTTGATCGTTGGCCGCGGAAGCGTCCTTGCCCTCTACGGCGAGTGAACCGACGTCGAGCGCGGCCAGAGAGGAGGCGAGCTGCTTCGCTGCACTTTTCGCACCGGCGCGGCCGTCATCACAGGCCGTCAGCGAACCAACCATCACCAGCGCTACGAAGCCAAGGACAAGATTCCGTGTTCTCATTTTCCCCATTTGCGACATTATGCCCCGTTCCCCCGACAGTTTCTCTCCGGGACCACAACCCGGACCCGCCCCACCCAAAGGAGCTGGGCGGGCGGGCTCTGGCGAGTCAGATTACGGGGCACACGTGAACCTGGCATCACCCCAGACACCGTGCGCGCCGTTGATGGATCCGGAGGGGTCCACCACGAGTTCCACGTATGCCGCACCCGTCAGGTCTACGGAAACGGCTTCCGGAGCGAACCCGGGCGTGTACGTTCGCGACTGGTACTTGTTCACGCCGTCGGTATTGACCTTGAAGATGATGTTGCCACCGAAGCCGCTTTCCAGGCCCACTTGCGAGGTGAACGACGTGCATTTTCCGCCCAGGTAATACGTGATCCTGGAGGCCGCGTGAACGCCCAGACCCTTTGCGAAGGAAGGCTGCTGGCCTGTTGCAGGATCGATGTAGTTGATGGTCAGCGGTTTGTCCGGTGACGACGCCGAATCCTTGTTTGCCACATTCTTGCCGATCACGCCGTAGCCGTTGATGGCCTGGATCCACGGAGTTTCAGACGCGTAGACCGATCCGTGCGGCACGTCGGGCAGCGGCTGCGAAGTAACCTTCCAGTCAAAGAACTTCACCCGCGTGTCTGTGGGCAGCGCGACAGAGGCAAGTTCCTTCGTGGGGTTGAGCCGGACCGTGTTGGAGAACGCCTGGTACTTGTATTGCGTGTATTCCGGCGACGGTCCGTTTGCGTTGTTGCGGCCTTGTTCGGACACCGCAACCACGGCGCCATTCAGGACCGAGGGCTGCAACCAGTTGGGGAAGAAGATCGACTGCTTTTCCATGCTTCCATCGGCATATGTCAGGGTCAACTCAGGGCTTGTTCCATTGCCAACAGCCGCTGATCCGAGAACAGCAAGGTGCGTTCCCTTACCCTTGACCGCGATTGTCTGTCCGGACAGCGCAACGGAGTTGGGGACGTCAGCACCGACGGCGGGCCACGTGTAGTCCACCTGCTTGGGCGTGCCCGCTTCCACTGTCACAGTGCTGCCCGGCCGTACGCCGCCTGCCGGGATGGGAGCGGCAGCCAGCTGCTCGGCAGCGAAGGTGGCCCCTCCGCCGTCGAAGTTTCCGAGCGCCTTCCCCGCCACTGTGGTCACGGCGACGGTGTTGTACGCAGCTGCCAAGGAGCCATAGGCCACGTAGATCTGGTTGCCCCCAGTCACCGACTGCTCGCTTGAGTCAGAAGCAGCGTACGACGCCGAGACCCGCACGGTCTGCTGACCCGCCTTCGCGGTGGGGCCGGGCTTGATGACGAATGTCGCTGTGGCTGTCGCGCCGCCCTCAACCTTCGCGGCAGTAGCCCCGGAGGAGGAGATGACGGTCCACCCGTCGGGCAGCACCGGCGTCAGCACAACGTTTGTCTTGGCCTTGATCCCGGTGTTTACGAAATCTGCAGTGACGGTGGTTTCCTGGTCCTGGAATACCTGCTGGCCAGTGCTTACGCGCACCTCGGCTGCCGTATCTTCCTGGCTCTTGCCGCCCAGGGGTCCGGCCTGCTGAAGCTGGATGGTGGCTGACTGGCTGGAGGCGATCACACCTGTCTTCACGAGGACGGTACCGTTGTTGGCCTCATCGAAGAACCAGCCGGCGGCAGCGGCATCGTAGGCGTCCCTGGTGCCGTGCCGGGCCAGTGTGGTGCCTCCAATTTTGACGTCTTTGGGCGCCGCACCTGCATGGACCCTGAGCTGGTAGGGGCGGGCGGCAGCTTTGCCCGTGTACTCGCCCTTTCGCTCACCGATAGTTACCTTGACGCTGCCGTTGCCCGTGCCGGGTGCCTCCACGGCGAGGAGCTGGGTGGAAGACTTTCCGTCCTTGAATTCCCGCGTGACTTTGTCATCTTCGTACAGGGTGAAAGTGTTTTGCCCCTTGGCGTAGATATCCAAAGTGATCATGGAATCTTCGGGAACCAAGGACGCGTTGCGGGCCACGATGCCTTGTGGGATCACCGCACCTGCACGGACGAATACCGGCAGCCTGTCCAGTGGTGCGTTGTAGCCGTTGAGGATCTGGCCACCCTGGTATAGCTTGCCTGTCCAGTAGTCCACCCACTGCTCGCCGGCAGGAAGGAAGATGCCGTTGCGGACGTCGGTCTGGGTAAAGACCGGGGCCACCAGGAAGTCGGATCCGAGCATGAATTGGTTATTCGCCTCGGCGCCGTAAGACCACTGTTGGTCAGGGAATTCGAGGGCCATGGAACGCATCATGGAGACGCCTGTGTCAGAAGCGTTGTGCGCGAGTGAGTAGATGAACGGCATGAGCTGCTGCCGAAGCTGAAGGTATTGACGGTTGATGGCAGTGGCTTCCTCGCCGTAAAGCCATGGACGCTTGTCCGTCGCTGCCCAGCCGGACATCGAGTAGAGCGCCGGGGCGAAGGCCTTCCACTGGAGGTCGCGGACGTAAGACTCCGGGGATCCGCCGAAGATGCCATCCACGTCGCCGGTGGTGAACGCCAGGCCCGAGTTGCCGGCACCGGTGAGGGCCGGGACCTGCCAGCGAACGGCGTCGAGGTTTCCTGAATGGTCACCCGTCCACTGCATGCCGCAACGCTGCGAGCCGGCCCAACCTTCAACCATCAAGGACGTGCCGCGGGCGTTCGAGTACTGCTCGATCCCTCCATGCGCAGCTTCGCAGCCGGTGAGTGCCTGACGGTAGCCCTGGCCCACCCAAGCGACGTCGAGCTTGCGCAGGCGGACACCGGCCCTCGCCTACTTCGTATTCTTGGTTGGTGAGGGAACGCTGCGTCCACAGACCAACTTTGAGGTCTGTTTCTTCCTCGATGTTGCTCACGGTTTCGGGAAGTTGCTGATACTCGCAGCCGTAGCCGTCATTGACCAGCATCCAGCCCGCGGGCATGTCGTTCTCAACGAACTTCCGTGCCGTTTTGATGGCGTCGGGCGTGCGCTGCTTGGCGCCGTCGGGATCGCCGAATCCCGATGACGAATAGCCGGGGTTGGAGCGGTTGTAGCAATCGGCGTCGCCGTATTCCAAGGCGTAGACCGGCGGCATCATCGGCTTGCCGGTCAACGTGGTGTAAGCGTTCAGGGACTGCTTGTAGTCGCCCACGAAGTAGTAGGCGTCGAAGCGCTTTTCCTCATGGGTGGTGGTGGGTTGGCCACCAAAATTGTAGGAGCCGCGGGCGAACGTGTCCCGCAGGACGCCATATCCCTTGGAAGACATATAGTACGGAACCGCATTGGGATAGCCGTCGTCATCCCAGTCGAAATTCCGGGCGATGTTGATCAGCGCGCCGGTGTGGACGGAGCGGCCGTTTTGCATGCCGCCGCCGATGAACTGCTCACCGTCCTGCGGGGCCAGGTGCTGTGTTGCCGAGTTCGCACCAAAGGTGATGGGGGCGGACTCCTCGAAGACCAGGGACCCATCGGCCCTCAGCAGCCGGAGTTGGGTGGTGGCCTTGTTGATCTCGACACTGATCTTGGCAGTCTTCAGGACCAGCCAGTCACCGTCAGTGACTGTTGGTGCGCTGCCGGGGAACTTGTCCTTCCCCACCACGATGTTGGCAGTCCGTGCCGGGTCCCCTTGATCGGTGTTGGCGGGGTCGGTGAACTTGCCGCTGGGATCGGCTTCGAGGCGGAAGTTGCCGTCGTCCAGGAACGTGACGCGGATGGCGCCTCGCTCGGTGGAGAGGTCGACGACGTTTCCGGACTGGGTGAATCCGGTTACCGCTCCGAGGGGTACTCCCGCTGCATCGACAGGTACTTCAGGGGTGACTGCCTTGATGGGGGCGGGGTCGCCGGGAGCGGCATTTGCTGCCGTTGCGAAGGTCAGGGCGGGGATGCCGCCAGCAAGCAGAAGCGACGCCAATCCGAGGGACGCTGCTTTCTTGAGGAAAGAATTGCGGACGCATCCAGGGCTGTTGGGCGCAGCACTGGATAAGCCCTTGAGGGGTGCGGACATGGGGGCCAACTTTCGACGAGTGACTTTTTGTGATCTAACTCATGGCGAAACGTGCACTAATCGTCACTGCAAAAAGGCAAAAGGTCAATCGTTTAACAAAGAATTTCTTCGCCACTGGGGACGGCACTTGCTTTGTCGGGGCCTCATTAGGACGCTAACTGTCCCTCAAGACGCCTGGGCGTCAGTGGCCGTCAGTGGCCGCGAATGATCCTGCGTTGCGCCGCCACCGCTATCGCCGCGGTTCGGTTATCAACGCCCAGCTTGGAGTAGATATGCACCAGGTGCGTCTTCACTGTTGCCTCGGAAATGAACAACTGCTTGGCCATGGCGCGGTTGCCCATTCCGGTGGCCAGGAGTTCCAGCAACTGGACTTCCCTCGGGCTCAATGCAGGTGACGGATTCCGGATCCTGCCCATGAGCCGGGCCGCCACTTCCGGTGCCAGCGCGGTTTGACCGGCGGCCGCGGATAACACAGCCTGCTGGATCTGTTCAGGCGGGGCGTCCTTCAGCATGTAGCCACTGGCGCCGGCCTCAACAGCGGCGAGGATGTCAGCGTCCGTGTCGTAGGTGGTGAGGATAAGGACAGGCGGCGGGGGAGTCCCGGCCAGCCCTGCTTTGATCTTGCCTGTGGCCGTCACGCCGTCCATACCGGTACCCATTTGCAGGTCCATCAGCACCAGGTCCACAGGCTCGCCCTGGGTGTTCAACCTGCCCAGTTCGGCCAGAGCCGCGTCACCGTCCGCGGCCTCGGCCACCACGCTGACACCAGGAAAATCGGCGAGCATCGCCCGGAGTCCGGCCCGCACAACAGGATGGTCGTCCACCAGGAGGATGCGGATGTCACTCATGCCCCGCCCTCCCGGGCAGGCAGCGGCACCCGAAGGGCAACCACTGTTCCCTCGCCACGCGCCGATTCGATATCCAGGCTGCCATCCAGCGCAGCCAGGCGTTCGCGAAGGCTTTGAAGCCCGACGCCGGTGCCGTCGCCGCGCGCTGTACCGGCCGCCGTCGACGGTTCAAAACCGATGCCGTCGTCGAAAACATCCAGGGTTACCTCCGAACCGAGGAAGGACAAAGTCACGACGACGGCACTTGCGCGGGCGTGCGCCCATACGTTTGCAAGGGAAGCCTGGGCGGCCCGAAGCAGGGTGGTCTGGTAAGCATTGGGCAGGTCCAGGGGCGTGCCCACAAGCTCGAAACGGCAGCGCAGTGCGGTTCCCCGGGCGGCTGCTTCGGTCTCGGTCTTTTCGCAAAGCCTCCGCAAGGTATCCACCAGACCAGACTCTTCCAAAGCGGGTGGCCGAAGATCGCGGACGAAGCTCCGGGCCTCGGCAAGGTTGGCTGATGCGGTCTCCTGTACGATCCTCAACCGTTCATTCACGGTCTTCAGGTCCCCCTCGTCCAACGCTTTCCCCGCAGACCTGCCCATCAGGATGATGCTGGAGAATCCCTGCGCCAAGGTGTCGTGAATTTCCCGGGCCAGCCGTTCGCGCTCTGTCAGGACCCCGGCGTCATGCTGGGTCTTGGCCAATTCTGCCCGTGTTCGCCGGAGATCGTCAGCAACAATGCGTTGGTGCTCGGCCTCCAGGAACAAGGCACGGTATGCCAGTCCGGTGACCACAGCAAACCCAGCCCCGAATATGGGTCCCAGAACCATCGCGAGCTGCAGACCGCCGTCGGCCGGGCCCCGGCTGTGAAACCAGAGAGCACCAATCAGCAGAGCCGTGCTCACCACGATTGCCGGCAAGGCGAGGCGCCGGGGGAGTATGTGCAATTGGAGGAAGAAGAGTGGGAAGGCAACCCATGTGAAATCGCCGCTGACCAGCAGAAGCATCAGCCACAGGACCATCACGGCACCAAGCCACCAGCCTGAGTAAGGTGTGGGATCGAACCGGGTGGCATTGCCCGCGTGGCGTTTCTCGAGGACGGTTCCCACGAGGTACACCAGGGCCAAGGCGGCTGACAGCGCCAGTCCACCAATGACCGCCAACGGCGACGGGCTGCCCGCAGTGCCTGCCAGGAGCCGCACCACTGCCACCAGCAGCAGCACGGCGAAGCCAACATGGAGACTTATCCGCAGCACACGGAGGATGGTGGCGGTGCCGGTAGGAGTCTCCTGCATGCGTCCCAGCCTATCCCCGCCCGTCGCTCCACTCCCTCGAAATTCCGCGTCCCGAGGCAGGAATCAACCAATCGGATGATGGCCGGTTCAACCCCTCGAAGTGCTCGAATCCATCAGGTTCCCGATGTGCCCGGATCCATTGGACGGAAGAGTGGATTCAGCCGGGACCAAGCCCGCATCCAAGCAAAGGATTCTGATGTTTCTAGCCATCCGCGACATCCGCTTCGCCAGGGGCCGCTTCGCACTCATGGGAAGCGTTGTGGCCCTTATTACCCTGCTGCTGGTCATGCTTTCGGGGCTTACTGCGGGACTCGGAAACCAGTCGACATCGGCTATTGAATCACTGCCCGCACAGCAGATCGTCTTCGGTGCACCGGCGGGCGGGGAGCCGAAGGCCTCCTACACCGAGTCTGAGGTTTCCAATGCCCAGCTCGAGGCCTGGCGGGAGCAACCCGGCGTTTCATCAGCACACGCCGTCGGCATCAGCCAAACCCCCATCCAATCCTTGGCTGGCGGTGGTGCTCCAAACGGGACCGCAAATGTCGCAATCTTTGGCGGTTTGACGGCTCCTGCCCCCGTCCAGGACGGGACGGTCGTGATCGGCAAAACCGTGGCCAAGGACCTGGGGCTCCAGGTCGGCAGCCGTGTCCGCGTCGGCGGGACGGAGCTGACTGTTTCAGAAGTTGTGCAGGACCAGTGGTACTCGCACACCGGCGTGGCCTGGACGACGCTCGATACCTGGCGGAAGATCGCCCACGCTCCTGAGGGCACCGCCACGGTCCTGGCCGTAAATTACGACGCCGGTGCTTCAGTCAGCGTTGATGCCGCCAACGCTGCGGCTGGCACGGTGAGCATGGATCCCGTCGGCTCGTTCCAGGCTCTGGCCTCGTACAAGAGTGAGAACGGTTCACTCATGCTCATGCAGGCATTTCTTTACGGAATCTCTGCCTTGGTGATCGTGGCTTTCCTTACCGTGTGGACAGTGCAGCGGACTCGTGACATCGCGGTCCTCAAAGCACTTGGCGGCTCTTCCGGGTACGTCCTCCGTGATGCGTTGGGCCAGGCCGCAATCGTGCTGCTGACCGGAGCAGCATGTGGCGGTTTGCTGGGCTTGGCGGGCGGACTTTTCGCGGCCAGCGCAGCGCCTTTCCTCGTCACGCCTTTGACCACCTTGGTGCCCGTTGCCGGCGTCGTTGTCCTGGGGCCTGGGCGGCGCTGTCCTCGCGGTCCGCAATGTCACCAAAGTCGATCCACTGTTTGCCCTCGGCGGTAACTAGGTCTTGAACATTCCCAGAAAGGCATACATTGTGACCCCTGCTTTGAACCTCATCAACATCACTCTGGAGTACCCCGACGGCGATTCCACGCTCAAGGCCCTGGACGCTGTAAGCCTTGCAGTTGGGCGGGGCGAGTTCCTCTCCTTGGTGGGTCCGTCCGGTTCCGGCAAATCCTCGCTGTTGGCTGTTGCGGCCACGCTCGTGAAGCCCACCTCCGGACTCGTCGTCATCGATGGCCAGGACGTTTCCGCGCTCAAGGATGCCGAACGCACAGCCCTGCGGCGCGACAAGGTGGGCATCATCTTCCAACAGCCCAATCTTCTTCCGTCCCTGACCGCCGTCGAGCAGCTGCTTATCCGGGACCACCTGCGCGGCAAGGCTGTCCGCGCGGCCCCTTGGCAAAGCGCATGAACTCCTGGAGATCGTGGGCTTGGCCGCATCGGCTAACAAGAGGCCGCACCAGCTATCGGGCGGGCAGCGTCAGAGGGTGAACATCGCCAGGGCGCTCATGGGCCGCCCCACCGTGTTGCTGGTGGACGAACCTACCGCAGCCCTGGACCACGAACGCAGTGAATCGATCGTCAGGTTGTTGCGGCGGATTACGGACGAGTTCTCCACCGCTACTGTGATGGTCACGCACGACGCCGAATTCCTGCCCCTCACAGACTCAGTGGCCACCATGCGTGACGGACGAATCAGCCCCGCCATCCACCCGTCCGTTCTGCCCAACTAGGTCGCAGTAGAGCGCGTTTTGGACGTTCAGAACGCGCTTAACTGCTACTTAGTTGGGTGAGCCGAGCAGCAGATCGTCCTGCGCCTCGTCGTACGTATCGCGGGCTTCGAGAATCGTAGGGACGTGGCTCTCCGCCCACTGACGTAGAAGGGTGAGGGGCTGCAGGAGGGATTCACCCATCGGCGTTAGTTCGTAATCCACCCGCGGCGGCACCTGGGCGTGGACGGTCCGCGTAATGAGCCCATCGCGTTCCAGGGCACGCAGCGTCTGCGTCAGGACCTTCGGCGTGACAACGTGGACCATCTTGCGCAGCTCCGAGAACCGCACGGGCCCGTCACCGAGGACTTGGATCACCAAAGACGCCCACTTGTCGCCGATTCTTTGGAAGATCACGCGGGATGGGCAATTGGGATCCAGGATGTTCCCTGGCAGGGCATTAGTATCCATGAGGTAACTCAGTTCCTTTGAAGCTATCAGTATCCAATAGATACCTTCGTGTTATCGCAAGGATAGCAATCCAAAGGAGAGTCATGAAAATCGCAGTCTACGGCGCAACGGGCATGGTCGGCAGTGAAATCGTCAATGAATCCATCACCCGCGGCCACGAAGTCACGGCCATCTCCCGCAAGGGCGCCGAGATCACCGGCGCAACGGCCCAGGCAGCCGATTTGGCCGACGCGGAGGTCTTCGCCTCCATTGCAAAGGACCACGACGTCGTTGTGCTGGCTACGGGTCCCAGCCGCACCGGCGGGGACCATGGAGAGTGGCTCGATGCCATGGCCACTGCATACAGCAACGCCGAAGGAACCCGCCTCATGATCGTTGGCGGTGCAGGCACTCTCGAGGTGGACGGCGTCCGACTCCTCGATTCCCCGGACTTCCCCGAGGCATACAAGGCGGAAGCCACCACCGCCGCGAAGGCACTGGAAGCGGTCAAGCAGACTCCCGAGGACGTCGACTGGACGGTCCTTGCCCCCGCTGCCGTTATCCAGCCCGGTGAGCGTACCGGCAAATACAACGTGGCCAAGGACACTCCTGCCGGCACCACCATTTCCTCGCAGGACTACGCCGTCGCCATGCTGGATGAAATCGAAAGCCCGGCCCACCGCCGGGCACGCTTCACGGCTGCAAACTAACGTTTCGCGGCTGCAAAACACCAGCTAACCGACAGTCAGGCCGAGCCCGGGTACCGGCATCTGAAATATGTCCTTGAGGGCATGCTTCGCCGCATGGTACCCGGGCATCCCTGTAACACCAGGCCCGGGCGGGGTGGATGAAGAACACAAGTAGACGCCCGGCATCGGTGTACGCCACGGAACATTGGACACTACTGGCCTCTGCACCAGACCCCGCATATCCAACAAACCTGCGCTGAAGTCGCCACCCACGTAGTTCTCGTTGTACGCGGCCAGATCAGCCGCCGTCGTGGTCTTCGAGGCAACCACCACGTCCCGGAAGCCTGGAGCGTATCGCTCAATCCGTGCAGTGACGGCTTCGGCCATGTCCACATCGGAGCCAGCCGGCACATGGCAATACGTCCACAGAACGTGTCGCCCGGCCGGTGCCCGCGACGAGTCCACGAGGGACGGCTGGGAAACCAGCACGTAGGGCTCCGTTGGGTGTTTGCCCATGTCCACGAGGTTCTCGGATTCGGCCATGGCCATTCGCGAACCGCCCACGTGAACCGTCCCCGCCCGCCTCAGGCCAGGGGCAAGCCAGGGAACAGGTTCGGAGAGGATGTAGTCGACTTTGCAGGCTGCATTCCCGAAGCGGAATGCATCCAATGCCCGACGATAGTTGTCCGGTATTTCAGCACCACCCAGACGTGCGAGCGTCGGAGGAGCAACATCCAGCAGGATGGCTTTTGCCGGCCCTGACCTGGTCGAAAGAATCCACGCGCTCACCGGTGTGGATGGTGCCGCCGTGGGCAACGAGGTCCTCGGCCATTGCACCTGCGATAGCCGCGGATCCGCCCACGGGCACCACCCATCCGCCGGCGTGGGCCAGGACGGCGAGCAAGAGTCCGGCACCCGTGGAACTAAGCGCGGGCTGGGAACCCAACGCGTGGGACATTACGCCGGTCAACAAAGCCGGAGCAGCTTCTTCACGGAAGCGCCGGCCCCAGAACGGTGTTCCTTGGTCAAGGGTCGCGAGCCCAAACAACAGAGCAGCAAGGGGATCCTTGGGCACGCGGAGCAGTTGGTTCGACGTAAAGTCCACCACGCCATTCACGCGTGCCAGGAGCGGCGCAATCAGGCGACGATACGCTGGGCCGTCCGCCCCCAGCTCCATGGTGGTCCGTTCCAACGACTGGTACGCGAGGGCGGCACCTCCCACGTCCAACGGCGTGCCGTGCTGGACGTCAGGCACGCGCAGCTCAATGCGCTTAGACAGGTCGAATTCCTTGAAGAAAGGAGACGCCAATGCCATTGGATGCACCGCGGAGCATACATCGTACAGATATCCCGGTTCGATCAGCTCGCTTGTCCGGGTCCCGCCTCCGATGGCATCGGCGGCCTCGTACAGATGCACCTCCAGCCCGGCGCGGGCCATGGTCACTGCCGCGGCCAGACCATTGGGACCAGAACCAACGACGGCGACATCAGCCATCGCTACCCACCTCCGACTGTTGGGGTGCTTTGGGTGCTTTGGGTGCGGCAGGCTCAACCATTGAACGCCAGGGCAGAACCGACATGGACGGATGAAGAAGGTTAATCCTGAGCCAATCCCTGGTGCCTTCGAAGGGCCCGCCATGGGGATCGTCTTCGCCCAAAGCGCGTAGGGGATCCTGCGTTGGATCCAGGATATCCATCACCACCCTGGCCATCAGGTACGCCGTTGCAACCATGTGCAGCGCCACAGCCAGTACGTAGTAGGACATATCAATGTTGTGCTGCACGGATCCACCGCTGGTGGCCATGCCCAGGTACATCCAAATGGCAGCCCAGTGCAGGCCTTCAGCCGCCTGCCAAACCAGGAAGTCCCGCCAGCGCGGTCTCGCAAGGGCAAGGAGGGGAATGAGCCAGATGACGAACTGGGGGGAGTACACCTTGTTTGTGAGGATGAACCCCGCCACAATCAGGAAGGCCAGCTGGGCGATGCGGGGGCGCCTGGGCGCCGTCAAAGCCAGTGCACCGATCAATGCGCACGCAATGACAAAGAGGTTCAGCGCAAGCGAGTTGATAGTGGCGGCGTCAAGTTGGGTCCAATGAAGCCGATCGGCCACGAGGTTGAACGCGAACCACGGCGAGCTGTATCCGGCGGGCCGTTCCTGGGTGAATTCAAAGAAGTAGCGCCAGCCTGATGGGTTCATCGCGGCGATGGGCAGGTTGACGGCCAGCCATGCCGCGGCAGCCGCAGCGGCAGTCATCCAGAAGGTCCGAGGACGACCAGTGCGTAGCGCCAACACCAAAATGGCACCGAGAATGAGGACGGGGTACAGCTTGGTGGCCGTTCCCAGCCCGATGCAGATTCCCGCCAGGATCAACTTGTCGCGGGAGAAGAAGTACATGGCCAACGCGAGCAGGGCCACAGCCCACATGTCCCAGTTGATGAACCCCGCAAGCACGATTCCGGGGGCCAGGGCCACCATGGCGGCATCCCAGGGGCGACGCTTGTTCATTCGGGCGGTCAGGAGGACGGTAATTATCCATACGGCAACAATCAGCATTGCGTTGACGTCGAAGTAGCCCAGAATGCGTTCCGTGCCCGGCCCTTGTCCTGGTACGAGGAGCGCGGTCAAGCCTGCGATGATCCCCATGAGGACCGGGTACTCAAACAAGCTGCCCTGCGTGAAGAAGGGGAACACGCCATCGCCCAGGCCACGGTTGCGGAAGAGCTCAGGGAAGTCGGAGTAGCACGTGGCGTAAAACTGTGTGGGCGTCTCCCAGCCATTGACGCGGCAATAGTCCTTCGCCAGCACGGCAAGCAGGGCAGCGATCACTGTGAGGACAACGAGGACGCGTTCAACCGTGAACGGCGCGGGGGAGATCTGTCCTGGAGCAGAGTGGCGGCCCCAAGGGCCCGCCTACAACCTCCGTGAAGTTACGAAGCAGGGAGTCGCTGCGGCTTGGAACCACAAAGCGGGCACGTTTTCGCTGCCGGTGCGGCTTCGTCTCCTGCATAAATCGAGCTTACCGTCAGGCAGCTTGGGTAACGCCACTGGAGCAGCT